>NZ_CBDRLZ010000004.1:0-301616 GCF_965345155.1 Microbacterium sp. bgisy203
ACTGGTGCCGGGCCGCCCCCCCCCCGGG
This sequence comes from Microbacterium sp. bgisy203, assembly GCF_965345155.1. GTDB lineage: Bacteria > Actinomycetota > Actinomycetes > Actinomycetales > Microbacteriaceae > Microbacterium. The sequence goes on from NZ_CBDRLZ010000004.1 coordinate 29, forward strand.
CGGCATCTCACTCATCAGCAACCCCACATCGCCAACCTGTTCGAGCATGTCGCGATGCCCCGCCGGGTAGAGCCGGTTCGGACCGCCGGCCATCACCGCGATCGTCTGCCCGCCGCTACTCAGCGCAGCGCGGTGGGCGGCACCGTCGATGCCGTAGGCGCCGCCGGAGACCACGATCTGCTCCGCGTGCGACGCGTCGTGGGCGAGCTCGCCGGCGACGTGATCGCCGTAACTGGTCGAGGCCCGTGAACCGGTGATCGTCACCCGCGTCTCCTGCCGGGCCGCGAGGAACGAGGTCGCTCCCTTCGTCCACAGCACGTACGGGGCACGATCTCCCAGCGCGTCCACCGAGACCGGCCAATGGGCATCCCCAGGGATCAGCGGTGTGTACGACCCGTCCAGCACCCCCGCCAGATCATCGCCGAGGCTGCCCCGTGCGGCGAGCTGTTGCGCGGTGTGGTGCAGAATCGCTGCTTCCTCAGCCCGGACGCCGAGCATCGATCCGCCTGTGTCGAGGAGCCGGAGAGTCTCGACGGCGCCTTCGCGGCGCAGCAACCGGCCGACGGTGCGGTCGGCCGGCTCGGCCATTATCGAGAGCATCACGCGGGCCGTCCGCTCATCGGAGGCGTAGTCAGCCAGAGCAACCATGACCGGGTCCTTCCACTCACCAGGCGCTACCAGTGCAGGTGCGCTCGGCACCACGACGAGACCTTCCCCTCTCGCCCGATCCCGGCGTAAACTAGGAGGTGAAGCGCAGGCATTCGATCTGCAGGGTCCTTCGGGATCGCCCCTTCCGGGGCCACCATCAACACGCCGCTTCTCGATCATTCGAACCGTGTTGAATGGAGGCCCACCGATGTTCCTCAGTGACCTCGTCCGGCGCCGCTGGCGCCAGAGCGAGAACACCGCTCAGAATCTGGAACCGGCCCGCCGGCTCTTCCCGACGAACCGCATCCGCGATGCCGTCTACACCCGCCGCGGGCTCAAATGGGGCGTTCCCGCGATGCTGCTCGCTGCCCCCTACATCGCCGCCGTCAAGCTCCTGACCTACCACATCGAGCAGGGCGGCCCCGGCTGGCTCCACCTGGTCGTCCTGCTGTGCGCATGGAACGCGCTCAAGATGCTCTGGCTCGGCCCGGTGAGCCTCATCGCCCCCCTCCGCTACCGAGAGCACGTCCAGCGCCGCACCGCCCGCCGAGAAACCGAGTCGCGCAGTACGCCGGATGAGGTTCTGGTCATGACCGGAGGTGCGCCATGAAGGCCGTCATCTACCGGTATAGCGCGGCAGAGAACCCGACCTGGCTGGATCAGCAAGAAGCCGACTGCCGCCGCTACGCCGACGAGCACGACCTGACCGTCACCGAGGTCTTCACCGACGTCGGGCGCAGTCGCTACGGTCTGCAAGGCGTGCTCGATGCCGTCGAGCGGGAGGACGTGACCGGGCTCATCGTCACCGATCTTGCTCGGCTCGGCTCCAAGTACGCCGATCACGTCGCCGTCGTCCAGCAGCTCCACGACGCCGGAGTCGACATCCACGTCACCAACGACCGCACGACGAGCTCCGTCGAGGAGAACCTGATCGCCGTCAAGCAGGCACACCTCGACGCCCAGGCCCGGCGGCCGTTCCCCTCCGGTGGCAACGACTCCACGGACTGACCTGCTACAGCCGCCTGCCGAGGGCTCCCTGCGTGTCGGCCCCGAATGGGAGGGCAAACGTGAGATCCTGAACGGAAAACTTGGGTCGTCGGATGCTTGTGTGCGCTTCGCGCACCGCCCCGGCGGCGGGCGAGCTCGCGGCAGGTCTCACAGAACCGCCTTCGCGGCTGAACGTGAGGAGGCGTGATGTCCACGATCGAGGATCTTCGGGGTCGCCTCTGGTCCGATGAGCCGTCGAAAGTGGACTTCCTCGCGGCGCGGGCCATCGCGGAAACGGTCTCTGACGCTGTCCTCGATGACGCGCTCGATCCGTTGGCGATCGGACTGTCCGGCCCGTGGGGTAGCGGCAAGACCACCGTCCTTGAACTCATCAAGGCTGATCTTGACTCCCGTAGCGATCCTGAGAAAGCCAAGATCATCACCGTCCGCACCGACCCCTGGCGTTACGACCCTGCCGTGGGCGCGAAGGAGAGCCTGATCGGTGAGGTCCTCGACGCCATCGCGGCCGAACTCACCGAACGCCTCAAGGACGTCGAGGAGTCCAAGGGCGAGAAGATCAAGAAGCTCCTGAAGAGGCTCTCTGATCGGGTCGACTGGGCCAAGGCGGTCAAGCTCGCCGCCAAGTCTTCGCTCACCTTGCAGATCCCCGGTGTCAGCGACGTGCTGGATCTCATCCGCGAACCGGCGTCCGAGGGGAGTGACGCCGGGGACCAGCCGCGGGGCCTGGCCGGTTTCAAGGCTGAGTTCGCTGAGCTGTTGGGGGCCGAGGAGATGGCTCACGTGCGCCGGGTAGCGGTGCTGGTCGACGACCTCGACCGGTGCCTGGTGGATACCGTCGTGGAGACCCTGGAAGCGATCCGTCTCTTCCTGAGCGTTGAGGGCATGGCGTTCGTCATCGCGGCAGACGAGGACCGGGTTGCCGACGCGATCCGCACGCGCCTGCCAGATTCGAGCATGCCTACGGAGCGCCCCGAGGACGAAGACGCTCTCCCGGCAGAGCCCCCGTCCAAGCTCTACCTGCACAAGATCGTCCAGACCACCGTCCCACTGCCGGCTCTGGGTGCCTTCGACACGGAGTCGTATGTGCTCTTGCTGCAGCTGCAGAATCGCGTTGACCAGCGTCTCACCGATGAGCAACTGGAAAAGGTCATCACCGAATGCCACCGGCTACGCATGGCCGGTGCTCTCGACGACCTCCAGGCGCCTGACGGTCTCGACGTCCAGCGAGAGCTGTCTTTCGCGCGACGGCTCACCACGATCCTCTACGAGAAACTCCGGGGCAACCCGCGGCGCATCAAGCGATTCCTCAACGACCTGAACATCCGTCGATCCATCGCTGCGCGGCGGGGCATCGAGCTCGACTTCGACGTCGTCGCCAAGCTCATGGTTCTTGAAGTTCTCCTGCCGGATCAGTTCCAGTCCGTGCTGTCATGGTTGCGAACCGGTGAGCTTCGAGATCGACTGGAGTCGCTGGAAGCGCAAGCGAACCGGCCGAAAGAACCTCCAGTCCCCGCTCCGCCAGCTGACCTGGCCGACCGCGCACCGGATGAACCCGAGACGGCTGCGGACGCGGCCGGAGCGGAACCGCCCGACACAGCCGAAGACGCCCGACCACCCGAAGCGGAGGAAGCGCCGACCCAAGCAGCGTCAGCAGCCGCGGTCGCCCCGCACTTCGCCGAGGACATGATCCGATGGGCGAAGCTCCCACCGGATCTTCATGACCTCGACCTGAGCCCCTACCTGCACCTGGCGGCATCCTTCCGCGGCGACCTCCTGGTCAGTGCAGAGCTTCCCCAACATCTCCGCGATCTGGCCGCGCAGCTGGCCTCGACCCGCACGGTGGACAGGCGGCAACTCACTGACGAGAGCCTGCGAGCGCTCACGACCGACGATGTCGATCAGCTGCTGCGGCACCTGGGGCTGCGTGCACGAGACCGTGTCCAGGAGCAGCGCGGCGCGGTCGCCGGGATCGTCAGACTCGCCACCGCACATGTCGCCGTGCAACCGGCCGCGCTTGACGCGTTTCGCCGGCTCCCGGCCTCCGATCTGCAGCCCGGTACCGCCGTCATCCTCGCCGGGGTCGAGATCCCCGGGATGAAGGACGTCATCAACGCGTTGGCCGCGCAGCTCCCAGACGGCAACATCAAGAAGGCGCTCACCACGCCGCCACCGAAGGGCGGTAAGCGCTGATGGGAACTAAAGGCTCCTACTCCGGCAGTGCCGCCGGTGGTGACCTGCGCGACGGACTCGACGACTGGCTGGCCAGTCTCCCCGGGGCTGATGGCCAGGCTCCGCCGCCCTCAGGCAGCCAGCCCTCGCTTCTGTCCCCGCTGAAGCCGTCCCCGAGCTCGCCAGCCGGCAGGGTGCTGCCCACGGCCGCGCTCTTCCGTTCCTCCCGCGGCGGAGGGGGAAGGGGTGGGGGCGGCCGCCGGGGCGGCGAGAGCCTCACTCGATCGACGGCAGCCTCCGCGCGTTCCGCCGGCCGTGGAGCCGCAGCGGCATACGCGTACCGCAGCGGCGATGCTCAGACTCTCCGCGATCTCGGCCTGGACTACGACGCACTGCGGGCGAACCCGAACATCTTCGACGTCGCCCACCAGATCGCACAGAAAGTCTGTGAGGACCTCCCCGCGGGAACGATCGAGACTGCGGAGCAGATGGAGGTCGTCGGCAGGCTCGCCGAATGGCTCGTCGAGAGCGACAGCACGGGGACGGACGTGTCACTCGGGCAGATCGCCGAGGAAGCGGTCGCCCTAATCCTGGCCGAGGCATACCTCGTGGAGACCGCATCTAGTCTGAACACCAAGGACATGTCAGGAGCCGAACGCGCGGCGTTCGAGGACGGGATCCGTCAGGCCGCGGAAGAGCTCGCCGCACACGCGGATCTCTCGCCCAGCGGGCCCAGCGCCGAGGAGTTCACGCGCGCGATCGAAGACGGACTCGAATATCTTAGAACCATCCACGAGGCGGATTGAGATGGCGCAGTTCGATCTTCGTTTCCAAGTCCCATCGGCGCTCACTCCCGAGTCCGCCGAGCGCACGTTCTACTGGCCCACCGCTGGGGCCGGCACCTTCAACACCTCCCTGGGACCCCGGCTGGGCAAGCTCGGCCCGGTGCGACGCGAGAACATCGAACTGTTCCGCCTCGCCGCGATGGTCTACGCCGCAGACCGTTCCGTCCCGCGCCGGGCCGGCCGCGTCAACTGGACCCAACGCCACATTGCTCTGAGCGTCCCCGTCCACGACACGGCACCCTGGAACGCCATCACGAACCAGCTGCAGCAGCTCCTCGACTTCTTGTCGGGTGACCGATGGACGCTCACCTTCCGTGCAGCTCGCATCCCTCGTGAGGACATCGCGCCCAACGGGTATCCCGACGTGCAGCGGGTGGTGCTAATGAGCGGCGGCGCCGACTCCGCCACCGGTGCATTCCTCGCACGCACCCAGCCCGAACCGCACCTGCTCGTATCTCACGTCGGGGCGACATCGATCTCACCCATCCAGCAGGACGTCGCCGAACGCATCCGAGACCTCTGCCCCAATGGCAGCACGCAGCAGCACGCGCAGGTCCGCTTCACCCGACGCCAGACACAACCCGGAGGCCACCGGTTCAAGAATGAGAACACCACGCGAACCCGGTCGTTCCTGTTCCTCGCGCTCGGCCTCGCCCTCGCCTCGGTCAACGAGGTGGAACTCTGGATCCCCGAGAACGGGTTCGCTTCACTGAACCCACCCCTGGGCGCTGACCAGCTCGGCAGCCTCTCCACCCGCACCACCCACCCGTGGTTCCTCACCGAACTGTCCCGACTCGTCTCCGCCGCCGGCGCATGGGGAACCCTGTCCAATCCATTCGCGGCACAGACGAAGGGCGAGATGTTCCGGTGGCTGGCGGACCAGGTCGGCGATGACCCCGCCTCGGACCTTCTCAGCGCCACCAACTCGTGCGCGTTCACCAACCGACGATGGCTCGGCGTGACAGCGACCGACCATTGCGGAACGTGCTTCGGGTGCCTGGTGCGCCGGGCATCGTTCGCGGCCGCGGAACTCACCGACCGAAGCACCTATGTGATCGATGCCCCTCCCAGCGAGGCCGCGAGATCCCAACTCGAAAAGGCGTCGATCCTTCCCAGCATCCGCGGATTCGTGGCCCGCGGAATCCGGGTCAGCGACATCGCAGCGATGCGCCTGCCCGACGGGTACTCCGCAACCGACGCCCGTGACCTGTGCGTCCGCGGCGCGCGCGAGCTGGAGACGCTGACATGACCAACTTGCCGGCCGTTGACCTCCACGCCCACATCGACCCGACGGTCACCCCTCGGGACCTTCTGAACCTCCGAGCCGTGATCTTCGCGGCAAGTCGAAGCCTCGCCGAGTCGCGTCTCGCCCTCGATCGCCAGCACCACGACCTGCTCGCGATCTGGGGCGTCGGCGTTCACCCAGGAGTGAAGACCGCACTCGATGGCTACGACCCTGAGGAGTTCGAGCGTCTCATCGCCCGCACCCCCTACGTCGGCGAAATCGGACTCGACGCAAGAGTCCCATCCCGCCTCGCCAAACAGCACGACGTGTTGGCCGCGCTGCTCACGCAACTTCAGGCGAAGCCCCGCCTCACGTCGATCCATAGCTACCGGGCAACCAGCGAAGTCGTGGAGCATCTCGAACACACCCCGATCACCGGCGCGATCCTGCACTGGTGGCTCGGCGACCGAGCCACCACAAGGCGCGCGATTGAACTCGGAGCCTACTTCTCGATCAACACCGCCACCCTGCGCCGAAGCGACGCCATCGACCTCATCCCCATGGATCGTCTCCTCCTAGAAACAGACCACCCCGATGGGAACCGCAGCGGAGCCCGCCCGCACCAACCTGGCAATGTCAGCGACGTCGAAGCAGCTCTCGCCAAGCAGCGCGGAGTCACCACCGCTCAGATCCGAGCCCACGCCTGGCGCAACCTCGCAACACTTGTGAACACCACAGGAACGAAGCCTCTGCTGCCGCCCCGAGTCACAGCAATCCTCGGGGCGATCGAGTAACACCCAGACATGGGCCCCGAGGCTCACCGCACTCGCCCATTAGTGTCCCGAAGCTTCACACCCGCAGCGATCAGCGCGACACGCACGGAACTGGCGTTGAAGCCCATCCGCTCGCCGACCGTGGCCAGCGACTCGCCCTGCTCGTAGCGCAGGCACATCTCGCGCACCTGCTCAGATGACGGCTTCTCACCGCGTAGCCGCACTCCTCGCTCACGCAATCGCACAGCGAGTCGCTGACGGCTTACTCCCAGATCACCCGCGATCGCCCGCAGGATCTCGCCGTCCTTGTACCGGCGCTCTGCCTCTCCCAGCATGGCCACCGTCAGCCGCGGAACCGGGCGCGGCAACGCTCGCGCCGAGGTCGGCGATTCCGGCGCTGGCCTGCGCCGCCGACGGATCGCACGATGCGACGAGACCGCCAACTGCAAGGCCGGGGCAAGGTTAGAGCACTGTCGCGCTACCTCCACAGTCTCTTCTCCTCCCCCGCGCACGAGCGTCGACTCGATAGGCTCGCAGCATGGACCTGCGTGTTGCGGCCTACGCGGTCGTGTTCGATGACGAGCGAGGGCTGCTCCTCGCTCACTGGCACGAGGGTCGTCGTGCTGCGTGGACTCTGCCGGGCGGCGGGATTGAGCCCGGCGAAGATCCGCAGGATGCCGTCAAGCGCGAGGTCCGGGAGGAGACCGGGTTCCGCATCGAGATCGACGAGCTCCTCGGCATCCATTCGCGTGTGATCCCCGCGCGTCAGCGCATCCGTGACGACGCGACCGAGCCGCTCCATGCCCTCCGGATCGTCTACCGCGCGCACATCGTCGGCGGGCGTCTGCGCAACGAGACGGGCGGGTCTACCGACGAAGCCGACTGGTTCGCGATCGCCGAGATCCCGGCGCTGCAGCACGTCAACCTCGTCGACATTGGGCTGGAGATGGCCGGGCTGTGATCACCGGGCTGTGATCACCGGGCTGTGATCACCGCGCGGACGCCGGCTGGGAGATGTCGGCGACCGTTGCGCCATAGGCGGCGATGAGGTCATCGGCGTCGACGAACAGGCTGTAGCCGTGCGCGCCGGCCCCCATCGCGATGCGACGCCCGACGATCGACTCGTCGGCGTACACCGGCCAGTCGGTGCTCGAGCCGATCGGCACGATCGTCCCCCGCTCATAGCCGGTGGCGGCGAGAGCGAGTTCGGGCTCCGGCAGGCGCAGTTTGTTGACCCCGACGAGGGCCCGCAGCTTCGGCCACGAGATCGCCAAATCCCCCGGGATCAGCGCGAACAGGTACGAATCATCGGAACGCTTCACGACGAGCGTCTTGACGATATCCTCCGGTTGGAGTCCCAGGAGGGATGCCGCTTCCGCCAAACTCGACGCCGCCGGACGCTCGCGGATCTCGATGTCGAGACCGCGAGCGGCGGCGGCGGAGCGAACGCGGTCGAGCGGATCAGGCATCCGGTGCGCGCAGCGGGTCGTCGGCGACCCACAGCTCGTCGTCGGCTCGCAGCGTCTGCCACGCGGCGTACAGCACACCCGCACCCGCGGCGATGCCGAGGATGATCGCGATGACGCTGCCCGCGCCACGCTTCTTCTTCGGCGCGGCCGTGCTCACCTGAAGCTGCTTGGCGGCCTTCTTGCCGTACTTCTCGGCCTTCTTCTGGTACTTGCCCACGTCGAGCGACGTGAATCCGCGACCGGCGGCGAGGTCTCCGCGCTTCTCGTTCGCGGCATCCCACACGCTCATCGCGGAGCCGATCACCGCACCGGCAGCCGGCACGATCTTCTCGTTGTACAGCTTCTTCGACGTCTTCACGCCCTGGTCGACGTAGGGCGCGGCGTACTTCTCGTACGTGTGCTGCACGCCGGGGACGACCTGCTCGCGGTTGTAGTTGCCGAGCTGACGACCGGCCTCGCGGGCGATGTCACCGGCCTGACCGAGCAGCACCTGCTGCGACTCCCACAGTGTGGTCGCCTGGTCCTGAAGCTTGCGGAGTTCCTTCTTGCGCTTGCGGGTGATGCTCACGGGGTCTCCCTCATCCGGGGTCGTTTCCCCCCATCTTGCCAGACAGGGAGAAAGCCGGAAGGCCTTGACAGGTGGGAGAATGATCAGCATGACGACTCACACCGCCGTTGCGACCATCCACACGAACCACGGCGACATCGTCGTCAACCTGTTCGGCGACCACGCACCCCGCACGGTGCAGAACTTCACCGGCCTCGCCGACGGTTCGCAGGAGTGGACCGATCCCGCCACCGGCAAGCCCGGCGAGGGCCCCCTGTACACCGACGTCATCTTCCACCGCATCATCCCGAACTTCATGATCCAGGGCGGCGACCCCCTCGGTCAGGGCGTCGGCGGCCCCGGCTACACCTTCAACGACGAGATCCACCCCGAGCTGAACTTCAACGACCCCTACATCCTCGCCATGGCGAACGCCGGCCAGCGCCTCAACGCGATCACCGGCAAGGCCGAGGGCACGAACGGCTCGCAGTTCTTCATCACGACCGACCCCACCCCGTGGCTGCAGGGCAAGCACACCATCTTCGGCGAGGTTGCCGACGACGCCTCGCGCGCCGTCGTCGACGAGATCGCCGCGGTGCGCACGGGTGCCGGCGACCGTCCGGTCGAGCCCGTGGTCATCTCGTCGATCGACGTCGTCGAAGCTTGAGACCCGCGTGACGGACGCGGGTCTGCGGACGAACCCCGACAACTACTGCTATCGGCATCCCGACCGGCAGAGCTTCGTGCTCTGCCAGCGGTGCCTGCGCACGATCTGCACCGAGTGCCAGACGCCGCTGCCGGTCGGGGTGATCTGCCCCGAATGCCTCGCGGCGTCGCAGCAGGCCCAGAAGGAGCAGCACCGCGCGACGGTGACGCGGATGCCGCGCCGCCGCCGCGCGGTGGCGAGTTCGACGCCGGTGGTGACGTACACGCTCATCGGGCTGTCGAGCGTCTTCTACCTGATCGGGCTCATCCCGGGGTTCGGGGACGTCGTCCGCTTCTACCTGGCGCTGAACGGACAGTTCGTCTACGCGCAGCCGTGGCGGCTGTTCACGGTCGTCCTCACTCATGCCAGCGTCTGGCACATCGTGCTCAACATGCTGGCGCTGTGGGCGCTGGGCCGAAGCCTTGAACCCCTGCTCGGCAGGGGTCGCTTCCTGACCCTCTACCTGCTGAGCACCCTCGGCGGTTCGGTGCTGACGGTGCTGCTCGCGCCGACCACCTGGGTCGTGGGTGCGTCGGGTGCCGTGTGGGGTCTTCTCGGCGCGATGTTCGTGATCGGCCGGCACCTCGGCGCGAACGTGACGGCGATCGCGGTTCTGCTCGGACTGAACCTCGTGATCACGTTCCTGCCCGGATCGAACATCGCCTGGCAGGCGCACATCGGTGGCGGGCTGGTCGGCGCCCTCATCGGCTTCATCTTCGCGCGCACGCGGGCGGTGCGTCAGCGGAAGAAGCAGATCTGGCTACTCGTGGCGGTGGCCGCGGGTCTCCTCGCCCTGCTGGCCATTCCGCTGTTCCTGTACCGGTAGTTATCCACAGGTGCATCCACAGATGGGGATGAATTACACCCGTGTAGTTCACACCCGGGGATACAGATGTGGACAGGGACCGGGGGTCAGCGCCAGCGCGTCGTCATGAGGAACCCGACGAACGCGATGCCGAACCCGATCACGAGGTTCCAGCCGCCGATGCCCGGAATGGGGTAGACCGAGCCGCTCAGGTAGAACACGATCACCCAGACGAGGCCGATGATCATGAGTCCCAGCATGATGGGCTTGAACCACACCGGGTTGGGGGCGGATTCGCCCTCGCTGCGCTCGGTGAGCTGCTCGTCATCGTTGCTGGAACGTGCCATGCCCTGAAGTCTACCTACAGGCCGTTCCGCCTGTCGGCCAGGGCACAGCCGCGCTGTGGGAGAATCCGAGCATGGGGGACACGGAGCTGAGGGTGCGTCATCGGCCACGCCGTCGCGCGTCGGTCGTCGGCGTGCTCGGTGAGATCCTCATCACTGTCGGTGTCGTGGCGTTGCTCTACGTCGCCTGGCAGATGTGGATCGGCGACTGGATCATCGGCGCCGAGAAGCACAAGGAGGCCAGCGCGCTCTCGCAGAGCTGGGCGACCGCGTCCCCTGCGCCCACCGACGACGCCACTCCGACCCCGGAACCGACCGAGACGGCCGCGCCCGTCGAGACGGTCGTTCCCGTGAAGGGTCAACCCGCGCACGGCGAGCAGTTCGGCGTGATGTTCATCCCCCGCTTCGGCCCCGAGTGGCAGTTCACGGTCGCAGGCGGCACGAGCCGCAAGGACATCCTCGATCAGGGCGAGATCGGCCACTACGCCGACACCGCGATGCCCGGGCAGGTCGGCAACACCGTCTACGCCGCACACCGCTGGACCTCGGGCGCCCCCTTCGACCCGATCGACAAGCTCGTCATCGGCGACGCGATCGTGATCCAGACGCAGGACGGGTGGTACACCTACCGGTTCCGCACCCTCGAGTACGTGCAGGACACTCAGGTCGAGGTGCTCCTCCCCGTGCCCCAGCAGGTCGGGGTGGAGGCGAACGGCCGCTACCTCACCCTCACCAGCTGCGCCCCGAAGCTGAACATGCTCGAGCGCATCATCGCCTACGCCGTGTTCGAGAGCTTCACCCCCACCGTCGACGGGCCGCCGGCCTCGCTCGCACCCCCCACCGTAGGAGCCGCCTGATGTACGCCGCCCTCTGGCGCATCCTGCCCGGGCCCGCCTGGGTCCGGGTCGTGATCCTTCTGATCCTGGTCGCCGCGATCGTCTACGGCCTCTTCTGGTACGTGTTCCCCTGGGCGTCGCAGTTCATCAACCCGCAGGAGTCCACTGTCGGTGGCTGAGGTCCTCGTCGTCGACAACCACGACAGCTTCGTCCACACCCTCGTCGGCTACCTCGGAGAGCTCGGCGCCCGCACGACGATGATCGAAGCGGATGCCGTTCCGCAGGGCGACCCCGGCGCCGCCGATGCCGCGATCGCCGGATTCGACGGCATCCTCGTCTCGCCCGGCCCGGGCACCCCCGAAGCCGCCGGAGCATCGATCGAGATCGTCCGCGCCGCGGCGCGCGCCGGTGTGCCGCTCCTCGGCGTGTGCCTCGGGCACCAGGCGCTCGCCGTCGCGTTCGGTGGGCGCGTGTCGGAGGCATCCGAACTCATGCACGGGATCACGAGCGAGGTCCATCACGGCGGCGACGGGCTGTTCGACGGCATCCCCTCCCCCGTCCGCGCGGCGCGCTACCACTCACTGGCGGTCGACCCGGAGAGCGTCCCGCCGGAACTCGTCGCGACGGCGCGGACGGCGACGGGCACGATCATGGCTCTCGCCCACCGCACGCTGCCGCTGCGCGGCGTGCAGTTCCACCCCGAGGCGGTGCTCACCGAGCACGGTTACCGGCTGCTCGGGACGTGGCTCGAAGAGGTCGGATGCCGAGGCGCCGCACGCCTCGGGGCGCGACTGACCCCGCACCGCACCGTCGTCTGATCGCGCGGGCCGCTCGGGGGCGGCCTGGGGCCGCTCGGGCGCCGGACTGAGCGTGCGCTACGGTCCCGTGCACACCGTGAGCTGCACGGTGGAGTGGATCGGCACATCGCCCGGGGCGAGTGACTGCGTCGCGACGACGGGGTCGCCGGGGCTCGCCGGACAGTTCGGGTCTTCGATGACTTCCGGCGTGAGCTTGAGCGAATCGGCGGTGAGGGCACGCTGTGCGGCATCCGCCGTGTAACCGACGACGTCGACGAGCGTGACCTTGCCGCTGGCGACGACGAGGCCGACGGACGATCCGAGTGCGACCTTCGCGCCCTCGGACTGATCGGCGGAGATCACGGTTCCCTCGGCGAGATCCGGATCGTTCTGCGTGCGGACCGCGCCGAGCTTCAGGCCGACGTCGTCGAGCGCGGCGCTCGCCGCGTCGGTGCTGAGGCCGACGAGGAGCGGCACGGTCGCCATCTCCTGACCCGTCGAGACGTAGACCTTCACCGTCTGGCCGGGTGCCACGCTCGTCCCCGCGCCGGGATCGGTGCGGATGACGTTCCCCGCCGCGATCGTTTCGCTGCTCTCGTCGATCCGCTCCGGTTCGAGGTCCTGCGCGATCAGCACCTCGCTCGCGCGCTCCCATGCGACATCGACCACGTTCTCGACGATGCGTGCATTGCCGGGGACGTTCGTCCCGGGGCGGTTGGTGAGCACCCAGAACAGCACGGAGACGAGGACGACAGCCAGTACGGCGACGCCCGCCCAGATCCATGCGACCGGGGGTCCCGCCTGGGTCCGGCGCATCGTGGTGTCGGTGGAGAGCTGGCGGAGGGAGCGCGCCGTCTCGTCGGCCTGACGAGGGTTCGCGCCGTACAGCTCGTTCGTCAGCGCGCCGACCTGCTTCTTGGTCGGCGCTTTGCCTTCGCGGGTGTCGCCCAGCGCGCGACGGAACGCCGCGGCGTCCTGATAGCGCTGGTACGGGTCCTTCGCGAGGGCTCGGAGGGTCACGGCATCCAACGAGCGGGGCACGCTGTCGACGATCTCGGACGGGGGGATCGGCGTCTCGCTGACGTGCTGGTAGGCGACGGCGACGGGCGAGTCGCCGCGGAACGGCGTGCGGCCCGTGAGCAGTTCGTAGAGGACGACGCCCGTCGAGTAGACGTCGGCGCGCGCGTCGACCGGTTCGCCCTTGGCCTGTTCGGGCGAGAAGTACGCCGCGGTGCCGATGATCGCGGTCGTCTCGGCAACCGTCGAGGACGAGTCCGACACCGCGCGGGCGATGCCGAAGTCCATCACCTTGACCTGCCCGGCTGCCGTGACCATGACGTTGCCCGGTTTGATGTCGCGGTGAACGACCCCCGCGCGGTGGGAGTACTCGAGAGCCTCGAGGATGCCGTCGGTGTAGCGGATCGCGTCGTCGATCGGCGCGGGACCTTCGGCGACGATGTCTTTCAGCAGGCGGCCCGAGACGAGCTCCATGATGATGTACGGAACCGGGTGGGTGGTGCCGTCGGCATCGGTCTCGGTGTCTTCACCGGCGTCGAAGACCCGCACGATCGCCGGGTGCGACATACGAGACGCCGCCTGCGCTTCGAGCCGGAACCGGGTGCGGAAGCTCGCGTCGGCGGCGAGTTCGCGCTTCAGGAGCTTGATCGCCACCTCGCGCCCGAGGGTCAGGTCGCGCCCGCGGTACACGGTCGCCATGCCGCCGCGACCAATCAGCTCGCCGACCTCGTAGCGGCCCGACAGCACGCGTCGTTCTGCAGACACATCTCTCCCTGAAGCGCCGGTCACTCGCCGATCGGCACGCGAGCCAGCCTAACGGACCCCCCGGTCAGGGCTCCGTGGTCGGAGACGGTGAGGGGGCGGGTGCGGTGATCGTCGCGACGACGTCGGACGAGGCGGGCGAGCGGCGGACCGTTCCGTTGCCGTTCTCGCACTCGACGACGTAGTTGACGACGACGCTGCCCGATGCTCCGGCGATGACGACGGCCGGCTGCTGTCCGATGAGGAAGGATGCCTGGTTGCCGTTGCCCGCCTGGAACGTGCCGCCGTTGACGGTGAACACGTAGTTGGTGGGCGTGAAGCCGGCCGGGCAGCTGTAGCCCTGCCAGGTGACGCCGAGCTCCTTGCCCGCCTCGACGGTCGACGCGCTGAGCGTCGGAGCGCCCGGTGCGCTCATCTGCGCCTGCTCGGCGTACGTCGTGAGGGCGATGACGGCGTCGGGGCTCACGTTGCCCGAGCGCGGGTTCCACTGGTAGACCAGACCGACCTCGTCTTCGGACGGGGCGGCGTTGCCGTCGGTGCACGTCGGCGTCGCCGTGATGCCGGCAGCGCTCAGCTTGTCGCCCGCCTCGGAGCACGTCAGGCCGCTCAGGTCGATGGCGCCGAGGTTGACGTCCTCCTCGGTCGGCTCGGGCGTCGGGGTCTCGGTGGGCGACGGCGCGGCCGACGTCGGCGTGGTCGGTGCGGGCTGGGGGTTCTGGTTCGAGAAGAGCGCGAACAGCGTGCCGCCGAGCACCAGCAGCAGGAGGACGATGAGGGCGACGAGCGGCCAGGTCCAGGCGCTGCGCTTCTTCTTCTCGGCGCCGTCCAGCACCTCTTCGACCTCACCGGCGGGGCCGGCGACGGTGGTGGTCGTCATGATGCGGGTCGCGCCATCGTCTCCGGCGGGAGTAAGCAGCTGCGTCACCTCGTCGGCGGAGCGCTCCCCCGCGATCGCGGGCACGATCGCGACCGCGCCGGCGATGTCACCGCGGCGCAGCGCCGTGGCGGCGCGCGCGACGGCGGACGCCGTGGCGGGCCGGTCTTCGGGCTTCTTCGCGATCATGCTCATCACGAAGTTCCGCACGGGCTCGGCGATCGTCTCGGGCAGCGGCGGCGGGGCGTCGTTGATCTGCGCCATCGCGATCGCGACCTGCGACTCGCCCGTGAAGGGACGCTTGCCGGCGAGGCATTCGTACGCGACGATGCCGAGCGAATAGATGTCGGTCGCGGGGGATGCCGGGTGGCCCGACGCCTGCTCGGGCGAGAGGTACTGGACCGTGCCCATCACCTGGCCGGTCGCCGTCAGCGGCACCTGGTCGGCGATGCGCGCGATGCCGAAGTCGGTGATCTTGACGCGCCCGTCGGGGGTGATGAGGAGGTTTCCGGGCTTGATGTCGCGGTGCACGAGGCCGGCCGAGTGCGCCGCCTGCAGTGCCGACGCGGTCTGGGCGACGATGTCGAGCGTCTTGTCGGTGGAGAGGGTTCCCTCGCGCTCGAGGATGGTCGAGAGCGCCTCGCCGGGTACGAGCTCCATCACGAGAAAGGCGGAGCCGTTCTCCTCGCCGTAGTCGAAGACGCTCGCGATGCCCTCGTGGTTCACGAGCGCGGCGTGACGGGCCTCGGCGCGGAAGCGCTCGAGGAACCCGGGGTCGCCCATGTACTCGTCCTTGAGGATCTTGATGGCGACCGTGCGGCCGATCACGTGATCGGTGGCCTCCCAGACCTCGCCCATGCCGCCGATCGCGATCCGGGAGTCCAGTTCGTAGCGCCCACCGAAGCTCACACCCTGCGTCGGTCTCATCTGCTCAGCACCGCTTCCATGACTCGTTTCGCGATGGGGGCCGCGATCCCGTTGCTCGTCCCTTGCTGGCCGAGCCCTCCGCCGTCTTCGATCATGACCGCCACGACGACCTCGGGGTCTTCCGCCGGAGCGAAACCCGTGAACCACAGCGTGTACGGGTCCGAGGGCCCGTGCTCCGCGGTACCGGTCTTCCCGGCGACGTCGACGCCCTCTATTCTTGCACCGCTCGCGACGCCGTCACGGACATTCGCGATCATGAGGGAGGTCATCGTCTCGGCATCCTGCGCCGACAGGGCGCGGCCGAATTCGGTGCTCTCGAAGGTCTGCTGCACCGTCAGGTCGGGAGCGACGACGCGGTCGACCATGCGCGGGTTCATCACCACGCCGTCGTTCGCGATGCCCGCTGCGACCATCGCCATCTGCAGCGGCGTCGCGATGACGTCGCCCTGCCCGAAACCGGTCGAGGCGACCTCGTCTTCGCTGAGCGACTTCGTGGGATACACCGACGCGGTGGTGAGGAGGGGGATCTCGAAGCTCGAGTTGAACCCGTACTTCTCAGCCTCGGCGCGGATGGCGTCCTGCCCGAGCGCGACGGCGAGCTGGGCCATCGGGATGTTGCAGCTGAGCCGCAGCGCCGTGGCGATCGACGCCTTCTCGCCGGGGCCGCACGTGCCGCCGTCGAAGTTGTGGATCGCGGTGCTGGTTCCCGGCAGAACCCAGCTCGAGGGATTGTCGAAGGTCGACTCGGGGGTGAACTTGCCCGAGGAGAGCGCGGCGGAGACGAGCACGAGCTTGAACGTGGATGCCGGCGGGTTGAGGCTTCCCTCGATCGTGCGGTTCCAGAGCGGGTTGACGGCGGCGTCTTCGAGCTCGGCGTACGTGTTGTTGACCGCCGCGGTGTCGTGCTGCGCGAGGAGGTTCGTGTCGTAGCTCGGGCTCGTGACCATCGCGAGCACCCGGCCGGTCTTCGGGTCGAGCGCGACGACGGCGCCGGTGTACGAACCCAGGGCGTCGTAGGCGATGCGCTGCAACTCGGGGTCGAGCGTGGTGAGCACGTTCGACCCGCGCGGCGGCTGGCCCGTGATGATCTGGTCGATCCGGGAGAGGAACTGGGAGTTCGCGGTTCCCGACAGCTCGCTGTTCATCGCGCGCTCGAGCCCCGTGGCGTTGCGGAGCACCGGGTTGATGAATCCTGTCACCGGCGCCCACATCGGGGCATCCGTGTACTGGCGCTGCCAGCTGTAGAGGTCGTCGGTGGGCACCGAGGAGGCGATGACCTGGTCGCCGGCGATGATCGACCCGCGCTGCACCTCGAACGAGTCGTACAGCGTGCGCCGGTTGTCGGGATGCTCGGCGAGGGTCTGTGCCTGGATCACCTGGATCCAGCTCGTCGCCCCGAACAGGGCGAAGAACATCAGCACGAGAATGAGGCTGAGGCGTTTGAGTTCCTTCGTCATCCGATCACCACCCTCATCCGATCACGACCCGGGGCCGGGAACGGACGGCGTCGGAGATGCGCAGGAGGAGCGCCACGATGATCCAGTTCGCGATGAGCGACGATCCGCCCGCCGCGAGGAAGGGCGTCGTCAGCCCGGTCAGCGGGATGAGGCCCGTGACCCCTCCGACCATGAGGAAGACCTGCAGGCCGATCGTGAATGACAGGCCCGTCGCGAGGAGCTTGCCGAAGTCGTCCTGCCCGGCCATGCCGATGCGGATGCCGCGGCTCACGAACACCATGTAGAGGCACAGGATCGCGAAGACGCCGATGAGGCCGAGCTCCTCGCCGAGGCTCGGGAAGATGTAGTCGCTCTGCGAGAGCGGCGTGAGCCCCGGGCGGCCGCGGCCGAGGCCCGTGCCGATGAGTCCGCCGTGGGCGAGGCCGAAGATGCCCGACGCGAGCTGGAAGCTCGAGTCGTTGATCGTGTCGGGGTCGAAGGGGTGGAGCCAGTTCGTGAAGCGCGCCTGCACGTAGGGCAGGACGGTCGTGGCGAGCGCGACCCCGATCGCGACGAGGGTGAGGCCGATCACGACCCAGCTCGTCTTGCCGGTCGCGACGTAGAGCATCGCGACGAACATGCCGAAGATGAGCATTCCCGTGCCGAGGTCGCGCTGCAGCACGATGATCGCCATCGCCCCCGCCCACAGCAGCAGGAGCGGGCCCAGTTCGCGCGGGCGCGGCCAGGTGATGCCGAGGAAGCGCGTGCCGACGGAGGTCAGCGCCTCACGGGTGCGCACGAGGTACCCGGCGAAGAAGATCGCGAGGCAGATCTTGGCGAGCTCGCCGGGCTGGAAGGAGAAGATGCCGCCGATCGAGATCCAGACGTCGGCGCCCGCGTTCGTGCCGAGGCCGGGGACGAACGGGAGGAGGAGCAGAACGATGCCGGCAAGCCCGAACAGGTAGGTGTAGCGCAGCAGCACGCGGTAGTTCCGCAGCAGCACGACGATCGCGACGGCGGCGGAGACGGCGATCGCGAGCCACACGAGCTGGCGGGTCGACAGGGCTTCCCACCCGGTGTTGTTCTTCTCGATGTCGATCCGGTAGATCATCGCGAGGCCGAGGCCCGAGAGCACCGTCGCGATCGGCACGACGAACGGGTCGGCCTGCGGGGCGACGTAGCGCAGCACCACGTGCAGACCGAGAACGAGCGCGGTGAGCGCCCCGCAGTAATAGAGGAACGTCCAGTCGATCGCCCCGAGCGCACCGAGCTGCACGAGCGCGACCGCGGCGGCGTTGATGACGAACGCGAAGAGGAGCAGGGCGAGCTCGCGATTGCGCTGCGACTGCGGCATCCGGATCTTCCGCAGGGCCTTCAGAACCGCGGTGTCGGTCTGGACCGCGCCCGCCTCGGTGGCCGTCACGGTGTCGACTCCGCGGTCTGGCGGATCGTCTCGACGATCGATTCGGCGTCGGCGAGCGAACGCGCCGAGATCGTCTGCTGCACCGCGAGCCGCTGATAGAAGGGGAGGTCGCTGAGCAGGATGCCGGTCTCCTCGTACGGCGAGGAGAGCGAGATAGGACCGAGGTCCTGTTGGATGCCGCGGAAGATCACGACCGTGTCTTCGTCGGCGCCGACGAAGTAGCGCGACTGGGTCCAGCTGTACGCGCCGAACAGCGACGCCGCGATCGCGCCGAGGATGACCACGAGCCCGACGATCCACCAGATGCGGCGGCGGCGCGAGCGGCGACGATCCTCTTCGATGAGTTCCTCGAGGAACTCCGGGGCGGGCTCGAAGTGCGTCGGCTCGTTCGCCGCCTGACGGTTCGGGTGCAGCCAGCTGGTGCGCCCGGGGCGCGCCGCGGGCACCTCGACGCCTTGCGGGTTCGAGGCCGAGCCGACGATCGTCGGGGTGCCGCTGAAGACGGGATGACTGCCGCCCACGTCGACGATCACGATCGTCACGTTGTCGGGCGCGCCGCCGTCGAGAGCCTGCTTGAGGAGGATGTCGGCGGTGCGACCCGGTGGGAGATGCTGCGCGAGCGCCTTCTCGGTGTGCGCGTCGTCGACCACGCCCGAGAGGCCGTCGGAGCACAGCAGCCACCGGTCGCCCGCCTGCGTCGGCATGATGAACGTGTCGACCTGGGGGTCGGGGTCCATGTCGCCGAGCACGCGCATGAGCACCGAGCGGCGCGGGTGGTAGCGCGCCTCTTCCGGGGTGATGCGGCCCGAGTCGACGAGGCGCTGGACGAACGTGTGATCGGTCGTGATCTGGGTCAGAGCGTCGTCGCGGTAGAGGTAGATGCGCGAATCGCCGATGTGCGCGATCACCGCGTAGTCATCGACGAAGTCGAGGGCGCTCACGGTCGTCCCCATGCCGGCGAGTTCGGGGCGCTCGGCCACCGTGTCGATCAGGAGCGTCGCGGTGGAGGTGATCGCCTCCTGCAGGGCGCGCTCGGCGTCGGTCGGGTTGTCGAAGGGCTCGTCGAGTTCGCGCAGTCGATGCACCGCGATCGACGAGGCCACGTCGCCGCCCGCGTGCCCGCCCATGCCGTCGGCGACGACGAACAGGTTCGTGCCGCTGTAGCCCGAATCCTGGTTGTTGGAGCGCACCTTCCCGGTGTGGGAGATGGCGGCACTCGACCCCTCGAAGACCATGGCGCCGGCTTACTTCCGCAGCTCGAACGTCGTGGCGCCGACCTTGATGGGGGCGCCGACGAGCACCGGGACGGGGCTCGCGACGCGCGCTCCGTCGTGCCAGGTGCCGTTCGTGGAGTCGAGGTCCTGCAGCATCCACTGGTCGCCCCAGAGGAGGAGGCGGGCGTGGTGGCTCGAGGTGTAGTCGTCGCGGATCACGAGGCCCGATTCGCTCGAGCGGCCGATCGTCAGCGGCTCGCCGGTGAGGGGAAGTTCCAGGCCGGCCTTCGGGCCGCTCGTGATGATGATGCGCGACACCGACTCGCGGGTGGCCTTGCGGGGGCCTTTGGCGCCCGGCGCGGTGGCGGCGGCATCCTTCGCCGGCTTCTTCGTGACCGGCGCGGTGGCTGCCGCGGCGGGTGCCGGTGCGGCTGGAGCGGGAGCCGCCGCGGGGGCGGGGAGCTTTCGCACCTTCACGCCGAACACGTCGGCGCGCAGCGAGTAGACCACCGCGAAGACGAAGAACCACAGCAGCAGAAGGAAGCCCACCTGCAGCAGCAGCAGGGTCAGTTCGCTCGTCACGCGAGGCCCCCTCCCCCGCCGATGCCGAACGCGCGCGTCGCGTCGGCGGCGGAGGTCGTGGGGCGGGGCGGCGTCGCCTGCGCGACCACGCGGAAGGTGATGTCGGTGCGCCCGATCGTGATCACCGAGTCGGGCGGCAGCGGGGCTTCGGCGATCGGGTGGCCGTCGAGCTTCGTGCCGTTGGTCGAGCCGAGGTCGCGGACCATGGCGCGCTCGCCGTCCCAGAGGATCTCGACGTGGCGCCGGCTCGTCCCGGCATCCGCGATCGTGATGTCCGCGTCGGTGCCGCGGCCGATCACGGTGCGGCTCTTCGCGAGGGGATGCCGTTTTCCTTCGACATCCACCACTCCCCGCCACGACACCGTGCCGGCGGCGGTCTGCGAGGCGACGCGCAGTGTGCCGGTCGGGAGCTGCTCGTCGCCGGAGAGCGAGATCGACACCGGTCCCGCGAAGCTGAAGCCCTGGGCGGACGCGTGCTTCTGCACGAGCGCGAGCAGCTCGTCGTCGAGGGTCGAGCCGAGCGAGTGCATGCGTTCGAGGTCGGCGGGCGCCATGCGCACTTCGAACGAGTTCGGCGCCAGGATCCGGTCGCGGCTGACGACCGCCGCCTTCGCGTCGATCTCGGTGCGGAGGGCCGCCGCGATCTCCACCGGCTGGATGCCGCTGCGGAAGGACTTCGCGAACGCGCTGTTGACGGCGCGCTCGAGTCCCTTCTCGAAGCTGTCAAGTAGTCCCACGGGGCTCCTCTGGCCTGGTTGGGCCCTGCTTAGGTAGGTGGCCGGTGCGTACATGCTAGTTGCACACCCTGGAAGACCCCGGGAGAACGGCGCCGCGCGGGTGCGCGGGACGGGCCGCGGGGGCAGTCGTCGGGATTCTGCGGGGGATCCGCCACATGATATCCTCGGGAAGTTGACTCCACGGATCTTCGGATGCCGTGGAACGCGCGAGTGGCGGAATAGGTAGACGCGCTGGCTTCAGGTGCCAGTGCCCGCAAGGGCGTGGGGGTTCAAGTCCCCCCTCGCGCACGCAGTACTTTTTGGGCCCCTGATCTGGGTTTTCATCCGGATCGGGGGCGCTTGCGTGTGCGGTGGGTGCCGGCGGTGATGGTGCCGGTGCGGGCGGGGTGTCCCGTATTCAGTCTCCGTGACGCCCGTCGGCGGTGAGGATCGCGGGTTTCCGCGGTCGGGCGCGGCTGCGCTCACCCCACAGACTTACTACGGCACGCGCTACCCGGGTGTCGCGTCGCTCTGCACCTCGCTCCGATACGCCGCCTCGAAGCCGAACGCGCCGTAGACCGTCGGGCCATGTCCGTCGCCGCCGCACCCGCCGTCCCGTTCGAGCCGCGGTCGCTCCGAAGGGTCAGCCGTGCGGTCGTACTCATCCTCGGTAGTTGCCGAGGGCTGGGGCGCTCAGCCGATGCCGTGTAGGGAGCGAAGTTCGCGCTCCGCGGCGTCGGCGTCGCGTGCGGTGACGTGGTCGCGAAGGCGCCGGTAGCCCTCCGCGCGCGAGATCGGGCACGCGAGGAACGGCTTCCAGCCGCGCAGGTTCCGCTGGACGGTGAGGGATGCCTCGCGGATGATCCCGATGAACATCGAGTTCCCGGTCAGTTTCGTGACGTGTTCGAAGAAGATGCTCGAGGTCTCGAACAGCGAAAGGGTGTCCTCTCGATCGGCGCTGGCGATGACGGCATCCAATTCTCGGGCGAGGCCGGTGAGGTCGTCATCGGTACACCGTTGCAGCGCGAGGCGCAGCGCGTTTCCCATGAAGTAGGCGGTGAACTCCCCCGTCTCGTTGCGGAGGGTCTCGGTCGGCTCGGTCACGCGGGTGTAGCGGCCGACCGCGACCTCGACGAGACCGAAACGCTCGAGACGCTGCAGGGCCTCGCGCACCGGCGTGCGCGAGACGCCGAGCTGCGCGGCGAGGTCGATGTCGCGCAGACGGCTTCCGGCGGGCAACGTGCCGTCGAGGATGGCTTCGCCGATGCGGGCATAGACCTCATCGCTGAGAATCGTGCCGCCGGTGAGATCGATCGGGGGGAGGATGGCGGTCATCGCGCGCAAGTTTACGAGGGCCTCCTATGAGATCGCGACTCTCCGGCCGTGAAATCGCGTCGCACCACGTCTGCGGTTCTCGTCTCCGGTCCTCGCGCGAGAAGTCACGATTGGGAATCTCTCGGCCAATTCTCACGCTTGTGCCCTCCCGCGGTGGGCGATATATCAGTACAGTTGGCGCTGTCACGCTGAGCGTGGCCTATCCGGGGGGATCCGTCGACGCCCGGGCGCACGCGCAGAGCGCGAGACGCCCGGGCGTCGAATGGTTTTGCCGCCCGTTCTCGGATTTTTCTTGCAACGTTTATGTCACCATCGCCGTCACAGTGCGGCGCGTGTCGGTGCGCGCCACTAGCGTGGGACAGGATCGGCGCGTTCGCGTCGACTTCGCACGTCAGTAAGGCAGTTCATGGCAACGCAGGGCACCGTCAAGTGGTTCAACTCGGAGAAGGGCTTCGGGTTCATCGCTCCCGATGAGGGCGGCGCAGACGTCTTCGCTCACTACTCCGCGATCGACTCGAGCGGCTACCGCTCGCTCGAGGAGAACCAGCGCGTCGAGTTCGAGATCGCCCAGGGCCCCAAGGGCCTGCAGGCGGAGAACATCCGACCCCTCTGATCCGATGACGGCCCGCTTCGTGCGGGCCGTTCTCGTATCGTGCTCGTCGACGGGCCCGGCACTCAGGGCGCCGGCTCGTCGACGAGAAGCAGGGTGCGCAGCTCGTCTATCGTATCGACGACAGCGGCAGCGCCCTCTGACTCGTGCGGCCAGCTGAAGCCCCACCGCACGAAGATCACCGGCACGTCGTTCGCCGCGCCTCCGTCGATGTCGTGGTGACGGTCGCCGATGAGCACCGGGCGACTCGTGTCGGCGCCGGCCACCTCGAGGCGCCGCAGCGCCTCGGCGACGATGTCGGTCTTCGAAGCGAGCGTCTTCTCGTCTGCCGTGGCACCGACGACGGCCTGCAACGACGGCGCCAGGTCGAAGTGCTCGACGAGGGCGGCGACCTGGATCTCGGGCTTCGAGCTCGCCGTCGCCTGTGCGACTCCGGCCGCGGCGAGGGCACCGATCAGCTCCCCGATACCCGGGTAGAGCTTCGCACCCGTCGTGTAGCCGTCGGCCTTGCCGATCGTGCGATAGTAGGCGACCGCCTCGGCGGATTCCTCGGGCGTCATGCCGATGTTGGTCTGGAACGACTCGAACATCGGCGGACCGATCCAGTGGACGAGCTCCTCGCGCGTCGCCGCCGGCTTGCCGAAGTGTTCGAGCGCGATCGCGAGACGTCGCAGGATGCCGTCGGACGCGTCGACCACCGTGCCGTCCACATCCCAGAGAACACAGGTGAACGGGGAGCGCGCGGTCATGGTTCCAACTTAGCCGGACGCCGACCGCATCGATGAAATATTCGAACCTATTCGCGTCGCGGCATTGCTATTTATGTTCGATTCCGAGATGATGGGGGTATGACGTTTCTCGGTGATCTTCGCGACGGTGTGGCCCGTCTTGCGATGTTCGCTGAGCTGGACTGCGACGTGGTGGGGTTGGCCGCGGGGGCGGGATGCCTGAGTGATGCGTCGGTGCGTGACGCGTTCTCGGCCGTCGCGGCGCTGTCGCGGGAGGTGCAGAAGCTGGAGGTCGTGCTGGCCGGGGTGATCGCCCAAAGGTCGGCGCGAGCGGCGGGGCATGGCGGCCTCGCGCAGGGTGGGGGTTTCCGGGGGCCGGTGCAGATGATCCAGGAGATCACCGGAGTCTCGCGGGGTGACGCGGTGCGGGCGGTGAAGGTGGGGGAGGCGGTCGTGGCGGGGTTCGCCGGTGCCGGTGATGACGGTGCGGGTGGCGACGGTGCGGGTGGCGGTGACGGGGGTTCGGGCGAGGATTCGTCGCCGGTGCGTGTGGTGCCGTGGCATCAGCCGCTCGGGGACGCGTTGCTGGCGGGGGTGGTGACGCGGGCGCAGGTGGATGTGATCCGGCGGGGCCTCGGTGAGCCGCCCCAGGTCGTGGGGCGTGCGGACGACGAGGTCCGCGAGGTGTGGCGGGTCGCCGCGTCGCAGCTGATCGACGAAGCGCCGAGCTGCACGGTCGAGGATCTCGCCGCGTCGGCGCGGGCGGTGCGGGACGCGCTGGACCCCGCGGGAGCTGAGGCGCGGTGGACGGAACGCTATGAGGCGCGGTCGTTCCGGATGCGGACCGACGCCGACGGCACCCGCCGCGGATACCTCGTGTTCGACGATGCGACCGCCGCGTTCTGGGAGTCCGTGATCGCCGCCGCGCTGCGCCCACGCCGCGGAGGACCCCGGTTCATGACCGATGAGGAACGCGCCGCCGCGGACGAGCTCCGTGAGGACCCGCGAACGAACGACCAACTCGCGTACGACCTGCTCACCGATCTCGTGCAGGTCGGGGCGACCGCGAACGAGACCGACGTGTTCGGGGCGCGGCAGGCCGGGGTCAGAGTCGTCACCATCGCCGGTGCTGTGGGCGAGGCGGATGCCGATGGGTCGCTGTTCGGCCGGCTCCTGCGCGGCGGGCGGGGTGGCGCCGATGACACGGCGCAGACCGGGCACACCGAGGATGGAGCGACGACGTTGCCGGGAGCGATGGTCGAGCGGATGGTGTGCAACACCGGCATCGTGCCCCTCACTGTCGACGCGTGCGGCAACCCCCTCGATCTGGGCCGGGAGCAGCGACTGTTCAGTCCCGCCCAGCGTGTTGCCCTTGCAGCGCGCGACGGCGGATGCGTGTGGCCGGGCTGCGACCGGCCGCCCGCGATGACCGAAGCCCACCACATCGACGAGTGGGTGAAGGACGCCGGCCGCACCGACATCGACCGCGGCGTGCTGCTGTGCGCGTACCATCACGTCCATCTGCACGTCAGCGGGATGCGCATCGTCCGCGACGGGAAGGAGCGTTTCCTGCTCCTCCCACCGCCCGGCGACACCGACACCCCGATCGAACTGCGCTCGAAGTCCCCGCTGCGGTGGATGTTCGACCCACCCCCACGCACCCCTTGGCGCGCACCCCGCGCAGCAGCACCCACTCGTTGAGCGAGCGCGGCGAGTCGGCGTGACACGCACTCGCTCTCCGGGCACTGCCCGGTCGCCCCGCGAGCGCAGCGAGTCGAGACGCCCGTCTCGCGAGCGGAACTCAGAAGAGGCGCGGGGCGCCCGACTCGGTGCCCTTCATGTCCTCGTAGTCGAGCGTGACGCAGCGGATGCCGCGGTCACCGGCGAGCACCTTCGCCTGCGGCTTGATCTCCTGGGCCGCGAAGACCCCGCTCACGGGCGCGAGGTGCGGGTCGCGGTTCAGCAGCGCGAGGTAGCGCGTCAACTGCTCGACGCCGTCGATGTCGCCCCGGCGCTTCACCTCGACGGCGATCGTGCCGCCCTCGGGGTTCCGCAGCAGCAGGTCGACCGGGCCGATCGCCGTCGGGAACTCGCGGCGCACGAGCGTCAGCCCGTCACCGATCACCCCGACCTGCTCGGCGAGGAGGCGCTGCAGATCGGCCTCGACGCCGTCCTTCTGCAGCCCGGGGTCGACGCCGAGCTCATGCGATGAATCGTGCAGCACCTCGTAGATGCGGACGAGCAAGGCATCCCCGGTCTTCGCGTGCGTCACCCGCCAGTGCTCGCGCACACCTGCCGACGCCGACTCGTCATCGGGCATCTCGACGGTGAGGGTACAGGGCGGGCTCATCCAGTTGAGTGGCTTGTACGATCCGCCGTCGGAGTGCACGAGCAGCGATCCGTCTCCCTTGTGCACGAGCAGGCGCGTCGCGAGCGGCAGATGCGCGTTGAGACGGCCGGTGTAATCCACGGAGCAGCGGGCGATGACAAGACGCACCCGTCGAGTGTACGCGGGGCGAACGCAGGGCGGAGCGGCTCAGTGACCGCCGCGGCCGACCTTCGAGCCGGCGATCGGGCGCGCCGCCCCCGAGGCCAACCCGCTCATCACGATGAGGCCGACGATGATCCACAGGGTGGGCAGGATGCCGATCTGGTGGCTGATCCAGCCGAGCACCGGCGGGCCGCACAGGAATGCCACGTAGCCGATCGTCGCCGCCGCCGACACGGATGCCGCGGCCTTCGTCGGATCGTCGGCCGCCGCCGACATCCCCAGCGGGAACCCGAGCGACGCACCCGCTCCCCACAGAGCGACACCGACGAACGCGAGCGGCAGGTTGGGCGCCAGGATGAAGATCGCCAGGCCCACGCCCGCCGTCACCGCGAGGACCCGCAGCGCCCACACGCGTCCGATGCGGTCGACGATCGGGCCGCCGATCGCACGGAACACCGTCATCGACACCGAGAACACCGTCAGGAAGATCGCGCCGGTCGCCTCGGTCTCGCCGTGGCCGTCGACGACGGCGATCGTCAGCCAGTCGTTCGCGCTGCCCTCGGCGAACGCCATGCCGAGGATGATCGCGCCGATCGCCCACGTCCGCGGGTCGCGCCACACCGCGAGCGACGCCATGATCCGCTCACGCCGGGTCGAGACGGGAACCCCGGCATCCTCCGCCGAATCGGTACCGGGCGCGTGCGACGGAACGAAGCGCAGCGCGCCCGTCGTCACGACGATCCAGACGAGCGCGACGACACCGAGATGCCACGAGACGCCGACCTTCCAGGCCGCCATCGCGACGCCGATCCCCGCGCCGGCGACCGTGCCGAGACTGAAGAACGCGTGGAACAGCGGCATGAGGGTGCGCCCGAACGCCTGCTCGACCGCCGCCGCCTCGACGTTGATCATGACGTCGGTCGCGCCGAAGCACAGACCCATGAGCGCGAGGCCCGTCGCCGCGAGGGCGTAGGAGCTCAGGGCGTCCACGCCGAGCGCGGCGAGCAGCAGCCCGATCGCGACGCCGACGACCGTGACCGACAGACCCCGCTTCGCGCCCCAGCGCGCGACGATCACGTTCGCGAGCATGACGCCGGCGAGCGACCCCGTGCCCATCGCGAACAGCAGAACCCCGACTTCGAAGTCGTCGATGCCGAGGTTCGACTTCACCGCGGGAAGGCGCGATGCCCAGGATGCGAACGTCACCCCGCACAGCAGGAACAAGGCGAAGACCGCGGTGCGCCACTGTACGAGCCGAAGGCGGTCGGCCGCGCCGGCCGCGAAACTGCCGGGCGTCGCGGCGTCACGCGCGACGGGGGCATCAGGAGAAGTCACCTCGGCAGTCTACCGAATCGATTCGACGCGCGGGAACGGGCCGCGTTACGATGCAGGGGTGACCACACGCCGGGCGACCATCTCCGACGTCGCCCGCGAGGCGGGCGTCTCGCCCTCGACGGCATCCGTCGTGTTCAGCGGCAAGACCCCCGTCTCCGACGCGACGCGCCAGCGCGTCATGGAGGCGGCGACGACCCTCGGCTACACCGGACCCGACCCCCGTGCCGCCTCGCTGCGTCTCGGACGCAGCGGCATCGTGGGCGTCGTCGTCGGGTCGAGCCTCAACTACATGTTCCTCGACCCCGTGCAGCGCCTCATGATGGACGGGCTCGCCGAGGCCGTGGCCCCTCTCGGCGCGGGACTGCTGCTCCTGCGCAGCCACAGCGACATCGAGAACGCCCCCACCATCACCAGCGCCCCTCTCGACGCCGCCGTGCTGATCGGCTGCGACGCGCCGCTGCGCGACTCGCTCGAGACCGCGCGCCAGCGCGGCCTTCCCATCGTCGTGATCGAGGGGGATGCCGGGCCCGACGTGCCGCAGATCCTCCTCGACAACCGTGAGGCGCAGCGCACCGCGGCCGAGCACCTGCGCTCGCTCGGCCACGAGCGGGTCGCGATCGTCACCCTCCGCGCGAGCAGCGACCTGCGCGGCGGGTGGCTGCGGGACCGGTCCGACATCACCATCGACGTCACCCGCGAGCGCCTCGACGGCGCGCGCGATACGTACCCGGATGCCCCGGCGCTCGTCACCGCGGGCAGCTCGATCGATCAAGGACTCGCCGCCGGACGCGTACTCTTCGCCGACCCGGGCAGGCGCCCCACCGCCGTCATCGCGCAGAGCGACCTGCTCGCGGCGGGCGTCATCCGCGCCGCCGAAGAGGCGGATCTCCGCGTCCCCGAGGACGTCAGCGTCACGGGCTTCGACGGCGTGCCGGTCGACGGTCTCGCCCCTTACGAGCTCACGACGCTCGTGCAGGCGCCGACCGACAAGGGGCGCGCCGCCGGCGCCGCGGTCGCCGCCATGCTCGAGGGCGACCAGCCGGCATCCGTGCTGTTCACCTGTACGTTCCGCGTCGGGAATACGACAGGACCCGCCCAGGTCTGACGCGGCGGCGCGGACGCCGGGCGCGCACGGCACGGGTAGACTGTGAGTCCGACCCCCGCGACCGTCAGGAGGCCCGTTTGCTCGTGCTCCTGGCTGCGTTCGCGGCCCTGCCGCTGACGTTGCCGTGGCTCGTGGGCAGACTCGGACCTCGCGCGTTCTACATCGCGGCCCTCGCCCCCGCCGCCGGATTCGTGCACGCCGCGATCCTCACCCCGCAGGTGCTCGCGGGCGACACCCCGACCGAGTCGGTGACGTGGATCCCGCAGCTGCGCCTCGACATCTCGATGCGGATGGACACCCTCGGGTGGCTCATGGCGCTCATCGTCACGGGCGTCGGCGCCTTCGTCATGCTCTACTGCCGCTGGTACTTCGACGGCAAGAAGGACGGCGTGGGCCTGTTCAGCGCCACGCTCCTGGCCTTCGCGGGCGCGATGTACGGGCTGGTCCTCACCGACGACCTCATCATGCTCGTGATGTTCTGGGAGATCACGAGCATCCTGTCGTACCTCCTGATCGGCTTCTATCACTGGCGCGGCGCCAGCCGGCGCGCGGCTCTGCAGGCGCTCCTCGTGACAACCCTCGGCGGGCTCGTGATGTTCGTGGGTGCGGTCATCTTCGTCGTGCAGGCGGGGACGAACAGCCTCTCGCAGATCCTCGCCGACTACGCGGCACCGGGGTCGGCCCTCGCCGCGAACCCGATCATCGACGTCGCGATCGTGCTCCTGCTCGTCGGCGCGCTCAGCAAGTCGGCGATCTTCCCGTTCCACTTCTGGCTCCCCGGCGCCATGGCCGCGCCGACTCCCGTCAGCGCGTACCTCCACGCCGCCGCGATGGTGAAGGCCGGCATCTACCTCATCGCCCGCGTGGCGCCGTTCTTCGCGCTCGCCGCCCCGTGGCGCCCCATCGTCATCACGCTCGGCGTCTTCACGATGCTCCTCGGCGGCATCCAGGCCCTGCGCGAGACCGACCTCAAGCGCATCCTCGCGTTCGGCACGGTGAGCCAGCTCGGCCTCCTCACCGCGATCCTCGGCTACGGCACGCGCGACGCGGCTCTCGCGGGCATCACGCTGCTGCTCGCCCACGCCCTCTTCAAGTCGTCGCTGTTCCTCGTCGTCGGCGTCATCGACCGCCAGCTCTCGACGCGAGATATCAACGAGCTCTCCGGCGTCGGGCGGCAGGCGCCCACGCTCGCGACGGCGGCGACGCTCGCCGTGGCATCCATGGTCGGATTCGTCCCCATGCTGGGATTCCTCGGCAAAGAGGCGGCGCTCTCGGCGCTGCTCGAGTCGAACGGCGAGCCCTGGGGGACGATCGCCCTCGTCGGCATCGTGGTGGGCTCGGTGCTGACGACCGCGTACGGCCTGCGCTTCCTGTGGGGCGCGTTCGCGACGAAGAAGGATGCCGACGGCACGCCCCGTCCGAAGACCGCGTGGCCCGACCCGCCGCTGGGCTTCCTCGCCTCGCCCGTCATCCTCGCGACGCTCTCGCTGCTGCTCGGTTTCGCCGCGCCCTGGCTCGACCGAGCACTCAGCGGCTACGCCGACCAGGCCGCGCCGGGAGAGTACCCGTACCATCTCGCGCTCTGGCACGGATGGGAGCCGGCGCTCTTCCTCTCGCTCGGCAGCATCGCACTCGGTGTCGTGCTCTTCGCGTACGCGCGGCGTACCGGGAAGACCCCGCGACGCCTGCTCACCTTCACCGCTGCCGACGTTTACAACCTGAGCCTGCGCGGCCTCGCCCGCCTCGCAGTGTGGACGACGACCTTCACGCAGCGCGGGTCGCTCCCGGTGTACGTCGGCACGATCTTCGTCGTCTTCGTCGCCGCGGAGGGGACGGCGCTGCTGGCCAGCCCGCAGTGGCGCATGGAGTTGGATGCCTGGCAGACGCCGTGGCAGCTGGTGGTCGCCCCCATCATGATCATCGCCGGCCTCATCGCGGTGCGTGCCCGCAAGCGTTACACCGGCGTCGTCCTCGTCTCGGTGACGGGGCTCGGCATGGTGATCCTGTTCGCGACGAGCGGGGCCCCCGACCTCGCCCTCACGCAGGTGCTCATCGAGACGGTCACCCTCGTGGCCTTCGCGCTCGTCCTCCGCCGCATCCCCGCCCGCCTGGGCGAGCACAACGCGTCGGTGTGGCCCGTCGCCCGCGCGGTCCTCGCGATCGCGGTCGGCGCGACGATGGCGATGGTCGCGATGGTCGCGACCGGGGCGCGCATCCACGAGCCGATATCCACGGCCTTCCCCGAGCTCGCGTACGACATCGGCCACGGCAAGAACGTCGTCAACGTCGCCCTCGTCGACCTGCGCGGCTGGGACACGATGGGTGAGCTCTCGGTGCTGATCCTCGCGGCGACCGGCGTGGCCTCCCTCGTCTTCGTCACCCATCGCTCCGACCTGCTCTCGCGGGCGATCTCGCCCTTGCCGACCGGCCTCACCCGCACGCGTCGGCCACTCGTCGAGACGGCCGCCGGCCCGCGGCCGCGGGCGAGCGCACCGGACTCGACCCGGCAGGCCTGGCTCGTGGGCGGGGCGCGGGTGCGACCCGAGAATCGGTCGATCATGCTCGAAGTGGTGGTGCGCATCCTCTTCCACTCGATCATCGTCGTGTCGATCTACCTGCTCTTCGCGGGCCACAACCTCCCCGGCGGCGGCTTCGCCGGAGGCCTCGTCGCCGGTATGGCGCTCGTCATGCGCTATGTCGCGGGCGGTCGCTACGAGCTCGGCGCCGCCGCGCCCACGGACGCCGGGCGCCTGCTGGGCGCGGGCATGACGCTCGCGATCGGGTGCGCGGTGATCCCCCTGCTGTTCGGCGCGGCGCCCCTCACGAGCTACTTCTGGGAAGCCGACATCCCCGTGCTCGGACACGTCGAGTTCGTGACGTCGACGATCTTCGACGTGGGCGTCTACCTCGTGGTCGTCGGGCTCGTGCTCGACGTGCTGCGCTCGCTCGGCGGCGAGGTCGACCGACAGGCGCAGGAGCTGCGTGAGGCACAGGCATCCGGTGCGTCGCCCGCTGTCTCTCCGCGGGGGGTGAGCGCCCCGTGAGCGTCTCCGTGGTCCTCATCATCATCATGGGCGCCCTCTTCGCCGCCGGCGTCTACGCGATGCTCGAGCGAAGCCTCACGCGCGTGCTGATCGGCTTCCTCCTGCTCGGAAACGCCGCGAACCTCTTCCTGCTCGTCGTGATGGGGCAGCCCGGGATCGCCGCCTTCTACGGCGACGGCGATCCCTCGGAGATGAGCGACCCGCTGCCGCAGGCCCTCACGCTCACGGCGATCGTCATCACCTTCGCGGTCTCGGCGTTCCTGCTCGCCCTCATCTACCGTTCGTGGCAACTCGGCCAGGCCGACACCGTCACCGACGACGAGGCCGACATCGCCGTGCGCGACCGCGCGATCGCCGACGAGGAGGCGATCGACGACGAGACGGCGATCGAAGACGAAGACGACGACGCCACGACCGACTTCCTCGGAACGGACACCGCCCCCATCACCGTGCTGCACCACCGCGACTTCGACGGCATCCGAGACGACGCCCCCACCGACCGCCCTCGCACCCGGCACACGGGCGACAGCGACAGCGGATCGCATGACGAGCGGGGAGGGGAGAGCTGATGAGCGCTCTCGTTCCCCTCCTCGTCGCGCTGCCCCTGCTCGGCGCGGGCGTCGCGCTGGTCTTCGGTCGACAGCGGCGGGCGCAGGTGATCATCTCGATCGTCACGCTGACGCTCGTCCTCGCGATCGCCGCCGTGCTGCTCTACGCGGTCGACTCGACGGGCGATGCGATCGCCGTATCCGTGGGCGGATGGCCGGTGCCCTACGGCATCGTGCTCTACGTCGACCGGCTCGCGGCGCTCCTCGTCGTCGTCTCGAGCATCGTGCTGCTCGCGGTCCTCCTGTACTCGGTCGGTCAGGGCGCGGCCGACGGCGACGACGATACGCCGGTGTCGATCTACCACCCGACGTACCTCATCCTCGCGGCGGGCATCTTCAACGCGTTCATCGCCGGTGACCTCTTCAACCTGTACGTCGGGTTCGAGATCCTCCTCGTCGCCTCGTACGTCCTCATCACCCTCGGGTCGACCGAATCGCGCATCCGAGCGGGCGTGGTGTACATCGTCGTCTCGCTCGTCTCGTCGATCCTGTTCCTCGTCGCGATCGCCGCGATCTACGGCGCACTGGGCACGGTCAACATCGCGCAGATCTCGGAGCGGATGACGGAGCTGCCGCAGTCGACGCAGCTGGTGCTCCATCTCATGCTGCTCCTGGCCTTCAGCATCAAGGCGGCCGTCTTCCCGCTGTCGTTCTGGCTGCCCGACTCGTACCCCACGGCGCCGGCGCCCGTCACCGCGGTGTTCGCAGGCCTGCTGACGAAGGTCGGCGTCTACGCGATGATCCGCACCGAGACACAGATCTTCCGCGACAACGACGTGAACACGCTGCTGTTGATCGTGGCGCTCGCGACCATGATCATCGGCGTCCTCGGCGCCGTCGCCCAGGCCGAGCTCAAACGCATCCTGTCGTTCACGCTCGTCAGCCACGTCGGCTATCTGGTCTT
The DNA here is from genome assembly GCF_965345155.1 of Microbacterium sp. bgisy203. GTDB lineage: Bacteria > Actinomycetota > Actinomycetes > Actinomycetales > Microbacteriaceae > Microbacterium. The sequence continues at coordinate 33,313 of NZ_CBDRLZ010000004.1, forward strand.
CGGCCTCGCGATCGCGACGCCGCTCGCCCTCGGCGCGACGATCTACTACATGGTCCACCACATCATCGTGCAGACCACGCTGTTCCTCGCGGTCGGGCTTGTGGAGCGTCGGGCCGGGTCGACATCGATCCTCAAGGTCAAGGGACTCATGCGGGCGGCCCCGGTGATCGCGGTGCTCTACTTCATCCCCGCCGTGAACCTCGGCGGACTGCCGCCGTTCTCCGGCTTCATCGGCAAGTACGCCCTCTTCGATGCAGCCGCCGAGGTGGGTACCCCGATCATGTATGTGCTGATCGTCGGCGGCATCATCACGTCGCTGCTCACCCTGTACACCCTCATGCGCGCGTGGAACCTGGCCTTCTGGCGTGAAGACGACGACCACGCCGACGAGCAGGCCGTGGTCGGACGCATCGAGTACCTCGGCGATGCGCCGGCCGCCGACGAGCAGAACGAGCGCCGCGTCATCCCGCGGATCATGACGGCGACGACCGCCGGCATGGTCGCCGTCACGCTCTCCCTGACGGTCTTCGCCGGCCCGCTGTACGCCCTGTGCGCGAACATCGGCGAAGCGCTCATGCACCCGGTGTCGCTCGTCCAGCTGCAGCAGGAGGCCGACCGATGAGCCCCACTGCCAAGGCCGTCCTCACCTCCGTCTGGCGCCAACTGCCGTTCTTCCTGTGGCTCATCGCCCTGTGGATGCTCCTGTGGGGGCAGTTCACCGTGCTCGCCGCGCTCACGGGCCTCATCGTCGCGATCTTCGTCACGCGGGTCTTCCGTCTGCCCCCGGTCGAACTCTCCGGCAGGGTCAACCTCTGGTACGGGTTCGTGTTCATCGCGACCTTCCTCCTCGCACTGGTCCGCGGCTCCCTGCTCGTGGCCTGGCAGACGGTCAACCCGACGCGCTACCCGGGTGCGGCGATCATCGCCGTGCCGCTGCGCACCGACGACGACCTGATCATGGCGCACGTCGGCGTGACGGCATCCCTCATCCCGGGCTCGCTCATCGTCGACGTCGACCGCGACCGGCGCATCCTGTACCTGCACGTCATCGGCGTGACATCCGACCGAGACGTCGAGAATCAGCGCCGCGCCGTGCAGGGGTGGGAGTCGCGCATCGTCCGCGCCGTCGGATCGCGCGCACAGCTCGAGGCGATCGGACGGACCGGGGCCCAGTCACCCCGTGAAGGGGGTGCAGGGGTGTGAACGCGCTCATCGTCGTCATCTACATCGTCTTCGCGATCGCGGGCCTGCTGACGCTGTGGCGGATCATCGTCGGGCCCTCGATCCTCGACCGCGCCGTCGCCTCGGACGTGCTCTTGACGCTCGTCATGTGCGTGCTGGGCGCCGACATGGTCATCAATCACCACATCCGAAGCCTCCCGGTGCTGTTGATCATCGCCGCCGTCGGCGTGTTCGGCTCGATCGCCATCGCCCGCTTCGTCGCACGAAGGGACAACACCGACCGATGAACGAGATCCTCGACGCCGTCGCGCTCATCCTGGTGCTGATCGGCGCCCTTCTGTGCCTCACCGCCGCGATCGGCCTGCTGCGCTTTCACGACGTGCCGACCCGGCTGCACGCGGCGACCAAACCCCAGGTGCTCGGTCTCATCCTCATCTGCATCGCCGTCGCCCTCTCGCTGCGCTCGTGGCAGGTGGTGGCCCTGCTCCTTCCGATCGTCGTGATCCAGCTCGCGACCGCACCGCTGTCGGCGCACATGGTGGGCCGACAGGCCTACCGCAACGGGACGCTTGATGAGACGTCGCTCTACATCGACGAGCTCGCCGAGTCGCGGCGCACACCCCCCGCCGAGTCGCGGCGCACACCCCCCGCCGCGGGCGGCTGAGCGGTCGACTCTCGGCGGAGATCAGGGTGCCAGCGACGGCATCCTTCCGACGCCGAACTCGCGGCGCAGCACGCTGCGCGCCGCGAACCACCCCGACTGCCCGTGGACGCCGGGACCGGGAGAGGTCGAGGCCCCCGTGAGGTAGATTCCGGGCATCGGCGTGACCCACGGCTCGGGACTCGCGACGGGGCGTGCCAGCAGCTGGCGGAACGTCGCCGCGCCCGCGCCGATGTCGCCGCCGACGTAATTGGGGTTCTCGTCGGCGAGGTCTTCGGCGCTCCAGCTGCGTGAGGCGACGATGAGATCGCGGAAACCGGGTGCGTGACGCTCGACGGTCTCGATCACCGCCTCGGTGCGGTCGAGGGTCGAGCCGGTCGGGACGTGCGTGTACGTCCAGAGGGAGTGTCCGCCGGCGGGCGCTCGCGAGGCGTCGAAGGCCGACGGCTGCGACACGAGCACGTAGGGGGATGCCGGATGCCGCCCGGCGAGGACCGCGTTCTCGCTCGCCGCGATCTGCGCGCGCGTGCCGCCGAGGTGGATCGTGCCCGCGCCGGCCAGACGCTCGTCGGCCCACGGCACCGGTCCGGAGAGGGCGAACTGCACCTTCGCGGCGCCGCTCCCGTAGCGGAAGCGCTCCAGCCGGGCGCGATAGCCCGCCGGCATCCGTCCGCCCGCCAGGCGGATCAGGGCGCGCGGGGTGACATCGAGGACGACGGCACGCGCGGTGAGCTCCGAGGTGCTCCGCACCTCGTGGTCGGTGACGATCTCGCCGCCGTGAGCGCGGAGGTCTTCGGCGAGGGCGTCGGAGATCGCCTGGCTTCCGCCGAGCGGGATCGGCCAGCCCGCGGCGTGGGCGTGGGCCTGGAGGGCGAGCCCGGCAGCCGCGCCCACGAGGCTCGGCTGGTGCATGATCGCGTGTGCGGCGACCCCGGTGATCATCGCCGGCGCCGTCTCCTCGGCGAAGCCCGCGTTCCACAGGGGCGAGCCCTGCAGGAGCGCGCGGATGCCGAAGCGCGCCAGCACGACGGGGTGTGGGGGGACGCGCAGGAGCGGGGAGCCGGTGAAGCGGGCGACCTCGCGCGCGCGCTCGGAGAGGGGACCGATCAGGCGCCGGTACGCGGCGCCGTCGCGGCCGAGAGAGTCGACCGTGCGGTCGAGGTCGCGGTACGCGAGGCCCGAGCGACCGCCGGGCAGCGGATGCGCGAACGAGATGTCGGGGGTGACGAAGTCGACGCGGCGGGAGAGCCCGAACGCCCGGAAGAAGGGCGACGCGACCGCGAGCGGGTGGACGGCGGAGCACGTGTCGTGTCGGAAGCCGGGGGCGACGTCCGCGGCGGTGCGCGCGCCGCCGCCGAGCGTGGACATCCGCTCGTAGACGCGCACCGACAGGCCAGCACGGGCGAGGGTCACGGCCGCCGCGAGAGCGTTGGGACCCGATCCGACGATCTCGACGTCGGTCATGCGCCCGTCCCGCGCTCGGGGTGCGCATCCCGGGCGATCGTCACGTCGGCCACGGCATCCGGTTCGGAAAAACCCTGCTCGGGTCGCGGGACGGCGGTGCGCGCCGTGTGCTCGCCGGCTTCTCGCTCGCGCCGCCGACCCTCGCTGAGATACGCGAGGCGCCGCAGGGTCTCCTCGTTCCGGAAGTGCAGGAGCGGCGCCCAGAGGAAGCGGGGAACGAAGCGCATCGCGCCCGACACCGGCTCTTCGCCCATTCGCACGACGCAGCCGTCGCCTCGGGGCTTCACGTCGATCACGACGACCGCTCGGCCGAGCGGACCCGCCTTGGCGCGCAGGCGCACGCGCTGCGTCGGCGACCACTCGACGATCTGCGTGTCGTCGTCGAAGAGGATCGGCCACGCGCCGAGAGAGTGATGGATGTGCGACCCCTCGGCCGGCCACTCCGGATCGACGGCGCGCATGCGGGATGCGCCGACCACCCACGCAGGGTAGAGCCATCCGTCGCCGAGGACGGCGAACACGTCCTCGGGGGTGCAGTCGAACAGTCGAACGCTCGCGGTCGCCATGGGGCGAGCCTACGTGAGCGGTGCGATCGCGTTCCGGGGTTGACAGCCCCCGGTCATTCGCTGCGCTCGCTCAGCGAGGGGGGCTTCAACCACGGGATGCCTCCAGGAGAGCACGCGTTCTTCGGAGATTCGCGCCTCTTCGGATGGATCGGCGCGAAAACATCCGAAGAACGCACGATCTCCGAAGAACGAGCGGGGAGGGACCGCGGCGGGTCAGCCTGCGGGGGTCAGGGTCAGCGTGTCGGTCGCGGCGGCGCGCACCGCGTCGAGCGAGAACGGCCACGGGGTCTGGCGCTGCTCCTGCCACGCAGCGACCTGGTCGATGTAGTTCGGGTGGAAGGCGTGCCCACTCGTTCCGGTGAGGTGGTTCCAGCGCGACGCGTCGAGGTCGGCGAGGTCGACCGTCATGCGCATCGACGGCACCGTCGAGGTCGCGAAGCTCCCCGACCCGAGTCGCCATCCGGTCGCGTCGACGACCGCCGAGCCGCCTCCGACCGGATACGGACCCCGGTTGAAGAGCGCCTCGATCGGCGCGATGCCGCTCTGCCCGAAGGTGCCGCTCGTCAGGGTGATCGCGTGCAGGTCGCCCCAGTTCCAGGCATCCGGGTCATCGCCCTGCAGCTCGACGAGGCGTGTGTACGCGTCCTTCGCAGAGCGCTCGAGCATCTCGCGCTGACCCGCGACGTCGATCTGGTCGTTCGTCCACCACGCCGAGCCGGGGTCGTCCAGGAGCGTGTCGACGACGAGGAACAGTCGCCCGTGGTCGGAGAGACCGACGGCGGGCTCGCGTCGGGAGAACAGGTTCTGGGCCAGCTCGTCCCACAGCACGTTCGCGTACGCGGCGGCCGCCGAGTCGGGCGCGTTCTGGGCATCCCACTGCTGCAGGAGGTCGAGGGCGCCCTGCGCGTCGGCGTCGTCGAGGGAGACGTCGGCGTACGCGGCGATGAGGCGGGTTCCCATCCAGAAGTCCTGGTCGGCTTGGATGGCGCTCATCGTGTCGGCCGTGAGAGGACCCTGGGCGATCGCGCGCTGCAGCAGGTCGGTGATGCGCGCCGCCCGCCACCCGTAGTCGAAGTCCGACCCGAGGAAGTACGGGTAGTCGGCACCGACGACGGGGTTGTTCGCCGTGACGATGTACCCCTCGTCAGGGTTGTAGGCGACGGGGAGCTCTGCGAACGGGATGAAGCCCGTCCAGTCGTACGCCGAGTCCCACCCGGGCTGGGGCATGGTCCCGTCGCCCGCGCCGCGGATCGGCAGCTTGCCCGGAGCCTGGTAGCCGATGTTCCCCTCGCGGTCGGCGTAGACGAGGTTCTGCGAGGGGACGTCGAAGAGGGATGCCGCGAGACGCAGCCCGTCGAAGTCCTGCGCACGGTTCAGGGCGAAGATCGCCGCGGCGGTGGTTCCGGCGTCGAGCGCCGTCCACCGGAGCGACACCGCCCAGTCGCCCTCGGGGACATCGGTCGGTGGCGTCACGGCATCCGTCGACCCCGTGTAGGGATCGCCCGCGACCTTTCCGAGATCGTCCGAGACGCCGGAGATGATCGGCCCGTGCACGGTCGAGCGCACCTCGAGGGTGACGTCGTCGCCCCCCGCGACGCGGAACGTCTCGGTGCGGATCTCGAGCGGGACGAGCTGCCCGTCGCGCCAGTACTGGTCGCCCTGGACCTTTTCGAGGTAGAGGTCGGTGACGTCGGCGGTGAGGTTCGTGAACCCCCACGCAATCTCGGCGTTGTGCCCGATGACGACGCCCGGCACGCCCGAGAACGAGAACCCGGCGACGTCGAACGGGCACTCCGTGGCGACCGCGCGGCACCGGAGGCCCACCTGGTGCCACACACTCGGGAGCGACGCGCCCAGGTGCGGGTCGTTGCTGAGCAGCGGCAGGCCGCTCTCGGTGTGCGCGCCCGAGACGACCCACGAGTTCGACCCGATGCCCTCGCCCGCCTCTCCCACGAGGAGCGAGGCCGCCTCGACGACCGATCCCACCTCCGACCACTCGACCACCGCCGACCGATCGGTGTGGGTGGAGGAGGCGGCGGATGCCGTGGGCGCGGACTCGTCCGACGACGACGCGGGCACCGCGTCGAGCCCTGTCGTGATCGTCGGGACGATCACGGGGTTCCGGTCGGACGGGTAGGCGGGGTAGAGGTCGGCGATCTGCTCGGCGGTGAAGCTCTGCGCGAGGAGGGCCCGCTCGATCTCCTCCTCGATGTTGCCGCGGAGATCCCACGCCATCGCCTTCAGCCACGCGACCGAATCGGCGGGCGTCCAGGGCTCGATCTCGTAGTCGGCGTTCTGCAGGCCCAGCACGGCGTACTCGAGCGACACGTCGGCGCCGTCGTGCTCGGCGAGGTAGGCGTTGACGCCCTCGGCGTAGGCCTCGTAGTACCCGCGGGTGGTCTCGTCGAGGGCCGCGACCTCGGCTTCCGCGACCGTGCGCCAGCCGAGGGTCCGCAGGAACTGATCGGTTGGCAGCTGTGAGGCGCCGAACAACTCCGAGAGGCGCCCGCTCGTGACGTGACGGCGGAAGTCCATCTCCCAGAAGCGGTCCTGGGCGTGCACGTAGCCCTGCGCGAACAAGAGGTCATGCGACGAGTCGGCGATGATCGTGGGGATGCCGAGCGCATCGCGCAGCACCTCGACGTCGTCGGTGAGACCGGCATCCGAGGCCCCGGCATCCGAGGGTGCGGGCACCGTGATCGTCCCGCTCAGCTGCGGGAACGACCGCTGGATCGTCCACACCACCGCGCCGGCGGCGATGAGGGCCACGACGACGAGCCCGACGAACACGCTGTAGAGGATCAGCCCGATGCGCCGTGCGCGGCGGCGCCGCGGCGTCGGCGTGTCGTCAGTGGATGAGGCGACCGTCCGGTTCGCGCCGGTGAGGGAGGGGAGATCTGACATCGTCGTCGAAGCGCTTTCCGGAGGCGGCGTTCGGGTGGACGACGCAGGCGCTTCGGTGGCATCCGCGTCGATGTCGGCCCGCACCCCCCGTCAGCGGGCCGTCCTTCGCATCCTAGCCCCCGTGTCGGCGCCGTCTCGTGCGCGCCCGCGACTACGAGCCGCGTCGCCCGACCGAAGACGAAATCGCCGCGGCCGCCGCGTACTACACGTCCTGAGCGAGGATCTCGGGGTGCAGGTCGAGGAGCTCGGCCTGCTCGCGCCACGAGAGTCCCGCGATCGACAGCACGACCCGCACGACGGCGGCCGACGCGTCGTGCGTGCTGAGCCGCAGTTCGCGCAGCGTCGAGCGGGCGGTCTCCTCGATGAGGAAGGCGAGCAACTCGGGCGGCACGTCGCCGCGGAACGCCCCCGAGGCGACACCCTCGCTCGTGAGCTCGCGCACGCGGCGGCGCAGCGGCGCGAGGGCGCGCACCGTCTCGTGCACGTGCACATCGTCGAGGGCGATGTTCGCCGACGCGCGCACGGCGGATGCCTCGCGCCACAACTGCACCGCCATGCGGGCGAGCGCCACGCGGGGGTCCGGATCGACGGTCTCCTCCGCGATCGCGTTGAAGCGCCCCGCGCCGACGGCGATCACTTCGCGCAGGAGACTCTCGCGGTCGGCGAAGTGGCCGTAGAGTCCGCGCCGCGAGAGCCCGGCGGCCTGCGCGATGGCATCCAGCGACGCGTGCGGATCGACCGCGAGCACCGCCTGCGCAGCCTCGACGAGCGCCGCGCGGTTGGCGGTGGCGTCGCGGCGGCGCGCGACCGGGCGCTGGTCGCGGCGGGACGGGGCGGGCGAGCTCACGCGATCACATCAGCTTCGTGGACTCGAGCGCCTCGACGAGGCCGCGGTTGAACGAGATGAGCGGCCGCCGCAGCACGAGCCCGAGAAGAAGCGCGGGGAGGACGAACGCGAGGAGCCAGCCGAGCGAGATCCAGAAGTCCGCGCCGTAGATGCCGGCGATGGCGGCGCGCATCGCGGCGATTGCGTGGGTCGCCGGCAGGAACGGGCTGACGTTCTGGAACCACGCGGGCAGCAGCTGCAGCGGGTAGGCGCCGCCGGAGCCCGAGATCTGGATGACGAGCAGCAGCACCGCGAGCGCCTTTCCGGCGTTGCCGAAGGCGACGACGGCGGTGTAGATGATCAGCGTAAACACGAGCGAGGTCACCCACCCGGCGAGGATCAGCAGGAACGGGTGCGCGGGCTGGATCCGCACGAAGAGGATGAGCCCGAGCGTCACGAGCGTGCTCTGCGCGAGGCCCGTGAGGGCGAAGATGCCGTAGCGCCCCAGGTACTTCTGGGTCGGCGTGAGGTCGGGGTGCCCGGGGAGGGTTTCGCGGTTCACATCGACGCGGATCGCGACCGTCATCAGGAGCGCCCCGACCCAGAGCGCGAGAATCGTGTACAGCGGCGTCATACCGGCGCCGAAGCTCACGACGGGGAACACGGCGACGCGGTCGACGCGCACGGGCTCTGCGAGCGAGCGGGCGAGTTCGCTCGGATCGGAGCCGATGACGGCGCTGATGCCGCTGAAGTCTCCCGATTCGGTCGCGTCGATGAGCGCCTGCTGCAGGGCGTCGAACTTGTCGGCCGATTCGCCGAGGGCGGTCGAGAGCTTCTCGGTCGCCGCCTTCGCGCCGTTCAGCGCGGTGAGGATCGAGCCGGAAGCGCCCGACAGACCGGAGGATGCCTGAGCGAGATCGCCGCGGATCGCCGCGACGTCGCCGTCGATCGTGGTGAGGGTCGCGGCGAGCTGGTCGAGTTGCGGCTTCAGCGTGCCGGTGTAGGAGTTCTCGGCATCCTCAATCGCCTTCGTCGCCTGTGCGATGAGGTCGGTGATCTTCTGGTGCGAGGCCTGCGCCGAGGTGTTGCCGTCGGTGATGCCGGTCGCCGCGTCGGTGAGGGCGTCGCGGACATCGCCCTGCCGCGCGATCGAGGCGTCGATCTGCGCGATCACCCGGTCGAGGGCGGGTTGGATGTCGGTGGGGAGAGTCGGGCGCACATCGTTCTCGAGCGTGTCGCGCAGGTTCGTCGCCGCGTCGATCTGCGTCTGCACGCGGGTCGCGAGGGTCGTCAGAACCTGCGCCTGGTCGCCGCTGAGCCCGTCGATCGTGGTGAAGAGGTCGTCGACGCTCGTGCCGACGGCGGCGTAGCTGTCGGCCGTGGCCGACAGCGCGTCGGAGACGGCGCCCGTCGCGTTCGTCAGTGTGTCCTTGAGGTCGCCGACGGCGGCCGAGCCGGAGCCCACGGCGTCCGCTGCGTCGGTGAACGCGGCGCCGGAGGCCGTGATGAGCGCCGACGCGCTGTTGACCAGCGGGATCGTCCCCTCGATCAGGGTCGTGAACATGTCGGCGGTCTGCGCACCCGACCGCAGCTGCGTGGAGATGCCTCCGATGCGGGCCTCGAGACGGCTGAGCGCCGTCTGCGTGTCGGCGTCGGTGAGGTAATCGCTGAGCGAAGAGACGAGGGAGAGCGCGACATCGCCGAGCGTCGCGGTGAAGACCTCGCTGATCTGCGCCGAGACCCCCTCGGCCCCCTGACCGGTGATCTTCGGCGCGAGGGCGTTCTTCTTCTCGTTGGTGTAGTACGCGAGGCGCGTGCGCTCCGCGCCGTCGGCGTAGAAGGTCAGCATGTCGCGGCTGAACGTCTCGGGCAGCACGATCGCGGCGTAGTACTCGCCCGACCGGGTGCCGTCGATCGCGTCGTCCTTCGTCGTGATGACCCAGTTGAGCTGGTCGTTGGCACGGAGCTCGGAGAGCACCTGCTCGCCGACGTTGATCTTGATCGGCACGAGATCGCTCTGGTAGCCCTCGTCGGTGCTGGCGACGGCGACGGTCAGGTTCTTCGTGTTGGAGAACGGGTCCCAGCTGGCGAGCACGTTGAACCAGGTGAAGAGCGAGGGGATGACGATGAGCCCGAACATGACGATCGAGGCCATGACATTGCTGAAGGCGTGGCGCACGTCGCGGGCGGTGAGACGCAGGACGGTCTTCATGCGCGGTCACCTCCCTCGAGCGGCGTGGTCGGTCCGTCGGGCTGAGTCGGTCCGTCGGGCTGAGTCGGGTCGCCGGGCTGAGTCGGTTCGTCGGGATCGGTCGGTTGGGCGGGCTCGGTCGGTTGGGCGGGATCGGTCGGTTGGGCGGGCTCGGTCGGTTGGGCGGGATCGGTCGGTTGGGCGGGATCGGTCGGTCCGTCGGGATCGGTCGGTTGGGCGGGCTCCTCCGGCCGGGGTTCGGCTTCCGGCTTCGGGTCCGTTGCCGTCTCCGGTTCGGCCGTGTCGTCGTCGGCGAACAGCCGCGCGAGAGGATTGTCGTCCGTGTCGTCGTCCGTGTCGGCGGCACGCGTCGCCGCCGCGGGGTCGTCGGCAGCCTCGACGGAGGACGCGCCCGCCGCCGTGTCGGCACCCGTACCGCCGGTGGCCGGGTCGTCCGTCGTCACGTCGTCGGCGACGAGTTGCTGCGCGCCGGCCGTCGTGCGACGACGGGGACCGTGTTCGAGCATCGCCTGGCGCAAGTGCGCGTCGTCGAGGCCCGCGACTTCCTCGGCGAGCTGGAAGCTCTGCGTGATGTACTCGACGATCACGAGGAAGCCCATGATCGCGAGGATCCAGAGCACCCAGACGAACAGCAGCGTTGCGCTCTGCCCGTTCGCCAGCCACGCGATCAGCCCGATGACGAGCGCGCCCGCGACGCCGACGAGGACGGTGACGCGCAGGAGCGTCGTGTAGTGCTCGGTGAAGGGGCGCGCCCGCCGAGCGAGGTCGTCGCGGTACTCCTCGCGGTGGGCGAGCGTGTGGATGATGTCGGTCAGGCGGTAGCCCTTGCCCGTGATCTGGATGTCCTCGCCGATCAGGAGGTCGGTGGCTGCGACCTCGCGGTTGAAGACGAGGTTGAGGTTCGCGAGGCGCCGGCGCAGCACGAGGCCGAGGACCCAGGCGAGGACGACGAAGATGCCGAGCTTGCCCATGAATTGCCACCAGTGCCCGTCGTAGGAGCCGGCGATCGTCTCGCGCATCGCGTCGATGCCGTAGGTGAAGGGCAGGAACGGGTAGATGTTGCGGAAGAAGTCCGGCATGAGCTCGATGGGGTAGAGGCCCGAAGCTCCCGGGATCTGCATGATCACGAGGAGGATGCACAGGCCTCGCCCGACGTGCCCGAACGAGACGCACAGCGCGTAGATGATGCTGACGTAGGCGAGCGCGGTGAGGATGCCGGTGCCCACGAACGCCGCGGCGCTCGCCGTCTGGATGCCGATGACGAGGTTGCCGACGCACACGATGACCGCCTGAAGGACGGCGAGGGTCGCGAGCAGCAGGAATCGGCCGACGTACGCCTCGCGCACCGAGATCGGCTCGACGCCCTCGGTGTCGACCTCCACCTTGAAGATCACCATGAGGACGAACGCGCCGATCCACAGCGACAGGTTCGTGAAGAGGGCCGCCATCGCCGAACCGTAGTTCTCCACCGGGAACACCACGTGCTCATCGACCTCGACCGGCGACGCGACGAAGGTCGCGATCTGCGCGGGATCGAGGCCCGTGAGGGTGCCGAGGTCGCTGACGGCGGCGGCGGAGCTCAGCGCGAGCACGTCGGTGCGCGCGTCGGCGAGCCCCGTCTCGATGCCGGCGAGGTTCGCGTCGAGCGCGTCGAGCGCCGCGCCCGTCGAGACGAGCTGGGTGTCGAGGGCGTCGAGCAGGTTCTGCGCCTGCGTGAGCTGGGTCTGCTGCGCCGCGAGCGCCGCCGAGAACGCGCCCGCGCTCGTGGAGAGCGCCGACATCGCCCGGTTGAGCTCCGGGATCGACTGCGTGAGCACCGTGCGGAGGTTCGTCGCCGAGTTCTGTGCGCCCTGCGTTGCGGTGGTCAGGGCATCCGACGCGCCCTGGATGGCGGTGAGCGTGTCGCCCGCGCTCGAGTTCAGCGCCTTCAGGTCGGCGAGGAGCTGCTGGTCGGCGGCGTTCTGGGTCTGCAGGGTCTGGATCACCTGGGTCAGCTGCGCCTCGACGTCGGGGTCGAGACCGCCCGCGTCGATGAGCGCCTGCAGCTGGTCGATGACCTCGCCGTTGGCCGCGACGATCGCCGTGACGTCGTCGATCGCGCTGTCGATGCGGGTACCGGCCTGGCCGAGCGCCTGCGTCGTCTTGGTGACCGCGATGTTGGCCTCGGCGGAGGCGTCGGCGAGCAGCGTCGCGCCCTGCACATAGGCCGAGGTCGCGGCGTCGGTGAAGGTCAGGATGTCCTGCTGCGCCTGCGCGACGATCGTCTGGGCCTGTCCGATCGCCGTCTGGACGTCGCCGAGCGCGGTGTCGACGTCGGCGAGCGTCGCCTTCGCCGTCACAAGGCCGTCGCGCGAACTGGCGAGGTCGGTCTTCAGGCCCGCCAGGTCCTCGCGCGCGGAGGCGACCGTCTGCGCAGCCTGATCGAACGCGTTCATGCTGTCGTTCTTGGCGTTCGTGAGGTTGTCGTCGATCTCGGTGCCGGCATCCTTCAACGCCTCCGTGGCGGCCTCGGCGACCTGTTCGATGAACGCGCTCGTGATCTGCTTGTCGATGCCGGAGGCTCCCACGTCGGTGATCTTCGGGGCGATCGCGTTCGCCTTCTCGTTGACGTAGTAGGTGAGCGCGGGCTGGGTGAACTCGCCGGTCGTGATGCTCAGGAGGTCGGCGCTGAAGTCCTTCGGGATGACGATGACGGCGTACACGTCGCCGCTGCGGACGGCGCGCTGAGCCTCGTCCTCGCTCATGAACTGCCAGCCCAACTGGTGGTCGTCCTCGAGTTGATCGACGACCTCCGCGCCGACGTCGAGGGGGCCGGTGAGGTCGGACGTCGCGCCCTCGTCGAGGTTGACGACGGCGACCTGGATGTTCTTGGTGTTCGCGTACGGGTCCCAGAACGCGTTGATGTTGAACCAGGCGTAGAGCGCAGGCGTGATGAGCACGCCCAGCACGATCACCCAGGTCTTGGGTGTGCGGGCGATTCTCAGGACATCGCGTCGGAAGACGCGCAGGCTCTTGCGCACGGGAAGATGCTACCGCATAACGTGCACAGTGGTGTGCACTTTATGCGTGCGCGCAGGCTTCGGCATCCTTCCCGGGCGCCACTTCGCGGGTGTGGGGTGGGGTGCACCCGCACACTGACGCCCGGGAACGGGGCGCGTCAGTCGGCGCCGAAGTCGAACGAGGCCGACTCGGATGCCTGGTCGAGCGCGTCGCCGAGCTCCTCGAGACTCTTGTCGTACGGCTCCGCGCGTTCGGTGATGATCTCCGCCGCCTCGCCCGACGCGAGCTCGCCGACGAGCTCGGCGGTCGCGCCGCCGATGAGGCCGAGGCCCGCGTACTGCTCGAGGCGGGCGCGCGAGTCGGCGATGTCGAGGTTCCGCATCGTGAGCTGACCGATGCGGTCGACGGGGCCGAACGCGGCATCGCCGACGCGCTCCATCGAGAGCTTCTCGGGCGCGTAGGAGAGGTTCGGCGAGGTCGTGTCGAGGATCGTGTAGTCCTCGCCGCGGCGCAGGCGCAGCGTCACCGCGCCCGAGATCGCCGAGCCCACCCAGCGCTGGATCGACTCGCGCAGCATGAACGACTGAGGCTCGAGCCAGCGGCCCTCGTACATGAGACGTCCGAGGCGCCGACCCTGCTCGTGGTAGGTCGCGAGGGTGTCTTCGTTCAGGATGCCGTTGACCAGCCGCTCGTACGCGATGAACAGCAACGCCATGCCCGGCGCCTCGTAGATGCCGCGCGACTTCGCCTCGATGATGCGGTTCTCGATCTGGTCGCTCATGCCCAGGCCGTGACGGCCGCCGATGGCATTGGCCTCCTTCACGAGTTCCACGGCATCCGCGTACTCCACGCCGTTGAGCGCGACGGGGCGGCCCGCCTCGAACGTGACGGTGACGTCCTCGGTCGCGATCTCGACCGCGGGATCCCAGAAGCGCACGCCCATGATCGGGTCGACGATCTCGAGCGAGACGTCGAGGTGCTCGAGCGTCTTCGCCTCGTGGGTCGCGCCCCAGATGTTGGCGTCGGTCGAGTAGGCCTTCTCGACCGAGTCGCGGTACGGGAAGTCGTGCGCCGTGAGCCACTCGCTCATCTCTTTGCGCCCGCCGAGCTCGGTGACGAAGTCGGCGTCGAGCCACGGCTTGTAGATGCGCAGCGCCGGGTTCGCGAGCAGCCCATACCGGTAGAAGCGCTCGATGTCGTTGCCCTTGTAGGTCGACCCGTCGCCCCAGATGTCGACGCCGTCCTCCTTCATGGCGCGGACGAGGAGCGTCCCCGTCACCGCGCGGCCGATCGGGGTCGTGTTGAAGTACGTGCGGCCGGCCGAGCGGATGTGGAACGCTCCGCAGGAGAGGGCGACGAGGCCCTCTTCGACGAGCAGGGGCTTGCAGTCGATCAGTCGCGAGTCCTCGGCGCCGTACTGCAGCGCGCGGCCCGGGATCGAGGCGATGTCGTCCTCGTCGTACTGGCCGAGGTCGCCGGTGTAGGTGAACGGGATCGCGCCCTTGTCGCGCATCCACGCGACCGCGACGGAGGTGTCGAGACCCCCGGAGAAGGCGATGCCGACGCGCTCGCCGACGGGCAGGGACTGGAGGACCTTCGACATGGGTCACAAGTCTATCGAGGCGAAGTGTTGTCGAATCGGTTCGCGTTCCTCAGAGCGTAAAAGCCGGTGTGCTACGGCATCACCCACCATCTTGGGGAGAGGGCATCACTCGTGACTCATCTCGACGGCGATGCGCCGCAGACCTCCGTCGCGATCACCAACACGTTCGACGTCGGCGCTCTGACGATCGCCAAGGTGGTGGACGGGACGGCCTCGAGCAGTGTGACGCGGACCTTCCCGGTCGACGTGCGCTGTGTCCTCGTCGACGCGTCGCACCCCGACCCGGGGATCGTCCTCCACGACGCGACCTACCGGATCGGCGGTCCGGACCGGCTGTCCGCGAGCATAGAGAACCTGCCGGTCGGCAGCGTCTGCGACGTCGTCGAGACGGATGCCGGGGGCGCGAACCAGACCGTGGTGAGCGTGGACGGCGCGCGCAGCGCCGGCACGAGCACCACCGTGACGGTGGCCACGGGCGGCACGGCGATCGTGTTCACGAACACGTTCATCGCCCCGCTGCCGCCGACCGGCGCCGTCTTCGGATGGGTCACGCTCGCCCTGGCGCTCGCGCTCGTGCTCGGCGGGCTCGTGCTCGTCGGACTCACGCGCCGCCGTCGCCGGGAGGTGTGACCGAGTCCAGCTCGTCGGCGTGTTGCGCCCCGTGTTGCGCCCCCGTGCCCTGTGCCCCTGGCGCGGCATCCAGGTGCCGTCTTTTGCCGGCATCCGCGCGTAATGACGACGGATGCCGGCACCTTGTTGCGCGGTCGGCGCCTCGCCGCGGGGCTCAGCGCCAGCCGCGATCGCGCAGGGCGCGAGCGGTGCGCGCGACGGCGGGCGCGGGGTCAGGGTACAGCTCACGGCGGACGATCTCGATCTCGTGCCAGCCCGCTTCGCGGGCGCGCTGGCGCTTCGTGATGTCGCGGGCCCAGGCATCCCGCGACAGCCGGTGGTAGTCGCCCTGATACTCGATGTACGTCCTGAACTCGGGGAAGGCGAGGTCGCCGTACCCGATGAGCGCGCCCGTCGCGTCTCGGATCGGCGCGTCGAACTGCGCCTCGGGGAGGCCGGGCAGGCCTGCCTCTGTCAGCGCGAGCCAGAGGTGCACTTCGGGCCTGCTGCGCGCCCCCACGCGGACGAGTGCGACCGCCCGCCGCGCGGCGCGGATGCCGGGGCGCGGACCCGCGTCGATCGCCGAGCGCAGGTTCGAAACCGTGCACAGCGGCGGCCCGACGACCGCGCCACCTGCGCCACGCGGCGGGGTCACCAGGAGCGAGCCGACCGCGACGAGATCGCGGTGCGGGAGCACGGGGGCCAGGGTCATCCAGGTCGAGGCGGGCGAGGTCACTCGCAGGCCGCCGTGCTCGCGCACAGTCACGAGATGCGGCGCGAACCGTCGACCCTCGACACCCGCGGCGCGCGGGGCACGGTCCGGCGCGAGCACGCCGACGGCGAGCAGCGGCGCGGGAACGGGCAGGATGCCGCGCCACGCGACCAGCGCCGCGAGCCCCCAGAAGAACCGGTGCTCGGGCATCCGCTGCGCGTAGGCATCCATTCGGTGACGCAGTTCGAGTGCGTCGACGTCGGCCAATCCGTTCTGCGGCGGCGGCACGAAGGGCGCGCAGCGCACACCCCAGAACGGGCTCTCGAGGTCGCCGCCGCGCAGTCGCCGCTCGGAGACGCCGGCGCCGCGCGCGGCGGCGACGCTGAACCCCGACCCGAGGCCGGGTGGCAGGCGGACGAACGGGCGCGACATGTCAGCGAGTGTGACCGCCGGCCCGCGCCTTCGGGGCGCCAGAGCCTCGATCGGTGGACAACTCCCGCATTCCCTCCCCTGTGGACAGTCGCCGCCCGCGGTGGTCCGGCGTACAACGAGGTGCCGTGATCTGTCGGCATCCGCGCGTGATGACGACGGATGCCGACATCTCGGGCGCCCGGGCGACGTCGGGCGCCCCGATAGACTGAGGTGTAACCGTCCAGACACGGGGGAGCAGCCATGCCGGGAATCGTCATCGTCGGAGTCCAGTGGGGAGACGAGGGCAAGGGCAAGGCCACCGATCTTCTCGGTGAGCGCACCGACTGGGTCGTGAAGTTCAACGGCGGCAACAACGCCGGGCACACCGTCGTCATCGGCGACGAGAAGTATGCGCTGCACCTGCTGCCCTCGGGCATCCTGTCCCCGGGCGTCAACGCGGTCATCGGCAACGGTGTCGTCGTCGACCTCGAGGTGCTCTTCGCAGAACTCGAAGCCCTGAACGCGCGCGGGGTCGACACGTCACGTCTGCGCATCAGCGCCAACGCGCACGTCATCACGCAGTACCACCGCACGCTCGACAAGGTGACCGAGCGCTTCCTCGGCAAGCGCATGATTGGTACGACCGGGCGCGGCATCGGCCCGACGTACGCCGACAAGATCAACCGTGTCGGCATCCGAGTGCAGGACCTCTTCGACGAGAACATCCTGCGCCAGAAGGTCGAGGGCGCGCTCGACCAGAAGAACCACCTGCTGGTCAAGGTCTTCAACCGTCGCGCGATCACCGTCGACGAGGTCGTCGACGACCTGCTCTCGTACGTCGATCGGCTGCGCGCGATGGTGTGCGATACGGGGCTGCTGCTGAACGACGCACTGGATGCCGGGGACGTCGTCGTCTTCGAGGGTGGTCAGGCGACCATGCTCGACGTCGACCACGGCACGTACCCGTTCGTGACGTCGTCGTCGGCGACGGCGGGCGGTGCGTCGACCGGGTCGGGCGTCGGCCCGAACCGCCTCGACCGGATCGTCGGCATCGTGAAGGCGTACACGACCCGCGTCGGGTCGGGCCCCTTCCCGACCGAGCTCTTCGACGAGCAGGGCGAGTGGCTGCGCAAGCGCGGGTTCGAGTTCGGCACGACCACCGGTCGCCCGCGCCGCGTGGGCTGGTACGACGCCCCCGTCACCCGCTACGCGACGCGCGTGAACGGCATCACCGACCTCGTGCTCACCAAGCTCGACATCCTCACCGGGCTCGACCAGATCCCCGTGTGCGTTGCGTACGACGTCGACGGCCAGCGCTTCGACGAGGTGCCGGTGAACCAGAGCGACTTCCACCACGCGAAGCCGATCCTCGAGTACTTCCCCGGGTGGAGCGAGGACATCTCCGGCGCGCGCACGTTCGAAGACCTGCCGCTCGAGGCGCAGGATTACGTCCTGGCGCTCGAGGCCATGAGCGGCACCCGCATCTCCGTCATCGGGGTCGGCGCCGCGCGCGACGCGGTCATCGTCCGCCATGACCTCGTCGACTGAGCGCCGCGATGCGCTTCTGGGTCGGCGGCTACACGGCGGATGCGGACGGGTCGGCGGAGGGCATCGGCATCCTGCACGCCGGCGCGCCGGGTGATGCCCTCGCGAGCGGCGACCTCACCTTCGCCGGGACGGCGGCGGTCACCTCGTCGCCCTCGTGGGTGACGCGGCATCCGTCGCTCGATGTCGTCTACGCGGCGCAGGAGGCCGCGGGCACCGTGCAGGCGTTCGCGCGGCGCGGCGACGCGATGCTCACCCCGCTCGGTGAGCCGGTCGCGGTCGGCGAGGCGGTCTGTCACGTCGCCGTCGCGCCCGGCGGGACGTTCCTCGTCGCTCTCTCGTAAGCCCTCAGGAGGAAACCATGACCACGACGACCGGCGTCTCCCTCAGCCAGGACGAGCTCGCGGAGATCTACGTCGACCTGCATGCGCATCCCGAACTGGGACTTCAGGAGCACCGGACGGCGGGCATCGTGGCGGAGAAGCTCCGCGGGTTCGGGTACGAAGTGACCGAGGGCGTCGGGGGGACCGGTGTCGTCGGCATCCTGCAGCGCGGCGACGGGCCCACCGTGCTCCTGCGCGCCGACATGGACGGGCTGCCGGTCACGGAGCAGACCGGGCTCGACTACGCGAGCGTCGCGACGGCCGAGGTCGACGGACGCGTCACCGGGGTCATGCACGCGTGCGGCCATGATGTCCACATCACGGCCCTGCTCGGAGCGGCGGCCGCACTCGTCGACGATCAAGACTGGGCGGGCAGGATCATGGCCGTCTTCCAGCCCGCCGAAGAGCCCGGATCGGGGGCGAAGGCGATGATCGACGACGGCCTCTTCGACCGGTTCGGCACGCCCTTGGTCGTTCTCGGACAGCATGTCGCGCCGATGCCGGCGGGGAGCTTCGGGCTCCACGCAGGGGTGTCCTACGCGGCATCCGAGGGTATGACGATCATCGTGCACGGCAAGGGAGGGCATGGCTCCCGGCCCGAGACGACGGTCGACCCGATCGTCCTCGGCGCGAACATCGTCACGCGGCTGCAGCAGATCGTCTCGCGCGAGATCGCGCCGCAGCAGGTCGGCGTCGTCACGGTCGGGGCGTTCAACGCCGGACAGGCTCCGAATGTCATTCCCGAGACAGCCGAGCTGCAGGTGAGCACGCGCTCGTTCGACCCCGCGGTCCACGACACCCTCAGCGCCGCGATCGAGCGCATCGCGAAGGGCGAGGCCGCCGCGGCCGGCGCTCCGCGCGAGCCCGAGATCGTGTCGCAGTACAGCTTTCCTCTGCTCGTCAACGATCCCGACGGCATCGAGCGACTGCGCGGTGCCCTGACTGCCGACATACCTGGCGCGATGATCATCGACCAGGGCGTCGTCACGGGCAGCGAGGATGTCGGCGCGTTCGCGACGGCCGCCGGCGTGCCGTGCGTCTACTGGGTGCTCGGCGGGGCCGACCCCGCTCTCTTCGCGGACGCGAAGACCCTCGAGGACGCGGTCGCGGTGGCCCTGAAGCTGCCTTCGAATCATTCCCCGAAGTACGCGCCTGTCATCGAGCCGACGCTGACCATGGGCGTCGCCGCGATGCGGAGCGCCGCGCGCGCCTGGCTCACGATCACCTGAATCCCGACTGCCCGTGCACGCGCGCGCGGGCGCCGGTCCGCGCGCGCGGGCGCCGGTCGGGGAGCCGTCAAGGCGCGCTAGACCTGGGCATCCTGTTTGGGGATGTAGACCTTCTTGATGATCAGGAGGATCGACGCGGTCACCGGGATCGCGACGAGCGCTCCGAGCAGGCCCATCAGTGTGCCGCCGACGAGCGCGCCGATGACGACGAGCGCGCCCGGCACCGAGATCGCCTTGTTCATCACCTTCGGCGTCAACACGTATGCCTCGATCTGCATGTACACCAGGTAGACGATCGCGAAGATCAGTCCGCCGAGCGGCGAGGCGATGAGCGCGACGACCGTTCCGATCGCCCAGAAGAGCACCGAGCCGACGAGCGGGATGAGGGTGATCGCGAAGGCGACGACCGCCATCAGCGCCGGGAACGGCAGATTCAGGAACAGGTAGAGGAAGAACGCGACCAGCGAGTTGAAGAACGCGAGGACGACCATGCCGCCGAGGTATCCGCCGACCGACGACGTGATCTGCTCGGTGAGTTCGGCGGTGGTCTTGCGCAGCCGCGCGGGCCAGAGGCGGTAGAACGCCTGCTTGATCTCCGGCAGCGAGGCGAGGAAGTACAGGCTCAGGACGATGATGATGATGACGCCCGAGATCGTCGATCCGATCGTCACTCCGATGGAGAGCACCCCTCCGCCGATCGCGGCGATGTTGCCCGGGTCGGAGAGGAACTTCTGCAGCTCGGCGACGAGCTCGGGCGCCTGGTCTCCGAACTGCGTGACGAGCCACGCGTACAGGTCGGAGCGCTGGAAGTCTCCGATCATGTTCGGCAGATCGCGGAAGAACTGGGCGATCTGCGAGATGACGGTCGGCACGATCAACCAGACGATGCCGATCAGGATGACGGCGAACACGAAGTACACGACCGTGATGGCCCAGGCCCGCTTCATCCCGCGGCTCTGCAGGCGCTCCACGAGAGGGTTGAGGCCGAGGGCGGCGAACATCGCGAAGGCGACGTAGATCCAGATCGTGACGAGGCTCGAGATCGCCATGCCGAGCGCAAAGGCGACGAGACCGCCGAGCGTCAGGAAGAACCCGACCACGAAGGGGTGATTGAGGTTCGCCCAGAAGGTGCGCGAGGGTGTCGGCGTCTCGAGGGCGACACTCGTCGAATCGGGGGTGGGCTCGGCGGATGCCGAGGAGGCCGCGCGCACGTCGGACGAGCCGTTCTCGGGTCGGGATTCGCTCATGCGTCACACTCTAGGGGCCGCACGGCGAGTGGTGCGTCACCGCTCGCGCGATACTCTCGGGGACATGACCGACGGCGCCGACCCCACCGCGACCCTCCGCCGCCTGCGCGGCAGCATCGACAACATCGACGCCGCGCTCATCCACATGCTCGCCGAACGATTCAAGGCGACACAGCAGGTCGGGCTGCTGAAGGCCGAGCACGGGATGCCGGCATCCGACCCCGCTCGGGAGGAGCAGCAGATCGCGCGCCTGCGCACCCTCGCTGTCGACGCCGACCTCGATCCCGAGTTCGCCGAGAAGTGGTTCAACTTCGTCGTCGCCGAGGTTATCCGCCACCACACGGCGGCGGCCGAGGGCGCGTAGGTCGGGAGGGTCGGCGCGTTTCGACTCGCGGCTGCGCCGCTCGCTCAACGACCGGGCGAGGTGCTGCGGAACCCCTTTCCGGGCGTTGAGCGAGCGCAGCGAGTCGAAACGGGGCGTCAGACGGTCGTCTTCCGGAGCACGGCCGCCGCACCCAGCGCCTGCGCGAGGGTGATCACGGCGAGCACCGCGGTGAGACCCCACACGCCGGACTCGACGATGAACGTCCACACCTGCGGCCAGGACTTCGTCACCGTGATCGTCCAGATCACGCCGAGAAGCACGAGCGCGATGCCGACGAGGATGAGGGTCAGGCGGAACGCGCCCCACCGCTTGTAGACGGTGGCGGTCCAGAACCCGAGCGTGAACACGAGCATCGTCAGGGTGAAGAAGAACAGCCCCGCGACGAACGGTCCCGACGCCCATAGCCAGTCGAGGCGGAAGAAGTAGCCGCCGATGCCCCAACCGCCCGTCGCGTCTTCGATGAGACCTCCGACGACGAAGACCAGCGCGAGCAGCGCCGAGGCCAGCGCCGCTGTGAGCATGGTGCCGAAGAAGAACTCGCGGCGCGTGACGCTGAGCGCCTGCGAGAACGGGAACGTGAGGGTGAGCGCCTGCACCCCGACGGCGACGAAGTACCAGAGGGGCGCCTGCGCGCCGCCGCCGTACATGTTGGTCGTGACACCGCCGGCGGCGAGGATGGCCCAGATGATCACGGAGATCACGAAGGCGCTCCCGAGGATCAGCAGCGGCACCCACAGGTACGTCTCGCGGTTGGCGAGCTGCATGCGGACGACGTTCAGCGTGCGACTCATCGTCGTGCTCCTTCCGTGGATGAGGGCGAGGGTGTGGATGCCGCGGCGGTCGCGGCGTGCTGAGTGAGGCGGACGATCAGCTGCTGCAGCGAGACCGGTGCAAGGTCCAGCCCGGATGCCTGCAGGCGCGCGCGGTCGTCGGCGGTGAGCTCGCCGAGCACCGTGACGCTCGTGACGTGACCGAGGCTCTCGCGGTGGATCACCTCGCGTCCGTCGACGAACGCCTCGACCGCCGCCGCGTCGCCGACGATCGTCGCGGCGCGCGAGCGCACGGCATCCGTCTCGTCGTCGAGCACGATGCGCCCACCGTCGATGACCACGACCCGCTCGATGAGGTTCGAGACCTCGTCGATCAGGTGGCTGGAGAGGATGACGGTGCGCGGGTGCTCCGCGTAGTCCTCGAGGAGCCGGTCGTAGAAGATCTGGCGGGCGACGGCATCCAGGCCGAGGTACGGCTCGTCGAAGAACGTGATCTCGGCGCGCGAGGCGAGGCCGATGATGACGCCGACCGCCGAGAGCTGCCCGCGCGAGAGCTTCTTGATGCGGGTCTTGAGGGGGAGTTCGAAAGCGGTGATGAGCTCGTCGGCGAACGCCTGATCCCAGTGCGGGAAGAAGAGGCTCGCCATGCGGAACGCGTGGGCGGGGAGGGCGTCTTCGGGGTAGCGCTGGCTCTCGCGGACGAAGCAGATGCGCGAGAGGACGCGGGCGTTCTCGTACGGTTCCTCGCCGAAGACGCGGGCCTCTCCCGAGGTTGCGAAGTTCTGCGCTGTGAGGATCGACATGAGCGTCGTCTTGCCGGCCCCGTTGCGGCCGAGCAGGCCGTAGATCACGTTCTCGTCGAACGTGACACTGACGTCGTCGAGCGCGAGGGTGTCTTTGTAACGCTTGGTGAGGTGCTGCACCTCGATGACGGTCATGAGGGGTGTCCTTCCGTGATGTCGGGATGGGTGATGACGGATGCCGTGGCCCGCTCGCGCACCAGCTGGGCGAGGTCGTCGGGGGTGAGGCCGAGGGTGCGCGCCTCGGCGAGGAGCGGCTCGATGAAGCGGTCGGCGAAGGCTCCGCGCCGTTCGGTGAGGAGCTGGGCGCGGGCGCCGGGGGCGACGAACATGCCGATGCCGCGGCGCTTGACCAGCACACCTTTCTCGACGAGCATGTTCACTCCCTTGGCGGCGGTGGCCGGGTTGATGCGGTAGAAGGCGGCGAGTTCGTTGGTAGAGGGGGCGCGGGTGTCCTCGGCGAGACTGCCGTCGAGGATGGAGTCCTCGACGCTCTCCGCGATCTGCAGGAAGAGTGCCTTTCCCTCTTCGATCACACCGGCTCCGTCCTGGTTAGTGGGTTAGTTACTTGACTAAGTAACCATAGAACCAGCCTGCCGTCAAGAGTCGCGCACACGCGTGTAGCAAGCACGGGTGCAGATGTCGAATTTGCGTCTTCATGCGGGCGCATGAAACGTTGGATGACGGCCCTGACGGGCCCCACTCGACCAGTCCGCGGTCGACCCCGTGCCACCGAGAACCCGAAACTCTCCGGCGCCGGGCGAGCGTACGGTCGGCGGTCCGGGCGCGGAACCGACTTCTGCGCCGACGCTCCTGATGCCGAACATGCCGGCGCCGAACCCCTCGGTGCCGAACATCCTCGAGCCGACGACCGTCACCCGGACGTGACCGTTGCAGCCTGTGCACCGGGCTGCCCGAGGTGTCCTGTGACCACTGCATCCGTTCCTGAAACCACGCCTCCCGCGCTCGAGGCGAGGAATCTCTTCAAAGTCTTCGGCCGCGCTCCGAAAGAGGCGGTGAGCCGACTGCGCGCCGGCGAAACCCGCACCCAGGTCGCCGACGCGGGGACCGCCGCCGTCATCGACGCGAGCTTCACGGTTCAGCCCGGCGAGATCTTCGTCATCATGGGCCTGTCGGGTTCGGGCAAGTCGACGATCATCCGCATGCTCAACGGCCTGCTCCCCCCGACCGCCGGTGAGGTCGTCATCGACGGACGGAACGTCACCACCGCCTCTGCCACCGAGCTGCGCGCCATCCGGCGCGAAGAGGTGTCGATGGTGTTCCAGCACTTCGCGCTGCTGCCGCACCTCAGCGTTCTCGACAACACCGCCTACGGCCTGGAGATCCAGGGCGTCGGCAAGACCGAGCGTCGTGCGCGCGCCATGGAGGTGCTCGAGCGCGTCGGCCTCGGCGACCGGGCCGATGCGATGCCCGACGAGCTCTCCGGCGGCATGCGCCAGCGCGTGGGCATCGCCCGCGCGCTGACGGCAGGCACCGGCATCCTGCTCATGGACGAGGCCTTCTCGGCCCTCGACCCGCTCATCCGCCGCGAGATGCAGGAGCAGCTGGTCGAACTCCAGCGCGAACTCGGCCGCACGATCGTGTTCATCACGCACGACCTCAACGAGGCGATGTTCCTCGGCGACCGCATCGCGGTCATGCGCGACGGCCGCATCGTCCAGAACGGCACGCCGGAGGAGATCCTCACCGATCCCGCCAACGACTACGTCGCGCAGTTCGTGCAGGACGTCGACCGTGCCCGTGTGCTCACCGCCGCCTCGGTGATGGAGCCCCCGCACCTCACGACGCCGCTCACCGCGGGCGTGCGCGGGGCGCTGCGAACCCTCCGTTCCCAGCAGGCCGGGGCGGTGTTCGCGACGGAGAACCGCCGCCTGGTGGGCGTGGTCACCGACCGTGCCGTCATCCGCGCCGTCAAGGCCGGGCAGACCGACCTGCGCCAGATCGTCGATACCGCGGTGCCGACCGTCGGCCCCGACGACCTGCTCACCGACATCGTCGAGACCGCCGTCGAGGCGCACGTCCCCCTCGCCGTCATCGATGAGCACCGGCGCCTGCTGGGCGTGATCCCCCGGATCACCCTGCTCGCGGCGCTCGGGAACGTCCCCGCCGTCACGCGGGAGATGCCCGTCATCCAGACCCCGATCGACATGGTGGCCGAGTTCACACCGCTCGTCGATGCGGCGGCCGGGTCGCCCACGCCGCCCGCCGAGGCCGCGACGGAAGGAGCACGCTCGTGAACGGATTCCGCATTCCCCTCGGCGAGTGGGCCGAAGCGGTCGTCGACTTCCTCGGCGACGCGTTCGGCTGGCTCTTCGACCTCATCGCCGGAGCGCTGCGAGGCGTCTACGACGGGCTCGACTGGCTGCTCACCGCGCCCCCGTTCTGGGTGATCATCCTGGTGTTCGCGGCGGTCGCGTTCGTCGTGCGCGGATGGAAGCTCGCCCTCGGCACGGTGCTCGGACTGCTGCTGATCGTCGGCGTCGACCAGTGGGAGAACGCGATGGACACGCTCGCGCTCGTCCTCGTCGCCGCCGTCATCGCGATCGTCATCGCGATCCCCATCGGCATTTGGGCGGCGCGCAGCGACCGCGTCTCGCGCATCGTGCGTCCCCTCCTCGACCTCCTGCAGACGATGCCTGCGTTCGTCTACCTGATCCCCGCGATCTTCTTCTTCGGCGTGGGCGCGGTGCCCGGCATGATCGCCACGATCCTGTTCGCGATCGCCCCCGGCGTGCGCCTCACGGAGCTCGGCATCCGCGGCGTCGACCCGGAGATCGTCGAGGCCGGTCAGGCGTTCGGAGCGACGCCCGGGCGCGTGCTGCGGCAGATCCAGATTCCGCTCGCGCTGCCCTCGATCATGGCCGGCATCAACCAGGTCATCATGCTGAGCCTGTCGATGGCGGTCATCGCCGGCATGGTCGGCGCCGGGGGCCTCGGCGGCGAGATCGTGCGAGCGCTCGGACGCATCAACGTCGGGCTCGCCTTCGAGGCGGGCATCTCGATCGTCGTGATCGCGATGATCCTCGACCGCGTCACCTCCGCGCTCGGCCAGGGCGATCGTGCCCGTCGCGTCACGAGAAGCAAGCGAGCGCGCGATGCGCAGGATGCCGCCGACTCCGTCAGCCGCGCGCCGGCCGCCGTCTGACCTTTCACACCCCACAGACCAGGCGGGCCCATCACCCGCCGGGGGCGCGGAGACTCCGCGTCTGACACACAACGACCGATCCGTGCACAGCACACGGATGGAGAGGACGTCACGATGACCCAGAGAAAGCATGGGACCAAGAGAAGGAACGTTCTGAGCACGATCGCCCTGGCCGGTGCCGCGGCGCTGACCCTCGCCGGCTGCGCCGGCGGATCGGGAGATGCAGGGTCGGGCGACGGCCCGGCCGACCGTCCGGTCGAGATCGCCGTCTTCAACGGCTGGGACGAGGGCATCGCCGCGTCGCACCTGTGGGAGGCGATCCTCGAAGAGAAGGGCTACGACGTCGACCTCACCTACGCCGACGTCGCCCCCGTCTACCAGGGCCTCGCGCGCGGTGACTTCGACCTCGTGCTCGACACGTGGCTGCCGATCACGCACGCGACCTACATGGAGCAGTACGGCGACGACGTCGACGACCTCGGTGCGTGGAACGACGAGGCGAAGCTCACCATCGCGGTGAACGAGGATTCATCGATCACCTCGCTCGACGAGCTGGCCGCGGCATCCGACGACTTCGGCGGACGCATCGTCGGCATCGAGCCCGGTGCGGGCCTCATGGAGGTGACGTCCGAAGAGGTCGTCCCCGGCTACGGCCTGGAGGACATGGACCTCGTCGAGTCGTCGACGCCCGCGATGCTCGCGGAGCTGAAGAAGGCGACGGATGCCGGCGAGGACATCGTCGTCACCCTGTGGCGGCCGCACTGGGCGTACAACGCCTTCCCGGTCCGCGACCTGGAAGACCCGAAGGGGCTCCTCGGCGACGCCGAGAGCATCCACTCGGTCGCCGCGACCTCGTTCGCGGACGACTTCCCCGAGGTGCACGAGTGGATCTCGAACTTCAAGATGCCCAGCGACATGCTGTACTCGCTCGAGGACGCGATGTTCAACGCCTACGACGGCGACGACTACGGCCCCGTCGTGCAGAAGTGGATCGAAGAGAACCAGGACTGGGTCGACGGCCTGACGGCCTGACGCATTCTCGCGCACGTCCCCACGGACGTCACGGACGGGGTTCGGCAGCGGCCGGGCCCCGTCCGTCGTCTGTTCCCGGCGCATCGGGCGTGGGTGCGGGCGTGGGTGCGGGTGTGGGTGCGGGTGCGGGTGTGGGTGCGGGTCCGAGCGCGAGGGCCACCTTCTCCTCGAGCACCGTGATCGCATCGTCGGACACGACGATCAGCCCGTCCAGCTCTTCGCGCACGCGCTTGTACGCGACCTGGCGTTCGGCGGGCGTCGCCGCCTGGTCGACGGCGACCGTCAGCAACTGCTGCGCCGTCGCGAGGCGCTTGCGCTCACTCTCCGTGAAATCCGAGTCGCGCAGCCGGCGCGCCTCCCGTTCGGCGACATCGAAGGCGACCTCGTAGTCGGTGACCGCAGCCGCGTAGGCGGCAAGCTCCTGGTCGCTCGGATGAGCCTTGACCGACGCCGGCCGCAGCCGGTCGGCGGTCTTCTTCGCACGGAGGAAGGCAGCCGTGAGGGGCTGGCGGCCGTCGCTGATCGTCGGGAAGGCGATGAGCTTCGCGACGTCGAGCTCGTAGTCGAGCCATCGCGCCGTGACGGCGTCGTGCTCGGCGAAGAGCTTCTCGAGCTGCGGTTGGCTCGGGGTCGGCTTCGTCAGAGGGCGCGGGTCGGATGCCGTCGCCACCTGCCGGGGCGGATTCGCCGCCTTCAGTGCGGCCTTCGCCTGCAGGATCTCGAGACGGCGCTTGTGGCGGGCGCGCGCACCGAACTCCCAGCGCCGCGCGAAGCCGCCCGCGACGGCCATGATCGGGAAAGCCATCCACCAGTAGTCGCGGGCGAAGGCCCAGAACTCGTCCACGGAGAAAGCCTACGCGCGGCCGTTCCGCGGATCGTGCGGGTCGTCGTCGGCGTCGCGGGAGCGCGGCGTCGACATGCGCGAGAGGGCCTCTGCGCCGCGCGCCAGCATCGACTGAGTCAGGTTCTGCGCGATCTCCTGCGCCGAGGTCATCCATTCGGCGGGCGCGGTCATCGCGGGACGTGCGCTGTCGGGGCCGGGGCCGGCCGGCGCCGAGCCGGCGGCGCGGGCGCGGCGCCACGCCTCGGACTCCGCGGCCTCGAAGGAGCGGTACATCCGGGCCACGGCATCGCGGTAGGCGCCGAACTGGGCCGGTGTGATGCGGCTGGTCGCCGCGGCGGGCCGGAGCGCCCGGGCCCGGTGGTGGTCGGCGTGGAACGCGGCCGTCGCGGGGACGCGGGCGTCGCTCATCGCGGGGAAGGCGAGGACCTTCGCGGCATCCGTCTCATACTCCATCCACCGCGCCGTCAGGGCGTCGTCGGCTGCCATGACCCGCGCCAGGGGCAGGTGCGCGGGGTCGTCCGACCGAGCGCCGAGCGCCGCGCGATCGGCGGAGAGGTTCGCGCGGCGGGCGCGGAGGGTGGCGGAGGCCGCCTTGGTCTTGCGCTGCGCGGTGTCCAGAGCCCGACGGGCGGCGGCCACCTCTTCGCTCGTGCCGTAACCGGCGGTGCGCGCGGCCTGCGCGCGGGTCAGTTCGGCGCGGGCCGCCCGGACGCCGAGGCGCGCGGTCGTCGCGTCTTGCCGAGCGGTGCGCAGCGCCTCGCGTGAGGCGTCGTAGGCGAGCCGACGCGCCTTCGCGGTGCGTTGCCCGCGCAGGCCGAACCAGCCGAGGGTGCCCGCGCCGATCACGGTCGGCCCGATCCACCAGAACTCGGCGACCATCGCCCAGACCGGATCCACGTCGCCATGCTATCCATCGTGCCTGACAACGGTCGGGGAGTCTCGCCCGCACGCGGGTTACACAGAGGACTCCGGCTCGCCTGATGCTCGCGAATCACCACCCGATTCGCGAGTCACCGCCGAAATCGCGCGAATCGAGCGGTGATTCGTGAAAGCGGCGGTGATTCGCGTGCG
This sequence comes from Microbacterium sp. bgisy203, assembly GCF_965345155.1. Taxonomy (GTDB): domain Bacteria; phylum Actinomycetota; class Actinomycetes; order Actinomycetales; family Microbacteriaceae; genus Microbacterium. The sequence goes on from NZ_CBDRLZ010000004.1 coordinate 61,935, forward strand.
GTGCGGTGCGGTGCGGTGCGGTGCGGTGCGGGGTGGGGTGGGGTGGGGGACCGCGCGTCAGCCGAAGATCAGGGCGAGGACGACGGCACCGCCGCCGCCGAGGATCAGCGCGATGATGACGACCCACGCGATGATGCGCGTGCGGCGTGCGCGCTTCGCGACGAGCGCATTGAATTCTTCGTCGGAAGGCTTGGTCATGCCGCTCAGCCTACGGGTTCGGCGACGGTCGGACCGAACACTGCCGGGAGAGTCCCCTGCGAGATGCCTCGGAGCTCGGGCACCGTGAGCGTGAAGACGTCCTGGATCTCGAGGGCCGGCTCGTCGCCGTCGGCGGCGGGGTCCGTCACGCCGATGCGCAGCACCGGGTAGCCGCGTCCTTCGCACAGCCCGCGGAACTTCACGTCCTCTTCGCGCGGCACCGACACGATGACACGTCCGGTCGACTCGGAGAAAAGGGCGGTCGCGGCATCCACACCGTCGCGCTCCATGATCTCGCGCAGCCACACGCGCGCCCCGACCCCGAAGCGCATGACGGCCTCGGCGAGAGCCTGCGCGAGGCCGCCGGAGGAGAGGTCGTGCGCGGACGAGACGAGTTCCTGCTGGGATGCCGCCTGGATCAGCTCCGCGAGACGCTTCTCCGCCGCAAGGTCGACCGCCGGCGGGCGTCCGCCGAGGTGGCCGTGCACCGTCCCCGCCCACTGCGAACCGCTGAGCTCGGTCGCGGTCACGCCGAGAAGGTAGATGTTCTCGCCGGCATCCTGCCAGCCCGAAGGGATGCGCCGGGCGACGTCGTCGATGATGCCGAGGACTCCCACCACCGGGGTCGGGAAGATCGGCACGTCGCCGGTCTGGTTGTAGAAGCTGACGTTGCCACCCGTGACCGGCACGCCGAGCTCGAAGCACGCGTCGGCGAGGCCGTCGACGGCCTGCCCGAACTGCCACATGACCTCGGGGTTCTCCGGGCTGCCGAAGTTCAGGCAGTCGGTGACGGCGGTCGGGACGGCGCCGGTGACGGCGACGTTCCGGTACGCCTCGGCGAGGGCCAGCTGCGCCCCGGCATACGGGTCGAGCTGGCAGTAGCGGCCGTTGCAGTCGGTCGCGATCGCGAAGCCGAGACCCGACTGCTCGTCGACGCGGATCATGCCGGCGTCATCCGGGAAGCTGAGCGCCGTGTTCCCCATCACGTAGTAGTCGTACTGGTTCGTGATCCAGCTCGTGTCGGCGAGGTTCGGGCTACCCAGCAGCTGCAGGAACTGCGCCCGCAGCGTGTCGGGGTCGTCGGTGCGGGGGAGGGCGGATGCCGAGTCATCCCGCAGCGCGTCGATCCAGGTCGGGTAGGCGACCGGGCGCTCGTACACCGGGCCGTCGACCGCAACGGTCGAGGGGTCGACGTCGACGATCTGCTCGCCGTGCCAGAAGATCTGCAGGCGACCGTCGCCGGTCACTTCGCCGAGGACGGACGTCTCGACATCCCACTTGGTCGTCACCGCGAGGAAGGCATCCAGCTTCGCGGGGGAGACGATCGCCATCATGCGCTCCTGCGATTCGCTCATGAGGATCTCTTCGGGCGTGAGCGTGGGGTCGCGCAGCAGCACGTTCTCGAGGTCGACGCGCATGCCCGAACCGCCGTTGGCGGCCAGCTCGCTCGTCGCGCAAGAGATGCCGGCGGCGCCGAGGTCTTGGATCGCCTCGACGAGCTCGCCGGCGTAGAGCTCGAGGCAGCACTCGATGAGGACCTTCTCGGCGAACGGGTCGCCGACCTGCACGGCGGGGCGCTTTGTCGGCCCTCCGTCGGCGAACGTGTCGGAGGCGAGGATCGACGCGCCGCCGATGCCGTCGCCGCCCGTGCGGGCGCCGAAGAGCACGACCTTGTTGCCGGCGCCGGTGGCGTTGGCGAGCTTGATGTCCTCGTGACGGAGGACGCCGACCGCGAGCGCGTTGACGAGGGGGTTGCCCTGGTAGACGGCGTCGAAGACGGTCTCGCCGCCGATGTTCGGCAGGCCGAGGCAGTTCGCGTAGAAGCTGATGCCGCTCGTCACGCCGTGGACGACGCGGGGGGTGTCGGGGTGGTCGATCGCGCCGAAGCGGAGCTGGTCCATGACGGCGACGGGGCGCGCGCCCATCGAGATGATGTCGCGGACGATGCCGCCCACGCCGGTCGCGGCGCCCTGGAAGGGCTCGATGTAGCTCGGGTGGTTGTGCGACTCGACCTTGAAGGTGACGGCCCAGCCCTCGCCGACATCGACGACGCCGGCGTTCTGGCCCATGCCGACCATGAGGCGCTCTTTCATCTCGTCGGAGACCTTCTGCCCGAAGCGGCGCAGGTAGATCTTCGACGACTTGTAGGAGCAGTGCTCCGACCACATGACGGAGTACATCGCCAGCTCGCCGCTCGTCGGGCGACGGCCCAGGATCTCGCGGATCTGCGCGTACTCGTCGGGCTTCAGGCCCAGCGCGGCGTACGGCTGCTCCTTCTCGGGCGTGGCGGCGGCGTTTTCGACGGTGTCGGCAACAGGCGAGGTGACGGGGGTGCTCACGCGGCGGGACTCCAAGACTCGGGAAGCCGGCGGGGGATGCCTCGAGTCTAGCCGCGCGCGCTGGTGGCGTCGGCGGGCTCGTCCGCGGCTCAGTCGGCGTTCACTCCCGGTTCGGTGCGAGCGCTTCCTCGCCGGGCTCCTCCTGTTCCGAGTCGTCTGAGCGCGCAGTGCAAGGGGCATCGCGTGTGTCCGGACCGGGTCGTAGAGTCGGCGCATGACCGGCATCACTCCCTACCTGCACTTCGACGGCGCGGCGCGTGCCGCGCTCGAGTTCTACCGCGACGTGTTCGGCGGCGAGATCGTTCTGAACACGTACGCCGACTTCGGGCGCGCCGACGGGCCCGCCGAAGCCGTCGCGCACGGCATGCTGCAGGGCCCCGTGGAACTGTTCGCGGCGGACACGGCGCCCGGCGAAGAGACGACCGTGCTGCGAGGCATCCAGTTCGCGTTGCTCGGCACCGCCGAGCCGGACGTGCTGGAGCGGTGGTTCGCGATCTTGGCGGCCGACGGCGGAGTTCTCGATCCGTTGACGCTCAAGCCGTGGGGCGATCACGACGGGCAGGTGCGCGACCGTTACGGGGTCACATGGCTGATCGGTTACCGGGGCTGATGAGCGCGGAGCTGCGTGCATGAGTGAGAGGGCCGATGTCGTGGCGGAGCTGCGGGCGCGGGCGGCCGAGCTCGATGCGCTGCTCGCCCGGCTCGCCGCCGACGACGCCGCGGTACGCGCCGACCGCGCCGATCAGACCGCCGACGACGAGCACGACCCCGAGGGGTCGACGCTGTCGGGCGAGTGGCAGCGTATCGAAGCGCTGCGCCGGTCGACCGCGGCCGAGCGCAGCGAGGTGAAGGCCGCGCTGGAGCGCGTCGCGGCAGGCACCTACGGCGTGTGCGTCGTGTGCGGCTCCCAGATTCCCGAAGGGCGGCTCGAAGCGCGCCCGTTCTCGACGATGTGCGTCGCGTGCGCCTCAGCGTGAGCACCCGCTCCCGCGTGTGAGCGCACCGCGCGCGCTCGTCTGGATCGTCGTCGAGCAGCGCGCGCGGTTCGCTCCGATGAGCGGGGTTCAGACTCTCTGGCCGGTCACCGGGTCCCAGTCGTCGTCGGGGTAGTCGATCACGCCGATGCCCACCGCTTCGTGGTTCGGTTCGGGATCGGACCTCTTGGCGGGCGCCTTCGGCTCCTCATCATGCGGCTTCTCGGTGCTCGGCTCGGGCGCTTCCGCCGCGGCATCCGTCTGTGCTCCCGGCTCTTCTCTCGGCTCTTCGGGCGCGGCGTCCTCGGGAGTGGCCTGGTCGGGAGTGGCCTGGTCGGGAGTGGTCTGGTCGGGAGTGGTCTGGTCGGACATGGGGACCTCCGTCGTGCCTGTCACCGTTCGTGAGACGAGTCTGCGCGTGCTCGGCGCGGTGCGCAGGGGGGTTGACAGCGGTGCGATGCCTACTCGAGTCCCATGTTCGCCAGGACGCCCGTCCAGTTTCGGGTGAACGCGCTGACGTCGCTGTCGTACTCGGACGCCGACGCCCAGAAGCCGTCGCCCCTCGTCGTCTCCGGCCCGAAGAGCGCCTCGACCGCGGACCTCAAGTCCGCCAGACCCTCACCGTCCTCGCGGTAGCCGGCCACGACGCGCACGTCCACCTTCTTCTCCTCGCCGATGGGCACCGCCGTGATCAGCGTCTGGCGCAGCACGTCCTCGGGGACGGCATAACGCGGCGGCATGTGTGTGCTCTCGTCGGTCGGATCGATCGGCTCCATCGACGACACGTCTGCGGGGGCGATCTCGACCTCGACCCTCAGGTTGCAGGCTCCCTCGCAGTTGTCCGCTCCGCGGTACGCCGTGATGCGCCAGGCGCCTTGGTGGGTATCGACGGACTCCAGCGCCGGGCTGATCTCACTCAAAGCATCGTTGATCTCAGCGTTGCTGGCGTTGGATGCACTGTCGAACGGAGAGCGGTTGTCGGCGAGGGGGATGAGGAAGCACCCGGCCAGCGTCGTCGCCAGAATCAGCGCGCTCACGCAGACGGCGAGCGTTCGTTTCCACACGCGCATGAGGATCCTTCGTGACGGTCCAGGGAGACTGAGCCTATCGACCGCGCCGCGATGACGCCGCCGACGCGCTCGCGGCGTCAGGATCGCGCCCGAACACGTATGTGACGCGTGAGGGTGACTGCGGCGCCGGCGGCCGCCGCGTAGACCGGAGGGCATGACCCTCACCTCACTCCTCCCGACCCTGCGGCGCAGCATTCCCGACCCCCTCGCCCGCGACGTCTGGCCGGTCCATACCGTCGCCGCTCGCGACGACCTCGTGATCGGCGGTGTCTCGCTCGTGCGCTTCGTCGCGCTGTGCGACACGCCCGCGGTGATGACGGCGCCGGCGGTGATCCCCCTGTCGGGCGGCGTGGCCTCACTCACCGCGACCACCTCGGTCATTGCGGTGCGCATCGTCCGCGTCGAGCGCAGCGACGGCGCCGCGGCCCTGCCGACTCTCGTCCTCGACGGAGCGTTCACGGCGTGTGCGCCGGAGTGGAGCCACGCGCGCGTCGTCGGTCGCATCTGCGTCGGCGCCGATCGGCGCTTCGCGGTGTCCGAGGCTGCGGGACGCGCGGTGGATGCCGTCACTCTGCTCCTTCCCGGCGACGTCACCGCGGGTGATGTCCTCGCCGTCCCGTGCGTCGGAGCCGTCTCGGTGGGCGATGTCCGCCCCACGGAACCCGCGCGTTCCGTCCTCGGGGCGGCGTGATGCTGCTCGCGACGATCGTGTGGGCACGGCGCTGCGCCCGTGTCGAGGCGGCGGCGTCCGCCGCCGGTTCCCCCGCCGGAGGGGCGGATGACCCGGCATCGCACACATCGGAGAGCGCGGCGGTTCCGCTGACGCCCGGAGCGTGACGGTCGTCTGACGGGGCGCGATGGTCGCGGGCATCCCGCACGTTCAGCGCCGTCGAGGCTCGATCGCGACGAGGGCGAACTGACGCACGGGTGCGGCGATCGTCGCCGTGCAGGTCGACAGCAGCGGATCCGACAGGGTCTCGCGCATCGTCACGGTGACCTGCGGCTGCCCACCTGACGCGCCGAGTCGCACGTGCACGAGGGTGCCGGCGGGCGCCTCCTGGCGGTTTTCGCCGAGCGGAGGCCACGCGTCGATGCCGTCGTCTCCGAATGCCGCCCGCGCGAAGGCCTGCGCCGCCTGTACCGGCATCGTCAAGGCGGTCCGTCCCCGGTAGAGCGCGGGCAGCACGAGACCGCGCGACGCCGCACCGACGATGTCGAACACGGCACCGGCGGTCACCCGCCCGTACGAGAGGCCCTGCGGCAGGAGAAGCATCGTCGCGGCGAACCGGTCGCCGCCGAGGTGGGAGCACTCCCATGTCTCTTCCGGGTACGCCGCCGCGAGAGAGGTCACGACCGGGCGTCCCTTCACGGCGCAGCACTGATCGTGGCGAGCGTGCGCACAGACGAGGTAGATCGGGGCCGAGGATGCCTCGGAACGCTCACGGTCGACGGCATCCGCCTCAGCGGCATCCCGCGGCACAGGATCCAGCGGCACAGTCAGCAGGTCTTCGGCCTCCGCCGCGAACCCCCAGCGCACCCCCTCGCGGCCGGGGCGGACATCGGCGACCGCCCAGCGCCAACCGGTCGTCGCCCGACGCTCGTCGGCGCGCCGGCCGGGCCGCCGGATCGCCACGGGACGGATCCCGGCCGCCTCCGCACGGCGCACGAGCGCTCGCCCGACGGTCGGGTCGAGGCGAGATTCGAGGAACGCATGCCGGCCCCAGGATCCGTCGATCTCGACGAGCAGCCAGCGCTCGCCGAAGCCCGCGGTGCCCGCGAGCGGGTCGGCGCGATCCGCCGAGCGGTCGCTGCACGGCTCCCACCGCCCCGCCTCGAGCCCCGTGGAAGGAAGCGCGGTCGCGCTCATCGGACGACGAGGACCGCCTCGCGCACGAGGCGCCGCGAGACGACGAGCGACGAGTCGGGGTCGAGGGCGGGGAGAGATCCGGCGGCGTGATCGGCGGAGGTCAGGGCGTGGATGGCTGCGCTCGCCTCGGCGGGCAGGGTGATCGTCCGATCGGGAAGGACGATGTGGACGCCGGCGTCGTCATCTTGCACGTGCGCCGGCAGCCCCGTGCGCCAGCCGACGATCGTGGACGGCGCGAGATCGGCGAGGAGGTCGACGGTCGCAAGCGGGCGGACCGGCGCGGGCCGGGTCGCGCGCTCGAACGCGCGCTCCATCCCGGCGCCGAGGGCGGAGGCATCCGCACGATCGAGCAACGCCCGCGCGGCCGAGACCGTGGCGGCGATGTCGTCGGCGAACGAGGGAGAGAGGTAGTCGACGCCGAGCGCGAGGGGGCGGCGGAGCTCGGGATCCTCACCCGCCTGAGCGACGAGGCGCTGGAGAACGTCGAAACGCGTCGCCGCGCGCACGCCGATCGTCAGGTGCACGGAGGTGCCGCCCTGCGCGACGGCGGAGTGGATCCAGCCGCGAGGGAGGTAGAGGACGTCGCCCGGCTCGAAGGTCGCGTCGATCGCGGGCGTCTCGCGGGCGCGGGCGGCGACCGCGTCGCGGTGGTCGCTCCAGGGCTGGTCGGCGAGCGGGTGCTCGTGCACCGGTTCGTGGATCGTCCAGTGCTTCGCTCCGGAGATCTGGATCACGAACACGTCGTGCGTGTCGTAGTGCGGATCGAATCCGCGGGAGGATGCCGGGGTGATGTAGGCGTTCACCTGCGCGGGATGCCCGAGGTCGGCCACCAGCTGGCGGGTGAAGTCGGCGATCGGCGCCCACGTGCGGTGCAGGCCCTGGAGAACCAGGCTCGCCCCGCCGGCGAATTCGCGGAGGACTTTCGCGGAGTCGAGCTGGTCGCCGATCTCGGCGCCGAACCCGCCCGAGCCGGTGAACGAAGGGGGCGAGAGGACGGAACCCTCGTGGGCCATGCGCACGAAGGGGGTACGGAGCGCGCGGTCGGCGACGAGGTCGTCCACTGCGGCGGCGCTGAAGAGGTCGTCGAAACTCCCCTGCGCGCGCGTCAGGAGCGGCTGCGTGCCCCAGTACTCCGACGCGAAGGCGTCGGGGTCGAGTCCGGTCAGCCGCGCGAGCGCGGGGGCGGGCCGACTTCTCGACCCGCCCCCGTCACCCGAACTCACGCAGAGCCGTCCGCGCCGCCGTCGTGGCCGCCCGGGTTGGCGCCGCCGTCGGCCGTGCCTTCGCCGGCCGAGGCCGAGCCGTCCGCGCCGCCGTCGTGGCCGCCCGGGTTGGCGCCGCCGTCCGCGGGACCTTCGCCGGCCGAGGCCGAGCCGTCGGCTCCGCCGTCGTGGCCGCCGGGGTTCGCTCCGCCGTCGGCGGGGCCCTCCCCGCCTGCGGCGCCCGTCGTCGTGATGTCGTCGTCGTTGATGCTCATGGGACCTCCCGGGTCTGCCGCCGTTGATTGTGGGCCGGAATCGACCCTCCAGCGTGACAGTACTCCCGCTGCTCCGCGCCGGGGAGGGGGTTGACGCCGTCGTGGTGGGCGGCGGCGCGTTCACGCGCCGAGGTCCGCGCGAACCACGGTGTGTTCGGCGCGGAGTCCGTGGGCGCAGCCCCACCCGGAACAGCAGCACCGTTCTTCGCCTCACGCGCCGAGCTCGTTCGGGGATCTAGGGCGAGCAGGGCTGGTGTCGGGAACGCGGCGAGATGACACTAGATGTCACGTAGAACGCGCGGTTTCGGGCGGCCGGGGTCGACTTTGTCGTGACACTTTCCCGGGGATGCCTGCATGGCGTGACAGAGCGGCGGCCGAGGGAGCTGCTGACTCATGTGGCCCCGGCGCGGTTAGTCTCGCTGTGCTTCGAGGCGGCAGAGCACGCGGACGTGGGCCGGAGCATCTGGATTCACGCGTTCAGCCACTGCGGTGATGGACCATCCATCCTTGATGCGGCTGTGCACATCCCCGCAGAGCCAGTCGGGCACGTATCCGAACTTCTGGCCATCGACGGTGCTGACAAGAACGGCCTTCGGGTTCACCTCGTTGCCCTCCTCGAGCTCGAGGCGAAGGTTCGCACCTTCCCCTAGCAACGCGATCGCGGCGTCGGCTTCAACGAAATAGCGGACACCAGATACGAAGAATCGGCTTGCTAGCCGGTCGGCTTGGGTGAGAGGAAGCTCGACTACGTGGAAGGTGTCTGTTGCTCGCCCGCCGCCCGTGCGAGCCAACACCTCGAATGGCACATCCTCCGGGCTGAGATCCTCGATTCCGAGCCAGCTGAGGTAGCGGTCGTAATTTGGGCGATCGACGGAAAGGATGCGATTCGCGAAGAACGCTGGGACTTCATCCGAGACGTAAGCGGCATCGCGATCGGGGTATTCAAGCAGTGGGACGAAGTCAGGGTCGTTCCACGCGCCCGCGAGATAGTGGAAGGCGAACCGCCCGCCGGGCAAAGCGTTGAGCTGGCCGACCTTGATGAAGAGCCTGGACGTCGGGTTCTGCCAGACGAGGATGAGAGTCCTTCGGCTCGCCGTGAGATCGAGCTGGTCGCGATCAAGTGCGTGAGTAGCCATCGAGCAACCTCCTCCGATTCGTCGCCAACAGCCGGAGAACGAATGTACAAGTGACCTCAGACATTATCGCGCGCGGGATCTGTGAGACGACGGAATGAACTGCATCTTCCGAGATCGCATCGAGTTGATCGATCCAGAACACGCGAGCCGTTGCCGATGCAAGCCCCAGTGCGTGCAACGCGAGATCCGTCAGCTTGGGCTTTCCGGCGAAGTGGTGGCTGGTTCCGCGCTCCACCCAGCGCATGAGTGGCCTTCGTCGTTCAACATCCGTAAACGTCTCTCGTCTCGCTCCTGGAAGCCGAGCGCGTTTCCGTGGTCGAACGAGGGCGCCAGTCGGCGCTCGTCTCCGCGGAGGATGACTGCCCAGTTCTCGTGGTGCCGATCGCGCCCCGCAACCCAGGCATCCATCAGGACATAGCCGGCCCAGGCGTCAAACGCGGTGAAGCCGCTCGGCCAGTCAACATCGGCTGGCGGCCCAACCTCGCCGAGGGCATCCCGGACTGCCATCGGTGTGTACCCCTGGTTCTCCCCTTGGACTGACTGGTCGTAGTCGGGGAATCGCGCTGACAGCACGCTGTTGCCATGATCGAGATACTCAAGGCGGTCTCGCAGTACCGATCTTGAAACGATCGCCCGTCGTCCCTCCAGCGTTGCCGGACGCACGGTCGCGCTCGGGACACCAAGCTTCTCCGCCAACTGGTGGACGGTCCACTCGGCCCAGTCCTCCCCGCTAACAGTCCCGTCGTGCTCGTCGAGACGCGCAAGTTTGAGCAACCACTGCCGCTACCCGAACATTGGGAGATCGACCCACCACTTCTCCTTGGATCCCATCGGTTCGTCGGCCTCGGCGGAGCCTCGTACGAAGTGGAGGGATTCCCAGGCGGTTGGCACGGGGTTGACGCTACCGGCGAGCCCGGCGGTCGGCCATCTCAATGGATGCGCGTTTCGTAGGACGTGTCGTGGCGACGCAGCTTCAGATGCCCTACTTCGTCAATGTCGGCGGCCTCGGGCATCATTGCGGACAGACTCGTCATGCTTGGCCTGGGGGAGGTGTAAGTGAGCAGCATCGTCGCGGAACACAGTCGCGTGATCGCGGCTTTCGAGGAGCCAACGCTGTCTCTGCTGCGGGGGAATCTCGCACCAGTGAACGTCGCGATTCTTCGCTCGGGGTTCCCGCGGGACTCGAAGACTCAGCCGACTGCCCGCTTGCACCAGATGGTGGACGCACTCCTCAGAGAGCTTCGCGAGCGAGGGATCTCCCACGTCCCGGATGGAGATGGCAGAGAGGTGTGCATGGGGTGGGTGCGCCGGCGGTGGCTGACCCGTGACGTCGACGGACAGAGCTACACGCTCACGTCCTACGCGATGCAAGCGCTCGGCCTGGTGCAATCCCTGACGCGAGACCGGGTGAATCTGTCCGAACACCGCATCAAGAACATCGTGGAGACCGCGAACCGGTTGAACGCCGCATCCAACCCCGACCGTGGCGCCCGCATCGCCCGACTGCGCGCGCAGATCGCGCAGCAGCAAGCGGAGTTGGAGCGGCTCGAGGCGGGGGAGCCGATCGCCCCGGTCACCGCCGACTTCATCCTCGAGGGGCTTGTCGAGCTGCAGGATCTCGTTTCGGGTCTCCCCATTGAGTTCGCCCGTGTGGGTGAGGTCGTCGAGGCATTGCAGGACCGGTTGCGGGAGGACTTCCGGGCAGACGAGCGACCGCCCGGGGAGATTGTCGCTGACTTCCTGGTCCGCGCAGACGACCTGACGACCGCGACACCGGAAGGGCGCGCGTTCGAGGGGGCGTTCAACCTGCTGGATGACGATGCGCTCACCGATCAGCTTCGCTCAGACATCACCGCGCTGGTCGAGCATCCCGACATCTCTCCGGTTCTCACTACCGCGGAGAAGCAGACGATGATCGGGATCGTCCGCGTCGTGCGCGACGGAGCGCGAGACACGATGGCGAAGATCGTCGACACCATCGAGACTCTGAACACCTTCATCCGATCGCGGAACATCTCCGAGGATCGTGAACTGGACAGGGTGCTGATGCAACTGGAAGCCGGCCTGAGTGCGTGGATGCAGACAGCGGGGCCACGAGAAACAGTTCCAGTTCAGATGCTGCCCGACGGGTTGGACATCCTGCACCTGAAGGAGAAGCTGTATGACCCCGCCTCGGATGTTCCTCTCGACCCGCTCGAGGACGGCGCCGAAGAGGATCGCCCGGAGTCCATGTCACTCGATGAGCTTCGCCGCTACGGAGGACCGCACCTGGACGCGCTTCGCGGTGCGCTCGACGAAGCTGCAGCATCGGACGGCGAGTGGACCATCGGTGCAGACCTCTTCCCCCGGCTCGCGGCTGACGAGCGGCGGCCCGTGGACGCGCTGGGTATCCTGCACCTGATCGCGGACCGTGAAGACCTCGTGCGCACGGGCACGCACGAGGCATACGTGACTCGCCGGCCCGACGGTACCGAACAGGTCCTGCTGCTGCCGCAGATCACCCGGACGCGGAGGCTCGACGATGACCAGTGAGTTCCAGGAGCTCGACGACGCGGTTGCCGAGCTGTCGGTCGATGATTTGACCGACCGCACGCCAGAGGACCTCTATGACGAGCCTGAGCAGGAAGTCGACGACGACTTGTCATCGGTGGAGTTCGATGGTGACACCGGGACGCTCGTCGCCGAGGTCCGGTCTGCGCTCGTCGCCGTCCTCAACGAGCGCTTCATCACCAGCGACACGCACAAGAAGGAGTGGCAGACGCTCACCGCCGCCCACGCGCAGGTGAAGTCGAGACTCAACGACATGTATCTCGACCTCGAGTATGACGCCAAGTACGAGGTCGCGTTCAAGGTGCAGGTACGTAACGCCGACAGCACACGTGGTTTCCCCGCGTTGTTGCGGGCGATGACCTGGAATCGGGACCAGACCGCCGTGCTCGTCCACTTGTGCCTCACCCACCGGGACCAGACTTCAAGCGGGGCGAGCCGCGCAGTCGTCTCAAGGAGCGACATTCACGCATTCATCGGCGGCAACCGTCCGAAGACAGCGACCGATCAGTACATGGATGCCGGCCGAGTCAATCGCGCGATCGATGCGGTCGCCGCCGCCGGACTTCTCGACAAGACGGCAGAGGACGGCGTGTACACGATCTCGCCGGCACTGCCTCGACTGCTGCCCCTCACGAGGCTGCGCGAACTGGTCACCTACTTCACGGAGGCAAACGACGATGAGTGAAGTCTCCGCAGGCATCCCGCTCCTGCCGAGCTCGCAGTGGCGGATCGAGCAGATTCAGCTCGTCAACTGGGGCGGTTTCCACCAGCGCACGGCAACGTTCGCGTTCCACCCCGAGACGACCATCGTCACCGGCGCATCCGGTGTGGGGAAGTCCACGGTCCTTGACGCCTACCTTGCGCTCATGATGCCCTCCGACGTCCCTTTCAACGGTGCTTCGAACGCAGCGACCGTGGGGCGTGCGAGGGGGGCAGAGCAGCGGAGTGTACTGACCTACCTGCGTGGGAAGACCGATGACACTGTCGAGGATGGTGTCACCGTCGACAAGGTGCTGCGCGGCCAGGGCAAACCCACCTGGGGAGCGATCGCGGCGACCTTCATCGCCGAGACGGGAGACCGGTTCACGGCCATGCGCGCGTACTTCGTCCCGGTGGGCGTGGCCCGAGACGGCGACGTCGTCAAGCGGATGATGACGATTCCCGGGTCGTTCGAGATCCGTCAGCTTGGCGAGTTCGCCCGCGTGGGTTCCGAGTCGTACCCGGCAAAGGCGATGAAGCAGAAGTGGTCGGAGTTGCGCATATATGGCTCGTACGGAGAGTTCTCGCACGCGCTGTTCTCGAGGCTCGGGATCGGGCAGGGCGGCGACGGGGCGAACGCGCTCGCTCTGCTCGCCCGCATCCAGGCCGGAACGATGTCGCCGACCGTCGACGACCTCTACAAACGGCTCGTCATCGAGATCCCGGAGACGTTCCGTGTCGCCGACGAAGCCATCGCGACATTCGATGAACTCGACGAGATGTATCGGAAGATGGAGACCTCCCAGCACCAGGCAGATCTCCTGGCGCCGGTGCCCGACCTCTATGAGGAGATGGTCGCCGCGCAGCGCGACATCGCGCAGGCGCGCGCACTCGGAGCGATCGACGACGACAACACCCCGGCGGGTCTCTGGCGTCTTCGCACCCACTCCGCCATCCTCGAGCGCGAAGACGGCCTGCTCCGCGAGCGGGCCGCCGCGCTCCAGGAGCAGCTCCGTACCGCGACAACGGCCACCGACGAGGCGGAGCGGTTGCTCGACGTCGCGAAAGCCGACTACGACGCCGGCGGCGGGGACCGCGACAGGCAGCTCACGGATGAGATCACTCGGTACGAACAGGCGGCCGAAGGTCGCCGCGGGATGCGCGCGCGACTCGATGACGCTCTGGCCGATCTCGATCGCGTCGTCGACAGGGAGGGCGACCTTCTCACGATCCACTCCGAAGCCCGCGCATTCCCTGAGCGCGCCGCGGGGCTGAAGGCGGAACTCGAGAGCAAGCGCGAGCAGATGATCCGCGACGAGCACCCGCTCGGCGAGGAGCTCAAGAGCGTCCGGGCGGAGCTCCGCTCGCTCGAAGGCCGCTCTGGTCGCGTGGACGCATCGATGGACGCTCGGCGCCGCGAGGCCGCTGACGCAGCCGGACTCGACGTGGCCGACCTCCCCTTCGTCGCCGAACTCATCGACGTTGCTGATGGAGAGGACCGGTGGCGGGGCGCGATCGAGACGGTCCTGTACGCGAGCGCGCGGATCCTGCTTGTGCCCGGCGAGCACCTTGAACGCTTTTCCCGGGCCATCGACCCGATCCGGTCGTCAGTACGGCTGAACTTCGAAGGCGTTGAACGCAGTGTCGTCGCGCACACCGCGCCTATGGACCCGCAGCGGATTGCCGGCAAGTTGGACTACCAGGACTCTCCGTACCAGGCATGGGTCATCGAGCATCTCAGCTCACCGGCCAGGAACGCCCTGTGCGTCTCGAGCACGGATGGACTCGCTGGTGAAGGTCTCCGCGTGACGCCCTCGGGTCAGACACGACAACGACGGCGAGGGGCGCACGGAGGGAACACAGCGCGCCCGATCATCGGATTCGACAACGCCGGCCTGAAGGCGTCGCTCGAGGCGCAGCAGAAGGACCTTCGTGCGCAGCTAGCAGAGTCCGAGCGGGCTAGGGCGCGGGTCGCCGCGGAAATCCAGGCAGTCGACAAGCAGCACGCCGCCTACCTCCGCACCCTCGACTTCTCGTGGGTCGACGTTGATGTGGACACGCCGATCCGTCACATCGCCGAACTGCGTGCGCTGCAGGAGAAGCTGCTCGCCGACGACGGCGTCCTCGCCGTGCTGAAGAAGCAGGTCGAAACCCTGTCCGCGGTAGCCGACAGCGCCCGACGCCTACAGCACTCGCTCGAGGGCAAGCTCTCAGAAGTCGCAGACAAACGAAGCGCCTTGGCGGACATGATTGACACCGTCAACGACGCCCTGTGGCCCCTCGAGGAGAACGGATCAGTGGTGCTCGACGAGGCTCTATCGACGACCCTCGACCAAGCATGGGAGCGCGCACTTGCGAGCGAGGCGCCGACGAGTGGGACCTGGAAGACAGACCTGCGACGGCTCGAACGAGCCCTCGCCGATGGGGTCTCACGCGCAGCCGAGAAGGAAGCGTCGAGCCGCAAGCAGATCGAGCGCGCCTTCGAACAGTTCCAAGAGCGATGGAACGACCCGACGCGCGGTCAGACGATTGACTCCTACCGCGAGTATGTCGCGATCCTCGACGAGATCCAGCGCGTCGGGATCCACGAACAGCGTGAGCAATGGCGCAAGACTGCGCTGCAGTGGAGCGGAAGGAGTCTTCGACTGCTGGGCAGCGCGATGAGCTCCGCCGTCGACGACATCCAGGCCCGCCTCGACGCCGTCAATGCGATCCTCGAGCGCCTGCCCTTCGGGCCCACGGATGGACGCTTAAAGATCGACCTGCGACGCCTCGCGCCGCAGACGGTCACAACGTTCCGTCGCGAGCTGGACGGGTTGAAGAAGCTCGCTACGCAGGGCGCGCCTGAGGAGCAGCTCGTACAGCGGTTCACGCAGATGAGAGTGTTCGTTGCCAAGATCCGCAAGCGCGACGACCCGGCGCTCACCGCTGAGCTTCGAGCTCAAGTCGTCCGCGAGGAGATTCTCGACGTGCGACGACATGTGGAGATCACTGCGAAGCAGTACGCCGATGCGCGCGACGCGGATCCCGTCGCCGAGTACTCATCGCTCGCAGGTAAGAGTGGCGGAGAGATGCAGGAGCTCGTCGCGTTCATTGTCGGAGCCGCGCTTCGGTTCCAGCTCGGCGACGAACTCGGCCATCTCCCACGGTTCGCCCCGGTGTTCCTCGACGAAGGTTTCATCAAGGCGGACTCCGAGTACGCGGGCCGGGCCGTCGAGGCATGGAAGGGACTCGGGTTCCAGCTCATCATCGGGGCGCCGTTCGACAAGTACACCGGGCTCGAACGCCACGTCGCCCAGACCGTCCTCGTCTCGAAGAACCGCCAAACGGGACATTCATTCGTCGACCACGCCTACCACCAACGACAAGAGAGCGTCGCGTGAAGACGGTCGCAGAGGTCGAACGACGCGTCCGACTGCACGTGACTGAGCGGTGGGCCGACGAGGTCGCCTCGGAGAGCACGGGAGAGCAGAAGTGGTGGCCGCGAGCGTACCCGCTTGGCCGCCCGGACGCCGACATGCTCGAAACCGGATTCGGCGACCTCATCGAACTCGTGGATTCTTGGCGAACGCAGGCAACCGCATGGGGTGCGGAAGTCGCAGAGCGGAACATCCGTGCTGACGGCACCGCCTATCCGATGCCGTCTCACATCGTCATTCCCAGCATCGATGTGGCGGCCGCCATCGCCGGGCCCGGCTGGACGGCGCGGCTGGCCCGTGGGCGTGAGTACGGCAGGATCATCGACGCCCAGTTCCCTCATCGCCGAGACGTCCTGGCTCGCACGATTCTCGCGACGGCGGATTGGACGCGCGTGGACGTCGGGCTCCTCGCCCAAGCGGCCTCATGGTTCGAGCAGCACCCCAGATCGGACCTCAGCCCCAGAGAGGTTCCGCTCGAGGGGCTCCACACCAAGTGGCTCGAGTCCCGCACGCAGACCGTCGCGCGCCTCGCTGGCCTCAGCGACCTCGGGCTGCACCCGCCTCACCCTTCCCGCATCCACTTCACATACCTCGACCCGGCACACCTAGAAGCAGGCAACCGACGGCACGACTCCGCAACGGTCGGAGACGCATTCAAGCCGGCGTACCCGCCGCAGATCGTCATCATCTGCGAGAACAAAGACACCGCGATCCATTTCCCACAGGTGCGTGGAGCGATCGCGGTTGAAGGCGCGGGGTCGGGCGCTGGGGCGTTCGCAGATACCGACTGGCTTCGCCAGGCGCCTTTGGTCATCTACTGGGGCGACATGGACGCCGACGGACTCCGGATCCTCGCCCAGTTCCGCGACGCCGACATACCTGCGCGGTCGCTGTTCATGGACATTCCCTCGTATGAGAGGTGGGAGTTATACGGGACGAATAGCGACAAACGCGGGAATCCGATCGCCGCCGATCGCCGTCCCGCGCCCGCCAACCTCGAACACGACGAGCGGGCGTTGTACGAACTGCTCAACGACCCGTCGTCCGCGAGGTACCGACGTGTGGAGCAAGAGCGAATCCCGCTCGACATCGCGTCCGACATCGTGCGGCGGCTGCAGGCCCAGATTGATATCCAGACGAATGCTGCGGAGCAGCTGTCTGACGCTCAGCGAACGCTCCCTTCAGGGCGCGGCGCGCGCTCGACTCCCATGATCTGAGCGCGCTTCTCGAATCGCGGACTTCGTTATCAGTACGTGGCTGGCGGCGGATTGTGTCGGAGCTTCCTCACCTGATCTCGAGCCGCACTGGGATCACACTCGGCGAGGAGTCGTGACGGCTTCGTGTCGGACGGCCGCTGACGATGTCAGCGGTGCGGCATCCCCCGACATCAGCCGAGGTCCGATTGTGAGTTGGTGCAACGGCTCGTTGCACAATTCGAGGCGGGTGATGATGGCCTAGTAGCTGTCCTTCTCCCAGAAGATGTACTCCTGGTCGTCGTCGGTGAGGCCCCATTCGATGCCGATCGACCGCAGCCAGGCGTTCATCAGTCGACAGAGATCGGCCAGCACGGCGCCGAGCTCGTCGGTGGTCATGGGCTCGTCCACCGGCTGGAGCCGGTGGGAGGTCAGGCTCCAGGCGTCCCAACTGTCTTCGACGTAGTCGGTTCAGCCCGCGGGCACGGGGTTGGGGCGGCGGGGCTTGCCGTTCTCGTCGAGGCCGAGTTCGGGGGCGAGGTAGGCGAAGACGCGGATCAGCCCGTTCGCGGCGTTCAGGGTCCTGTAGGCGGCGTCACCGATATCGGCGCGCCAGGTGCGCTGGGCTTCGTTGAGCTCGGCGCGCAGGTGCGCGATCGCGTCGGTGAGGTGGTCGACGTGGTGCAGCGGCGACGGCGCGTGGACGGCGGTGTATTGCTCGATGCGGTTGTCGTCGACGTGCGCGGCGAGCGGCTTGCGGCAGGCCGCGTCGCTCTTACTCAGGCCCTCGACGTCCTGGTAGGCGTCCGCGTCCTCGCCGCGCAGCCGCAGCGCGGCATGCCCGGCCTCGTGCCGGCTCAAGTGCTCGGCCGCGGCGATCACGTGGGCGATGAGCGCCTCGACAGACTCGACGTCCTCCCGGGTGGCGAACAGGACGTTCGCGGAGACCACGATGTCGAACTTGCCGTCATCGTGCGGGAGAGTGATAGCCCCGGCATGACCGGCGCCGCGGTCAGTGGTGTAGGGGTTGTCGTCCGCGCGTTCGGTGACCCGGTTCACGGTCGCGACCATGTCGCCCGTGAGCGTCAACCGCCACAGCGACGTGTCCGGGAGCAACTCGACGATCCCCGTCACCAGCGTCTGCAGCAGTCCCTGCTGCTCGATCATGAACGACAACGCGCCGGCCAGCTCCGGGTCGTCGTAGTCCTCGGAGAATCCGTCGAGCGAGATGCTGATCGGTGGTGCGGGAGTGTCGGTCATCACGGCCACCATAGACGCCACCGCCGACATCAATTCCTCGTCGTGAAGGACGTGCCAGCGACAGAAGCCCAATCGATCGGGTTGCCGCCCTCGCCAGTTTGGTCGCGGGACCGTCCGCCCTCATCGATAGTGTTTCCGCGTGGGCCACAAAGAACCGATGACAATCGCTACCGCGCTCAAGCTGATCCAGAAGAGCGAGTTGATCCTCCCCGCGATCCAGCGTGAGTACGTCTGGAAGCCGTCGCAGGTCATCAAGATCTTCGACTCCGTTCTGCGCGGATACCCGGTCGGCAGCTTCCTGTCCTGGAAAGTCGCGCCGGAAACCGTAGGCGCATTCAAGTTCTACGGGTTCTTGAAGGACTACAGCGGCTACGACAAGAAGCACAACCCGGTGGTCGACATCCCGACCGACCGCGAGGTGATCGCTGTTCTCGACGGCCAGCAGCGGCTCACCTCGCTGAACATCGGACTACGGGGCACCTACGCCTACCGCAATCCGCGCGCATGGGCGAACAAGGCATGGTCATACCCCGAGCGACGGCTTTATCTGAACCTGCTCGGCGAGGCGCCCGAAAACGAGGCCGGCCTGAAGTACCACCTTGCGTTCCTCACTAAGGAGCAGATCACGCAAGCCGCTGAGGACGACACGAAGAAGTGGTTCCCTGTGAGCGACATCTTCGACGCCAGCGAGGCCTACCAGATGGCGCAGATCCCTGTGAAGTACGGCGTCGGCAACGAGGCCAAAGCTGAGAGGGCAGCACGAGCTGGCCGATCAGGGTGATGAGCAGGGTGTAGGCGACGCCGAGGACGAGGGTCGCGACGAGCATCGCGCGGGACGCGACGCCGGTGGTGCGCAGGGTGGCGCGGATGGTGGCCATGAAGTGCTTCCTTTGATGGAGAAGTCGGCGGGTCGGGTTCAGAACCCGGGGATGAGACTGACGACCAGATCGATCAGCTTGATGCCGATGAAGGGGGCGATGACGCCGCCGACGCCGTAGATCAGCAGGTTGCGGCTGAGCGTTTTCGACGCGCTCTGCGCGCGATACTTCACGCCGCGCAGAGCCAGCGGGATGAGGAACACGATGACGACGGCGTTGAAGATGATCGCGCTCGTCACGGCGGATGCCGGAGAGTGCAGCCCCATGATGTTGAGCGCCGCGAGGCCGGGGAACACTCCCATGAACATCGCCGGGATGATCGCGAAGTACTTCGCGATGTCGTTGGCGAGCGAGAACGTCGTGAGCGCGCCGCGGGTGATCAGCAGCTGCTTGCCGATGCGCACGATGTCGATCAGTTTGGTCGGGTCGGAGTCGAGGTCGACCATGTTGCCGGCTTCCTTCGCTGCCGAGGTGCCGGTGTTCATCGCGACACCGACATCGGCCTGCGCGAGCGCGGGGGCATCGTTGGTGCCGTCGCCGGTCATCGCGACGAGATTGCCGCCGCGCTGCTCGCGCTGGATGAGGGCCAGCTTGTCTTCGGGCGTCGCCTCGGCGAGGAAGTCGTCGACCCCCGCTTCCTTCGCGATCGCGGCGGCGGTGAGCGGGTTGTCGCCCGTGACCATGACGGTGCGGATGCCCATCGCGCGCAGCTCGTCGAACCGCTCGCGCAGACCCGTCTTGACGATGTCCTTCAGGTGCACGACGCCGAAGAGCGTCGCCGATGTCGCGACGACGAGCGGAGTGCCGCCCGCCTGCGCGATCGCCTCGGCCTCCGCGATCACCTGGGCGCGTACCGATGCCCCCAGCGTGACGCCTTCGGCATCCAGCCAGGAGAGCACGGCGGATGCCGCTCCCTTGCGCACCTGGGTGCCGTCGGCGAGGTCGACGCCGCACATGCGGGTCTGGGCGGTGAAGGGCACCGCCGTCGACCCCGCGGGCGCCTCGACGTGCACGCCCTGCCGGGTCGCGAGATCGACGATCGACACGCCCTCGGGTGTCGGGTCGGCCAGCGACGACAGTGCCGCCGCGCGGGCGAGGTCGGCGGCATCGACCCCGGCGAGGGCGACGAACTCGGAGGCCTGGCGGTTGCCGTAGGTGATGGTGCCGGTCTTGTCCAGCAGCAGGGTCGACACGTCGCCCGCGGCCTCGACGGCGCGCCCCGACATGGCGAGCACGTTGTGCTGCACCAGACGGTCCATGCCGGCGATGCCGATCGCCGACAGCAGGGCGCCGATCGTCGTCGGGATGAGGCAGACCAGCAGCGCCACGAGAACGGGCACCGACACCGGCGAGGCCGCATACGAGGCGATCGGATTGAGCGTCAGCACGACGACGACGAACACGATCGACAGGCTTGCGAGCAGGATGCCGAGGGCGATCTCGTTCGGCGTCTTCTGGCGCGAGGCTCCTTCGACGAGCGCGATCATGCGGTCGACGAAGGTCTGCCCCGGCTTCGAGATGATCCGCACGACGATGCGGTCGCTCAGCACGCGCGTGCCGCCGGTGACCGCCGACCGGTCGCCGCCCGATTCGCGTACCACCGGCGCCGATTCGCCCGTGATCGCGGACTCATCGACGGTGGCGATGCCGTGGACGATGTCGCTGTCGCCGGGGATCAGCTCGCCCGCCGTTACGACGACCACGTCGCCGAGGGTCAGCTCGCTCGATGCCTTCTCGGCGGTCGGCGCGTGCTCTGCGGCCGCGTCGGTCGCGGGATCGTACGCGCTGACGACGTGCGCCTTCGTGGTGGTGCGGGTCTTGCGCAGCGACTGCGCCTGCGCCTTGCCACGACCTTCGGCGACCGATTCGGCGAGGTTCGCGAAGACGACGGTGATCCACAGCCAGATCGCGATCCGCCATGTGAAGCCCCACGGCACCGTCGTGCCGCCGGACTGCTCGGGGCCGCCGAGGAACGGCTCGGCGACGGCGATGAGCGTCGTCAGCGCCGCCCCCACCCACACGAGGAACATGACGGGATCCCGCCACAGCGCGGCGGGGTTGAGCTTGCGCAGCGCGCCGGGCAGCGCCTTCGCGAGCTGGGCGGGGCCGAACGCGCGCGACGACGCGCGCGAGGGGGTGCGCGGCGTCTCGGTCGAGGCGCGGGATGCCTCGGCATCCGGCCCGGAGATGTTGCGCGATGAGGTGGTGAGGGACATGTCAGACGAGACCTTCCGCCAGGGGACCCAGCGTGAGAACGGGGAAATAGGTGAGTG
Source organism: Microbacterium sp. bgisy203 (assembly GCF_965345155.1). Taxonomy (GTDB): domain Bacteria; phylum Actinomycetota; class Actinomycetes; order Actinomycetales; family Microbacteriaceae; genus Microbacterium. The sequence goes on from NZ_CBDRLZ010000004.1 coordinate 83,268, forward strand.
CAGTGACGACGACCGCGACGACGGAGAGGAGTCCGACGAACTGGGGCCGATGGGTGGGGAGGGTGCCGACGGTGGTCGGAACCTTCTCCTGCGCCGCGAGCGATCCGGCGAGGGCGAGGGCGAACACGATCGGCACGAAGCGTCCGAGCAGCATCGCGACGCCGAGGGCGGTGTTGAACCAGGGCGTGTTGGCGGTGAGGCCGGCGAACGCCGAGCCGTTGTTGTTCGCCGCCGAGGTGAAGGCGTAGAGCACCTCGGTCATGCCGTGCACGCCGGGGTTCCAGATCGACGTCGTGGTGACATCGTCGCGGATCGCCGGGATCGCGAAGCTCAGGGCGGTGCCCCCGAGCACGAGGGCCGGGGTCACGAGGATGTAGAGGCTCGCGAGGGTGATCTCGCGCGGCCCGATCCTCTTGCCGAGGTACTCCGGGGTGCGGCCGATGAGGAGCCCCCCGACGAACACGGCGATCACGGCGAGGATCAGCATGCCGTACAGGCCCGTGCCGACGCCGCCGGGGGCGACCTCGCCGAGCATCATGTTCACCAGCGGCATCATCCCGCCCAGTGCGGTGTACGAGTCGTGCATCGAGTTGACGGCGCCCGTCGAGGTGCCCGTGGTCGCGCTGGCGAACAAGGTCGAGCTCCAGATGCCGAAGCGCGCCTCCTTGCCCTCCATCGCTCCGCCGGCCAGCTTGGGGGGCGGTGCCCGCGGCACGCAGCTCCAGCCACGTCACGATGGTCAGAGAAGCGAGCAGCAGGCTGCCCATGACGGCCGCGATGGCGTAGCCCTGGCGGTTGTCGCCGACCATGCGGCCGAACGTGCGCGGCAGCGAGAACGGGATCGCGAGGATCAGCAGGATCTCGATCACGTTCGTCCACGGCGTGGGGTTCTCGAACGGATGCGACGAGTTCGCGTTGAAGAAGCCGCCGCCGTTCGTGCCGAGCTCCTTGATGACCTCTTGCGATGCGACAGGGCCGCCCGGGATGGTCTGGGTGCCGCCGGTGATCGTCGTGACGTCGGTGAAGCCGGTGAAGTTCTGGACGACGCCGCCGATGATCAGGACGATCGACATCACGATGGCGAGGGGGAGCAGCACGCGACCGACGCCGCGCACGAGGTCGACCCAGAAGTTGCCGATCGTCGCCGAACCGCGACGCGCGAAACCGCGCACAAGCGCGACCGCGACGGCGATGCCGACGGCGGCCGAGACGAAGTTCTGCACCGCAAGGCCTGCGAGTTGCACCGTGTAGCCGAGGGTCACCTCGGGCGAGTAGCTCTGCCAGTTCGTGTTCGTCACGAACGAGACGGCGGTGTTGAACGCGAGTCCCTCCGGCACCGCGGGAAGGCCCAGCGAGTACGGCAGGAAGGCCTGCAGGCGCTGGAGGAGGTAGACGAACACCACGCCGGCGAGCGAGAACAGCAGCACCCCACGGGTGTAGGCCTGCCAGGTCTGTTCGGCCGAGCCATCCACCCCGATGACGCGGTAGACGCCGCGCTCGGCACGGGAGTCGCGGGGGCTCGTGAAGACGCGTGCCATTCCGTCTCCGAGGGGGCGGTAGATGAGCACGAGGGCGAGGATCACTGTGGCGATCTGCAGGATGCCTGACCAGATCGAGGCGCTGTCGGTGCCCGTCATCAGAAGTGCTCGGCCTTCACGAGCGCGACCACGAGGTACACGATGGCGGCGACGCCGAGGGCGGCGGCGAGGAAGGAGAAGAAGATCATTTGAGCTTCTCCACCCCCCGGGCGATGAGCGCGACGAGCCCGAACAGGGCGAGCGTCGCGAGGAGGTAGACGATGTCGATCACGGGATCCGATACAACTCCCGCGCCCGGGAGTCGCCGGGCATCCTCACGGTTTCCATACGCCGGGCGCGGCGGCCCTCACGCGTTCCATGCGGAGCTCGGACTCCCGCACGGGCGATGGAGCCGACCCGTTCCGAAAGCAGGGCGAACCGACCCGGGCGGGCGTCGGGCGCCGGCCATCGGCCGATCGGCCCTGCTTTCGTGACGGGGCCGGGTCAGCCGGTGATCGTGACGGGGCTCGACTCCGGCGTGCCGGAAGCGTCCCGGGTCAGCCGGCGTCTTCGGCGGCGGCCGCGTCGACCGCCTGGCGCTCGGCGGGCGAGAGCCTGCGGCGCTGCGCCTTCGAGGGGCGGATGGCGGGGACGTCGCCCACGATCGGCACGGGCGCGCGGTGCAGCCGCGGCCCGTAGCGGGCGACGAGACCGACCATGACCTGCAGCTTGTTGCGGGGGCCGAGCAGGCTCGAGATGTGCACGAACAGCCACACGAACCAGGCGGGGCGGCCGGTGAGCGGAACGATGTGGCGCAGCAGCGGCACGCGCTGCAGGATGCCGAGGCGGTGGAGCACGGGGAGGTTCGCGATCCCGGGCACCTCGCCGACCGCCGACCGGCGCCCGATGATCGCGAGTTGGCCCTTGTCGTAGTACTCGAACGGCTCGGTGGGCTCTCCGGCGAGGAGCCGCTGGATCTGCCGCGCGACGTGCGCGCCGCCCTGGATCGCGGGTTGGGCGAGCTGCGGCAGGTCCTGCGGCGTCTTCGCGACGTCGCCGGCGGCGAACACACGCGGGAGGCCCTGCACCTGGAGATCGTCGCCGACGAGAATGCGGTCGCCGGCGTCGAGCGGCAGGCTCCACTCGCGCACCTCTTCGTGCGGCGCGACACCGGTCGCCCAGATCGTGAGGTCCGACGGGAGCACTTCGCCGTCCGAGAGCCGCACCGAGTCGGGGCACACCTCTTCGACGCCGGCGCCCAGGCGGACCGTCACGTCGCGCCGCCGCAGCTGCTTCTGCGCGTAGGTGCGCAGCTTGGGCAGGAACGGCTTCAGGATCTCGCTGCGCTGCACGAGCGTGATGCGGAACGCGTCGCCCTCGAGCTCGGGATAGGCGGGTTCGAGGCCCTGATCGCGCAGCTCCGCGAGCGCACCCGCCATCTCGACGCCGGTGGGGCCGCCGCCGATCACCACGACCGACAGGCCCTTGTCGCGGTCGGGCTTGACCGCGGCGCGCTCGAGACGTGTGAACAGGGTGTCGCGGATCGCGATCGCCTGCGACCGCGAGTACACCGCGAAGGAGTTCTCCTTCGCCCCCGGCGTGCCGTGGTAGGCGGTGGTCACGCCGTTCGCGAGCAGGAGGTAGTCGTAGGGCATCTCCTGCCCGTCGAGCAGGCGCACGGTCCGCGCCTCCGTGTCGATCTCCATGAGGTGCTCGTGCACGACGTCGAGGTTCGGCTGGCGGATGCGCAGGCTCCGCAGGAAGTGCGTCACGTCGCCCGGGTTCAGCCCGCCGGTCGCGACCTGGTACAGCAGCGGCTGGAACGTGTTGTAGATGCGCCGATCGACGAGCGTCACCCGCACGGGAGCTTTCCGGAGGGCGCGGGCGGCGCTCACGCCGGCGAATCCGCCCCCGATGATGACGACGTGCGGCAGGTGGGACGCGGCCTCGGGATGACTCATATCGCGCTCACGCCTTGGCGATCGCGTCTTCGAGGGCCACCCACGCGAGCATGGCGCACTTGACCCGCGCCGAGAACTTCGAGACGCCGGAGAGGGCCGCGGCGTCTCCGTACACCTCCTCGTCGAGCTCGAGCTGCCCGCGTGAGCGCAGCGCCTCGCGGAAGCCTTCGACGAGCGTCACGATCTCGGTACGGCTGAGGCCCTCCTCGGCGACGAGGTCGGCGAGCATGGATGCCGACGCCTGCGAGATCGAGCACCCGCGTCCCTCCCAGGTCACGTCGGCGACGGTCTCGCCGTCGACGCGGGCGCGGAGGGTGATCTCGTCGCCGCACACGGGGTTCTTCTGGTACGAGGTGCCGCTCGATCCGGGCTGGGCGTCGTCGGCGGCGAGGCCGAAGTGCTGCGGGTGCTTCGAGTGGTCGAGGATCAGCTCGCGGTAGAGGGCGTCGAGGTCGCTCATGCGTCAGACTTTCAGACTCCGAAATAGGGACGGATGCCGCTGGCGGCATCGAGGAACGCGTCGACGTCGTCGACCGTGTTGTACAGGGCCGCGGAGGCGCGGACGCTGGCGGTCACGCCGTAGCGCGCGTGCAGCGGCGCGGCGCAGTGGTGGCCGACGCGCACGGCGATGCCGCGGGAATCGAGGAACTGGCCGGCGTCGTGCGCGTGCACCCCCGCGACGTCGAACGACCAGAGGCCCACGCGCTCTCCGGGCGCATCGCCCAGCAGGCGGATGCCGGGGATCTCGACGAGTCCCGCGCGCATGCGGTCGGCGAGCATGCGCTCGTGGGCGTGCACTTTCTCGAGGCCGACGCCGTCGAGGTAGCGCACGGCCGCGGCGAGTCCGATCGCCGGCCCGATGGGCTGCGTGCCGGCCTCGAATCGCTGCGGCGGCGGCAGGTACTCGGCGCCGTCGAGCGTCACGGTCGTGATCATCGAGCCACCGGTGAGGAACGGCGGCATCGCCTCGAGCACCTCGCTACGGCCGTAGAGTCCGCCCACGCCGTAGGGGCCGAGCATCTTGTGGCCGCTGAAGACCGCGAGGTCGACGCCGAGAGAGGGGAGGTCGAGGGGCAGGTGCGGCGCGGACTGGCAGGCATCCATCACCGTCAGCGCGCCGACCGACCGGGCGAGCGCGACGAGCTCGGCGACCGGGTTCACGATACCGAGCACGTTCGAGACGTGCGTGAACGCGACGATGCGGGTGCGCGCGCCGATGATCTCGGCGGCCGCCGCCAGGTCGAGGGTGCCGTCGTCGTGCGCAGGGATGTGCCGGAGGACCGCGCCCGTGCGGGCGGCGAGCTCCTGCCAAGGGATGAGGTTCGCGTGGTGCTCAATCGCCGTCGTCACGATCTCGTCGCCGGGACGCAGGGCAAGCTGGGCGGATGCCGGGGCGCCGCGTCCGATCGAGGCGTTGCCGATCGAGTACGCCACGAGGTTCAGGCCCATCGTCGCGCCGCTCGTCCAGACGAGCTGGTCGGGCTGCGCCCCGACGAAGCCCGCGACGGTCGCCCGCGCGTCTTCGAACAGGTCGGTCGCCTCGGCGGCGAGGGTGTGTGCGCCGCGGTGGACGGCGGCGTTATGGCGCAGCAGGAACTCCCGCTCGGCGTCGAGGACCGGCAGCGGCCGCTGACTGGTCGCCGCCGAATCGAGGTAGACGAGGGGATGCCCGTTCACCTCCTGATCGAGGATCGGGAAGTCGGCACGCAGGGCCGCGGCATCCAGGGGTTCGCTCTCGCGCGTCGCGTCGTCCGAACTCGGGGTGCCGTGCGCCGGCGCGGCGGTCGGGGTCGGGGAAGTCACGCCTTCTAGGCTACGCCCCGCCGATGGGGTGGGATCCGGGGGTGGCGGGTCGGGTGTCCGGGGGCGCGGGTGTGCGACGCTGGGGCGATGACCGATCCCTCCCCTTCGCTCGATGCCCTGATCCGGACGGCCGCCGATCGCGAGCGGTACCGCTCGCTCGGGGCGAGCCTCGCGGCGGCGCAGGAGTTCGCGGCGACGCGTGCCGCCGAACTCGCCGACCTCGAGGCACGCCTCGCCGTCGAAGAGGCCGACGTCCGCCGCATCGAGGGGATGTCGCCGACGCGGCTGTGGGCGACGCTCCGCGGAGACGCCGACGAGCGCGCCGCGACCGAACGCGCCGAGCGCGATGCCGCGGCGCGCGCCGTCGCGGGCGCGCAGGAGCGCAAGCGTTCGGCGGATGCCGAGGCCCTGCGCATCGGCGCGGAACGCGCGGCCCTCGGAGATGTCGAGGAGGCCTTTGCGGCGGCGCTCGCTGCGCACGAGGCCGAGCTGCGCGCCGCAGGGGACGCGGGGGAGCTGACCGAGATCGCCGCGAGCACCGGGGCGGCGAGCGACGAGAAGCGCGAGATCGCGGAGGCCGTCGCGGCATCCGTCGCCGCACGGCAGGCGCTCGCGGTCGCGGTGCGCGCCCTCGACAGCGCGGGCGGGTGGTCGACCTACGACACGTTCTTCGGCGGAGGGTTCGTCGCCGATCTGATGAAGCATCAGCGCCTCGATGAGGCGACCGCCGCGTTCGCCGGCGTCAACCGCGCCCTCGAGCGGCTGCGCGTCGAGCTCGCCGACATCGGCGGCGGCGCGGTGCGCGGCGTCGAGATCTCGCAGGAGCTCGCCGTGTTCGACGTCCTGTTCGACAACATCCTCAGCGACTGGATGGTGCGCGACCGCATCACGGCCGCGCAGGCCGAGGCATCCGATCTGGATGTGCGTCTGACCCGTCTCGAAAGCGATCTCGCCGCGCGATCCGCGGCGGTCGACGCGCGCCTGGACGACCTGGCGCGTCGCCGCGAAGGCGTGCTGCTCGGGCGCGGCTGATGTGCTCCACCGGGTGCGCAGGGCGCTTTGCTCGGTGAGGCTGCGTTCGGTGAGGCTGTGTTCGGTGAGGCTGCGTTCGGGCGCCACTTTTCTGTTCGGGCGCCACAGTTCTCTGGCGCCCGAACAGCGATGTGGCGCCCGAGATCCGGGGTGCTCAGGAATGTGGCGCCTGAACAGCAGACAGGCGCCCGAGATCCGGGGCGCTCAGGAATGTGGCGCCCGAACAGCGATGTGGCGCCCGACCCGAGACGGGATGCCGGAGGCTCAGGCCTCGTCGTCGGTGTGCGAGACCAGGCCGTACGACGAGATGCGGCCGGCGCGGTCGTCGCCGGGCATCGGGCGCGAGCGGCGGCCGTAGATGACCTCCGACGAGTCGAGCAGCCACGGGACGAGCGTGATCTGCACGCCGTGGACGAGCATCAGCTGCTGCGCGATGCGGCGGGCGCGCCGGTTGTGCAGGAACGTCTCCCACCAGTGCCCCACGATGTACTGCGGCAGGTAGACGGTGACGACCGACGAGCCGTGCTTCTGGCGGTACTCGGTGATGAACTGCGCGAGCGGGGTCGCGTACTGCCGGTAGGGCGACTCGATGACGAGGAGCGGAATCGGCATCCGGTGGTATTCCCACTCCTCCTGGACGGTGCGGGCATCGTCGGCGCTCACGGCGATGTGCACGGCGAGGGTCTTGTCGTGCTTTGCGGCCAGGGCGTAGTCGATGGCCTTCGCGACGGGCTTCTGGAGCTTGCCGACGAGGACGATCGCGACGTCGCCGGTCGCCCCGAAGTGCACGTCGTCGTCCATCGTGATCTCGTGCTCGACGTCGCGGTAGTAGCGGTGGACGCCGACCATGAGGAAGGACAGCACCGGGATCGCGAGAAAGACGAGCCATGCGCCGTGCGTGAACTTCGTCACCGTCACGATGACGAGCACGACGATGGTGAACGTCGCGCCGAGCGAGTTGATGAAGAGACCCGTCATGGCCGCGCGGCGCTCGCCGACCGCCCGTTTCGGGAGAAGGCGCAGCTCGCGTCGCCAGTGCTTGACCATGCCGAGCTGCCCGAGCGAGAACGACACGAACACGCCGATGATGTACAGCTGGATCAGGGTCGTCAGTCGCGCCTGGAAGACGATCAGGACGGCGATCGCCGCGAGGCCCAGGATGATCATGCCGTTGGAGTAGACGAGACGGTCGCCGCGCGTGTTGAGCGCCTTCGGGGCGTAGCCGTCGCGCGCGAGCACCGACCCCAGCAGCGGGAAGCCGTTGAACGCCGTGTTGGCAGCGAGGAGAAGGACGCACGCCGTCGCCGCCTGGATCACGAAGAACGCGATGCTCCCCTCGCCGAAGGTCGCCGCGGCGACCTGGGCCATGAGGCTCGGCTGGATCGCGTTCTTGCAGTCGAAGCCGACGAGGTGGCACGGGTTCTCGGAATAGTGCACTCCGGCCACGAGTGCGAGGAGCGTGAGCCCCGCGAACATCAGGATCGCGATCGATCCCATGAGCACGAGCGTCGTCTGAGCGTTCTTGACCTTCGGGCGGCGGAAGGCGGGGACGCCGTTCGAGACCGCTTCGACGCCCGTGAGGGCGGAGCAGCCGCTCGAGAAGGCGCGGAGGATGAGCAGGAACACCGCCGCCTGCGAGATGTCCTGGGCCTGTACGGCGTACTGGGCGCTCGATGCCGTCGGGGGGTCGCCGAGGCTCCAGCGGATGAGCCCGACGACGATCATGAGCAGCACCGACCCGATGAAGAGATAGGTGGGGATCGCGAAGGCGGTGGATGCCTCGCGGACGCCGCGGAGGTTCACGAGGATGATGAGGATGACGAAGCCGACCGCGAGTTCGACCCGCCACGCGGCGAGTCCCGGCAGCGCGGAGATGATGTTGTCGACGCCGGATGCCACCGACACCGCGACCGTGAGGATGTAGTCGACGAGGAGCGCCGCCGCGACGATGACGCCGGCCTTCTCGCCCAGGTTCGTGCGCGCGACCTCGTAGTCGCCGCCGCCGGAGGGGTACGCCTTGATGAGCTGGCGGTAGCTGAGGACCACGACGATGAGCAGGGCGACGACCGCCGCGGCGACCCACGGGCTGAAGGCGAGGAACGCGGTGCCGCCGATGAGCAGGATCATCAGGAGCTCCTGCGGCGCGTAGGCCACCGACGACAGGGCGTCGGAGGCGAAGATCGGCAGCGCCATCTTCTTCGGCAGCAGCTGCCCCTCGAGCTCTTCGCTCGTCAGAGGCTCCCCGATGAGGATGCGTTTCGCGATCGGAGCCTCGTCTGCCCCGACGCGTTCGTCGTCAGTCACGGCGGGCGACATTACGCCTCCCGTGACCTGCGCGCAATCCAGGCGCCTGCAAGGATCGAGGCATGGGCAACGAGGTGTATTCGGGAGCGGTCGCGATCGGCCTCGGCGCGCTCGTCGGCGTGGCCCTGTTCGTCCCGTTCGTCGCCCTCAGCTACCGGCGCCGCGGGGGTCTCACGATCGGCCGATTCCTCCTCTGGGCGGCGGCGCTGGTCTACTTCCTCGCGATCTGGACGTACACGCTGCTGCCGCTCCCCGACAGCACGGACTACGTCTGCGCGGGCGTGAACCTCGACCTCACGGCATTCCTCGACGACCTCCGTTCGGCGCGGAGCGTCACCGACTTCGCGGTGCTCCAGCTCGCGCTCAACGTGCTGCTGTTCGTGCCCCTCGGCTTCTTCCTGCGCGTGCTCGGCGGGCGCGGGATCGTCGTGGCTCTCCTCGTCGGCTTCGGCGTCTCGCTCGCCATCGAGACGACACAGCTGACCGGCGTCTGGGGGCTCTACCCGTGCGCCTACCGTGTCTTCGACGTCGACGACCTGCTCACGAACACGGTCGGCGCGCTCCTCGGGTCGCTCCTCGGGTTCCTCGTGCCCCGCGAGTACCGGGGAGCGGCGCAAGCGGCGGATGCCGGAGTGCCCCGCCCCGTGACCCGCGGCCGGCGTCTGCTGGCGATGGTGTGCGACCTGCTCGCGAGCGCGCTCGTGGGATTTGCGGCAGGCGTCGCGGTGCAGGTGTGGCTGCAGTACGTCGTCCGTGACCGGGCCGCCGTCGTCGCGGGCGATGCGGCATCCGTCGCCACCGCGGTCGTGCCGCTCGTCGTGTGGGCGATAGCGACCCTCGCGACGGGCCGGACGCCGGGCGACGTCACCGTCGAACTCCGCTACACGGGCGGGCCGCTCCCGCGCCCGTTCGCACGCGTCCTCCGATTCGTCGGCGGCATCGGCGGATACCTGCTGCTCGGGCTCGTGCCGGAGGGGTGGCAGTGGCTGTCGTTCGTGTTCGCCGTCGTCTCGCTGATCCTGGTGTTCACGACCTCGCGGGGGCGGGGGCTCCCCGGCATCCTGTCGGGGCAGGAGGTCATCGACGCGCGCGAGCGTGCACCCCGCGCCGGCGCCGGGAACGCGCGTCAGAGGCTCGAGTAGCGGTAGTACAGCACCGCCGTCACGACCGAGCCGTCGGTGTCGGCGAACGTGCTGTACTGCAGCGGATCGTCGCCGGCCGAGCGTTCCTGGTCGAAGACGAAGCGGATCGCGCCGACGTTGCCGCGCGGGATCTCCTGGTCGGGGCCCGCGGCGCGCACGGCGGCGATCGGCATCCCGATCTCGAGTCCGTGCTCGGCCTCCATCGCGATGCCGCCGACCTCGTTGCGCGAGAACAGCACGTACGAGGGCTGGGGGTACGTGTCTCGCGTCGCGCCGCCGGTCGACTCGATCATGTCGAAGAGCAGGAATCCGTCCCACTGATACACCGTGTAGTCGGGATAGTGCGTGCCGTCGCCCGGCTCGACGCGCTGCGTGGGCGCCGCACCGAAGGCCTCGGTGAGCGCGTCGACGGCATCCTGCGCGTCGTCTCGCCACGCGTACGTGAAGACCTCGTCGCCGTCCTCGTCGGTGAGGACGAAGCCGGTGCCCGAGAACGTCATTGCCGTGGGTGGGCCGACCTCGTCGGTCGCTGTGGCCGTCGGCGTGGGCGCGGGGCTCGCGGTGCCCGGCTCGCTCGTCGGCGGCGCGGGGGCGGGCTGCGCGTCGCCGCTCGGGCGGGTGAGGGCGATGGCGAGGGTCACGATGACCGCGATGAGCAGGATGCCGGCGATGATCCCGAGGATCAGGGGGGTGCGGGAGCCGCCGCCGCTGCCCGGCTGCTTCGGGGTCCTCGGGGGCTTCGGCTCTTTGGGGGGCGTGGGCTGCTTCGCCGGCTTCGGTGCCGGTGTCTCGTTGCCGCTCGGCTCGGGGACGCCCAGGTCGGCCCAGCTCATGCGAGGAACTCCCGCGCCGCCGCGACGAGCGCCTCGACGCCGCGTTCGATCGTCGGGTGGAGGACGGGCGCGAAGAACGGCGAGTGGTTGGTCGGGATGTCCTCGTTGATCGTGCCGTGCGCTTCGGCATCCGCATACTCCTGCGGGTCGACGCCGCCCCAGAACCAGTACACGAGCGGGACGCCGGCCTCGCGCGCGAACCACGAGACGTCCTCGCTGCCGGTGAACATGCCCGGGTCGACGACCGACTCCTCGCCGAACGCGCGCGACCAGGCCGCGACCAGGCGCGCGGTCGCGGCCGGGTCGTTGATCGTCGGGGGGAGCGAGTGGTCGACGGTGATCGTCGGCTCCTGCTCGGCGCCCGAGGCCGCCGCCTCGGCGCGGACGACCCGCTCGACGCGGGCGAGGACGTCGACGCGGGCCTCGTCGTCGGGGTAGCGGAGGCTGAGCTCGAGCTTCGCCTCGGCCGGGATGATGTTGTTCTTCAGGCCCGCGTGGATCGAGCCGACCGTGACGACCGCCATCTCGCGCGGGTCGACCTCGCGGGAGACGACCGTCTGCAGGCGCATGACCGTCGCCGCCGCCATGACGACGGGGTCGATCGTCGCGTGTGGGCGCGAGCCGTGGCCGCCGCGGCCGTGGAGGAGGACGGTGAGCCCGTCGGATGCCGCCATCTGCGTGCCGGGGCGGACGCCGACCTGGCCGGCCGGGAGGGGCGTGAGGTGCTGGCCGAGGACGATGTCGGGCTTCGGAAACCGGTCGAGCACGCCGTCGGCGATCATCGCCTGCGCGCCCGCGCCGTACTCCTCGGCGGGCTGGAAGACGGCGACGACGGTGCCCGACCACTCGTCGCGGGTGGCGACGAGGCGCTCGAGGGCGCCGAGCATCGCGGTGACGTGCATGTCGTGCCCGCACGCGTGCATGACGGGGACGTCGGTGCCCGCCGGGTCGGTGCCGCGAGCGGTGGAGGCGTAGGGGAGCCTGGTCTGTTCCTCGACGGGGAGCCCGTCCATGTCGGCGCGGAGCCAGACGACGGGGCCGTCGCCCTCCTTCGCGCCGGTGACCGTCGTCGCGACGCCGGTCTTGCCGATGCCCTCGACGTAGTCGAGGCCGAGCGCGGCCAGTTCGCGGGTGATGACGCCGGCCGTCCGGGTCTCCTGGAAGGAGAGCTCCGGGTGCCGGTGCAGGTCGATGTACAGGGCCTCGAGATCGATGCTCATGCTCCGAGCCTACTTTCCCGCCCTCTGCCCTCGCCCTTTGGCCTCGCCCTCTGCCCGCGCCCTCTGCCCGCGAGCCGGCGGGGCGGGTCGGTCAGGAGGGTGGGGCGGTGGTGGCCCGGGGGACCAGGTGGAAGGGCAGGGATGCCTCGGTAAGGGGAGCCTCGGGGGGTCGCCCGGCATCGACCCCCCCGACCCCGAGCGCGGCGAGGACGGCGGCGCCCACCCGCTCGCCCTGAGCGTGCGGGAACTGGTCGATCGTCGTCAGGTCGAACAGCGCCGCGAGGTCGTGACCGTCGACGCCGATCACCGAGAGGTCGCCGGGCACCGACAGCCCACGGTCGCGCGCGGCGGCGAGCACCCCGTAGGCCATTTCGTCCGAGGCGGCGAACACCGCCGTCGGCGGTTGAGGTTCCGAAAGCAGGGCCGATGCGGCCCGGCGCGCGCCGGAGACCGTGAAATCAGCCTCGACGAAGCGGGCCGTGACGGTTGACCCTGCTTTTCGTGCCGCCGCGACGGCGTCGTCGAAGCCTTGGCGGCGGCGCGTGGGGATGTCGAGGGCCTCGCGCCCATCCCTGCGCGAGAGGCCGATGTGCGCGATGTCGCGATGGCCGAGCGCCAGCAGATGCTCCGTCGCGAGCCGCCCCACGGCGGTGTCGTCGACGCGCAGGCCCGGCAGCTCGGCGCGGGGGACGCCGAGCCCCACGACCGGCAGGCCGAGAGACGAGAGGCGCGCGACCTCGGCATCCGACAGCTCCACCGACAGCACGATGAGGGCGTCCACCCGCCCGCGACGCAGGGCCGTGTCGAACAGGCGCCGGCGCTGCGCCTGGTCATCGGTCAGGTTGTAGAGCGTGATGTCGTAGCCGTGCGGGGCGAGCACCGAGGCGATGCCGTCGAGCACGGTCGCGAAGAACCATCGGTCCATGAGCGGCACGACGACGCCGATGTTCTCGGCGCGGCCCGAGGCGAGGCTCGACGCGGTGGCGGATGCCACATAGCCGAGCTCCTCGGCCGCCGCCCGCACCCGCTCGCGGGTCTCCTCCGACGTCCGCCCGCGCCCGCTGAGGGCGCGTGACACGGTCGCCGTGGAGACCCCGGCGGCGCGGGCGACGTCGTCGAGGCTCGGCATGTCAGCCGGCGTGCATCCAGACGGCCGTGTCGACGGGCAGCTCGCTGCCCTCGAACGGCTCGCTCGCGACGAGCACAGTCCCCGCGGGGAGCGGGACGGCGGCATCCGACGCATTCGCGATGACGGTGATGCCGCCCGTGCGGAACGCGAGCACGTCGTCGCCGTAGCCGTCGAGCCACTCGAGACCGGTGGGCGCCGCCGCGCCGAGGCCCTCGGCGGCGCGCGTCGCGAGCAGGGTGCGGTAGAGCCACAGCGTCGATTCGGGGTCCTGCTCCTGCACGTCGCGGGCGAGGGTCGCCCACTCCGCCGGCTGCGGCAGCCACGATGCGCCGGTCTCGTTGAAGCCGTAGGCCGGGGCATCCGCCGTCCACGGGATCGGCACGCGGCATCCGTCACGGCCGTAGCGCTCGCCGTCGGTGCGGAACCACGTCGGGTCCTGACGGACCTCCCCCGGCAGGGCGATGACCTCGGGAAGCCCGAGCTCTTCGCCCTGATACAGGTACGCCGATCCGGGCAGGGCGAGCATGACGGTCGTCGCGGCGCGGGCGCGGCGCAGGCCCACCTCGGGGATCGGCTGTCCGGGGGAGTCTGGTCCGATGCCGTGACCCTGCGGGTTCTCGGCCGTCAGCGCGAGCCGCGACGCGTGCCGTACGACGTCGTGGTTCGAGAGCACCCACGTCGCGGGCGCACCCACGGCGGGGAAGGCGCGCAGCGACTCGGAGATCACCTCGCGGATCGCCGGGGCGTCCCACTCGGTCATCAGGTAAGGGAAGTTGAACGCCTGGTGCATCTCGTCGGAGCGCACCCATTCGGCGGTCCGGTCGACCGTCGGCAGCCACGCCTCGGCGCACAGCGGGCGGTCGCCGTCGTACTCCGCGAGCACCCGGTGCCAGTCGCGGTAGATCTCGTGCACGCCGTCCTGACCCCAGTACGGCACGTCGTCATCGTCGCCGCCCATGCTGTCCCCGTGGGCCGTGTCGGGGTCGACGGCCGGCACGTGGTCGGGGAGGCCGTCGGTCTTCACCAGGCCGTGCGCTACGTCGACACGGAACCCGTCGACGCCGCGGTCGAGCCAGAAGCGCAGGATGCCGCGGAACTCCTCCTGGATCTCGGGGTTGGCCCAGTCGAAGTCGGGCTGCGTCGTGTCGAACAGGTGCAGGTACCACTGTCCGGGGGTGCCGTCGGGGTCGGTCGTGCGGGTCCACGCGGGGCCGCCGAAGACGGACTCCCAGTTGTTCGGCGGCAGTTCGCCATTCTCGCCCGCCCCGTCGCGGAAGAGGTAGCGGGCGCGCGCGGCGTTGCCGGGCTCGGCGGCCAGCGCCTCCTGGAACCAGACGTGCTGGTCGGAGGAGTGGTTCGGGACGAGGTCGACGATGACGCGGATGCCGCGGTCGTGCGCGGCGGCGAGCATCTCGTCGAAGTCGGCGAGCGTGCCGAAGAGAGGGTCGATGTCGCGGTAGTCGGCGACGTCGTACCCGGCATCCTTCTGCGGCGACCGGTAGAAGGGGCTGAGCCACACGGCGTCGACGCCGAGGGCGCGGAGGTCGTCGAGGTGGGCGGTGACGCCGGCGAGGTCGCCGATGCCGTCGCCGGACGCGTCGGCGAACGAGCGCGGGTAGATCTGGTAGATGACGGCGGTGCGCCACCACTCGGCGCCGGGGCGGTTCTCGCCTATGGCGGGGAGGTGCGCGGGGGAAGCGGGTGGGGAGGTCAGCTGCGAACTCATCCCGACAGTCTAGTGTAAGCGCTTACGCACAGGGAATCCGGGCGGAGCGCGTACCCTGGGCAGGTGACCTCCGACGACCTCGCGCGCGCCGAATCCCTCATCGTGACGACCCCTGATTTCCCCGAACCGGGCGTGCTCTTCCGCGACATCACTCCGCTGCTCGCCGACGGACCGGCGTTCCGTGCGGTCGTCGATGCGGTCATCGCGCCGTTCGCAGGGCAGTTCGACGTCGTCGCGGGCATCGAGGCGCGCGGCTTCATCCTCGCGGGAGCGGTGGCGATCGCGGCGGGGGTCGGCATGGTGCCGATCCGCAAAGCCGGCAAGCTGCCGCGTCCCGCGGCATCCGTCGACTACGACCTCGAGTACGGCACCGCCACGATCCAGATGAGCGACGACCTGGCGCCGGGAACCCGCGTGCTGCTCGTCGACGACATCCTCGCCACCGGCGGCACGCTCCGCGCGGGCCACCAGCTCATCGCCCAGCTCGACCTCGCGCTCGCCGGCACCGCCGTCATCATCGACCTCGTCGAGCTCGGCGGGCAAGAGGTCTGCGGACCCGTGCACGCCGTGTTCCGGATGTGACGGGGCGCGCCGCGCCTCTCCGCTCGACCCGCTCCGCCCGACGCTCCTCGCCCGACCCGACTCGCTCGACCTGACAGAAAGGCTCCCCATGGGAACCGCGACCTTCGAACCGACCGTCCACTTCACGTCGACCACGGCCGCCGAGATCCACGTGCGGGGCGAGGTCGACGAGGTGTTCGCCTCGACCGAGCAGACCCTGCGCCACCGCGTGATCGAGGCGATCCGTCAGCTCGCCGCGTCGGCGGGCGAGCCGGTGACCGCGATGGTCGTGCAGGGCGACGTGCGCTGGCCGCTGATCGTCCACCCCGACGGGACCTTCATCGAGGCGACCGCGCTCGCAGAGACCGAGGACGGGGAACCCGCGTCGGCCCCGCGTGCGGTGCGCGACGCCGGCGAAGCAGACGTGCGCTCGACGGATGCCGCGGCGCCCGCGTCTGTCGTGGAGTCGGCGACCGTGCCTGCTTCGGAGCCTGCGCCTGCTTCGGAGCCTGCGCCTGCCCCGGCGTCCGCGCCTGCCCCGGAAACGGCACCGGTCGCGGCGCCCGCGCCGATCCCCGCGCCGAGCCCGCAGCCCGAGCCCAGCCCGCAGCCCGCGCCCAGCCCGCAGCCCGAGCCCGCGCCGATGCTCCGCAGCGACGCGACCCGGCGCGAGAGCGCGCTGCGCGACCCCGCCCAGCGGGCGAGGCCGACCGTCGAAGACCTGCTGAACTCGCGCACCGACCGCGCCAAGCCGCGCGCGACCGAAGGCTGGCAGGGCGCCGTCCGCCGCGCGACCGGCGGGGCGATCTCGCCGCGTCCCGGCAAGGCCGAGCAGTCGCGCCTCGACCGCGAGCGCGCGGTGCAGCGCCGCCTCGACGGCCCGCGGACCATCGTGATCCTGAACCCCAAGGGCGGCGCTCACAAGACGACCTCGACGTTGCTGCTCGCCGCGACCTTCGGCACGCAGCGGGGCGGCGCGACCCTCGCGTGGGACAACAACGAGACCCGCGGCACGCTCGGCTGGCGCGCCCAGAACGCCCCGCACCACCGCACCGCCGTCGATCTGCTCGAGCACCTCGATCAGTTCACCGAGCCCACCCAGGCGAGCCTCGCCGCGCTCGACACGTACGTCCGCACGCAGGTGGACGCGCGCTTCGATGTGCTCGCGTCCGATGAGGATGCCGCGGCATCCTCCACCATCGACGCCGCCGCCTTCGACCGCCTGCACGGCGTGCTCTCGCGGTACTACCGCCTGCTGATCGTCGACACCGGCAACAACATGCGCGCCTCGAACTGGGTCGCCGCCGTCGCCGCCGCCGACCAGCTCGTCATCGTCTCGACGGTGCGCGAGGACACCGCCGCGAGCGCGGCGTGGCTGCTCGACGGGCTGCGCGAGAAGGGCTTCGACCAGAAGATCGACGAGGCCGTCACGATTCTCGCGGCGCCGTCGGCGAAGCCCGATCGCAAGCTCGCCGAGCGTCTCGAGCGCCACTTCGCGCAGGTCACGGCCGACGTCGTGCACGTGCCGTTCGACGCCGCTCTCGTCGACGGGGGACCGATCGACTTCGAGGCGCTCTCTCCCGAGACCCGCGACGCGTGGCTGAGTGTCGCGGCATCCATCGCTCAGCGCCTCTGACCCACCCGCGCCCCCTCACCCCGCCACCCCTCGCCCCCACCACCCCTCACCGCGCCGCGGTTCTTCGGAGATCCCGCGTTCTTCGGACAGATTCGGCGTCGAATGTCCGCAGAACGCCCGATCTCCGAACAACGCGCGCCCCCGCGCCCCGCGCAACCCCCGCCCGCAACCCCCGCGCCCCGTGTTTCCGGGCCGTTTCGGCCTGTGAAATCTCGCGAACGGAACCGGATTTCGGTGGAACCGGTCTTCAGTCCTGGCTTAACGTCATCGTCACGACGGGGTGCGAGCCGCCCGCGCCCCCACTGACGGGAGCCGCCATGACCACCACCGAACAGAAGGCCGAGCAGAAGGCCGCGAAAGCCGCCGCGCGTCGCGAACGCGCCGAGGACAACGGGGTCGATGCGATCCCGCCCCTCGCGAGACTCTTCCCGCTGGGACTCCAGCACGTCCTCGCGCTGTACGCCGGCGCCGTCGCCGTGCCCCTCATCGTCGGCGGAGCCCTCGGCTACGACCCCGCCGACCTCGCGTTCCTGATCAGCGCCGACCTGTTCATCGCGGGCATCGCGACGATCATCCAATCGGTCGGCTTCTGGAGGTTCGGGGTCCGCCTGCCGCTCATGCAGGGCGTCACCTTCGCCGCGGTCGGGCCGATGATCGCGATCGGGCAGCAACACGGCATCCAGACGATCTTCGGATCCGTCATCGCGTGCGGCCTGTTCATGATCCTCGTCGCGCCGTTCTTCGCGCAGCTGCTGCGGTTCTTCCCGCCGATCGTGACCGGCACCGTCATCCTCATCATCGGGCTCTCGCTCATGCGTGTCGCCGCCGGCTGGATCATGACGGGCTCGAGTGAGGCAGAACCCGGCGCTCCCGTCGTGAACGTCGCCTTCGCCGCCGGAACGCTCCTGTTCATCGTGCTCGTCGAGCGCTTCGCGCCGCCCGCGTTCGCTCGCGTCTCGGTCCTCCTCGGCCTCGTCGTCGGCACGCTCGTGGCACTCCTCGTGCCCGGCATGACGGATTGGTCGCACGTGGGGGATGCCGGATGGTTCGCGATCGTCACCCCGTTCCACTTCGGACTGCCGCAGTTCGAGATCGCCTCGATCATCGCGATGTGCATCGTCGGCGTCGTCATCATGACCGAGACGACGGGCGACATGATCGCCGTCGGCGAGATCGTCGACCGGCCCGTCACGCGCAGACAGCTCGCCGACGGCCTGCGCGCCGACGGTCTCGGCACGGTGCTCGGCGGGATGTTCAACACGTTCCCCTACACGGCGTTCGCCCAGAATGTCGGGCTCGTGTCGCTGACCGGAGTGCGGTCGCGTTACGTCGCGACGATGGCGGGTGCGATCCTCATCGTCCTCGGCCTCATCCCCAAGGTGTCCGCGATCGTCGAGGGCGTGCCCCGGGCGGTGCTCGGCGGCGCCGGGATCGCGCTGTTCGGGATGGTCGCGGCCTCCGGCATCCGCACCCTGTCGAAGGTCAAGTTCAACAACAAGAACGTCCTCATCGTCGCGATCTCGATCGGTGTCGCACTGCTGCCGACCGTGACCCCCGACATCTACGGCCGGTTCCCCGAATGGTTCCAGCTGATCTTCGATTCGGGCATCTCGGCGGGCGCGATCGTCGCGATCCTCCTCAACCTGCTGCTCAACGGCAAGGACATCCAGGCGGCCGAAGCCCTCGAACCGAAGATGAGCGCGCACGACGCGGTCCGCGGTCCGGCGGCGGCGGCACTCGTCCACCCCGACGCGCAGGGCACGGGACTCATCCCGACGGCGGTGCTCGACACGGACGGGGTGCCGGCACCCGGGACGGCGCCTGAGACCGACCCGAGCGGTGAGACCACGACCGACGGGCAGCACTGACCCGTCGCGCCCTCAGCGTGCCAGTTCGCTCGACATGAGCGCCGAGACCCGGGACCACACCCGGGGATCGGCGCTCTTCAGCGCGGCGAGGTCGCTCAGGGGGTAGCCGTCGCTGAGCCACCGCTGCGCCGTGTCCGCCCAGCTCTGCGCCGTGTCCGAGTCGTGCGGCGGGGATGCCGGAGATTCTGCGCCGGGCGCGGACACCACGCCGTCCCGTGCGGCGGCGAGGGCGGCACGCGCCCGCCCGCGGCGCACGGGGTCGGGCGCGCGCGCCGCGACGAGCGCGTCGCGGGCGAGACGTTCGGCCCGTTCCTGCCGGCCCGCACGGGCGTCGAGGTCGGCGAGGCGCATGAGCGCGGCGGCCTCGCCGTGGTGACGGAGGCTGCGGGTCGCCTGCGTGAAGACCTCGTCGAGCCGGGCGGCGCGGTCGGCGTCCGCGGGCTCGCTGCCGCCCAGGCCCGCCTCGGCGCCCGCCGCAGCGGCGGCGACGAGTTCGGCGGCCCCGGCATCGCGATAGCGCGATGATCCGCTCCGCTCGTCGTCGGCGGCCCGGATGCCGAGGTCGAAGACCGCGGGCGTTCGGGCGGGGAGCAGTTCCGCGGCGATCCGGGCGAGAGTGCGGGCGCGGGCGGAAGCGGGGATGCGATCGGCGATCTCCCTCGCGCGCCCGGCCGCGGCGGTCGCTTCGTCCGCGAGGCCCGCGCGATCGAGGATCGCCGCCGCCTCGGCCAGGACGACCGCCTCGTGGAGCGCGCGGGAGGTGCGCTCCATCGCGGTGCCGTGGCGGGCGTCGGCGACCCGTTCGACCGTCGCCCGGGCCGCTGCGACGGCGGGGCCGTCGGGTGCGATCCGGTCGAGCGCGGCGGCCGCGTCGTGCAGCACGCCGCGCGGCACGAGGGTGTCGGAGGAGGCGACCTCCGCGAGCACGGCGCGGGCGAGCGGTTCGGCGCGTCGCGTATCGCCTACGGCGGGCGGGTCGGGGTCGGGGCCGGTGGCGGGGCCGGTGTCGACGAGGAGTCGCGCGACCTCGGCCCGCGTCGCGAGGTCCTCGCGGGCCGCTTCGACGGCGCGTTCGCCGAGACGATCGGCGCGGTCGGTGAGGGCGGCGCTGCGGCCGCGCAGACGCGCCGACAGGCGGGCGAGCGTCCGCGCGCGCAGCGAAGCCACCACGATCCCGTCCACGAGGTCGTCGGCCGCGTCCGCGGTGGCCGCGGCGGCTGCGTCGTCGCCGGCGCGGGCGAGGGCCGCGGCGGCCGTTGCGAGGGTCGTCGCCCCGTTCGCCCGTTCGTGGTCGCGCGCGGCCCGGAAGATCGATCGGCTCAGATGCGCGACTTCGGCGACCGGCTCGTCGACCTCCAGCGCGGATGCCACGAGGGCGCGCGCCTCGCCGGCGAGCGCGGCTGCGGCATCCGGGTCGTCCGTGTGCAGCGCCGTTCCGGCGACCGCCTGAGCGACGCGCAGCAGAGCGCCGACGGGGGCCGCGGCCGCCCGCACCGCCGCGGCGGCCGACCCGGCGATCTCGGCGCCCTCGTGATAACCGGCGCGCGCCGCCGCCTCGCCGACGTACGCGGCCTCGATGTCGGGCTCGACGCGCACCTCGTCGGCGATCGCCCGGGCGCGTTCGAGGTCGCCGCTGAACGCGAAGACGGGGGCGACGCCGTGCGGCGGCGCGCCGTCGACCGGCCGGACCTGGTGCGCCGCGACGAGCAGCGCGCCGAGGTCGCCGAGGTCGGCGGTCGTCGTCGCGGTGTCGGCGATCGCGTGCGCGGCTTCGTCGATCTGCGCCGAGGGCGCGTCGGGATCTGCCGCCGCGACCGCCTCCTGGCGGCGCGCATCGGTGAGGAGGCGCACGAGGAGGTCGCGTTCGTCGCGGCGGTCGTGCATCGAGCGGGGCAGGCCGGCGCCGCGCAGGTACGGCGGCGTCTGCTCCCAGCCCCACTCCTCGAGCGCCGACAGGGCGCCGGCACGGAGCGCCGCGCGGAACGGGGCGAGCGCCGCGCGCTGCGTCCGAGGGTCGGTCTCCGACCCGGGCGCGAGAGGGCCGCGGTGGAGGTTCCGGACGACGTGCGCGACGGCATCCGGTGCGGTGATCGCGACGCCGTCGCTCGTCCGCAGGATGCCCGCCCGGACGATGCCCAGTTCGCCCGCGTCGCCGGCATCCTGCAACGCGCTCTCGACGGCCGCGGCGCTGCGCCCCGTCAGGCGCGTGAGGTCGTCGACGGTGAGCGGGAAGCCCGCCGCCGCGAGCAGCCCCGCGAGGTGCACGCCGAGGCGCGAGCGCATGAGCTGGTCGATCGCGGCGAAGCGCGCCGCCGGGGCGACGGCGGGGGGCGGGGTGCTCGTGGCGGGCCTTTCGTCGAAGCCGGCAGGTGACCCGACGATACCGCGGCCGGGCGCGGGCGTGTGCGGGGCGTTCCGCGCGGGTCGGCCCGCCTAGACTCGGTTCGGGGAGGGCGCGTGAACGAGAAGGAAGCGACGACGATCGGCGGCCGGCTGCGTCGGGCGCGCCTCGCGTCGGGGCGGTCGCTCGCGTCGGTCGCCGAGGCGGTCGGCATCTCGTCGAGCGCGCTGTCGCAGATCGAGACCGGCGTGATGCAGCCGTCCGTGAACCGCCTCATCGAGCTCGTCGGGGAGATCGGCGCACCCGTCGCGGCGATCTTCGGCGACGCCGAGTTCTTCCAGCCGCGCACGCTCTCCGCCGCCGCGAGCGAGCCGCTGCCGGGCGTGCACGTCTCCTCGCTCGAGGGGGACGAATCGACCGTGCTGGGTCAGGGTGTGACGTACCGCCGGCTCACCCCGGTCGCGCTCGACGGCATCGATCTGTTCGAGTCGACGTATCCGCCCGGCGCCTCGTCGAGCATCGACGGCGCGATGCTCGTGCACGCCGGCTACGAGACCGGGCGTGTCGTGTCGGGCACCCTGCAGTTCGAGTTCACCGACGGCACGATCGAGCTCGGTCCCGGCGGATCGCTCGCGTTCTGGGCCACGCGGCCGCACCGCGTGGTGAACGCGACGGATGCCCCGGCGGTCGCGATCTGGCTGACCGTGCGCGAGCTCAGCGAGGACTGAGCGCTCCGGTGGGCGTCTGTCGGGAGGCGGCGACGGTGGCGCTCAGAAGATACGGTGACGCTCAGAGGATGCGGTGACGCTCAGAGGATGCCGGCGCCGAGGTTCACGGGGCTTCCCTCGATGTTGCCGACGATGCCGCGGATGATCCCCGCGCCGTCCGCTCCGCGCAGGCTCGCGTACCAGGCATCCGTCGCGGCCTGATCGTACGCGTGGGTCTCCTCACCGCGCTTGCGCGCGCGGAGCACCAGCTCGCCCGCCCGCTCGGTGCGGATCTTCTCGTAGCGACGCAGGGTGTCTTCGACGCTCACGGTGTTCGTGGCGACGGCGATGCCGAGCGCGAACGCGTCTTCGAGGGCCGAGCACGCGCCCTGCCCGATGTCGGGCGCGGTGTTGTGGGCTGCGTCGCCGAGGATCGCGACCCGCCCCTTCGCCCACGTGTGGAAGGGGGTGATGTCCCAGATCTCGACGCGGTTGAGGGATGCCGCGGGGTCGATCGCTCCGATGAGCGCCTCGACGCCGGGCGCCCAGCCGGCGAACGCCGCCTCCAGCGGGGCCTTGCCCTCGGCGCGGTCGTAGGGGAGCCCTGCCGGTTGCGGCACGTCGAACCAGAAGTAGAAGCGGTCGCCGGCGACGGGCATGACGGCGGCGCGCTTGCCGCCCGCGACGTAGGTGGTCCAGGCATCCGGCCGCCCGATGGCGGTGTCGACCGGGATGAGCCCGTTGAAGTTCGTGTAGCCCGAGTACTCGCGGACGATCTCGGGGGCGCCGTCGGGCTGGACGAACGCGCGCGTGATCGAGCGTGCGCCGTCGGCGCCGATGAGCATGTCGGCGGTGTCGGTGGAGCCGTCGGCGAAAGTCGCGGTGACGTGCGCGCCGTCGTCGGAGAGCGCGACCATCTTCGTGCCGAGGTGGATGTCGTCCCTGCCGAAAACCTCCATGAGGAGGGCCTGCAGGTCGGCGCGCGCGACGGGGTACGGCTTCTGGCCCGTCTGCGCCGTGACGGGGGCGAGCGAGAAGTCGCAGAGGGTCTCACCCGTGATCCCGTCGGCGTAGACCATGTCGGCCATATCTCCGCCGAGAGCGGCGACCTCGGCGCCGAGTCCGAGCCAGTTGAGCACCTTGACACCGTTCGACCACAGCGACAGTGCCGCACCGACCGGCTTGTTCTCGCGCATCTGGTCGTAGATCACGACCTCGTGTCCGAGGCGCTTCAGGGCGATGCCGGCGCTCGTGCCGCCGATCCCCGCGCCGATGACGATGATCTTCATGCCCACACGCTAGGAGCGCGATGTCACCGCCGTGTTTCCCGACGGGTGCCGGAGTGTTAAGTCGGGGCTTACCGGGGTGGGGTGCGCCGGGCCGGCTCAGCTTCCGCGGTAGGTGGAGTAGCCGAACGGGCTGAGCAGCAGGGGCACGTGGTAGTGCGGTGCGTCGGCGACCGTGAATCGGATCGTGACCGAGGGGTAGAACGTCGCGACCTCTCGGCCCGCGAAGTACGCCCCGGTCGCGAAGGTGAGGGCGTACTCGCCGGGCGCGAGCGCCGCGGGGCCGAGGCCCAGGCGCCCGTCGGCGTCGGTCGTGCCCCGCGCGACCTCGGTTCCCTCGGCATCCGCCAGCACGATCGCGACGCCCGCCGCGGGGATGCCGGCCGTCGCGTCGAGGATGTGGGTCGTGACATGAGGGGTCGTGCCGGACGTGGATGTCGTCGTGCTGGGTGTCATCGCGGGGGCGTCCTCCAGGCTCGAGCGCAGACGCAGCAGGGCGATCTGGCGCAGTTGATCGAGGGCCTCGTCGGCCTCGGTGTCGGCATCGTTCCCGAGTCGGCGTCGCGCCTCGGCGAGGATCTCCTCGGGCGAGCGCCCGGCGGCGCGGATGAGGAAGACCCGCCCGAACCGCTCCTCGTAGTCCGCGTTCGCCGCCGCGATGGCCGCGGTGACATCGTCGGATGCCCGGGCCACCGCCGCCTGTTCGCCGCGCGAGGCGGCGGCCTCGTCGCCCGACCCGCGCGGCTTCTCGCCGATACGCGGATGGTGGGCGAGCGCCGCGTCGAGGTCGGCGTGCGACCAGTCGCGCGCGAGCGCATCGGCACGCGCGGCCACCGCGTCGACCGAGCCGTAGGGACGGCCCGCGACGACGGCCTCGACCCAGTGCGGGATCGCGGCCCACACGGCCACGAGGTCGGTGGCGACGTCGGCATCCGCCTCGTCGAATTCACTCACGCGCATGCGGTCAGAGTAGCGGGCGGGGGCGGCGCATTCACGTCGGCGTTACACCGCCGAAATCGTCAAGCTATAGCTTTACAGCGGTGCCGCGCGCCGCGAGAACCGGAGGTCCGAAGATCCCCGGCGACCGGCGGCGACGGCACCACGACCAAGGAGACATGTGCCCACGAACCGCTGGACCATCCGCGCCGAGCGCGCGTGGGTCGATGGGCGCTTCCAGCCCGCGCAGCTGACGATCGCGGACGGCCTGGTCGCCGCGATCGACGCTCCCGTCGGCGCGCCGCGCGGCGCCGTGCAGGTGCCGGAGGATGCCGTGCTCCTCCCCGGCCTCGTCGACTCGCACGTCCACGTCAACGAGCCGGGACGCACCGAATGGGAGGGGTTCCGGTCGGCGACCCTCGCCGCCGCGGCGGGCGGCATCACGACGCTCGTCGACATGCCCCTGAACTCCATCCCGCCCACCACGACCGTCGAGGCGCTGGAGATCAAGCGCGCCGCCGCCGGGCGCAAGGCGCACGTCGACGTCGGGTTCTGGGGCGGCGCGGTGCCCGAGAACCTCGGTGCGCTCGGCCCGGTGCACGAGGCCGGCGTCTTCGGGTTCAAGTGCTTCCTCGCGCCCAGCGGCGTCGACGAGTTCGGTCACCTCGACCGCGACCAGCTGAACGCCGCGATGGACGAGGTCGCCGCTCTCGGCTCGCGCCTCATCGTCCACGCCGAAGACCCCGCGCTCCTGCGCGGCGACGAACGCGCCCACCGACACGGCGAGGCACGCCCCGACGGCTCACTCGGCCGCGACTACGCCGCCTTCCTCGCCTCGCGCCCGCCCGAAAGCGAGGAGTCGGCGATCGACGCCGTCATCGCCGCCGCCCGCCGCACCGGTGGACGGGCGCACATCCTGCACCTGAGCGACGCGGCATCCCTGCCCCGCATCGCCGCGGCGAAGGCCGACGGCGTCGACCTCACGGTCGAGACCTGCCCGCATTACCTGACGATCCGCGCCGAGGAGATCCCCGACGGCGCGAGCGAGTTCAAGTGCTGCCCGCCCATCCGCGAGGCCGCGAACCAGGACCGCCTCTGGCAGGGCGTCGTCGACGGGACGATTGACGCGATCGTCAGCGACCACTCACCCTCCACCATCGACATGAAGCGCGCCGGCGCGGGCGATTTCGGCCTTGCGTGGGGCGGCATCGCGGGCCTTCAGGTCGGACTCTCCGCCGTCTGGACCGAGGCGCGCGCCCGCGGCATCCCGTTCGAGGCGCTCGTGCCCCTCTTCACGACAGGGCCGGCGCGGGTCTCGGGGCTCGAGCAGGCCGGGCTCGAGCAGGCCGCTCTCGCCCATAGGGGCCGCATCGAGGTCGGGGCACCCGCCCACCTCGCGGTCTTCGGCCTCGACGACGCGCTCCCGATCGACGCGCGCGCGCTGCAGCACCGCAACCGGATCTCGGCGTACGACGGCAAGCTCCTCACCGGCAAGGTGCGACGCACGTGGCTGCGCGGGCAGAGTGTCTTCGACGCGAGCGAAGGCGGCGCGGGCGACGCGCCGTGGTTCCGCCGCCCACCGGCCGGGCGGCTCCTTCAGAGAGGTACGGCATGAGCGACACCCTGCAACCGGGCATCCTGCAACCGGGCATCCTACAACCGGGCCTCGGAGAGATCCCCGGCGACCACTACCTCCCGGCGACGCCGGAGACGGTGCTGTGGGGCCGGCTGCCGTGCGAGACGGATGCCGCGGTGCTCCGCATCGCGCCGGGCCAGACCGTGACCTTCGACACGATCAGCCACGAAGGCATCCTCCCCGATCAGGGCCAGGACCCGCTCGCCTTCTTCACCGGCCATGGCGTCGCCGCCGAGGACGTTCTCACCGACGCGGTCGAGGTCGCCCGCACCGTCCCGCGCGACGCGACCCTCGACGGTCCGCACGTCATCACCGGGCCGGTGTTCGTCGAGTCGGCCGAGCCCGGCGACCTGCTGAAGATCACGGTCGAGAAGCTCGCGCCGCGCGTGCCGTACGGCGTCATCAGCAACCGGCACGGCAAGGGCGCCCTCCCCGGCGTGCTCCCGCGTGGCCCGCAGAACGTCAGCGTCTTCACCCCCGTCGACGAGGGCGCCGGGGCCCTGCCGCTCACCGACGGGGGCGAGCGCGTCGTGCGCTTCCCCCTCGCGCCGTTCCTCGGGACGATGGGCGTCGCCGTCGCGGGCGGCGAACGCCCCCACTCCGTGCCGCCGGGGCCGCACGGCGGCAACATCGACATCAACCTCCTCGTCGAAGGGACGGTGCTGTACCTGCCGGTGCAGGTGGCCGGTGCCCTCGCCTACGTCGGCGACCCGCACTTCGCCCAGGGCGACGGCGAGGTCGCCCTGACGGCCCTCGAGGCATCCCTGCGGGCGACGCTCCGGTTCGAGGTCGTGCCGCGGAGCGAGGCTCTCGCGGAGTTCGGCGACCTCGCCGGCCCCCTCGTCCGCACCGACGAGTACCTCGTGCCGACGGGCCTCGACCCCGACCTCGACGAGGCGATGCGAAAGGCCGTCCGCGCCTCCCTCGATCTCCTTCATGCCCGCTACGGCATGGAAGAGCACCTCGCCTACGCCTATCTCTCCGCGGCGACGAACTTCGACATCTCGCAGGTCGTCGACATCGTCTGCGGCGTCCACGCGCGCATCCGCGAGGCCGACTTCGCCGGAGTCACGGGCCGCTCATGACGTCCGCCGAGATCCCGCGCGAGCTCCCGCCCGACCTGCGGGAGGCGTTCGAGGCATACGAACGCGCGATCGTCGCGAACGATCTCGAGGCGTTGGATGCCGCGTTCGCGCCCGGCCCCGGAACGCTCCGGGGCGACGGCGCGGGCCTCCTCGTCGGCCATGACGCGATCAGCCGGTTCCGCGGGGTGCGGGGCGGCGTGCCGCCGCGCGAGATCGAACGCGTCGAGTACCGCCCGCTCGCGGACGGTGTCGCGCTGCTCGTCTCGGTCTCGCGCTACCGCGACGGCGGCACCGGCCTGCAGACCCAGGTGTGGGAGCGGCGGGGCGGCACCTGGCTCATCACCGCCGCCCACGTCACCCCGCGTGCGCAGGCGCTCGACCGATCGGTGTGGCGCACGGTCGGCGACCCGCTCTTCCAGGGCGCCTGGGAGGGGCCGCTGCGCGGACTCACCGTCGCCGTCAAAGACCTCTTCGCCATCAAGGGCTACCGCATCGGCGCCGGCAACCCGGCCTTCCTCGACTCCGCACGCGCCGAGACGACGACGGCGCCCGCCGTCACCGACCTCCTCCGCGGCGGTGCGTCGCTGCGCGGCATCGCCCGCACAGACGAGTTCGCCTACTCGATCGCCGGCGACAACGCCCACTACGGCACGCCGCCCAACGGCGCGCGCGCCGGCGCGCTCCCCGGCGGGTCGTCGAGCGGACCGGCATCCGCGGTCGCGACCGGTCAGGCCGACGTGGGTCTCGCCACCGACACCGCCGGGTCGGTCCGGGTGCCGGCGTCGTACCAGGGGCTCTGGGGCCTGCGCACGACGCACGACCTCGTGCCCCGGCAGGGCCTCCTCCCGCTCGCGCAGAGCTTCGACACCGTGGGCTGGATCACCCGCGACGGCGAGGTGCTGCACGACGTCGCCGAGTGGTGCCTCAGCTACGACGGGTCGCAATCCACGGAGTCGGTCCTGGGCGCCTCGGGCGGCGACCTGCCCTGGTCGTTCCTCGTACCGGAAGAGGTGCGGGATGCCGCGCAGCCCGCGACGCGCGACGCGTTCGACGCCCTCGTCGCGCGGCTCGAGGCATCCGGGGCCCCGGTCGAGACCGTCTCGATCGGCGACCTCGACGGGTACTACGAGCCGTTCCGCATCGTCCAGGGTGCGGAGGCCTGGCGGAACAACGGCGCGTGGCTGCGCGCGCACCCGGGTGCGACCGGACCCGCCGTCGCCGCGCGCTTCCGCGCCGGCGCCGAGATCACGGCCGACCAGGAGCGCGCGGCCCGCGCCGCCCTCGCACCGCTCCGCGACCGGATGCACGACCTCGTCCGCGACCGCCTCCTGATCCTCCCCGTCGTCCCCGGCCCCGCGCCACTCCGGACGGCTCGGGGCGAAGACGTCGACGCGGTGCGTCAGGCGACCCTCCGCATGACGACGCCCGCCGCGGTCGCGGGGCTCCCCGCGCTCTCGGCGCCGCTCCTTCTCGTGCGCACCGCCGACACCGCGTCGGGCGGCACACCCGAGCACGCTCCCGTCGGCGTCGGCCTCGTCTCGCGTGCCGGCACCGACATCGCCCTCGTCCGTGCGGCGCTGCGCCTGCGCGACCTCGTCGCGGCGCTGGCGCCGCCCGCCTCCCTCACGACCGAAACGGATGCCGCATGACCGTCACCCCGATCCCCGGCCCGATCGACCCGCCCGCGCGCCTCCTGATGGGCCCCGGTCCCATCGGCGCGTACCCGAGCGTGCTGCGGGCGATGTCGGCCCCGCTCGTCGGCCAATACGACCCGTTCATGACGCACGCGATGGCCGAGACGCAGGAGCTCTACCGCGGCGTCTGGAACACCCGCAACGACGCGACCCTCCTCATCGACGGCACCTCTCGCGCGGGCATCGAGGCCGCGATCGTCTCGCTCGTCCGACCCGGCGACCGGGTGCTGGTGCCGATCTTCGGGCGTTTCGGACACCTCCTCGCCGAGATCGCCGAGCGGGCGATGGCCGAGGTCCACACGATCGAGACCGACTGGGGGCAGGTGTTCCCGGCATCCGTCATCGAAGAGGCGATCGTGCGCGTCCGGCCGACGCTCCTCGCGCTCGTGCAGGGCGACACCTCGACGACCATGCTGCAGCCGCTCGAGGACATCGGAGAGATCTGCGCGCGCCACGGCGTGCTCTTCTACTCCGACGCGACCGCCTCTCTCGGCGGCAACGCGTTCGAGGCGGACGGGTGGGGGCTGGATGCCGCGACCGCCGGGCTCCAGAAATGCCTCGGCGGACCGAGCGGCTCCGCGCCGATCACGCTGTCCGAACGGGCCGTGGAGGTCATCTCGGCGCGCAAGAAGATCGAAGCCGGCATCCGCGAGCCGGGCGATGCCTCGTCGCCGGATTTCGTCCGCTCGAACTACTTCGACGTCGGCATGATCCTCGACTACTGGGGCCCGCGCCGCCTCAACCACCACACCGAGGCGACCTCGATGCTCTACGCCGCGCGCGAGTGCGCGCGCGTGCTGCTGCTCGAGGGTCGTGACGCGGTCATCGCGCGGCACGACCTGGCCGGGCGGGCGATGCTCGAGGGGGTCCGCGGCCTCGGGCTGGAGGTGTTCGGCGACGTCGCCCACAAGATGTCGAATGTCGTCGCGGTCGAGATCCCCGAGGGCGTGCCGGGCGATGCGGCGCGCGGCGCGCTGCTGGAGGACTTCGGCGTCGAGATCGGCACGTCGTTCGGCCCGCTGCACGGCCGCGTCTGGCGGATCGGCACGATGGGCTACAACGCCCGGAAGGACGCCGTGCTCACAACCCTCGCCGCGCTCGAGGCGGTGCTCCGCCGGTTCGGGGCGTCGGTGCCGGTCTCGGGCGGCGTCGAGGCCGCGGCCGGGGTGTACGCGGCATCCGACTCGGGGGCCGTGTGAGTCTGCTGGGCGCCACGCGCGACCAGATCGCCGCCGCCGCGCGGCGCGTCATGGCGCGCTGCGACGAACTCGCCCGCGTGACCGCGACGCCCGGTGAGATCGAGCGCGTCTACCTCTCGCCCGAGCACGCGCGCGTCAACCGGCTCGCCGCGGAGTGGATGCGCGAACTCGGCATGCGCACGTGGCAGGATGCCGCGGGCAACCAGTTCGGCCGCATCGAGCCGGCATCCGCCCCCGCCGCCGATCGACTGCCGTCGCACAGCGACCGCCGCCCCGCCCTCGTCCTCGGCTCGCACCTCGACACCGTCCTCGACGCGGGCCGCTACGACGGCATCGTCGGGGTCCTCATGGCCCTCGAGGTCGTGCGCCTGCTGCGCGTGCCGGTCGGCGACGGCGCGGCACCCGACGGCCAGGCGTGGGCGGTGCCGCTGCCGTTCGCGATCGAGGTCGTCGCGTTCTCCGACGAGGAGGGCACCCGCTTCGGAAAGGCGCTGCTCGGCTCGTCGGCCGTCGCCGGGTCGTGGGACGACGCGTGGTGGCAGCTCACCGACGCTGACGGGGTGACGCTCCACCGCGCGTTCCTCGAGTTCGGACTCGATCCCGGGCGCATCGGCGAGGCCGCGAAGCGCCCCGACGAGGTCGTCGCCTATCTCGAGGCGCACATCGAGCAGGGTCCCGAGCTCGACCGCTCCGGCCAGCCGCTCGCCGTCGTGTCGTCGATCGCCTCGGCGCGCCGATTCCAGCTCGTCGTCGAGGGCGAGGCGCGGCATGCCGGCGGCACCCCCTACGACATGCGCCGCGATGCCCTGCTCGGGGCGAGCGAGGCGGCGCTCGCCGTCGAGCGGATCTGCTCCGCTGAGCACCACATCATCGGCACCGTCGGGCAGTTCGAGGCGTTCCCGGGCGCCGTCAACGTCATCCCGGGCGAGGTGCAGTTCTCCCTCGACCTGCGCGGTGAGTTCGACGGCGAGCGCGACCGGGTGTGGGATGCCGTGACGCGCGAGCTCGACGCGATCATGGGGCGCCGAGGCCTTCGCTGGACCGCACGCGAGGTCCACAGCGCACCCGCCGTCTTCTGCGCGCCGCTCCTGCAGGACGTCGTCGCGGCGGGCATCGCCGGGTTCGCACCGAATCCGCGCGAGGCGCCGCCGGTGATCTTCAGCCGCGCCGGCCACGACGGCATGGCGCTCGGGGCGATCGCCGACGTCGGCATGCTCTTCCTCCGGAACCCTGACGGCATCAGCCACCACCCCGACGAGGCGGTCGCGGCCGGCGACGTGGCGCACGGCATCCGCGCCCTCGCCGAATCCGTGCTGCTCCTCGGGCACGAGCCCCGCGCCTGAGCGATTCCGCACTCGCTCTTGACCCTGACACGGTGTCAAGCTGTCGAGTGGGATCACCATGTTGAGTATCGGAGAGTTCGCCCGCCTCGTCGGAGTCTCGCAGCGCATGCTGCGGCACTACGACGGGCTCGGCCTGCTCGTGCCCGAGCGCGTCGACGAGTACAGCGGGTACCGCTACTACTCGACGGCGCAGCTCGATCGCGCGAATCGGCTCGTGGCGCTCAAGGATCTCGGCTTCCGCCTCGAAGAGGTCGGCGAGATGCTCGACGAGGATGCCTCGTCGCCGCGGATCGCCGGGCTCCTGCGGGGGCGGCGCGCCGAGCTTCGCGAGCAGATCGACGCCGACGTGCGCCGCATGCGGCACGTCGAGGCGCGCCTTCGGACGATCGAAAGGAATGATCCCATGACCACCACCGAGACCTCCACCGAGTTCACGGCCACCAAGCTTCCCCGGCTCGAGCTCGCCCAGCTGTCGGCGCGCGTCGGCGATATGGCCGAGATCGAGCAGGAGATCGGCCCGATGTTCGACCGCGTCGTCGGCGCCCTTATGGAGGCGGGCGTCGCCCTCCCCTCCCCGGGTGTAGCGCACTACACGGTCGACGGCGACCAGATGATCGCCGCCGCGGCCGAGCAGGTCGCGCCGTCCGCCGTGCCCGACGGGCTCGATGCGGCGGTGCTGGATGCCGTGCCGCAGGCGCTCACGCTGCGGCTGGAGGCCGACGATCTCGCCGGCATTCAGGCCGCCTGGCAGAGCCTCGTCTCGGAGGTCGAACGCCGTGGCCTGCGGCCGGTCGGCACCTGCCGCGAGGTGTACCACGAGACCCCGCAGGACGGCGGGCGCTGGATCGTCGACCTGCAGCAGCCGGTCGCCTGACCCGGGCGGGTCGGGCGGGGCGGGGCGCTGCCGCGGCGTGGGCTGAGCGCCTGAGGCGCGCCCCGCGTTCACAACTCCGGAGATTCGCAGTGGAACGGGGCCGGGAAGGCCCTCGGGGACCGGTGCGAAGCCGATTCTCCGGAGTTGTGAACGCGCGCCGGCCGCGCGCCGCGCCGGCGCGCCAGGCCGGAAGGCCCAGCCGGGAAGGCCAGCCCGGGAGCGTCGGCGGGAACGGTCAGATCGGCGCGGTCACGGGCGCAGCGGGATGCCGATCGCGCCCGTCATCTCGGCGCCCGGCGACGAGTCTGAGCGCGGCGGCGGCGTATACGCCTCGAGCCGATCGAGGACCTCGTCGACGTCGGACCCGACGATGAGCATGTCGATGAAGCGCGGGTGCGTGAAGCCCCGGTCGCGCATGTTCGCGGCGAACGCGAGGAACGGGTCGAAGTAGCCGTCGACGTTGAGGATCGCGACCGGCTTCGCGTGGATCGCCAGCTGCGCCCACGTCCACTGCTCGGTGAGCTCTTCGAGGGTGCCCGGCCCGCCCGGAAGCGCGAGGAACCCGTCGCCGCGGTCGGCCATGATCGTCTTCCGCTCGTGCATCGAGTCGACGAGGATCAGCTCGGTCACGTTCTCGTTGACCGCTTCGCGCGCCTGCAGCGCACGGGGGATGACCCCCGTCACCTGCGCCCCGCCGCGCACCGCGGCATCGGCCACCGTGCCCATAAGCCCGACGTGACCGCCGCCGTAGACGAGCGACATGCCCCGCGCCGCGATCCGCGACCCGAGATGGGCGGCGGCGTCGATGTAGATCGGGTCGAACCCGGGGGACGAGCCGCAGAAGACGGTGAGCGAGTACGCCATGTGAACCTCCTGTTCCGACGCTAAGCGCCGCGTGTTTCCGGGTCGTACCCGGGTGTTTCCGTCCCGTGACGGCGCCGAAACATGCCCCGGATAGCGTCGGAGCATGTCCCTCCTCGTCACACACGCACGCCTCATCACGGTGCCCGCCGGCACCGACGACCCCGGCTACCTCGAGGAGGGCTGGATGCTCGTCGGCGACGACGGACGCATCGCGGGCATCGGCGCCGGGCAACCTCCCGCGGGCACGACGGCGGACGAGACGCTGGATGCCGCGGGCCGCTTCGTCGCACCCGGTTTCGTCTCGAGCCACTCGCACCTGTTCACGAGCGGACTGCGCGGTCTCGGCGTCGCCGACACCCTCTACGGCTGGTGCGACTCGATGCTCGGCACGACCCGTGTCATGACGCCCGAGCAGATGTACTGGTCGACCCTCCACGGCTCGCTCGACTTCCTCTCGAACGGTGTGACGACCGCCTACAACTTCACCGACCCGCTGCAGGCGTGGGAGTCGATGGTCGACGGCAAGCGCGTCGGCGACGCGGTGCTCCGGGGCCTCGAGTACCACTACCGTCAAGCCGACGGCACGCGCGACTCCGGCATCCGCTTCGTCGATGCGAGCGGCATGGACGTCACCGCCGGCACCCCGGACGAGGTGTTCGACCGGTTCGCCGCCGAGGTCGCCTATACGCGCACGTTCGACCCCGACTTCGCACTCGGCTCGTCGATCATGGGGCAGGTGCAGTGGTCGCCGCATCCGGAGGCAGCGGAGTTCGAAGTCGAGGCGATGCGCCGGTACGGTGTGACGAACCAGGCGCACTTCCTCGAATCGCCCGAGGCGGTGCCGCACCAGCAGTCGAAGTTCGCGCTGTACCGGGACGCCGGGGCGCTCGAACTCGGGCTCACGTTCGGCCACTTCATCCAGACGACGCCCGAGATCATCGCGCAGTCGGTCGCCGGCGGGGCTTCGATGTCGTGGCAGCCGGCATCCAACGGGCGTCTGGCATCGGGGACGGCGCTCGTTCCCGAGATGCTCGCGATGGGGATGAAGGTCGGCGTCGGCCTCGACGACCAGGCCTGCACCGACCTGTCGGACCCGTGGCAGAACATGCGGATCGGCATCTACGCGCAGCGCGCGCGCACGAAGGACCCGCTGTCGATGATGCCCGAGCAGATGCTGCGCCTGCACACCCTCGGGTCGGCGGAGATCATGGGCGTCGCCGACCGCGTCGGGTCGCTCGAGGTCGGCAAGTTCGCCGACTTCGTCCTCGTCGACCCGCGCCGGCCCGACGCCGGGCCTCTCTGGCATCCGGTGCGCTCGTACGTCCTCGCGATGAGCCCGCGGAACCTCGTCGCGGTCTATGTCGGCGGCAAGCTGGTGGATGCCGGGGGCTCTTCGACCAACCCGCTCGCCGCCGAGGCGTCGGCGAAGGTCCACGAGCTGCCCGAGGCGGTCGTGCCGCTGCGCGGCCACCCGCACTGAACCCGTCCGCCGCGACCCGACCCGACCCGACCCGCAGCCCGTCAGGCGGTGGAGGTCGCCATGCCCATACGGGCGAGGACGATGTTCTCGAGGATCTGCACGAGGTTGTAGAGCAGCAGCGTGATGATCGTGATGAGCGCGATCGACGCCCACAGCTGCGCGAACTGCGCCTGGGCGTTGAACTTCAGGATCGACCCGCCGATGCCCGTTCCCGTCGAGAGCCACTCGGCGAGCAGCGCACCGGTGACCGCCGCGGGCACCGAGACGCGCATGGCCGCGAAGATCGAGGGGAGCGCGCCGGGGAGGTTCACCTTCCGGAGCGCCGTGAACCGGCTGCCGCCGTAGACATGCACCACGTCGAGGCTCTGCCTGCTCGCGCGGCTGAGCCCGAACAGCACGTTCGCGAGGGCGGGGAAGAGGACGACGATCGTTCCGATCACGGCGACGGATGCCGGCGTGCCGCGCCCCGTGATGAGGATGATGACGGGCGCGATCGAGACGAGCGGGATGGTGCGTAGCAGCAGCACCAGCGGCATGACGCCCGCCTCCACCCCCTTGGACAGGCTGAACGCGATCGCGAGGACGATCGCGACGATCATGCCGACGACGAAGCCGATGAGGGAGTCGCTGAGGGTCTGGCCGAGAAGCGGGAACAGCTGGTCGCGGTGCTTCGCGGCATCCTCGTCGGTCACGAGGAAGCTCCAGACGTCGAGCGGGCCCTTGGCGACGTACGGCGAGATGCCGGTGAGGCTCACGACCGCCTGCCACAGCACGATCAGCACGACGAAGGTGAGGAGCGCGTTCAGCAGCGACCTGCCGAGGGAGCGGGCGATCGCCCGTCGCCGGTCGGCGCGCAACTGGGCGAGCGCGGCGGGGTCGGCGCTCACGGCGAGCTTCGCGGTGGCCGAGGCGCCGGCCGACGCGTTGTCGAGGGTGGCGGTGCGTGTGCGGGACATCAGGCGGCCTTTCCGGTCTCGCCGGCCACCCAGGGGGTGACGAGTCGGATGAGCAGGCCCATGAGGCCGTAGGCGGCGAGCGCGAACACCGCGCACAGGAGGAACACCGACCAGACGCCGGCGGAGTCCAGCTGGCCCTGCAGGCGGATGAGGGTCGGACCGACGCCCGCCGTGATCGCTCCGAGGTACTCGCCGAGCACGGCGCCGAGGAAGGCCGTGGGCACCGCGATCTGCAGCGCGTTGAGGATCGAGGGGAGGGCGGCGATGATGCGCACCTTCCGCAGTTGCATCCATCGGCCGCCGCCGTAGACGTGCACGACGTCGAGGGCGGCCTTGTCCGCCGCGCGGAACCCGAGGAGAGCGCCGACGACGGTCGTGAAGACGCAGACCAGCGCGGCGAGGAAGATCGCGGTCGCCGACGGGTCGCCCGGATTCTTGGCGCCGCCCAGGACGACGATCGAGATGCCGCCGATCGCGACGATCGGCAGGCAGTAGGTGACGACCGCGACTTGTGTGATGACCGTCTCGGTCTTCGGGAACAGCAGCACGATCGTCGCGAGCAGGAGGGCGATGCCGTTCCCCCACAGGTACCCGAGGCCGGCCGCCGCGAGGGTGGGGCCGAACACGCTCCACGTTCCCGCGATGTTGCCCTTCACGAACAGCCAGTCGAACACCGCCGCGGGCGTCGGCACGGGCGTGAAGGTGGTGCCCTCGGCGGGGGTGAACACCGTCAGGGCGAAGATCCACCAGACGAGGATGAGGGCGACGCCGCCGAGGATCGCGGCGACCCAGCCGGGCATGCGGGTACGGGTCATCACGCCTCCGCTTCGGCGCGTCCGTCCGACCCGAACAGCAGCTCGGATGCCTGGTCGACGTAGGCGTGGAACTCGGGGGTGCGCATGATCTCGGGCGTGCGCGGGCGCGGCAGGTCGATCTCGATGATCTCCTTGACGCGGCCGGGGCGCGGCGACATCACGGCGACGCGGTCGGCGAGGAAGATCGCCTCGCTGATGCCGTGGGTGACGAGAAGCGTCGTCGCGGGCTTCTCGGTCCAGATGCGCAGGAGCTCGAGGTTGAGGTTCTGGCGCGTCATGTCGTCGAGGGCGCCGAACGGTTCGTCGAGGAGGAGGACGGAGGGGCGGAGGACCAGGGCGCGGGCGATCGAGGCGCGCTGGCGCATGCCGCCGGACAGCTGCGCGGGCTTCGCGTTCGCGAAGTCGGTGAGGCCCACGAGGCCGATGAGCTCGTCGACGTAGGCCGAGTCGACCTTCTTGCCGGCGACCTCGAACGGCAGCTCGATGTTCTTGCGGACGCTCCGCCAGGGGAGGAGCGCGTGGTCCTGGAAGGCGATGCCCAGCTCGCTCTTCGCCCGGAGCTGGTCGGGGGTCTCGCCGTCGACGAGGGCGACGCCGCTCGTCGGCTTCTCGAGCGAGGCGAGGATGCGGAGGATCGTCGACTTGCCGCAGCCCGAGGGGCCGAGCAAGGCCAGGAAGGAGCCCTTCTCGGTGTGCAGGTCGGTGTCCTGCAGCGCCGTGAGCGAGCCGCCTCCGCGCAGGGCGAAGGTCTTGGAGAGGCCGGTGATGTGGATGCCGGTGCCGGTGCGGGCACCGGCATCCACGTTCGTCAGATTCGACATGGGTTCCCGAGTGGTGGTTTCCGGATCGAGGGGTTCCCGATCAGGGCAGGTACTTCTTGAGGTCGGGGTTCTCGGCGTAGATCTCGTCGATGATCGTCGTGTCGAAGAGGTCGTCGGCCTCGAGCTCCCAGCCCGACGCCTTGAGCGAGGCGAGCGTCTGCGTCTTCAGGTCGTCGGAGATCGTGAACAGGCCGTTCTCCTCGGTCTCCTCGGTGGAGATGAGCTTCGCCTGCGCCTCGATGCCGGCCGCGGTCTTGTCGGGGTCGAGGTCGCCGAAGGTGAGGTCGCCGGCGGCCGCCGACTCGTTGTAGTAGGTGGTGACGAGGGCGACGGTGTCGTCGATCGACTCGGTGAAGGTCTTCGTCCAGCCCTTGATCTCGGCCGTGAGGAACGCCTTCAGGAGGTCCTTGTTCTCGGCGAGGTACTGGTCGGTGACGGCGAACGACTCGGCGACGTAGGGGAGGCCGTTCTCGGCGTAGGCGAGGTTGGTGGTTTCGTAGCCCTCCATCTCGACCGTGATGGCCTCGTTGGTGAGGTAGGCCATGAAGCCGTCGACCTCGCCGTTGATGAGCGGGGTCGGGTCGAAGTCGACCGGAACGATCGTGACCTCGCTCGCGTCGATGCCGTTGGCGTTCAGCAGCGCGGCGAACACCGAGGCGTTCGAGTCCTGCACGCCGATCTTCTTGCCCTTGAGGTCGTCGGGGGTCGCGATGTTGCCGCCGTCCTTGAGGGAGAGGATCGTGAACGGGTTCTTCTGGAACGTCGTCGCGATGATCTTGAGCGGGGCATCCTGCTCGGCGACGGCCGCTCCCACGGAGGCCGCGTCGGTGAGGGCGACCTGGACGGTGCCCGAGAGCAGCTTCGCGACACCCGTGTCGGGGCCGGCGATGCCGGTGACGGTGCCGAAGCCCGCATCCGTGTAGTAGCCCTCTTCGTAGGCGTAGTACTCGCCCGCGAACTCCTCGTTCTTGATCCAGGAGTACTGCACGCTGATGTCGCCGTAGTCGGCGGAGGCGTCGCCGCTCCCACCCGAGGAGGAGGGCGAGCTCGAACCGGCGCAGGCCGTGAGCGCGAGGGCGGTGACCGCGACGGCGGCGAGCGTGGCGCCGAGGCGGCGCACGCGGCGGGACGGGGACGATGACATGGATGCCTCCTGGTGAACGACGTGGTGCTGTGGGTGGTCGCAGGGGTCGGTGACACCGGCCGGTGCGGGTGACCGGGGCGCCATGCCGTCGTTCGGGTCGACGGCATGCTGTGGCACCCCAGATCGGATCGACACTAGGACTCCGACGTTTCGCGGACGGGGCGCACTGTTTCCGAGGCGTTACGGCGGCGCGGGGCTGGGTGGTTCGTGGGCGGCGGGCTGGGGCGGTTCGTGGGCGGCGGGCCGGGGTGGTGTTCGGGCGGCGGGCTGGGGCGGCATCGGGGCGGCGCACAATGGACGGATGCCTCGTACCCCGCTCGTCGAACCCGCCGACGCCCTCACCCCCGCCGAATCGGCACGCTTCGCGCGTCAGATCGCGCTGCCCCACATCGGCGTCGTCGGGCAGCGTCGGCTGAAGAACGCGCGTGTGCTCGTGGCGGGGGCCGGGGGCCTCGGGTCTCCCGTGATCTCCTACCTCGCCGCGGCGGGGGTCGGGACGCTCGTGATCGTCGACGACGACACCGTCGAAGAGAGCAACCTGCCACGGCAGCTCATCCACGCCGGCGCCGCTCCCGGCACCCCGAAGGCCGAGTCGGCGGCCGCCGAGGCGCGACGCCTGAACCCGTTCGGCGATGCGGTCGCCGTGACGGAGCGGATCGGGGGCTCTCTCGGTGGCATCCATCTCGAAGGCATCCATCTCGTGATGGATACGACCGACGACGCGGCCGCCCGGCTGGTGCTGCACGACGCGGCGATGGCCGCCGGCATCCCCTATGTGTGGGGAACGGCCGTGGGCACGGACGGCATGGTGTCGGTGTTCTGGGCCGACGCGCCCGGCGGTGGCGTCACGCTTCGCGACCTGCACCCCGACCCGCTCGCCGACACGAATCGGCGGTGCGTCGTCGACGGTGTCACGGGACCCCTGTGCGCCGCGATCGGCGGCGTCATGGCGGGCGAGACGCTCAAACTCATCGTCGGCGCGGGCGACGTGCTCCTCGGGCGGGTGCTCGTCTTCGATGCGCTCGACACGACCTGGCGCGAGGTGGCGTTGCGCCCCGCGTGACGCGAGTGCCGGCATCCGTTCGCTGTTCGGGTGGGCCGGGCTTCTCGGGCGGCGGGTTGCGGTTCGGGCGCCACGTTCCTGCAGGGGGTTCGCGTCGAGCGCCATGTTTCTGCCGGGGGTTCGCGTCGGGCGCCACGTTCCTGCCGGGGGTGCGCGTCGGGCGCCATGTTTCTGCAGGGGGTTCGCGTCGGGCGCTAGATTGCTGTCCGGGCGCCAGAAAACTGTGGCGCCCGGACAGGAAAGTGGCGCCCACTGTCCGCATCGCTCCCGCTCCCGCTCCCGCCCCCGCTCGTGCGGCCCGCGAGCGCGCGTGCCGCATGTTGCCGCGCGACCGCGACCCCACACCCCACTATCCGCCGGCGAAGGGCGGGAGGACGTCGACGAGGATGCCGGGGCGGAGTGGCGTCGTGAGATCGGTCGTCGTGACGCCGTCGACGAGGAACGAGCAGCGCTCGAGGACGGGGCGGGCGGATGCCGGGGCGCGCGCGATCAGCGCCGCGAGGTCGACGACGTCGGCGGCGTCGACGCGCTCTTCGGCCGCGCCGAGGGCGGCCTTCGCGGCGGCGAAGTAGCGCACGGTCACGGGGACGGTGGTGGTGGCAGGCATCCTGTGCTCTCTCGTCAGCCGCCGATGGCGCTCATCGGGCGGGCGGGCTGGGCGAAGCCGGGGTCGTCGATGCCGTGTCCGGCGCGCTTGCGCCACATCGCGGCGCGCCAGCGGTCGGCGAGCTCGTCGTCGGTCGCCCCGGCGCGCAGGAGGTCGCGCAGAGGTGTCTCGTCGTGCGCGAACAGGCAGTCGCGGATCGCGCCGTCGGCAGTCAGGCGGGTGCGGCGGCAGTCGCCGCAGAACGGCTCGGTCACCGACGCGATGATCCCGATGGTCCCCGAGCGGTGACCGTCGCGCTCGCGGACGTCGATCCGCTCGGCGGGCGCTCCCTCGCGCGGCGCGGGGTGCGGCTCGAGGTCGAAGCGCTCCGCGACGAGCGCACGCGTGCGGGCGGCTGTGACGACGTGGCCGCGGGTCCAGGCCCGGTCACCGCCGAGCGGCATCTGCTCGATGAAGCGCAGCTCGACGCCGGCATCCAGCGCCCAGGAGACGAGGTCGGCGGCCTCGTGCTCGTTGACCCCGGGAACGAGGACCGCGTTCACCTTCACGGCGAGCCCCGCATCGCGGGCGGCATGGATGCCGTCGAGCGCGCGCCGGAGCAGCGGCCGCCGCGTCACTGCGGCGTACACCTCGGGGTCGAGGCTGTCGAGCGACACGTTGACGCGGTGAAGGCCCGCCGCGGCGAGCGTGGCGGCGCGCTCGGCGAGGCCGATCGCGTTGGTCGTGAGTGCGAGGTCGGCGCGCGCGCCGCTCGGGTCGTGGAGCGCCGCCGCGCCCGCGACGATGTCGGCGAGCCCGGCGCGCAGCAGCGGCTCCCCGCCCGTGAAGCGGACGGCGCTGACCCCGAGCCGCGTGACGGCGATGCCGACGAGGCGCACGACTTCGGCATCCGTCAGGACGTCGCCCGACGGCATGGGATCGATGCCGTCTGCGGGCATGCAGTACGTGCAGCGGAGGTTGCAGCGGTCGGTGAGCGAGACGCGGAGGTCGGTCGCGACGCGGCCGAACCGGTCGACGAGTCCCGGGTGCGCCGGGCGCCCGGCGAGATCGGCGGCGAGATCCGCGGCGGCGCCGGACGTCGAGATACGCCGCCGGGGGAGTCCGAGCAGCACCGTCATCGCCTCAGGATACGTCGGGCTCGCGGGCGTAGAGGCGGACGAGGCGCGGGTCGACGTCGAGGAGCACGGGGCTTCCGGGAGCGAAGGCGCGGGCGTCTGCGCCGTCGGCGGCTGTTCCGACGAGGCCCCCGGCCGTCACGCGCAGCCGCCCCGCGACCACGTCGAGGTGCGTGACGCGGGGGGCGCCTTCCGCATCGTCGATTCGGGCGGGCAGGGTGTCGGCGCGGACCGTCACGGCATCCGGAGGCACCGCCGCGAACGCCGGCGTCCCCTCCGCGAGCGGGCCGGGATCGCCCGGGATGCGGAGCCCGGTCGCGTCGACGAGACCGGGGGCCTGCACGACGCCGGCGACGAGCGCGACCCCCGCCAGCCGCGCCGAGAACGCCGTGCGGGGGTGCGCGAGAAGGTCCGCCGTCGCGGCGTCCTCGACGATGCGGCCCGCGTCGAGGACGACGGCGCGGTCGGCGAGCAGCAGCGCGTCGAGCGGGTCGTGCGTCACGACGATGCCGGGAACGGCGGCGAGGGCGGATGCGAGGACGCGGCGCACCTCGTCGCGTCCCGCGACGTCGAGCGCGACGAGGGGTTCGTCGAGGAGGAGCGCGACCGGGTCGGCGGCGAGGGCGCGAGCGACGGCGACGCGACGCGCCTGCCCGCCGGACAGCCGGTGCGGGAGCGTGTCGGCGAGAGCCGCCGCGCCGACGTCCCCGAGACGCGCGTCGGCGATGGTGCGCGCCGCCGCGCGCCCGTCGCCGCGGCTGCGCGGCGCGAAGGCGACGTTCTCCCGCGCGGTCAGATGGGGGAACAGCAGCGGGTCCTGCGCGAGGAGGGCGACGCCGCGGCGGTGCGCGGGGACGTCGGTACGGGTGCGGCCGACGGCGCCTTCGGCGCGGGCCCCGACGTCGAACAGCGTGCGCCCGCTCACGACAATGCGACCCCGATCGGGGGAGAGGATGCCGGCGATCGCCCCGAGCACCGTGGACTTGCCGCTGCCGTTCGGGCCGAGGAGAGCGACCGTCTGCCCGTCGGGTACGTCGAGGCGCACGTCGACGCCCCGCGCGTCGACGACGACGTGCGCGTGGATGCTCATCGCCCGCTCACCGCCCTCACCGCGTTCATGCCGCTCACCGTTCGCCTCCCGCGACGCGCGCGGCGCCGGTGACCGCCATCGTCGCGACCGCGACGGCGACGAGGACGAAGGCGAGCGCGACCGCGGCATCCGGATCGGTCTCGCGCTGCAGGTAGATCTCCAGCGGCAGCGTCCGGGTGGTGCCTTCGAGGCTCCCCGCGAAGGCGAGCGTCGCGCCGAACTCGCCGAGCGACCGGGCGAAGGCGAGGATCGTCCCGGAGACGAGCGCCGGTACGGCGAGCGGAAGCGTGACGCGGCGGAGCACCGTCCCGGGGGCGGCGCCGAGGGTCGCCGCGACCGACTCGTAGTCGGGGCGGCCGCCGCGGAGCGCGCCCTCGACCGCGACGACGAGGAACGGGAGCGAGACGAAGGTCTGCGCCATCACCACGGCCGTCGTCGTGAACGCGATCTGCACCCCGAGCGCTTCGAGGTGCGCGCCGAGCAGTCCGCGGCGGCCGAACGCGGCGAGGAGGGCGATGCCGCCGATCACGGGCGGCAGCACGAGCGGCAGCAGGACGACGG
The DNA here is from genome assembly GCF_965345155.1 of Microbacterium sp. bgisy203. Taxonomy (GTDB): domain Bacteria; phylum Actinomycetota; class Actinomycetes; order Actinomycetales; family Microbacteriaceae; genus Microbacterium. The sequence goes on from NZ_CBDRLZ010000004.1 coordinate 125,617, forward strand.
TGCGGACGACGGTCGCCGTGCGTCCGCGCAGGCGCGCGAGCACGAGCGCGAGCGGCACCCCGAGGACGATGCACAGCATCGTGCTGATCGTCGCGGTCCGCAGGCTCAGACCGAGGGCGGTGAGCGCCGACTCGCTCGTGACGAGCTGACCGAACCGCGACCAGTCCACCCGGAGCGTGAGCGCGACGATCGGCACGACGACGAAGACCACCGCCACGACCGCGACGACCACGACCCACCAGGGCAGGGGTGTGCGCCGCGGCGCGGTGAGCGTCATCGGTGCCCCTATCGGTCGTCGCCGAAGCCGGACGCGTCGAGGATCTCGCGCCCCGACGGCCCCCGCACGAACGTGGCGAACGCCGCGGCGACGTCGGGCGCGGAACTGCCCGCGAGGACGGCGATGGGGTAGCGGTTGATGACGAAGTCCGACTCGGGGAACTCGACACCCTCGACGCTGTCGCCCGCCGCGATCACATCGGTGCGGTACACGACGCCGGCATCGGCCTCGCCCGCGGCCACCTTGCCGAGCACGTCGGTGACGGCGTTCTCTTCGCTGACCGGCGTGAGCGTCACGCCCGCGAGCTCCGCCACCTCGCGCGTCGCGGCGCCGCACGGCACCTGCGGCGCGCAGACGACGAGGCGCAGGCCCGGCCGGGCCAGGTCGTCGAACGAGCCGATGCCGGCGGGATTTCCCGGCGGCACCGCGATCTCGAGGGTGTTGGACGCGAAGATCTCCGGGTCGCCGTCGATGAGCCCGGCATCCTGCGCCTTGGTCATGTTCGCCTCGTCGGCGGAGGCGAACACGTCGGCGGGCGCGCCCTCGGTCAGCTGCGTCACGAGCGCCGACGACCCGGCGAAGTTCAGGGTCACGTGCACGCCCGGGTGCGCGTCTTCGAAGGCATCCGCGATCTCGGTGAACGTGCCCGTCAGCGACGCCGCTGCGAAGACGGTGATGTCGCCCGCAAGCGCGTCGCCGGATGCCGTCGAGGCTGACGGCGACGGGGTCTCCGAGGACGGTCCGCACCCCGTGAGCAGCAGGCCCGCGACGACGAGGGATGCCGCGAGTGCGGCCGCCCGCCTCACGCGGTCACCTCGCGCTCGCTGTCGGGGTAGGGGGAGGGGTGCGGGGTCTCAACGATGACGTGCGTCGCCTTGATGACGGCGACCGCGAGGACTCCCGGGACGAGGCCGAGCTCGCGCACCGCTTCGGCGCTCATGAGCGAGACGCAGCGGTGCGGGCCGCACTGCAGTTCGACCTGCGCCATGACGGTGTCGGCGACGACGCGCGTCACGATCCCGACGAAGCGGTTGCGCGCCGAGCTGCCGATGCCCGACGGGTCGCGGGTCTCGCGGGCGCGTTCGCGTGCCAGGTCGGCGAGCTCCACGCCGTCGACGACGAGCCGGCCGGCGTCGTCGGGTTCGGCGCCAAGCGACCCGGCATCCACCCACCGGCGCACGGTGTCATCGCTCACTCCGAGAAGGCTCGCGGCCTCGCTGATCCGATAATGCGGCATGGATCGCATGATACTTCCGCATGTGCGGTGCGCGGGGTGTTCGCCCGCACGGGATCGACGGGCGATCTTCGGAGATCCGGTGTACTTCGGACGTTTTGGGCGGCGGGCGTCCGGAGAACGCGCGATCTCCGAAGAACGCGGGATGCCGTGCGGCAGGATGGTCGCATGACCTCGATCGCCGACCACGTCGCCGCGGTGCGGCAGGTGCTCGCGGCGGTCCCGGTGCGCGAGCGCGCGGTCGGGGTCTCGGCGGCGGACGTGGCCCGGCATCCCTCACGCACGCGCGCACGCCGCCTGACGCGCGACGTCGTCGCGGCGGGCGACGTGCCGCGGTTCGACAACTCCCAGATGGACGGGTACGCCGTGCGTGCGGCTGATCTCGCGGGCGCGGATGCCGCACACCCCGTCACCCTTCCCGTGGCCGCACCCATCGCGGCGGGGGCATCGGCCGGTGCCCTCGCGCCGGGCACGGCGGCGCCGATCATGACCGGCGCGCCGATCCCCGCGGGTGCCGACGCGATCGTCCCGGTCGAGCGCACCGCGCCGGGGACCTTCGACGCCGAGCACGTGACCTTCGCCCAGCCCGTCGCGCCGGGGACGTTCGTCCGCGTGCGCGGCGCGGACATCGCGCAGGGCGACCTGCTGGCCGCGGCCGGCACCCCCGTGCGCCCGGCGCATCTCGGCGCGTTCGCCGCGGCATCCGTCGGCGAGGTCTGCGTCGGGGCGCGCGTGCGCGTGCTCGTCGTGACGACGGGGCGCGAGCTGGCGACGGCACACGAGCCCACGCTCGGGTCGGGCGACGACGCGCGCATCCCCGACGCCGTCGGCGGCATGCTGGTGCGCGCCGTCACCGACGCCGGCGCCCGCGCCCGGTGGATCGTGTGCCCGAGCGACGACCCCGACGAGTTCCGCGCGCTCCTCGCGCGGGCCGGGCGCTGGCCCGACGTCATCGTCACCGTCGGAGGGGTCAGCCGCGGCGCGTACGAGGTCGTGAAGCTCGCGTTCGCGGGTGAGCGCGTCCGGTTCGGTCACCTCGATCTGCAGCCGGGCGGCCCCCAGGGCCTCGGGGTGGTCGCACTCGACGGGCGCGACGTGCCGGTGCTGTGCTTCCCGGGCAACCCCGTGAGCGCGCTGATCTCCTTCGAGCTGTTCCTACGGCCCTGGCTACGGGGGCGCGCGGGCCTCACCCCGTCGCGCCGCGTCGAGCGCCTACCGCTCGCCGAGGCGATCGAGTCGCCCGCCCACCAGCATCAGATCCGGCGGGGTAGTCTGCGGGGCGACGGCACCGTCGCGACGGTCGGCGGTCCCGGCTCGCACCTGATCGCGCACTATGCGGCGGCGGATGCCCTCGTGCACGTCCCCGTCGGGGTCGCGCATCTGGAGGCGGGCGACGACGTGGAGGTGTGGGTGCTGGATGAGTGAGAACGACCGCGGGTCCGAGCCGGCGCTGACGCACGTGCGCGAGGACGGCGCCGTGCACATGGTCGACGTGTCGGCGAAGCAGGCGACCGTCCGCACGGCGCGCGCCTCGGCGGTCGTCGTGACGACCCCCGAGACGGTGGCGCTCGTTGCGACGGGCGACCTGCCGAAGGGCGAGGCGCTCGCGACGGCGCGCATCGCCGGCATCCTCGCGGCGAAGCAGACCCCGCAGCTCATCCCGCTGTGCCATCCGCTGCCGCTGTCGGCGGTCGAGGTGTCGTTCGCGCTGACGCCCGAGGAGGGACGCATCGGCATCGAGACGTTCGTCAAGACGACCGCGCCGACCGGCGTCGAGATGGAAGCGCTGACGGCCGCGAGCGTCGCCGCGCTCACGGTGTTCGACATGATCAAGGCGGTCGACGCGACGGCGGTCATCGAAGGCATCCGCGTCGTCGAGAAGCGCGGCGGCAAGAGCGACATCGGCGGGGGCGCATGAGTGGCGCGACCGATGCGACCGGCGCGAGCGATGCGACCGGCGCGACCCGAGCGAGCGCCGCGCGCCGCGCGGTCGTCGTGATCGCGTCGACCCGTGCGGCCGCCGGCGTCTACCCCGACCGGGTCGGGCCGCTCGTGGCCGAGTGGCTCGTCGCGCGAGGGTGGCCGGAGCCGAAGGTCGTCGTCGTCCCCGACGGCGACCCGGTGGGCGACGCGCTCCGCACCGCGGTGGCCGCCGGGGCGGACCTCGTCGTCACGAGCGGCGGCACGGGCCTGTCTCCGACCGATGCGACCCCCGAGCAGACCCGTGCCGTGATCGAGCGCGAAGTGCCGGGCATCGCCGAAGAGCTGCGCCGTCGCGGCGCCGCGCACACCCCGCTCGCGCTCCTCTCCCGCGGCGTCGCGGGAGCCGCCGGGCCCACCCTGATCGTCAACCTCCCCGGATCGCCGTCGGGGGTGCGCGACGGCCTCGACGTCCTCGGCGAGGTCCTCGATCATGCGCTCGACCAGCTGCGCGGCGGCGACCACCCGGCACCCGCTCCGCCCTCGGGAGGGCCCGCATGACCGTCCGCCTCGCGCGCATCGCGGCTGATCCGGTCGCCCTCGCCGAGGTCGAAGATGTCGTGGCGGATGCCGCGCACGGCGCCGTCGTGTCGTTCGCGGGCGTCGTCCGCGACCACGACGGGGGTCGTGCGGTGACGAGGCTATCGTACGAGGCCCACCCCGACGCGGAGCGGATGCTCGCGGCATCCGCGGCCCGCATCGCCTCCCGGCATCCGGGTGTCGCGCTCGCCGTCGTCCACCGCGTCGGTGACCTCGTCATCGGCGACCTGGCGCTCGCGTGCGCCGCGGGCAGCGCCCACCGCGCCGCCGCGTTCGACGCGTGCCGCGACCTGGTCGACGACGTCAAAGCCACCGTCCCGATCTGGAAGCACCAGCTCTTCGCCGACGGCACCGACGAGTGGGTCGGCGCGCTGGAGTAGCGCCGGAATCACGCGGGTGAGCGTCGGTCGACGAGCGCAGAGACGGGATACGACGCACCGGGATACGACGCACCGGGATACGACACACCGGGCGCCCGCCGCCGACCCACGCGGCCGATCCGCACGTCCCTTTTACATCGCCGACACATGCGTGGTGTTGGCTGAGCGCACGCCGCGGCGCCCGGATCCGCCGGCACCGCACGAGAGAGCGCGAGAGGGGATGCCGTGGACCTCACCACCGTGACCGCCTACCGCGCGGCGCGCACCCGCGCCGACCTCGCCCTCGCGCCGGGCGAGCGGATCCTCGGCGGCGGCACCTGGCTCTACTCCGAGCCGCAGCCGGAGACGACGGGCCTCGTCGACCTCACGACGATGGGCTGGCGGCCGATCGAGGAGCTCGAGGCGCCGGATGGCGGCATCCGCATCGCCGCGACCTGCACGATCGCCGAGCTCACCCGCTACCGCGGACACCGTCACCCGTGGCGGGCCGCGCCGCTGTTCACGCAGAGCGCGCACGCGCTGCTGGCATCCTTCAAGGTCTGGAACGTCGCGACCGTCGGGGGCAACATCTGTCGCGCGTTCGCGGCGGGCGCGATGGTGTCGCTGTGCACGGCGCTCGACGGCGTCGCCGAGATCTGGACGCCGTCGGGGGATGCCTACCGCATCGCCGTCGCCGACCTCGTGACCGGCAACGGCACGACCTCGCTCGGCCCCGGCGAGGTGCTCCGCGCCGTCGAGCTGCCCGCCCGTGCCCTCCGCGCGCGCACGGCGCTGCGCAAGATCGCGCTCGCCGAGCTCGGCCGCTCGGGAGCCGTCGTGATCGGCCGCGTCGACGAGGACGGCGCGGTCGTCTTCTCGATCACCGCCGCGACGCAGCGCCCCTCGATCCTCCGCTACCCGTACATGCCGGATGCCGCCGCGCTCCGCGCCGACATCGACCGGCTCGCGGGGTACTACACCGACCCGCTCGGCACCGCCGACTGGCGTCGCCAGGTGGCGGGCGTGCTCGCGGAGGAGATCCGTGACGAGCTGACACGCGACGAGCCGACAGAGAACCAGCCCGCAGAGAACGATCCCGCAGAGAACGAGCCCGCCGCATGAGGTTCGAGATCAACGGCGAAGAGGTGGATGCCGCGCCCGCACCCGGCCAGTGCCTCCGGACGCTCCTGCGCGACCACGGCCACACCGAGGTCAAGCGCGGGTGCGACGCCGGCGACTGCGGCGCGTGTTCGGTCATCGTCGACGGCGAACCCGTGCACTCGTGCATCTTCCCGGCGCAGCGGATCGAGGGGCGCTCGGTCACGACCGCCGCGGGGCTCGGCACGCCCGGCGACCTGTCGCCGATGCAGGAGTCGTTCGTCGAGCACTTCGGGTTCCAGTGCGGCTACTGCACGCCCGGCATGATCGTCACCGCCTCGACCCTCGGCGAAAGCGATCTCGACGACCTTCCCCGCAGGATGAAGGGCAACCTCTGCCGCTGCACGGGGTACCGGGCGGTGGAGGAGGCGATCCGCGACGGCGTCGCGCGCGGCGTGAGCGCCGGAAGTGACGCGGTGCGCACACGCGGCGCGCAGAACCTCGGGTCCACCGGCATCCGCCCGGGCGAGATCCGCGACGCGCCGCGCTCGCCGGAGACCATCGCGCCCGGCGACGCCATCGGCCGCTCCGTCCACCCGCCCGCCGCCGCGCGCGTCGTCGCGGGCCTCGAGCCCTACACCTTCGACCTCACGCCCGACGAGCTCGCCGGCCCGTTCGCGGGCGCGCTCGTCCTGCGCGTCCTCGGGTCGCCGCACGCGCACGCGCGCATCGCGGCGATCGACACGTCGGCCGCCGAGGCGCTGCCCGGGGTCCACCTCGTCCTCGATCACCGCAGCGTCGACACCCCGCGCTTCTCGACCGGGCGCCACGAGCATCGTGAGGACGACCCCGACGACACGCTGATCCTCGACGACACCGTGCGCTTCGCCGGGCAGCGGGTCGCGGCGGTCGTCGCCGACACCGCCGCGATCGCCGAGGCGGCGCTCCGCCTCATCCGTGTCGAGTACGACGTGCTCCCCGCCGTCTTCGATCCCGAGCTCGCCCGCTCTCCCGGCGCGCCGCTGATCCACCCCGAGCGGACGCCCGCCGACCGCGTCGACGACGCGGCCCGGAACGTCATCATCTCCCTCCACGACGGCTACGGCGACGTCGATGCCGGGCTCGCGGCGGCTCACACGACGGTCAGCGGCACGTGGAGCAACGGGCGCGTCATCCACGCGCAGCTCGAAACGCGCGGCGCGATCGGACGCCTCGACGAAAACGGTCGCCTCGTCATCCGCACGAGCACCCAGGTGCCGTTCCTCGTCCGCGACGAGCTGGCCTACATCCTCGGGCTCGACCGCGATCGCGTCCGCGTGCACACGGCGCGCGTCGGCGGCGGATTCGGCGGCAAGCAGGAGCTCTTCTGCGAAGATCTCGTCGCCCTCGCCGTGCTCCGCACCGGTCGCCCCGTCGCGTACGAACTGACCCGCCGCGAGGAGTTCGAGCGCACGGCGGTGCGGCACCCGATGCGCGTGTCGGTGACACTCGGGGCGGATGAGGACGGCATCCTCACCGCGATGGACGTCGACCTCCTCTCCGACACGGGCGCCTACGGCAACCACTCGCGCGGCGTCCTCTTCCACAGCGTCGCCGAGTCGCTGAGCCTCTACCGTTGCCCCGCGAAGCGGCTGGATGCCGAGGCCGTCTACACCAACAACGTGCCCTCCGGGGCGTTCCGCGGCTACGGCCTCGGACAGGTCATCTTCGCGGTCGAGAGCGCGCTCGACGAGCTCGCGATCGAACTCGACATCGACCCGTTCGAGCTGCGGCGGCGGAACGCGGTCGCCGAGGGCGACGCGCTCCTCCACCACTCGAGCGAGCCTGACGCCGACCTCGTGTGGGGCAGCTACGGCCTCGACCAGTGCCTCGACCTCGCCCGCGGTGCGCTCGAGCGGGGCAACGGGGTCGAGGCCCCCGCGGGCTGGCTCGTCGGCGAGGGGATGGCCGCTGCGATGATCGCGACGATGGCCCCCTTCGGGCACATCTCGCACGTGACCCTCGACGTCACCCCCGACGGCCGCTACCGGGTCGGCATCGGCACTGCGGAGTTCGGCAACGGCACGACGACGGTGCACACGCAGATCGTCGCGACCGACCTCGCGACGACACCCGACCGGGTCGATCTGCATCATTCCGACACGGATGCCGCACGCCACGACACCGGCGCCTTCGCGTCGGCCGGCATCACGGTCGCCGGCAAGGCGCTGCACGCCGCGGCGCTCGCGCTCGCCCGCGTGCTGCGCGAGACGGCGTCCGCGCTCACCGGTATTCCCGTTGAGGAATGCATGCTCACGCCGAATGGCGTGGAGGCCGGTCGCCTCGTCGGATTCACCGAGCTGATCGCCGCGGCGCCCGCGGATCGGCGGCACGGCGAGGGTCTCCGAACCGACGGGAGCGAGCTCGGAGATCACCGTTCGCTCGCCTTCAACGTGCACGCGTTCCGCGTCGCGGTGCGGCCCGAGACGGGCGAGGTGCGCATTCTGCAGTCGGTGCAGGCGGCGGATGCCGGAACCGTGATGAATCCCGAGCAGTGCCGCGGTCAGGTCGAGGGCGGCGTCGCGCAGGGCATCGGATCGGCGCTGTACGAAGAGATCATGGTCTCGCCGTCGGGCGCGCTGCAGACGCCCGTCTTCCGGGTGTACCGCGTGCCGCAGCTGGCGGACATCCCCCGCACCGAGGTGCTGTTCGCCGACACGAGCGACGACCTCGGCCCCTTCGGTGCGAAGTCGATGAGCGAGTCGCCGTACAACCCCGTCGCACCCGCGCTCGCGAACGCGATCCGCCGCGCGCTCGGCACGCGGCCTTACGAGCTGCCGATGTCGCGCGACCGGGTGTGGCGCCTCGCGGCGGCGCGCGCGGCGCAACCCGTTCTCGTTGAGAGCGAGACCGCCGATGCGTGACATCCTCGACGACGCGGTCGCCTGGCTCGGCTCGGGTCGGGCGATCGCCGTGGCGACCGTTGTGGCCGTCCGCGGCTCGGCCCCGCGCGAACTCGGGGCGAGCATGATCGTCGCGGAGGTGGAGGCCGGCGGGCTCACGGTACGCGGCAACGTCTCGGGCGGCTGCGTCGAGGGCGCGGTCATCGAGGCGTGCCTCGACGCGCTCGCCACCGGCCGCGCGGGTGTCGCGAGCTACGGCATCGCCGAGGACGACCTGCTCGGGGTCGGGCTCATGTGCGGCGGCAGCATCGACGTGCTGGTCCGTCCCGTGCGCCCCGGCACGCCCGAAGCCGCCGATCTCGCGCGCCTGCGCGACCCGCAGGCCCCCCTCGTCCTCACTCTTGCCGTGCGGGGCGACGAGCTCGGCGGGGTGTCTGTCGGCGGGGTGTCGGTCGGCGGCGCGGGCGACCCCGGCATCCCGCCGGACGCGGCTGCGCTCGCGGGCGGCGACCGGGCGCGCTTGCTCAGCTACGACGGCGACGGATGCCTCACCGAGGCCGACCCCGCCACGCAGTACCTCACCCAGTACCTTGTCGTGCCGTTCGGCGGCCCGCCGCGCCTCGTCATCGTCGGCGCGGTGCAGTACGGCGTCGCGCTCTCACGCATCGGCGCCGCGTGCGGGTACGCCGTCACCGTCGTCGACCCGCGTGACGCCTTCGCCGACGCGCAGCGGTTCCCGGATGCCGAGGTCGTCCGCGACTGGCCCGACCGGTGGCTCGCGTGCGCGACACTCGACGACCGCACCGCCGTGTGCGTCCTCAGCCACGACGAGAAGATCGACGTGCCGGCGCTCCGCGTCGCGCTCGCGAGCTCCGCGGGCTACGTCGGCGCGATGGGCAGCCGCCGCACGCACGACGACCGGCTCGACCGCCTGCGCGCCGCGGGCGTCACCCCCGCGCAGCTCGCGCGGCTGCGCTCGCCCATCGGCCTCGACCTCGGTGGACGCTCGGCCGAGGAGACGGCGCTGTCGATCCTCGCCGAGATCGTCGCGGTGCGGCACGGGCGCAGCGCGGTTCCGCTGACCGAGGCATCCGGACCCCTGCACGCGGCGGGTTCGTGAGCGGCACGGTCGGGATCGTCCTCGCCGCCGGTGCGGGCACGCGCTACGGGATGCCGAAGGCCCTCGTCGTCGGGTCAGACGGCATCCCCTGGATCGTCCGCGCCGTCGAGACCCTCCGGGCGGGCGGATGCGCGCGGGTCGTCGTGGCGCTCGGGGCGGAGCGCGCGGCGGCAGGGCGTCTCGTTCCCGCCGGGGACGGGCGCGTTGAGATCGTCGAGGTCGCGGACTGGGCGGAGGGCCTCTCGGCGAGCGTCCGCGCGGCTCTCGGCGCGCTGGAGTCATCGGCCGTGCCGGGGGCGTTGACCGGTGCCTCGGCGGCGGTGCTCGTCCCCGTCGACACCCCCGGTCTCCCGGCGGCGGCGGTCGCCCGCCTCGCCGCGGGCGCAGACGTCGAGACCCTCCGCCGCGCCGTCTACGACGGGGTGCCGGGGCATCCGGTCGTCATCGGGCGGTCGCATTGGAGCGCGCTCTCGGCGGAGCTGGCGGGAGACCAAGGTGCCGGCCCGTACCTCGCCGCCCACGGCGCCGAGCGCACCGAATGCGGCGACCTCTGGGACGGCGCCGACGTCGACGCCCCGCCCGCCTGACCCCCCGCCCGCCTGACGCCCTCGCCTATCCCGCCGCGAACGCGCCCCTCAGGTGCGGATGACGATGTTCTCGGGCTCTTCGCCGGCGCGGACGTGGTCGATCTGGCGGCGGACGAGCGCCGCCATCCGGGGCAGCATCGCGGTCGATGCGCCGCCGACGTGCGGGGCGATGAGAGCGCCCTCGAGGTCCCAGAGCGGGTGGTCGGCGGGCAGCGGCTCGGGGTCGACGACATCGAGCGCGGCGCGCAGCCGACCGGAGGCGACCTCGGCAACGAGCGCGTCGGTGTCGACGAGCGTGCCGCGACCGACGTTCACGACGAGCGCTCCGTCGGGAAGGAGCGCGAGTGCTGCGGCATCCATCACGTGCCGCGTACCGTCGCCGCCGGGGAGCGCGAGCACCGCGATCTCGGCGGTCGGGAGGAGCTCGGTCAGCTCATCGATGCCGTGGACGTGCACGCCGTCCTCGTCGCGGGCGTGCGAGGCAACCGGCACGAGGTCGACCTCGAAGGGCAGCAGCCGCGCGGCGATCGCCTTACCGACGCCGCCGTAGCCGAGCAGCAGCACGCGCCGGTCGGCGAGGCTCGGGTGGAACGCGGTCGTCCACGCGTGGCGGTCCTGGTCGCGGACGAATCCGGGGATGCCGCGCTGCGCGGCGAGCGTCAGGGCGAGCGCGAGTTCCGCGGTCGAGGTCTCGTGGACCGTCGCGGCGTTCGCGAACACGGAACCCGCGGGGAGCCGGTCGGCGATGCCCTCGTACCCGATCGCCTGCCCCTGCAGCAGCCCGATGCGGACGTCGGGGAGCCCGCGCAGCACGCTCAGCGCCGGACCGAGCGACATGTACGGCGGCACCGCGATCGCGATGTCGGCGCCGCCTTCTGCCGCACCGGGCGGCGGTCCGTCCATCGGCCAGACGCGCAGGTCCACGTCACCGGGGACGGGGCCGATCGCGGCGGCGAGTTCTTCGGTGGGGACGGTGACGAGGATGCTCACCCCTCGACGCTACCCGTGTCCGAGCGCGGCGCGCAGGTCAGGCCGCGGCGGCGGCCAGTGACGCGACGGCTGAGGTGAAGAACGAGAGGCCGTCGATGCCCGAGCGCATCGCCTCGGGGGTGTTGGGGCCGAAGCCGGGCTCGACCGCGTGCTCGGGGTGCGGCATGAGGCCGACGACGTTGCCGCGGGCGTTCGTGATGCCGGCGATGTCGTCGAGCGATCCGTTCGGGTTGACGCCGACATAGCGGAAGGCCACGAGGCCCTCGCCCTCGATGCGCGCCAGGGTCTCGGCGGAGCAGATGTACCCGCCGTCGGCGTTCTTCAGGGGGATCGTGATCCCCTGGCCGACCTCGAACTGGCTCGTCCATGCCGTCGACGCGTTCTCGACGCGCAGGCGCTGGTCGCGACGGATGAACTGCTGGTGGGCGTTGCGGATGAGGCCGCCCGGCAGCAGGTGCGCCTCGACGAGCATCTGGAAGCCGTTGCAGATGCCGAGGATCGGCATGCCCGCCGCAGCGGCATCCTTCACCTCGGACATGATCGGGGCGTGCGCCGCGATCGCGCCGGCGCGCAGGTAATCGCCGTAGCTGAAGCCTCCCGGCAGGACGAGCGCGTCGACGCCGTCGAGGTCGTGGGAGGCGTGCCAGAGGGAGACCGGCTCCGCTCCCGCCAGCGCGATCGCGCGGCACGCGTCGCCGTCGTCGAGCGATCCGGGAAAGGTGATGACGCCGATCCGGACGGTCACTGCGCGGCCTCGGGCAGGACCTCGATGCCCACGACGTCCTCGATGACGGAGTTCGAGAGGATCTCGTCGGCGATCGTCTTGACGGCTGCGAGCGTGGCCTCGTCGGCGGTGTCCACGGTGAGCTCGAACCGCTTGCCGATGCGCACACCGTCGAAGCCTTCGTAGCCGAGTCGCGTCAGCGCACCGGCGACGGCCTTTCCCTGCGGGTCGAGCAGTTCGGCCTTGGGCATGACGTCGACGACGATGGTGGGCATTGACGGCTCCGGATGTCGCGGGGAAGGGGCGCGTCCAGTCTACGGGCGTGTCGACGCGCGCCGGGCATCCGCCGTTACCGAAGCGTGACCGTCCGCGTGGGAGCGCTCTCTTGCACCTGTGGGAGCGATCCCATACAGTGTGAGTCGTCCGATGAGAGCGCTCCCACGGGCGGGAAGCGGTACGCGAGAGACGCGCACGACGATCACCGGACGAACGCCCCCGCATCCCGCGGAGCGCCCGCACCCACACCACAAAGGAGTGACACGTGAACACACGCGCACTGCGTCGCATCGGCCTCGTCGCCGGCGTCGCCACCACCTCGGCTCTCGTTCTCGCCGGCTGTGCCGGCAGCGGCGGGGGCGGGGACACCTCCGACCCGAACGGCGAGGTCACCCTCACCGTCGCAACCTTCAACGACTTCGGCTACACCGACGCGCTGCTCGCCGAGTACTCGAAGGAGCACCCGAACGTGAAGATCGTTCACAACAAGGCGGCCACCTCGAACGACGCGCGCGCGAACTACTTCCAGAAGCTCGGCAAGACCGGCCTCGCCGACATCGAGGCGATCGAGATCGACTGGATGCCCGAGGTCATGAAGTACTCCGATCTCCTCGCCCCCGTGCCCGACGACCTCAAGGGCCGCTGGCTCGACTGGAAGGAGAAGGGCGCGACGGATGCCGACGGAAACCTCATCGGCTACGGCACCGACATCGGCCCCGAGGGCGTCTGCTACCGCTCCGACCTGTTCGCCGCAGCGGGCCTGCCCACCGACCGCGACGAGGTCACGAAGCTGCTCGAAGGCGACTGGGCGAACTACTTCGCGGTGGGCGAGCAGTACACCAAGGCGACCGGCAAGGCGTTCTTCGACTCCGCCGGGGGCACCTACCAGGGCATGATCAACCAGGTCGAGGCGGCCTACGAAGACCCCTCCAGCGGCGAGATCGACATCGCCCCCGAGGTCGAGGACATCTACAACCAGGTGCTCGATGCGAGCGCGACGCAGTCGGCCCACCTCGGTCAGTGGTCCGACGACTGGATGGCGGGGCTGTCCAACGGCGCGTTCGCCACGATGCTCTGCCCGGGCTGGATGCTCGGCGTCATCGAGGGCAACGCCAAGGACGTCACCGGCTGGGACATCGCCAACGTGTTCCCCGGCGGCGGCGGCAACTGGGGCGGCTCGTACCTGACCGTCCCCGCGAACGGCAAGAACGTCGCGGCGGCGCAAGAGCTCGCCGACTGGCTCACGAGCCCCGAGACGCAGCTCAAGGCGTTCGAGAACGCGGGCACCTTCCCCAGCCAGCTCGACGCCATGAAGTCGGACACGCTGCTCGACTCGACCAACGAGTTCTTCAACAACGCACCGGTGGGCCAGATCCTCACCGACCGCGCCAACGCCGTCACGGTGTCGCCGTTCAAGGGCGAGTTCTACTTCCAGATCAACGACGCGATGCAGAAGGCTCTGACCCGCGTCGAAGACGGAACGCAGGACAAGCAGGCGTCGTGGGACCAGTGGAAGACGGAAGTCGCCGCCATCAAGTAGTCATCGCACCGGTGGTCGGGCGGGGCGCCGCCCCGCCCGACCACCGGGCTCGTCCGGAAAGGAGCCGACCGTGACGGCATCCACCACCCCCGCGCGCACCCCGAAGCGCGTCGGCTTCAGCAGCAAGCTCAGCGCGTGGGACCTGAAGGTCTCGCCCTACCTCTACATCTCGCCGTTCTTCATCCTGTTCGTCGTCGTCGGGCTCTTCCCGATCGGTTACACCGCGGTCATCTCCTTCATGGACTGGGACCTCGTGCGAAACTCGGGCGAGTTCATCGGCTTCGAGCAGTACGCCAGCGTCGTGAACGACCCGAAGTTCTGGACGGCTTTGCGCAACACGTTCAGCATCTTCCTGCTCTCGTCGGTGCCGCAGCTGATCGCCGCGATCTTCATCGCGGCCCTCCTCGACCAGAACATCCGCGCGAAGACCTTCTGGCGCATGGGCGTGCTCGTGCCGTACGTGATGGCGCCCGTCGCCGTCGCGCTCATCTTCTCGAACCTGTTCGGTGACCAGTACGGCCTCGTCAACACGTGGCTGGGCAGCATCGGCATCGAGCCGGTCAAGTGGCACTCCAACGCCTTCGCGAGCCACATCGCGATCGCCACGATGGTCAACTTCCGCTGGACGGGTTACAACACCCTCATCCTGCTCGCCGCGATGCAGGCCATCCCGCGCGACTATTACGAAGCCGCGACCGTCGACGGCGCTGGCAAGGTGCGTCAGTTCTTCGCGATCACCGTGCCGAGCCTTCGCCCCACCCTGATCTTCGTCATCATCACCTCGACCATCGGCGGCCTGCAGATCTTCGACGAGCCGCGCATGTACGACCAGTACGGCACGGGAGGCGCGAACAGCCAGTGGCTGACGATCTCGCTCTGGCTCTACGACGTCGGGTGGGGGCAGTGGAACTTCGGGCGCGCGGCCGCGCTCGCCTGGATCCTGTTCCTCATCATCCTTGCGATCGGCATCCTGAACCTCTTCATCACCCGCAGCCTCGTCCGCGACGAGGGCGCCCGCGGCCCGCTCAGCAGGTCGGAGCTGCGTGCCGCCCGGCGCGAGGCCAAGGCATCCGTCGCCGCCGGCGGCGCGAGCGCGCACACCGGCGCGCGCACCCGAGACAACACCAGGGAGGCCGTTCGATGAGCGTCCTGAACGAGCGGCCCATCGTCATCGACGAGACCGACATCCCCGCCGAGAATCGCCGTCCCCGCGCGCGCCACGTCAAGGGCGCCCGGCCGGGGTGGTTCGTGTACGCGTGCCTGGGCATCGTGCTCCTGGCGAGCGTCTTCCCCTTCTACTGGTCGTTCCTGATCGGCTCGGGCGACTCGTACACGATCCGCGACCCGAACATGTCGTGGATCCCCGGAGGCAACTTCTTCGCGAACGCCGCGAAGGTCATGAACGACCCGGCGGTGAACTTCTGGGTGGCCCTGTGGAACTCGATCGTGAGCTCCGCGCTGATCGCGGCATCCGTCGTCTTCTTCTCCACCCTCGCCGGGTGGGCGTTCGCGAAGCTGCGCTTCCGCGGGTCGAGCGTGCTGCTGGTCTTCGTCATCGCGACGATGGCCGTCCCCACGCAGCTCGGCGTCGTGCCGCTGTACATCCTCTTCGGCGACCTCGGCTGGACGGGGCAGCTCGGCGCGATCATCGTGCCCGCGCTCGTGAGTGCGTTCGGCGTGTTCTGGATGACGCAGTACCTGCGTCAGGCGGTGCCCGACGAGCTCATCGAGGCCGCGCGCGTCGACGGTGCGAGCTCGTTCCGCACGTTCCTGACGGTGGGCCTGCCCGCCGCGCGGCCCGCGGCCGCGATGCTCGCCCTCTTCACGTTCGTATCGGCCTGGAACAACTTCTTCTGGCCTTTCATCGTGCTCGACCGGCAGAATCCGACCCTTCCCGTCGCACTGTCGCTGCTGCAGTCGAACTACTTCGTCGACTATTCGATCGTCCTGGCCGGCGTGCTGCTGGCGACGATCCCGCTCCTGATCCTGTTCGTCTTCGCGGGCAAGCAGCTGGTCAGTGGCATCATGCAAGGTGCGGTCAAGGGCTGAGACCCGCCGCGACAGGGAAGGATCATCATGGCTGAGCACTCGCGCGCCTTCGCGCCGGAATTCCTCTTCGGCGCGGCGACGGCCGCCTACCAGATCGAGGGGGCCGCGTTCGAGGACGGCCGCACGGCATCCATCTGGGATGCCTTTGCGCGCGTGCCGGGCGCCGTCATCGGCGGCGACAACGGAGACGTCGCGTGCGACCACTATCACCGCTACCCGCAGGACGTCGCGCTCATGAAGGAGCTCGGCCTCGACACCTACCGCTTCTCGGTGTCGTGGGCGCGTGTGCGACCGGACGGCGGCGCGGTGAACCAGAAGGGCCTCGACTTCTACAAGCGACTCGTCGACGACCTGCGCGAGAACGACATCCTGCCGTGGCTGACCCTCTACCACTGGGACCTGCCCCAGGCGATCGAAGAGCAGGGCGGCTGGACCGTCCGTTCGACGGCCGAGCGGTTCACCGAGTACGCGCTGGACGTGCACGACGCGCTCGGCGACCGCGTCGCGAACTGGACGACGCTCAACGAGCCGTGGTGCTCCTCGTTCCTCAGCTACACCGCCGGCATCCACGCGCCGGGCCGCTACAGCGTCACCGACGGCGTGCTCGCCGCCCACCACCTGCTGCTCGGGCACGGGCAGACGGTCCGTGAGCTGCGCGCCCGCGACGCGGCGCTGCGCCTCGGCATCACGCTCAACCTCACCGTCGCCGAGCCGGTGGATGCCGCCGTGCCCGCCGACCTCGACGCTGCCCGTCGCATCGACGGGCAGTTCAACCGCTGGTTCCTCGATCCGATCTTCCGGGCGGCGTACCCCGCCGACGCCGTCGAGGACATCCGCGCCGTCGACCCCGAGGCCATCGCCGCGCTCGACGCCGCGACCCTTCCCGGCGATCTCGAGACGATCGCGACCCCGATCGACGCGCTGGGCGTCAACTACTACCACGGCGAGTTCGTCGGCGGCGCGCCCGACCCGCACGCGCCCGCCCCGGGCGATGCGCCGACGCCGCGCCGCACCGAGTCGCCGTTCCCGTCGCACGAGGGGATCTTCTGGCACGACCGGGGCCTGCCGCGCACGAGCATGCACTGGGAGGTAGACCCGGCCGCGCTCACGACCCTCCTCCGCCGCGTCTCCGACGAGTACACCGCGCCGGTCGGCACGACGTTGTACGTCACCGAGAACGGCGCCGCCTACGACGACGTCCTCGTCGGGGCCGGTTCCGAGGCTCGCGTGCACGACGCCGACCGGGTCGCGTTCCTGCGCGCGCACCTGGGCGCCGTGCTCGATGCCGTCGACGCGGGCGTCGACGTGCGCGGCTACTTCGCGTGGTCGCTGCTCGACAACTACGAGTGGGCGTGGGGGTACGAGAAGCGCTTCGGCATCGTCCACGTCGACTACGACACCCAGGTGCGGACGCTGAAGGACAGTGCGCTGGAGTATCGTCGGATCATCGCCGCACGCGCGATCGACGTCCCGCAGGGTCACCCCGCAGACGCGCTCGCCGCGGCATCCTCTGCCACCGCCGTCCAGAGTGAGGTTCCCTCCCCGTGACCATCGACACGCCGCGTGCGGCCGCGACGATCGAGGAGGTCGCCGCCGCGGCGGGCGTGTCTCGCTCGACGGTGTCGCGCGTCGTCAACGGGTCGACCGCGGTCAGCCCCGCCGCGGCCGACGCCGTGCGCCGCGCGATCGCCGAGCTCCACTATGTGCCGAATCGCGCCGCGCGCTCGCTCGCGTCGCGCGCCACGATGGCGATCGCCCTCGTCGTCCCCGAGGACACGACGCGCTTCTTCGGCGACCCGTTCTTCGCGGCGGTGGTCTCCGGCATCCATTCCCGGCTCAGCCGGTCGGACTACGTGCTGAACCTCATCATCGCGAGCGACGACCCGGGCGACAAGACCGTCGCCTATGTCCGCAGCGGCGCGGTCGACGGGGCCGTCGTCGTCTCGCACCACACGAGCGACACGTTCATCGACAGCATCGCCGCATCGGTGCCGGTCGTGTACGGCGGCCGGCCCGTCCGCGAGCGCGAGCGCGACTACTACGTCGATGTCGACAACGCCGCCGGCGCGGCGGCGGCGACTCGCTACCTGCTCGAGAAGGGCCACCGGCGCATAGCGACGATCGCCGGTCCCCTGAGCATGCCGGCCGGGATCGACCGGCTCGACGGCTTCCGCGCGGCGCTGAAGGATGCCGGGCTCGAACCCGTCGCCGTCGAGGACGGCAACTTCACCGCCGACGGCGGAGGGGCCGCGATGCAGCGGATCCTCGCCGGCGCCGGTACCGACGCCGACGGGCGCGTCGAGTTCGACGCCCTGTTCGTCGCGAGCGACCTCATGGCGCGGGGCGCGCTCGCGGTGCTGGGCAGAGCCGGCATCCGCGTGCCCGAGGATGTCGCGATCGTCGGGTTCGACGACTCGCCGGTCGCCGTCGCGGTGCAGCCGCAGCTGACGACGGTGCGCCAACCCTCGCACGCACAGGGCGAGAAGATGGCCGACGTGCTGCTGTCGCTCCTCGCGGGCGGCACGCCGCCGCATGTCACGATGCTCGACACGACCCTCGTGGTGCGCGACTCGGCCTGACGCGCCTCGCGCGCCGTCTCTCGTGGTCGTATCGGCGCGAATCGTCGTCACGCGCGCTTTCGTCGGCGCGAATCGTCGGCATCCGGCCCGGAGAGAGCGATCTGCGCCGACGAAACCTCCGCGGGGCGGGTGCTGCCATGGGGGGTGCTACCAGGGGGGTGCTGCCAGAGGGGTGCAGGCAGGTGAGGGGATGCCTGGATGGCGCGAGTCCAGGCATCCCCTCAGCGCCGGGTCACTCGGGGTCGCCGCCGAGCTGGCCGATCGGGACGATGGGGCCGCCGTCGTCGGCGCCGGTCTTGCGCCAGCGGGCGATCGCGTTGCCCACGTGATAGATGAGGAGCGCCGCGACCGCGCCGAGGACGATCGCGCCGAAGCTGAGGCTGCCGAGCGTGAACTCGAAGCCGGCGATCGCGATGATGAACGCGACCGCGACCGTGTACTGGTTGACGGGACGCGAGAAGTCGACCTGGTTGTCGACCCAGATCTTGATGCCGATCACGCCGATGAGGCCGTAGAGCGCGGTCGTCACGCCGCCGAGGACGCCGGCGGGCATCGCGAAGATGACGGCGCCGACCTTCGGCGAGAAGGCCAGCAGGATCGCGACCGTGCCCGCGACCCAGTACGCCGCCGTCGAGTAGACGCGGGTCGCCGCCATGACCCCGATGTTCTCACCGTAGGTCGTCGTTCCCGAGCCGCCGCCGAGGCCCGCGATCGTCGTCGCGACGCCGTCGGCGAGAAGCGCCCGGCCGGTGCTCTTGTTGAGGGACGGGTCCTGAGCCATCGTCGCGACGCCGCGGACGTGGCCGACGTTCTCGGCGATGAGCACGAGAATGACGGGGAGGAACATCGGCAGCGCGCCCCACGCCTGCGGGTCGCCGAACGCGGGGAAGTGGAACTCGGGCAGGCCGATCCATGCCGCGCTCTCCACGCCGCTCCAGTCGATGCGCCCCAGGATCGCCGCGGCGACGTACCCGACGACGACGCCGAGGAAGATCGACACGCGGCCGAGGAACCCGCGGAACAGCACCGCGAACAGGATGCACGCGACGAGGGTGATCGTGCCGAGCAGGCCGTCGGTCTTGAAGTTGTTCCACGCGGCTGGGGCGAGGTTCAGGCCGATGAGGGCGACGATCGCGCCCGAGACGACCGGAGGCATGAGCTTCTCGATCCAGCCCGTGCCGGTCGCCTGTACGAGCAGTCCCACGCCGGCGAGCAGGATGCCGACGAAGAAGACGCCGAGGAGGGCCTGCGAGATCTGCTCCGGCGAGTCGAGCGGCTTGCCGCCGCCGGGTCCGAGCGCGACGATCGGGGCGATGAACGCGAACGACGACCCGAGGTAGCTCGGCAGCTTGTTCTTCGTGAGGATGAGGAACAGCAGCGTCCCGAGTCCCGAGAACAGCAGCGTCGTCGAGACGGGGAAGCCGGTGAGCAGCGGTACGAGGAAGGTCGCACCGAACATCGCGACCACGTGCTGCGCGCCGATCGCGATGGTCGCCGGCCAGCTCAGGCGCTCGGACGGGGTGACGACGGCGCCGGGTTCGACGGTGCGCCCGTCGCCGTGGAGGGTCCAGATGGGCATGGGGGTGCTCCTCGTTCGAACTGGGGGGGATGCCAGCGCTCAGACTACCTGGGAGGGTGCTGTGTGCCGCGATGCCCCGGTACGGAACTATCCCTCGGTCGCGGCGCCGGGATCCCGCAGCGCCCACGCCGTCACCGCGACGTCCGACCCCTCGACGACATCGAGGTCGATCGGCCACGACCCGCGCGTCTCTCCGGCGAGGACCGCCGCCCACAGGGTGCGCGTCACGAGCGCGCCCTGCGTGGATGCCGCATCCCACCCGATCGTCGCGACCGCCGACCCGCCCGCGGGGATCTCGACGCGCGTCGGCCCGGCGTCGCTCCCCATAAACGAGCCGCCCTGCGCCACCGCGACGGCGAGGAGGTGCCCGTTCTGGTCGCCGAACGCGATGTCGGGATAGCCCTCGATCACGCACGGGCGGTCGGAGAAGTTCATGAGCTCGAGGCTGAGCCCCCGGTGGCCCGTCGCGCCGTCGACGCTCCCGAGGAGGATCGTCGCGCGCGCGGGAGTGCAGCCGTCGATGTCGGTGATGCCGGGCCCGGGCGCGACCTCGGGGACGGGTTCGCCCGCGGCATCCGGGTCGGGGCGCAGCGAGCCGTCGGCGGGCGGCGGCTCCTGCTGTTCGGCTTCGGCGCGCAGCTGAGCCTGGGATGCCTCGTCGCCCCCGACCCGGACCGCGGCGAGCGCGACGAGGGCCACGACGGCGACGGTCGCCGTGATCGCCAGGCCACGCCGCCCGGTGCGCGGCGCGTCCGGCTGCGCGTCGGCGTCGCCTGTCTGTGCGCGCCGCGCGAGCCGTCCGGCGATGAGGGCGGGGATCCAGCCGTACAGCAGGCCCCAGTACGCGCCCGACGCGGCCCGCGAACCGAGGTCGACCGACCACAGCGCCCACCCCGAGGTCAGGAGGGGGCCGAAGACGAGCGCGATGTCGACGGTCATGCCGACAATCGCGCCGGCCGCGCCGGTCGCGAGCCACGTCGTCGGCACGGGCGCCGAGCGCGGTGCGAGATGCAGCAGCGTCGCGTGCACGAGGGCGACGGCGACCGCGCCGGCGAGGGGGAGGAGAGCCGGCCAGGGCGCCGGCCACGACCAGACGTACGGCGTCGCGCCGACCGGAAGCACGGCCTGCTGCACGCGGGAGAGCGGGGTCAGCGAGACGGCGGCCGCGAGGAGCGCCGTCGCGAGCCAGACGAGGCCGACGGTGCCGCTGACGATCCAGCGGGAGCGGTGCCGCCCCACGTCAGCGCGCGCCGGTGTCGGAGGTCAGCTTCTCGAGCAGTTCGCGGTACTTCGCCGCGGTGCGCTCGACGATCTCGGCGGGGAGCTCGGGTGGGGTGCCCTCGCCGTCGCGCGAAGGATCCCAGTGCGCGGCGAGCCAGTCGCGGACGATCTGCTTGTCGAAGCTCGCCATGCGTTCGGCGGGGGTCGTCCCCGACGCCCAGGCGGTGGCATCCCAGTACCGGGACGAGTCGCTCGTGAGGACCTCGTCGGCGAGGGTGAGGGTGCCGTCCGCGTCGAGTCCGAACTCGAACTTCGTGTCGGCCAGGATGAGCCCCTTCGCCTCGGCGGTCGCAGCGGCGCGACGATAGGTCTCGAGCGACCGGTCGCGGAGCTCTGCGGCACGCTCTGCGCCCACGAGCTCCTCGGCCCGGGCGAACGAGATGTTCTCGTCGTGCTCGCCCATCGGCGCCTTGTAGGCGGGGGTGAAGATCGGCTCGGGCAGGCGGTCGCCGTCCTCGAGGCCGGAGGGGAGGGAGATGCCGCAGACCGTGCCCTCGGCGCGGTACTCCTTCCAGCCCGACCCGGTGAGGTAGCCGCGGACGACGCACTCGATCGGCAGCATGTCGAGGCTCCGGACCACCATCGCGCGGCCGGCGACGGCGGGCGGGATGAGGTCGACGAGGTCGTCGGCGGTGTTCGCCTCGCCGTCCGGGCCGAGGGTGAGGACATGCGAGGGGGCGAGGTGATTCGGGATGCGCGGTCCGCCGTCGGCGCCGGCGAGCTGGTCGAACCACCAGAGGCTGAGGGTCGTCAGCAGCACACCCTTGTCCGGGATGCCGGGGCTCAAGACGTGGTCGAACGCGCTCACCCGGTCGCTCGCGACGACGAGCATCCGGTCGGGGGCATCCGGGGTGTCTGCGGGCCGATACAGGTCGCGCACCTTCCCGGAGTACACGTGGGTCCAGCCGGGCAGATCGAGGGCATCCGTCACCGCACCATTATCGCGGGTCGCCGTGGCGCCGGGGCGGCCAGGTCGCCGTGCCGCCGGGCGCGGCCGGTGCCGCATCCCGGTGCTCCGCGCCGCGCGTTCGGTTCGCAGGACTTTCGTCTTCCGGGCGGCGCACGCCCCGCACGAACCGGGGCCACCGCCCGCCGACGATACGAGATCTCCTGCGAACCGGACGGCGATTCTCATCCATCGGCGACGCATAGGTGCCCCAGCGGCGACGCCTGGGCGCCGGGCCGATGCTGGTCGCATGACTCCCGAACCCGAACACACCCCCGACGGTCCCCGCTACGAGGGCCGACCCCTCGACCGGCCCGACGACGAGGTCGTCGACCAGGGCGCCGGCTTCGACCTGATGACCCTCGTGTCGCGTCGCGGGATCCTCGGCATCGCCGGCCTCGGCCTCGGAGCGGTGGCGCTCGCGGCGTGCTCGGCAGTGGCGGATGCCGCGGCCACCCCGGCGGCGACCCGCACCGCGACCCCGACCCCCACCCCGACCGCGACGCCCACCCCCACGCCTGCCGCGACGGTCGCGCTCCCCGCCGGCGAGATCCCCGACGAGACCGCCGGACCCTACCCCGGCGACGGGTCGAACGGCCCCGACGTGCTCGAGCAGTCGGGCATCGTGCGCCAGGACCTCCGCACCTCGATCGGGGGAGGCGCGACCGCCGACGGCGCGCCGCTGCGGTTCACCCTGCGCCTCACCGACATGGCGAACGGTGACGCACCCTTCGCGGGCGTCGCCGTCTACGCCTGGCACTGCGACGCGCAGGGCCGCTACTCGATGTACTCGTCGGGCATCGAGAACGAGACGTATCTCCGCGGCGTGCAGGTGACGGATGCCGACGGCCAGGTCACCTTCACCTCCATCGTCCCCGGGTGCTACTCGGGCCGCTGGCCGCACATCCACTTCGAGGTCTACCCGTCGGTCTCGCAGATCACCGACTCCGGCAACGCGATCGCGACCTCGCAGCTGGCCTTCCCGGAGAGCATGCTGGGGCCGGTCTACGCGCTCGCCGCCTACGACGGGTCGGCGCGGAACCTCGCGAACGTGAGCCTCGCGACCGACAACGTCTTCGGTGACGACGGTGGCGCACTGCAGGTCGCGACCGTGACGGGGGATGCGACGGGCGGGTTCACGGCATCTCTCGTGGTGCGCGTCGACACGGCGACCGCGCCCACCGGCGGGTCGGCGACGCGTTGAGACAGGGCGCGCTGAGACACGGACGCGCTGAGACAGGACCCTCTGAGACAGGACCCTCTGAGACAGGACGCGCTGAGACACGCATGGGGTGTATAGTCCACATGGACTAGTCGACACGGACCACACGGGAGGACGTCTGAGGGACACCGTCGCGCGCCTCACCCCGCTCGGGGTCATGGTGCTCGCGCTGCTGCGCGAAGACGACATGCACCCGTACGAGATGATCCGCCTGCTGCGCCAGCGCCACGACGATCGCATCGTCCCGATCACGAACGGCACGATGTACCACACCGTCGCCCGGCTCGAACGGCAGGAGCTCCTCGCCGAGGTCGGCATCGACCGCGACGGCAACCGCCCCGAGCGCACGACCTACGCGCTGACGGATGCCGGCCGCGACGCTGTGACCGAATGGGTGCGACGGGAGCTTCCCGTGCTCGATCGGCCGACCGAGTTCCGCGTCGCCCTGTCCGAGGCGCACAACCTCTCGCGCGCGGAGACGATCGCCCTCCTGCGGACGCGTCTCGCCGCGCTCGCCGAGGCGCGTGACGTGCACGTGCGCGGGCGCGCGCAGGCCCTCGACGGCGGCACCTTCGAGCAGTACCTCATCGAGGTCGAGCGGCAGGGCGCGCTCCTGGCCGCCGAGCACGACTGGCTCGCGGGGTTCCTCGAACGCCTCGCCCACCCCGACTTCGTCTGGGGCGCTCACGCACAGACCGACCGTTACCTGGCTCAGAGAGAGGCCGCACGGCAATGACCGATCCCACCGCACACCGCACGGATGCCGCGGCATCCAGCGCCCCGGCATCCGACGCTCCGGCATCCGACGCTCCGGTATCCAGCGCTCCGGCATCCGACGCTGCGGCATCCACCCCCGCGCACAGCCCGTGGCCCGCCCTCTGGGCGCTCGTCATCGGGTTCTTCATGATCCTCGTCGACACGACGATCGTGTCGGTCGCGAACCCGGCGATCAAGGCCGCGCTCGACCCCGACACCGCGAACCTCGACAACGTCGTGTGGGTCACCTCCGCCTACCTCCTCGCCTACGCCGTGCCGCTGCTGATCACCGGCCGTCTCGGCGACCGCTTCGGTCCGAAGAAGGTCTACCTCGTCGGCCTCGCGATCTTCACGATCGCGTCCCTCGGGTGCGGACTGTCGTCGACGCTCGAGATGCTCATCGTCTTCCGTGCGGTGCAGGGCCTCGGCGCGGCCCTCATGACGCCGCAGACGATGGCGGTCATCACGCGCACCTTCCCGCCCGCGAACCGCGGTGCCGCGATGGGGCTGTGGGGCGCGACGGCGGGCGTCGCGACGCTCGTCGGCCCGCTCGCCGGCGGTCTCATCGTCGACGGCCTCGGGTGGGAGTGGATCTTCTTCGTCAACATCCCGGTCGGGATCGTCGGCTTCGTCCTCGCCTGGATCCTCGTTCCCGCCCTTCCGACCCACCCGCACCGGTTCGACCTGGTCGGCGTGTTCCTCTCCGCGGCATCCCTCTTCCTCATCGTCTTCGGGCTGCAGGAGGGCGAGCGCTTCGACTGGGCGCCGTGGGTGTGGGGGATGATCGCCGGCGGTGTGGTGCTGCTCGCGCTGTTCCTGTGGGAGCAGGCGCGCACCAAGAGCGAGCCGCTCGTTCCTCTCGAGCTGTTCCGCGACCGCAACTTCTCGGTCGCGAACATCGGCATCGCCACCGTCGGATTCGCCGTTACCGCGATGTCGCTGCCGATGATGTTCTACTACCAGCTCGCGCGCGGGCTCACCCCGACGCAGTCGGCGCTGCTGCTGATCCCGATGGCGGTGCTCTCCGGCGTCCTCGCGCCGATCGCGGGGCGCGTGCTCGACAGGGTGGATGCCCGGACGCTGCTCGTCCCCGGACTCTTCCTCGCCGCGGTCTCGCTGTTCTGGTACGCGGCGCTCATGAACCCGAGCTCCGCGACGTGGGAGTTCCTTCTCCCCTCGGCGCTCATGGGCATCGCGCAGGCCGGCATGTGGGGGCCGCTCGCGACGACCGCGACGCGCAACCTCGCGCCGCGCCAGGCGGGCGCCGGAGCCGGCATCTACAACACGACCCGGACGATCGGCTCGGTGCTCGGCTCGGCATCCATCGCCGGGTTCATGCAGGCGCGGCTCGAGGCGAACCTGCCCGGGCTCGCCGATGCCGGGGTCGGCGAGTTCGGCGGCGGCGCCCTGCCGGATGCCGTCGTGTCGGGCTTCTCGTCGGCGATGGCCCAGTCGATGCTGCTGCCGGCGGCGGTGCTGCTCGTCGGCGTGGTCGCGGTCCTATTCATGGAACGCCCCGCGCACCTCCCTGCGAGGCGCTGAGCGCCTCTTCTCGCCCTTCCGTCCCCGCGAGACCGCGCATATGTACGCTTCCGCGCCCCGGATCGTGACATGTGTGCGGTCTCGCGGGCGGGGGAGCGCGCTCTCGCGGGCGGGGGGAGCGCGGTCTCGCGGGCGGAGACGCGGCTGGGGCACAATGACCGTGTGAGCCGAACGCAGGTGCGCGACTTCCATGACGACGATCTCGAAGCCGTCGTGCGCCTCTGGGAGGAGCTCAACGGCGACGACGAGAACCCCGTCTACTCGCTCGCCGAGGTCATCGCCTCGTGCCAGGCCGACCACGCCGTCGTCGCCACGCGCGACGACCGTCTCGTCGGAGTCGCGGTCGGGCGCGCGGCGCACGCGCAGGGGTGGATCGTCTTCTTCGGCATGGCCGGGGTGCCGGGCGCGGAGCACGTGTCGGGCAGCCTCCTCGACGCCCTCGAACGCCGGATGGCGCCTCTCGGTCTCGGGAAGCTGTCGATCCTCCTCGCCGAGGAGCAGGAGCCGCTCGCCGCGTTGACGGCGAACGGGTTCGAGGTGCGCGACCCGCTGCGATACCTCGAGAGGCGGATGCCGGTGCAGCGCCGCGAACTCGACCAGCTCAAGGAGGTCGGCGGCCGCGTGCTGCCCCGCCACCTCTGGGAGAACGTCAGCGGCATGCGCCACGAGAAGGACCTCCTCGAAGCGCGCCTCGTCACGCCCCTCTCGCGTCCCGACATGGCCGACCGGTTCGGCGTCGTGCCGCCGCGCGCGGTCATGCTGTTCGGCCCTCCCGGCACCGGAAAGACGACGTTCGCGAAAGCCGTGGCATCCCGCCTCGACTGGCCGTTCGTCGAGGTCTTCCCCTCGCGCCTCGCCGACACGTCCGCGGGACTCGCCGGCGCGCTCCGGGCGACCTTCGAGCGGATCGACGCGCTCGATCACGCCGTCGTCTTCATCGACGAGGTCGAGGAGATCGCGTCGCGCCGCGGAGGAGTGCCGCCGTCGCCGACGCAGGGGGTGACGAACGAGCTGCTGAAGCTCGTCGCGGAGTTCCGTGAGCGCGAGGGGCGCATCCTCATCTGCGCGACGAATTTCGTACGAGCGCTGGATGCCGCGTTCCTCCGGCACGGGCGCTTCGATTACGTCATCCCGATCGGGCTGCCCGACGACGAGGCGCGCTTCGCGATCTGGAGCCGCTACATTCCGAGCGAGTCGACGGCGGGCATCGACATCTCGGCGCTCGTGAACGCGAGCGCGGGCCTCACCCCGGCCGACATCGAGTACGCCGCACGGCGCGCGTCGCAGGAGGCGCTCGCCCGCGCGCTCCGAGCCGGCGACGACGGGACCCACGCGATGCTCACGACGGGGGAGTACCTCGCGGCGCTCGGCGCGACGAAGGCCACCGTGTCGCCCGACGCGGTGTCGGACTTCCTCGCCGACATCGACGAGTACGCCCGGCTGTAGCGCCCCCACTGACCGCGAGACCGCGCAAATGTACGCTTCCGGACGCCGGATCGTGACATTTGCGCGGTCTCGCGGGCGGGGGAGGCGCCGCGACCGTGGGGCCGGGCGCGGGGATCAGGCGTCGGCGACGCGCGCGGCGATGTCGGTGCGGAAGTGCGCGCCGTCGAGCGAGATCTCATCGAGCGCCGCGTAGGCGTGCTCGCGCGCCTGCGCGAACGACGCACCCGTCGCGACGACGTTGATCACGCGTCCGCCGGTCGCGACGAGGATGCCCTCGCGCTCCTCGGTGGCCGCATGGGCGATGTGGATGCCGGGAGTCTCGGCCGCGGCCTCGAGACCGTGGAGCTCGCGGCCCGTGCGGGGCGACTCGGGGTAGCCCTCGCTCGCGAGGACGACCGTGATCGCGGAGAAGTCGGCGAACGTCGGCGCCGGCTCGTCCTCGAGGATGCCGCTCGCCGCCGACATCAGCAGGCGCGACAGGGGGCTCGTGAGGCGCGCGAGGACGACCTGCGTCTCGGGGTCGCCGAAGCGCGCGTTGAACTCGATGACCTTGATCTGCGTGTCGTCGCCCTCGCCCGTGACGATGAGCCCGGCGTAGAGGAGTCCGATGAACGGGGTGCCCTCGGCATCCAATTCGCGGATCACGGGCTCGGCGACGGTGCGGGTGACCTCGTCGACGAAGGCCTCTTCGCTGCCGAAGCGCTCCGCGAGCCAGGGGAGGGGCGAGTAGGCGCCCATGCCGCCGGTGTTCGGGCCCTCGTCGCCGTCGAGTGCGCGCTTGTAGTCCTGCGCGGGGGTGAGGGCGCGGACGGCGTCGCCGTCGCTGACGAAGAAGAGCGAGACCTCGGGGCCGGAGAGGAACTCTTCGACGAGCACGGCGCCCGTCGCGAGGTAGGTGTCGGCGTGCGCGAGGGCGGCGTCGCGGTCGTCGGTGACGATGACGCCCTTGCCGGCGGCGAGGCCGTCGGCCTTGACGACATAAGGGGCGCCGTAGGCGTCGAGCGCGGCCTCGACCTCGGCGCGGGTGGTGGCGCGCGTGGCGCGCCCGGTCGGGACGCCCGCGGCATCCATGATCCGCTTCGCGAACGACTTCGAGCCCTCGAGCTGCGCTGCCGCCTTTCCCGGCCCGAACACGGGGATGCCCCGTCCGCGCAGCGCATCGGCGACCCCTGCGACGAGCGGCGCCTCGGGTCCGATGATCACGAGATCGATCTGCGCCTCGTTGGCATAACCGGTCACGGCGGCCGGGTCGTTTGCGTCGAGGCCGGGGACGATGGTGGCGTCGCCCGCGATGCCCGCGTTGCCGGGCGCGGCGAACAGCTCGTGCCCGCCCTCGCCCTTCAGCGACAGGATGATGGCGTGCTCGCGGGCACCGGAACCGAGGACGAGAATGCGCACGCGCCCAGCCTACCGACGGGGTCGGGCGGGGTTCGTGTTCCGTCTTCAGTCTGTACGGTTCGGGCGGTGACGGCGCGCCGCGGGATTCTGCGGACCGCGACCGGTCGCGCGCACGCCGAGACTGAATACGGCACGCCGGCCGCGGGCGCTCTGCGGCCCCGGCGCGGTGACACAACTCAGGCAGAACGGTGCCGTGGGCCCCGGAGCCGCCGGCCGGGGGCGGTTCTGCCTGAGTTGTGTACGGCTAGCGTGGACCCATGGCGCGGAAGATCACCACGGGAGACGGGCGGGCGGCGCTCGCTGCCGTCGCCGGGGCCGCCGCGAGCCCGGATGCCGCCCCCGCAAGCCGCACCGACACGGCCACGGCGGTCCGCTATCTCCTGCAGCTGCTGGTCGAGAAGGCGCCGGGCAACACGGTCGAGGTGCGGGTGCCGCCCTTCGGCGCCGTCCAGGTCGTCGAGGGCCCCCGGCACACGCGCGGCACCCCGCCGAACGTCGTCGAGACCGACGCGGCGACCTGGATCGCGCTCGCCACCGGCGGTGAGGCGTGGGCGGATGCCGCGGCCGCCGGCCGGATCGCCGCCTCGGGCACCCGCGCCGACATCTCGGCGCTCCTTCCGCTGCGGCCGTGACCTGCACCGGCGGGACCGGTGCGCGTGGGGCGGCGCCGGCGCGTCGAAAGCAGGCCCGATCGGCACCTCGCGCTGCCGATCGGGCCCGGTCGAACGGTTGAGCCTGCTTTCCGCACCGATTGTTACGCAGAGGAGGCCGTCCGGCGCCGCTCGCGACGGCGGATGAGCGCCACCACCAAGACGGCAGCGCCGACGACGAGCAGGAGCAGCGCATACAGACTCCACGGCACCGCGGCGATCGAGAACTCCATCGCGACGGGGGCCACCGATCCGGCGCCGAGACCGACTCCCTCCGGAGTCACCGTGGCAGATCCGCTCAGCCAGCCGAGCGAGAGGGTCGGCACCTCGGTCGCGACCTCGATCGTCGAGCCGGGGATCACCTCGGCGAGCTGCGTCGGGGCGAAGGTGGTCCCTAACAGGCCCCCCGGCCCGGCGACCGCGATGGTCTCCAGCCCCGTGATGCGGGTGTTCCCGGAGTTCTCAAGCGCGTAGGAGATCGTCAGAACGCCGGGCGCGAACGGATTCCATGACGGCGTGTAGGACGCCTCGACGTTCGAGACGGCCGCGGCCGGCGCGAGTTCGCCCGCGACGCGGAGATTGATCCGCGTGCCGAGCCGTCGATCGACCGACAGTGACTGCGAGGCATCCGTCGTCTGGAGCGACGTGACGATGCCCGCGGCGTGATCGCCGGGCCGGGCGTCGGCGGGCACCGTGATCGTGAAGGCCACTTCGGTCTGCTGGCCCGGGGCGAGTTCGAGGGTCGCAGACGTGACGTCGACCCAGGTCCCCGCGTCGACGGAGGGCGTGCCGTCGACGACGACGTCGATCTCGCCGCTGGATGCCGTGAATGCGTCCGCCGCGTAGACCGCGAGGGGGAGGGCCTCGGTGCCGGTGTTGACGACGACCATGGCGTCCTCGATCACGGCGCCGGGATCGACGTCGTAAATGAAGTTCGCGCGAGCGTTGCCGTTCGCGTTGTCGGCCGTGCGCACCGACCACGCGACGCCGCCGGCGGAGTCGTCGGCGCGTGCGGGGGCAGTCCCGACGGCGAACGCCCCCGTGAGACCGAGGGCCACGAGGACGGCGGAAGCGAGAAGGACGCGCCGGCGACGCGGCGGGTGGGGAGCGGAATCGGTCACGGCTGGCTTTCGGGGGTCGGATGCCGGGGCCCCGGCGTCGTGCCGGGGCCCCGACGCACTCACTGGAGTGCGGTGATGGTGAGCTTGCTCGTGTAGTCGCCCGCGGCGGTGGTGCCGGGGATGACGAGATCGAGATCGGCTCCGACCGTCGCGGTCGCGGCTGCCGTCGACGATGCCAGTACGCGCGACGAGCCCAGGCCCGCGCCGCCCAGTCGGGTCGAGGCGACCTCGGCCCCCGCGGACACCGAGGCGCCGCCGGCGACGATCTTGGGGGTCCAGCCGAGCAGACCGCCCGAGAACGACGCGCCGCCGGTCGAGCTGAACGTGCCGGCCTGGCCCGAGATGCTCCACGTGTACGGCGAGGTTCCGCCGGCACGCGTGTCGGTGACGACGATGTTCGTCAGCGAGCCGGAGGCGACGAAGTTGTCGCCTTCCTGCGTCGCCGTGCCGAGGTCGGCCGGCGACGTACCGGCGAACGCCCAGCCGAACGAGCCGGACGGGTTGTCGACCCACGTCGGAACCTCGACGACGACGGTCGACTCGTCCGCGAACGTCAGCGGCGTGTACGTCTCGAACGGCGCGTACGCGGCGCCGCTGCCCGGGTAGGTGTAGATGCCGAAGTTGCCGGCCGCGAGAGCCTGCGCGTCGGTCGGCGACAGCGTGATCTCCGTCGAGAACGTGCCGTCGGGAGCGAGCTCGATCGCACCGGAGCCGGCACCGCCGATCGTCGCCACGCTCGCCGCGGGGACGGCCCACTTCTGCGAGATGACGGTGCGTGCAGAGCTCGCGACACCGGCGGAGGGCTTCCAGTTCTGCGGGAACTTGCCGAAGACGACGTACGCGCCGCCGAAGGTGCCGGCGAGCGGCGGTCGGGTGCCGTTCGTGGCGGGTGCGGAGGCGACGAAGCCCGAGCCCGTCACCGTGACCGTCTCGCCCTTCGTGAGCCCCGTGGTCTTCGACACCGTGACGGTGGGCGTCGCGGGCACGGCTGCGGCCGTGTAGGAGACGGCGAGCGGGGTGGCGGGCTTGCGTGCGTCGGCCGCGCCGCCCGACGAGTACCAGTAGCTCGACTGGCCGGTCTGCACCTGGAAGTCGACGAACGACTGCGGGAAGGCGCCGAAGTTCGGGCCCGTCGTCACCTGGGGGGTGCCGCTACCGGTGTTGACGGTCTTGCCCAGGTAGTCGGGCGTCACGGTGAAGCCGGTCGCGGTGACGTCGACGCCGGTGAGCGTCGCGATGACCACGTTCTCTGCGGGGGTGATGGATTCGAAGAGGCTGGTGTCGTCCATCGAGGTGCGGTAGCCGCCGAGCGTGGCGGTGACCGTGCCCGTGCCGTTCGCGGCGACGCTGAGATGCGGATCGGTGATCCACGCACGCGTCATCCCGGAGTAGAACGCCGAGGTGAACGTGCCCGTCCACTGGATCTCGGCGGTGCCGGCGGCGGGGTCGACCGTTCCGGTTCCGTTCGCGATTTCGACGACGTGGCCCGAGTTGAGGCCGTTCGAGGTCGAGATGACCGTCCCGGCCGCATTGGTGCGCAGACCCGCGAACGTCGCGTCGGCGTAGCTGCCGTCGCTCTGCAGCTTGAGGACGCTGACATCGCCTTCGCTCTGCTTCCAGTTCGTCGCGGTGATGAGGTCGCTCGACGAGGTCGCACTGACGATTCCCGCGCTGAGCAGGTTGTACGTGCCCGGCGCGTATGCGGCGGCGTTCGCCTCCGCGCTGATCCCCCAGCGGAAGACCGCATCGTCGATCGTCGTCCCGGCGGCTGTGGCCGGCGCGGCGGCCAGGACACCCCCGAGGACAAGTGCTGCTGCTGTCGCGGTGGCTGCGGCCGGGCGGCCCCACCCTCGTCGACGCATGGTGGAAGAGTCCACGTTCATTGCCTTCGTGACGTGCCTTCCCGAAGATGTGCGACGGCTGCGGGAACCGGGCGCGTACATTGGATCGAATGTGTAAGGATAGGCAAGCCTTACCTAACCACGCAGCGAGATTCCAACGCAACAATTCGGTAAGGCTAACCTAAGTACGGACAGGATACCGATGCCCCGACGGATGCCGAAGACCCTCGGCCTGCTTGCCGCGACGCTCGCCGTCGTGTGCGTACTGAGCGCCTGCAGCCCCACGGCGGGCGACGGCGCGGCCGAGGGCGCAGTGACGCCGGCCCTCGCCGACGTCACTCCGCTCGCCGATCCGCTGTCCTGGCACGGCCCGTCGACAGCCGTCGCGGCGTCCGCGGCGATCGACCCGATCACGGACGGTTCCCAGACCCTTCCGGCATCCGTCGTCGACGCCCAGGGCACACCAGTCACGGTCATCGACACGTCGCGCATTCTGACGCTCGACATCTACGGCTCGCTGTCGCGCATCGTGTTCGAGCTCGGGCTCGGCGACCAGGTCGTCGCGCGGGACACCTCGAGCGCGTTCCCCGAGATCGCCGATCTGCCGGTCGTGACCGAGAACGGTCACGACCTGAACGCCGAGGCGATCCTGGCGGCCGCGCCGACGGTGATCCTCACCGACACGAGTCTCGGCCCGTGGGACACCATCCTGCAGATGCGCGACGCCGGCATCCCGGTCGTCGTCGTCGATGCGCATCGCTCGCTCGACTCGATCGGCTCGCTCACCGAGCAGGTCGCCGCGGCGCTCGGCGTGCCGGAGCGCGGCGCGGCGCTCGCCGCCCGGACAACGGCCGCAGTCGACGACAAGATCGCTCAGATCGCCGAAATCGCACCGACCGACCCGGACAAGAAGCTGCGCATGATGTTCCTCTACGCGCGCGGGCAGTCCGGCGTGTACTACCTGTTCGGCGAGGAGTCCGGCGCCGACAGTCTCATCGAGGCGCTGGGCGGCGTCGACGTCGCCGGCGAGATCGGCTGGCAGGGCATGCGCCCCGTGACCGACGAGGCGCTCGTCGACGCGAACCCCGACCTGTTCATCATGATGACGAAGGGACTCGAGTCCGTCGGAGGGGTCGACGGACTCGTCGAGCACCTGCCCGCCGTCGCGCAGACGGATGCCGGTCGCCACCGGCGCATCGTCGACATGTCCGACACGACCGTCCTGAGCTTCGGACCGGCGGCCGCGAGCGTGCTGGATGCGCTCGCCGTGGCGGTGTATGCGCCGGAAGAGGCGCAGTGAGCGTCGTGACGCCCGCCGTCGTCGCCGAACCCGCGACGACGGCGCCGGTGCGCCGGCACTCCCGGAGGGGACTCGTTTCGGGCGTGTTCGTCGGACTGACGATCACCCTCGTCGCGCTCGCGGTCGTCTCGGCGGGCACGGGGCAGCTGACGATTCCGCCCGACCAGGTGGTCGGCGCGTTCGCCCGCGCCTGGAACGACGCCGTCCGCGCGATGGGGATGCCCGCACTGACGCTCCCGCCGGGAGCCGCGATGGAGCACGTCAACGGCGAGGCGACGCTGTGGCTCATCCGGATGCCGCGGATCTTCATGGCGATTCTCGTGGGGGCGACCCTCGCGACCGCGGGCGTCGTCATGCAGGGCGTCTTCCGCAATCCGCTCGCCGAGCCCGGCGTCATCGGCATCTCGTCGGGGGCCGCGGTCGGGGCGTGCTCTGCGATCGTCTTCGGACTGACGTTCCTCGGGCCGCTCACCCTTCCGACGCTCGCCTTCGTCGGCGGGCTCGTCGCGACGGTGGTCGTCTACGCATCCGCGAGGGCGGACGGGCGAACCGAGGTCGTCACCCTCGTGCTCACGGGGATCGCCGTCAACGCGATCGGCGTATGCGCAGGAATGCGCGATCGCCCTCCTCGACGAACCGACCGCGAGCCTCGACATCCGGCATCAGCATCGCGTGCTGGCTCGCACCCGTGCGCGGGTGGCCGCGGGCGGCGCGGCCGTCGTCGTGTTGCACGACCTGGGGCTCGCCGCCGCCTACGCCGACCGGATCGCGCTGCTCGACGGCGGCCGCATCATCGCCGCCGGCCCGCCTCGAGACGTGCTCGAGCCCGCTCTGCTGACGCGCGTGTATCGGCATCCGATCGACGTCATCGACGGCCCGCGAGGCACAGTGCTCGTGCTGGCCGCCACCCCCGAATCCGACGAGACCGAGGATCGCATCGCATGAACCATCTCTCCCGCACGACATTCGCCGCTCTTGCGGGCATCGCCCTGGTCGCCGGCGCCGTGACGGTGTCGTCACCGGCGTGGGCCGCCGCCGGCGTCACCGTCACCGGGCCGGACGGCTCGGCGACGGTGTCGGCGGAGTACGCGACCCAGGTCAGGGTGTCGGGCTCTGGGTTCCAGGCGATCCAGAACGGATTCGGGGGAATCTACGTCCTCTTCGGGTGGGTCGACGACGCGGCCGGCGGCGGCTGGCGACCCAGCCAGGGCGGCGTCGTCGGTGCGGACTATCGCTACGTGCCGGACGCGGAATCGGCGGACAACGCGGGGTACCAGCGATTCATCTCGTTCGCCGGCAGCCAGACCGAGAGCTCCGCGAACGGCGTGCTGGGGGCCGACGGTTCCTGGTCGATCGACATGGTCATCCCGGGGGCGCGGTTCGAGAGCCAGGATCTCGACGGCGGCGTGACCGCTGTCGACTGCCTGCAGGTCACGTGCGGGATCATCACGATCGGCGCGCACGGCGTCAAGAACGCGAACAACGAGACGTTCACCCCGTTGAGCTTCGCGTCGGCGCCGGCAGCCGACGCCGACGGCGGCGAGACCGCTACGGCTCCGGCCGGCGCGGCCGGAGCCGTGCGGCTCGGCGTCGAGACGACGGACATCGCCGCGGGAACCTCGGTCGTGTTCACGAGGCAGGGATTCGCGCCCGGTGAGCAGGTCGTCGCCTCGCTCGACGGCGGACTGACCGCGGTGGGACCCTTGACGGCGGGAGCGCAGGGCGAGGTGGCCGGGGCCCTGCCCGTTCCCCGCGACATCCGCAGCGGGACGCACCTGGTCACGCTCCGCGGGGCCGGGTCGGGAGCTGTCGCCGAGGCCGAGGTCGTCGTCACCGGCGGAACGGCGGCGACGCCTGCCGCGCCCGCCGAGGAGGTTCCGCAGTGGGTTCTCATCCTCATGCTGCTGTGCATCGTGCTCGCTCTGGCGCTCGTGATCGCGAGCATCGTCACCGCGATCGGCAGAGCACGCGCCAGGCGCAAACAGCGTCGTGCCGTCGGCGCCGCGCCGACGGAGGCCCCCGCACCCGGCGCGGTGGTCTCCGCGGCATCCGTGCCTGCGCTCGACGATCGCACGGCCGTCCTCCCGACGATGGATGCCGAGCAGGTCGGAGCCGGTCGATGATGCGGGCTCGCGGCATCCGCCGGCGAAAGCGATGCGCGCGCGGCCTCGCTGCCGCGGTCTTCGCGCTGGGCCTCGCGACGGCCCCGCTGCCCGCTCTCGCGGACGAGGGTCCGGACGACGTCATCGTGACCGTCCCCGAGGGCGAGGGCACCGCGGCGCCGGGAACGGGAGACCGGGATCTCGTCAACGCGCAGCTGCGCTGGGCGCTCAACGCCGAATCGGGAGGCGGAGCCTTCGCCCCCGGCACCTGCAACTTCCTGAGTGCGGGGATCGCGGGCGATTCGGGAGGCCCCAACTCGTGGACCGAAGGGCAGACCGATGCCGGCATCCCGCTCTATCGCACTCAAGACGGCGCCGTGCGCATCGAGAAGCCGACGGCGAGCGGCGAATGGACGGTCGCGAGCACCGCCAACCGGTGCCTCGACGCACAGGGCCGGCGCGTGACGACCGCCACGGCGAGCACCTCGGGAAACCAGGTCGTGATCGACCGCGGGGTCGGCACAGTCAGGGACGGCGCCCTGCAGCTGCGCTGGAGCGGCTCCTTCACCATCGTCTACTACAGCGGCATGACCTACTGGAGCGTCAGCGACCCCGTACTGACGCTCGACGCGCGCGGCGACGGGCGGCTCACGGGTACCGCGAGCGGCCACGGGGCCGACATGGACGATCACTCGAAGTGGGAGAAGCTCCCGTCGCGCGAGATCGTCCTCGCGGAGATCCGCGGCGCCGAGTCGGGCGCAGCCGCGGGCTTCGCTGTCACTCCGGCCTATCTCGGGGTGAGGATCGACACGCGCGCCGGAACGCCTCAGGTGACCTCGGGCCCGTCGTGGGGTGCCTTCCCGCAGTCGTTCGTTGACTTCCAGCAGCAGACCGGCCAGCACTCCTACTGGTATTCGAGCGGGGGTGCCGCCGACGCGAAGAAGGTTGCCGCGCCCGTGTACATCAGCTTCGACGCCGCAGCGCCCGTCACCGTGCCTCCGCCCTCGAGCGGCGAGGCGGCGCCCGCGACGGCCGCCCCCTCGAATCCGATCCGGATGCCGGCGGCTCCTTCGCCGGAGGCGGAGCTCGCCGCGTTCCTGGGCCCCGCGACGGCGCCCATCACGACGGAACCGCAGCGCGACGGCCTGGTGCCGGACGCGACGAGCGGTCTCCCGCCCCTCGTGCCGCCGTTGCTGGCTGCGGGCGCGGCGCTCAGCGTCGCGATCGTATCGACGATGAGCATGATGCGCGTGCTGCCGTGGCAGCGACGAGCGGGGTGACCGCGCGGCGGCCGGGGTCACCTCCTCATCCGTAGGGGGCGACCCCTGGCGGGTGGGGCGCCGTATCGGCGGGTGAGACAATGGACGGGTGACCGAGACGACCGCCCACCACATCGAGACCGCGCGCGTGCGCCGGAGCCCGCGGTACGCGGTGTTCCTCGTCGTGGGCGCGCTGCTCGGCATCCTCGTCGCGGCGATTCTGACCTTCGCGGTCGGTGACGGGGTCGACAAGAGCGCGACGACCGAGATCACCTATACGACGGGGCAGGTGTTCGGCTTCCTCGCCCTCGTGGGCATCGCGGTCGGCCTCGCCGTCGGCGGCATCGTCGCGCTGTTGCTCGACCGCTCCTTCTCGCGCCGCACGCGCGAGGTGCGCGTCGAGCACGAGCACGTCGAGCACGAGGACGAGCACGATCCCGCCGCAGGCTGAGCGCCCGCCCGCGCGCTGCCGCCGGCCCGCTCAGGCGAGCTCGGCGATGACGGGAGCGATCGCCGCGTCGAAGGCGACGATGTCGCCGCGCAGGCCGTCGGTGACCGCGACGGTGAGCGCGCCGATCCACCAGACGCCGCGCTGCTCGAACGGGAGCACCTGGACGTTCAGCTCGAACGAGTGCGCCCGGCGCCCGGCGGCGCGCTCGTGCTGCGCGATCGCACTGGCGTAGGCGCGGTAGGTCGATCCGCCCGAACGTGCCTCGGACTTCGCCCGCTCCTGATATCGCTCGGCCGCGCCCTTCGCGAAGGCGACGGCGGCCGGGCCGTGCGGAGCGACGGCCGCGGCCAGCTCGTCGAAGCCTTCGACGGGCAGGGCGACGTAGGTGTCGAAGCCGTCGATGAGGTCGAGGGGCACGGTCGATCGGTGCGCGAGGGGCTCGACGGTCATATCCCAATAGGTGCGCCACTGGCGCTCGAGCGCGTCGGCGAGCGCGTCGGCGTCGGCGTCGGCATCGGCGCCTCGGCTCTCGCCCTCACCCGGATCGGATGCCGTCGGCGCCGCGCCGCGCAGGTGCGGCAGCTCTTCGGGGAAGCGGATGCCCAGCGCCTGGCGCAGATACAGCGCGACGAGCACGGGGATGCTCGCATCCTCGCGCACGACCCACTCCGGTCCACCCGCCGCCATGCCGACATCCTAGGCAACCCCGGGCGCTGCGGAGGCCCGGTAGGCTGGTCGCGTGGCACAGGCCCCACAGAACCCCTACACCGAAGCCGGCGTCGACACTGCGGCGGGAGATCTCGCCGTCGAATTGATGAAGTCGGCCGTCCGGCGCACCCACGGACCCGAGGTGCTCGGCGGTGTCGGCGGCTTCGCCGGCCTCTTCGACGCCTCCGCACTCCGTGCGTACACGAAGCCCCTCCTCGCCACCTCGACCGACGGCGTCGGCACCAAGGTCGCGATCGCGCAGGCGATCGACAAGCACGACACGATCGGCCAGGACCTCGTCGGCATGGTCGTCGACGACATCGTCGTGGTCGGTGCGAAGCCGCTCTTCATGACCGACTACATCGCGTGCGGCAAGGTCGTGCCCGAGCGGATCGCCGACATCGTCCGCGGCATCGCGACGGGCTGCGAGCTCACCGGCACCGCCCTCGTCGGCGGAGAGACGGCCGAGCACCCCGGGCTTCTCGGCGTGAACGACTACGACGTCGCAGGGGCTGCCACCGGCGTCGTCGAGGCCGACCACGTCCTCGGCGCCGAGCGCGTCCGCCCCGGCGACGTCGTACTGGCCCTGGCATCCAGCGGCCCCCACTCCAACGGCTACTCGCTCATCCGTCACATCGTCGCGCGCGTCGGCGTCAGCTACGGCGCGTACGCTCCCGAATTCGGCCGCACGTGGGGCGAGGAGCTCCTCGAGCCCACGCGTCTCTACACCCTGCCGCTCCTGCGCCTGCTCAGCCAGCTGCGCGACACGAACGGGGGCGCCGTCCACGCGCTCAGCCACGTGACCGGCGGCGGCATCGCGGCGAACCTCGCGCGGGTCCTTCCGGTCGGCTCGTGGGTGGAGGTCGACCGTTCCACCTGGTCGCCGCCCCCGGTCTTCCGCGTCCTCGCCGACCTCGGCGGCCTCGAGCTGACCGCGACCGAGGGCACCTGGAACCTCGGCATCGGATTCCTCGCCGTCGTCGCCCCCGAGAAGGCGGATGCCGCGATCAGCGCGCTCGCCGAAGAGGGCATCGCGGCCTGGCCGGTCGGCGTCGTCAACGAAGGCCCGCGCCCGGACGATGACGGAGACCACTTCGAGCAGGGCGCCAAGGGCGTCGACGGCGGCGCCGTGCGCCTCGTGAGCACGTACTCCTCGGCGACATAGGCATCAGCGGCACAGGGCGCAGAAACGGACTCATCCACAAGAATGTGCGGAATCGTGGGCGTCGCCTCGCAGGCGAACGTCAACCAGGAGATCTACGACTCCCTCCTCCTCCTGCAGCATCGCGGGCAGGACTCCACGGGCATCGCGACGGCCGAGCCGAACGGCGTCTTCCACCTCTTCAAGGCGAAGGGTCAGGTGCGCGAGGCGTTTCGCACCCGCGACATGCGCGCCCTGCTCGGCAACATCGGCCTCGGACATGTGCGCTACGCGACGAAGGGCACCGCGTCGAGCGAGGAGGAGGCGCAGCCGTTCTACGTGAACGCGCCGTACGGCATCGTCCTCGTCCACAACGGCAACCTCACCAACACGCGTGAGCTGACGCAGGAGCTCTTCCGCACCGACCGTCGTCACCTCAACACGAGCTCCGACACCGAGCTGCTCGTCAACGTCCTGGCGAACGAGCTGCAGGCATCCATCTCGGGTCTCGAGCTCGACCTCGCGCAGATCTTCCAGGCCGTCTCGCGCGTGCACGACCGGGTCGAGGGGTCGTATGCGGCGATCGCGCTGATCGCCGGCTACGGACTTCTCGCGTTCCGCGACACCTTCGGCATCCGCCCCCTCATCCTCGGCACGCGCCTGCACGAGGACGGCCACTACGAGTGGGTCGTCGCGTCGGAGTCGCTCGTGCTCGAGAACGGCGGCTTCGAGGTCGTCCGCGACGTCGAGCCGGGCGAGGCCGTCTTCATCGACCTCGACGGCAAGCTCCACACGCAGCAGTGCGCCGCCGACCCGAAGCTCGTGCCGTGCTCGTTCGAGTACGTGTATCTCGCGCGGCCCGACTCGGTCATGAACGGCATCTCGGTGTACGAGGCGCGCCTGCGCATGGGCGACCGCCTCGCCGACACGATCGCGAAGTACACCCCCAAGAACAAGATCGACGTGGTCATGCCGATCCCCGACTCGTCGCGCCCCGCCGCGATGCAGGTCGCGCGCAAGCTCGGCATCGAGTACCGCGAGGGCTTCTACAAGAACCGTTACGTCGGCCGGACGTTCATCATGCCGGGGCAGGCGGTGCGCAAGAAGAGCGTCCGCCAGAAGCTCAACGCCATGTCGAGCGAGTTCAAGGGCAAGAACGTGCTTCTCATCGACGACTCGATCGTGCGCGGCACGACGTCGAAGGAGATCATCCAGATGGCGCGGGATGCCGGGGCGCTCAGCGTCACGTTCGCCTCCGCCGCCCCGCCGGTGCGCTACCCGCACGTCTACGGCATCAACATGCCCTCGCGGCACGAGCTCGTCGCGCACGGGCGGACGATCCCCGAGATCGCCGAGGAGCTCGGCGCGGACTACATGGTCTACCAGGAGATCGACGACCTGAAGGCCGCGATCCTCGAGGGCGCGCCCGATGTCGAAGACCTCGACATGAGCTGCTTCGACGGCCGCTACATCACCGGCACGGTCACCGAGGAGTATCTCTCCTGGGTCGAGGGCACGCAGGAGTCGTGACCTCCAGCGGTTCATCGTCGGCGCCGCGGCCCCTCTGGCAGGGACGCCTCCTCGCTTTCCTCGGGATCGTGCTCGTCGCGTTCTCGCTGCGGTCGGCCGTCGCGTCGCTCTCGCCGATCCTCGTCGAGGTCAACGCCGATTTCGCGGTGCCGAGCTGGGTCGTCGGTCTCATCGGGGCGGCGCCCCCGGTGTGCTTCGCGGTGTTCGGCATCGTGACGCCGGCGCTGGAGCGCCGGTTCGGTCTCGAGCGCCTGGCGGCGGCATCCATGGTCGTCGCCGGCCTGGCCATGCTGGGGCGTGCGCTCGTCGGCGACGCCGTGGGCCTGCTGCTCGTCACGACGGTGCTCTTCGCGGCGGTCGGCGTCGGGAACGTCGTGCTGCCGCCGCTGATCAAGCGGTACTTCCCGGACCGCACCGGGTCGATGACGGCGCTGTACTCGGCGCTTCTCGCGGTGGCCGCGTTCGTCCCGCCGCTGGTGGCCGTGCCCATCGCGGAGGCCGCGGGGTGGCGCATCTCTCTCGGCCTGTGGGCCGCGTTCGCGTTCGCCGCGATCGTCCCGTGGGTCACGATGCTGGCGGGGGCCGCGCGCACCGACCGCCGTGCCGGGGCTGCGCTCGCGGAGACCGACGACGACATCGACATCGACGAGCCGACCCCGCGGGTGCTCGGCCGCCTCGTCGGCGTGCCGCTCGCGTGGGCGCTCGCGGCGTCGTTCGCCGTCTCGTCGGCATCCGTTTACGCGTGCTTCGCGTGGCTGCCGACGGTGCTCGTCGAGCACGCCGGCGTCTCGCATGCCGCCGCGGGCGCCCTGCTCGCCCTCTTCGGAGCGCTCGGGATGCCGTGGTCGCTGCTCGTGCCGATGATCATCAGCCGCACCGGGCGCGTCGGCTTCATGTACGTCGGTGCGCTCGTCACCGGCCTCGCGGGTGCGCTCGGTATGGTGTTCGCGCCGACGACCGCGACGATCCTCTGGGTCGTGCTGCTCGGCGTGCCGCAGGGGCTCTTCCCGGGCGTGCTCGTGCTCATCCAGCGTCGCTCGCGGACGCACGAGGGCGCCGTGGCGCTGTCGAGCTTCACGCAGAGCGTCGGGTACGCGATCGCGGCGATCTTCCCGCTCGCGTTCGCGATCCTGCACGAGACGACGGGAGGGTGGGTCGCCCCGCTCCTCGTCCTCGGGGCGCTGTTCCTCGTGACGATCCCTGCCGGATACGTCGTGACGCGCACGCGCACGATCGAGGAGGAGTGGGAGAAGCGCAGCGAGCGCGCGTGGACGTGAGCGCGCGCCGATGATCAGAGGCGCGCGGCGATGATCAGACGCGCGCGGCGTCCTCGTCCTCGTCTTCGTCGTCGTACTGGTCTGCCCACTTGTCGACGTACGGGTCGTCCTCGTGGTGTCCCAGTTCCTTCTCGAGAGCGGAGTAGTTCACGTTGTACGTGTCGTACTTGAGTTCGCGAGCGATCTTGGTGTGCTTCGCCTTCTGACGGCCACGCCCCATGCGGGACCCCCTCATTTCTGACGTCACGGGCGGTGCGGCTGCTGCTCGCCCTCACCCGGTGCATTCGCGCCGCCGAGCGCTGTGATACGCCAGGCATCCGCGATCCGGCTCTTCAGCCGGGAAGAGTAGCATTCAGAATAACACGGGGCCCCCGGACCCTCGCGGTTCTCGGGACGAATGGCGCGAGCGGGCGGAGCGAAAGATGTCAGACGAAGCATCCGACGAGGTGCCCGCGGGCGCAGTCATCGTGGGAGCGATCCCCGATCAGCCTTCGCGCGTCCTCAAAGAGGGCGTGCGGTACGCGAAGCTGTTCGGCGCGCCGCTCATCGTCGCGCACGTCGACGTCACCCGATTCATCACCTATGAAGACCCCGACGGGTTCATCCAGTCGGCTCCCCTCGACATAGACGCGGCGACCGGCGAGGCGCAGCTGCAGAAGGTGCGGGCCCAGGCATCCGCCGTGCTCGATGCGGCCGACGTCGACTGGTCGGTGCGGCAACTCGTGGGCGACCCCGCGCTCGCGCTCAAGCACCTCGCCGAGCA
The DNA here is from genome assembly GCF_965345155.1 of Microbacterium sp. bgisy203. Taxonomy (GTDB): domain Bacteria; phylum Actinomycetota; class Actinomycetes; order Actinomycetales; family Microbacteriaceae; genus Microbacterium. Next base: position 168,165 of record NZ_CBDRLZ010000004.1, read on the forward strand.
GTCGCAGGCCCGCCTGATCGTCGTGGGGACGCGGCGGCGCGGCCTCGGCGAGTCGATCCGCGAGTTTTTCACCGGGTCGGTCGCCGCGCGTCTGGCGCACCGCCAGTCGCGCCCCATCCTGGTGGTACCGCTGGAGGACCCCGCCGCCGACGACGAGGCCCTCTGGCCCGACCCGCCCGCCTGACCGCCTGACCGCCTGTCCAGGCAAGCGAACGGGCGGTCAGGCAGACGACCGGCGGTTCAGCCGCGGAGCGAGCGGGTCAGCTCGGCGAGTGCGGTGTCGAGGTGACGGCTGAGGTCGTCGACCACGGATGCCACGATGACCCCGCCGTGCGCCAGATGGCTGCGCAGGTCGGCGCGGACGTTGGCGCGGAACTCGCCGACGAGGCCCTCGGCCCGGCGCAGCTGTTCGCGGGAGTCGGCGCGCGCGGCATCTTCCTGCATCGTCGCGCTCGCGGCGCGCTGCCGGGAGGTATCGCGGTCCGCCGCCGCTGCGGCGGCGAGGTCGGCGCGCAGACTCTTCATGGCTTCCTGCACGCTGCCGCGCACCTCGTCGGCGATGAGGCGGATGCTGTCGGCGAGGCCCGCCTCGATCCCCTCGAGGTCGCCGGAGCGCGCTGCGACCTCGGTGCGCCCCGCCTCGGTGATCGCGTAGACGGTCTTGCGGCCGTCGATGGTCTTTGTGACGAGGCCTTCCTCCTCGAGCTTCGCGAGCCGTGGATAGACGGTTCCGGCGCTCGGCGTGTAGGTGCCGCCGGTGCGATCGGAGAGCGCCTGCATGAGGTCGTAGCCGTGTCGCGGCGACTCGTCGAGCAGGCTCAGCAGGTAGAGCCGCAGGTCGCCGTGGGAGAAGACGGGAGCCATGCTCACGCCTCCCGTGCGGGGTCGGTCGGGTCGGTCTCGCTCTGCTCGGGCTGTGTCTGCCAGGGCTGGGCGGACTCGACTCCTGGCCCGGGCTCGGCCGACACGCTCTCCGCCGGCGCCGGATCGACGGCCGGTGCGGATGCCGCGGCATCCACCGCCTCGTCGGACGCACCCGACGGCACGGCGGCGCTGCGGCGGAGCACCGTGATCGCTCCCGACACCGAGTTCGCGCGCAGGTCGACGAAACTGCCGCTCAGCTCACCCACCGAGGCGACCCAGTTCGAGGGACCCGAACCAGACCGCGTCACGCCGTCGACGAGCAGGCGTCCGCTGACCGAGCGCAGGACGTAGTTGGCCGGGAGGTCTTCGTCGAGGCGCACCGTGCTCTCTCCCGAGACGGTGTTGAGACCGATGGCGTCGACGCGGCCCGCCGAGTCGACCATGATGTCGCCCGAGACGGTGTCGACGGATGCCTTCCGCACGGCGCCGATCGCAGCGACCGCACCGGAGACCGAGTTGGCGCTCAGGGTGCCGTCGAGTCCTCGGATCTGCACGTCACCTGAAACGGCATTCGCCGTCACGTCGCCCTGCATCCCGTCGACGATGATGTCGCCCGAGACCGTGTTGAGGCGCGCGCCCGAGACGAGGCCCGAGACGAGAGCGCTCGCCGACACGACGCCGAGGGTCAGCGCGATGCCGCGGGGGACCGCGACCGAAATCTCAGCCTTGGGCCCGCCCGAGCCGAAGTTCCGGAACACCTGCAGGAAGTTGTCCCACCGCAGCTGGGGGTGATCGATCTCGACGGTGTCGTCGGATGCCTCGATGCGCAGGTCCTGGATGGTCACGCTGTGCACTTCGATGCGGACGCCCGGCTCGTCGTGCCCGACGATGTCGATCTGGCCGCCGATGAGTCCGGCCTTGAGCTTGCGGATGTCGTCGAGGTCGATCACCCGGGTCTCGCCCGGCTTGATGAGCCACTTCTCGCGGGTCATGATTCTCTCCTTGTGTCAGGTTCGCGAATCGAGATATATCGCGATGGAGCGACCATAACACGATATATCGCGAGTTTGTCAAGATCCTCCCTCGCGCTGCGCAGATCGCGGCTTGACCTTGACGCGGCGTCAACCTTTACCGTGGATGACATGAACGAATGGTCGATCCAAGAGGTCGCGAAGATCGCGGGTACGACGAGCCGCACTCTGCGTCACTACGACGACGTGGGGCTGCTCGCCCCCACGCGCATCGGCGCGAACGGCTACCGCCGCTACGACAGTGCCGCGCTCGTGCGCCTGCAGCGCATTCTGCTGCTGCGAGAGCTCGGGCTGTCGATCCCGCAGATCGGCGAGATCCTCGCGCGGCCGACGGCCACCGAAGACGCGCTGACGCAGCACCTCGCGTGGCTGCGCAGCGAGCAGGACCGACTGACGCGCCAGATCGCGTCGGTCGAGTCGACCATCACCACACTGAAGAAAGGAGAGGAACCCATGGCGAAGGACATGTTCGACGGGTTCGATCACACCCAGCACAAGGACGAGGTCATCGAGCGGTGGGGCGAGGCGGCCTACGCCGAGTCCGACCGGTGGTGGACGGGCCTCGACGAGGCGCTGAAGGGCGATTTCGCCGCCCAGACAGCGGCGTTGAACGCCGCATGGCAGGATGCCGCAACGCGCGGCATCCCCGCCGCGGGCGATGAGGCGCAGGCGCTCGCCGGTCGGCACGTCGCGTGGCTCCGGAGCGTACCGGGCACGCCCGCCGCGACTTCGGGCGGCGACGTCGCGGGCTACGTGCGGGGTCTGGGCGAGATGTATGTCGCCGACCCGCGATTCGCGGCGAATTACGGCGGCGAGGCGGGGGCGGCGTTCGTCCGCGACGCGCTCGCCGCGTACGCCGACGCGCAGCTCTGAGCGAGTCGCGCAGCGGCGATTCGAAACGCCCGTACACGAGAAGAGGCGGCACCCCCGAAGCCAGGGGGTGCCGCCTCTGTCGTACGGTCGCGCGGCGTTACTTGTTGCCGCGGACGACGCGCAAGAGGAACGCGATCAGCGCGATGACGCCGACGATGATCGCGACCCACAGCAACCACTGCAGCGAGGCGTTCAGGCCGCTGACGATCGCGATGACGATCGCGACGATGATGATGATCAGGAGTGCGAGGTTCATGGGGGTGCTCCTTCCGCGGGGGACTCATGGGAGCTTGTCCCATGTCGTCACGGGCGTTGTGACATCCCGAACCTACCTGCTGCCTGAGAATCGGCTGACCCCCTTGCACCGTGACGATGATCTGCGATAGGGCCGGTGTATGCCCCAGAATCAGACCCCGTCGAGCCTCAAGGACCCGGAGCTCTACGAAGAGCTCCGCAAGGAGGGCGCCTCGAAGCAGAAGGCCGCCCGCATCTCGAACGCCGCCGCGCGCGACGGACGCAGCGCCGTCGGCAGACGGGGCGGGGCATCGGGGTCGTACCAGGACTGGACGGTGGCCGAACTCCGCGCCCGGGCGAAGGAACTCGGCATCACCGGCTATTCGGGAAAGCGCAAGGCGCAGCTCATCGAGATGCTGCGCGAGGACTGATGCCGCGCCTCAAGAAGGTCCATCCCGGCACCGACCCCGGCTTCCGCCGCACCCGCTCGGGTGACACCTTCCGCTACACCGACGCCGAGGGTGCCGCCCTGCCCGCGGCCGACCGCGAACGGGCGGTCGCCCTCGTCATCCCGCCCGCGTGGACCGACGTCTGGATCAGCGCCGCCCCGAACGGGCACATCCAGGCGACGGGCATCGACGAGGGCGGGCGCCTGCAGTACATGTACCACCCCGACTGGTCGGCGGGACGGGACAAGGGCAAGTACGCGCGCGCCCTGCAGCTCGCCGAGGCGCTGCCGCGTGCGCGCGGTCGCGTGACGGTGTCGCTGCGGCGCACCGACCTCGACCGCGAGCGGGTGCTCGCCACCGCGTTCCGGCTGCTCGACCAGGCGGCACCCCGTGTCGGGAGTGCGAAGTACCTCGCGAAGCACGGTAGTCGCGGCCTCACGACGCTGCGCCGGCGGGATGCCGCCGTGGCGGCCTCGGTGACGAGCCTGCGCTTCCTCGGCAAGAGCGGCAAGAGGCAGGAACTCGACATCGACGACGCCGAGCTCGCGATGGTGATCGAGCTTCTCGTCGCGGGCCGCCCCGCGGCGCCGCTGCTCGCCTACGTCCGGGGGCGCCGGCGGGTCTCGCTGACACCGAAGGACGTCAACGCGTACGTCCGAGCGATGACCGGCGGCGTCTTCACCGCGAAGGACTTCCGCACCCTCCGCGGCACGATCCTCGCCGCCGACGCGCTCGCCCGCATCGGCCCCGTGACGACGAAGACCGACCGCAAGCGCGCCGAGGTGCTCGCCGTGAAGGCGGCCGCCGCGGCGCTCGGCAACACGCCGTCGGTGGCGCGGAGCTCGTACATCGACCCGCGGGTCTTCGCCCGCTACAAGAGGGGCATCGTGCTCGATACGACGGTGTCGCCCGAGTCGGCGATCCGCACCCTCATCCTCGGGTGACGCGCGCGGGGCGCGGCGCGATCGAGGTGCCGGATTCTGTCGGCATCCCGTGCCCATACCGACGGATGCCGGCACCTCACGCGCCCGGCGCCGCGCGCCCGCCCCGCACGTGGGAAACCCGCCCGGCGGGTGCCGCGGCGATCGCCCGCCGCGCCGCTAGGGTGCGGTCATGACCCGCGCCGCCTGGTTCTCGCCGACGATCCTCGCGCTCGTCGTCGCGGGCGGCGCGCTGGGGGTCGCGGCGCGGGCGGCGCTCATCCTCCCGATCCCTCAGGGCGCGTATACCCAGGGCGCGTATACCCAGGGCGCGTATACCCAGGGCGCCCACCCGCTCGTGGTGCCCGCCGTGACGATGGCGATCAACATCGTCGGGTCGCTCCTGCTCGGCGTCGTCGTCGGTCGCCTGGGGGAGAGGCATGCGCACCTGCGCGCGTTCTTCGGCACCGGGGTGCTCGGGGGCTTCACGACCTACAGCGCGTTCGCCGTGCACGCGGTCACCCTCGGCAGCGCCAACCCGCTCGCGGGGCTCCTCCTCATGGCACTCTCCGTCTTCGGCGGGGCGCTCGCCGCGGCGCTCGGTCTACAGTGGGGACTCCGGCGGGGGAGCGGCGAGGTCCCGCCCGCCGACACGCCCGCCCCGGAGGATGCCGAGTGACGCCCCTCGAGATCGGCGCGCTCGTTCTCGGCGGAGGCCTCGGCGCGGGAGCCCGCTACATCGTCGACGGCCTCGTCACGCGCGGCCGGAAGGATGCCTTCCCCCTCGGCATCCTCATCGTGAACGTCATCGGGTCGTTCCTGCTGGGCCTTTTCACCGGCATTCCGCAGTTCACGGGGGTGTGGCTCGCGGTCCTCGGCACCGGCCTGCTCGGCGGCTTCACGACGTTCAGCGCCGTATCGGTGGAGTCCGTGCTCCTCGCGCGGCGCGGGCGGCGCGACTGGGCGTGGACCAATCTCCTCGGCACGCTCGGGGCGTGCCTGATCGCCGCGGCGCTCGGCCTGCTGATCGGCGGACTCTTCCCGCGCTGAGCGCGCGGCACCGCTTCTCGCGCATGCGAGAATAGCCTTCGATACATTCCTGTATCGAAGGCCGTCCGCCGCACCGCACCATCGCACCGCGCTCACAGCAAAGGTCTCCCGTGTCGAATCTCGCCGTCCTGAGCCTGAAGAACCGCGCGCTCATCGCGCTCATCACGATCGTCGCGGCGATCTTCGGCGGGCTGGCGCTCACGAACCTCAAGCAGGAGCTCATCCCCTCGATCGAGTTCCCGCAGCTGTCGGTGCTCACGACCTACCCGGGCGCCTCGCCCGACGTCGTCAACAACGACGTGTCGACCCCGATCGAGACCGCGATCCAGGGCATCCCGGGGCTCGAGTCGACGACCGCGACCTCCACGACCAACGCGTCGATCATCCAGGCATCCTTCACCTACGGCACTGACCTCGCGACCGCCGAGCAGAAGATCCTGCAGGCGGTGAACCGCATCAAGTCGACGCTCCCCGACGGCGTGGAGCCGAACGTCGTGTCGTTCTCGATCGACGACCTTCCCGTCATCGCGCTCGCCGTCACCGGCTACGACGACGAGGAGACGATCCAGTCGCAGCTCGAGACGAGCGTCATCCCCGATCTCGAAGACGTCGACGGCGTGGGCTCTGCCACGATCGTCGGCGGGCGCGGGCAGCGCGTCACCATCACCCCCGACCCCGCGAAGCTCGCCGCCGCCGGGTTCACGCAGAGCGCCATCACCGACGCGCTGGACCAGAACGGCACCCTGTTCCCCGGGGGGTCGGTCACCGAGGGCGATCAGACGCTCACCGTGCAGTCGGGCGCGAAGCTCACGACCGTCGACGAGATCTCGCAGCTTCCGCTCGTGCCTTCGACGCCCGAGCAGGTCGCCGGCGGCCCCGTCACGATCGCGGACGTGTCGACCGTCGCGCTCGCGCAGGACCCGGTCACCTCGATCTCGCGGGTGAACGGCGAGCCGGCCCTCACGATCTCGATCACGAAGCTCCCCGCCGCGAACACCGTCGACGTCTCGCGCGCGGTCACGGCGCTCCTGCCCGATCTGCAGGATGCCATCGGGACGAACGCCGAGTTCACCGTCGTCTTCGACCAGGCGCCGTTCATCGAGCAGTCGATCGAGGCGCTCGCCCAGGAGGGTCTGCTCGGACTCGTCTTCGCGGTGATCGTGATCTTCCTGTTCCTGCTGTCGGTGCGCTCGACGCTCGTCGCGGCGATCTCGATCCCGACGAGCGTGCTCATCACCTTCGTCGGCATCCAGACGTTCGGCTACTCGCTGAACATCCTGACCCTCGGCGCTCTCACCATCGCGATCGGGCGCGTCGTCGACGACTCCATCGTCGTGATCGAGAACATCAACCGGCACTACGTCGAAGGCGCCGACAAGGGGGCCTCGATCCGCCTCGCGGTGCGCGAGGTCGCCGCGGCGATCACGGCATCCACCATCACGACCGTCGCCGTGTTCCTGCCGATCGCGTTCGTCGGCGACGTGACCGGCGAGCTCTTCCGACCCTTCGCCCTCACCGTCACGATCGCGATGCTCGCCTCGCTGTTCGTGTCGCTGACGATCGTGCCGGTGCTCGCGTACTGGTTCCTCAAGCCCGGCAAGGCCCCGAAGGATGCCGACGGCAACCCCATCGACCCGGAGGATCCGGCCGCCCCGCCCACGCGTCTGCAGCGCGGCTATCTGCCGGTGCTCGGCTGGACGCTCACGCACTCGTGGACGACGCTCCTCATCGCCGTGCTGGTCCTCGCCGGCACGCTCGCGGCCGCGCCGTTCATGAAGACGAACTTCCTCGGCGACAGCGGCCAGAACACGTTCACCGTCACGCAGGAACTCGCCCCCGCGGCGAGCCTCGACGCAGAGGATGCCGCGGCGCAGCGCGTCGAAGAGGCGATCCTCGGGGTCGACGGCATCACGACGGTGCAGACCTCGATCGGGTCGAGCGGGTCCGCGGTGCGCGACGCGTTCTCCGGCGGGTCGTCGGGCGTCACCTACTCGATCACGACCGATGCGTCTGCCGACCAGGAGCAGGTGCGCCAGGACGTGCAGGATGCCGTCGAAGCGCTCGACGACGTCGGCACCATCACGGTCGCCGCGGGCCAGGGCGGGTTCGGATCGAGCGACATCGAGGTCGACGTCACCGCCCCCGACGCGGACGCCCTGCAGACCGCGACCGATGCCGTGGCCGCCTCGCTCGACGGCAAGGACGGCATCGGCCAGGTGACGTCGAACCTCTCGGCATCCCTGCCCTACGTCGCCGTCACCGTCGATCGTGACAAGGCCTCGGCGCTCGGTCTCTCGGAGGTCGCCGTCGGCGCGCTCGTGTCGAACACGATGCAGCCGCGCCAGGTCGGCACGGTCGAACTCGACGGGCGTGCCGTCACCGTGTACCTGCAGGCCGAGTCGGTGCCCGACACGATCGACGCGCTGAAGGCGCTCGAGATCCCGACGGCGACCGGCCCGCTGCCGTTGTCGGAGATCGCCACGGTCGAGGAGAGCCAGGGCCCGACCTCGATCACGACGCAGCGCGGTCAGCGCACGTCGACCGTCACCGTCACCCCGACGACCGACGACCTGAACGCCGCCTCGGCGACGGTCCGCACCGCGCTCGACGACGTCGAGCTGCCGACCGGAGCCGACGCCGAGATCGGCGGCGTGCTGACGCAGCAGCAGGATGCCTTCAGCCAGCTCGGCCTCGCGATGCTCGCGGCGATCCTCATCGTCTACATCGTCATGGTCGCGACCTTCAAGTCGCTCCGCCAGCCGCTGCTGCTGCTCGTCTCGGTGCCGTTCGCCGCGACGGGCGCGATCCTGCTGCAGATCGCGACCGGGGTGCCGCTCGGCGTCGCGTCGCTCATCGGTGTGCTGATGCTGATCGGCATCGTCGTGACGAACGCGATCGTCCTCGTCGACCTCGTCAACCAGTATCGCGAGAAGGGTCTGTCGACCCACGACGCGACGATGGCCGGTAGCGCGAGGCGTCTGCGCCCGATCCTCATGACGGCGCTCGCGACGATCTTCGCCCTCACCCCGATGGCCCTCGGAATCACGGGCCACGGCGGGTTCATCTCGCAGCCCCTCGCGATCGTCGTGATCGGCGGCCTCATCTCGTCGACGTTCCTGACGCTCCTCGTGCTGCCGACGCTCTACAACCTCGTGGAGGGCGCGAGCGAGCGCCGCGCCGCGCGGCGGGCGGCCCGCGAGGGTGATGGTGCGGCGGCGGGCTCGGATGCCGACGACGCGGGCGACCACGGCGCGACCTCGGACGGCGACGCGACCTCGGAGGGTGCTGTGACCTCGGCATCCACCGCCCAGCTGCACCCCCGCCGGGCCCGCCGCCGGGCCCGCCCCGCGGACTGACCCGCGCCTCGCCCGCGCGCCCGCGCCCGTCGCAGATTCCCGCACCCGTCGCAGATTCGGAGATGCGTCACGGATTCGGACGCGGATGCCCAAGGCATCCGAATCTGTTCACCATCTCCGATTCTGTGACGCGTGGGCGCGTGCGGGGCTCAGCGTCGCCGGGGGCGCAGGAGCCAGGGGCGGAGCATGGTGGTGATCCAGGGGAGCACCCAGAACACCATGATCGGGGTGAAGATCAGGGTGCTGACGGCGACGCGGAGGGGCAGAGGCCACGCGGCGAACGTCGGAACGAACAGCAGCAGCCACGTGCCGACGAGGTTCACCGGGAAAAAGCCCAGCCAGATGGCGACGGCCTGCTTCCACGGCGGGGGAGCGGGCAGGAGGGGTTCCTGGACGGGGCCGGTCGCGGGGATGTCGGAAGCGTGCGCGGACGCCGCGGGCGACTCGACGCTCGTCGCGAACGGCGCGTCGAACCACCCCTCGATGCCCGTCCGGCGCTCGACCCGCACCTCGCGCGCGAACGCACGGCCCGAGTCGAGCCACCAGGTGCGCTGGCCGGAGGTCTCCCAGGCTTCGAGCGTCTCGAGATCGCGGAAGCGATACAGCATGTACCAGTGGTCGCTGTCTTCGCCCGTGCGCACCCACCCCGACCCGAGGAAGCCAGGGAAGTGCGCGGCGAGATCGGTGCCGGCCTGCATCCAGCTGGTTGCCTCGACGGTGCGCGACGGGTCGATCCGGCGTTCGATCGCGACCGTGATCGGATGCAGGTCGGTGGTTGTCATCTGACCATTGTGCGCGTTCATTGTTGCGTGCATGTTGCAGGATGCCCAAAACTGCGTGTCGCGGTTGCGCGAATCGCCCTCTCGGGACCCGGCTCAGGGTGAGTGCCCAGGCATCCCCAGTAGACTGGGCAGGTCGGCTCTGGACACCGCGCGCGAGCGCGGCTCGGGCAGTGAGTGCTGTGTGTAGTCCACGGGGCCGATGGTGAGCGCCGTTCGGCGCGCATGAACCATCACTGTGAATGGCCCCCGGCCGACGATCGTCCGGGTTGTCCGCACGCGCCCCACCTCATCGGAGGGCGACGGGTGGGCGCTGTTCTCGCACGAGAAACCCAGAAGGACACCACCATGCCCAAGAACAAGAAGCCGGCCGGCGGCCGCGCCCAGAGCTTCGAGCCGCGCTACGGCGCGAAGAAGACGTCGTACCAGGATGCGAAGCGTCGCCCGGGACAGTCGTCCGCCGGAAAGCCCGGCTCGAGGAGCCCCAGCCACCGCGGATACCGTCCCGACGCGACCGACGAGCAGACCCCCGCGAAGAAGCAGCGCTGGAGCGCCCAGGAGCGCGCGGGCCGCGATGAGGCCCGGGGCATCCGCACCCAGGCCCACGGCGACCGCACGAGCCGCGACGACCGTCCCCGCCGCGACGACCGTCCGGCCCGTTCGTACGATGACCGCCCCGCGCGGAAGTACGACGACCGTCCGGTGCGCTCCTACGACGATCGTCCGGTTCGCAACTCCGGAGATTCGGCGCGCGGCGGCCGTGACGGGGGTGCTCGGGGCGCTCAGGGCCGGGATTTCCGGAGTTATGAACAGCGCCCGGCTCGCTCCTACGACGGCCGCCCCCGCCGCGACGACCGTCCCGCCCGGAACTACGACGACCGCCCGGCGCGGAAGTTCGACGACCGTCCCGCCCGGAAGTTCGACGACCGCCCCGCTCGCTCCTTCGACGGCCGCCCCCGCCGTGACGACCGTCCCGCCCGCGGCGACCGTCCGACCTACGGCGGCAACCGGTCCGACTGGCACGCCGACGCGAAGGCCGAGGAGAAGCGCCGCGCCTACGAGGAGCACGCCGACACCGTCCACGAGAAGCTGCAGGCGCAGGCCGTCGAGGCCGTCGAGGTCGCGGATGCGACGTTCTCGTCGCTCGGCCTCGGTGACAACATCGTGCGGACGCTCGGTGAGCTCGGCGCGGCATCCCCCTTCCCGATCCAGGCTGCGACGATCGGACCGATCCTCGCCGGCGCCGATGTGCTCGGGCGCGGCCGCACTGGCTCGGGCAAGACGATCGCCTTCGGCGCTCCGCTCGTCGAGTCGATCCTCCGGGGTCAGGCCGGCAAGCGCCGCGAGTTCGGGCGCAGCCCCAAGGCTCTGATCCTCGCGCCGACGCGCGAGCTCGCGCTGCAGATCGACCGCACGATCCAGCCGATCGCGCGGAGCGTCGGCCTCTTCACGACGCAGGTCTACGGCGGAGTGCCGCAGGCGCGTCAGGTCGGTGCGCTCAAGAAGGGCGTCGACATCGTCATCGGCACGCCCGGCCGCATCGAAGACCTCCAGGAGCAGGGCAAGCTCGACCTGTCGGAGATCCGCATCGTCGTGCTCGACGAGGCCGACCACATGTCGGAGCTCGGCTTCCTCGAACCGATGCAGCGTCTCCTCCGCCTCGTGCCGCAGGATGCCCAGAAGCTGCTCTTCTCGGCCACCCTCGACCGCGAGGTCGCGGCGCTCGTCGACGAGTTCCTCGTCGACCCGGCCGTCTACGAGGTCGCCGGTGAAGATCAGGATTCGGGGACGATCGACCACCGCGTGCTCGTCATCGACCACCGTGACAAGGCCGAGATCCTCACGGAGCTCGTCGACCGCGAGGGGCGGACCCTCGTCTTCGCCCGCACGCGTGCGTACGCCGAGATGCTCGCCGAGCAGTTCGACGACGCCGGCATCCGCGCGGTGGCCCTCCACGGCGACCTCAACCAGGCCAAGCGCACGCGCAACCTCGAGAAGCTGACGTCGGGGCGTGTGAACGTGCTCGTCGCGACGGATGTCGCCGCCCGCGGCATCCACGTCGACGACATCGACCTGGTCGTCCAGGCCGACGCTCCCGACGAGTACAAGACGTACCTGCACCGCTCCGGTCGCACAGGGCGTGCGGGCCGCAGCGGCACCGTCGTGACCCTCATCACTCGTCAGCGCCGCCGGCGCATGACCGAGATGCTCGACCGCGCCGAGATCGACGCGCCGTTCGAGGACGCCCGCCCGGGCGACGAGCTGCTGCTCGAACTCGCCGGTGTGCAGGTCGACCCGACCGCCTGACCTCCGGCATCCGCCGCTCGCCCCGCGTTCGTCGACCTCTGCGGCCGGAGCGCGGGGCGACGGCGTTCACGGGCCGCGGAGTGAGCCGACTCAGGACCGCGGGGCGAGCTGACTCACGATGAAGGCGTTCCCCTGCGGGTCGCGGAGTACCGCCTCGAGCGTCCATTCGGTGTCGGTGCGCGAGACGATCTCGCCGCCGAGGCGCTCGGCGACGAGCGCGGACTCGTCGCGGTCCGCGACGGCGAACCGCACCCACCACCCGGGGGCGGGTTCGTCGTCCGTGCTCTCGAAGATCTCCGCGACCGCGTCGGCGAAGCCCTCGGGCGCGAAGCTCTGCCGCTCGTGGATGCCGGGATCCACCGTCGACGCCAGGTGCGCGCCGTAGCCGGGCAGTCGGATCCTTCCCGCGGCGAGGCCGGGGTCGTACTCCCAGCCCCAGACGGTGGAGTAGAACCCCATCGAGGCGGGGATGTCCGGGGTGACGAGGTCGCTGAAGTTCCACGCGCCGGGTGCGTTGACGACCTGCGCGCCGGGATGGGCGCGGGCCTCCCAGAGTCCGAACACGGCGCCGAGGGGGTCGGCGCAACGCGCGCCCCGGCCGAAGGGGCTCCCGGCATCCGGCAGCTCGATGAGCGTGCCGCCCGCCGCCTCGATGTCGGCGCACGTCTGCTCGATGTCGTCGGTCGCGATGAACGAGACCCACCCGTGCGGCGCCTCGGCGCCCGGCTCGGACCGGGCGGAGAGGGCGAGCGCCGCGACGTCGGCGCGTGGGCCCGGGGCATCCGCGCCGTCGAGCCGCGCGAACAGATACGCGGCGGGCTCCGTCGGGATCGCGCTCGCGTACGTCCAGCCGAACAGGCCCGCGTAGAACGCCGCCGCGCCGGCCGTGTCGGGCGTGTCGAGCTGCACCCAGCACGGGACGCCCGTCGGATAGGTGCGCTTCTCGTCGTCGCCCATGATCGGCCCCTTCTCGGTCGGTGTGGGGGTCATGCTCGGTCGGATCAGGCGTCATCGTAGGCGGCTGTCTCACCGTTCCGCCAGGGGGTGGGCGTGGGGTCTTGGCGCCCCTAGCCTCGATGCGCATGCGACAGCTCACCCTGAGAACGCCCGTCATCGCGGCCGCAGCCGGTGCCCTTATCGTCGCCTGCGTCGCATGCAGCCCCGATCCCGCGCCGACCGCCTCGCCGTCGTCTCCGATGTCGACCCCGTCGTCTTCACCGACCGCCACACCGACGCCCACGCCGACGCAGACGCTCGACGGCCCCCCGCAGCCCGACGCCGAGACCGCGGCCGCCTGCGAGCAGAAGATCCCCCTGTCGACGATCCAGGATCTCGAGGGCAGCCCCGCCTGGCAACAGGTGCAGTACGACCCGAAGCCCCTCGCGGAGAAGGTCATCGGACCTGCCGCCAAGGAGGCCGCCGCGAGCGCCGTGGAGATCCTCGATTGCGGGTGGGGCGTGCCGAACTCCGATAGTGGGATGACGTTCACGCTCGCCGACTTCTCCGACCAGGGTGCACGTGACGCGCTCATCGCCGCCCTCGACGCCTCGGAGTACGAGATGACCGCCGTCGGTGCGTACAACTTCTACACGAACGTCGAGGAGGGCATGGGCGGCACGACCGGGTACGCCTTCGACGCGAAGTCGAACTGGTACATCGTGACTGGCAGCATGACTGAGGAGCATGCCCGCGACTACCTCGTCTCGGCGACGCAGGCGACCAACACCTTCTGAGCGCAACCGCCCCGCTCAAAACAGCCGCGTCGCAGCGAGCGCCTCGCCGCGGGGCGTGGGCGCTGCTCGCGCCCCGCGCGCCGTCGTCCGTACGGGGCCTGCCCGCGGGGGCCGATTCTCCACCTCCTCTTCCGCGCCGCCGCCGAGTCCGTGCCGTCGCAGCAGCGGACGCACGCGCGCGGCGAGCATCTTCCGGTATCCCTCCGGCGCGTAGGCGGATGCCCCGGGGTACAGCCCCCGGTACGCCGGCACCAGTTCGGGGTGATCGCGCTCGAGCCACTGCCAGAACCACTCCTTGGCACCAGGGCGCAGGTGCAGCGCGCCGAACACGACGCGCGTCGCCCCCGCGGCGCGGATCCGCGCCAACGCGTCGTCGATGGCCGGCGCCGAGTCGGTGATGTGGGGGAGGAGGGGCATGAGGAAGACCGACACCCGGAATCCGGCATCCGTCGCCGCGCGCACTGTCGCGAGCCGCGCGGCCGCGCTGGGCGTCCCCGGTTCGATCGCGGCCTGCAGCGCGTCATCGAAGACGGCGATCGACATCGCGAGGGAGATCGGCACACGTGTCGCGGCATCCGCCAGCAGCGGGAGATCTCGTCGCAGGAGCGTCCCCTTCGTCAGGATCGACAGCGGCGTCCGGCTTTCGGCAAGGGCGCCGATGATCTCCGGCATCAGCCGGTAGCGGCCCTCCGCGCGCTGGTAGGGGTCGGTGTTGGTGCCGAGCGCGACCGGCTCGCGGGCCCACGTGGGCTTTGCGAGCTCGCGTCGCAGGACGTCGGCGACGTTCACCTTGACGACGACCTGGCTGTCGAAGTCGCGCCCCGCGTCGAGGTCGAGATAGGTGTGCGTATTGCGAGCAAAGCAATACGAACATGCATGAGTGCATCCACGATAGGGATTGACGGTCCAGTCGAACGGCATCGCCGACATCGCCGGCACGTGGTTGAGTGCCGACTTCGCGTGGACCTCGTGGAACGTCACTCCCTGGAACTCCGGTGTCGTCACCGAGCGCACCAGGCCCTCGAGCGTTTCGAGTCCGGGCAGCGCGGAGGCATCCTTCTCTCCGATACTCTGTCCCCGCCACCGCATATCGACATTAGAACAGATATGCGATAGCGTCGCAAGACGTCCATCACACGCCGTCGTGAAACCCAGTACCATTACCTCTGGGATGGAATCTCACGATCCGGTGGATGCACTCCCGCAATCTTCGAGAACTCGACGACGAGAGGAAGGCGCACCATGGAGCGCGACATCTACGACGAAGACCACGAGGCGTTCCGCGACGTCGTCAAGGAGTTCGTCAAGCGGTATGTGACCAACGAGGCCCGCGAGAAGTGGGATGCCGACGGCGAGGTCGACCGCGCGACCATGCTCGCCGCGGGCGAGTCGGGCATCATCGGCCTGAGCGTCCCCGAGGAGTTCGGGGGCGCGGGCATGCTGCAGGACTACCGCTTCCGCGCGATCGTCAACGAAGAGGTCATCCGCGCCGGCGCGGGCTCGCTCGCGGGCGCCTTCGGCATCCAGGACGACCTCGCGATCCCGTACATCGTCCACATGGGCACGCAGGCGCAGAAGGAGAAGTGGCTGCCGCGCATGGCGACCGGCGAGGTCCTCGGCGCGCTCGCGATGACCGAGCCGGGCGCCGGCTCGGACCTGCGCGGCATCAAGACCACCGCGAAGAAGGTCGACGGCGGCTACATCGTCAACGGCGCGAAGACCTTCATCTCCTCGGGCAAGACCGCCGACATCGTCGTGACGTTCGTCAAGACGGGCGAGGGCAACCGTCCCGACGCGTTCTCGATCCTCATCGTCGAGAACGGCATGGAGGGCTTCGACCACGGCAAGAAGCTCCACAAGATGGGCTTCCAGGGCCACGACACCGCCGAGCTCTCGTTCACCGACGTGTTCGTCCCCGAAGAGAACCTCATCTCGGGCGAAGAGGGCCGCGGCTTCATCCAGCTCATGATGAATCTCCCCCTCGAGCGCATGTCGATCGGCGTCGCCGCCGCGGCCGCCTCGCAGGCTGCCCTCGAGTGGACCGTCGCCTACACGAAGGACCGCGAGGCCTTCGGCGAGCGGATCATCGATTTCCAGAACACGCGCTTCCAGCTCGCGTCGATCGCCGCCGACGTCGAGGCGCTGTGGGCCTACACCGACCGCGCGCTGCTCGCGTACAAGGACAAGAAGCTCTCGGCCGAGGATGCCGCGATGTACAAGTTCTGGGCGACCGAGCGCGAGTGGGAGATCCTCGACATCGGCGTGCAGCTGCACGGTGGCTACGGCTACATCACCGAGTACCCGATCGCCCGTGCTTTCCTGGATGCCCGTGTGCACCGGATCTACGGCGGCACCAACGAGATCATGCGCGACATCGTCTCGCGTCAGATCGCCGGCAAGCGCTGACGCTCATCTGACCCGTCGGCGACGTCGACACCGAAACGGCCGGGAGGCTTCGCCCTCCCGGCCGTTCGCGTGTCCGGCATCCTGACGCCGACCTCCGAGCGGGATCGGGGCGGACGCAACGGCAAGGCCCCGTGCGCGACACGCCGCACTCGACGTGCGCGCGACGGCGTGTCGGCGTCGAAGCCTTGCCGTTGGTGACAGGGGCAGTGGGATGCCGAGACTCCTTCCCCCGGGCATCAGCCCTCGGCGACGGGGGCGACCGGCGCCGGATCCGCGGCCGCCGCCCGCCGGCGCGCGAGGCGCGCGACCCCGGCAGCGCGGAGCCGGTCGGCGATCACCAGCCCGAGCCACGTGGCGACCGCCGCCGACGCGAGCAGACCGACGACGTAGAGGACGACGACCCACCAGGGGAACGCGGTCATGTTCGCAGAGGTCACGGTCCACAGCGCGTAGAGCACGAAAGCGCTCAGCGCACCGACGTAGTACAGCCCGCGGCCCCACTTGCGGTAGAGCGTCACGAGGAACGGCAACTCGATGAACGCGGCGAACATGACGTTCGTGACGACGATCGCGGGCCCGCTCGCCGAGAACGGCGCCGCGACGAGTCCCGAGATGAGGCCCGTCAGCACAGCCGCGCCGGGCTTCTCGATGAGACGCATGGCGATGACGAATCCGATGACCCACGCGCCGGCCGTCAGGGCGCCGAGCGGGGGGAACGTCGCGTAGGTGAGCGTCGACAGCGCGGTCATCGGGATGATGAGCAGTCCCGTGGCGACGCCGATCGCGGCGCAGGTGAGCAGGTAGGCGGTGGTGGCTTTGCCCATCAGAGGGTTCCTTCCGTGTGGTTGTGTTCCGCGCGGTTCTGTTCGGATTTCGGCGTCGGTGAGGAGGCGCCCACGCGCCAGTACCCGACGAAGCTGATCTGGCTCTTGTCGAGCCCCTGCGAGACGAGGTGGCGGCGCGCCGATGTCGGCAGCGCCTGCTCGCCGACGATAAACGCGTGGGTTGCGGGCGCCGGCGCCGGGAGGGTCTGCAGTTCGGCGAGGGCGAGGGTGCCGGGCTTGACGCCCTCGGGGCGCACGAGCCAGCGCACCTCGACGCCCTCGGGCGCCTCGAAGGGCAGTACATCGTCGGACGAGGGCGCCTCGATGATCGCGACGCCCGTCGCGGAACGTGGCAGCGAAGCGCAGACACCTGCCACCGCGGGCGCACCCGTCTCATCAGCCACGAGCAGCAGGTCGTCGACACCGCGCGCCGGGTTGAACCCGAGGCCCTCGTCGATGATGACGACCGACTCGCCCGTCGTCGCCGCCTCCGCCCAGCGCGACGCGGGGCCGGCGGTCGCACCCGACCCGTGCAGCACGAAGTCGACGTCGATCTCGGGCCCTCCCGACGCGCCCGCGGCCCGGAACGCCCGCACGGTGTAGTTGCGCATGACGGGCCGCACCCCGTCGGGGATCCGCAGATACTTCACGTACCCGAAGATCTTGTTCGCCTTCGCGGGGATCCGCTCGAGCCCATCGTCACCGCCGTCGCCGCCGTCGTGGTTTCGGCGCGGCAGGAACAGGCGGAACCACTGGTCGTACCCCATCGGCACGAACTGCGCGATGTCGCCACCGCCGAGGGTGACACGGATCCAGTGCGCGCCCAGGCGTTCGGTGCGCAGGACCTCGAGGCGCAGGAGCTCTTGCGATGCGGGCTTCACGAGCGCGGAGGCGCGGGCCATGCGGTGTCCTTTCGGCGGGAGGTTTCCCCGGGCCGGGGATCGGCGGGCGGGCACGTCATCAGAGTGTCCAGGGGAAGAAGAAGGTGAGGATGCCGGCACTCACGAGCCAGAAGACGACGACGAACACGGTGTCGCGCCTCCGCCACGGCACGAGGTGGCGTTCGGTGCGGTCGGGGTAGGCGCCGAAGGCCCGGGCATCCATCGCCAGCGCGACCCGCTCGGCATGCCGGATCGCCCCCGCCAGCAGCGGCACGATGTACCCCCACCAGCGCGCGAGAGAGCTGAAGGGGCCGCGCCCGACGTGCGCTCCGCGCACCCGGTGCGCCTGCCGGATGACCTCGAGCTCGTACCCGAACCGCGGCACGAAGCGGAATGCCGCGAGGGCCGTGTAGCCGATCCGGTACGGCACCCGCAGCTGCTGCACGGCGGCGCGGACGAGGTCGGGGCCGGCCGTCGTGAGCCCCGCGATGAAGGCGAGCGCGATGATCGCCGCGAGCCGCACGCCCGTCGCCATGCCGATCATCAGCGCCCCGCCGTAGAGGTGCCAGCCCCCGATCTGCAGGACGGTCACCGACGTGTCGACGCGGGAGGCATCCGTCCACACCGCCATGCCCAGGCCCAGCACGATCGCCGCGGCGGGGATCGCGACGCCGAGCAGCAGCGCGAGGCGCCCCGTCAGGCGCGCGCCGGTGAGGAGCACCAGATACGCGAGCGCGAGGAAGGCGAGCGGCGTCGCGAGGTCGCGGACGAAGACGAGCAGGATCATCGCGGGGAGGGGCGCGGCGAACTTCGCGATCGGCCCGAGCCGGTAGAGGTACCGGCCCGAGGGCGCCGCGGTCGCGTACGGGTCGATGGCGACGGCGCTCATGCCCCGTCCCCCGTCGCGGCGGGCGCTTCGGCGGCCCGCGGCAGGTCGGCGAGGCGCGTGACACCGGCGAGCGAAGGATGCCTCGTCAGGCCCGCGAACGCGCGAGCGAGCGGCGGGCGGCGGAGGCCGGCGCGCTCGAGCAGGGCGGCATCGGCGAAGATGTCGGGCGTCGCGGCATCCGCCATGATCCGGCCGTCGCCGACGACGATCGTTCGCTGCGCGTACTCGGTGACCAGTTGCATGTCGTGCGTGACGACGAGGATCGTCGTGCCCTCGCGGTTGAGGTCCTGCAGCAGCGTCAGCAGCTCGTCGGCCCGCGCGCGGTCCTGCCCGAAGGTCGGTTCGTCGAGCGCCAGCACGGGCGCACCGGCGACGAGCGCCGTACCGACCGAGAGACGCCGCTTCTGCCCGCCGGAGAGGAGGAACGGATGGACGTCGGCTTTGTCTTCGAGGCCGAAGCGGCGGAGCACCTCGGTCGTGCGCGCGGTGACCTCGTCGTCGGGGAGCTTCTGCAGTCGCAGTCCGTGCGCGAGCTCGTCGAAGACGGTGTGCGCGATGAACTGGTGCTCGGGGTTCTGGAAGACGAAGCCGACGCGGCGCGAGAGCTTCCGGAGGTCGACCCGCGAGATGTCGGCGCCGTCGACGGAGACCTGACCGCGCGGAACGCGCACCACCCCGGCGAGCGACTGGAGGAGCGTCGTCTTGCCGGCGCCGTTCGCGCCGACGATCGCGACGAACTCGCCGGGGCGCACGTCGAGGTCGACGCCGTGCAGGATCTCGGTCCTGCCGCGCTGCGTGCGGAGATTCCGGGCACGGATCAGCGGCGCGGTGTCCATCGTGGTCGCGTCGGCGATGGTCGTCGCGTTGCCGGAGGCGGCGGAGACGGGAGACGGCGTGCGGGATTCGAGGGCAGGCGCGGGCGAGGATGCCGTGGCTACGGCGACGCGGAGCTCGTCGGCATCCACCGGCAACGGGTCGATGCTCCAGCCGGCCGCGCGCAGTCGCAGCGCCGCGAGGGTCGCGACGGGGAGCCAGACCCCCATCGCGTGCAGCTCGTCGGCGCGAGCGCGGAGGACCTCGTCGACCGTGCCGTCCGCGTAGGTGCGGCCCTCGTGATCGAGGACGACGACCCGGTCGGTGATCGCGACGGCGGCGTCGAGGTTGTGCTCGATCAGGACGATCGACCGGTCGCCGGCGGCGACCAGATCGCCGAGGGCGGCGTAGACCTCTTCGATGCCCTGCGGGTCGAGGTTCGCCGTCGGCTCGTCAAGTACGAGGAGGGGTGAGCCC
The DNA here is from genome assembly GCF_965345155.1 of Microbacterium sp. bgisy203. Classification (GTDB taxonomy): domain Bacteria; phylum Actinomycetota; class Actinomycetes; order Actinomycetales; family Microbacteriaceae; genus Microbacterium. The sequence goes on from NZ_CBDRLZ010000004.1 coordinate 188,051, forward strand.
ATCGCGAGGGCGCATGCGATCGCGAGGCGCTGACGTCCGCCGCCGCTCAGGCGGTCGGGGTTCTCGGCGCGGCGCTCCCAAAGGCCGACACGGCGGAGTGCGTCTTCGGCGCGCGCGAGGACGATGTCGACCGGCACCCGCAGGTTCTCGGGGCCGAAGGCGACCTCGTCGAGCAGCGTGCCGGTGACGAGCTGCGCGTCGGGGTCTTGGAAGACCATGCCGACATGCGTGCTGAGGCGCGAGACCGGTGTCGTCTGGGTGTCGAGTCCGTCGACGCGGACGACCCCCTCGACGCTCGCCGGCACCGCCTGGGGGATCAGCCCGTTGAGCGCGAGTGCGAGGGTCGACTTGCCGGCGCCGCTCGGACCGAGGAGCAGCACGACCTCGCCGCGTGCGACCTCGAAGCTCGCGCCGGCGGGGGTCGCGACGGCGGCGCTCTCGTGCCGGATCGCGAGGCTCCGTACCGAGAGCAGCGGCGCCGCCGCGCCGTCGGCGGAGGCCGCGGTGCGCGTGGAGGCGGCTGAGGTCACGGGAGGTCCAGACGATCGAGGGCGCGGGCCGCGAACGCGGCGGGCGGCGGTGCGGCGAGGTCTCGGCGGCGGGATGCCGCGAAGGTAGCATCTCCTAACTTAGCCGACCCTAACCTCGCGTAACACGTCGGGTCCGGCCGTCACCCCGTTCGGTTCGCAGGAGATTCGGTCGTGGGCGGGGCACCAGGCCCGAAATGCCGGGGCCCACCGCGTCGGCGGTCGAGGAAGTCCTGCGAACCGAACGCCCCGTGTCGGGCAATGGCGCCATCAGCCGGCGCGGCCGGGCTCAGCGGCGCACGCTGCGGCTGGCGACGCCCGCGCGCCGGAGCGACGTGCCGATGCCGAGTCCGACCGCCGTCCAGACGACGGGGCCGAGCACCGAGAGAGCGAGATAGGCCACCTGCGCCCAGATCGGCAGCGTGCCGAGATCGACGACCGCGTAGACGACGACCGCGACGATCGCGCCGATGATGACGGCCGACACGAAGAAGCGCCAGGCTCCCCACGCGCGGTAGCGGGTCAGGGCCGCGACGCCCTCCTGGATCGCGCCGAACAGCAGGGCGGTCCCGAGGAATCGCCCCGCCCAGGCCGGATTGAAGGCGCTTGAGACCAGGGCGGCCATGACGTGCGCGAGAAGCGCCACGAAGGGGAGGCGCAGCACCTCCTGCGCGATGATCCCGGGCAGCACGTGTGCCCCCAGCACGAGGCCGTACAGGAACGGTGCGCCCGCGAGGACGACCGGTGTGAGCACTCCGGCGACACCGCCGACGATGCCGGTCGCGACGCCGATCGCGGCGCATACGAGCAGCACGCGCGTCGAGAGGATCGGGGTGCGGGCCACGATTCCAGCGTACCGTCCGCGCAGCGACACGAGCCGGGCGCACGGGCCGTGCGTATGCAGGCGGGGCGCGGCTCCGAGCTATCGTGGACGGATGTCGAACCCCGCCCGCGGAGCGCTCCTGTCGGCTCTCGTGCGCTTCTCCCGGCAGGTGTGGGTGCGCGCCGCCGTGTTCGCCCTCGCGGCGGTGGTGTTCGCGCTGGTGGCGGGCGTCGTCGGCCAGCTCGTGCCGTTCGATCTCGCGATCGATCTCGGGCAGGACTCGGTCGGCTCGATCCTCCAGATCATCGCTACGGCGATGCTCACGGCGACGACCTTTTCGGTGACGGCGATGGTCACGGCCTACTCGTCCGCCGCGACGTCGGCGACCCCGCGCGCGACTCGCCTCCTCATCGCCGATCCGACATCGCAGAACGCGCTCGCGACGTTCCTCGGCGCCTTCGTGTTCGCGCTGGTCGGGATCATCGCCCTCTCGACGGGGTACTACGGCGAGGAGGGCCGCACGATCCTCTTCTTCGGAACGCTCATCGTCGTCGCGATCATCGTCGTGACGCTCCTGCGGTGGATCGGGCACCTCGCCGGGTTCGGCCGGATGACGGACGTCATCGATCGGGTGGAGGATGCCGCGTCCGAGACGATCTCGGCCTTCGCCGCCGCGCCCACCCTGGGAGCGCGTCCCTACCGCGAGGCGCCGCGCGACGCGGAGACGGTGTGGGCCGACGAGACGGGCTACATCGCCCACATCGATCTTGCGGCGATCGATCGGGCCGCTCAGCGCGCGGGCGCCGAGGTCTACGTCGCCGCCATGCCGGGCTCGGTGGCCGACGCGCTCCATCCGCTCGCCCACGTCGTTCCCGCTGAAGAGACGACGGATGCCCGCGACGCGGGCTCCCTCGGAGACGTCGTGCGCCGCGCCTTCCTGATCGAGCATCACCGCGACTTCGACCAGGACCCCCGGCTCGGCGTCATCGCCCTCAGCGAGATCGCCAGTCGCGCGCTGTCGCCCGCCACGAACGACCCGGGAACGGCGATCGATGTGATCGCCGCCCTGCAACGCGTCTTCACGCTCACCGCGACGACGGAGCCGTCGGGAGAGGTCGACTTTCCGCACGTCCACGTGCGGGCGCCCGAACTGCGAGATCTCGTCACCGACGCCTTCCGACCGATCGCGCGCGACGGCTCGGGCATCGTCGAGGTGCAGCTGCGGCTGCAGAAGTGTCTGGCCGCGCTCGCCGCCGCCGACCCCGAGAACAGCGCCGTCTACACGGCGGCCGCGTCCGACGCCCGTCGTCGTGCGCGTGCGGCCCTCGACCCCGTCGACGCCCTCACCCTCGACGACGTCGCGCTCGACTCACAGCCCGGTCTCTGAGCGCGCGCCGAGGGGAGCCGGCGACACGCCCCGGTCGTTGAGCGAGCGCTGCGCGTCGAAACGCCGCAACGGACCGACCTTCAGACCCGCCGGCGCCGCTCGGTCAGCCGCACACCGGGTAGGGGCGGCGCGGGAATCCGCTCGTCGCCGTGCCCGACGACGTGCCCGTATCGGTCGGAGCCCGACTCCCAGGCATCCCGCGCCTCGACGATCTCCTCGTGGCGGCGACCGACGAAGTTCCACCACATGACGATGTCCGCCTCGAACGGCTCGCCGCCGAGCAGGAACAGGGTCGTGTCGCGCTCGGCGCGCACCGCGATGCCGTCGCGATGGATGCCGAGGTACAGCAGCCCCTGGTCGGGCAACGCGATCCCGGCGGCGCCTTCCTCACCGGCATCCACGACCGGCTCTCCCGAGACGCCGACGAGCGCGTACTCCCATTCCGGGACCAGCGGGAGCGTGACGGCCGCCCCGGCGGGAAGGTGCAGCTCGACGCCCGCGATCGGCGTGTACATCGTCGCGGGCGAGGCGGTGCCCGCGAACGAGCCGACGACGACGGTCGCCGTCGCGCCGTCGTCGAGGTCGATCACGGGCAGGTCTTCGTGACGCTCGAAGGCCTGCGGTCCGTGTCGTCGCGACTCGGGCAACGCGACCCAGAGCTGCAGCATGTCGAGCGGGACGGGCCCCTCGCCGACCGAGTATTCCGAGTGCGCGATGCCCGCGCCGCTCGTCATGAGGTTGAGCACGCCGCGCCGCACGACGACGTCACTGCCGAGGGTGTCGCGGTGGCGCACCTCACCGACGAGCGGCCAGGTCACGGTCTGCAGGCCGATGTGCGGGTGCGGTTCGACGCGCATGCGCACCTCCTGCGGCCCGAACCGGTCGAGGAAGCACCAGGCGCCGACCATCGGAAGCTCCCGCTGCGGGAGGCTCCGATGCACCTCCATCGCCCGGAGGCTCCGATGCACCTCCATCGCCCGGAGGCTCCGATGCGCCTCCATCGCCCGGACGCCGCCGAGCGGCACCTCGCGCGACTCGAGGAGGAGCGCGCGGGGTCCGTCGCACAGCGGCGGCGCCTCGGTGAGCTCGGGACCGGCATCCAGGCGGGTCATGCGTTCAGCTGCCGACGCCCTCGTCGGAGGGGTTCTTCTCCGCGGTGTTCTTCCCCGCAGTGGATGCCTCGTCGGCGATGGTGACGTAGCGGTCCTTCCACTCGATCTTCAGCCCGGGCACCTCGTGCTCCTTGAGGTACTTCACGACGAACGGGCACACGGGGATGACGGTTTCGCCACGCGCCGCGACGTCGGCCATCGCCGCCGACACGAGGGCCGTCCCGTAACCGCGCCCCCCGAAGGCGGGGTCGATCTCGGTGTGCGGAAAGATGAGGCGGCCCGGGCCGTCGTGGACGAACTCCGTGAACCCGGCGACCATTCCGTCGTCGAGGACGAGCTGGTACTGGCCGGCCTCGTCGTTGCGGATGACGGGGGGTGAATCGGTCATGACGGCTCCTCTGCGTCGGGCGAATACATCGGGGGCGAGCGGTACGGGTTCCAACGTAGGCGGGTGCCCCGGTGTTCCGCCAGCGGTGCGGTCGCCGCATCGCGCGGCCTGCGCACGCTTGCTACGGTGTACGCGTCGCAACGACGCGCCCGTGAGGAGACCCCCCATGTCGACATCGCCGTCCCGGCCCCGCTCCGCCTCCGACTACGACGACCCCGAGATCGTCCCCGATCCGAGTCTTCCGCCGACCTCCCTCACCCCCGAGCAGGAGGCCGAGGAGAGCCGCTGGACGTGGCCGAGAATCGTCCTCTGGGTGGCGATCGCGCTGCTCGGCGGCGTCGCCTGGACGATGCTCGCGATCGTCCGCGGCGAGACGGTGAACGCGATCTGGTTCGTGTTCGCCGCCGTCTGCACCTATCTGATCGGGTACCGCTTCTACTCGAAGGTCATCGAGCGCTACATCACCCGGCCCGACGACCGCCGGGCGACCCCCGCTGAGGTCCGCTCCGACGGCAAGGACTACGTGCCGACCGACCGCCGCGTGCTCTACGGCCACCACTTCGCCGCGATCGCCGGCGCCGGTCCGCTCGTCGGTCCGGTCCTGGCGGCGCAGATGGGCTATCTCCCCGGCACCATCTGGATCATCGTCGGCGTCGTCCTCGCCGGCGCGGTGCAGGACTACACGGTCCTCTTCTTCTCGATGCGCCGCGGTGGCCGCACGATCGGGCAGATGGCCCGCCAGGAGCTCGGCAAGATCGGCGGCACGGCGGCGATCATCGCCTCGCTGCTGATCATGCTGATCATCGTCGCGATCCTCGCGCTCGTCGTCGTCAACGCCCTCGGCGAGAGCCCGTGGGGCGTGTTCTCCGTCTCGATGACGATCCCCATCGCCCTGTTCATGGGCGTGTACCTCCGGTACCTGCGCCCCGGCAAGGTGACCGAGGTGTCGATCATCGGGTTCGTGCTGCTCATGGCGGCGATCATCGGCGGCGGCTGGGTCGCCTCGACCGAATGGGGCTACGCGCTCTTCCACCTCGACAAGACGACGATCGCGTGGGGCATCATCATCTACGGGTTTATCGCCGCGATCCTGCCGGTCTGGCTGCTGCTCGCCCCGCGCGACTACCTGTCGACCTTCATGAAGATCGGCGTCATCGTCATGCTCGCCCTCGCGATCGTCGTGGTGCGCCCCGAGATCACGGTGCCGGCGGTGACCGTGTTCGGCGAGACGGGCCTCGGGCCGGTGTTCGCAGGGCCCCTCTTCCCGTTCCTGTTCGTGACGATCGCCTGCGGCGCCCTGTCCGGGTTCCACGCGCTGATCTCCTCGGGGACGACCCCGAAGCTCGTCGAGAAGGAGAAGCAGACCCGCTTCATCGGCTACGGCGGCATGCTCATGGAGTCGTTCGTCGCGATCATGGCGCTCGTCGCGGCCCTGTCGATCGACCAGGGCATCTACTTCGCGATGAACTCTCCCGCGGCACTCACGGGCGGCACCGTCGAAGGAGCCGTGGCCTTCGTCAACTCTCTCGGCCTCACGGGTGTCCACCTGACCCCGGAGATGCTGACGAGCACGGCCGAGGCGGTCGGCGAGGAATCGATCGTCTCGCGTACCGGCGGCGCTCCGACGCTCGCCCTCGGTCTCGCGCACATCATGCAGCAGGCGCTCGGCGGCCAGGCGCTCATGGCGTTCTGGTACCACTTCGCGATCATGTTCGAGGCCCTGTTCATCCTCACGGCGGTGGATGCCGGAACCCGCGTCGCCCGCTTCATGCTGCAGGACTCGATCGGCGCCTGGATCCCCAAGTTCCGCGACGTCTCGTGGCGTCCCGGTGTCTGGATCTGCACAGCCATCATGGTCGCGGGCTGGGGCTACATCCTGATCCTCGGCGTCACCGATCCGCTCGGCGGCATCAACACGTTCTTCCCGCTGTTCGGCATCGCGAATCAGCTGCTCGCCGCGATCGCCCTGTCGGTCGTCATGGCGATCGTCGCCAAGCGCGGCCCGAAGTACGTGAAGTGGCTCTGGATCATCGCGCTGCCGATGGTGTTCACGGCCGTCGTGACGATCACGGCATCCATGTACAAGATCTTCTCGCCCGTGCCGCAGATCGGATACTGGGCCAACAACGCCAAGTACCGCGCCGCGAAGGCGGCCGGCGACGGCAGCCTCGGCACACCGGAAGTCGTCGACGCGGTCATCCGCAATACGGCGGTGCAGGGCACCCTGTCGATCATCTTCGTGACCCTCGCGATCGTCGTGATCCTCGTCGCGATCGTCGTGACGGTGCAGGCGATCCGTCACGGCGGCGGTGAGAACACCGAAGACCCGGCCGTCGCCTCGCGCCGCTACGCCCCCGCGGGGTTCATCGCGACGAAGGACGAACGCGAGCTCGAGAAGGAATGGGAGCCGATCCTCGCCGAGGAGCGGGCGGCCACCGCCCGCCGCGGGCATTGATGAGGACGCGTCGCAGACAGTGAGTGCGATATGACGGAGATGACGTTGAGGGATGCCGCGGCCACCGCGCTCGCGCAGGTGTGGCGCGCCGGTGGGAGGGCGGTGCGCGGCATCCACTGGTACATGACGTCGCTGATGGGCGACACCGCGTACGCGACGTACGTCGCCCATCAGCGGCGGCACCATCCCGGGGAGACCCCGGTCTCGGAGCGCCAGTTCTGGCGTGACCGCATGGACGATCAGGACCGCAACCCCGGCGCGCGATGCTGCTGATCGCGGCGGCGAGGCGGTGCGCAAGCCTCGACGGATCGTCGTCGCGGCACTTAGGCTCGTGCGGGAGGAGGTAGGCGCATGGGCATGATGCTCCCCAACGAACTCGTCTGGGTGATGGAGAAGCTCGGTTTCGAATGGCCCGACGTGGACGAGGATGAGGTCCGCAAGGGCGCCACGCTGGTGCGGAACCTGGGGTCGGACCTCGGAGATGTGATCCAGGCGATCGACCGACAGATGAACGGTGATGTCGCCGCGGCCATGCGCGGGCAGGCCGGCCCGGCCACGCTCGGCGCGTGGAACGCGAACCGGTCGCAGAACCTGCAGCAGCTCGTCGACCTCATGCCCCCGGCCGCGGGCGCGATGGATGTCGCGGCCGAAGCCATCACGGCGCTCAAGGTGAAGGTCATCGTCGACGTCACCTCGACGCTCGTGACGCTCGTGGCGATGCTCACGAACCCCGTCACCGCGCTGGGGGCGGGCCCGATGCTCCTGATCAAGAAGAAGCTGCTCAATGCGGCGGTCGACATCGTCGTCGAGCAGCTCATCGGGCAGGTCGCGCCACTGGCGATCGAACCGCTTGCGGAGCGACTGCCCGCGATCGTCGACGCCATCCTCGATGCGCCGCTGGTGGAGGCGAACGTCGGCGACTCCGACGAGTTCTACGCCGATCTCCAGGCGCTCGAAGACGCCCGCTCGAAGATGAAGCTGCACGGTGCGGACATTCAGACGGTGACCTCGACGTTCTTCACCGAGTTCTCCGCGCTCGATTTCGGGGGTGACGGATGAGCGCGCTCAAGCCGATTATCAGGGAGCTCCGCGAGGCCGCATTGAAGGCCGGCATCCATGCGAAAGACAAGCTCCCGCGGCTCGCCGACAATCTCGACGGACACTTCGACACCGTCATCCGCCGGGTGAGGGATCGCGATCAGTACGATCCCTCGGTCGACGTCAACCTCAAGCAGTTCAAACGGAACCCGAAGCACAACTCTGACGAATACAAGCGGCAGTATGACGAGCAGATGGACACGCTGCAGAACACGCCCGTTTCGGAGTGGTTGAAGAACCGCATCGAGTTCCTCGAACATGGTCGAACGGCGGGCTCCCTGCGTGAGCAGGCGGTCCAGCGTGACATCGCGCTCGACAACAAGTACGCCGAGCTTCGTGAGGGAGGCATGTCCGCTTCTGACGCCAGGCAAGCCGCCCGCACTTGGCTGCAGTCGCAGGCTGCCACTCATCGACTGGACGGTATCGCGGGCGGTAACCAAACCGACATCTCTGGGGTGGGTGACACACGCATCAACTCCTCGCTCGGGTCTCAGTGGCGATCGCGAGTAGGGGATATCGACCGCGCCGTGATCGACTTCATCAACGCGAACCCGGGCGCAGACTTTAGTAAGGTCTACCTCAACGTCGCCTTCCGGTAGGTTGAGGGTTATGGTGGAGATTCTGGACTTTGTTCCGCATGCGCCGGTGCCGGCGGAGATCATCGAAGAGTATCGGGGGCGTGTGCCGGCGGAGCTGGTGGAGGTGTGGGAGACCTACGGCTACGGGACGTTCGCGGAGGGGTTTCTCCGAATCATCGACCCGAAGCTGTACGAGGCCGAGGTCGGTGATTGCATCGGGAAGACGCAGGGTGATGGGGTTTCGATCCCGATCATGACGACCGGGTTGGGCGATCTGATCTGCTGGGAACCGAGCCTGAATGGTGTTGTCGGCATCTTCTATCGTTACGGCTCCGCGCGTGGGTTGGGGTCGATGCGGTCCTTCTTCACACTGATTCGGCTGGACGGCGTCGAGCGGCTATCTGACGCATTCAAGTGGGACATGTTCCCGAAGGCGGTGGAGGCGCACGGCCCGCTCGCATTCGACGAGTCGTTCGTCTACGTTCCCCTTCTGTCGCTGGGTGGTGCGGAGAAGGTGGAGAATCTCCACAAGCGGGATACGATCGCGTCGATCCAGGTTGCGGTCGATCTGCAGGGTCTGATCGAGCACTGAAGCGGCTCGTGCGACGGGGGACTGATGAGTGATGCCATCGTCGACGTGATCCGTGCCTTGATCGAGAACATGGACGGCGCCGCGGACGATTGGCAGTCGTTCGCGATGGTCCTGGATTTCGGCGACGCCGGGTTCTACAGCACGCATGGCTACTCTTACTCTCCCGGCGGAGAGACGTCGGCCGTGGCATCCCGGGTATCGGCGGTTCTGCCGGCTGTGGAGGCGTATCTTGCGGAGAAGTATGGTCCGGGCGAGGAGTTGCCGCGTTCGATTCTGGTGCAGTTCGATCGGGACAAGGGTGCGTACGAGGTGACGTTCGAGGACAAGGACGCGCGCCGGTGGAAGGTGACGCCGGCGAATATCGACACGATGGCGGAGACGATCCGCCCCTCGTTCGGGTAGCGCGGGACCGGTCGTGCAGGATCTGCAGGGAGTCGTCGGCCATTGACCCGACCGGCGGAGCGTCACGTTCCGAAGGTGTCAGCTCGGCGGTGAGGAGGAGGTCTTTCCCCGACCGGACCGACGCACGAGGATGAACGGTATGGGCCCGCTCCGTGGACTGGTTGCCGTGACCGTCCTTGCGCTCGTCACGGTCGTGGCGGGGTGCGTCCCGTCGGTCGCGCCGTCTCCGACCGCCGAGCCCAGCCGTTCGAGCGTCGCCCCCGCTCCGACGCCTTCGCCCATCGCGGACGTCGACCCCACCGCGGCGCTCAGCCTCGAGCAGAAAGTCGGCCAACTCTTCATGGTCGGCACCGACGTGCAGTCGGCCTCACCCGCGACGATCACCGCGATCACCGACCGCCATGCGGGGAGCATCTTCCTGCACGGACGGACCACGGCGGGCGCGGATGCCGTCGCCGCGCTCGTCGGGCAGTTCACCGCGCTCGCTCCGGCATCCACCGCTCGGGGTAACGCTCCCGACGGATCGGGCCCGACCGGAGGGGTGCGGCTGTGGGTTGCGACCGACCAGGAGGGCGGCGAGGTCCAAGTCCTCCGCGGTCCGGGATTCAGTGACATGCCGTACGCGATCCGGCAGGCGGACCTCCCCGCCGACCAGCTGCAGGCGCAGGCGACGCAGTGGGGTGCGGAGCTCGCCGCAGCCGGCGTCGACATGAACCTCGCGCCGGTCGCCGATATCGTCACGAGCCACGACGCCCGCTTCTCCAACCCGCCGATCGGCGCGCTCGGGCGCCAGTACGGCTACGACGCGCCGACCGTCGAGGCAGGGGCCGGGGCGTTCGCTGCCGGCATGCGGGCCTCCGGCATCCTGCCCGTGTTCAAGCACTTCCCGGGGCTCGGACACGTCACGGCGAACACCGACACGACGGCGAACGTGCACGACGCGACGGTCGCCGCCGACGGACCCGACGTCGGCGTCTACCGTCCACTGACCGCGGCAGGGGCGTCGGCGGTCATGGTGTCGACGGCGATCTACGACAACATCGATGCCTCCGCGCCGGCCGTGTTCTCGCCGCGGGTGGTCTCGCTCGTCCGATCGGACGTGGGCTTCGACGGGGTGATCATGAGCGACGACCTCTCGGCGGCGGCCGCCGCTCAGGCGTGGGCGCCCGGAGATCGGGCCGTGCTCGCCGTCACGGCGGGGGTCGACCTGGTGCTGGTCTCGGCCGACCCGACCGTGTACGCCGCGATGTACGACGCCGTGCTCGCCAAGGCGCAGAACGACCCCGCCTTCGCGGCGCGCGTCGACGAGGCCGCCGCGCGCGTGGTCACGGCGAAGCTCGCGCGGCCCTGACCCGCCCCGCCGTCTCTGGTCGCGAGTCACCGCGCGATTCGCGAATCACCGCTGGATGCACGCGAATCGAGCGGTGATTCGCAAAAGCGCCGGTGACTCGCGAGCCACGCGAGCGCGCCGAGATGCCCTCGCCCTCACGTGCGGCAGACTCGAGGGGTGAGCGACGCGACCCGACTTCTCGAGCTCGTGCCGCCCGGCGCGACGGCGGATGCCGCATACGACGGATTCGTCACGTGGGCCGACGGACGGGGCCTCACCCTCTACCCCGCGCAGGACGAAGCCGTCATGGAGCTCGTCTCCGGCGCGCACGTCATCCTCTCGACACCGACCGGCACCGGCAAGTCCCTCGTCGCGATCGCCGCCCACGCGGCGTGCCTCTCCCGCGGCGGGCGCTCGTACTACACGGCGCCGATCAAGGCACTCGTCAGCGAGAAGTTCTTCGCTCTCGTCGAGATCTTCGGGGCCGAGAACGTCGGCATGGTCACGGGCGACTCGTCGGTGAACCCCGATGCGCCGATCGTGTGCTGCACGGCGGAGATTCTCGCCAACATCGCGCTGCGGCAGGGGGCGGATGCCGCGGTGGACCAGGTCGTCATGGACGAGTTCCACTACTACGGCGACCCCGAGCGGGGCTGGGCCTGGCAGGTTCCGTTGCTGCTCCTGCCGCGGGCGCAGTTCCTGCTCATGTCGGCGACGCTCGGCGACGTCACCGCGATCGCGGAAGACCTCGAGCAGCGCACCGGTCGATCCGTCGCCCTGATCACCGGCGTCGAGCGCCCCGTGCCGCTCCACTTCTCCTACGAGCGCCGCCCCGTGCACGAGGTGCTCACGATGCTCGTCGACGAGCGCGAGGTGCCGGTCTACATCGTCCACTTCTCGCAGGCGGCGGCGCTCGAGCGGGCGCAGGCCCTGGCATCCATGAATCTCACGACCCGCGCGCAGCGCGACGAGATCGCGGAGGCGATCGGCGGGTTCCGCTTCACGACCGGGTTCGGGCAGACGCTCTCGCGCCTCGTCCGGTCGGGGATCGGCGTCCACCACGCGGGCATGCTGCCGCGGTACCGGCGCCTCGTCGAGACGCTCGCGCAGCGCGGGCTCCTCCGCGTCATCTGCGGCACCGACACGCTCGGCGTCGGGATCAACGTGCCGATCCGGACGGTCGTCATCACTGCCCTTTCCAAGTACGACGGCACGAAGATGCGTCAGCTCTCCGCGCGCGAATTCCACCAGGTCGCCGGGCGCGCGGGGCGGGCGGGCTACGACCCGTACGGCAACGTCGTCGTGATGGCGCCGGAGTGGGAGATCGAGAACGCGGTCGCACTCGCGAAGGCCGGAGACGACCCCGCCAAGCGCAAGAAGATCGTCCGCAAGAAGGCGCCGACGGGCGTCGTGAACTGGGGCGAGGGCTCGTACGAGCGCCTCATCGCGGCGCCGCCCGAACCCCTCGTGCCGCAGATGCAGCTCACCGCCGCGATGCTCATCAACGTCATCGGTCGCGGCGGCGACGTCTTCGAGAACGTCCGCTCCCTCGTCTTCGACAACCACGAGCCCCGCGGGCGGCGCTACGCACTCGCGCGCCGGGCGATCGCGATCTTCCGGACCCTCGTCGATGCCGGGATCGTCGAGGTCGTGCGCGAGGGGTCGCGACACGCCGACGCCGAGGGTGAGGACGCGGCGCGTCGCGACCCCTCGCGGATTCGGCTGACCGTCGATCTGCAGCCGAACTTCGCGCTCAACCAGCCGCTCTCGCCGTTCGCGCTCGCGGCGATCGAGCTGCTCTCTCCGGACGACGACGTTCATCACTCCGGAGTTTCGGCACCGGGGGCAGCGGAAACAGGGCTCGAGCCGGTTTCGATGCCGGATTTCCGGAGTTATGAACACCGCGGCGCCGGCAATGGAACCGGCACCGGCCACTACGCGCTCGACGTCGTCAGCGTCATCGAGGCGACCCTCGACGACCCGCGGGCGATCCTCTCCCAGCAGGAGTACAAGGCGCGCGGCGAGGCGGTCGCCGCGATGAAGCGCGACGGCATCGAGTACGACGAGCGCATGGCGCTGCTCGAGGAGGTCACCTATCCGAAGCCGCTGGCGGAGCTGCTCGACCAGTCGTACGAGGTGTTCGCGTCGAGCCAGCCGTGGGTGCGCGACTTCGCGCTGAGCCCGAAGTCGGTCGTCCGCGACATGTTCGAGCGCGCGATGTCGTTCGCCGAGTACGTCTCCTTCTACCAGTTGCAGCGCAGCGAAGGGCTCGTGCTCCGCTACCTCTCCGACGCGTATCGCGCGATCCGACAGACGGTGCCTGCCGAGGCCCGCACCGACGAGCTGATGGACATCATCGAGTGGCTCGGCGAGCTCGTGCGCCAGGTGGACTCAAGCCTCGTCGACGAGTGGTCATCCCTCGTGGATGCCGCAGCGCGCCTCCCCGAGGACGATGCGCCCGTCGTCCCGCCGGCGCCGCCGTCGATCCTGACGAACCGGCGCGCGTTCACGGTGCTCGTGCGCAACGAGCTCTTCCGCCGCGTGCAGCTCGCGGCCCTGCAAGACGACGATGCCCTCGTCGCCCTCGACCCGGACGTCGACTGGCCGGCGGCGCTCGACGCCTACTACGACGAGCACGACGAGATCCTCACCGGTGGGCCGGCGCGCTCGCCGCGGCTCGTCGAGATCGATGAGGCGGATGCCGCGGCATCCGGCCTCTGGCGCGTCGAGCAGACGATCGACGACCCCGCGGGCGACCACGACTGGCGCGTGCGGGCGGAGGTCGACCTCGCCGCCTCGGTCGAGGCCGGCGCGGCGATCGTGCGGGTGACCGAGGTGCTGCGTCTCTGACGAGCCGCGGTCGGTGTCGGCGTCTCGTGCGACACTGCACCGGTGACGACCTATCTCGCTTTCCTCCGTGCCGTCAACCTCGGCGCGACGCGCGTGTTCCCGAAGGGCGACATCGTCCGCGCGGCGACGGATGCCGGGTTCGAGAACGTCCGGACACACCTGAACACCAGCAACGTGCGCCTCGACTCGCGCATGCGCTCGCGGGCCCGCATCGAGACGACGCTGGAAGACGCCTTCGCGCGCGACCGCGGGTTCGAGGTGCCGACGATCGTCTTCTCGACGACGGAGTTCCGGGCGCTGGCCGAGGACGCCGCCGCGCTGAGCGCCGAGAACCCCGGGCTCGCGCGCCACTACATCTACCTCATGAAGGAGGAGCTGGATGCCGACACCGCGCGCCGGGTGGAGGCGACGACGACCGACGCGGGGCGCATGGTGGTGCGCGGCCGCGCCGTGCACGCCCTCCTCCTGCCGGGATACCAGGACGGCCGGGTCGACCCGCTGAATGCCGCGAAGCTGCTCGGGGTCGCGACCAACCGGAACCTCGCGGTCATCCAGGGGCTCGCGGAGCGCTGGTGCTGACGCGTGTGTCCGAGGCCCCGGTTAGCCTGGTGTGGTGAGCGGAGCAGACGGGCGAGACGTGGAGTACGACGACCCGTACGGTGACGTCCCCTGGGATGTCGACGCGCTCGTGCCTCCCGACGACGGCGAGGCGCCACCGCCCGAGTTCGACGGGTACGCGGGCGCCCTCGCCCGCTCTGTGCACTCGGGGCCCGTGGGCGCGCATCCGACACCGTCGCGCCCGACGAACGCCTCGGCGGCGCAGGCCGTGTCGGCCGCGCAGGCCGTCCCGGCATCCGTGCTCACCCTCGAGCGCCGCGACCATGCCGGAGCCGACCCGCGGGCCGTGCTGAAAGAGGTCTTCGGGTACGACGACTTCCGCGGAGACCAGGCGGCGATCGTCGATCAGGTCGTCGGCGGGGGCGACGCGGTCGTCCTCATGCCGACCGGCGGCGGCAAGTCGATCACCTACCAGGTGCCCGCGCTCGTCCGGCCCGGCACCGGTCTCGTCGTGAGCCCGCTCATCGCGCTCATGCACGATCAGGTCGACGCCCTCATCGCCAACGGCGTGCGCGCCGCGTACCTCAACTCCACGCAGAGCCCCGCCGAGCGCGCGGGCGTCGAGCAGGCCTACCTCGCCGGCGAGCTCGACCTCCTCTACGTCGCGCCCGAACGCCTGAGCGGAGCCGCGACGACCGCGCTCCTCCAGCGCGGCACGCTGAGCGTCATCGCGATCGACGAGGCCCATTGCGTCAGCCAGTGGGGGCACGACTTCCGCCCCGACTACCTCGCCCTCGGCGACCTCGGCGAGCGGTTCCCGGGTGTTCCGCGCATGGCGCTCACCGCCACCGCGACCCGCGCGACGCACCGCGAGATCACCGAGCGGCTGCACCTGGACGCAGCCCAGCACTTCGTCGCGAGCTTCGACCGCCCGAACATCCAGTACCGCATCGTGCCGAAAGTCGACCCGCGCCGTCAGCTGCTGCAGTTCGTCCGCTCGCAGCCCGAGGGGTCGGCGGGCATCGTCTACGCCCTCAGTCGGAAGTCGGTCGAGCAGACCGCGGAGTTCCTGCGCACGCAGGGCGTCGACGCGCTGCCGTACCACGCAGGTCTGGATGCCGGACTCCGCGCACACCACCAGGGCCGGTTCCTCCGTGAAGACGGCGTCGTCATGGTCGCGACGATCGCGTTCGGCATGGGCATCGACAAGCCCGACGTCCGCTTCGTCGCGCACATCGACCTGCCCAAGTCGGTCGAGGGGTACTACCAGGAGACGGGCCGTGCGGGCCGCGACGGTGAGCCCGCGGTCGCGTGGATGGCGTACGGTCTCGGCGACGTCGTGCAGCAGCGCCGCCTCATCGACCAGTCGCCGGGGGAGCGCGCCTACAAGCAGCGCCTCGGGCAGCACCTCGACGCGATGCTCGCCCTGTGCGAGACCGTCGAATGCCGCCGCCAGAACCTGCTGGCGTACTTCGGGCAGGCATCCGGCCGCTGCGGCAACTGCGACACCTGCCTCGAACCCGCCGATACGTGGGACGGACTCGTTCCCGCCCAGAAGCTCCTGTCGACGGTCGTCCGCCTGAAGCGCGAGCGCAACCAGGCGTTCGGCGCGGGGCACCTCATCGACATCCTGCGAGGCGCCTCGACCGAGCGCATCCGGCAGCAGGGGCACGACACCCTGTCGACCTACGGCCTCGGCGCCGACCTGAGCGACCAGGAATGGCGGAGCGTCGTGCGTCAGCTGCTCGCGCGCGGCATCATCGTCGCCCAGGGCGAATACGGCGTGCTCGCCGTCGGCGACGAGGGCGCGGCAGTGCTCCGCGGCGAGGCGGCGGTCCCGCTTCGACGCGACGTGCTCGGGCGATCGGGCGGCGGCTCGGGGTCGCGGGTGCGCAAGGCCGCGGCATCCGACACCGTCGCCGACGGCGACCGCGACCTGCTCGAAGCGCTCCGTACGTGGCGCGTCGGCGCGGCGAAGGAGCAGGGCGTCCCCGCGTACATCGTCTTCGGTGACGCGACGCTGCGCGCGCTCGCCGAGCGGCGCCCGCGAACGCTCGACGACCTCGACGGCGTCACGGGCATCGGTGCCAAGAAGCGTGAGGCCTACGGAGAGGCGGTGCTCGCGGTCGTCGCGGCGAACTGAGCGGTCTCATCGTCCGGCGCTGCACGGGGCTGCCGGCATCCACCCTTGTTGCTCTGTCGATGAGACTGAGTGTCATGCATGCTGGGTGTGAGTGTCATACAACGCGTCGCGATCATCGCCCGCCGCGGTTTGTCGCACTCCCGCAACCGTCTTGCGGTCGCGTTGTGGCCCTCCTACCGTGATCCTGATCTCCTCTGCCCACTCACAGAGAGGCCCGCCGATGACCGACGCCGCCGTCCGCCAGAACATCCACCCCAAGAAGCCCGCCACCAGCAAGCGGACGCCGTCGGGAGGCGCGCCCACCGCGGCGCACACCGCCGCCGAGGCGCACGAGCCCCGGATCGACGTCGCCGCGGTCACCGATCTGCTGCTCGGCACCTGGGGTGAGACGCGCCGCGAGGCTCGCGAGATGATCAAGGACCCCGCGTTCTGGCGCATCGACGGCCAGCCCGTCGCCGAGCACCGCGAGCGCGTCCTCGGCCAGCTGCGCCTGCTCGTCGACAACAACGGGTCGCGTCGGGCGTTCCCGAAGAAGTACGGCGGGCTCGAGAACAACGGCGCGAACCTCGCCGGGTTCATGGAGCTCGTCCTCGCAGACCCGAGCCTGCAGATCAAGTCGGGTGTGCAGTGGGGCCTCTTCGGCTCCGCCATCTACCAGCTCGGCACCGAGAAGCACCACGATGCCTGGCTGAGCGACGTCATCGAGCTCCGCCTGCCGGGCGCCTTCGCCATGACCGAGATCGGCCACGGCTCCGACGTGGCGTCCATCGGCACCACCGCGACGTACGACCCCGAGACGGAAGAGTTCGTCATCAACACCCCGTTCCGCGGCGCGTGGAAGGACTACCTCGGCAACGCGGCGCTCCACGGTCGCGCGGCGACGGTGTTCGCGCAGCTCATCACCGGGGGCGTCAACTACGGCGTGCACTGCTTCTTCGTGCCGATCCGCGACGACGAGGGCAACATGCTCCCCGGCGTCCAGAGTGAGGACGACGGCGTCAAGGGCGGCCTCAACGGCATCGACAACGGACGCCTCGCCTTCGATCACGTGCGCATCCCGCGCTTCAACCTGCTGAACCGGTACGGCGACGTCGCCGCCGACGGCAGCTACACCTCCGACATCCCGAGTCCCGGCCGCCGCTTCTTCACGATGCTCGGCGCGCTCGTGCAGGGCCGCGTCTCGCTCGACGGTGCCGCGACCACCGGCACCGCGCTCGCCCTCCACATCGCGATCACCTACGCGAACCAGCGCCGCCAGTTCGACTCCGGTTCGGGCAGCGACGAGGTCGTCCTCCTCGACTACGGCAAGCACCAGCGGCGCCTCCTGCCGCGCCTGGCCGAGAATTACGCGCAGTTCTTCTCCAACGACGAGCTGCTGCGCAAGTTCGACGGCGTCTTCTCGGGACGCACCGACACCCCCGAGGAGCGCGAAGACCTCGAGACTCTCGCGGCGGCCCTCAAGCCTCTCTCCACCTGGAACTCGCTCAGCACGATCCAGGAGGCGCGCGAAGCGTGCGGCGGCTCGGGCTTCATCGCCGAGAACCGTCTCGTCGGTCTCCACCAGGACCTCGACGTCTACGTCACCTTCGAGGGTGACAACACGATCCTCCTGCAGCTCGTCGGCAAGCGACTGCTCGCCGACTACGCCAAGCAGTTCAAGGGGGCGGATGCCGCGAAGCTCGCCTCCTTCGCCGCCAAGCAGACGGCAGGCAAGATCTTCCACGGGGCGGGGCTGCGGCAGTTCGGCCAGTCGGTCGCCGACTTCGGCTCCACCGCTCGCTCGGTCGAGCTGGGCCTGCGCGCCGAGCAGCAGCACGAGCTGCTCGCGGGGCGCGTCGAGCAGATGATCGCCGACATCGCCGGGCGCCTGCGCCCCGCCGCGAAGGCGTCGAAGGCGGAGGCTGCGGCGATCTTCAACGCCAACCAGGCTGAGCTCATCGAAGCCGCCCGCGCGCACGGCGAACTGTTGCAGTGGGAGGCCTTCAGCGACGGCGTGAACCGCATCACCGATGAGGGCACCAAGCAGGTGCTCACGTGGCTGCGCGACCTGTTCGGCATGCACCTCATCGAGAAGCATCTGGCGTGGTACCTCATCAACGGTCGCCTCTCCGCGCAGCGGGCGGCATCCGTTTCGAAGTACATCGACCGGCTCATCCTGCGTCTGCGTCCGCACGCGCAGGATCTGGTGGATGCCTACGGCTTCGAGCCCGAGCACGTCCGCGCGCCCATCGCCTCCGGCGCCGAGCAGGCCCGGCAGGACGAGGCCCGTGCGTACTACGCCGCGCTCGCCGCGTCGGGCGACGCGCCCGTCTCGGAGAAGACCCTCAAGAAGAAGTAACGCGCCGCGCCGCGGCGCCTTCGCTGATCGAGTGCCGCGCCGCAGCCGCGGTGTATCGAGATCACCGCGCCCCCGAAGATCACGGAACGGTAACGATCACCCCGGCAGGTGTACGGAATCGGCGATTCCGGACACTACCCAGGTGAAGGCCTCGCGAGGCCGCGCCTGCCTCACGGCTTCGAGCGGGCGCCGCCGGCGCCTTCTCAGGGGCCGCGCACCGTGATTCGGGTTCACGGATTGCGCGGCCCCTTCGCCGTTCCCGGGTTCGCGTGTTCGGTTCGCAGGAGTTCTTGAGCGGGCGCTGGCTCGCGACCCCGGGATTCCGGGGATCACGCCGGCGTGGATGCCGAATCTCCTGCGAACCGAACACCGCACCCCGCCCTCGCGCTAATCTGAACATGTTCAGAAATACCGGAGGGTTGCTAGGAGGGCTGCTATGGAGCCGATTCGAGGTACCACTCCGCGTCGCGTCGTCATCGCCGGCGCATCGGGATTCGTCGGCAGCGCTCTCGTCGCGGCGTACCGGGCCGACGGCGCCGACGTCCGGACGATCGGGCGAGCCCATCACAGAACCCCCGCCGCCCCCATCCCCGACGCCACGTGGGACGACCCCGCTTCGATCGGCCGGTTGGTCGACGGCGCAGACCTCGTGATCAACCTCGCCGGGAAGTCGGTCAACTGCCGCTACACCGACCGCAACCGCGACGAGATCCTGCGTTCGCGCGTCGCGACGACGCGCGCCCTTCGGGAGGCGATCGCCGCGGCATCCCGCCCGCCGCGCGTCTGGATGAACGCGTCGACCGCCACGATCTATCGGCACGCGACCGACCACCCGCAGTCCGACCACCCCCAGACCGACCACCCGCAGTCCGACCACCCCCAGACCGACCGAACCGGGGCCGCGACGCCCGGCGAACTCGGCACCGGCTTCTCGGTCGACGTCGCGCGCAGCTGGGAGCGTGAGCTCTTCGCCGGCGACCTGCCCGGCACGCGGCGGGTCGCGCTCCGCATGGCGATCGTCCTCGGTGACGGCCCGGCGACCGGCATGCTGCTGCGGCTCGCGCGCCTGGGCCTCGGCGGGCCGCAGTACGACGGGTGGTGGCCACAGCACCGGCGCTATCGCGGCATCGGCGACCACCCGACCGGCGATGGCCGCGCGCCGCGCCATCGCACGCGTGGCCGGCAGCGGTTCAGCTGGATCCACCTCGATGACGTCGTCGGCGCGGTTCGCTTCCTCGACATGCACGACGAGATCGCCGGACCGGTCAACGTGGCGAGTCCGCGGCCCTCCGACAACCGCACGCTCATGGGCATCCTCCGCCGCGCGGTCGGCGCCCCGATCGGCCTTCCGGCGTTCCGGTGGATGCTCGAGCCTGCCATGTGGGCGCTGCGCACCGAGCCCGAGCTCGTCCTGAAGAGCCGGTGGGTCACGCCCGAGCGCCTGACCGACGCGGGCTTCGAGTTCGCGTGCCCCGATCTCGCGCAGGCGGTCGAGGCGATCGTCGCCGAGCGGCCGGTGTCGGAGCAGGCGGCTAGCCTGACCAGGTGACTGACCTCCGCACCGGACCCGACGGCCTCGCGCGCTGCGGATGGGTCGGCGACGACCCGGAGTACCGCCGCTATCACGACGAAGAGTGGGGCCGGCCCCTGCACGGCGACCGGGCTCTGTTCGAGAAGATGTCGCTCGAGGGATTCCAGGCAGGCCTCAGCTGGATCACGATCCTTCGCAAGCGCCCTCGCTTCCGCGAGGTGTTCGCGGGGTTCGAGCCCGAGGCGGTCGCGGCGTTCGGCGGCGACGACATCGAGCGGCTGATGGGGGATGCCGGCATCATCCGCAACCGCGCGAAGATCCTCGCGACGATCGGCAACGCCCAGCTCGTGACCGCGATGGATGCCGGTGAGCTCGACGCTCTGATGTGGTCGTTCGCCCCGCCCGCGCGCCCCGAGGCGCAGCGACCGGTCGCCTTCGCCGACGTGCCCGCGACAACTCCGGCATCCGACGCCCTGTCGAAGGAGCTGCGCCGGCGCGGGTTCCGCTTCGTCGGGTCGACCACGATGTATGCGCTCATGCAGTCGGCGGGGATGGTCGACGATCACCTCGTCGGCTGTCACCGCGCCGGGTGAAGAACGGCGTCACGAGGTCACGCAACGCGCAGATCGCCGCCGCGGCGTCAGGTAGCCTGTCTGGGTTGCGCGTTCCGGATCGCACGGGTGGATTCAGACGGACAGCCGCATGGAGTGGATGCGGTGCGCGACGCGAGCACTGAGGGGAGCCGAGCCGACGATGACCTCCTTCGCGTGGCTTCGCGCGCGCCCGAAGACCCTCGCTTCGGCGGGTGTCGTCACGGCGGCCGCCCTTGCTCTCGGCTTCTTCGCCGTCACCTATGACGGCAAGCCCACGACCGAAGTCGATCTCCACGACGGCGGCGTGTGGGTCTCGAAGCAGTCGAGCCTGCTCGTCGGTCATTTCAACCACTCCTCGCGCGTCCTCGACGGGGGGCTCCGCGCCGTCTCGAGCGACTACGACATCCTGCAGAGCGGGTCGCGGGTCATGATCGTCGACCCGGTTGCGGCATCCGTCGCCGCCGTCGACCCCGCGCGCGTGATCCTCTCCGAGACGGCCGACGTCGCTCCCGGTTCCGCCGTCGCGCTCGGGGCCGACAGGGTCGCCGTCCTCGAACCCTCCGGCGCGCTCTGGTCGGCGCCCTTCAGCGGGGTCGCCTCCCTCGGCGCCGAGGGGACCGAACCCGTCGCCGATCTCGGCAAGAACGCCGCGCTCGCCGTCGGCGCCGACGGCGTCGTCTGGGCAGCCGCGGCGAAGAGCGGCACGCTGCGCAGCTACGCGCCCGGCGACGATGCGGAGATGACCGAGACCTCCTCGCGCGAGCTGGAGGGCGTCGCGAAGGACCACGATCTCTCGGTCACGGCCGTGGGCGCCACCGCCTACGTGCTCGACGCGGACACCCGGACGATTCTCGGCAGCGACGGGTCGACGGCCGAGGTCGGTCCGGATGCCGTGCTGCAGCAGCCCTCGCCCGACACCGACACCGTGACGGTCGCGACCCCCACCGAGCTCCTCCGCCTGCCGCGCGGCGGTGGCGACCCCGTCACGATCTCGGCCGAGGGCGGCGAGGGCACGCCCGCCGAGCCCGTGTTCGTCGCGGGCTGCGCGTACGGTGCGTGGTCGGGAACGGGTCGGTTCGTCCGCGACTGCCCCGGCACCGCCGACGACCTTGTCCAGGAGGTGCCGGGCATCGACCCGACGGCCGTCCTGCAGTTTCGGGTCAATCGCGACGTCGTCGTGCTCAACGACGTCTTCGGCGGTGCCGCGTGGCTCGCCTCGGAATCGCTCCAGCGCGTCGACAACTGGCAGGACATCACACCGCCCGAGGGCGAGGGCGAAGAGGAGGAGGAGACCACCGAAGAGACGGTGCAGACGACCCTCCCCGAGCGCACCGAGCAGAACACGCCGCCGATCGCGGTCGACGACGAGTACGGCATCCGCCCGGGCCGCACGACGGTCCTTCCGATACTCGACAACGACACGGATGCCGACGGCGACGTCCTCGTCGCGGCGGTGTCGAAGGACCCCGCCTTCGGGCGGGTCGAGCCGATCCACAACGGCGCGGCACTCCAGATCACGACCGAGGAGGGCGCTTCGGGCTCCACGACGTTCGACTACGTCGTGGAGGACGGCCGGGGCGGCGAGGCCACGGCATCCGTCTCGCTCACCGTGCACGACTTCGACGTCAACTCCCCGCCGGTGCAGAAGCGGAAGACGCCGATCACCGTCGAGACGGGCGGCACTGCGTCCTACAACGTGCTGCCCGACTGGATCGACCCGGACGGCGACGACATCTTCCTGCTGAACGTCACGCCCGACGGCGGCGACGAGGCGGATTACACCTCCGACGGGCAGATCACCTATCGCGCGATCGGCGGGGTGCAGGGTCGCAAGGACGTGCCGATCACGGTGTCCGACGGCACCGACGACGGCGCGGGAGTCGCCCGGTACGACATCGTGCCCCTCGGGACGACGGTGCCGCTGACGAATGCCGACCACGTCGTCACCCGCGTCGGTCGCTCGGTGACGGTCGCGCCGCTCACGAACGACACCAGTTCGGGAAGCGAGCAGCTGCGCCTCACCCGCGTCGACGAGGTCCCGGGAACCACGATCAGCCCCGACTACACCGACAAGACCTTCTCCTTCACCGCCGACGTCGCGGACACCTACTACGTCCCGTACCTCGTGTCGGCCGGCCCCAACTCGGTGCCCGGCATCGTCCGCGTGGACGTCCTTCCCGAGGCCGCCGAGGACCTTCCCCCCGTCGCGGTGCGTGACGTCGCGCTCCTGCCGAGCGGCGATGACGTCCTCGTCAACGTGCTCTCCAACGACACGGATCCCGGCGGCGGCATCCTCGTCGTCCAGTCGGTCACGGTCGATCCCGGCAGCGGCATCGCGGCATCCGTCCTCGGACACGAGACGGTGCGCATCACCGACCTCGGCCAGCTCAGTGCGCAGTCGCGCGTCGGGTACACGATCTCGAACGGGACGCAGTCGGCGTCGGGCGAGATCGTCGTCATCCCCGTGCCGGCCCCCGCCCGCCAGCGACCGCCCGTCGCCGAGGACGACCGTGCGGTCGTCCGCGTCGGAGACGTCGTGACGATCCCGGTGCTGGAGAACGACTACCACCCGAACGGCGACACGCTCACGCTCTCGTCCGACCTCGTCGAACCGTACATCGACCCCGCCGATGGCGAGGCATTCGTCTCCGAGGACGTCGTCCGGTTCCGCGCGGGCGACGAGCCGGGAACCGTCTACGCCACGTACGAGGTGCAGGATTCGACCGGACAGCGGGATGCCGGGTACGTCACGATCCAGATCCTCCCGCGTGACGACGAGGCCAACGCCGCCCCGCGCCCGCGCGATCTCACCTCGCGCACGCTCAGCGGTGCAAGCGTCGAGATCCCGGTGCCGCTCGACGGGATCGACGAGGACGGCGACTCGGTCGAGCTCGTCGGCGTCGACCAGGCCCCCAAGAAGGGTCGGATCACGAAGGTGAACGCCGACGGCTTCACCTACCAGGCCTTCGAGGACTCGACCGGCACCGATGCGTTCGCCTACCGCGTCCGCGATCGCCTCGGGAGGGAGGGCACCGCGACGGTCCAGGTGGGCATCGCTCCCGCGGCGACCGTCAACCAGGCGCCGTACGCCGTGCGCGACTCTGTCGTCATGCGCCCCGGTCGGCAGGTGGCCCTGCCCGTGCTCGCCAACGACTCCGATCCCGACGGCGACGAGTACGGCTTCGCTCCGGATGCCGTGGACGTGCCCGACGTGCCCGGACTCGCCGCCGAGGCGGCGGGGGAGTACCTGCTGATCACGGCACCCGACGAGGAGATGAACACGTCGGTGCAGTACACGATCAGCGACGCACGCGGCCTGCAGGCCACGACGAGCGTGCAGATCACCGTCGACGACGAGGTGCCGCTGCTCGCGCCCGTCGCGCGCGACGATCGGGTGCGACCCGAGGACGTCGAGGACGACGGAACGGCGCGCACCGCGGTGCTCGACAACGACGACGACCCGGATGGGACGCGCGGAGAGCTGACGGTGACACTCGGCACGGGGGCCGGGACCGCGCGGGTCGCGGCAGACGGCGCCGTGCGCGTCACGGTCGGTGACGCTCCGCAGCTCATCACCTACACGATCACCGACCGCGACGACCAGAGCGCGTCCGCGTTCCTGCGCGTGCCGAGTCTCGCCGAGCTCCCGCCGACGCTCATCTCGACGAAGGCCCTCGAGGTGAAGAGCGGGGAGACGGTCGAGTTGCCGCTGTCGCAGTACGTGCGCGCCGCCGGTGGGAAGGACGTCGTCATCACCGAGGCCGCGAAGGTGTTCGCTGCGCACTCCGACGGGGCGAGCCTCATCAAGGACCAGAAGACGCTCGTCTACACCTCCGCGGAGCGCTACTTCGGCGCCGATGCGCTGACCTTCGAGGTCACCGATGGCACGGGTCCCGACGACGCCACGGGCCGCAAGGCGACCCTCACGATCCCGATCACCGTGCTGCCGCCCGACAACCAGCCCCCGACCCTCGTCGGCGCGTCGATGACGGTCGCCCCGGGCGAGGACGCCGCGACGCTCGATCTCGCGGGCCTCGCGACCGATCCCGACCCGGGGACGACGATCGAGTTCGGCACACGCGGGCGCGCACCCGAGGGCATGTCGGTCTCGGTCGACGGCACGCAGCTGAAGGTCTCCGCCGAGGCCAAGACGCCCAAGGGCACGGTCGCGACGATCATCGTGACCGCGACCGATGGAGAGTCCGACCCGGTCGAGGCCGAGGTGACGGTGACGGTCAGCGCCTCCACGCGCCCGCTCGCCACCGCGAACGACGACATCATCCCCGAGGCCGACCAGGGCAAGACCGTCAGCGTTCCGGTGCTCGACAACGACGTCAACCCGTTCCCCGACACGCCCCTGAAGATCCTCGACGCCGGGCGCGAGTCGGGGGCCGGAGAGGTCCGCGTCGTCGGCGACCGGGTCGAAGTGACGACCCCCGGCGACTTCGTCGGCACGGTCGTCGCCCGCTACCGCGTGCTCGACAAGACCGAAGACGCCGACCGTGTCGTCGAGGGCCGCGTGCGCATCACCGTGCAGGGCCGGCCCGACGCCCCGGGCAAGCCCACCGTGTCGTCGGTGCAGAGCCGCACGGTCGTGCTCTCGTGGACGCCGCCGATCGACAACGGCAAGCCGATCACGACATACACGGTGACGGATGCCGCACGCGGGTACACGAAGTCGTGCGCCGCGACCACGTGCACGCTCGACGCTCTGACCAACAACGTCGAGTACAACTTCACCGTCACCGCGACGAACGCGGTCGGTGTCTCGGAGCCCTCCGCTCCGTCGGAGACGGCGCGCCCCGACGTCCGTCCGGAGACCCCCGCCCCGCCGACCCTCGACTTCGACGATCGCGCGCTCGAGGTCGCGTGGACCGTTCCGCGCACCGAGGGGTCGCCGGTCGAGAGCTACACGCTCGAGATCTCTCCCGCCCCGCCGTCCGGTATCGCGCAGAAGACGGGTGTCAGCGGAACCACGCTGCGCTGGGAGGGCCTCCAGAACGGTACGTCGTATCAAGTGCGCGTCCGCGCCCACAACCGTGCCCCCGAGCCGAGCGAGTTCAGCCCGTGGTCGTCCTCGATGGTGCCCGCAGCTCCCCCCGCGCAGCCCGCCGCCCCCACCACGAAGCGCATCGACTCCGTCGGTTCGCAGGCGCAGCTCCAGGTCGACTGGAAGGCGCCGGCCGACAACGGCGACGCGATCGCGCAGTACGAGCTGCAGGTGCGCCAGGGGATGACCGTCGTGCGCACCGTCACGCCCGCGGCGGGGCAGACGAGCCAGGCGATCAGCCTGCCGACATCCGGGGCGGACTACACGTTCGCTCTGCGCGCCACCAACAAGGCGGGCTGGGGCCAGTGGAGCGAGCCGTCGGCACCACGCCGCGCGTTCACCCCGCCCGGGGCGCCGACCGGAGTCTCCGCGACCGAGGGGAACAACACGGTCGACGTCGCCTGGAAGGCCGGGCCGCTCAACGGTGCGAACGCCGGCGAGGTGAAGTACCAGTTCTCCGTCGAGGGCGGCAGCTGGCGCGGCGACTGGGCGTCGGGCGGGACCGACGGCTCGGGGCGGATCGGAAGCGGCGTGAGCAACAACGGCACGTACTCGATCCGCGTCCGCGCCGTCTCGACGGCCGACGGGTCGACGTACGAGGGAGCCGCATCGGCGGCATCCAACAAGGTCTCGCCGTACGGGCCGATCGGCAACCCCTCTGCGAAGGTGAACGCGAGCGGACGCAGTGTCACCTACACGTGGGGTTCGCCCGCCCGGAACGGCCGCGACATCACCACCCAGATCCGCATCGACGGCGGAGGCTGGGAGACGGTGGGCGCGAGCGGCTCGCGCTCGGGAACACGCGGATACAGCTTCACCGCGACCCTCGAGGTGCGCACGACCGCCGCGGGGCAGACGACGACGGCCTCCGATTCGGCGAAGACCGAGGCCGAGCCGCCGCCGCCCGAACCGCGGGCATGGGTGTCGAAGGGTGGAAGCGCGGCAGGCCAGCCCGGTTGCTCCTCCGCCTCCTGTGCGTACTTCAAGGTGACGACGCAGGACTTCCCTGCGGGCGAGTACACCTACAAGTGCATGGTCGACGGTGGTCAGTTCAACAGCTGGGAGGGCCCCGTGTACTTCCCCGCGAACGGCTCGACGCGGCTTGAGTGCTACCTCGGCGGATCCGGGCAGCCCGTCTGGGTCGTCCTCAACGGCAAGAAATACGAGACGCGGCCATGGGGATGACCCCGCACACCTCGCGACGGCAAGGAGAGAACGAATGAGCATGACCCCGGAACAGGCGGCGTGGTTCCGCGAGACCTTCACGCGCCTCGTCGACAACGTCGATCTCGCACTCCTCGGCAAGCGCGAGGTCGTCGGGCTCGTGCTGGCGGCGATGCTGGCCGAGGGCCATGTGCTGCTCGAAGACGCCCCGGGCACGGGAAAGACGAGCCTCGCCAAGGCGCTCGCGGCGAGCGTGCAGGGCACCTCGACCCGCATCCAGTTCACGCCCGATCTGCTGCCCTCGGACGTCACCGGCGTCACGATCTACGACCAGCAGAACCACCGCTTCGAGTTCCACCGCGGCCCGGTGTTCGCCTCGATCGTCCTCGCCGACGAGATCAACCGCGCCTCGCCGAAGACCCAGTCGGCGCTTCTCGAGGTCATGGAGGAGTCGCGTGTCACGGTCGACGGCACAGCCCACGAGGTGGGGCGCCCGTTCCTCGTCATCGCGACGCAGAACCCCATCGAGCAGTCGGGCACCTACAAACTGCCCGAGGCGCAGCTCGACCGCTTCATGCTGAAGATCTCGATCGGCTACCCGACGCTCGCCGTCACCGAGCGGATCCTCGTCGGCGCCGTCGACCGCAACCCGTCGGCGAACCTCGAACCCGTCATCACGACCCACGCGGTCGCCGACATGGCCGACCTCGCCGCGTCCGTCCACGTCGACCCCGCCGTCGCCCGCTATGCGGCGCAGATCGTGGAGGCCACGCGCGCGTCGGACGACACGCGCCTGGGCGTCTCGGTGCGCGGTGCGATCTCGATGATCCGCGTCGCGAAGGTGTACGCCGCGGCGCAAGGGCGCCATTTCGTCATCCCCGACGACATCAAGACGCTCGCCGTGCCGGTCTGGGCGCACCGCCTCGTGCTCGATCCCGAGGCGGAGTTCGCGGGCACCACCGCCGAGACCGTCGTGCAGCGCGCGCTGGCCGCCGTCGAGGCGCCGCTCGCGCGGGCCGCCAGCTGATCGGCGCCCGACGGAGATGACCACCACGCCCGACACGCTCGCTCCCTCGCGCCGCCAGGGAGAGGCGGCGGATGCCGAGGACACCGGCCTCATCTCGCCGCGCGCCGCGACGCGCGCGGAGCGGTGGCGCGAGCGCGCGGAGAGCGCGGCACGGGTCACGGGCGGTGTCGCCGGACAGGTCGCCGCGGTCATCCGCCCGCTCGGCCGGGTCGTTCTCCTCGCGGCGGTCGTCCTGTGGTGGCTCGCTCTCTCGTTCGGGTGGACGGAGCTCATGGTCGCGGCGGTGATCCTCACCGTGATCCTCGTTCTGAGCGTCGGATTCCTCTTCGGACGGACGACGTACGACATCGACCTCGATCTCACCCGTACGCGTGTCGTCGTGGGCGAGCGGGCCGTCGGCGGGCTGACCCTCGCCAACGCGACCTCCCGCACCCTGCTGCCCTCGGAGGTCGTGCTGCCGGTCGGGCAGGGGCGCGGAGTCTTCCAGGTGCCGCGCCTGCAGCCCGGCGCCGCGCACGACGAGGTCTTCGCGATCCCGACGACCGCACGCGGGGTGCTCGAAGTCGGCCCGGTGAGCGTCCGCCGCGGCGACCCGATCGGACTGTTCGAGCGCACGCACGACCGTCGTCAGGCCGTGGACCTGTACGTCCACCCGCGCACGACCCCGCTCGAGGGGCTCTCGCTCGGCTACGTCCGCGACCTCGAGGGGCTCCCCTCGACGCAGCTCGCCCGCGACGACGTGTCCTTCCATGCGCTCCGCGAGTACCAGCCCGGCGATGACCTGCGGCACGTCCACTGGAAGTCCACCGCGCGCGTCGGCGACCTCATGGTGCGCCAGTACGAAGAGACCCGCCGCTCGCACTTCGTCGTCGGCCTGTCGACGCCGTCCGGCGAATACCGCACGCCCGAGGAGTTCGAGCTCGCCATCTCGGTCGCCGGTTCCGTGGGCCTGCGCGCCCTCCGCGACTCGCGCGTGCTCGATGCACGCACCCAGAGCGGCCCGCTCCGCTCGCTGTCGCCGCGGCGGTTCCTCGACGAGCTCTCGCAGCTGGGCCATTCGCGCTCCCGCCAGGGCGGCGTCGTGGCGCTCGCCGGGTCGATCGCGACGCACGCGCCCGACGCGGCCGTCATCGTCCTCATCACGGGGTCGAAGACGGATGCCTCTGACCTGCGTCTCGCGTGCTCGCGCCTCCCGGCAGATGTCCGCACGCTCGCCGTCGTCGCCGACACCCGCGTCGACGCACCCGCCCTGCAGCGCATCGGCGACGCCGACGTCATCACGCTGGGCGACCTCGACCAGCTGCCCCGCGCCGTGCGGAAGGTGCTCGCATGAGCCGGCCCCGCCAGAGCGCTGCCCCTCAGAGCGCTGCGCCTCTGAGCCCTGGCCGTCAGGGCGCGACGCCGACCGGAGCGTCCGCGCTCCCCGCGCGCCGCGTCGTCGCGCTCGACCTCATCGCCGCGGCGCTCCTCCTGCTCGTCACGGTCATCGGCTTCGCGAACACCTTCGACAGCCCGCAGTACGTCGTCGCCGCGCTCGGCGGTCTGGCGCTCGGGCTCGCGATCGCGTTCGTCGGCGCGTGGCGGCGCTGGGGCATCCTCCCGCTCGCCGGGGTGACGGTCGGCGCCTACCTCGTCTTCGGCGGCGCGCTCGCTCTGCCCCACACGACGATCCTCGGCGTCATCCCGACACTCGACACCCTCCGCGAGCTCGTCGTCGGGGTCGTCACCTCGTGGAAGCAGCTGCTCACCACCGTGCCGCCCGTCTCGCCGGCCGACGGTCACCTCGTCGTGCCGTTCCTCCTCACCCTCGTCGGCGGAGTCCTGACCGCCTCTCTCGCGATGCGCGCGCGCCGCGCCGCGTGGGCTCTCGTCCCCGCGCTGGTGATCCTCGTCGCGAGCATCCTCCTCGGCGTCGCCCAGCCCGCCGCGCCGCTCGTGGAGGGTCTGCTGTTCGCGGCCGTCGCCATCGTCTGGCTCGCGCTTCGCCACGCCTGGTACGAAGACCGAGCCGCCGTCCGGGTCGAATCCGCGGGCGGTTCGGATGCCGCCGCCCTCCGCTCTTCGCGCACGCGCCGCCTCGTCTCCGGCGCCGTCGTGCTCGCGGTCGCCGCGGGGGCCGGCGTCGCCACCGCGGCCTTCGCGACGCCGCCCACGGCACGCTTCATCCTGCGTGACTTCGTCGTGCCGCCGTTCGACATCACGCAGTACGCGAGCCCGTTGCAGAGCTTCCGTGGCTACGTCCGCGATGACGCGGACGAGACGCTCTTCACGGTGTCGGGCCTGCCCGAAGACGCGCGCGTCCGCCTCGCGGCGATGGATGCCTACAACGGCATCGTCTACAACGTCGCCGATGACGGCGCGGGTTCGTCGAGCGCGTTCACGCCGGTGCGCTCGAACATGTCGCCGGAGGCGAAGGGCACGCCCGCGACGGTCGAGTTCGACATCCGCTCCCTGGAGGGCGTGTGGCTGCCCGACGTCGGTGCGACGCGCGAGTTCACCTTCGAGGGCGCCCGTGCGCAGGAGCTCGCGCGCTCGGCCCACTTCAACGACGCCACCGGCACGGCCGTGGTTCCCGCGGGCCTCCGGTCCGGCGATGCGTACACGATCGAGACCGTGATCCCGACGGCACCGAGCGACACCGCGCTCGCCGACGTGCCGTTCGCGGCGATCAAGATGCCGAAGCAGTCAGGCATCCCCGAGAAGGTCACCGAGCTCGCCTCGCGTGCCGCCGAGGACGCGGAGACGCCGATCGAGCGGGCACGCGCCCTGGAGAGCTGGCTGCACACCGACGGCTTCTTCAGCCACGGTCTCGCCGACGACGTGGTGTCGCTCTCGGGGCACGGCGCGAGCCGCATCACGGCACTGTTCGCCGGCGAACAGATGATCGGCGACGACGAGCAGTACGCCGCAGCGATGGCGATGATGGCGACGCAGCTCGGCATGCCCGCCCGCGTCGTCATGGGGTGGTACCCGGGGAAAGACGACGAAGGCGGCGCGACCTTCGAGGCGACGGGCGACAACCTGCACGCCTGGGTCGAGATCGCCTTCCAGGGGTACGGCTGGGTCCCGTTCGACCCCGCGCCCGACGAGGACAACGAACCCAACGACCAGCAGACGAAGCCGCGCGCGAACCCGAAGCCGCAGGTGCTGCAGCCCCCGCCGCCCGCGCAGGAGCCGGCCGATCTTCCGCCGGCGATCGCGGAGGACCGCGAGCAGAAGGAGGACGAGCCGCCCGGCCCGGCCTGGATCGGTGTCGTGCTGCTATACGGCGGCATCACCCTGGGTGTTCTGCTGCTCGTGGCCGCACCCTTCCTCGTGATGGGCGCCGTCAAGGGCGCCCGCCGCGCGCGCCGGAGGTCGGCGGCGCGCACCGCCGACCGCATCTCGGGGGGATGGGACGAGCTCGTCGACTCCGCGGTCGACCTGCGCGCGCCCGTCGAGCGGGGCGCGACCCGCTCGGAGAGTGCGCTCGTCGTCGAGGAGCGCTTCACCGAACCCCGCGTGACGGCCCTCGCGACGCGCGCCGATCTCGAGGTCTACGGTCCGGGAGATCCGTCCCCGGAGGACGTCGATGCGTTCTGGCGCGAAGTGGACGATATCGTCGGAGGAATGAAGGGCAGCGCGACGACGTGGCAGCGACTGCGCGCGCGTCTGAGCGTCCGCTCGCTGCAGGGCACGTTCCCGACCGGCGCGGCCGTGTTCGCGCGTGTGCTGCCCGGTCGCCGCGGCAGGGGCGGCGACGCAGACCAGGGCGGCGCCGCATGATCCGCCCGGCCACCATCGGTCGACGTGTGGGCGCCGTCGTCATCGACGGGGCCGTCGCGACCGCCGTGCTCATCGTCGCCGTCGTCGTGTTCGGCGGCATCTCCGTCGCGACGGGCGGCGGCTTCCCCCCGATCGTGGCCGGCGTCGTCGCTGACGTCATCCTCGCGGCCTGGCTGCTCGTCCAGACGTGGATGCAGGGCGGCGCGGGGTCGTTCGGCATGCGCGCGTTGCGCCTGCGCCTCCTGCGGTGGGAGGACGGCGCCGCGACCGACCGCCCGCTCGGCTTCGGACGTGCTCTGCTCCGGGCGATCGTCTGGGGGCTCGGAGGCGCGGTCGTCATCGGATACTTCTCGCCGCTGTTCGACCCCTCGCCCTGGCGCCGCGGCTGGCACGACAAGGTCGCGGGCGCGGTGATGGCCGATGCGCCGACACGTGCGACGCAGGCGCAGGATGCCGGAGCCTCCGCGACCGCGCCGCCGCCGGTCGCGAGCCCCGTCGTCGCCGGGCCGTTCGCCGCGGCATCCCCCGCCACCGCCTTTCCCGTGCCCGCGGTGCCGGTGCCCTCGGCTGTGGCGCCGGTGCCCTCGGCTGCGCTGCCGCATGTCCCTGCTCCGGCCGCAGCGCCCGCCGGTCGGGCGCCTGCCCTTCCCACGCCCGCCGTGCCCACGCCCGCTGTGCCCGCCCGCGGCGCGGCGCCGGGCGGGCTGATCTCCTTCGTGCCGGGCGTCACTTCTCCCGAGCGCGCGACCGCGGCGGCGGCGCCTCCGATGATCCCCCAGACCGCCGTCGGCGGTGGACTCGGCGGTCGGATGGGCGGTGGCTTCGGCGGGTTCGACGATCCGATCGATGAGACCGTCATCCGCAACGACGACACGGTGATCGTCGGCGGCGAGAAGACGCCTTCGGGCGGCGACCGTGCGCTCGCACGACTGGTGTGGGACGACGGCTCCCAGCAGGGCCTCTACGGCCGGACCGTCTTCGGTCGCAATCCCGCGCCCGAACGCGATGCGCTGGTGACACCCGTCCGCGACGAGACCCTCTCGCTATCGAAGACGCACTTCGAGCTGGCGCCCGACGCCGACCGCTCGCTGTGGGTCGTCGACCGCCACTCGACCAACGGCGTCGTCGTGCTGCGCGGCACGCAGCGCCAGACCGTGCCTCCGGGCGAGCGTGTGCGCGTGCACCCGGGAGATGTCCTCGAGTTCGGCGACCGTCACGTCCGAATCGAGGTTGCGCCGTGAACGAAGCGCCGATCACCGTGCGGGTGGGCGCCGCGACCCATACGGGGCACCGCCGCCGCATCAACGAGGACGCGTTTCTCGCCGACGCGCCGCTGTTCCTCGTGGCCGACGGAATGGGCGGTCATGAGGCCGGCGACCGTGCGAGCGCGGCCGTCGTCGCGGAGTTCGCACGCCTCGCCGGTGCGCCGAGCCTCTCGATCGATCAGGTGCGCGCGGCACTGCGTCGCGCCCGTGAGCAGGTCGAGGCGATCGCGAGCGACAGTCGCGCAGCGGGGACCACGCTGACCGGTGTGGTCATCGCCGACGTCGGGGGTGTGGGGTACTGGCTCGCGATCAACGTCGGCGATTCGCGCACCTACCGTTTCGCGCGGGGGATGCTCGAGCAGATCAGCGTTGACCACTCCGTCGTGCAGGAGCTCATCGACGCCGGGGTGCTGTCGGTCGAAGAGGCCGGAAGCGCCGCGCGCCGCAATGAGATCACGCGGGCGATCGGCGCTGGCAGCGCCGGGCGCGCCGACTACTGGATGGTGCCGGCCGAGCCGGGCGACCGCATCCTCGTGTGCTCCGACGGTCTCTCCGGCGAGCTCACCGCGCTGCAGCTGCGCGACATCCTCCAGGACGAGCCCGACCCCCAGGCCGCCGCGGCGCGGCTGATCCACGAGGCGCTCCTGCACGGCGGGCGCGACAACGTCACCGCCCTCGTCGTCGATGCGCTCGCCGTCGCGGGCGACGCCGACCTCTACGACACGGCTCCGGCCGGTTCTCGACGCTCGGAGCCTGACGAAGACACGCGCCCGCGGTCGAGACCTCGACGAGACCACTGAAACACCGCTTGAGACACCTGTGAGCCCCCTCATGACCACACCGCAGACGCCGCCTACCGCCGCCGACACCCCTGTCGGAGCGCGCGCGGTCGTCCAGTACCGCCCCGCGTACGGTGAGGATGCCTCGTGGATCGCCGCCGCCGGCGCGGCCTTCGCCGTCTTTCCCTCCTCGGTCGACGCTCACACGGCGGAGGCCGTGTGGCGACGCCTGGGAGAGGGCGTCGCCGCCGTGCTCGACGCCCTCGCGAGTGCGTTCGGCACCTCGCTCGCCGCGATCCCGCCGTTCGCGCTCGCCGTGGCGGAGCCGGGCGGCGTCCGCGTGGCCGTGCGCGGGCCGCTCACCCTCTCGGTCGAGTCCGCGTCGGGGGTCGAGGAGGTCTCGGGCGAGGGCGCCGCGACGTGGACGGAGCGACTCGTCACCGACGCCCGCCGCGTCATCCTCTCGCCCTCGGATGCCGCAGGGTCCGGTGCCGCGGCGCAGGATGCCGCCGTCCCGCTGCGGTCGGGCGTCGCCCTCGCCGACCTGGCGGTCGCGGTGCTCACCGCCGGCGCGGTCGCCGCGGACAGCGCCGACCTCGTCGGGTCCGCGCCGGAGCCCGTCGCGGCCTCCGCGCCGGACCCGGAGCCTGAGCCGGAGCCGGAGCCCGTATCGATTCCCGTCGCGGAGCCCACGACAGCGCCCGCGCCGGCCCTCCCCGAGAGCATTCCCGCCGCGTCACCCGCGCAGGCCGCGGTGCCGCCCGTGCCGACGACACCGCCCGCCGACGCGGCGCGTGCCGCCTCGCTGGCGGCGACCGACGACGACGATTCGGCGTGGGCCGACACGATCGCGCGACCGCGCGCGAAGAAGGTTCCCCAGGCTAGCCTGAGTAGCCAGGGCGACCACGACGGTGCGACGGTCTCGGTGGCCGAGGCGCGTGCGCTCCGCGCCGCCGAGCGCGAGCAGTACGAATCGACCGACGGTGTGCCCCCGCGCCGCCCCGTGCGCGGGCGCATCACGCTCTCCACCGGCCCGGTCATCGAGCTCGAACGCACCGTCGTGATCGGGCGTCGCCCGAAGGCGACCCGCACGTCGGCATCCGAGCTTCCCCTCCTCGTCGCGGTCGAGAGCCCGCGGCAGGACATCTCGCGCAGCCATGTTGAGATCCGCGCCGAAGGCGAGCACGTCCTCGTGACCGACCTCGACACGACCAACGGCACGGTGCTGCTGCGGGTCGGCGGCGACCCCGTGCGGCTGCATCCAGGCGAACCGACGCTCGTCGTCACTGGCGACGCCCTCGACCTCGGCGACGGCGTCGTGGTCACCTTCGAGGATCTTCCGTGAGCTCGAAGCGCCCGCCCGCGCCGCCTCCGGCACTGGCCGGATTCTCGTTCGTCGAGGTGCTCGGCTCCGGCGGCTTCGCCGACGTCTACCTCTACGAGCAGCAGCTTCCACGCCGGCGGGTCGCCGTCAAGGTCATGCTCGACGGTCGCATGAGCGACGGCGCCGCCGACCGGTTCGCCGCCGAGGCGAACGCGATGGCGATGCTGTCGACGCACCCCGCGATCGTCACGATCTATCAGGCGGGTGTCGCCGACGACGGGCGCCCCTACCTCGTCATGGAGTACTGCCCGCGGCCGAACCTGCAGATCCGCTCCCGGGCGCAGGCGTTCTCGGTCGCCGAAGCGCTCCGCGTCGGGGTGCAGGTCGCGGCGGCAGTGGAGACCGCGCACCGCGCCGGCATCCTGCACCGCGACATCAAGCCGGCGAACATCCTCGTCACGGAGTACAACCGCCCCGCGCTCACCGACTTCGGCATCGCGACCAGCGGCGGGGTCGACGAGGCCTCGGGCGGCATGTCGATCCCGTGGTCGCCCCCCGAGGCGTTCAGCGACGACGGCGCGTCCGGCGTCGGCACCGACGTCTACGCGCTCGGGGCGACGGTGTACACCCTGCTCGCCGGCCACTCGCCGTTCGAGCAGCCGGGCGGGCGCAACGGCGGCGCCGACCTCATCGAGCGGATCGAGACGCAGCCCGTGCCGCCGCTGCGGCGGGCGGATGTGCCGCCGTCGCTGCAGCTCGCTCTCGAGCGCGCCATGGCCAAGCGCCCGGGCGACCGGTACGAGTCGGCGGTCGCGTTCGCGCGCGCCCTGCAGCGCGTGCAGATCGAGGCGGCCCACTCCGTCACCCCGATCGACATCCTCGACGACGCGCCGGCGGGGGCAGAGCCCGAGGATGCCGACGGCGAGCTGACCCGCGTGCGCGGCATCGTCAGCATCGACCCGCAGACCGCTCCCGCGGCAGGTCCCACGCGCCCGCGCGACGTGCCCCCCGTCGTCGTGCCGCCGACGTTCGCGCCGCCGTCGTCTTCTCCGGTGGGATCGCCTGCCACGACTCCGGAGGCCGACGACCGCACCGTCGCCCGTCCGCCCGTCTCGATCGCGCCGAGCGCACCGAACACGCCGGGCCCCGCCGCCCAGCCCCTGACCGCGCCCGGTGCCGCAGCCCCGCCGTACCCGCCCGCGCTCGGGCCGGGCGAAGAGCCTGCGCCGCGGCGTTCACGGCGCGGGCTGTGGATCGGGATCGCCGCGACCGTCGCCATCCTCGCCGTCGCCGCCGCCGTCGCGACGGCGGTTTCCGGTGTCTTCGGCGGGCCGGATGCCGAGAAGACGCCCGCGCCCACGACATCCGTCGCCCCGCAAGACCCCCTCGACGACATCGTGCCGGCGGTTTCCGACCTGGCCGGCACCGTGCAGGGCGGCGAGGTCGTCTTCACCTGGACCAACCCCGACCCCCGCGAGGGGGACGGCTACCTCTGGTACACCTACACGCTCGCCGAGCAGGCCGACACGGCGCGGGTGATGACCGAGTCGGTGACGGTTCCGGTGGACCCGAGCGGGACGACGTGCATCGCGGTGACGCTCATGCGCGACGACGCGCGGATCGGGCCCGAGACGAAGGTCTGCACGCCCTGACCGGAGGCCGGCCTGCGGCCCGCGCGGCCGGCCCGAGACTCGAGCGGGTCAGGGGCGGGTGCCGAGCACCTTGACGATGACGCCGCGGCGGCGCAGCTCCGCGATCGCGTGCGTCTCTTCGTCGACCGTGCGCCCGAGGGCGTGCTTGTCGGCGACGACCACGACGTCTCCGCTCACGAGGCGCCCGAACAGGCGCGTGAGGCGCTCGGACCAGCTCTCACCCGTCTCGGGTGCGGGGTGGCGGAACCCCTCGATCGGCACGCCGAACGCGGCAAGCGCGTCGCGCTGCGCGATCACAGACGGCAGGTCGTCGCGCGCGACGACGAGTCCGACCAGGCGCGATCCCGCGGGGCGGGCGGCCCACCAGTCCGTCCCCGACACGATGACCGGAACCGCCTCGGTGACGGCGGGCAACGCAACCGATTCGGCGTAGTCGGCCGGGGCGCGGCCCTCGGCATCCGTCTGGTCACTCATCTCGTTCCGCCCTCTCGCGTGCTCACGTCCATTGTGGACGATCGGCGGGCATCTCGACGATCGGGGCCTCTCACTCCTCGTCGTTGCGCAGCTGTAGGCTGATCTGCTCGGCGTCCAGCTGCGCCAGCTCCTCGCGGAGCGCCTCGGTCGAGTACGACCCCGTCCGCGTCAGCTCGACGAGCCTCTGCCGCTGCACCTCGATCATCCGGATGCGGAGGGTCCGCATGTCGGCCATCGTCAGCTCGCGACTCTCGGGCGGTGGCGCCGTCAGCCGCTCGCCGATCGCGCGGAGCAGGTCGGGATCGAAGGGAGTGCCGTCGGCCTTCGCGATGTCGCCGGCCTCGAGCCGTGCCCGCGCCGCCTCGTGGAGCTCGTCCTCCAGGCGTGCCCGCTCGGCCGCGGCGGCGGCGCTGTCGTCGACGGATGCCGGGATCTTCAGCCACCGGATGAGGACGGGAAGCGTCAGCCCCTGGACGAGCAGGCTGATGAGTGCCACGAGGAAGGCGATGAGCACGAGCAGGTCGCGCTGCGGGGTGTCTTCCACGGTGATCGTCTGGGCGGCCGCGAGGGTGACGACACCGCGCATGCCGGCCCACACGATGATCGCGCCGTGCTTCCAGCCGATGGGGGATGCCTGGTAGTAGTCCAGGTCGTTCATGCCGCGCGCGACCCGTCGGCGGAACCCCGCCATGCGCCGCTCGCGCCGCTCGGAATCGAGGGGGGTGTCGGCCATCGTCGCGCGCCGCGCGCGGCGCTGGGCGCGGGCGCCGCCCTCGTGCTCGCGCACGCGCAGCGTGCCGGTCGCCTCGATCTCGTCGATGCGTTCACTGATCGCCTCGAGCCGCTCGCGCTGCTGGTTGCGGGCGCGCCGCGAGAGGAGGGCGACGAGGCCGCTCACGTACAGGGTGCGCACGGCGAGGACGATGCCGATCGCCGCGAGCGCGAGGGCGAGGGGACGGCCCAGGCCGAAGTGATCGGTCGCGTTCGTGCTGACGATGTCGCGCAGTTCGAGCCCCATGATGAGGAAGACGGCGCCCTCCAGGAGGAGCTCGACCGTCCGCCAGTTCACCTGATCGGACAGGCGCTGTTCGGGCGTGAGCCACCGGGTTGCGCCCTGCGAGGTCACGATGCCCGCCGCGACAGCTGCGACGAGGCCCGATCCGCCCAGGTGCTCCGTCGGCAGATACGCCACGAACGGGACGATGAAGCTCACCGCGGTGTTCGCCGCCGGATCGGTGATCCACCGTCGCAGGCGCAGCAGGAGCAGGCCGACCACCGCGCCGATCGCGATCGCGACGATCACGCCCCAGACGAACTGTCCGACGGTGCCCCAGAACGAGAAGCCGAGCGCGGCGGCGGCCACCGTCGAGCGGAGCAGCACGAGGGCGGTCGCGTCGTTCAGCAGGCTCTCGCCCTCGAGCATCGTGATGACGCGCGGCGCGATGCCGAGACGTTTCGCGATGCCGGTGGCCACGGCATCCGTCGGGCTGAGAATCGCCCCGAGCGCGACGGCGAGCGGGAAGCCCAGCCCCGGGATCGCGAAGAAGAAGAGGGTGCCGAGCGCGAGCGACGTGATGACGACGAGCAGCACCGCGAGCCCCGTGATCGGGAGGGCGTCGCGGCGGAACTCGACGGCGGGCAGGCGCACGGCCGCGGAGTACAGCAGGGGCGGCAGGATGCCGACGAGGATCAGCTCCGCGGGAACCGAGATCTTCGGCAGGAAGAGCGAGGCGACGATGCCGATGGCCACGAGGATCAGGGGGCCGGCGACCCCCAGCCAGCGCGCCAGGACCGTCGATGCCGCGATCGCGGCGATGCCCGCGATCAGCCAGACGAGTGCCTCCACCGGTGTCCTTCCGTTCCTCTCCCGTGTCTCAGATCACACCGAGGTTCCGCACCGCGTCGCGCTCGGCGACGAGCTCGGCGACCGAAGCGTCGAGGCGGCCGCGGGCGCGCTCGTCGAGGTCGAGTCCCTCGACGATGCGGTACCCCGAGCCGTCGCTCGTGACCGGGAACGACGAGTACACGCCCTCCGCGACGCCGTACTCGCCGTGCGAGAGCACGGCCGCCGACGTCCAGGCGGCGGGGTTCGCGGGCGTTCCCGTGCCCTGCACGCTGTCGCGGATGTGCGCGACCGCGGCGTTCGCCGCCGACGCTGCCGATGACGACCCGCGCACCGAGATGATCTCGGCGCCGCGCTTCGCGACCCGCGGCACGAACTCGTCGTCGAGCCACGCGGTGGCCTCGGCGGCGCCGCCCAGGCGCTCGGCGAGCACGTCGCGGGCGGCGCGCCCGGCGACGGTCGCGTGGTCGACGTCGGGGAACTGCGTCGCCGAGTGGTTCCCCCAGATCGCGACGCCGTCGATGTCGGTGACCGCGGCGCCGGTGACCGCCGCGAGCTGCGCGACCGCACGGTCGTGGTCGAGACGGGTGAGCGCCCCGAAGCGCTCGCCGGGGATGTCGGGGGCGGATGCCGCGGCGATCAGCGCGTTGGTGTTCGCCGGGTTCCCCACCACGACGACGCGGATGTCGTCGGCTGCGACCGCGTTCAGCGCCGCCCCCTGCGGTCCGAAGATCCCCGCGTTCGCGGCGAGCAGGTCGGCGCGCTCCATCCCCGCCGAGCGCGGCTTCGCGCCGACGAGCATCGCGACGTTCGCGCCCTCGAAGCCCACCGCCGCGTCGTCGGTGATGTCGACCGAGCGCAGCAGCGGGAAGGCGCAGTCCTCGAGCTCGAGCGCCGCGCCCTCCGCGGCCTTCACCCCGGCCGGGATCTCGAGCAGGCGCAGGCGCACGGGTCGATCCGCGCCGAGCATCGCGCCCGAGGCGATGCGGAAGAGCAGCGCGTAGCCGATCTGGCCTCCCGCGCCCGTGATGGTGATGGTCGTCGCGTCGGATGAGCGGGGGTGGTCCATGGTCCGAGCCTACGGCGGCGACGCGTCAGACGGTACGGTGAGCGCATGACGTTCAACAGCAACGCCGATGTCAGCGGCAGCGGGGCAACGCGCCGTGGACGCGGCGGTGCGATCGCCGCGGGCGGCATCACGGGTCTCGGCGGCATCGCGCTCCTCCTTCTCAACCTCTTCACGGGCGGCGACTTCGGCGCGCTCCTGGGCGGCCTCGGCGGTGGCGGCTACGCGGAGCAGCCCGAGAGTGAGATCACCCAGTGCGACACGGGCGCCGACGCGAACGAGAACGACTCGTGCCGGCTCGCCGCGGCATCCCTCGCCATCAACCAGTTCTGGGCGGGCAAGGTGACCGACTACCGCGAGCCGCAGCTCGTCCTCGTCGACGGGTCGACCGAGACCGCGTGCGGCACGGCATCCAACGAGACCGGCCCCTTCTACTGCCCGCCGGAGGAGACCGTCTACATCGACCCCACGTTCTTCCAGGTGATGCGCCAGCAGTTCGGCGCCGAGACCGGCAACCTCGCGCAGCTGTACATCCTCGCGCACGAGTACGGACACCACATCCAGCAGATCACGGGAATCTTCGACCAGTACCCCGACAACGGAACAGGCCCCGACAGCAACGGCGTCCGCTCCGAGCTGCAGGCCGATTGCTTCGCCGGCGGCTGGATCTCGGCGATGACCGAGCAGAAGGACGACAACGGCGTCCCGTATCTGCAGGCGCCCACCGAAGCCCAGCTGCAGGATGCGCTCGAGGCCGCGGCCGCCGTCGGCGATGATCACATCCAGTCGCAGTCGGGGTACGTCAACCCGGAGACCTGGACGCACGGGTCGAGCGAGCAGCGTCAGCGCTGGTTCGCGACCGGCTACAAGTCGGGCGTCGGGGCATGCGACACGTTCTCGGTTTCGGGCAGGGACCTGTGAGCGACTTCCGCGGGCCGAGTCACCTCGACGACATCCTCTACCCGGAGATCGAGCCGTACGAGACCGGCTTCCTGCTCGCGGGCGAAGGGCAGCGGCTCTACTGGGAGCAGTCGGGGAACCCCGAGGGAAAGCCCGTCGTCTTCCTCCACGGCGGTCCCGGCGCGGGCACCTCGCCCTGGCATCGACGCTTCTTCGACCCGAAGCGGTACCGCATCATCCTGTTCGACCAGCGCGGGTGCGGCAGATCGACGCCGCACGTGAGCGCCCCCGACGCCGACCTCCGTCACAACACGACGTGGCACCTCGTGGCCGACATCGAGCTGCTGCGCAAGAACCTCGGCATCGAGAAGTGGCAGGTCTTCGGCGGATCGTGGGGCTCGGCGCTCGCGCTCGCGTACGCCGAGGCGCATCCGGATGCCGTCACCGAGCTCGTCCTCCGGGGCATCTTCACCCTCCGTCGCTACGAGCTCGAATGGTTCTACGAGGGAGGGGCGTCGGCGATCTTTCCCGACCTCTGGGAGGACTACCTCGCGCCCATCCCCGTGCTCGAGCGGTCGCGGCTGATCGCGGCGTACCACCGGCGCCTGTCCGACCCCGACCCCGCGGTCCACGTTCCCGCCGCGATCGCCTGGACGACGTGGGAGGCATCCACCCTCACGCTCCTGCCCGACCCGGACCTCGTCTCGTCGATGGCCGAGCCCGAGGCTGCCGTCGCGTTCGCCCGCATCGAGAACCACTACTTCGTCAACGCCGGC
The DNA here is from genome assembly GCF_965345155.1 of Microbacterium sp. bgisy203. GTDB lineage: Bacteria > Actinomycetota > Actinomycetes > Actinomycetales > Microbacteriaceae > Microbacterium. Next base: position 229,841 of record NZ_CBDRLZ010000004.1, read on the forward strand.
TGGATGCGCGAGGGGCAGCTCATCGACGACGTCGGGGCGATCCGCGACATCCCCGCCGTCATCGTGCAGGGCCGCTACGACATCTGCACCCCGCTCATGACCGCATGGGATCTGCACCGCGCGTGGCCCGAGGCGGAGTACATCGTGGTGCCGGATGCCGGGCACTCCGCGACCGAACCCGGCATCGCCCGCGCGCTGCGCGACGCGACCGACCGCTTCGCGTCCTAGCGCACTGCTAGACTGATCTCACCTGTCGCACCGATCCTTGAATCTCTGATCCTTGAATCTGTTCGGTGCGCTCGCGTCGTAGAACGCTTCCCTCGCCGCCCGAGCGATGCTCGGATGATCGGCTGACATTCTTCGTACGGCGACCCTGTGCGCATCCGCGCAGAGGCCACCGATCCGGGCATCCTGCCCAGAAACACCCCTATGTCTGACATCACTTTCCGCACGCTCGGCGTGCCCGCTCCGCTCCTCGACGTCCTCGCGCAGGACGGCAAGACGAGCCCGTTCCCCATCCAGGTCGACACCCTCCCCGACACCCTCGCCGGCCGCGACGTCCTCGGCCGCGGCAAGACGGGCTCGGGCAAGACCCTCGCCTTCTCGATCCCGCTCGCGGCTCGCCTCGGCGGCGCGCTCGCGGGCGGATCGCGCCGCGCCGGCCGCATCCTCGGCCTTGTGCTCGCCCCGACCCGCGAGCTCGCGACGCAGATCAACGCGACGCTCGCGCCGCTGGCATCCGCCTACGGGCTGAAGACCACGACGATCTTCGGGGGCGTGAACCAGAACCGCCAGGTCGCCGCTCTGAAGGACGGCGTCGACATCGTCGTCGCGTGCCCCGGCCGCCTCGAAGACCTCATGCAGCAGGGCTTCGTGAAGCTGGATGCCGTGGAGATCACGGTCATCGACGAGGCCGACCACATGGCCGACCTCGGCTTCCTGCCGTCGGTGACGCGCATCCTCGACAAGACGCCGTCGGCCGGTCAGCGCATGCTGTTCTCGGCGACGCTGGACAACGGCGTCGACAAGCTCGTGAACCGCTTCCTCGAGAACGAGGTGCTGCACTCGGTCGACGAGGCGAACTCGCCGGTCGCCGCGATGACGCACCACGTCTTCCACGTCGCGTCGGTCGAGGAGAAGAAGGACCTCGTCAAGACGCTCGCCTCCGGTGCGTCGCGTCGCATCCTCTTCATGCGCACGAAGCACCACGCCAAGAAGCTCGCGCAGCAGCTGACGGCGCAGGGCATCCCCGCGGTCGACCTGCACGGCAACCTGTCGCAGCCGGCCCGCGACCGGAACCTCGCCGCGTTCGCGTCGGGCGAGGCGAAGGTGCTCGTCGCGACCGACGTCGCCGCGCGCGGAGTGCACGTCGACGACGTCGAGCTCGTCATCCACGTCGACCCGCCCATGGAGCACAAGGCGTACCTGCACCGCTCGGGCCGCACGGCTCGCGCGGGCGCGGAGGGCTCGGTCGTGACCCTCGTCCTCCCCGGCCAGGAGAAGGACGTGAAGGACCTCCTCCGTAAGGCCGCGATCACGGCGACGCCCGTGAAAGTCTCGGCGACCTCCGCCGACGTCACGGAACTCGTCGGCGAGGTCGCGCCCTACGTCGCCCCCGCGCCGAAGGCGGAGCAGCAGCGCCGCGGGTCGGGCTCGGGCGGCTCCGGCGGTGGTCGCAGCCAGGGCGCCAACGCGCAGCGCAAGCGCGCCGCGCGCGAGGCGCGCGAGGGCGCCGGCCAGGGTGCAGGTGCCGGTCAGGGCGGTCAGCCGCGCAAGGACCGGTCGGGTCGTCCGCAGGCAGAGCGCTCGGGCCGTCCGGCATCCGACGTCCCTCGTGAGCACCGCCCGGCACGCGATCATGGCGCGCCGCAGCACGCCCAGGGCAACCCTCGCACCTCGGGTCGTCGTGCCTCGCACGCCGGCGGCTCGGGCAAGCTCACCGTCGGCTCCGTCGTCCGCCAGAACGGCGGGGGCCAGCGCCGCTCCGGCCGCTGACCCGCGGCGGCGCACATACCCGCCGCGGGCGCTCTCGCCATGGCACGCGCGCCGTTCACAACTCCGGCGCGCGCCGTTCACAACTCCGGAGAATCGGGAGCGTTCCCGTCGTCGGCCGCGTGATTGCGGGCCGGGCGCTCGCGCGGTGCGCCATCTCCGGAGTTATGAACGCGCGCCGCGCTCCAGGCGGATCCCGCCGGCCTCAGCGCCCGCGGATCAGGTCGGCGGCGCGCTCGCCGATGACGATCGCGGGGGCGTTGGTGTGCCCGCGGATCACGGTCGGGATGACCGAGGCATCCGCGACCCGCAGTCCCGTCACCCCGCGCACGCGCAACTCCGGATCCACGACGGATGCCTCGTCCTCGCCCATCCGCGCGGTGCCGACCGGGTGGTAGAGGGTGTGCGAGTACCGGCGCATCGCGAGCTCGTCGCGCTCATCGGCGGTCATGGTCTCGCCGCCGGCGGGCTGCACCCACCCGCCGGTCGTGATCGCGCGGAGCGCGTCGGTCGCGATGAGCGCCTCGCACTCGGCGAGTCCGGCGCGGAGGGTCCGTGCATCGACGCCGTCGGGGTCGCTGAGGTAGGCCGGGTCGATCACCGCCGCCGCGCGCGGGTCGGCGGACGCGAGGCGGATCGTCCCGCGGCTGCGCGGGCGCAGAAGGATCGCGCCGACCGTCAGCCCCTCGCCCGGGAGCGGCACGAGGCCCTCGCCGACGTACGGCGCGGGCGCAAAGATGATCTCGATGTCGGGCAGGTCTGCGGGCGCGTCGGTCTCGTCGGCGACGCTCGTGCGGATGAAGCCGTACGCCTCGGCGACGTTCGAGGTGAGCATCCCGCGGCGGGCCGTCAGGTAACGCACGAGTTCGCCCGGTTTCTCGGCGTTGTAGAGCGTGCCGCCGGATGCCTCGGGCGCAAGGCCCGCGACGAGGTGGTCCTGCAGGTTCGCGCCGACCCCCGGGGCGTCGAGGACGACGTCGATTCCGTGCTCGGCGAGGTGGTCGGCGGGCCCGATGCCGCTCAGCATCAGGAGCTGGGGCGTGTTGATCGCGCCCCCGCAGAGGATGACTTCGCGTCGGGCGCGCGCGTGGCGGGTGACGCCGTCGATCTCGACGTAGACGCCGGTCGCGTGCGGCGGGGCATCCGCGCCTCCGACGGCGAACGTCACGCGCCGCACCAGGGCGTCGGTCACGATGCGGAGGCCCGCGCGCTTCCGCGCGGGGCGGAGGTACGCGTCGGCGGTCGAGGCCCGGCCGCCGCGATGCTGCGACACCATCGTCTGCGAGAAGCCCTGCCCTTCGGGCAGGTTCGCCGTCGTCACGGCGTGGCCGCGCTCGCGGGCGGCGGCGAGGAACGCGGCGGTGTGCGGTCGCGGATCGCGCTGGCGTTCGATCGCCTGCGCTCCGCCGACTCCGAGAGAGGGATCGGCGGCGCCCTCGGTGTTCTCGACGCGCCGGAAGTACGGCGCGAGCGCCTGCCACGACCAGCCTTCGCCCGCGACGGTCGCCCACTCGTCGTAGTCGGCCGCGAAACCGCGTACCCACATCATCGCGTTGAGCGACGACGAGCCGCCGAGGGTTTTGCCGCGCGGCCAGTAGACGGTGCGACCCTCGAGCGCCGGCTGCGGCGTGGTGTCGTAGTTCCAGTCGTAGATCCCCCGGAACAGCTTCGAGAACGCCGCCGGCACGTGCAGTTCGAGCGCCTTGTCGACGGGCCCCGCTTCGAGCAGCAGCACGGAGACGGCCGGGTCCTCGCTCAGCCGTGCGGCGAGGGCGGCACCGGCAGAACCTGCACCGACGACGACGTAGTCCGCGTCGAGGTTCTGCGCGCGGCGGCGCGCACGGCGCGAGCGGATGCCGGGGCTACCACGTCGTGACCCCGTCGCGCGGGCGTTCATGCGCCGTAGGCCTTGACGAGAACGACCGACATCTTCGCCCAGTCGCCGTCGATGCGGAACCGGGTGAAGCCCTCGCAGACGGCCGCGCCGGTCCGCGAGGTCACGAACCACGGCGGCTTCGGCAGCACCGAGACGCCGCGTCGGTGGGTGAGTGCCGAGACGGAGCGGGGGAACGGGCGGAAGGGTCCCGTGACGACGGTGCGCTCGACGCGGTCGAGGAGGAGCGCGTTGTGCACGACGCCCATGCCGCTCGGGGCATCTTCGAGCGTGCCGCCGGGGTAGGCGCCCCACGTCGCGGTCGGAGTGAGGAAGCCGAAGGCCGTCCAGGCGTTGATCGCCACGGTGCCGTAGTGGAGGTCGGCGATCGCCCGCGCGAACCCTGCGCCAAAGGCATCCTGCGTCGCCGGGTCGATGAGGACGTTCGCGCCGAGCGTGCCGGTGAGCTTGTCGTTCGCGTGCGCGATGGCCGCGTCGAGGAACTCCTGCCCGTCGCCCGGAAGACCCACGACACCGAGCACGGGGGAGAAGTACTCCGTCGTCTCGAGCGCGCCGGCGTCGTCGGGCGTCGTCTCGATGAGCAGGCGCGACCCGTCGCCGCAGTGCGCGGCATCCGGATAGTCCTCGCTCGCGGCGGCGAGCTTCTCGTCGCTCTTCGGGTACCAGACCGGGCGCTGCGGAGCGCGCTCGTACGCGGCGCGCAGCTCATCGAGGAAGTCGTCGCGCTGCGCCCAGTCGCGGCTGACGATCACGACCTGGCCGGCGATGCAGTTGTGGCCCGAGTTGTGGAGCCGCATCGTGACGACGTGCTCCGCGTGGTAGCGGAGGTCGGCGCGCGACCACTCACCGGGCACGATGATGATCGGCGAGACGCCGCCGAGCTCGGCGGAGATCGGCTTCTCGAGCAGCGGCCGCCCCTCTTCCCGGCGCCGCGTCGCGTCGGCGCCGGTGCCCCACACGATCGCGCGGAAGGTCGACTCCGACCCCGTGATGTGCACGTGTGAGATCGACGCATGCTGCGTGAGGTATGCACCCACGTCGCCGCCGCCGCGGACGATCCGGAGGAACCCCGGCTCGATGAGCGGTGCCAGCGCCCGCTCGAAGACGGGCACGAGGGCGTCCTGCGTGGGGTTCACCTTCAGGATCGAGACCCGGTTGAAGGCGAGGAGCTCGTAGAGCACGTCGAGCAACGGGATCGATGTGATGTTGCCGGCGCCCAGGACGAGTCCGACGCCCCCGGACTCGGTGGGCCGGAGCTGCCCGAGCCCGGCCGCGCCGCGGGCATCGGCGAGGGTGACGCCGGGCTGCAGCCACACCTGCGTCTTGTATCCCGAGAGCAGCAGCGCGTCGGTGGCGTTCAGGGGAGAGGTGCGCACGGCGAGGCGTCCGCCGGGAGCGGTGCCGGAGCGGATGCCGTCGAGCGGCGATCCTCCGTCGGCGAGGGTTCCGAGGGTGTCGCGGTACGCGTCGAGCGCGACGAGCGCGGCGTACGGGCCCGAGAGCCACTCCTCGCCGCGCAGGGGATGCCCGGGCGCGAGCCCCTTGGAGGTGGCGGCGAGATCGGCCCACTCCTCGGCGACGGCGGCGGTCGCGGCGTGGATGCGCTCGAGGAGCGTGCGCCGCTGCATCAGGGTGAGCGCGCTCCAGGCGCGGGCGCCGGTCTCGAGCTCGGAGATGGCGGCGTCGAGGTCGGCGGCCTGCTCGGCGGGAAGGTCGGGCGTCTTCCGCGTCGTGCGAGCGGGCGCCTTCTTCGGCTTCGGCTGTGGCGTCCTCGTGGGCGTTGCGGATGCGTCGGTCGTCGTCACAACTCACTCCTTCGTGGCCGGCTCAGCGTGAGAGACAGCCTACGTCGCCGGTGGCACCGGGTTCCAGGTCTTGTGGCACCCGGATGCCTTCCGGGTCAGGCCCGGGGCGCGGGGCGTCAGATCAGTGCGAGCTCGCGCAGCTTCGCCTCGACATCGGCATTCGAGGGCTCGACGTGGTGCGTGGCGTCGGGGTACACGACGACGGGGATGTTCGTGCGACCCGAGATGTCGCGGGCGACGTCCGCGGCGGAGGGGTCGGCTTCGAGGTCGACGTACGTGTACGCGATGCCGAGACCGTCGAGCTGCGCCTTGGTGCGGCGGCAGTCGCGGCACCAGTCGGCGCCGAACATCGTGATGGTGGTGTCGGCGTCGGGGCCGGCGGGAATGTCGGAGGGGGTCGTCATGATTCCAGGGTACGACCGGTCGGCTGAGGGAGGGCCGGAGAGGGGGTGGCCGATGGTTGGCTCTTGGGGGCATAGACCCAGAGCGCGTGGAAGACGAAACGGACGATGAACGCCGCGACGAGGGTGATGGCCGCGGCGAGGACGCTCGGGATATGGGCATCCTGCACGAGCAACGCCAGCACCGGGATGCGCACGAGCGCCTCGACGTTGTTGAATGTGAACGACTTGATGAAGCGCGTGCGCATGAGGCCCGAGTCGGCGCGCATGTCGGAGAAGACGAGGTACTCCAGCAGCAAGAAGTTGCCGATGATCGTGACTTCGGAGGCGATGATCGCGGCCGGCAGGTACCCCATGCCGAGGTGGATGAGCCCCCACATGATCGCGAGGTTCGCGAGTGCGCCGACGCCGCCGACGACAGCGAAGGCCGACATGCGGCCGAAGCGGAGCATCGCGAGCTGGGTGAGGAAGCGGATGCCTTGCGTGAAGCTCGCCTTCGACGAGCCGGCGTAGCGCGACGCGAACGCGAACGGCACCTCGCCGATGCGCAGCTGGCGCCGGGCGAGGATCTCGAGCAGGATCTTGAATCCGCGCGGGCGGAGCGCATCGAGGTCGATCGCGTCGCGGTCGACGAGGAAGAAGCCGGTCATCGGGTCGGTCGTCCCGTGGAGCTTCCGTGGGAACATCGATTTCGTGAGCGCTGTCGAGGCCCGCGACACGGCGGTGCGCGTGGCTCCCGCAAGGCCGCCCGCCGTCCCGCCCGTCACATAGCGCGAGGCGACGACGATGTCGACGTCGCCCACGGCGGCGCGGTCGAGCATGCGCGGGACGTCCTCGGGCGGGTGCTGCAGGTCGCCGTCCATCACGAGACACCAGCGCGCCCGCGCGGCCCGGAACCCCTCCAGCACCGCCCCGCCAAGTCCCGCCACGGGCTCGTCGCGGTGGATGAGTCGTACCGGGATGGTCGAGGTCGTGGCCACGCTCGCGATGATCGCCGGGGTGTCGTCGGTCGAGTCGTCGACGAAGAGGATCTCGGCATCCCGGCCCTCGAGCGCGGCCCCCAGACGGCCGACGAGCTCGGCGACGTTCGGGCCTTCGTTGAAGGTCGGAACGATGACGGTGAGGTCCATGGGGGAAGGCTCGCGAATCGGACGGCGGACAAGGTGGTCTCAGCGTAGCCGGGGGATGCCTGGCGGAAACAGGCCGCGCTCTGTCAGTTCGCTATGCGAAACCTGAGCGATACGCATGCTTCCTCCGTCGGCCGCCGTTCAGGAACCCCCGCGCCACCTGCCCGTCAGAATCCGTTCACCCGATGAGCTTCTTCACGGCATCCACGCCCATGCCGAAGTTGATGCGGATGCACGGCAGGGTGAGCTTGTCGCTGCCGACCTTGACGTAGCCCTGCTCGATCGTGCGCGCGAGCACGAAGCCGGCCTCGCGCAGCCCCTCGTGCGATCTCTCGTCGTTGTGGCCGAAGGGATATGCCATGATCTCCGTCGCGCTCTCGGGGGAGACGCCGATCCCCTCGAGCGCCTGCACCGACGCCGTCATGTCGGCGGCGATCTCGGCGGGGGTGAGGTTCACCATCTGACCCTTGCCGTTCGCGCCGGCCGTGTGCATGTTGTTGGTGTGCGAGCGGGGGAGGATGAACCGGTTCTGCGGTGAGGCGCCGTCGCCGGTGATGTCGAACGACGTCGCCATGACCTGGAGCTGCTCGTTGATGGGGGAGGCCATCGTGAGCCACGTGGGGTCGGCGTCGTCGTCGGTGACGATGACGGAGTGGTCGGGTAGGTAAAGGGCGCCATCGATGAAGGCGTCGAGCTCGTCCCAGGTCGGCAGGTAGAACGCCGAATCCTTGATGTACTGCATCGTCGCGCGGTAGTCCTCGATGTACGAGTAGTTGCCGCGCAGCCAGCCGCTCTCACCCTCGGGTTTGTCGGTGAACTGGTGGTACATCATGATCGGGATGCGCGCGCCGACGGCCGCGACGGCCTCGGGAGTCGTCCATGCCCCGTAGAGCGTCGTCTGCTGGTCGGTGCAGGCGACGAGGTCTGATCCGTTTACCCGGACGGCGGGGTTGCTCGCCCCTGTCGCGGGATCGGCGGATGCCGCAGCGGCGGCGGCCGGATCGGCGTACCAGCCCGCGAAGGCGCGACCGTCGGCGCGAGGGATCGGCAGTCGCACGTACAGCCGATCCTGGATCTGCAGCTGCGGGTCGAGCGCGGCGCCGTCGAGCTGGAACGACACGGCGCACGCTCCCGCGACCGTCGCGTTGTCGGCGAGGAGCTGCTCGGCGGGGGTGAGCGGCGTCGGGGTGGGCGTGGGCGTCGCGCTCGTCGCGCTGGGGTCGGAGGTTGTGGCATCCGTCGACTCTGCGGCGCAGCCGGTGAGGAGCGCGCCGACCGCGACGGCGCCGACGAGCAGCCCGGTCATCGGCGCGACGATGCGCCCCCGGCGGGAGTGAATGGTGCGCACGTGTGTCCCCGTTCCTGGCGCTCGCCGTCCCGAGGTGGGCGCCAGAGACATCGTAGGGGGCGCGCGGCCCAGAACCTGGGCGGCGCCGCCGAGCCTTACGCCGAAGCCCTACCCCGCGAGGCCTTACCCGCGCGGGCCTTACCGCCTGAGGAGGGTGTGGCGCGTCGAGGCGATCAGACCGTCCGCGATCCGATACGTGCTGAGGCCGCGCATGTGGTCGCCGTTCGGGAGGGTGCCCGTCCAGACCACCGCGACCACGTCCTCATCGGTGACGATCGCGTCGAGCGTGTAGGTGACGATGCCGCCGACCTTGGCGACGGCCTGTACGTAGTCGTCGCGGGCGCCCTCCGCCCCGCGACCGGGAGGAGTGTGCCCGCAGTCGAGGTAGTCGGGCGAGACGTAGCGGTCGAAGTCCTCGGGGCGGCCCTCGCTGTAGCAGGCGTAGAACCCGCGGACGATCGTTTCGGCATCCATGTGCGTCTCCTCTCCGCGTCCATCCTGCACCGCGCGCCGGTGGGGCGTCAGGGGGTGAGGTCGAGCGTCCGTCGACGCGCCTACCATGGACGCATGCCCGAGGTCTCGTCCCGTTCCCTCGCCATGCCCGAGTCGGGCATCCGCCGCATCTTCGAACTCGCCCTCGAGCGGCCGGGGACGACGATGCTCGCGGTCGGCGAGCCGTTCGCGACGCCCCCGATCGAGGCGACGCGCGCCGCGATCGACGCGTGGGAGCGCGGCGACGTGCGCTACACGGCCAACGGCGGCATCGCGCCCCTGCGCGGTGCGATCGCCGAGAAGCTCGCGCGCGAGAACGGGATGACGGTCGGCCTCGACCAGATCGTCGTCACGGCGGGCGGTACGCAGGCGCTGTCGCACGCGATGCTCCTCACCCTCGCGGAGGGCGACGAGATCCTCGTGCCTGACCCCGGCTACACCGTCTTCTCGATGGCGCCGCGCATGATCGGCGCGGTGCCGGTGCGGTACCGCCTGGAACCCGAGAGAGGCTTCGCCCCGGATGCCGCGGTCATCCGCTCCCTCATCACGCCCCGCACGCGGGCCATCGTCGTGAACTCGCCCTCGAACCCGCTCGGTGTGGCGTTCGATCGCGCGACGCTGCAGGCGATCGTCGATCTCGCCGTCGAGAACGACCTCTGGATCATCAGCGACGAGGTGTATGAGCGGTTCACCTACGGGGTTCCGCACGTGAGCATCGCCACGCTGCCGGGCGCGGCGGAGCGCACGCTCACGGTGCACTCGGTGTCGAAGACCTACGCGCTGACGGGCGGGCGCCTCGGCTGGCTCGTCACTCCGCCCGGCCTCGCGGGCATCATGGCGAAGATCCAGGAGGCGACGACAAGCTGTGTCAATACGCCGGTGCAGTGGGCCGGATACGGCGCGCTCACGGGATCGCAGGAGTCGGTCAAGCGCGCCGCCGACCTGTACCGCGATCGCCTCGCGGTGAGCACCCGGATCCTGGATGAGCGCGGCATCCCCTACCTGCCGCCGACCGGAGCGTTCTACCTGTGGGTGGACGTCTCCCACGCGAGCGGCGGGGATGTCGCCGCGTGGTGCGAGCGATTCCTCGTCACCGAGGGCGTCGCGGTGGCCCCCGGGTCGGCCTTCGGCCCCGCGGGCGAGGGATGGATCCGCATCTGCGCGGCGAGCGACGAGGCCGACCTCGTGCGCGGGCTCGAGGCGCTGCCGGTTCCGGTGGAGGTCGCGGCGCGCGCGTCGTGATCGGGCGGGTGCCGGGCTGGGCGCCGCGATCGCGACCGTCGTCTCTGGCGGCGCACGCCGCAACCGGGGAGGATGGCCCCATGCGAATCGCGGGAGTGCTGCCCCCGGATGCCCCTGACCCGCGCGACCGGCGGCGCGAGATGCTGGCGCTCATGCCCATCCCGATCGTCGAGCTCGCGCCCCAGCCGGCCGTGGATGGTGCCGACTTCGGCGTGGGCACGACCGGTGGCGCCGACGGCCTCTCCGAGATGTCGGTGTCGGTCTCGTCGACGCTGTGGCGGAATCCCGCGGACAGATCGGACCCGGTCAACTTCGCCGAGCTCGACGACGCGACCCGCAGCGCGATCGAGGATGTGCCGCCATGGCCGCGCCCGGCGTGGCTTGTGGAGCAGGTCGAGCGCATGCGGTACCCGATGCTGTGGGAAGCGGTGCAGACCACCTGGACCCGTCCGGGTTCCCGACGTGCGACCCTCGAAGATCATCTCGTCACCCACACGAACCACATCATCATGAACCAGTTCCGCGAGCAGGCGGGCCTCGGGCTGGGGGAGTGGGACTCGCCGGCGCTCACCTCGCGGCGGGGGGTGCGCCGTGGTGTCCCGGTCGTGCTGGACGGCCGCCCGATTCCGGGTGTGGAGATCGACACCGACCCGTTCGTCTACGCCGTCGGCGCCGCGCTGCCCGACGGTGGGACCCTCACCGCCGTCATCGCGCGGGAGCACCTGCCGTACCTGGAGCTGGAGTTCGTGCGCCGATAACGCGTGCGGATCCGCTGGCCCGAGCACCGCTCGTCGTTGCGGAGGGCAGCCGGCGATCTCGGCATCCACACGAACACCGTCCGACGCCGCGTCGCCCCCGCGAACCCGAACACGCGATCTTTCCTGATGGTGTGTACAGACGCTCAACGCTCGTACGCGCCTTGTCGCGGTCGGGCACGGTCACATGGGCCGTCAATCAGACGGTCCCGAGCGACGCAACGATTGCTGGATCGTCCTGATCACCGAGCCGAGGATGCCGGTTGCCAGAAGGCCGCCCGCACCGAGGGGGCCCGCTGAGTCCTCGCCGACCGGGGGCAGCTGGCGGAGCGCTGCGCGCGCTGGCTCGGACATGATCGAGAGCTGCCATCGGACCTCGTCCGCGATCGCGTCGCTCTCGTGTGCGGCGCTGAGGCCGCGAGCTTTCGCGGCGTAGGCGGCTGCGCCCAGCGCGTGCGCACCCATGTGTGCCACGCCCGCTGCCTGCGCTGCCGAATGTGCGGCCGCGATCGCGGGTGGGGACGAGACCGCGGATGCCGCACGTCCCGCGACGAACCGGCGTCGGATCTCGCGTGCCGCGTCCAGTTCGCCCCGAGAGTACGCACGGGCTCGAGCGATGGCGTCTCGCGGACGGTCGTCGTCGGGAGTTTCGCGCTCGAACAGGTCGATGACGTGCTCGGCGCAATCCGCGGCCCAGGCGGCGACGAGTCGTCGGTCCCTGTCACTCAGTGATTGCGGGGAGGGCACGCCTCATCCTCCCAGTCGCGGCGGCGCCGGGGTCGACATTTCAACGACCGGCCCAGGCGGCCCGAGCCTTTGACAAGCCTTGCGTGCCGGCGTCCGTTCGAGTCGTTCGACTCGCTGCGCTCGCTCAACGACCGTGGTCGAAGCCATCCGCAGAAGCGAGAAAACCAGCCCTCGCCGGGGCAAGGCAAAACCCCCGCCATGTAGAAGCTAGGCGAGGGTTTCTGGGACCGTTGTAACGACGGTCCGTGTGGCTCCGACGGGCGTCGATCCCGTGACCTCACGATTTTCAGTGAGTTCGGGGGCGTTTTCGCACTGTATCTATGGTGGCGGCTCGCTTCTGACCAGGTATTTTCCTGGATGGTCGCAGTTGCTCTCAGTTGGTTCGGCGGGCGGATATGGCCCGGATATGGCCCGCCCCAGAGGGGCTATCGCACGGATCGACCCTCTGTCCGCCTTGGTGGAGCGGGCTACTCTAACGCGCTCTGACATCGGCGTTGTAGTAGATGTGAGAGTAACTGCATCACGGCGCAAGGCGGCGGGCCGGCCGCCGTTTCCTAGTCCGATCACTACGCTGGATGCTCGACACGGAGGCGACAGGAGGCGCGACATGATCCATTCGCGCGACCAGCTCCTTCACCTCATCCCGCAGCTCACCGCGTTGCCAGCAGAGGCCGAGTGGGTCGAGTTCAAGGTCAACAACACGGATCCGACGATGATCGCTGAGCGCATCTCCGCGCTGTCGAACTCGGCGAAGATCAACGGCCAGGACTTCGGCTACCTGATCTGGGGCGTTGAGGACGGTACGCACAAGATCATCGGCACCACGTTCGAGCCAGAGACGGCGAAGAAGGGGAATGAGGCGCTTGAGGCGTGGCTCGCGCACTCGATCCACCCGCAGATCCACTTCGAGTTCGAGACCGTCCAAGTTGGTGGGCTGCGGCTCGTTGTACTCACGATCGTTCCCGCGTCTTTCGAGCCGGTACGGTTCGGGCCAAAGGCCTTCGTTCGGGTGAGCGAGAACACCCAGGAACTCGATCGGTATCCAGACCATGCCCGGCGGTTGTGGCGCGCATTTGATGAGCGCGGCTGGGAGGGCGGCACCGCGAAGGAGCGGCTGACAGATGAGCAGGTGCTCGACTTGCTCGACTACCCGAAGTACTTCGAGCTGCTCGGTCTGCCGCTCCCGGAGAACCGAGTCGGGATTCTCGGTGCGTTGGAGAGTGACAGCCTGATCGGCCGTATGGCGGGCACCGGGTGGAAAGTCGCGAACCTTGGCGCGATCCTGCTCGCGAAGCGACTGACGGACTTCCCGTCGCTCTCGCGGAAAGCCCTCCGCGTCATCCGCTACGACGGGGTCGACCGGCTGAAGACGACGAAGGAGCAGATCGGCGGTCGCGGCTATGCCTCGGGATTCGAGGGGCTCATCGACTACGTCAGTGCGTTCTTCCCCGCGAACGAGGCGATCGGCGTGGCGCTTCGGACGACGACGCCGCTGTATCCACCGTTGGCGATCCGCGAGCTCATCGCGAACGCGCTCATCCATCAGGACTTCGCCATCACAGGCTCAGGGCCGATCGTGGAAGTCTTCGATGATCGCGTCGAGATCTCCAACCCCGGGTCACCGATCGTTGACCCGGCAAGGCTCATCGACACTCCGCCGAAGTCTCGGAACGAAGGGCTCGCGGCGCTCATGAGGCGCATGGGCATCTGCGAGGAGCGCGGAAGCGGCTGGGACAAGGTCGCCTTCGAAGTCGAGTTCCACCAGTTGCCGGCTCCAGAAGTGCTGACCACCTCGGACACCACCCGCGTGACGCTGTTGTCGCCGAGGCCACTCGGGAGCATGACACCCGACGAGCGCGCGCACGCTGTGTACCTCCACGCCTGCCTCAACCAGGTCTCCCGTATAGACACGACGAACAGCTCGATCCGCCAGCGGTTCGGCATCGAGGAGAAGAACAAGTCGGTCGCATCCCGGCTGATTAAGGAAGCGCTCGACCGCGGTCTCGTCGTTGCCTACGACAAGAACGCCGGTCCGCGTAACCGCCGCTACATCCCGTTCTGGGCCGTCGGCCTCTCGGAGCCAGCCCGCTGATTGTTGATGGCTCGTTGATCGCGGACCCGCAACGAACCGGCCGAGCGGCTCGAAGCCCCGTGTTCTCAAGGGTTTCTGGCGCCTGCCTTTGTTGATGGCTTGTTGACGGAGGGCCTCGACTACCCGAAGAAGATCGGATCGTCGTGGCTGCCGATGTGGTCGAGGAGCGCCTGCACATTCTTCGTCGGGCGCTTGCGTCGGTACTCATGGAACTTGAGGTTCCGATCCCGCCAATAGATCGACCACAGTCCGGTCGAGGCGGTGTAGCGCAGTCGTGCGATCGGGAAGCGGGTGTGCTCGCCGATGCCATCCCACGGCGGGCGGACCTCAACGATGTCGACGTGTCGTGCGGACACGTCCGCCTCGACCTTCGCCTGATCCCACAGGTGTTCCGGCCAGACCCCGCGGCACCACAACTGGATGCGGTCGAAGTCGGCGTCCGGCAAGGGCATGCCTCATTCCTACCAGCCGTGCCGTTACAGCCCGAGCCCACGGGTCGGCGGCTTCGGCCCGTGGTCGGGCGGGCGCCGCGTGAAGTCGTGGAGTTGCGTGGCGCGTGCCTTCCGCGCGACCAGGGCGCGCTCGGCAGCCTCGCGTCGAGCCTGCTCCTGAGCGGCGCGGTCGCGGATGAGTTGCGCTGCCTCGCCCACGGGTAGGGCCTCGATGGTGGCGAGGTCGCGGCGGACCGTCTCTACCTGCGCCCGCCATTGGACGGCGAGCTTCCGTGGGCTGCTCGGGGTTCGATCCCCGAACGCCTGGGCGATGAGGGTGCGGTTCTCCTGCGTGTGCCGGGCTGCGAGTTCCTGCTGCTTCTGCTTGGCATCCGCGACGTGCTCACGCTGCTCGACCACGCGAGGGTGCGCGTCGGCCTCACGACCTGCGACGGCCGCGGCCCACCCCTCAACGCTTGCGGCCGTGGCAGGGATGCTGCCCCAACGCTGGCGAGCGGCCGTCTCTACGGTCTCACGCTCGCCTGTCGCGGCACTCAGGGCACGGGCCGCACTGCGCTTGCGGAACCTTCGCGCCGCACTCCGCGCCCGCGATGCCTCCCACATCCGAGACTGTGCAGTGATGACCGCCGTGCCGTCCGTGGTTGCTTGGGCGACGAGCGGACCGACCTCCTCCTCTCGCACTCGCTGGGCCTCCGCTTCTGCCGCAGCGACGATCATCTGCTGCTCATCCGCCTCGCTCTCGTGCCGATTCGACAGCTTGGCGAACGCGGCGGCGTCCCGTTCCCACTTCGCCGCCGCGCGCTCGGCTTGTTCGATCAGCTTCGCGAGACGGGCACGCTCGGTGTTTACGACCGCCACGGGACCGTCGGCGACGATCCCGGCGACCGCAGCCTGTGCCCGCTGCGTCGCCTCAACCAGTCCGCGGTCGGCGCGATCGCGCTCGAGTGCGGCGGCGAACTGCTCGCGGGCGTCTCCGGGGTCGGCGGCGACGATGTGCAGGCGGTTCGCCTCCCGTCCGCGGGTGAGGCCGACGTAGACGCCGGCGGCGTCGAGGGCGTCGGTGAGGATCGTGTGGGACTCCGGCGCCGTGAGGCCTTGGACACCGTAAGCGGTCGCGGCGTAGGCCAGGTGTGCGTGTTCCACGACGTACGCCGCAGGCAGCCGCACGGTGTGCTGCCCCTTCCGCTCGGATGCAGCGTCCCGTACCCACAGGTCGCCATCGTTCCCGACCTGCTGGACGATCCAGGTCTGCCGGTTCGTCACGCCCACCTCGGCGTCGTTGCGGCGGGTCTGGATTAGGTCGCCCCGGCCCATGCTCAACCCGTCCGAGCCCTCGACGGTGCGGGCGTCGTCGACCAGCCCGGCGCGTACCCGGTTCTCGCGGATCAGGGCATTCAGCTCGCGGGCCTCGTCGTTCGTCGCCGCGGTGATCGCGGCCCCGTTGATCCGTTCGGCGGCGACCGCAGCGCGCAGCGTTTCGGTGTCCTCGTGCAGCAGGACCAGGCCGAGCGCGTGCAGCCGATCGAACAGCGCCACCGGGTCGCGGCCAGCGCGGAGGTCGAGGGTGAGCTGCGCGTAGTCGGGATCGGTGAAGCGGTGCAGGCTCGTCAGGTCATACACCCGCGGCACGAGCGCGGCGGCGATGTCGAACACGCCCCCGCGTCCGACTGCGGGGAGCTGTGCCCGGTCCCCGACCAGGGCGAGCGTCGCGCCGGCTTCGTCCGCGACGGTCAGGAGGGCGAGGGCGGTGTCCTGGTCGAGCATCCCGGCCTCGTCCACCACGACCCGCTCACCAGCAGCAAGGCGGTTCTCCTTGGCGGGGCCGTGGTAGGTCGCGCCCGTTTCTGGGTCCGTGTCACCGGGCATGAGCCGGGTCCAGACGCCATCGGCGTTCCACCGGAACCCGTGCGCGTGGACGAGTGCGGCCACGGAGTCGGTCGGCACACCGAGTTCGATCGCGGCGACCTCGGCGGCCTTCTTCGTCGGCGTCACCACCCGCACCGCGCGGCCGTCCTGTTCGGCGGTGCGAATCGCCGCGCCGAGCATGGTGGTCTTGCCTGCACCGGCCGCGCCCTCGACCACGACCAGCGGCCGGGATGAGGCGACCGCGGCAGCGGCGCGCGTCTGGTCCGCATCCAAGCCAGGCTCGCGCACGGTCGGGGTTGCGCCGAGTGTGCGTGCGGTGGCGCGTGCGGCGAGCCGGTCGCGCAGCTCCGTCTCGACCGCGACGACGTGCAGCGTGGTCAGGTGCGCCACATGCTCCGGCGTCGGTGCGCCCGGCGGGAGGATCGAGAGGCAGTCGTCTACCGCCAGCCGCGTCGTGATCCCGATGAACTCGCGCAGCTCGGCCGGGGTGGCACGCACCCCGGCCTCGGTGACGATGCGCGCCACCTGCTCCTGCACGTCATGCACCGTCCACGCCGACGCGGCGGCGGCGCAACGGTCGAGCGCACGAGACGCGACCTGCTGCACAGCCAGCTCGTCCAGCATGCGCGCCGACTGCACGGCGGCGCGCGGCAGGTTCGGTGTGTAGCCGGCCTCCTGCAACTCGCGCAGCCACCCGGCCTCGGAGCCGAGCTGCGAAGGCTTCTTGTTCGGGCGCTCGTGATCCCATGCCTTCGCCTGCAACCGGGACCGCACCACCGGCCCCGGCTCCTGGCCGGGATGCGCCGCCTCCCACTCCGCCATGAACTTGTCGAGGTTGCGTGCCACCTGCACGCCACGTTTCGACATGAGCGCTTTCCATGGCTCCAGCTCCGCAACCTCGCCGGTCACCGGATCGAGGGTGAGCCCGTGCGCGTCGAGCACGTCGGCGAGCTGCGGGTGCGCGGCGATGACCGTGGTGCCGAGCGCGCGTATCGCGCCCTGCTGCCGGAACAGCGCCGCCGTTTCGAGTCCGCGCCACTTCCCGCCGGCCCAGACGCGGGTGCTGGTCTGGAAGTGGATATGTCGGTGCGGATCACCGGCCCGGCTCGTCTTGTGTGAGACGGCGACCGTCTCCAACTGCTCGACCGGCACCACCTCCTGCTTGCCTCGCGGCCCGACCCGCGTGACGGAGTGCTGCCCGAGCCAGGAGCGAATCTCGGCCACGGCGTCGCGCTGCGCCGCGTCCAGAGCCTCCGACACCTCGGGGTGCAGGGCAGCGGCGACCGAGAGGGACTTGGGGACATTCACGACCATCTCCGCGAACCGAGGAGACCCCCGCCGCCCATCGCCGGGCATCCGGGGTTTGCCCATCGACTCGCCGGTGAGCGGGTTGATCCAATCGACCCACTGGCGGTACTCGTCCGCGCTCAGCGCGACCTCACCGACGACCCGGCCTTCGGCATCGACGGCCGTGAACTCGGCCAGAGCGGTGCCCGCCTCCAGGTAATACTCATCGGCCCTGGAGCGGTCGGCCTCCAGATAGCGCAACGCATCCGTCCCGGTGCCCCGGAACAGGATCACGCCGCCCTTCATGCTCGCCTCCTGATTACTCAGATACTTGCAACTATCGAAGGTAGCATACGTCCATTCATCCAGGGAGGGGAAGGAGAGAGTTGGGTAGCGGGGGTTGGGTGGGGGGTGAGGGGGAGATTACGGGAGGAGGGGAGGGAGCAGAAGGGTGGTGGAGGAGCTGGGACGCGGAGTGGATGGAACGGGATGGAACGCCGATCCCGGCTCGCCGCCCCTGGCCTGCAGTCCGTTCCGGCCGCCCGGTCCCTGACCTCCGCCGGACTGGTCCGGGCGGGTTCACACCGTCTCGCTGTTCCGTGATCCACTGCCTCGCTTGCGCTGGACGACGCGGTCAGGCCCGCTCTCGCAGCGGGCGGCGCCCGCCTAGCCGGCATTCGCGTTCAGGTTGTGCGACACGCTGACGCCGCTCGGATCTGGTTCCCTGTTGGCGGTACGCTGGTGCGTAAAGGCCCAGTCGGGCGCCTGCGTAGCCGAAGGAGCGCCCGATGGTCTTGCCTCGTATCGTGAGCCTCTTCTCGGGTGCCGGCGGACTTGATCTTGGTTTCCATCAAGAGGGCTACGAGATCGCCTTCGCGGTCGATCGGATGGTGGCTGCGATCCAGACGCACAAGCGCAACTTCCCGACGACGACGTCAGTCGCGGCGGACATCACGGCCCGGAGTGAGCCGTCCGGGAGGCTCGTCATCCTGGATGAGATCGCGAAAGTCTTGAAGGATGGCGAGGCAATCGGCATCATCGGCGGTCCGCCCTGCCAAGGATTCTCCCGCGCGAACCCGAACTCTCGCGCCGACGACCCTCGCAACCAGATGCCGACCTATTACCTCGAAATCGTCGAGGCGTTGCAAGCGCGCTACGACGTGCAGTTCGTCCTCTTCGAGAACGTCATGGGCATCCGCGATGCGAAGCATTCGGTGACCTTCCGCGGTATCCTCGCGCGGTTCAAGGAGTTGAAACTCACGGCAGGCGTCGCCGACCACTCGGCTCTCGACTACGGCGTGCCCCAGACGCGGAACCGAGTGATCATCTCGGGGTTCAAGAGCGAGGCCGCGGCCAGAGCCTTCAAGCCAAAGACCATCCCTCGCGAGGAAGTCGACTTGACCGTGCGTGGCACGATCGGTTTCCTCCCTCAGCCAGCGTTCTTCTCGCGGAGTCTCTCAGTCGACGAGATCCGACCTCATCCGAACCACTGGACGATGACTCCCCGGTCCAAGCGATTCAAGGGCGAGACCGACGGCCCCGCGCCCACCAGGAGCTTCCGACGACTCTCGTGGGACAAGCCAAGCCCGACGGTGGCCTACGGGCACCGTGAGATTCACGTGCACCCAGACGGAACTCGCAGACTGAGCATTTACGAGGCGATGCTCCTTCAGGGCTTCCCTGAGACTTTCGTCCTCGAAGGCACTCTTTCGCAGCAGGTAGAGCAGGTCTCGAACGCGGTCCCGCCGCCAGTGGCGAGTTCTCTTGCTGCGGCCACCCGCGTTGCGCTGACTGCGGTGCCGAGCATCGGCCAGGAGACGGCTGCGTAGTCGGCATGGTTGTCACCGCCGAATGTCGGTCGTCATCGCTACAGTCGAATGGCGACGAGCGGGGGAAGGCGATGAGCGAGGCGGGGAATCGGCCTGGGCCGAACGTGCTCCTTAGCCTTGCTGAAAGTCCTGAGTCCACGCCGGTGCGGTCAGCGTGGATCGGCCCGATCCTCGCGCTTGGGACACGACTTGCGCGTAAGGCGGACACCTTCGCCGGCCGTCAGCTGATCGTCGCGGTTTCGGTCCCAAGCCGCGAGTACGCCGCGGTGCTAATCGGGGTCGGGTGGACTCTTGGAAGGCCGCCCGCTCAGGTAGAGACTGATCCGTTGTCAGTGCTTCGAGGAGGTCTGCCGCGAGGCAACTACCGTGCGTTGAACGCGACACACGTGATCTCGGGGCCTTTTCAGGGACTCGATGAAAGCCGCACGCCGGCGCGGGTTGCTTTGGCGGGCCACTGGGCCGTTGATCGACTTGAGGCCGTTGCACCCGTGGCAGAGAGTGACCCGGCAGAGAAAATGCCTCGCCCGCAAGTCGGGAGCATCGGTCGCATGAGCGGGGTCGATCGAGACTGGGTGCGGCGGCTCGTTGCACCCGCAGCCGACCTTGCAATTGTGGGAACGAAGAGCTGGATCGGTGACGACCTCGAAGCCGTCCTAGCTCGCGGCGATGATGGCGATGGGGACTCCTTGGCATCGTTGCTTCTCCCAAGGACTGGGAAGTCGGCGACTTGGTTCTCACGCATCTACTCGTCTTCGGGCTTTGCCGACCAGCTTCCGCTGCCCGACGACGTATTACTCACGATTCTGGACGGCCAGGGCGCAATCAAGTATCTCAATGATGTTCTCAGCCCCGTCGTCGTGTGTGTCTTCGATCGATCGATTGCAGACGAGAGCGCAGCGGAACAGGTCGTACAACTCAGAAACTCGCGCGGGGAGCCGCTCGCGCTGTCGTCTCAGCTGGGCTGGACTCCGCCTGCGGGAATCGAGGCACTCGGATTCACGGTGGCGCTATGACGCCCCGGATCATCGGACTTGATCAGCGATACGCGGCCTCGGCTTCGCTGGTGCGGCATGGCGTTGAGATCATCACCGTTCGGGACGAGCGCGGCGCGAGGTTCGATTCGGCCACCCGCAGCCTGTTCCGGCTGATCCAGCGGGATGGGCCTGGGGTCTGGGATCACCTCGCCGGTGCCGCGAAAGCACTGCGCTGGCACCTAATCACCGATCCCATGCCGATCGAACGCAATGCCCAGCTCACGGCCGCCGCGGGCGGGGTGGGTCGTCAGGCCCGGCAGCTGATCGGCGCCGTCGACGAAGACGCGCTGCTGCGAGAGATTGCTGACGCCGCGGCTGCTCTCTGCACCCGTGACCCACTCATGGGCGTCGTACTGCGCGAGTCGCTCACTGAGGTAGGCCCGGAATCGGCAGTTGTCGTGGCTGCGAGCAGTCGATCGCGAGAAGCCCTGGGCGAATGGCTTGGCTCATTTGGCACACGAGTTCTCACGCTAGGCGAGCTTGAGCGCGTCGATGTTTCCGAAGACATCGCCTACTTCGTGGGTCCGCCACGATTCTTCAAGTCGGCGGCGG
Organism: Microbacterium sp. bgisy203; assembly: GCF_965345155.1. Classification (GTDB taxonomy): domain Bacteria; phylum Actinomycetota; class Actinomycetes; order Actinomycetales; family Microbacteriaceae; genus Microbacterium. Next base: position 250,756 of record NZ_CBDRLZ010000004.1, read on the forward strand.
TCACAGCCCCCCGCACACTGGAGGTCACGTTCATCCTCCCGGCGTGGTTCGGCGATCGAACTGTCCCGAGGTCGGCGATCGCACAGTATGCCGAGGGCGGCATCCAGGTCGCGGCGCGCATCGTCGAGGCTGGCGATCCACTACCCGCGTTGCCGGAGCCTGCGACGTCGGAGACCGAGCCGATCCCAGAGGAGGACCTCCTTCCGCAGCCGGTCTGGGGGAGTCGGGTGAGTGAGGACCGCGCGCCGAACGCGGACGAGGTGGAGGCGCGCAAAGTCCTTCTTTCGGGGAATCGCGCGATCTGGCTTGATGACGATGGTGAGCGCATCCGTGCGCTTGATCCGACACAGCCGCCCGGCGAGCGCGTTGGCTATTCCGATGTGTCCGCGGTCGCTCCGGGCACGTACCTGCTTCTGCGTGAAGGTGAGGCTGAGCGCGAGTCCCTCCACGCGCGAGCATTCGGGCGAATCGGCCCTCGCGCGTCAGTAATCCAGGAGTCGCAGGCGTCCTGGAAGTCCGCATTGATTGAGCGGCTCAGGGGGAGAAGCGCCCGCGACTCCGAAAGCGCCTTGCGTGCACTCGGGGTTCGCGCGGCCGGCCAGGTCCGCGCTTGGACATCGCCGCACGTTATCCGTCCGCAGAGCGATGGTGACTTCGAGCGGCTCCTCGGATGGCTGGGGCTACCGGTGCAGCCGCACTTCGGGAACGCCTCGTTGCTGAGACACGAGGTGCACCGAGCCACTCGGGAGCTGCGTGACCGGCTGGAAGCGGCAGCAGATGTCGCGGATCTTCACGAGCTCGAGCGCGTTGGTCACATGACGCTAGATATTGTCGAGCCGGGCTTTCGGGGCATGTTCGTTACCCGCGTCCTCGCGATCGCGCCATTTACGGAGCTGATCGCCCGCCACGACGCTCGCGTGCCCTTTGCTGACGAGGGTGCTCAATGGCTCGAATGATTCCGGCCTATTGCGCCGAGTCCGCGCCTCCAGGGGAGAAGGCCGTCTTCGCGGCGCTGCGAGATGTAGCTGGGGCTGAGCACTGGACGGTGCTGCACTCACTTGGGATCGCGCAGCATGAGCGACAAGTCGAAGGTGAGGCGGACTTCGTCATCGTCGCGCCCGATGCCGGGCTGGTGGTGATCGAGGTGAAGTCGCACCTGTCGGTCGCGCGTAGCTCCGATGGCGCCTGGCGCCTCGGTCAGGACCCTCCGACAGTGCGAGGACCCTTTCAGCAGGCACAGGAGGCGATGCATAGTATCCGGGACTATCTCCTGAGTAAACGAGTCGAGCTGCGGGATGTCCCGATCTTGCACGCCGTGTGGTTCACAGGAGTGCGTGCGCGAGCGACGCTGCCCGACTCACCGGAGTGGCACTCGTGGCAGGTGCTCGATTCGAGCGATCTGCCGAGCGCAGTTCAAGCGGTTGAACGAGTCATGAGAGAGGGAGCGCAGCACCTCGCCTCCACGATCAAGTACTTCGGCTTTGGCGGATTCGGCCCGGACCAGGCCAACACTGAACGGATCGTTGCCACGCTTCGCCCGCGGTTCGAGGTCGTGATGACTGCTGGGGACCGCCGACAAGCGCGAGAGGGTCAGCTCGCACAGTTCGTCGAAGAGCAGTACCGCGCACTGGACTCAGCCGCCGACAACAGAGGCGTCTTGTTTACCGGCCCTGCCGGAACGGGCAAGACCTTCCTTGCCGCCGAGTCGGCTCAGCGGGAGGTCGCTCAGGGGCGAACGGGGCGGCTTCTATGCTTCAACCGCCTGCTTGGGCACAGCCTCGGCGAGAAGCTCTCGGATATCGTCGGGCTACGCGTGGGCACCTTGCACAAGGAGATGCTCCGGCTCGCCGACATGAGCGGCCCGCCGGCAAACGCTGATAGCGACTTCTGGAATCGAGTGCTGCCCGAGCTGGCGCTTGAGGGCCTTGCTGAGCAGAGCGCGGAGGAGGTCGGGGACTTCCTCATCGTCGATGAGATTCAGGACATCGCGACCGACACGTACCTGGACTTCCTCGATCTGCTCGTCAAGGGCGGGCTGCGCAACGGTCGGGTGCTCATGTTCGGTGACTTTGAACGTCAGGCGATCTATGGCAGCGAGCGCGCACGCGAGGTGCTTCGCTCCCGAGCGCCGCATCTGGCGTCGTTCCGACTGTCTGAGAACTGCCGCAACCTTCCTCGCATCGGGTATCAGGTGAATCTTCTAGGACATCTCGCTCCCGGGTTCAGGGAGTTTCGACGATCGGACGACGGCATCGATCCGACGATCATCAAGTACGTCCGCGGCGAGGACCAGGCCGCCATACTGCGGAAGATCGTAGGCGATCTTCGCGACGAAGGCTTCGATCTGACAGAGATCGTCGTGCTCAGCCCGCTTGCCGATAGTTCTGTCGCTGCGAGCACATCCGACCCCTGGCTTCGTCAAGTGCTGAGTCCCGCAGACGGGTCGAAGCCGATCAAGGGACGGCTCCGCCACGCCACCATCCACTCGTTCAAGGGACTGGACGCGCCGACTGTCGTCGTCACTGACCTTGACGACTCGGGTGGGTCGAACTTTGATGCGCTCGTCTACGTCGGGCTGACACGTGCGACGGATCGCCTCACCGCCCTGGTAGAAACGAAGACGCTGCGGCGACTGATTGGAGGTGAGGCATGAGCGGAATCGAAGCCCGTGAGACCGTTGAGGCGGCCCTACGGCGCGAGCTCTTCGGCCCCCTCGACGGTGATCCCGTGCGGGGGCAGCCGCTGACCATTAACGCCGGAGTCGTGCATTTCGAGAAGAAGGAGGCATCCCGGGGCCAGTTCCATGATGCGGACAGTGGCCAGGAGATTCTCACGAGCGGCACCCCGCTCAAGCGCTACGGCGTCGGAGTCTTGTTCGCGGGCGCTACCGTCGGCGGCTCGCCGGTGGAAAGCGCCGTCGAGGAGGGTTCCGACGCCCTCGACGGAGTCACCGGTATAGCGCTCTCTGAGGACGACTTGATTGGGCCGCCTGTCGAGATTCAGGGCCACGTCCGTCACGATATCGCTGACTCGGATGACTTCGATCTTACGGATGCCAACACGTTCAAGCCGTCCGCGATGGCCGTCTCGTTTGAGACTCGCATGGCTGACGCGGGAGCCCTCACCGTTGAGGTAGTCGGAGCGAGATACGAGAAGCTGACGGTCCACATCGCAGGTGTCGCTAGACCAGTCGATTGGTGGGTCAGGCGCCCCTTCGAGGCGGTCGGCACGATCTCGGGTCGTACGGTTCTGCGGGAGACGAATCGGCTCAAAGTCGTTGACGTCATGCTCCTGAGCGGCGAAGGTGTTGTCCCTCTTGCGGTGCGAGTGTTCAGTCGTCCGATCCCTGGGGCGGACGACCCGGCTCTCAGGATCGTAACCGTCGCAGTCGTCAATGATTCCCCTGGTTCCGGCCCGTCTGCGGCGGTCTTTCAGGTTGGCTTCAAGGTGTCGACTGTCGGCGACGCTGACATCGTCCCCTATCCAGAGGTTGAGCTGCCCGATCGGGACGAGGAGGAGCGATCGCTTGACCTCCTCTACCGGAACCAACGCACCTATGCGATCGGGCATGGCTGTGCAGCCGAGTGGGGGGCAGTCAACGCCGATGGAGTTGTGCCGTTCGTGCGGGCCGCGGCTCTGCCTGCGTATGAGGTCGTCAGCCTCTCACCGAACGTGTACCTGTCTGACGATGACGGGAACCCTGCCTTCGATGTCGATGGCAAGCGGCAGCCGGTGGCTGTCAGTATGGCTGCCCTGGCAAGTGGTAACGAGGACGGCGCCGCCCAAGTGGAGCTTGTCCTCAGTCAGTATGAGAAGTGGATCGATCGGCGAGAGGCCGAGATCCGCGAGTTGCTTCCGCGCTATCAGGACGCCGCGAGTGAGCACATGCGTCGAGCACGAGCTGCGCTGACGCGGATGCGAACAGGCTGGAACCTCGTGACAGTGAATGATCGAGCTGCGCGAGCGTTTCGCTGGGCAAACGAGGCGATGCTGCTCCAGCAGGTCCGATCCGGATTCGAGCTGCGCGAGGCCAAGCAGAGCGGTGATGGTCGCTGGAGAGTCGAGGGAGCGCACCCCGCGCTCACAGTGCCGACTGGCCGGGGATACTGGCGTCCATTCCAGATTGCGTTCCTACTTGCGGTGCTGCCCGAACTCGTTGAGCCAGAACGCCAGACTCGCAGCGACGTCGATCTGATCTTCTTCCCCACTGGTGGTGGCAAGACAGAGGCGTACCTTGGCGCGGCCGCCGTCAGTTTGCTTTCCCGGCGGCTCCGCAACCCCGGAGACACAGGAACAGACACCCTCATGCGATACACCCTGCGTCTCCTCACGGCGCAGCAGTTCCTCCGTGCTGCATCGCTGGTCTGCGTGCTCGAAGACATTCGGGAGCAGAACTCTGACACTCTCGGTGCTGCTCCCTTTGGGATCGGGATTTGGCTGGGTGGCAGCTCAACGCCGAATACCTGGAAGCAGGCACTTGACAATTTGCGGTCTCTGCGTCGAAGGCCTCACGAACAGAACCTTTTCCTTCTGCTGAGGTGCCCCTGGTGCGGTGCACAGATGGGCCCGCAGCCTAAGAAGGGCGGCGGACAGGAACCGATCGGGTACGAGGAAGCGGCGGGCAAGGTCGTGCTTCGCTGCATTGACGGTGAGTGCAAGTATTCACGCCGTGCTGGTCTGCCTGTCCATGTGGTCGACGACGATATCTACGAAGTTCGACCGTCGATCGTTATCGGGACCGTCGACAAGTTCGCGATGATGGCGTGGCGACCGCGAGCACGGAATATCTTTGGTCTGGGTGCAAGCGGTGCTCGGGAGGTGTCTCCACCCAGCCTGATCATTCAGGACGAGCTGCACCTCATCTCCGGCCCTCTTGGTTCGATGGTCGGTCTCTACGAGCCGGTGATCGACGAACTCTGCACTGATCGTCGCGGCGCAAGCCCTGTGTTGCCTAAGATCATCGCTTCCACCGCGACGGTCAGGCGCTATGAGGACCAGATCAAGGGACTGTTCGGCAGGGAGACCGTCGCGCTGTTCCCGCCGCACGGTCTCGAGGAAGGCCGCTCCTTCTTTGCTGAACCAGCGACGTCCGCCGACGGCACCCCGGAGCCAGGGCGACGCTATATCGGCGTCATGAGCGCATCGCTGGGCTCCACTCAGACCGTCCAGGTCCGTGTCGCAGCCGCAACCCTTCAGGCCGCGGTCGACATCCCGGAGGAGGACCGGGACGGCTACTGGACGAACCTCAACTTCCTCAACTCGCTTCGAGAGCTCGGAAACACGGTCTCGCTCGTCCAGTCCGACATTCCGGACTACCTCACTGGACTCCGGCGACGCGACGGCATCGACCCTCGCTGGCCGCATCGCACGATGGAGCTCACGTCGCGGCGTCGTTCAGACGAGATTCCAAAAGCGATCGAGCAACTTCAGGTGAAGTACGCCGTCGGCAAGGAGCGCCAGGAAGCGTTCGACATCTGCCTGGCGTCGAACATCATCGAGGTAGGTGTGGACATCGATCGACTCGCCCTGATGACGATCGTCGGCCAGCCGAAAACTACAGCCCAGTACATCCAGGTGAGCGGTCGAGTCGGCCGGAACCCGGAGGTCAGCCCTGGGCTGGTCATCACCATCTACGGGGCCGCAAAACCACGCGATCGCAGTCACTACGAGCGCTTCCGCACCTACCATCAGCAGCTTTACGCGCAAGTGGAGCCGACTTCCGTCACCCCATTCGCCATGCCTGTCCTTCGCAGAGCACTCCACGCGGCCGCCGTCGCCTATGTTCGGCAGACCTCGCCCGAGACGCTTGGGCCTGACCCGTTCCCTTTGTCTGCTTACGATGAGGCCGTTCGGCTGCTGCGGGAGCGAGCGGAGATCGCCGAGCCGGACGAGGTCCCCGTCTTGGATCGCTTTGCGCGTGATCGCGCCCGGCAGTGGGGAGGGTGGGAGCGCACCGAGTGGGATGCAAACCCTGCTCCATTCGGTGATCCACTGCAAGGACTTATGCGGTTCGCAGGAACGCTGCCTGATCTTGACCGCCGCGCGACGATCTGGGACGTGCCGACAAGTATGCGGAACGTCGATGCCGAATGCCGTCTTGAGATCAGTCAGGCGTACCTGTTCGCGGACACGGCAGCGGAGGAACCTGCATGAGCACTGGAGCGATGCGCCGAGCGCAACTGGTGACACCGTTCGGTGTCGGTGCCATGAGTGTGCTCGTAAACGGGACCTCCGTCATCACCGCGGGCCTTGATCACTGGTATGAAGTCGTCGATCAGAGCGCTCTCGCGATGGAGGAATACCAGGAACACGACTGGCGGCTTGAGTCCCGGCTCAAGGTGTCTGAGTTCCGGCTACCCCCGGACTACAGGCCGTCGGCTCAGGGTAGCGACCTCCGGAATGTTCGACTCACTGTTCCTGTGCTTCGCTTCCCGCGATGGTCGTTCTGTATCTACTGCAAGCGTCTGGAACTCAGCAAGCTCACGATGAAGACGCTCGTGGAGTGCCATGACAAGGAACATGCCGATAAGAAGTACAAGCCGAAGATGTCGCAGGTTCCGTTCGTGGCAATCTGCACCCGTGGGCACCTGAATGACTTCCCATTCGACAAGTGGGTACACCGTTCCGCTAACCCGTCGTGTACGGGCACGCTCCGCCTCGTGTCGCGCGGAGGCGGTGGGCTCGAAGGACAGGTCGTGACGTGTGACGCCTGCAAGCAGGAGCGCTCACTTCGTGGGGTCACCGAGGCGCGGTTCGACAAGAATGGCGAAGAGCACACGAACTTGAGCGATCAGCTTGTGTCGCCGGACCAGCCCTATCTGTGCGGTGGAGCTCGGCCATGGCTCGCACAGCTTGATGGCGTCTGTGATCAGCCGATTCGTGGCGCCTTGCGCGCGGCGGGAAATGTCTACTTCCCGAAGGTGGAGTCCTCAATTTATCTTCCTCGGCGCGAAGGCGCCGTGAGCGAGGAGGTCCATCAATTGCTTCGACATCCTGCTGTGAGCACGACTTTCAACAACGTGTTCCAGTTGGGGCTGGATGAGGTGTCCGGTGGGCAACTGCGGAAACTGCTGGAGCGGAACGTCCCACCCGAGCTCTTTGCTCCCATCTCTGACGAAGAGCTACTGGCGGCGTATCAGGATCAGTTCGGTATCGGCGAGAACAGCGGGGAGGAGTCGGCCGAGACTCCGGTTGACGCGGAGAGTCTTACGAGCGACGACATCTGGCGTCACCCCGAATATGTGAAGATCCGCGAGACGCCTAAGGACGATTTCCTCGCAGCTTCCGACCCGGGGCTTCACGCTGATCTGACAAGCCACCTTTCCCGCGTGAGGTCGGTAGACGTCCTTCGCGAGACGCGCGCGCTGCGAGGGTTCACGCGAGTGCGTGACGGAGAGCTGAAACTCACCGAGGGGAAGGCGATGCTCAGGCGAACCAGCCTGACGCCTGCGCAGGACTGGCTCCCGGCCTACGTGGTGAAGGGCGAAGGAATCTACTTCGAGCTCGACGGCGCGAGGCTGGCGGCCTGGGAGGGGCGTGCGGAGGTCCAAGCCCGCGCCCAGCTGCTCACCGATCACTACGGATCGGTCGCGAGTCAGCGCGGGCTGCTCGGGCGGACGATCAGCCCACGGTTCGTGCTGTTGCACACGGTGTCTCATCTACTCATCAACGAGCTCATCTTTGCCTGCGGTTACAGCTCCGCGTCGCTCCGAGAGCGCCTCTACGTTTCCGAGTCGACCGAACGGAACATGGCCGGGGCACTGATCTACACTGCGGCAGGTGACTCCGAAGGAACGATGGGCGGCCTCGTTCGCATGGCCCGCCCGGACAACCTGCGCCAAGTCTTTGCGTCTGCCCTGGCTGACGCCCACTGGTGCTCGACGGACCCTGTGTGCATGGACGCGGGCAAGAACGGCCAGGGGCCGGACTCGTGCAATCTCGCCGCGTGTCACGCCTGCGGCTTGCTCCCCGAGACGAGCTGCGAGGAGTTCAATCGGTTCCTCGACAGAGGGCTTGTGGTCGGCACTCTCGATGACCCGAACCTCGGCTACTTCTCCGACACGTTCACCGGCTGATACCGCCTCCGAAGCGTGCAACCGTGGCACCAGAACGGCAACAAACATGGACGGCGTGACCCTCCGCGAGGCCCGGAAACACGGGCCAGAGCACAGGTTCACGGCCCTGTGGGCGGGAGGAGCTGATCGAGTTTGACTCCCTCCCCGTTGACTACCCTGCCCGCCCTCGCCGCCCTGGCGGCAACAGCCCACGATCCCGTGCCTTGGTCACCCACCCCTGCGCGGTCGAGAGCGCGACGCCGTTGATCTGCGCCATCGTCGCACTCGGGTTGCGGTCGCCCTCCCGCGTCAGGCGGCCGTGCTGGAGGGCGACCAGCTCGTAGAAGTCGGGTGTCTTCTTCGGGTCGCCGAGCGGCTTGAGCAGGTCGCGCTCGCTGACCTTGCTGCCGGAGGGGAGGACGATCTTGCCGCCGGTGATCGTCTCAGCGCGCTTCATGGCGAATAGGCGCTTGTTGATCGCGGCCTCGATGCGGGCGGTCGGCAGCTCGCGCAGGAGTTGGCTCGTGATGGGGTCGCCGGGTCGCCACGGCAGATAGATGACCCCGGTGATCCGCACCTCCTCGAGGACCGCGAACATCTGCCGCTGGAGCCGGATCATGACGCGGGTATGGGTCTCAGTGTGCTCGATGTAGCGCCAGCGGCCGTCGACGGTCTCGTTCTCGTCCGACGCCGCCTGCGACTGGCGCTGCTCGTCGGTGACGAGCGAGTCGTCGTAGCCGAGGAGGGCGTCGATCTCGTTACTCGCGTCGTCCTCGCGCTCGCCGGGGAACCGGTCGGGCAGGTACCAGCCTTCGGGCAGGTCGTCCGCGGTGATGAGCCCGTCGTAGGGCTGGTAGCCGCGTCGCGGAGGAGTGATGGGCACCCGCCGAGTGTATCGGCTTTCCCGCTCTAACTCAGATACTTGCCGAAATCCGCCCGAGGTACCACAGTCAGATAACTGCAATTATCTGCGACCGTCATACGGGCGCAGAGGACGCGGCTATCCGGGTGGAAGGAGCGCGGCATGATCGAGACGACGTCTCGGGTCGAGTACCTGAACCGCGTCGAGGCGGCCGAGCGGTGCCGTATCCCCGTCTCGTCCTTCGACAAGCTGCGGCGGGACGGCCTCGTGCCCGAGCCCGACGCCCGGATGGGCAAGCACCTGCTCTGGCGTGCCGACACCATCGATGAGCTGCTGGCGCGCGGCGGGACGGACACCTGATGGCCGGGCGGCCTGGGAAGGGCTCTCCCGCGCGGATCGACCCGCGCACGGGCCGGCCGCTACCCGAGGGCATCCGCTGGCGTGCTGACCGACAGCGGTATCAGATTCGCGTCGTCGGCCCGAGCGTGGACGGGGGAGCGGCCGAGCGGTCGCGTATGTTCCTCACGCTTGCGGAGGCCAAGCGCGAGCTGGCGAAGGTCATCGCCGGCCGGAACCCCAACGGCTCGATGACGCTGGAGCAGTGGCATGAGCGGTACTGGCCCGCGATCGAGGCGTCCGTGCGCCCGGCGACCGCGCGCTGCTACGACGTGGGCTGGCGGCTACGGGTGAAGCCGAGCCTGGGGCGGCAGCGGCTGGAGGACATCACGTCGCCCATGATCGAGTCCGCGATGGTCACCTGGCCCGGCGGTGCGTCGGCCAAGAACGACGCCCTCGCGGTGTTGTCCCGCCTACTGGATGCTGCGCGGCGCTCGCGCTTCATCGACGACAACCCGGCCCGCGAGGTCAAGCGGCCCAGCATGCGCGAATCCGTCTCGCCCATCTCCCGCGCCCTGACGCTGGAGCAGGTCGCCACCCTGCTCACGCTCGTCCCCGAGGGCGTGTACCGGCGCTACCTCGCCACCCTCGTCTACACGGGGATGCGCGCGGGCGAGGCGACCGCGCTGCGGGTGCGCGACGTGGACTTCGCGCACAACATCATCCGGGTCAGCCGGTCGCTGAGCCCCGGCAGGAACGGCGAGCTGGTGGAGCAGAGCCCCAAGAGCCACAAGTCCCGCGAGGTGCCGCTCATCGCCGCGCTGCGTCCCCATGTCGAAGACGCCGCCCGCGGCAAGAAGCCGGACGACCTGCTGCTGTCCGGTCCCGATGGCGGTCGGCTCACCAACCACAACGCGCGCCGTGCCGTCGACTGGGACGTGTTGCGGGTGGCGATCGGCCGACCTGACCTGCGGATGCACGACCTCCGGCACACCTTCGCCACGATCCTGTTTGACGCCGGGGCCAGCGCGCCAGACGTGCAGGCGACCCTCGGGCATTCCAGCCTCCAGGTCACCGAGCGGTACTCCCGTGCCCGCGAGGGCGTCGCGCTGCGCGCCGGAGCCGTGCTCGACCAGGCTCTCGGCGGCGGCACTGGGAAGGGCACCGGAGCAGGGCGCAAGGGCAAGTCTGGCCGCGGCAATGGCCCAAGAATGGCCCGAACCCAGCAGAACTGGGAGAGAAGCGAAGCGTCAGGCCGGAAAAATCCTGATCCGCCTGGACTTTAGATGGTGGCTCCGACGGGCGTCGATCCCGTGACCTCACGATTTTCAGTCGTGCGCTCTACCAACTGAGCTACAGAGCCGCATGGCGTCCGAAGAGGCCATGTCTAGACGAAAGGCCCTCACCGAAGAAAGGGCCCGTCGCTCAGAGCGACCCTGACGGGACTTGAACCCGCGACCTCCGCCGTGACAGGGCGGCACGCTAACCAACTGCGCTACAGGGCCATGCTTTTTCAGTTGTGTGGTGGAAAGTGACCCCAACGGGATTCGAACCCGTGCTACCGCCGTGAAAGGGCGGCGTCCTAGGCCGCTAAACGATGGGGCCGAGCGAACCCCTGAATCCAAGAACTCGGGCTCACGCTTACCGAGGGTCAAGCATACGAGATCCCCCGGCAAATCGGAAATCGAGGGCGCGCCTGCGCTGCCGCACGCGCGACCCCCGCGACAATGTCCACGACTGCGGATGCCTCGATCCCCCTGGGATCTGGCTGAGAGTGTTGTTACTGTGACTGGTGGTGTCGGTGTGAATCCGGCCCGCACCGCCCGACCCGACGCGGTGCCACCCAGCACAGACCCCGAAGCACGAGAGACCGAGGCGCGGTGATGAGCGAGTCCGAATCGACGGATGACTGCGGCTGCGCGCCGACGCCGCGTGAGCTCCGCGAGCTGCGTGAACCCTCGCTGCGCAGCCCGCTGACGCGGCGCACGGCTTTGGGTCTCGGTGGTCTCGGCATCCTGGGCCTGAGCGCGCTCGGTATGGGATTCGGCTCGGCCGCGTTCGCCGACAACTACCCCTCGTGGGACGACGTGCAGCGCGCGAAGAACAACGAGGCCGCGAAGGCCGACGAGATCTCCCGCATCGAAGGCCTCATCGCGAACCTCGAAGCCGACGTCGCGAACAAGCAGGCCGAGGCCGCGCGCCTCGCCGACGAGTACGCCGCCGCGCAAGAGGCGTACGAGACGGCGGCGGCGAAGGCGGTGTCGCTGCAGGAGCAGGCGGATGCCGAAGAGCAGCGCGCCACCGAGACCGCCCAGAAGCTCGGGCGCCTCGCGGCGCAGCAGTACCGCTCCGGCGGCGACGACGCCGCGCTCGAACTCTTCTTCTCGGGCTCGGCCGCGACCGCTGACGAGCTCCTCAGCCGGCTCGGCACGATGGATCGCCTCGTCGAGGCAAACCAGTCGACCTACGCCGACGCGGTGAGCGCGCGCAACAACGCGCAGAGCCTCAGCGACCAGGCGAGCGTCGCCCGCGACGAGCGCGACCGCCTGCAGAAGGAAGCCGAGCAGAAGATGATGGCGGCCCAGCAGGCCGCCGTCGCCGCGCAGGCCGCCCTCGACGAGCAGAACGCCAACCGCGACACGCTCGAAGCCCAGCTCGCCGCGCTCAAAGACACGACCAGCAAGACGATCGCCGACTACCAGGCCGGCGTCGAAGCGCGCCGCAAGGCCGAGGAGGAGCGGCAGCGCCAGCTCGAACTCGAACGCCAGCGTCAGGCCGAAGAGGCGCGCAAGCGCGACGAAGAGCGCCGCGCGCAGGAGGCCGCGAACAACAACAACGGTGGTGGCGGCGGCGGCGGCGGAGGCGGCGGTGGCTCGTCCAGCGGCGGCTCATCGAGCGGTGGCACCGGAGGGACGCCCGGCACGGGCGGTTGGGTGCGCCCGGCATCCGGCGGCATCACGTCCTGGTACGGCAACCGCGGCACCATCTGCGGCAACGGCTACTGCACGACCGGTCACCAGGGAATCGACTTCGGGGCCGGCTGCTGGTCGCCGATCTACGCCGCCTCCGCAGGTCAGGTGATCATCGCACAGGGCCTCAGCTCGTGGGGCAACTGCGTCCGCATCCGCCACTCCGACGGCACCGTCACCGCCTACGCGCACATCGTCAACGGCGGGTTCAATGTCAGCGTCGGCCAGTGGGTCTCTGCCGGGCAGGTCATCGCCTACGTCGGCAACACCGGCGCGTCGACCGGCTGCCACCTGCACTTCGAGGTCTGGAACGGCTCTCTCCGCATCGACCCGGCGCCGTTCCTGCGCGCCCGCGGCATCTCGCTCTGAAGACTCCGACCCGGATACGCGAAAGAGCGGATGCCGAGGCATCCGCTCTTCTCGTCTGACACCTGCGTCAGATGGTCTTTGGCGCGTGGCCCTCACCCTGGGTCGCGGTCTGCGCGCCCTCGGTCTGGAAGCGGTCGAACGCCTCCGAGACCAGGCGCTCGGCCTCGGCGGCATCCGCCCAGTCGTCGACCTTGACCCACTTGTTGGGCTCGAGGTCCTTGTAGTGCTCGAAGAAGTGGGTGATCTCGCCCTTGGTCCACTCGTCGAGATCGCCGACGTCCTGGATGTGGTCCCAGCGCGGGTCCTTCGCGAGCACGGCGATGACCTTGTCGTCGCCGCCGGCCTCGTCGAGCATCTTGAGGACCGCGACGGGGCGGACCTTGGCCATGACGCCCGGGTATAGGTCGCGGTCGAGCAGAACCAGCACGTCGAGCGGGTCGCCGTCCTCGCCGAGGGTGTCCTCGAAGAAGCCGTAGTTGGTGGGGTATCCCATGGGGGTGAACAGGACGCGGTCGAGGAAGACGCGACCGGTACCGTGGTCGACCTCGTACTTGACGCGGCTGCCGCGCGGGATCTCGATGACGGCGTCGTATGCGCCCATGATGGTGCTCCTTCGGAAGTCTGTGGGATGCGGGACCAGCCTAGTCGCCCGGTTCTGACCTTCCACCCGTCCCCAAAGCTCCCAAAAGCAGGGCGAATCGCACCGACGGGCGGTCTGAGGCGCGCCGAGGTCGATATCTCCCTGCTTTCGGAACGCGACGGCGGCGATAGCGTGGATGCCATGGAGCACCGCCCCGGCCTCGACCCCGCCGTCGCCGAGATCCGCCTCGCCGTGCGGCAGGCTCTGGCCACCGTCTCGGGTCCGGTGCTCGTGGGCCTCTCGGGCGGCGCCGACTCGCTCGCTCTCGCCGCGGCGGTCGCGTTCGAGGCGCCGAAGGCGGGACTCGTGGCGACGGCGGTCGTGATCGACCACGACCTGCAGGAGGGATCCGCCGTCGTCGCGGCCCGCGCAGCCACGGTCGCGGAGGGTCTCGACCTCCCCGCCCACGTCGTCCGCGTGCATGTCGCCGACGCGGGCGGGCCCGAGTCCGCGGCACGCGACGCCCGCCGGGCCGCCCTCCTCGACGCGGCGCGAGCCGCGGATGCCGAGGCCGTCCTCCTCGCGCACACCCTCGACGACCAGGCCGAGACCGTGCTGATCGGGCTCGCCCGCGGCTCCGGCGCCGCGAGCCTCGGCGGCATGTCGCCCGACCGTGAAGAGGACGGCATCCGGATCCTCCGGCCCCTGCTCGGCGTCCGCCGCCGGGTGACGCGCGCCGCGTGTGCGGCCCAGGGCCTGCCGGTCTGGGAAGACCCGCACAACCTCGACCGCCGCTTCCTCCGCGTGCGCGTGCGGCAAGACGTCATGCCCGTGCTCGAAGACGAGCTCGGCCCCGGCGTCGCGGAGGCCCTGGCCCGCACGAGCGATCAGCTGCGCGAGGATGCCGCGGCGTTCGCCGACATGATCGACGAGACCATCGAGGACATCGTCGAGCACGCCGAGGCCGGCATCGCCGTGTCGGTGCCGGCGCTCGCGGCGAACCCGCCGGCGCTCCGCCACCGGATCATCCGCCACGTCGTTGCGAGCGAGTTCGGCGAGAGCCTCACCCGCGCGCAGACCCTCGAGGTCGCCCGCCTCGTCACCGACTGGCGCGGCCAGGGGCCGATCGACCTCCCCGGGTGCCGCGCCGCCCGCACGGGCGATCGCGTCGTCATCTCCGCGCAGTGACGCGTCGGCGGTGACTACCGCCCGCCGCCGAAGAGCCCGCCCAGCAGCCCGCCGACGTCGAAGCCGCCGGCCGAGCCGCCCGAGCCTCCCGGGCCGCTCGACCCGCCGAGCAGCCCGCCGATGATGTCGCCGATTCCGCCACCGGATGCCGAGGCATCCGTCGACGACGAGCCGGAGGTCTGCGCGGTGCTCTGATTTTTCGCGAGCATGCCCATGACGATCGGCGCGAGCATCGGCAGGAGCTTGCCGAAGTCGATGCCGGCGGTCTGCGGGTTGTCGGTGAGGGTCGCGGCGACCTGCTGCTCGTTGCCGCCGAAGACGTGTCCGAGGATCTTCTCGCCGTCGGCGGTGTCGACGGCGGCGATGTCGATGCGCTCGGTCTCGACGACCGCGCCCGGCCCGGAGTGCTTGCCGAGGGCGGCTTCGATCGCGGCGGATCCCTCGGGCGTGGCCGCGTTCTGCTGCAGCCCCGCGAGGATCGCGCCCCCGCCCTGCGTGACCGCCGCCTGCGCGGTGTCGGGGTCGACGCCCAGTCGCGCGGCGACCTGATCGATCGGCAGCATTCGCAGGATGTCGTCCAGTCCGGCCATGTCCTTCTCCCCCTCGAGATGCGCGGGCGAGGGCCGCCCGTCGCGCTCAGCCTACGACCGGGGGATGCCGAACGGCAGGGGCGATCTGCCTACAATCTCCTCATGCGTGCAGCCGAGATCGCGGACCAGCTGACCACCGTCCTCGTCACCGAGGAGGAGATCCGCGCGAAGCTCGACGAGCTCGCCCGCCAGGTCGAAGCCGACTACGAGGGCAAGGATCTGCTGCTCGTCGGGGTGCTGAAGGGCGCGGTCATGGTCATGGCCGACTTCGCGCGGAGCCTGTCGCGCCCGCTCACGATGGACTGGATGGCCGTGTCCTCGTACGGGGCCGGAACGAAGTCGTCGGGGGTCGTGCAGATCCGGAAGGATCTCGACACGGATCTGACCGGCAGGCACGTGCTGATCGTCGAGGACATCATCGACTCGGGGCTCACGCTGTCGTGGCTGCTCGACAACTTCGCCAAGCGCGGCGCGGCGTCGATCGAGATCCTCGCGCTGCTGCGCAAGCCCGAGGCGGCGAAGGTCGAGATCCACTCGAAGTACGTCGGGTTCGATATCCCGACCGAGTTCGTCGTCGGCTACGGGCTCGACTACGACGAGCAGTACCGGAACCTCCGCGACGTCGCGGTGCTCGCGCCGCACGTCTACTCCTGAGGACGGCTCGCGAGACCGAGGGTGTCGCGACGCGACGCTCACGGTACGCCGTGGGCGAATGCACAGTGCCGTCATAGTGCGGGCGGGGTAGCCTGAGCGCACCATGGATTTCAAGAAGCTCACGCGGAACCCCTTCGTGTACGTGCTGCTCATCGGCCTGATGCTGCTGCTCGGCGTGTCTCTCATCACGTCGCTCACCGGCGCCAAGCAGATCACGACGCAGGAGGGCCTGGAGCTGCTGAAGGGCGGCACGGTCACCGAGGTGACGAACACCGACGGTGACCAGCGCGTCGACCTCACCCTCTCGAAGGCGTACGAAGGCTCGACGCAGGTGCAGTTCTACTACGTCGACGCGCGCGCCGATCAGGTGCTCGAGGCGATCAACGGCGCCGACCCGAAGGACGGCTTCGACGACGTCGTGCCGCGCACGACCTTCTTCGAGAGCATGCTGTCGCTGCTCCTGCCGCTGCTGCTGCTCGGCCTCCTCTTCTGGTTCTTCTTCTCAGCCGCGCAGGGCGGCAACAGCAAGGTCATGCAGTTCGGCAAGTCGCGCGCGAAGCTCGTCACGAAGGAGACGCCGACCGTGACCTTTGCCGATGTCGCCGGCGCCGACGAGGCCATCGAAGAGATGCAGGAGATCAAGGACTTCCTGAAGGACCCGGCGAAATTCCAGGCCGTCGGCGCCCGCATCCCGAAGGGCGTGCTGCTCTACGGCCCTCCCGGAACGGGCAAGACGCTCCTCGCGCGCGCCGTCGCCGGTGAGGCGGGCGTGCCGTTCTACTCGATCTCGGGCTCGGACTTCGTCGAGATGTTCGTCGGTGTCGGCGCGAGCCGCGTGCGCGACCTGTTCACGCAGGCCAAGGAGAACTCCCCGGCGATCATCTTCATCGACGAGATCGACGCCGTCGGCCGTCACCGCGGGGCCGGCATGGGCGGCGGTCACGACGAGCGCGAGCAGACGCTCAACCAGATGCTCGTCGAGATGGACGGCTTCGACCCGAAGGTCAACGTCGTCGTCATCGCGGCGACGAACCGCCCCGACATCCTCGACCCCGCGCTGCTGCGCCCGGGCCGCTTCGACCGTCAGATCGGTGTCGACGCGCCCGACCTCAAGGGCCGCCAGAAGATCCTCGAGGTGCACGGGCGCGGCAAGCCGCTCTCTCCGTCGGTCGACCTCTCGGTCATCGCACGCAAGACGCCCGGCTTCACGGGCGCCGACCTCGCCAACGTCCTCAACGAAGCGGCCCTGCTCACCGCCCGCTCGAACGCGCAGCTCATCGACATGCGTGCGCTCGACGAGGCGATCGACCGCGTCATCGCCGGCCCGCAGCGCCGCACGCGCGTCATGAAGGACCGCGAGAAGCTCATCACGGCGTACCACGAGGGCGGCCACGCGCTCGCCGCCGCCGCGATGAACAACACCGACCCGGTGACGAAGGTGACGATCCTGCCGCGCGGCAAGGCCCTCGGCTACACGATGGTGCTTCCCGTCGACGACAAGTACTCCGTCACCCGCAACGAGCTGCAGGACCAGCTCACCTACGCGATGGGTGGCCGCGTCGCCGAGGAGATCGTCTTCCACGACCCCACGACGGGTGCGTCGAACGACATCGAGAAGGCGACCGGAATCGCCCGCAAGATGGTCACCGAGTACGGGATGACGACCGACGTCGGCCCCGTCAAGCTCGGCTCGTCGTCGGGCGAGGTCTTCATGGGCCGCGACATGGGTCACGGCCGCGACTTCTCCGAGCGCATCGCCGAGCGCGTCGACCAGCAGGTGCGCGACCTCATCGAGCAGGCGCACAACGAGGCCTACCAGGTCATCAACGACAACCGTGACGTGCTCGACAAGCTCGCCCTCGCGCTCCTCGAGAAGGAGACGCTCGACCACCTCGAGCTCGCCGACATCTTCAAGGACGTGAAGAAGCTGCCGCCGCGCCCGCAGTGGCTCTCGAGCCAGGAGCGGCCCGTCTCGTCGCTGCCGCCCGTGGAAGTGCCCCGTCGGCAGCAGGATGCCGGACTCGCGGCATCCGCCGCGGCTGACGCGTCGACGCAGTCGGCGGCCGGCACGGCCCCCGCGCGGCACCAGGCCGGGCAGGCCCGCCCCGCGACCGCATAGCCATCGCCTAGGCTCGGAACGTGGCCGTCGATCGTGACCGCGTCGCCGCGGCGGTGCGCGAGATGCTCGAGGCGATCGGGGAGGACCCGGCTCGCCCCGGGCTCAAAGCGACGCCCCAGCGCGTGGCCGACGCCTACGCGGAGTTCTTCGCCGGAGTGGGGGAGGATGCCGCGGCGCCCCTCGCCCACACGATCTCCGTCTCGCGCGGACCCGCGCCGGACACCCTGCCCTCGGGCGCCGTGATGCTGCGCGACATCCGGTTCCGTTCCGTGTGTGAGCACCACCTCCTGCCGTTCGCCGGGCGCGCGCACCTCGCCTATCTCCCGGGTGAGCAGGTCGTCGGGCTCGGGGCGCTGCCGAAGGTGGTCGACGTCCTCGCCGCCCGCCCGCAGGTGCAGGAGCGCCTCGGTGAGCAGATCGCCGACACGATCGCCGCGTCGCTCGATGCGCGCGGCGTGCTCGTCGTCCTCGAGGCGTCCCACGAGTGCGTCACGATGCGCGGCGGACGGCAGCCCGACGCCGAGACGGTCACCGTCGCGGCGCGTGGGGCGCTCGCCGAGCCCGCCGCCCGCGCCGAGATCATGATGCTCGTGACGGGCCGCTGACATGACAGCGATCATGGGCATCGTCAACGTCACCCCCGATTCGTTCAGCGACGGCGGGCGCTTCCTCGATGCGGATGCCGCGATCGCCCGCGGTCTCGCGCTCCGCGCGGACGGCGCCACGATCGTCGACGTCGGCGGCGAGTCGACGCGCCCGGGCGCGGAGCGCGTCGACCCGGCGATCGAGCGGGAGCGCGTCCTCCCCGTCGTCGCGGCGCTCGCCGCCGAGGGCGTCATCGTCAGCATCGACACGATGAACGCCGCCACCGCCGTCGCCGCGGTGGAAGCCGGTGCACGGATCGTCAACGATGTGTCGGGCGGGCTCGCCGACCCCGGCATGCTCGCCGCCGTCGCCGCGACAGGTGCCGACATCGTGCTGCAGCACTGGCGGGGGCCCTCGAGCGACATGTACGCGGCCGCCGACTACCGCGACGTCGAGCGAGAGCTCATCGCCGAACTGCAGCAGCGCGTACGTGCCGCGGCCCAGGCCGGGATCTCGCCCGACCGGGTGATCCTCGACCCCGGCATCGGGTTCGGCAAGCGCGGCGGGCAGAACTGGCACGCCCTGCGCGCGCTCGACCGTATCGTCGCCCTCGGGCCCCGCGTGCTCGTCGGCACGAGCCGCAAGCGGTTCCTCGCCGAGGCGCTCGTCGAGGCCCGCGCCGGCGAAGGCGGGGACCTCGCCGCCGTCGACGCTGCTCCGGTGGACGATGCGCGGCGTGACCTCGCGACCGCCGTGACGAGCGTCCTCGCCGCGCAGGCGGGCGCGTGGGCCGTGCGCGTGCACGACGCGGCCTCCACCCGCGACGCCCTCACCGTCCTCGACCGATGGGAGCACGCATGACCGATCGGATCGCACTCCGCGGCATCCGCGCCACCGGGTTCCACGGCGTCTACCCCGACGAGCGCCGCGACGGGCAGGATTTCGTCGCCGACGTCGCGCTCGAGCTCGACCTCGCCCCCGCCGCGCTGAGCGACGACGTCGCCGACACCGTCCACTACGGCGAGCTCGCCGAGACGGTCGCCGCGATCCTCTCGGGCGACCCGGTCGATCTCCTCGAGACGCTCGCCGCCCGCATCGCGGTCGCCGCGCTCGCGGACGAGCGAGTGGATGCCGTGGAGGTCACCGTCCACAAGCCGCAGGCGCCGATCACCGTCCCCTTCGGCGATGTCGCCGTCACCATCCGCCGCGAACGGAGCACCCCATGATCCGGACCGAACCGTGAACCGCCGTCTCGCCCAGGGCTTTTCGAGCGACGACCCGCCGCACGAGCATGCCGACACGGTCGCCGTCGTCGCGATCGGCGCGAATCTCGGCGACCGCGCGGCGACGATCGACGAGGCCCTCCGCGACCTCGGGCGCCTGCCGCTGACGACGGAGGTCCGCGCGGCGGCGCCGATCGAGTCGGTCGCGGTGACCCCGCAGGGCCCGGATGCCTCCGCTCCCGCCTACCTCAACACTGTCGCGCTCCTCACGACCCGCCTCGCGCCGAGCGTGCTCCTCGGCTACCTCCACGCGATCGAGCAGAAGCACGGCCGCGAGCGTCGCGCGCGCTGGGGCGACCGCACCCTCGACCTCGACCTCATCGCGTACGGCGATGTGCACAGCACCGACCCGGCGCTCACGCTGCCGCACCCGCGCGCGGCCGAGCGAGACTTCGTCCTCGGCCCTTGGCTCGTCGTCGACCCGGATGCCGTGCTCCCCGGCGCGGGGCGCGTCGACGAGCTCCTCGCGCAGGTGCGCGCGTCGCCGGCATCCGCCCCTCCCGCCGCGCCGGAGGACCACGCGTGAAGCGCACGGGAGTCGGGGTGCTCGTCGCCGCCTTCGTGGTCGGCGCGATCGTGGGGTTCGGGGTCGATCAGCTCCTGACGGGAGCCGGACGGTCGACGTTCACCCCCTCGCTCCTTCTGCCGGTGCTCCTCATCCTGCTCGGGGCCGCCGACATCCTGTTCGCGATCCCGATCCGCCGCGCGATCACGGGCGCCGACCCAAACCCGGTCGATCCGTTCCGCGCGGTGCGCGTCGTCATGCTCGCGAAGGCATCCAGCATCGTCGGCGCGGCGGTCGCCGGGGTCGCGGCGGGCCTGCTCACCTTCCTGCTCACCCGCCCCGTCGCCCCCGTAGACTCGGTGGTCGCGGTCGTCGCGACGCTCATCGCGGCCCTCGTGCTGCTGGCCGCGGCTCTCGTCGCCGAGCACCTCTGCACCATCCGGAAGGACGATGATGACGAACAGCCCGGACCCCCTGAGCCCGGCTTCGGACTCTCCCACCACGACTGAACCCGTCGCCGCCTCTCCTGCGGCGCCGACCGTGCCCGCACCCGTCGAGGACCCCGCGCTCGACGCCGGCACGTACGACCACGTCCTCGAACCGCGCGGCGACAACCGCCTGCCTCTCGGCGACGGCGTGTGGCACCAGATCTCGCGCAAGTACGTGACCGTCCAGGTCATCTCGACGGGGGCGTTCCTCGCCCTCGTCCTCGCGATCGCGCTGGTCGTCGGCGTCTGGTGGGGCCAGGTCTGGGTGTGGATCCCCGCCGGCATCGTGCTCGCGATCACCCTGTGGACCCTCATCATCCTGCCGCGCCAGGCGCGCGCGTACGGATATCAGCTGCGCGCCGACGATCTCGTCTTCCGCCGCGGCATCCTCTGGCAGCGGATGGTCGCCGTCCCGTATGGGCGCATGCAGCTCGTGGACATCACCCACGGCCCCCTCGACCGGCTCTTCGGCATCGCGCAGCTCAAGCTCGTGACCGCCGCCGCCGCGACGGGCGTGACGATCCCGGGGCTCACGCAGGATGCGGCGGAGCGCCTGCGCGACACCCTCATCGCCGTCGCCGAGACCCGCCGGACCGGCCTGTGACCAGCGAACCGCCCCCCTCGACGCCGCCCCCGCCCGGCATCCCCTCGTCCGGCATCCCGTCCACGCCGCCGCCGTCCGGCATCCCGTCCACGCCGCCGGCGACCGGCACCGACGCGCACCCGACCCCGCCGACCGCGGTCGCCCCCGTGCGGTCGCCCCTCAGTGACGGGCAATGGCATCGCCTGCACCCGCTGACTCCGGTGCTCCGCGGCGGACTCTTCCTGCTCGTCGTGCTCGGCATCGTCATAACGAACCTCCGTGACCGCCTCATCGCCTGGTTCGTTCCCGGCATGTCCGAGTGGGAGCAGGCCGACGGCGACCCCGTCGACTACGTGTGGGAGCACGACCTGTGGCTCATCGCGCTGCTCGGGGTCCTCGGCATCCTGCTCGTGATCTTCGCGCTCTTCTGGGTGTCGTGGCGCTTCCACACCTTCCGCATCACCGGTGACGCGGTCGAGGTGCGCAGCGGCGTGCTCTTCCGCACCCACCGCCGCGCGCCGCTCGACCGCGTGCAGGGCGTCAACCTCACCCGGCCGATGATCGCGCGGCTCCTCGGAGCGGCCAAGCTCGAGGTCGTGGGGGCGGGCCTCGACGCGAACGTCAAGCTCGAGTACCTCTCGACCACCAACGCCGAGGCGGTGCGCGCCGACATCCTCCGCCTCGCGTCGGGTCGTCAGCTGACCGAGCTGCAGGATGCCGAGGCCCACGGCGTCCCGCTCTCGCGTGCGACCGTCGACGCCGTATCCGCCGGCATCACGGGGCTCATCGAGGGCGTCGACGGCGATGCCGACGAGCCGGAATCCGTCGTCCACATCCCGACCGGGCGCCTCATCACCTCGCACCTGCTGTCGGGGACGACCGTGTGGCTGATTCTCCTGATCGCCGCGGTCGTCGTCGGCGCGGTCGTCGGGACGCCGTGGGTCCTGTTCACGATCATCCCGACGATCCTCGGCTTCGGGGCGTACTGGTTCCGGTCGATCACGAAGGCGTTGCGCTACTCGATCGCCCCCACGCGGGGCGGGGTGCGGATCACGTTCGGGCTGTTCACGACCGTCACCGAGGTGCTGCCGCCCGGTCGCGTCCACGCGATCGAGGTGCGCCAGCCGATCCTGTGGCGGCGGTTCGGCTGGTGGGCCATCCGCATCAACCGGCTGTCGGGACGGTCGGCCACCGACACGCAGTCGCTCGAGATGTCGGAGGTGCTGCCCGTCGGCACCCGCGACGACGTCGACCGTGTGCTGCGGCTGCTGCTGCCGGGGCTCACCGACGCGCAGGCGCATGACCTCTACGAGACCGGCATGACCGGCTCGTCGCGCCGAGAGGGCGACCCCTTCACGACGACGCCCCGCCGCGGTCGATGGCTGCGCCCGCTCTCATGGCGTCGCAACGGGCTCCGCCTCCTGCCCGAGGCGCTGCTCCTGCGTCACGGCGTGCTGCGGCGCGCTCTCGTCGTCCTGCCGCTCGCGCGTCTGCAGTCGGTGCGCATCAGCCAGGGGCCGATCGACCGGGCGTGCGATCTCGCGAACCTCACGGGTCACACGATCCTCGGACCGGTGTCGGGCGCGTTGGGCGTCATCGATCGCCGCGACGCGCTGGATGCCTGGGACGCCATCGCCCACGCCGCGGTCGCCGCGGCGGCGGGCGACCGTTCGCACCGGTGGGGCGCGGACGCTCCCGGCGGGGACGCCCCCGTGATCGTGACAGAGGAGGCGCGATGACCCAGGCGAGCAGACTCGGTGTGGGGATCATCGGCGCGGGTCACGTCGGCCCGGTCATCGGCGCGGCGCTCGCGGGGGCCGGACACGCCCTCACGGGCATCACGGCGGGCTCCGACCCCGACCGCGTCGAGGCGATTCTGCCCGGCATCCCCGTGCTCGCCGCCGACGAGATCGTCCGACGGAGCGAGCTCGTCGTCCTCGCCCTGCCGCATGCGGAGCTCGCGGGCGTCGTCGCGGGGCTCGCCGACCTCGGGGCGTGGCAGATCGGTCAGCTCGTGCTGCACACCGACCCGGCGTTCGGCGTCGAGGTGCTCGCGCCCGCGGCATCCCGCGGGGCCATTCCGCTCGCCGTGCACCCGGCCATCGCGTTCACGGGCACCTCGATCGACCTGCGCCAGCTGCAGGACGCGTATGCCGCCGTGACGGCCCCGGCCGCCGTCCTCCCCATCGCGCAGGCGCTCGCCGTCGAGCTCGGCTGCGAGCCCGTCGTCGTCGCCGAGGCCGACCGCGCCGCGTACGGCGAGGCGATCGCGACGGCGACGGAGTTCTCGGCATCCCTCATCCGGCAATCGGCGGCGCTGCTCGCCGACGTCGGCGTGGACGAGCCGGGGCGGTACCTGTCGATGCTCGTCCACTCGACCCTCGACCGCGCGCTGCAAAGCGCAGAGGATGCCGAGCCCGACGCGCTCTGAGGGGTGCGGTGCTCGGGGCCCGTACCCAACTGCACGGCTTCCTGCCCGACGCGCCGTGCGACGACGCCGGGATGACGGCGTGTCGCCCGCCGGGCCTTGCCGTTGCGCACCGCGCCGACCGGGGCCGCGGGGCGAAGCCGCCTCGGTAGAATCGAAGGCGACTTTCCGAGGAGCCTCCCACCATGACCGACGCGCCTGCCACCGCGCCCGCCGCCGACATCGACGACGTCCACGACGATGACGTCCACGAGCAGAAGGCCGTGCGGCTCGGAAAGCGCGAGCGGCTGCTCGCGGAGCGGGCGGATGCCGCGGGCGGCGCATACCCGGTCGCCGTGCCCGTCTCGGACACGATCCCGGCCGTCCGCGACCGGTTCGCGGCGCTCGAAGCGGGGGAGGAGACCGGCGTGGTCGTCTCCGTCGCCGGGCGCGTCGTCTTCAGCCGCAACACGGGCAAGCTGTGCTTCGCCGCCCTGCAGTCGGGCGACGGCTCGCGCATCCAGGCGATGGTGTCCCTCGCGGAGGTGGGCGAGGAGTCGCTGCAGGCGTGGAAGGAGCTCGTCGACCTCGGCGACCACGTCTCGGTCACCGGACCGGTGATCTCCAGCCGCCGCGGCGAGCTGTCGATCATGGTGTCGGACTGGGCGATCGCGTCGAAGGCGCTCCTGCCCCTGCCGAACCTGCACACCGAGCTCTCCGAAGAAGGTCGCGTGCGGTCGCGCTTCCTCGACCTCATCGTCCGCGACCAGGCCCGTGAGACGGTGATCGCGCGCGCGAAGGTCAACGCGTCGCTGCGGCAGACCTTCGCCGCGCACGACTTCATCGAGGTCGAGACCCCCATGCTGCAGGTGCAGCACGGCGGCGCCGCCGCACGTCCGTTCGTCACGCAGTCGAACGCCTTCGACGCCGACCTGTACCTGCGCATCGCGCCGGAGCTGTTCCTCAAGCGCGCCGTCGTCGGCGGCATCGACCGCGTGTTCGAGATCAACCGCAACTTCCGCAACGAAGGCGCCGACTCGACCCACAGCCCCGAGTTCGCGATGCTCGAGGCGTACCAGGCGTACAGCGACTACAACGGCATCGCCGACCTCACGCAGGAGCTGATCCAGAAGGCCGCGATCGCCGTCTCGGGCTCCACCACCGTCACGTGGGCCGACGGCACCGAGTTCGACCTCGGCGGCGACTGGGACCGCATCTCGATGTACGACTCGCTGTCCGAGGCATCCGGGCGCACCATCACCCCCGCGACGTCGCTCGCCGACCTGCAGGCGCTCGCCGCCGAGGTCGGCGTCGAGGTGCCCGAGAAGGTCGCGACCCACGGCAAGTACGTCGAGGAGCTGTGGGAGCACTTCGTCAAGGGCGGCCTCGAGCGCCCGACGTTCGTCATGGACTTCCCCCTCGACACGTCGCCGCTCGTGCGCGAGCACCGCTCGATTCCGGGTGTCGTCGAGAAGTGGGACCTCTACGTCCGCGGGTTCGAGCTCGCGACCGGGTACTCCGAGCTCGTCGACCCGGTCATCCAGCGCGAGCGCTTCGTCGAGCAGGCGAAGCTCGCCGCGCGCGGGGATGACGAGGCGATGCGCGTCGACGAGGAGTTCCTCCGCGCGCTCGAGCACGGCATGCCCCCGACCGGCGGCATGGGCATGGGAATCGACCGGCTGCTCATGGCGATCACGGGCCTCGGCATCCGCGAGACGATCCTCTTCCCCCTCGTCAAGTAGCGCTGCGGGTCAGCGCAGGCGGAAGGCCCAGTCGGGCAGGTGGCCGGCGTGGACGAACGAGCGCACGATCTCGGCGAGGCCGTGCTCGTCGTCGAACGACAGGGCCATCGTCGCGTAGCGGTCGGCGTGCGTCGAGCGGCCGAGCGCCCACGAGAGCCACGCGCACACGGCGAGCGGCCCCGGCTTGTGCGTGCGCGGAGCGAGCGCGGCGACCTCGCGCGCGAGGTCCAGAGCCGCCTCCAGGCGTAGAGCGTCGGGCCTGGGCCCTTCGCCCCACATGACCGAGGCGAGATCCGCCGGGTACTCCGCGCCGTCCTCCCACAGGCGCTGTGCCTCCATCGCGATGTCGCCCCCCTCGATGTCGGTCGCCCACTGCACGAGCGCGATGTCGCGCAGCGAGGGCCGGGCGAGGCACCACGCGAGCATCGCGGCGCGCATCGGCGCCGCCGGCACATTCCACCCGAGCGCCTCCTCGAACGTGCTCGGCAGGTCGTCGAGTGCGCAGGCCGCCTCGAGCGCGGCCGGATCGATGCGCGGCGCTGTGCGCGAGGTCGAAGGGATGCCGCAGATCACCTCGAGCGACGCGGCGAGCGAGCGCAGCGCCTCGGCGACGGCCTTCCGCGCCGCTTTCGGCACCCGCGGGAGCGCGGCCCCCGACACCTGATCTCCCGGCGGTGAGCCATCGAGGCCGGCATCCGCGAGCGCGGTCGCCGCCGTGCCGCGCACCCGGAGGAGATCGAGGGGATGCCCTCCCGCCGGCACCGTGTGCTCGAGGTGCGACCCCCAGCCGTCGCCGGCGACGGTGAGCGCATCGACGACGCGCAGGCCGCAGGCATCCGCCTGCCGCATCAGCGCCCCGACGACGTGCGCTCCTGCGATCGCGCGGTCGGGACCGCCCGCGAACGGCGCGTCGGTGTACACGACGACGAGGACGGCGTCGGCGTCGTCGATGCGGCAGATCATGCCGATCGCGCTCGACGCGACGGTGTCGACGATCTCGGCGGGGGTACCGTCGTCGACGTCGTCGGGCGACTGGCCCGGCGCGGATTCGGGCGGCAGATCGACGCGCATTGCGCCGAGGCTCCGGCCGCGCGCCATCGGCACGAGGACGACGCTCTGGGTCGGGGTGAACCCGAGCAGGCGGGGGACGAGGGACAGGAACTGCGCCGCATCGGCGGCTTTCACGGTGACGGACATGCGCACGAGCGTGCCCGTGCGCGGGGGCGCGTGGGAGCGGGACACCGGCATCCGTGGACAGATCCGAGAAGTCGCCGCCTGTGGACAACTTCGCTGCGCGACTTCCGTACCATGGAGGGATGGACTCCTACTGGGCTGCCGTCGTCTGGTCGCTGCTGCCGACCGTGGTGGTGCTCGGGCTGTTCATCTACGTGCTCCGCTCGATCCTTCGCATGGACCGCACCGAGCGGCGCACCTACGCCCGGATCGAGGCCGAAGAGCGCGCCAAGCGCGGACTGCCGCCGACCACGCCGCGCGCCGAGGGAGATCAGCGCACCGTCTGAGGCCGCTGTCGGTACGCTGAACGCAATCGACCAGCGGGGGAGTCTACGTGGATCAGTCCGGATGGGCCCTCGTCTGGGTCATCGTCGTCCTCGTCGTCGACATCACCGTGCGCGTCCTGGCCGTCATCATCGTGCCGCGCAACCGTCGACCCACGGCGGCGATGGCCTGGCTCCTGGCGATCTACTTCATTCCGTTCATCGGCGTGCTGCTCTTCCTGCTCATCGGAAGCCCGCGCCTGCCGCGCGAGCGCCGGAAGAAGCAGGCGCAGCTCAACGACTACATCCGCAAGACCAGCAGCGGCCTCGACATGGGCACTCTCCGCCCGAACCCGCCGCCGTGGTTCTCGCAGCTCGTGCGCCTCAACCGCAACCTCGGCGCCATGCCGCTGTCGGGCCAGAACAGCGCCCGCATGATCTCCGACTACCAGCAGAGCATCGACGAGATGGCCGCCGCGATCCGCGCGGCCACCGACTACGTCCACGTCGAGTTCTATATTCTGCAGTCCGACGCCACGACCGAGCCGTTCTTCGCCGCGATGGAAGAGGTCGCCGCCCGCGGCATCCCCGTGCGTGTGCTGCTGGACCACTGGGCCAACCAGGGCAAGCCCTTCTATAAGGAGACCTGTCGGCGCCTCACCGACATGGGTGCCGAATGGCACGTCATGCTGCCGGTGAAGCCGTTCCAGGGCGAGTACCAGCGGCCCGACCTCCGCAACCACCGCAAGCTCCTCGTCGTCGACGGCACCGTCGCCTTCACCGGGTCGCAGAACGTCACCGACTCGACCTACAACCTCAAGAAGAACATCAAGCGGGGCCTCCACTGGGTCGACATGATGGCGCGGCTCGAAGGGCCAGTCGTCCAGTCGGTGAACGCCGTGTTCTTGAGCGACTGGTACAGCGAGACCGACCAGATCGTTGAGGGCATGGGCCTCTTCGCCACGCACGACGGCGACGGCAACCTCGACTGCCAGGTGATCCCGTCGGGCCCCGGGTTCGAGTTCCAGAACAACCTCAAGCTGTTCATGACGCTGCTGTTCGCGGCGCGCGAGAAGATCATCATCGTCTCGCCGTACTTCGTGCCCGACGAGGGGCTGCTCCTCGCGATCCAGACCGCGTGCCAGCGCGGCGTGCACGTCGAGCTCTTCGTCTCCGAAGAGGGCGACCAGGCGATGGTGTACCACGCGCAACGCAGCTACTACGAGGCGCTGCTGCGCTCGGGCGTGAAGATCTGGATGTACAAGAAGCCGTACATCCTGCACTCGAAGTCGATGTCGATCGACGAGGACATCGCCGTCATCGGCTCGAGCAACATGGACATGCGCAGCTTCGGTCTCAACATGGAGATCACCCTCCTCGTGCGCGGCGAGGAGTTCGTCTCGCAGCTGCGCGCCGTCGAGGACGAATATCGCGAGTCGAGCCGCGAGCTCACCCTCGAGGAATGGATGCAGCAGCCGCTGCGCTCCACCGTCCTCGACAACATCGCGCGCCTCACCTCGGCGCTGCAGTAGACGATTGCCTCGTCCGGGTGAGACGATGGCGCAGCTCGCGACACTGACAGAGTGGATGCCTGCGACGATGGCGTGCCTACCGGCATCCGTCCCGATCGACGCGCGCGGATGACCACCATGACCACCGTTCGCCGCTCCACCGCCCTCTTCGCCCTGCTCAGTGCGGGAACCCTGCTGTTCGCCGGGTGCGCCTCGTCGCCCGGATCGGCGTCGCCCGAGAGCCCGTCGCCCACGGTGACGGATGCCGGCGAGATCGACGTCGAGGCCGGCTGGCTCGACGGCGGCCGCCAGATCGCCCTCGTCACGTGGGGCTCGTCGTCGTGCGTGCCGACGGCCTCGGAGACCACCGTGCAGGCCGACGGCACCCTCGCCGTCACCCTCGACGACGGCGACGCCGACCGGCCCTGCACCGCCGACTACGCACCGCGTGTGACGCTCGTGGGGGTGCCCGAGGGCATCGACCCCGAGAAGGACGTCGACATCGTCGTCACGGGCGGCCAGGGCGGGCGAGGCGAGACCGAGCTCGACGGCGTCGCGGGCCTCACGACCGACGGTGCGACCGACTACCTGCCGACCGCCGGATGGGTCGACGACGACCTGTTCGCCGTCCTCACCGGGGCTCGTCGTCGTGCGCCCCGCAGGTCGAGAAGGTCGAGGCATCCGACCCGAAGAGCGTCACGGTCACGTTCGTGACCCCGCCCGCCGACCAGGTGTGCACGATGGACATGGCGCCGCGGGCGCTGCTCGTCTCGACCGCCGGGCTCGACGTCGACGACGACGGCGCGAGCGTGATGTTGACGGGTGGCGACGCGCAGTTCCAGACGGCGGTGACCGTCCCGATCGTGGGGAGTTGAGCATGGCGCTCGGCGAAGGAGATGTGGATGCCGTCTGGCTCGACGGCGGGCGCATGATCGCGCTCGTCACGCGGGGGAGTTCGAGTGCGGTGCCCTACGCGTCCTCGGTCGACGCCACGGGTCAGGCGGTGTCGGTCGTCCTCGCCGACCCGGGCGGCCCCGCGACGCGCGACTACGTGCCGAGGCTCACGCTCGTCGCCGTGCCGGAGGGGGTCGATCCCGCGCAGGACGTGGCGATCACGGTGACGGGCGCGGTCCGGGGTTCGGCACCGCTCCCGGCGCTGGCAGGTGCGGCATCCGACGCGCCGGGTACGCCGACCGACGGGGCGCCGAGCGCCGCCTGGACGTCGGCGGAGGGCCAGTTCGTGGTGCTGACGTGGGGATCGTCGCGCCCGCCGCTCGTCGTGGCGGATGCCGAGATCACCGGCGACGACGAGGTCACCGTCACCTTCGGACCGCCCTCGACGCCCATGGCGACCGCTGGCTTCGCGCCGCGCGCGACGCTCGCGTGGGTGCCCGGCGCGGTCGCCCGCCCCACGACGCTCGTGCTGCAGGGCCGCGCCGACGTCGACGGCGCGCGCGTCGCGATCGTCGGGTAGCGGGCGGGGGCGTCGGTTTCGGTTCCGGGGCGCCGGTCTGCGGGTCGGGCGGGCGCGTACCCGCACTTTGGCGCCCGGGAGCGTTGGGGGGCGTCGGTTCCGGGGCGCCGGTCTGCGGGTCGGGCGGGCGCGTACCCGCACTTTGGCGCCGGGGAACGTTGGGGGGTTCGCGGGCTGGCGGTGGCGGCGCGGCCCATCGACTCCTCCACAGGTGGGGGATTCGGCGACTTATCCCGGGTTGGTGGGCCGCGAGCCGCGCTCCACGGCTCCGTGCGTCAGGGTGGGGCGATGCACCGGGCATCCCTTCCTCCCGAATTGGGCGACGTGTTCTCCGTCGCGCACGCGCGCTCGCTCGGCGTCACCGCCTCCCGGTTGCGGGCGCGAGACCTGGGCCGGCCATTTCCCGGCGTGCGGGTGACGCCGCACGCGTCGTCGCAGGGCGACCGGATGCCGGTGGAGCGAGCTCTCGCGTATGCCCACCGGATGACGGAGCATCAGTTCTTCATGCATGCGACCGCCGCGCTGCTGTGGGGACTGCCGCTGCCGCCGTGGCTGGGCGCCCGCGCTCACGTCGACGTCGGGGTGTTCTCCCCGCGCCGCACTCCTGTCGGCACGGGCGTCCGAGGGCACGCGATCCGGGAAGGTTCGGCGCACGTCGCGCTTCACCCTGTGCACGGTGTGCCGGTGGCATCTCCGGCATCCGTGTGGGCGCAGTTGGGGGCGGAACTGCGCGACCTGCGCGATCTCGTCGCCGTCGCAGATGCGGTCGTCCGCGTCCCGCTCCACGACGATGATGCGCCGGCGCTCGCGACGCGCGACCAGCTCGCCGCCGCGATGGATGCCGGGCGACGCGTCGGCATCGCACGCCTGCGCGACGCGCTGCCGCGCGTGAGCGAGCGCGCGCGGTCGCGACCCGAGACGTGGCTGCGACTCGTCGTGGAGGATGCCGGGTTGCCGGCGCCCGAGGTCAATTTCGACGTCTTCGAGGACGGCGTGTGGCTCGCGCAGGTCGACCTCGCTTTTCCCGAGGCGCGCGTCGCGCTGGAGTACGAGGGCGAGCACCACCTCACCGATCCGGTGCAGTGGGCGAAGGACATCGCGCGCTACGAGCGTCTCGAGGCGGCGGGATGGTGCGTGCTGCGCGTCACGAAGGGGGACGTCTTCGCTGCCCCGGGCGCGCTGATCGCGCGCGTGCGCGCCGCGCTGGCTCGGGCGTCGGGGTGAGACCCGGGAGCGCGGTGCGGTGGTCGGGGCGTGAGGTTCCGGGGCGCCGCTTTGCGGGTGTGGGGCGCGCGCACCCGCGTTTCGGCGCCCGGGAATGGTGTGGCGACCGGGAACGCCGCCAGGGAGCGCGAGCGGTCGCCGCGCCCGTCAGCGCGCGCGCAAGTCCGCGCGCACCAGCAGGTCGCCGACCTCGCACTCGAGTGCGCGGCAGATCGCCGAGAGCGTCGAGTAGCGGATCGCGCGAGCGCGGTCGTTCTTCAGGATCGAGAGGTTGACGACCGACACCCCGACCATCTCCGACAGCCGCGCGAGCGTCATCCCGCGCGCGGCGAGCAGTTCGTCGAGCCGGCAGTGGATGCCGGTGGCCTCGTCGTCGTCCGCCGGACTCACACGAGGCCTTCGGCCTCGCGTTGCAGGCGCTCGCCGACGGTGAACACCGTCGAGGAGATCGCGATGACGAAGGCGGCGAGGAACAAGCCCGTGACGTCGACCGTCGCGATGGCGTTGTCGAATGTGCCGGCCGAGATCGCGCGGAACGCGTCGTTGGCGACCATGTTGCCGAAGAAGGGGACGCCGAAGATCCAGAGGAACAGCGCGATGCCGGCGGTCGTGACCAGCACCGTGTTGCGTCGGCTGAACACCCGCCCGCGCATCGTCGAGACGGTGAGTGCGATGAGGCATCCGATCAGCGAGCCGATCGCCGCGACCGCGACGACCTGTTCGAGCACGAGCGCGCCCTTCCCGGCGGCCGAGAGGGCATCGGTCGTGAGGATCGCCCGGTCGAGTTCGACGCTCACGGCAGCGCCGTCCGGCCCGATGGGCGCGTCGGCTCGCGTGCCCGCGAACCACGCCGGCACGTGGACAGGCGCCGATCCGAACGCCGATGCGATGCGCGTCACGGCGGCGACGACGGAGACGACGAAGACGCCGATGCCGACGACGATGAACAGCCACATCGCAGCGGTGTCGGCGCGGGACAGAGTGCGGGATGGGATGGTCGTGGTCACAGCATCCTCCATATCGATAATCGTTGGTATTGATAAACGATATGGATGCCGGGCGTGCGGTGTCAAGGAGGGAGTCGTGATTCCGGGCGGCCCCGCGGAGGGAGGCCCGGCAGTCCCGCGGGTGCGCCCCCAGCGAACACGGGCATACCGGCATCCGTGGGTCGTTAGCCTCTACGTAGGTGCCAGAAGACTCGGCACCCGGAGGAGCCTGACATGTTCGAGAGATTCACCGACCGTGCCCGTCGCGTCGTCGTCCTCGCCCAAGAAGAGGCGAAGATGCTCAACCACAACTACATCGGCACCGAGCACATCCTGCTCGGCCTGATCCACGAGGGTGAGGGTGTGGCCGCCAAGGCGCTCGAGTCGCTCGGGATCTCCCTGGATGCCGTCCGCGAGCAGGTCCAGGACATCATCGGCCAGGGCCAGCAGCAGCCGACCGGCCACATCCCCTTCACGCCGCGCGCGAAGAAGGTGCTCGAGCTGTCTCTGCGCGAGGCGCTGCAGCTCGGCCACAACTACATCGGCACCGAGCACATCCTGCTCGGCCTCATCCGCGAGGGCGAGGGCGTCGCGGCGCAGGTGCTCGTCAAGCTCGGCGCCGACCTCAACAAGGTGCGTCAGCAGGTCATCCAGCTGCTCTCGGGCTACCAGGGCAAGGAGCCCGCGGGTGTCGCGACCGGCGCCGGCGAGCAGCAGTCTGCGTCCGCCCAGGGCGGCTCGGCGGTGCTCGACCAGTTCGGCCGCAACCTCACGCAGGCCGCGCGCGACAACAAGCTCGACCCCGTCATCGGGCGCGAGAAGGAGATCGAGCGCGTCATGCAGATCCTGTCGCGCCGCTCGAAGAACAACCCCGTCCTCATCGGCGAGCCCGGCGTCGGCAAGACCGCCGTCGTCGAGGGCCTTGCGCAGGCGATCGTCAAGAACAACGTGCCTGAGACGCTGAAGGACAAGCAGGTCTACTCGCTCGACCTCGGTTCGCTCATCGCCGGGTCCCGCTACCGCGGAGACTTCGAAGAGCGCCTGAAGAAGGTCACGAAGGAGATCCGTACGCGCGGCGACATCATCGTCTTCATCGACGAGATCCACACGCTCGTCGGTGCGGGCGCCGCCGAAGGCGCGATCGACGCGGCATCCATCCTGAAGCCGCTCCTCGCCCGTGGCGAGCTGCAGACGATCGGTGCGACGACCCTCGACGAGTACCGCAAGCACTTCGAGAAGGATGCCGCGCTGGAGCGCCGCTTCCAGCCGATCCAGGTCGCCGAGCCGTCGCTGCCCCACGCGATCAACATCCTGAAGGGGTTGCGCGACCGCTACGAGGCGCACCACAAGGTCCAGATCACCGACGGCGCGATCGTCGCGGCGGCGAACCTCGCCGACCGCTACATCTCCGACCGGTTCCTGCCCGACAAAGCGATCGACCTGATCGACGAGGCCGGCGCGCGCCTGCGCCTGTCGATCCTGTCCTCGCCGCCGGAGCTGCGCGAGTTCGACGAGAAGATCGCGAAGGTCCGCGAGGACAAGGAGCTCGCCTCCGAGGAGCAGGACTTCGAGAAGGCCGCCTCTCTCCGCGACGAGGAGAAGTCGCTCCTCGCCGAGCGCCTCCGCCTCGAGAAGCAGTGGCGTTCGGGCGACGTCGCGAGCCACGCGGTCGTCGACGAGGGTCTGATCGCCGAGGTGCTCGCGCAGGCCACCGGCATCCCCGTCTTCAAGCTCACCGAAGAGGAGACGAGCCGCCTCGTCTTCATGGAGAAGGCGCTGCACCAGCGCGTCATCGGGCAGGAGGAGGCCATCGCGGCCCTCAGCCGCACGATCCGCCGTCAGCGTGCGGGCCTCAAGGACCCGAAGCGCCCGTCGGGCTCGTTCATCTTCGCCGGCCCCACCGGCGTCGGAAAGACCGAGCTCGCCAAGGCGCTCGCCGAGTTCCTCTTCGACGACGAGGGTGCGCTGATCTCGCTCGACATGTCGGAGTTCGGTGAGAAGCACACCGTCTCGCGTCTGTTCGGTGCCCCTCCCGGATTCGTCGGATTCGAAGAGGGCGGCCAGCTCACCGAGAAGGTGCGCCGCAAGCCCTTCTCGGTCGTCCTCTTCGACGAGATCGAGAAGGCTCACCCCGACATCTTCAACTCGCTGCTGCAGATCCTCGAAGAGGGTCGCCTGACCGACGGTCAGGGCCGCGTCGTCGACTTCAAGAACACCGTCATCATCATGACGACCAACCTCGGATCGTCGGCGATCGCCGGCGGCCCGGTCGGGTTCCAGGTCGAGGGCAATGCGCAGACGACCTACGAGCGGATGAAGGGCAAGGTCGACGAGGAGCTGAAGCGTCACTTCAAGCCCGAGTTCCTCAACCGCGTCGACGACGTCATCGTCTTCCCGCAGTTGAACAAGGACGAGCTCCGCCAGATCGTGGGCCTGTTCACCAAGCGCCTCTCGGAGCGTCTGCTCGACCGCGACATGACGGTGGAGCTGTCGGATGCCGCGAAGGACCGCCTCATCGAGATCGGGTTCGACCCGACCCTCGGCGCCCGGCCCCTGCGCCGCGCCATGCAGCGCGAGGTCGAGGACCAGCTGTCGGAGCGGATCCTGCACGGCGAACTCAATGCCGGTGATCACGTGAAGGTCGACGCGGAAAACGGCGCGTTCACGTTCGAGCACGGCCCGCGCGGCGAGAAGGTCGCGATCGGTGTCGGGCCCGCCGGTGCCATCGAGGCCACCCCCGACATCGTCGCGGGGGGCTGACCGGACGCGTTGTTCGAGGGAGGGGTCGGATGCCGAGGCATCCGGCCCCTTTCGCGTGCGCGGGGGTGTCCGACGGGAGGCTGCGCCGCTCGCGCAACGCCCGGGGGATGAGCGACGGCGCGCTCAGGGGATGTGGTAGATCCGCACTGTAGAGTCGGTGTGCTCGACGGAGAGGGCGTGGGTGAGCTCGCGGAACTCGCCGTCGTAGTTGTGGCTGATGAACGACACCACCGGCGGACCGCCCGGCACGTACTCGACCTTCGACACCGTCATCGTGTGGTCCATGCTCGCGCCGGTCTCGCCCCAGTTGAACAGGCCGATGTCGCCGACCCGCACGCGGTCGAGATCGTCCTGGGTCGAGTACGAGAACCCGAGTTGGTCGAAGTAGGCGGCCATCGCAGCCGTCGCGATCCACGGCTTCGACGCCGTCCACATGGCGCCCTTCGAGTACCAGGTGCGGTCGTTCTGCCAGCCGCGCGCGATGAGGCCCTGGCTCGCGAAGTTCGTGCAGTCTCCGCCGTAGCTGTTGTAGTCGCCCCACTCGGCGGTGTTGTAGTCGAAGACGTAGGTGTGCAGGTAGGCCATCTGCGCGGCGACGTCGCCGCCCGTCGGCTGGGTGCTCGTGCCCTCGGCATCCTGCGCGAGCTGAGCGCGATAGGCCTCGGCATCCGTTTTCACCGCTGCGGATGCCTGGTCGACCTGCGTCTGCGCAGCCGACACCTCGTCGGGGGTGGATGCGGCGCGGAGCGTCTCGATCGCTGCGTAGAGGGCGTCTTCGGTGGGGCGCGCGGCGTCGGAGTAGTCGGCGAGGACCGCCAGCGCGGCATCGACCGCGGGGGCGGTGTCTACGCCTGGCGCCGGGGCGCCGGCGGGTGTGTCAGCGCTCGCGTCGCGGCTCGCGTCGGAGGGCGCCGCGCTCTCGCCGCCGGCGAGGGAGGAGGCCGCTCCCGCGGCCTTCGAGGTGTCGACGCTCGGGTCCGGTCGCTCCCCGAGCGAGCGGACGAAGCCCGCGATCCCGACGGCGAGTGCCGCGACGATGATCACGGCGAGCACGGCCGCGACGAGCCGCCGCCGACGCTGAACGCGACGGCGACGCGCGGCGCGGGCGGAGCGCGTGGTCGGGGTGGAGGACACGGCCCGACACTAACAGCGCCGCCCGGGAATGCGCCCGATGCTTACCCGCGTCCGCCGCATGTTCTGCTTCGGTCAGAGCACGCGGCGCCCACGATCGAGCGCTCCGAGGCGCGCCACGACGCGGATCTCAGAGCGGCGCGACGTCGACCGAAACGCGCAGCGTCGACTTCTTCGCCTTCGTGAAGATGATGCCCTTGACGGGCGAGACGTCGCCGTAGTCGCGGCCCCACGCGACCGTGATGTAGCGGTCGTTCGCCCACTGGTTGTTGGTCGGGTCGATCGCGAGCCACTGGGCCCCGCTCGGGTCGTCGTCCGACCCCGTGCCCGGCACCCACACCGCGAGCCACGCGTGCGACGCATCGGCGCCGAAGACGCGCTCCTTGCCGGGCGGCGGCTGCGTCGCGAGGTACCCCGACACGTAGCGAGCGGCGACGCCGTTGCCGCGCAGGCACGCGAGCGCGACGTGCGCGAAATCCTGGCAGACACCCGCACGCTTGCGCATCGCGTCGGCGACGGTGCTGGTCACAGTCGTCGCGGTCTTGTCGTAGTCGAAGTCGCGGAAGATCCGCTCCATCAGGTCGGTGACCGCCTCGCCGAGGGGCCGGCCCGGGGTGAGCGACTCGGCGCCGTACGCCGTCGCATCGGCCACGTGCGCGACGCGCGGCGACTCGAGCGCGTACTCCGTCGCCGCCCACGCGCCTGGGATCTCGGGGTGGGCGAGCGGCCGCGCGCGCTCCCACGGCTGGGCGAGCGCCTCGTCGTCGTAGGCGGGGGCGGCCACCGTCACATCGCTCGACGAGGTGATCGTCAGCTCGTCGTGCGGGTCGGTGACGTGGAAGAAGGTCGACGCGTTGCCGAAGTAGTCGCGGTCGGGGGCGAGGTCGCCGGGCGAGGGGTCGACGGTGACGTCGGATGCCTCGACGCGCTGCCACGGGAGCGTTCGCGGCACGAGGTGGAACTGGCCGACGCTGTCTTGCACGGGCTTCGCATAGCTGTAGGCGGTGCGGTGCCACACGCGATAGCGGCGGGTGGCGGGTTCCGGCATCCCCGCGCCCTGCGGGAGGTTCTCGTCGGCGCTCATCCGCGCGACTCCATGACCTCGATGAGTGACAGCTCGGAGAGCGGCACCGCGGGCGGCCCGCTCTCGAAGTGCAGGTGACGCACCGCGTCGGAGAGCTGCTCGAGCTGCGTCTTGACCTCGTCGAGTGCCCCGACGAGCACGTCGCGCCGTCCCTTCGTGACGGTGGCGAGCGAGGTCACATCGACCGCATCGAGCTCGGTCTCGAGGTGGTCGAGCAGGCGTTCCGCGCGCGTCGATCCGGTCGAGGCGGGCATCGCGGCGAGGTGCGTGCGGAGCTCGCCGAGCGCGAAGCGCAGCGACCGGGGGTTCGTGGGGTCGAGCAGCAGCAGGTCGAGCACGTCGGCCGCGCGCACCGTCCCGCGCGAACGGCGACGGTACGTGACGACGCTCTCGGATGCCAGGAGCACCGCTTCGAGCACGGCACGGTCGGCGCGGCCCTCGTGCCGGTCGGCGAGCGCCGCCGACAGCAGTGCGCACAGCTGCAGGCCGCGCTCGAGGTAGCGGCCCGCCTCGATCATGTGCCATCCGGTGTCGCGGATCATGTTCGCCGTGACGCCGTAGAGCGACAGCATCGCGGCGAGCATCCGTCCGGCCGACTCGGACGTGCGGTGCGGGTGCGCGGAGCTGCGGAGCGAACGCGTCGCGCGGTCGATGTTCGCGAACACGCGCCACGTGTCGCCGGAGAGCTGGTCGCGCACACCCTCCATCGCGTCGCGCAGGCGGGCGATGGAGTGGGCGGCCGACCCCGGGCGTCCGGCGTCGAGCAGCAGCGAACGGAATTCCGCGCCCGGGTCGAGCGACCGCATGCCCGCGAGCCGCCCCAGCGCGTCGAGCAGCACCCGCGGGGTCTCGGCGATGACCCCCGCCGCGTACGCGCCGGGTTGGTCGAGCTCCGCTTCGGCGGTCAGCAGCAGGCGCAGGAGGTCTTCCGTCCGCTCGGCGTACCGACCGGTCCAGAACATGTCCTCGTGCGCACGAGGCGACAGGAGGGGGATCCGCCGCACCACGGCGCCCGCCGGCACGGGGGCGATCTCGACCAGGTTCTGGTCGGGATCGGTGGGGGCCGCCTTCAGCACCCACACGTCCTTCGTACGCGGGGGCGCCTCGGGGCTCTCCCGCACGGTCGCGAGCCCCCCGACGAGCGGCCGGTAGGCCGAGCCGTAGCGCAGCGTGAACGCCCGGAGGGTCAGCGGCTGCGCGGCGGCGCGGCTCGACGTGCGTCCGCCGGCCGGGTCCCAGACGGGCGTCTGCGACAGCGGCAGCAGGTTCTGCCCGACGAACCGGTGCGGTTCGGCCCCGATGCGGGCGGCGAGGTCTGTCGGGTCGAGGCCCGACACGGTCTTCCGCGGTTCGTCGATCGTCCGCACGATGAGGCCGGGGTCGCGGTCCGCGAGGCGCGCGAGCACGAGATCGCGGGATGCCGGGTCGCCGCACCACCACGTCGGAACGGACGGCAGCCGCAGCTGCTCGCCGAGCAGCAGTTCGCACGCGTCGGCGAGGTACGGGAAGAGCGCCGGGTTCTCGAGCACTCCCGCCCCGAGACCGTTGACGAGCCGGACGTTTCCCCGCCGGACGACCTCGGTGAGACCCGCGACGCCGAGGCGCGACTTGCCGCGGAGCTCGAGAGGGTCGCACCAATCGGCATCCACACGGCGGATGATGACGTCGATGCGGTCGGTGGGCCGGCGCGCGGGCCACCCGGCGGGCTTCATCCACACGTAGCCGTCGCGGGTGACGAGGTCGCTGCCCTGCACGAGCGGCAGACCGAGCGCGTTCGCGAGGAAGGCCTGGTCGAACGCCGTCTCGCTCAGGGTGCCGGGGGTGAGGATGACGACGCGCGGGTCGTCGACCGTCTCGGCCACCGACGACAGCAGCGCGGCGCGGAGGGCGGCGTAATAGGGGTCGAGGTGGTGCAGGCTGCTCTCCTGGAAGAGGTCGGGCAGCACCTGCGAGATGACGCGGCGGTTCTCGGCGGCGAAGCCGAGACCGGACGGCGCCTGCACCCGGTCGGCAAGCGCGTGCCACTCGCCCGCGGCGTCGCGACCGAGATCGACGGCCGACAGCAGAAGCGGATGCGGGTCGGCGGCGCTCGAGCGGGCGAGCGGGCGGAGGTATCCGCTGTGGCCGAAGACGAGGGGAGCGGGGACGATGCCTTCGCGCAGCAGCCTGCGCTCACCGTAGAGGTCGATGAGGACGGCGTTCAGAAGCTCGGCGCGCTGGGCGAGACCGATCTCGAGGGGTGCCCATCCGGCGGGGTCGAGAACGAGCGGCATCGGGTCGAGCTGCCACGGCTGGGCGCCGGCGTCGGGGCGCACGTAGGAGACGCCGTCGTCGGCGAGAAAGCGGACGATCTCGCCGTCGACCCGCTCGAGGTCGTCGGCGGTGAGGGCGAGCGCGTGCGACGCGAGCGTCTTCCAGCCGGGGCGGAAGGCTCCGTCGACGCCGACGACCTCGTCGTAGCGGGGGGTCTCGGCGGCGCCGAGCTCCGCGCCGAACGACAGGGTCGGCTGAGACACCGCGGCGGCGTAGTCGCGCAGCACGCTCACGTCGTCTCCCTCACGCGCGGCGCACGCCGACGCTCCCAGGCCTCCAGCGTAGGGGGCGTGGGGCATGTCGGGCCGCATCGGCGAGACACCCGCGCCGCGCGGGGAGCACGGGTGCGGCAATACAGTGGTGGCGTGCCCGCGTTCACCGTCCGCCCCGCCCGAACCGCGGACGTCCGCGGCATCCTCGCCCTGCTCGATCCGTGGGTGCAGCGCCGGATCCTCCTCGGTAAGGACGTCGTCACCGTCTACGAGGCCGTGCAGGAGTTCGTCGTCGCCGAGGCGGACGGCGTACTGATCGGGTGCGGGGCTCTGCACGTGATGTGGGAGGACCTCGGTGAAGTGCGCACGCTCATCGTGGCGGATGCCTGGGCGCACCGCGGCGTGGGGGCGGCGGTCGTCGATGCGCTGGAGCACCGCGCGCGCGACCTCGGCCTGTCACGTCTGTTCTGCCTGACCTTCGAGGTCGACTTCTTCTCGCGGCGCGGATTCGCGCCGATCGGCGAGCAGGTCGTCGACCCGGACGTGTACTCGCAACTGTTGCGGAGTCCTGATGAGGGCGTCGCGGAGTTCCTCGACCTCGCGCACGTCAAGCCGAACACCCTCGGCAACACCCGCATGCTGAAACAGCTCTGAGCGGCACTCGCGCTTAGCCTGAGAGGGTGAGCACGCCCCGCCGACGTCCGAGCCCTGCCGTCTACCGGCGGCGGCGCCTCGTCGCGGTGCTCCTGCTCCTTCTGGTGGTCGCCGCGGTCGTCCTCGCGATCTGGCAGCCGTGGCGTGCCGCCGCGGCGGATGCCGGGCGCGCTCCCGGCCCGTCGCCGTCCGCGCCGTCGTCGACCATCCCCGCGCCGTCGATGCAGACGCCGACCGAGAGCCCGACGGACGCCGCACCCGAGGAGGCGACGGAGAACGACGCGACGGGGGATGCCGAGCCCGCGCCCGACGCGAGCGCCACCCCGATCCCGGCGTGCACCACCGGCGACATCTCGGTGCTCGCGGTGACCGATAAGGACGTCTACGGGTCCGGTGAGCTTCCCCAGCTCACGATCACCCTGTCGAACACCTCGGACGAGCCGTGCCTCATCAACGTCGGCACGGCGAAGCAGTCGTTCGTCATCACGAGCGGGAGCGACACGTGGTGGCGTTCGACCGACTGCCAAACAGAGTCGAGCGACCAGGTCGTGCAGCTCGCGGCCGGACAGACGGTGTCGAGCGTGACACCCCTCGCGTGGGATCGCACGCGGTCATCGACCGAGACCTGCGACTCGACCTCGCGGCCCCAGGCGCCGGCGGGATACTTCCACCTGCAGGTGTCGATCGGCGGCATCGTCGGTGCGGACACGAGAGTGTTCCAGCTGCGCTGATCGCGGCATCCGCTCGGCGCTTCGGCGGGGCCGATCTGCGGCCGAGACGGTATATCGCTTTCTGAGAACATTCTCATGCATTGATCGGCCTCGGCAGGCCCCAGCGGCGCCATCCGGTCGTACCCTTGTCGTAGTTCCTCCGGCGAGTCCCCGCTGTCCCCAGCAGCGGTTCTCGACACCAAACCCCAGTGGTCTCGAATACAGGACATCTCCGGCGAGTGAGCTTTGGCCCTCTCGATCCTCCCAGTCCCCAATGTGAGGATCGAGAGGGCCCCCCTCTTTCTGCGGTGTTTCTGCCCCGGCATCCCCTCTTCTAGGCTGGTGTGCATGGCGGGGAAGAAGCGCACCAAGAAGGCGAAGGAGCCCTTGGAGTTCCGGAACACCCAACTCGCCGACGCCCTGCAGACGCAGGACATGGCGGCCCTCGCATTCGCGCTCCGCCACGGTCCGACTGTCGTGCCGCTCATGCGCGCCGGGCAGCGCGACGATCCCCGCGACAGCGGCGAGGTCTGGACGTACCGCGACCCGAACACCGGCGACGTGGCGCTGCTTCTCTTCAGTGACGCCGCGCACAAGCCCGACGCGCTCCCGCCCGCCGTAGGACTGCAGTCGCCGGGGTGGCTGCGCGCCTTCCTCGGGGTGCACGGCGACGAGATCACGACGGTGTTCTTCGACATCGCCGGCCCGCACCCCATGCAGGCATCCCCGAACGATCTGATCGCTGCCCTCGACGCGTGACGTGGCGGCGCGGTTTGCGGCCTGCTCGACGCCCGTCGGTCAGAACGTCGGTTCGTCGCCCCGCTCGATCGGGTGAAGGCGCGCGAGGTCGCGGAGCGCTCCGCGCAGGTCGCGGGATGCCGTGTCGACGACCGACCGGTACCCCAGGCGCGCCGCCTCGGTGCGACGCTGATCGTGCTGGGTGACCGCACGCACCTCTCCGGCGAGGCTCAGCTCGCCGATGGCGACGAGTTTCGCGGGGTTCGGCCTGTTGGTGACCGCGCTCGCGACGGCGAGGGCGATCGCGAGGTCGGCGGCGGGTTCGACCAGGCGCACACCGCCGACCGTCGAGACGTACACGTCCTGGTCTGAGACGCGGATGCCGGCGCGCTTTTCGAGCACCGCGAGGATCATCGCCACGCGCGCGCCGTCGACGCCGCTGACGATCCGGCGCGGGTTGGGGCCCGACCCGGGAAGGGTCAGCGCCTGGACTTCGACCGGGAGCGCCCGCCGCCCCTCGAGCGCCACCGTGACGCACGTGCCGGGCTCGCGCGACCCGTGCCCGAGGAACAGCGCGCTCGGGTCGGGGACCTCGGCGATGCCGTGCTGCGTCTGCTCGAAGCAGCCGACCTCGTCGGTCGCCCCGAACCGGTTCTTCAGCGCGCGCACGAAGCGCAGCGACGTCTGCCGGTCGCCTTCGAAGTGGCAGACGACGTCGACGAGGTGCTCGAGAATGCGGGGACCTGCGACCTGCCCGTCCTTGGTCACGTGCCCGACGAGGAGGACGGGGAGGTTCCGCTCCTTCGCGACGCGGATGAGGGTCGACGCGACCTCGCGCACCTGGCTCGGGTGTCCCGCGGCGCCGTCGATGAGGCTCGACGACACGGTCTGCACCGAGTCGACGATGAGAAGCTCCGGCGCCGTGTCGTCGACGTGCCCGAGGATCGTAGCGAGGTCGGTCTCGCTCGCGAGGTAGAGCTCGGGGTGCAGGGCGCCGGTGCGCTCGGCGCGCAGGCGCACCTGGCCGAGTGACTCCTCGGCGCTCACGTAGAGCACGCGGCGCCCGGCGACGGCCGACTTCGCGGCGACGTCGAGGAGCAGCGTCGACTTGCCGACGCCCGGCTCGCCGGACAGGAGGATCGCCGCCCCCGGCACGATGCCGCCGCCGAGCACCCGGTCGAACTCGCCGACGCCGCTCGTGCGCCGCGGGGTCTCACGCGTGTCGATCTCGGTGATGGGTCGGGCGGCGCGGGTGGGCGCGAGGGGGGCGACGGCGGATGCCGAGATGCCGGTCGGCGTCGCCGCTTCGACGACCGTGCCCCACTGCTGGCACTCGCCGCAGCGCCCGACCCACTTCGCGCTCGTCCACCCGCACTCGGTGCAACGGTAGGCGAGGGTCGTCGCGGCGCGTTTGGATGCCATGGTGCCAGGCTATCCGCGGCATCCGACATCGCCGCCTGCGGCGCACCTCGGGCCTGCGGCGCACCCCGGGCCTGCGGCGCACCCCGGGCGCGCGGCGGAACGGGCCCGTACCCGCGCTCGGCACGACCGCCCGGGCTCAGCGCAGCGCGTCGGCGACCTCGCGCAGCGCGTCGGCGGAGCGACGGAACAGGTGCAGCTCGTGCGCGTCGAACTGGGTCTCGTGGATCGGGATGGCGCCCGAGGCGGAGACGACCGACGGCACCGAGAGGGCGACCCCCGAGACGCCGTGGAAGTCCTCGAGCACGGTCGCGACCGGCATGACGGTGTGCTCGTCTTCGAGGATCGCCTCGACGATCCGTGCCCCCGACAGGCCGATGGCATAGTTGGTGGCGCCCTTGCCCTTGATGACCTTGTATGCGGCATCCCGCACGTCCACCGCGATCTGGTCGAGCTCGTCGACCGTGAACTTCGGCTGGCCGTCGAGCGGCACCCAGTCGAGGATCGGCACGGTGCCGATCGTCGCGTGCGACCACAGCGGGAACTCGGTGTCACCGTGCTCGCCGACGATGTAGGCGTGCACGCTCGAGATCGAGACGCCCGCGCGCTGGGCGATCTTCCAGCGCAGGCGGGACGTGTCGAGGACGGTTCCCGAGCTGAAGACGCGCTCGCGCGGCAGACCGCTGACCTCCTGCGCGATGACGGCCATGACGTCGGCGGGGTTCGTGACGATCACGAACACGGCGTCGGGGGAGCGCTCGAGCAGCTGGGGGACG
The DNA here is from genome assembly GCF_965345155.1 of Microbacterium sp. bgisy203. Taxonomy (GTDB): domain Bacteria; phylum Actinomycetota; class Actinomycetes; order Actinomycetales; family Microbacteriaceae; genus Microbacterium. The sequence goes on from NZ_CBDRLZ010000004.1 coordinate 294,558, forward strand.
AGCGATTTGAGGATGCCGGCGTTCACCCCGGCGAGATCCGTGCGCGTCTGCCCGGGCTTCTGCTTCGCGCCGGCGGTGATCACGATGACGTGCGATCCCGTCGTGACGTCGAGGTCGGCGCCGCCGATGATGTCGCTCGAACCGGTGAACTGGGAGCCGTGCGCGAGGTCGAGGACCTCGGCCTCGGTGCGTTCGGCGGCGATGTCGTACAGCGCCACGTGGCGCGCGGATTCGCGGATGAGGGCGGCGTAGGCGACGGACGATCCGACGGCACCGGCGCCCACGACGGTCAGCTTGGAGTTCTCGATCGCGCTCATGCTCACAGTCTGGCAGTGCGGTGCCCCCCTTGCCAGTGTCGGAACCCCCGGCGAGCATGGAAGGCATTCGCGCCACTCACGCAACGAAGCCCCAGGAGTCGCCATGGCCGCCGCATCCGCCCTTCCACCCGTCGTCGACGCCGACACCTGGCAGCGCGAGCTCGATCGGCTCCGCGTGCGCGAGAAGGCGGTGACCCGAGAGCTCGATGCGGTGGCCGCGCAGCGGCGCAGGATGCCGATGGTCGAGCTCCCCGAGTACGTGCTGCAGGGCCCGGACGGCCCCGTCACCCTCGCCGAGATCTTCGGCGACAAAAGCCAGCTCATCGTCTACAGCCACATGTGGTTCCCGGGGAAGGAGTGGCAGTGCCCGGGGTGCACGGGGTGGACGTCGCAGTTCACGCGGCTGGAGTTCCTCGACGAGTACGACGCCCGCATGGTCATCGTCACGCAGGGTTCGATCGACGAGGCCCTCGCGTACAAGGAGCGCGTCGGCAATCGCATGGAGTGGTACTCCACGGAAGGCAGCCCGTTCGGTGCCGACATGGGCGCCCCGCCCGAGGCGGGGTTCGCCGTCAACGTGTTCCTCCGCGACGGCGACACCGTGTACCGCACCTGGCACACGGACGGGCGAGGCACCGAGCAGCTCGGCCATGTGCACGGTCTCATCGACGTGCTGCCATACGGGCGGCAGGAGGAGTGGCAGGACGTGCCCGACGGGTGGCCGCAGCACCCGACCTACGAAGGAGGTGCGACCTCGCAGGACATCGCCGCAGCTTACGGCCCGGGCGGCTCCTCCGCCTCGGCCTGAGCAGACCCGACGGGGTTCCGCACGCCCACCGCCGACACGACCGCGCCGACGACCAGCAGCACGGCCGTCACCCACGCCGCCCGGTGGAACCCCGCGAGATCGAGCGCGCTGCCGGCGATCGCGGCCAGAGACGCGATCGCGAGGAGCCCCGCGACCCGCGCGACCGCGTTATTAACCGCCGACGCGATGCCCGAGCGCTCGTGCGAGGACGATCCGAGGATCGCCGCCGTCAGCGGCGAGACGGTGATCGCGAGCCCGAGCCCCAGCACGATCATCCCGGGCAGGACCTGCCGCCAGTAGTCGAAATCCTCTCCGACGAGGAGGAGCAGCAGGCATCCCACCGCCATCACGAGCGGGCCGACCGTCATGAACACGCGCGGACCGTAGCGGCCCGAGAGGGCGCCGATCCGCGAGCTCAGCGCGATGACGAGGATGGTCGTCGGCAGGCTCGCGAGACCGGCGAGCGTCGCCGAGCGCCCGGCGCCCTGCTGCAGGTACACGGCGACGACGAAGCCGTTGAGCGACAGCGCCGCGTAGATGGACAGCGTGGCGAGGTTGCCGGCGGAGAACGTGCGGCTGCGGAACAGGTCGAGGGGGAGCAGGGGCTCCACGGTGCGCTGGCGGAGGACGAACCCCGCGAACAGCAGGATGCCGACGACCAGCGCGATCCAGAGCCACACGGTCGCGGGGTCGCCGGCCGCCGTCGCGGGCAGTTCGATCAGCGCGAGGACCGCGAGGCCGAGACCGGCTGTGCACAGGGCCGCGCCGATCCAGTCGATCTTCGCGCCGGGTCGGCGCTCGTCGCGGAGGTCGAGCCGGGTGAGGAGAGCGAGCGCGGTGCCGATCGGCAGGACGTTGATGAGGAACACCCACCGCCACGACGCGGTGTCGACGATGATGCCGCCGAGAAGGGGGCCCACGATCATCGCGCCCGTCGTCAGCGCCGTCCAGATGCCGATCGCCCGCGAGCGCACGGGCTCGTCCATCGTTCCGGTGATGAGGGCGAGCGAGCTCGGCACGAGAAATGCCCCGGCGACCCCCTGCAGGGCGCGCGCCGCGACGAGGAGCTCGATCGAGGGCGCCGCCGCGACCGCGATCGAGGCGAGGCCGAAGCCGATGAGCCCGATCCGGAGCACGAGAAGGCGCCCATAGGCGTCGCTCGCGGCGCCCGCGACGAGGATCAGCGCGCCGAGGGTGACGAGGTAGGCATCCACCGTCCACTGCTGCGTCGTGAGGCCCCCGCCGAGCTCTCGCGCGATCGCGGGCAGGGCGACGTTCACGACGGTGCCGTCGAGGAAGGCGACGAACGAGCCGAGCACGGCGATGGCGAGCACGAGCCGTTGCTGAGTCGTCATCCGCGCGGTCATCCCTCCACGCTACGTCTCGGTGGGGGTGTGACGGGTGCTCGTCGCCTGTCGAGCCGGTTCGCGGCATCCGCGCGGGTGTCGTAGGATGGACGACGGTGACGTGTCCGAGCGGCCGAAGGTGCAACTCTCGAAAAGTTGTGTAGGGTAACCCCCTACCGTGGGTTCAAATCCCACCGTCACCGCCAGAAAAACACCATATCAGCGCTCCTTTCGAGGGGCGCTGATTGGCGTTTGGGTAAAGAATGGGTATGAATTCTTTACCCATTCCCGCTCGCAGAGGCCCGAGATCGCCGCCGAGGCTTCGCGTATTCCCGCCTGTCACCAGGACTTTCCTACGGCTGGTAACCCTCACTTACGGTGGGAATCTCGCCCACGGTAGGTGACGTGCATTCGATCGGCGTGCGCCGGTGTGTTTGTTGGCCTCTCGACAGGCCACCGGCGGTCGCAGGCGTAGTCAGAATTGGCCACGCGATTGACGTACCTCGATCGGGCATCATTCCGGGCGGCTCAATCGAGCGGCCGCTCCTTTCGCCCTTGAAGATGTGACAGTCGCTCTCGCGGATGTACGGTTCACCACCGGCATTCGTGCAATTGGACTGCATCTGCCCGAGGTGGTCCACACGAAGCGCTGAGCTCGATTGGCAGGCGGGACGCACGTCCGAAGATCGGTTCGCGGATTCGCTCTGCGTTTGTCTAGGCGTATGGAGCCGAGAGGCACAAGCGCGAGTTCAGGCGCAGGATGTCGGGCCCAAGGTCTAAGCTGTGTGCCTAATTGGGGATGGGAGATTCTGGTGGATATCAAGGTTGATCCGGAGCTGGCCGCGATGTCGGCCGTTTTTGACGCACTCAGTGAACTGGATGACGCGCAGAGGCGTCGTGTCATCGATTGGGTATCGAGTCGATACGAGATCGCGACTAAGCCGAGTGGTCGAGTCCACACGCAAGAGGAGAAGCGCGAAGACGACGAAGATCAAGATGATATCCCCGACGACGTCGACGACAGTCCTACCAGGTGGGAGCACTTCGCTGACTTGTTTTCTGCGGCGGACCCGAAGACGGAGTCCCACAAACTGCTGGTCGCCGGTTACTGGGCGCAAGTTGTTCAGGGACAGGCGTCGTTCGGATCGTTCACCTTGAACAAGGACTTGAAGGATCTCGGCCATGGCGCGACTCACACAGCCACAAGCATGGACCGCCTCATCAAGGAGCGTCCGCAATTGGTGCTTCAACTCAAGAAGTCCGGCAAGAGCCAGCAGGCGCGCAAGACATACAAGCTCACGGATGCTGGGAAGAAGGCCGTTGAGCAGATGATCGCGAATGGCGCTTGATCCGAAGGCCGCGTTCAACGCGCTTCCACCTCCGCTCGTTGCGGACCTTCTTGACGCTTTTCAACAGGTCGTCAAGAACTACGCTGAGCATCGGTGGGAGCCGTCAGAACTTAACGGCGGCAAGCTCTGCGAGGCGGCCTACACGATCCTCACCGGCTACTTCGAGGGCACATATGAGCAACGCGCACACAAGCCCAAGGACATGGTGAGCGCATGCCGGAACTTGGAGAAGGAGCAGGGACCGCGTTCAGCACGAATCCAGATCCCGCGCATGATCGTCGCGCTCTACGAGATTCGGAATAACCGTGGCGTCGGCCACGCAGGCGGCGACGTAGACCCCAACCACATGGACGCCACCGCCGTCGTGTACATGAGCAAGTGGGTGGTAGCGGAGCTCGTTCGGCTACTCCACGGACTCACGACCGAGGAAGCCACGGACCTCGTTGACGCTCTCGTGGAACGGGAAGTCGCACTCGTCTGGCGAAACGGCGATAAGCGGCGCGTGCTGGCGACCGGCTTGACACTGCGCAAGGGCACCCTCTTGCTTCTGTCGGGCGTAACCGAGGCACGAGAGTCAGACCTGGCTTCGTGGCTGGAACAGAAGCGCGCGGGGGACTACCGCAATAAGGTGCTCAAGCCAATGCACAAGGATCGCCTGATCGAGTACGACCAGGAAGCGGGGACGGTGGCCCTGATTCCTCCCGGTGTTGCAGCGGCTGAGACGCTCATTCACGAGCTAGGAGGTCGAAGTAGTGGCACGGAGTAGCGACTATCAATCGGCCTCGAAGCCACACCGCGAGCGAGGGAAGCAGATACGGTCACTGATCAAACAGGTGTTGTCTGATGAAGGAATCCCCGTCCACAGCGTCACGCACCGAGTCAAGACAGAAGGCAGCGCCTCCGCGAAGATCGACGCTAGCCCCAACCGCTATGGATCGTTCGGAGACCTTCATGACCTCCTGGGCGTGCGGGTGATTACACACCTGGCGACGGAAGTTGACGCTGTAGTCGCCTTGCTCCGCAAAGAGTTCGACGTGGACGGCAAGCGCTCCGTCGACAAGATTGCAGACCTCAACGCCGATGAATTCGGGTACCGGTCCTACCACCTAATCGTGAAGCTCAAGGACGACCGAGCTGCCCTTGCTGAGTGGCGCATCTTCGCCGGTATCTACTTCGAGATTCAGGTTCGATCGATCCTCCAACACGCCTGGGCGGAAATCGAGCACGACCTCGGTTACAAATCGTCCGTTGACGTTCCTCAGGAAATACACCGGCGATTCGCACGGCTAGCAGGAATTCTTGAACTTGCCGATGACGAGTTCGTCCGACTCACCAAGGACGCGAAGTCGCACGCTCGAAAGACGGATTCCGCCGTGAAGCGGGGTGTGAATGTTCCGGTCGATAGAGACTCCGTTCGGTCGCTAGCTACATCTTCGAGCGCTGTGAGAACCGCCGACGCGTACATTGCGGATCAGCTTGGCTGGGCGCTGCTGGCTGAGCCGTCGTCTGAGTACGCGACCCTTCGCGCGAAGGAACTTCGAGAAGTCGGCCTCGACACCATCGCCGACGTCGATCGAGAGATGAGTCGCCACGGGGAGCGCGTCGCCCGCTTCGCTGTTGCATGGTTCGAACACAGCCTCCCGGCTTCTCGCGCCGACGACGAGTACATGTTCATGGGCCAGAACGAGGCCGACGATGACGATGACGAATACGAACGGACAATCACTCCGGGCGTCAGCCTCTTTTATCTCTATCTACACTTGCTGATGGAACTCGAGGGTGATGAGTTCGACTCAGCGCCCGCGGACCCGAATGAGGACTTCGACGAAGAGGACTACGAGACAAACGATCTCCGACGTGTGGAGTTTCGGAGGGTGCACAGGGAGGTATTTGGGAGCGGACCCAGCGGGACCGGGTTCTAGGCCGTGTGGATTAAGTCGGTCTTGATCCAGATCAGCGTGGCGGCGAGGGCTGAATCGGCCTGACTTTCGTTCCGTTCTTCAAGCAAGGATGGAACTCGATGAACAGGAAGTATTCGCCGGAGATGCGTGAGCGGGCGTTGCGGATGCTCGCGGAGACGCGGCCGTCGCACCCGAACATGATGAGCGCGGTCCGTCACGTCGCTGGGCTGCTCGGGATGAGCCCGGAGACACTGCGTCTCTGGCAGCGACGGTACGAGGTCGACGCCGGCGCCAAGCCTGGTGTCACGACCGAGGCCGCGCAGCGGATCAAGCAGCTTGAGAAGGAGAACGCCGAGCTGCGCAAGGCGAATGAGATCCTCAAGGCTGCGAGCGTGTTTTTCGCGAAGGAGCTCGACCGCCCCTGACCGAGATGATCCGGTTCATCAACGAGTACCGGGATCGTTTCGGGGTCGAGCTCATCTGCCGGATGTTGCGCCCGGCAGTGCAGGGCTTTCTCACCTCACGCGGCTATCGCGCCGCGGTCGGCCGCGCGCCGTCGGCTCGGCAGTTGAAGGACGAACTCCTCGTCCCGGAGGTCGCCCGGTTACATGCGGAGAACTACGGTGTCTACGGGCGCCGGAAGATGCACGCCCTGATGCGTCGGCAAGGGTGGGAGATCGGTCGGGACCAGACCGCCTCATGCGCCTGGCCGGGGTGCGCGGTGTCCGCAAGTCGAAGAGGGTGTTCACGACCCGCTCGGACAAGACGACCGTGCTGCCGAGCGATCTCGTGAACCGCCGCTTCACCGCGCCAGCACCGCGGCGACTCTGGGTCTGCGACGTCACCTACGTCGCCACATGGTCCGGGTTCGCCTACGTCGCGTTCGTCACCGACGCCTACTCGAAACGCATCGTCGGATGGAACGTCGCCTCGACGTTGCGGTCGGAGATCCTCCCGCTGCCGGCGCTGGACATGGCCGCCTGGGGCGCCGGCGGCGACCTCACCGGGCTGACGCATCACTCGGACCACGGGTCGAACTACATGGCGATGGTCTACACCGACCGCATAGTCGAACTCGGCGCTGTCCCCTCCACCGGGACCGTCGGCGACAGCTACGACAACGCCCTCGCCGAGGCGATCAACAACCTCTACAAGACCGAACTGATCCGCCAGCGCGGGCCCTGGCGAACGGTCGAGCAGGTCGAGCTCGCGACCCTCGAATGGGTGTGGTGGTGGAACAACTCCCGCCTCCACGGCGAGCTCGACATGCGCACCCCCGCCGAGGTCGAACAGGCGTATTACGCTGACCAAGAATCAGCCAACCCGGCACCTGCCGGA
>NZ_CBDRLZ010000005.1:0-247825 GCF_965345155.1 Microbacterium sp. bgisy203
ACCATGAACATCCAGATCGTCGAAGCCCGCACCGCCCTCGTCGACAAAACCTGCACCGAAAACCCCCGCGCCCCCGGATGCTGACCGGGGCCGACCTGTCAGGATGAGTCCGTGACCGACCGCCTCATGCTGCTCGACACCGCGAGCCTCTACTTCCGCGCGTTCTATGGCGTGCCCGACACCGTCAAGGCGCCCGACGGGCGGCCGGTCAACGCGGCCCGCGGACTGCTGGACATGATTGCGAAGCTCGTCACCGCCTACGAACCGACGCACCTCATCGCCTGCTGGGACGACGACTGGCGCCCGCAGTGGCGCGTCGACCTCATCCCGAGCTACAAGACGCACCGGGTCGCTGAGGAGGTGGCCGCCGGCCCCGACGTGGAGGTCGTCCCCGATCCACTCGAGGTGCAGATCGAGGTCATCCGCAACGAACTCGCGGCCCTCGGCGTGCCGATCGTCGGAGCGGCGGAGCACGAAGCCGACGACGTCATCGCGAGCTTCGCCTCACAGGCATCCACCCCCGTCGACGTCGTGACGGGCGACCGCGACCTCTTCCAACTCGTGGACGACGCCTCGGGCGTTCGCGTCATCTATACCGGGCGCGGCATGAGCAACCTCGACGTGCTCGACGACGCGGCCGTCGTCGCGAAGTACGGCGTTCTCCCCCGCCAGTACGCCGATTTCGCCGTGCTCCGCGGTGACGCCTCTGACGGTCTTCCCGGCGTGGCGGGCATCGGCGAGAAGACCGCGGCCACGCTCCTCCAGAAGCACGGCGACCTCGCCGGCATCCGCGCGGCCGCCGAGAACGGCGACGGCCTGACCGCCGGCGTCCGCGCGAAGGTCCTCGCCGCGGGCGACTACCTCGCCGTCGCCCCCACCGTCGTCGAGATGGTGCGCACCCTCGATCTCCCGGACATCGACGCCCGTCTGCGCGAACCGGATGCCGAGGCGATCGCCGCCGTCGACGCCGCCTGGAACCTCGGCTCGCCCCTTCAGCGCGCCGTCGCCGCGATCACGGCGCGCGCCTGAGCACGCGCCGCCCGCGCGCGCTCACCGTTCGCGCGCCGTCCACTCCTGCAGTCGCTCCAGCGGCCAGGTGTTGACGACGCGCTCCGCGGGCACGCCTGCCCGCTCCGCGCGCGCCGCGCCCTCGTCCAGCAGACCCAGCTGGCCCGGCGCGTGCGCATCGGAGTCGATCGAGAACAGGCATCCCGCCTCCAGCGCGACGGCGATCAGCTCATCCGGCGGGTCCTCGCGCTCCGGCCGGGAGTTGATCTCGACGGCGACGCCGTGCGCCGCGCACGCGTCGAACACAGCGCGCGCATCGAATTGCGAGGGCGGCCGCGTGCCGCGCTCCCCCGCGATCAGCCTTCCCGTCACATGCCCGAGCACGTCCACCAGCGGGTCCGACGCGGCTGCGACGAGACGACGGGTCATCGGACCCCGCTCCATCCGCAGCTTCGAGTGCGCCGAGGCCACCACGATGCCCAGTTCGCCCAGCAGGTCGCGGTCCTGATCGAGCGCTCCGTCGTCGAGGATGTCGACCTCGATGCCGCTCAGCAACGTGAACCCGTCGTCCGAGAACGCCGCGAGGAGCGCCATCTGCTCGCGCAGACGGTCGGCCGACAGTCCCTTCGCGACGCGCAGGCGCGGCGAGTGATCGGTGAGTGCGAGGTACTCGTGCCCGAGCGCGCGGGCGGCGGCGACCATATCCGCGATCGGCGTCGTGCCGTCGGACCAGTCCGTGTGGCAGTGCAGGTCACCGCGCAGCGCCGCACGCAGGGTCGAGTGCGATGGCGCGTACCGCGCGCGCAGCTCGGCGAGGTAGTCGGGGACACGCCCATCGAGTGCCTGCTGGATGACGGCGAAGGAGGAGTCGCCGATCCCCGGACGGCGTCGGAGTGACGCGGCATCCGCCACTTCTGCGGGCGTGAGACCCGCGACGACGGATGCCGCCGTGCGGAACGCCTTCGACCGGTAGCGCGACGCCCGCTCGCGCTCGAGCAGGCTCGCGATCTCGGTGAGGGCGTCGACGGGGTCCATGGTCGGAACGCGGAGCGGACCCGGGGACCTCCCCGAGCCCGCCGCGGAACCTCACGCCTTCGTGATCACCGACCGGCGCACGATCACCGGCACCTGCGCCAACCGGTTCAAGGCGAACCCGAAGAACAGCGACAGGATGCCGACTCCGATCGCGAACGCGGCGACGCCGAACGAGACGACGGAGGTGAACAACGACGCCCGGAGGAACGACGCGTTCATCATGACCTGGCGCACCGGGTCGTCCTGCGCGAGCTCGGCGTACGTCTTGCCTCCGGAGGCCTCGAGGGCGTGGTGCTGGATGATGTCCGCCTGCACGTACGCGGTGAAGGGCCCCGCGACCGTCTGCCCCTGGAACGCCATCGCGTCGTTGGGCACGGTGATGTTCTCGGCTCGCAGCTGGGTGGAGACCATGATCCAGACGACGATGCCCACGATGATGAGCACGATGCCGCCGAGGATGCCGATGACGGCGGCGAATTTGACGATGCCGACCTTCTTCTGCGGCGGCTCGAGCGTGTCGGCGGTGGTCAGGACTTCTTCGGACATGAGGGCGTTCCTCTCTCGGCGCTCCGGGGGATGCCGGGTCGTTGGGACTCACGGTATCGCCGGCCCTCACTGCCCCGCCAGGCCTTGCCCCGGAGAAACTCCCGACTCGACCGCTGTGGTCAGGCCACGTCGTTCGCCGAGCGCCCGGCACGCGTCGCCGCGACCCACCGCTCGAGCACCCCCGCGGCAGCTCCCGAATCGATCGCCTCCGCCGCGCGATCGCGCGCAGCGCCCAGTCGCTCGACGATCGGGAACTGCACCTGAGCGGCATCCTGGAACAGTTCGTACGCGACGATGCCCGCCGCAGCGTTCAGCAGCACGATGTCGCGGACCGCCCCCTTCTCGCCGTCGAGCACGCGGTGGACGACCTGCGCGTTGTGCGCGGCGTCGCCGCCGAGGAGGTCGTCGATATCCGCGCGCGGGATGCCGAGGTCGCGCGGGTCGAGGTCGTGCTCGTGCACGTCACCGCGGCTGACCTCCCAGAGTCGGCTGTGACCGGTGGTCGTGAGTTCGTCGAGGCCGTCGTCGCCGCGGAAGACGAGGGCGGTCGCGCCGCGGGTCTGGAAGACGCCGGTGATAAGGGGAACGCGGTCGAGGCTCGCGACCCCGACGGCGTTCGCCTCGGCGCGCGCGGGGTTGCAGAGCGGGCCCAGGAAGTTGAAGACCGTGGGAACGCCCAGCTCCGACCGCGTCGGACCCGCGTGGCGGAACCCGGGGTGGAAGGCGGAGGCGAACGCGAACGTGATGCCGGCCTCGGCGAGGACCTCCGCGACACGCTCGGGCGGGAGCGTCAGATCGACGCCGAGCGCACCGAGGACATCCGAGGATCCGGATGCCGAACTCGCGGCTCTGTTGCCGTGCTTCACGACCGGCACGCCGGTCGCCGCCGCCACGATCGCCGACATCGTCGAGACGTTGACGGTGCCGAACCGATCGCCCCCGGTGCCGACGATGTCGAGCACGTCAGCCGGCACAGGGAGGGGCAGCGCGGCCTCGAGGATCGCGTCACGGAACCCGACGATCTCATCGACCGTCTCGCCCTTCGCGCGCAGGGCCAGCAGGAACCCGCCGAGCTGCGAGGGCGTCGCCCGACCCTCCATCACCTGACGCATCGCCCAGGTCGATTCCGACACGCTGAGGTCGCGACGATCGAGAACGGCCGTGAGGATCTCGGGCCAGGAATAGAGCTCCGCCATGACGTCCGATCCTATCGGCAGACTGTCAGAACACTCGCGGGCCGCTCGAAGCGCCTTCCGAGGGGTCCCGAAACTCCGGTTCGCACGAGATAGACCTTCAGGGATGCGAAAACCCGTCGCCGAATCAGCCATAATGGGGAACGTGACGACCACTCCTGCCAACTATTCCGAGGCCTTGCGATCCGTGAAGCGACCGGATCCGGTCGCCGTCGGCACCATCGTGTGGCTCGGCAGCGAGGTCATGTTCTTCGCCGGCCTGTTCGCGATCTACTTCACCCTGCGCAACGCATCGCCGGGACTGTGGGCCGAGAGCACCGAGCTGCTGAACGTGCCCTTCGCCGCGGTCAACACCGTCATCCTCGTGCTCTCGTCGTTCACCGCCCAGTTCGGCGTGCTCGCCGCCGAGCGCTTCCAGCCATACCGCACCGGATCGTTCTGGAACCTCCGCAAATGGGGCATGGTCGAGTGGTTCTTCCTGTCGTTCATCATGGGCGCGGTGTTCGTCTCCGGTCAGGTGTGGGAGTACGCCACGCTCGTCGCCGAGGGCCTCCCGATCAGCGCCAACTCCTACGCCTCGGCGTTCTACCTCACCACCGGTTTCCACGCCCTGCACGTGACCGGCGGCCTGATCGCCTTCCTCCTCGTCATCGGCCGCGCTTTCGCGGTCAAGAACTTCGGCCGAAAGGAGATGACGTCCGCGATCGTCGTGTCGTACTACTGGCACTTCGTCGACGTCGTCTGGGTCGCCCTGTTCTTCGTCATCTACGTCGTCAAGTGAGAGCGGAGCCGACTCCCCTTATGTCCTCGAAGACCCCGCGCCAGAAGACCGGTCGCCGCAGCAAGTGGGCCGCCGCCGCCCTGATCGGCATCGGCCTGCTCGTCACCGGCGGCATCTACGCCGGAGCCTCCGCCGCGATGGCCGCCTCCGAGCCCGAATCGACGGCATCCACTCTCACCGTCGACGACGGCAAGAAGCTGTTCCAGGCGAACTGCGCGACCTGCCACGGCCTGAACATGGAGGGCACGGCGGAAGGCCCGTCGCTCTACGGCGTTGGCGAGCTCGCGGTCGAGTTCCAGATGTCGACCGGCCGCATGCCGCTGCAGATGCAGGGACCGCAGGCGCCGCAGAAGCCCGTGCAGTTCACCGAGGACCAGATCAAGGCGATCGCCGCGTGGGTGCAGTCGACGTCGCCGGGGCCGACGTATCCCGACGAGCACATCCTCGACGGCCAGGGCGACGTCGCCAACGGCGCCGAGCTGTTCCGCATCAACTGCGCCATGTGCCACAACGTCGCCGCCGCCGGTGGCGCGCTCACCGAGGGCAAGTACGCCCCGGCGCTCACCAGCACGAGCCCGCTGCACATGTACGCAGCGATGGTCACGGGCCCGCAGAACATGCCGGTCTTCAACAACATGACCCTCACCGAGGATGAGAAGCGCGACATCATCTCCGCGCTCGTCTACCTCCAGGAGAACGAGTCGCCCGGCGGATTCTCGCTCGGCTCGCTCGGCCCGGTCTCGGAGGGCCTCTTCATCTGGATCTTCGGCATCGGCAGCCTGATCGGCCTCACGGTGTGGATCACGGCGAAGTCGAACTGACCGAGCACCCCGCAGACATCACGCACTGACAGACGTACGGAACGGACGCACAATGGCACACGAGGAAGACGCGCTCGAGCACGAGAGGGCCGCACACGAGCCCTCCTCCGGGCTCGCGGTCGCCGTCAGCGACCCGGTGCGGAACCCCGGGCTTCCCCCGCACCGGGAGCGCATCACCGACAAGGATCCCGCCGCCATGCGCCGCGCGGTCCGGACGGTCTACACCCTCTTCTACCTCTCCGTCGCGGGGAGCATCTGGGCGGTAGCTGCCTACATGCTGTTCCCGATCGAGAGCGGCCGGGTCATCGACATCCGCCACAACAACCTCTTCATCGGTCTCGGCATCGCCCTCGCGATGCTCGCCATCGGCATCGGCGCCATTCACTGGTCCAAGGCCGTCATGAGCGACAAGGAGTTCACCGAGCCCCGCCACTCGACGCGCGGTAGCGAGAGCACCCGCGCCGCAACCGTGCAGGCCTTCCGCGACGCCAACGAGGAGTCGGGGTTCGGGCGCCGCACCGCGATCCGCGGGTCGCTCATCGCCGCCCTCGTCGCCTCAATCCTCCCCGGGATCACGCTGTTCCGCGGCCTCGCTCCGCACAACAGCAAGGCGAACCCGATCGCGGGTGACCCTGTCGCGCTCCTCAGCCACACCATGTGGAAGAAGGGCATGCGCCTCGCGCACGACCCGAGCGGCGAGCCGATCCGCGCCGCCGACCTCACCCTCGGCTCGGCCGTGCACGTGATCCCTGAGGAGCTCGCCTCGCTCAGCCACCACGACGGCTACCTCGAGGAGAAGGCGAAGGCCATCGTCCTGCTCATGCGTCTGCTCCCCGAGCAGCTGCCCGCGGAGTCCAACAACCTCGACTGGGCGTACAACGGCATCGTCGCGTACTCCAAGGTCTGCACCCATGTCGGATGCCCCGTGGCCCTGTACGAGCAGCAGACGCACCACCTACTGTGCCCCTGCCACCAGTCGCAGTTCGACGTGTCGCGCTCCGCGGCCGTCATCTTCGGCCCCGCTGCGCGCCCGCTGCCGCAGCTGCCCATCACCGTGGACGACGAGGGCTACCTCATCGCGCAGAGCGACTTCCACGAACCCGTCGGCCCGAGCTTCTGGGAGCGCCATTGAGCACCGCGACCGCCACTGAGACCCCCACGGGGACCAGCGCATCCACCACCGATGAGAAGGCCGGCACCGAGAAGCCGCTCGGCGGCCGGTTCGTCGCGGGAGCGGCGAACTACCTCGACGAGCGCACGAGCATCTCGGGCCTCGTCAAGGAGCTCGGACGCAAGATCTTCCCCGACCACTGGTCGTTCATGCTCGGCGAGATCGCCATGTGGAGCCTCGTCGTCGTCCTGCTCTCGGGTACGTTCCTGACGTTCTTCTTCCAGGCATCCATGGTCGAGACGCACTACGCCGGCTCGTTCCTGCCGCTGCGCGGCGTGGAGATGTCGGCAGCGCTCGACTCGGCCCTCCGCATCTCGTTCGACATCCGAGGCGGGCTACTGGTCCGCCAGATCCACCACTGGGCTGCGCTCGTGTTCGTCGCCGGTATCGGCGTGCACATGCTGCGCGTCTTCTTCACCGGCGCCTTCCGCAAGCCGCGCGAGCTCAACTGGGTCATCGGCTTCATCCTCTTCATCCTCGCGATGGCCGAGGGCTTCACGGGATACTCGCTTCCCGACGACCTGCTGTCGGGCAACGGCCTGCGCATCATCGACGGCATGATCAAGGGCATCCCCCTGATCGGAACCTGGACGTCGTTCCTCCTCTTCGGCGGCGAGTTCCCCGGCACCCAGATCGTGGGGCGCCTGTACACGCTGCACATCCTGCTGCTGCCGGCGATCCTCGTGGCGCTGCTCGTCGTGCACCTCATGCTGATGATCGTCAACAAGCACACGCAGTTCGCCGGTCCCGGCCGCTCGAACGACAACGTCGTGGGCTACCCGATGATGCCGGTCTACATGTCGAAGATGGGCGGCTTCTTCTTCATCACCTTCGGCGTGATCGTCCTCATCGCCTCGCTGTTCACGATCAACCCGATCTGGAACTACGGTCCGTACGACCCCTCCCCCGTCTCCGCCGGTACCCAGCCCGACTGGTACATCGGCTTCGCCGACGGTGCGCTGCGCCTCGTGCCGCCGCACCTGGAGTTCGTGCTGTGGGACCGCACGTGGTCGTTCAACATCCTGATCCCGCTCATCGTCATCGGCATCTTCATCGTGCTGGTGCTGATCTACCCCTTCATCGAGGCCTGGGTCACCGGCGACAAGCGTGAGCACCACCTCGCCCAGCGCCCGCGCCAGGCTCCGACCCGCACCGCGATCGGCGTGGCCGGCGTGATCTTCTACGCCGTGCTGTGGGCAGCCGCCTCCTCGGACATCATCGCCACGCACTTCCACCTGACGATGGAAGGCGTGATCCACGCGCTGCAGGCGCTGCTGATCATCGGACCGATCCTGGGCTACTTCGTCGCCAAGCGCATCGCGATCGCGCTGCAGAAGAAGGACCGCGAGATCGCGCTCCACGGATTCGAGTCGGGTCGCATCGTCCGCCTCCCGGGCGGCGAGTTCATCGAGGTCCACCAGCCCGTCGACGCCTACGAGCGAGTGAAGCTCGTCGATTACGAGACCTACGAGCCGCTCGTCGTGCGCCCGAACGACAAGGGGCGCATCCCGTGGCACGAGAACTTCCGCGCATCGCTGTCGCGCTGGTTCTTCGAGGATCGCCTCGCCCCTGTCACGCAGACCGAGGTCGACGCGGCGCTTGCGCACTCGCACCACGAGCACGAGGAGATCGCCGCCGGCGAGGCCGCGGAGATCGAGGGTCGCACCGAGCGCAGCTCACGGAACGAGGACGACGCGCACTGACGCAGCCTGTCCGGAAAGCGGCGGGGACTGTCCGAAAGGACGTCCCCGCCGCTTCGTCGTTCCCGTACGGTCGATCTCATGAACGACCGAGCCCCCGCTCCCCCGCAGCCCGTCTCCCCCGAGAAGCGCGCTGCCTTCTTCGTTGCGAAGCTCGCCTGTGAGACCGACCCCTCCGACGTGTACGCGGCGCTCCAGGAGGGCGCGAGATTCACCCTGGTGGACGTCCGCGCGCAGGATGCCTGGGATCAGGGCCACATCCCGGGTGCGATCCACCTGCCGCACCGCGAGATCGCCGAGCGCGGCGCGGCCGAGATCGACCCATCACTCCCCGTCGTCGTCTATTGCTGGAGCCCGGGTTGCAACGGCGGAGCGCGCGGCGCCCTGGCTTTCGCCCGGCTGGGCTACGAGGTCCGCGAGATGATCGGCGGCTACGAGTACTGGGCGCGCGAGGGGATGCCGGTGGACAGCGCGTCCGGCACTCTCCCCCGCGTCTTCGACCCGCTCGTCATGCCCGTCCGGGACCGAAGCCGCCTACGCGCCTGAGACCCGCCGCGCTCCGGAGACCGCCCGCGCAACGACAGCGATCAGCCTGCGACGAGGTCGTCGAGCTCTTCGGTGAACCTCAGCGCCGCAGCTCCCGCCAGCACCGGGCGCTCGGCGCCGGGAGCTCCGGGGACGACATCGGCGACCACCGCGGTCACGTTGTCGCGGGAGCCCGCCTCGAGAGCCGCGTCGACGACGAGCGCGGCGGCGGCGTGCGGGTCGAGCTCGGCATCGAGGAGAGCGGCGATCTCGTCGTCGGGCAGATAGTCGCTCACGCCGTCGCTGCAGACGAGCCACCGATCGCCGAGCGTCAACTCGCGCTCGGTGACGCCGGCGGCGTCGGTCTCGTCACCCCGGAGCGATGCGGTGATGATGTTCCGTCGCGGGTGGGTCATCGCGTCTTCGGCGCGCACCATGCCCCGCTCCACGAGGAGTTGCACGTACGAGTCGTCGCGGGTCTGACGCAGCAGCGCCGCCCCACGCCGCACATACGCACGCGAGTCGCCCGTGTGGGCGACGAGCAGTCGACCGTCGACGGTGATCCAGATCGCGGTGAAGGTCGTCGCCATACCCGACAGCGCGGGATCGCGCCGCACGTGCGCTCCGATGTCCCAGTTCGCCTCGCGGACGCGGTCTCGGAGCGCGGTCGCATCGGCGACGCGCGGACCGCCGGAGATGAGGCGGTGGACGAGTGCTGCGGACGCGAGGTCACCCGCTGGGCCGCCGCCGACGCCGTCGGCGACGCCTGCTCCCCAGGATGCCGTGAATGCGGCATCCTGGTTCACTTCGCGATAGCCGCCGATGTCACTGCAGACACCGGCTCGCAGCGACATCGGCACGAGCGGAAGCCACCCGGTCAGCGCGCGAAGTACCCGCGGTAGTACTCGTAGACCCAGCCCACGATCGCGACGGCGAAGACGCCCAGACCGATGGGAAGGAGGAACTGCCCGACGGCAAGGCCGAGGATGCCGAGCGCAGCGGAGAACGCGAGCACGAGCGGCCACCAGGACCAGGGGCTGAACTCACCGATCTCGGGGTCGCCGTCGTCGATGTCGGCGGTCAGCGAGTCCTCCGGCAGATCCACACCCTTCTGGGAGCGGTACACACGGTCGACGTAGAACCCGATCATGGCGGCCATGAAAACCGTGAACAGCAGTACGACGCTGCCGACCCACTCGATGGCGTTGTACCACGGGAGGTTCGAGTGCTCGATGATGTTCCACCCCGTATAGAGGGCGAAGCACAGGAAGAAGAACCCGGCGAGAATCCACCAGAGGTTGATGTTGGTCTTCACTTACTTGACCTCTCCGTCCGCGACATCGACGACAGGAGCATCGGGCGCGTCCTTCGCCGGCCCCACACCGACGGGCACGGCGGCCTCGGGGTGGTTGAGGTCGAACGCCGGGCGCTCGCTGCGGATGCGCGGGATCGACGTGAAGTTGTGGCGGGGCGGCGGGCAGCTGGTCGCCCACTCGAGCGAGCCGCCGTAGCCCCACGGGTCGTTGACGGTGACCTTGGGCGCCTTGCGCGCGGTGATCCAGACGTTCAGGAAGAACGGGATCATCGAGGCGCCGAGGATCATGGCACCGACCGTGGAGAGCTGGTTCTGCCACGTGAAGCCGTCGGCCGCCGAGTAGTCGGCGTAGCGGCGGACCATGCCCTCGACGCCGAGCCAGTGCTGGACGAGGAAGGTCATGTGGAAGCCGATGAACAGCAACCAGAAGTGCACCATACCGAGACGCTCGTTGAGCATGCGCCCCGTCCACTTCGGCCACCAGAAGTAGAAGCCGGCGAACATCGCGAACACGACCGTGCCGAAGACGACGTAGTGGAAGTGTGCGACGACGAAGTACGAGTCGGAGAGGTGGAAGTCGAGCGGCGGCGAGGCGAGGATGACGCCGGTGAGGCCACCGAAGACGAACGAGACGAGGAAGCCGAGCGAGAACACCATCGGCGTCTCGAAGGTGATCGACCCTCGCCACATCGTGCCGATCCAGTTGAAGATCTTCACACCCGTCGGCACCGCGATCAGCATCGTCATCAGGGCGAAGAACGGCAGGAGCACCGCTCCCGTCACGTACATGTGGTGCGCCCAGACCGAGACGGACAGGGCCGCGATCGCGATCGTCGCGTAGACGAGCGTCTTGTATCCGAAGATCGGCTTGCGGCTGAAGACCGGGAAGATCTCCGAGACGATGCCGAAGAACGGCAGCGCGATGATGTACACCTCGGGGTGCCCGAAGAACCAGAAGAGGTGCTGCCAGAGGAGCACTCCGCCGTTGGCCGGGTCGTAGATGTGGGCGCCGAGCACGCGGTCGGCGGCGGCGGCGAGGATCGCGGCGGCGAGCACGGGGAACGCCATCAGGATCAGGATGCTCGTGACGAGCGTGTTCCACGAGAAGATCGGCATGCGCCACATCGTCATGCCGGGCGCGCGCATCGTGAGGATCGTCGTGATGAAGTTCACGGCGCCGAGGATCGTTCCGAAACCGCTCATGCCCAGGCCGAGCATCCAGAGGTTTCCACCCGCACCGGGCGAGAAGCTCGCACCGGCCAGCGGCTGATAGGCGAACCATCCGAACGCGGCCGCACCCTGCGGGGTGAGGAAGCCGGCGACGGCGATGAGCGAGCCGAAGATGAACAGCCACAGCGCGAAAGCGTTCAGCCGCGGGAACGCGACGTCGGGAGCGCCGATCTGCAGCGGGAGGATCGCGTTGGCGAACCCGGCGAACAGCGGCGTCGCGAACATCAGCAGCATGATCGTGCCGTGCATCGTGAACAGCTGGTTGTACTGCTCCTTCGTGGGAAGGATCTGCATTCCGGGCTCGAAGAGCTCGGCACGGATGATGAGGGCCATCACGCCGCCCAGCAGGAAGAACAGCACCGAGGCGATGAGGTACATGTACCCGATCGTCTTGTGGTCGGTGGAGGTGATCCACTTGACGATGATGTTGCCCTTCTGGTCGACGCGCGACGAGCTCATGAGAGCTGCCTGGCGCGGCGGAAGGGTGGTGGGACGGTGGGGAGCGCCGCTCTGGAGCTCGAGCGTCGTGGCCATCAGTTGTCTCCCTCGGACTCGGAGGCGCCCGTGCCCGGCAGGTTCTGCAGGCGGTCGTAGGCGTCGTTGATGTCACCGGCCTGGCCGGCCTCGCGCAGACTCTCGAGGTAGGCGTCGTATTCCTCCCGCTCGACGACCTTCACCTTGAAGAGCATCATCGAGTGGTACTCGCCGCAGAGCTCGGCGCACTTGCCGTCGTACTCTCCGACTCGGGTGGGCTCGAACGACATGTAGTTGTCGCGCCCGATGTACATGTCCTTCTTGTACAGGAAGTCGATGATCCAGAACGAGTGGATGACGTCACGCGAGGTGAGCTTGATTTTCACCTTCTCGTTCACGGGCAGGTACAGCGTCGGCAGCTCGCTCGTGATGTCACCGCGGTCATCGGCCTGCGCCTGGACGCCCATGGTCCAGACCGCGTCGTCCGAGTCCTCGCAGTCCTGCTCGGCGTACTGGAAGTCCCAGGCCCACTGCTTGCCGATCGCCGTGATGCAGACATCCGGCTCTTCGTACTGCGTCTCAATGATCGCCTGGTCGCGCGCCGTGAAGGCGAAGAAGCCGATGACGAGGATGAGCGGGACGATCGTGTAGAAGATCTCGACCGGCATGTTGTAGCGCAGCTGCACCGGCAGGCCCGTCTGGCCCTTGCGGCGACGATACGCGATGGCGGCCCAACCCATGAGGGCCCAGGTGATGACACCGACGACGAGCAACACGATCCACGAGTTGACCCACAGCCCCGAAATCATCTGGGTGTGGTTCGTGGCCTGGGTACCGTCTTCGGTGAAGCCCGGGAGGAAGCCGTTCAGCTGGCTGGGCGTGCAGCCCGCGAGGGCGATCGCCGTGGCGATCCCGAGCGGGATGACGGCCCAGCGGAGGCGGCGTGTGACGCGCACGGTGCACCTTTCGGGGTCATGAAGGTCGAACACCGTTCAGTCTAGGGCAACCTCCCACGCGATTCAGGCCATGCGCCCAGGATGTCCGGGGTCAGCACGGCACTTTTTGCGGCGTGATCAGCGGGAAGGAAACCCTCAGTGGAAGCTGTCGCCACAGGCGCAGCTGCCGGCGGCGTTCGGGTTGTCGATCGTGAAACCCTGCTCGGAGATCGTGTCCTTGAAGTCGATCATCGCGCCGTCGAGGTACGGCACCGACATATCGTCGACGATGACCTCGACGCCGTCGAAGGCGACGGCCTGGTCGCCGTCGAGGAAACGCTCGTCGAAGTAGAGCTGGTAGATGAGCCCCGAGCAGCCACCGGGCTGCACGGCGACGCGTAGGCGCAGGTCGTCGCGGCCCTCCTGCTCGAGGAGGCTCTTCACCTTGGCGGCGGCGGCGCCGGTGAGGCCCACGCCGTGCGCCTTGTCCGCGGTGTCGTCGGTGGTGGCGGTCGTGATGGTGGTGTCGGTCATGGCACTCTCCCCGAAGCTCGGGCCGGTATGAGCCGGCTGGATGCCTCGATTCTACGCGCTCGACTCGCACGGGGGCCGGATGCCGCCGGCGCCGCTCTCTCGCCGCGGTCGCGTCACGTGCCGTGGTCGCTTCACTCGCCGCGGTCGAGGCGCTCCAGCAGCAGCGCCTCGGAGACGAGGGCGTGGCGGAAGGTCTCGAGGTGCAGCGACTCGTTCGGGCTGTGGGCGCGCGCGTGCGGGTCTTCGACACCGGTCACGAGGATCTCGGCACCGGGGAACTCGCGCACGAGGTCGGCGATGAAGGGGATCGACCCGCCGACGCCGATGTCGATCGGCTCGACGCCGTAACCCTCCGCGAGCGCGGTGCGCGCGTGGGCCACGGCGCTGCCGCTCGTGTCGACGAGGAAGGGATTGCCGCAGTCGACGTCCGTGAAGGTCAGCTCGGCGCCGAAGGGCGCGTGAGCGCGCAGGTGGGTCTCGATGGCCTCGTACGCCTCCCGCGCGTCCTGACCGGGCGCGACGCGCATGCTGATCACGACGGACACCTCCGGCGAGAGCGTGTTGGAGGCGTTCCGAACGCTCGGCGCGTCGATGCCGGTGATCGTGATCGACGGCTTGTTCCAGATACGACTGAGGATCGTGCCTCGCCCGATCGGGCTGACGCCGGCGGGGAGCCCCGCCTCGTCGCGCAGGGTGTCCTCCGAGTACTCGGGGGTCGCGGCATCCCGCTCGGTGAGCCCCGCGACCGCCACGGCGCCGTCGTCGTCCCAGAGCGTCGACAAGAGCTTCACCGTGGCGAGCATGGCATCGGGCACCGCTCCTCCGAACATGCCCGAGTGCGACGCGTGCTCGAGCGTCTTCACGCGCAGGGTGAATCGCGCGTTGCCGCGGAGGGAGACGGTCAGCGCAGGAGTCGCCGCGTCCCAGTTGCCCGAGTCGGCGACGACGATGACGTCGGCGCGCAGCGCGTCGGCGTTCTCGTGCAGGAAGGCCGCGAACGAGGCGGAGCCCGCTTCCTCCTCCCCCTCGATGAAGAGGTTCACGCCGAGATCGAAGTCGGGGCCCAGCGCCTCGACCAGGGCGCGGAGCGCGCCGACGTGCGCCATGACCCCCGCCTTGTCGTCCGCGGCTCCCCGCCCATACAGACGCCCGTCGCGCACCGTAGGCTCGAAGGGCGCCGACTCCCACAGCGACTCGTCGCCGACCGGCTGCACATCGTGGTGGGCGTAGAGAAGGATCGTCGGCTTGCCGCCGCGGGCGGCACGGGTCGCGAGCACCGCCGGCATCCCCTCGACGCCCGTCTCGGGAATGACCGCCGTCTTCACCTCGACGCGATCGAAGATGCCGAGGTCGTCGAGGAGTCCCTGAACGGCCGTCGCGGAACGCTCGACCTCCGACCGGTCGAACCCGGGGAATGCGATGGACGGGATGCGCACCAGGCGTCCCAGATCGGCCAGGGCGGCGGGGACGGCAGCCAGGGCGGCTTCGCGGACGGAGGCGGGACGGGACGGGACGGAGGTCATGCGGGTAATCTTAGGAGGAGCGCTCCGCGCGGCCGACGCCGCCGTCGATACCGCAGCCGATCCGTCATCCAGCATCGAGGACCATCGTGGCCAAGACCCCTCCCGCCCCCGAAACCGCCCCCGACGCGCCCTCCGGGCCGGGCAAGCACCGCCCGACGCCGTCGCGCGCCGAGCAGGAGGCGGCGCGCAAGCGACCCCTCGTTGCGGACACGAAGGAAGCACGCCAGCGCGCGAAGGCCGACCTCGCCTCGCAGCGCGAGAAGGCCCGCATCGGCATGGCGAACGGCGAAGAGAAATACCTGCCGGTGCGCGACAAGGGCCCCCAGCGCAAGTTCGCGCGTGACTTCGTGGATGCCGGATGGCACGCGGGCGAGCTGCTCATGCCGCTCATGCTGCTCGTCATCCTCGTGACGCTCGTGCAGAACGCGGCGATCCAGTTCTACGCCTTCGTCGGCCTGTGGATCTACATCCTCTTCGTCATCGGCGACATGATCATCACGAGCCACCGCGTGAAGAAGGCGGCGAAGGAGAAGTGGGGCGACCGCACCGAGAAGGGCCTCGGATGGTACGCGGCGATGCGTTCGGTGCAGATGCGCTTCATGCGTCTGCCCAAGCCGCAGGTCAAGCGCGGGCAGCACCCCGCCTGAGCCGCGCCCGACCCCCGCGAGCCGCGCCTGACCCCCGGCGAGCCGCGCCCGACCCCCGCGAGCCGCGCCTGACCCCCGGCGAGCCGCGCCCGATCTTCGGAGATCGCGCGTTCTCCGGACGTTTTCTGCGTCACATCTCCGAAAAACCGTGGATCTCCGCAGATGCGCGGCGGCTCCGGGGATCCGCGACTGCCCGCCGGCGCGGAGCGCGCGCCGATCAGCGCGCCGCGCGACGCAGCCGCACGAGGCCGCGGTTGATCTGACGCGCCCACAGCGGGCCGAGATAGATGAACCCGGTATAGCCCTGGACGAGGGTGGCCCCGGCATCCAGCCGCTCCTGCACGTCGGCGGCGGTCTCCACTCCCCCGGCGGAGATCACGCAGAACTCCTCCGGAACGACCGCACGGACCACGCGCAGGACGTCGAGCGCCCGAGCGGCGAGCGGTGCGCCGGACAATCCCCCGGCGCCCGTCGCCTCCACGCGCGCGGGATCGGTGCGGAGCCCCTCGCGCGAGATCGTCGTGTTCGTCGCGATGAGCCCCGCAAGCCCCATGTCGACAGCGAGGCGGGCGATCGCCTCGATCTCGTCGTCGGGGAGGTCGGGCGCGATCTTCACCAGCAGAGGCGTCCGCACCGCGGCATCCCGCACCGCTTCGAGCAGCGGCCGGAGCGTCTCGACGGCCTGGAGGCCGCGGAGCCCGGGCGTGTTCGGCGACGACACGTTCACGACGAGGTAGTCGGCGGCGGGGGCGACCTGGCGCGTGCTCGTGACGTAGTCCGCGGTGGCGTCGTCGACGTCGACGACCCGGCTCTTGCCGATGTTCGCACCCAGAACCGCGCGACGCGGACGGCGGCGCGACCGCACGAGTCGGCGCGCGGCGGCGGCGGCGCCGGCGTTGTTGAAGCCCATCCGGTTGATGAGCGCGCGGTCTTCGATCAGGCGGAAGAGCCGCGGCTTCGGGTTGCCGTCCTGCGGGATCGCGGTGACCGTGCCGACCTCGACGTGTCCGAACCCGAGGGAGTGGAGGCCCTCGCTCATCACGGCGTTCTTGTCGAAGCCCGCCGCGACACCGAACGGCGAATCGAACTCGAGACCGAGCGCCGTGGTCCGCAGTGACGTGTCGGGCTTCGTGAACGCACGCATGATCGGGGCGAGCGGCCAGATCCCGAAAGCCCGGATGACCGGGACGACGAGATGGTGTGCCCGCTCAGGATCCATCCGCGCGAAGAAGGTGCGGAAGATGAAGGGATACATCACTCGGCTCCGCGGACGGCGTGGTCGGCGCGCAGCTGAGAGATGGATGCCTCGAAGTCCTCGAGCGAATCGAAGGCTTGGTACACGCTCGCGAACCGGAGGTAGGCGACCTCGTCGAGCTCGCGGAGCGGCCCGAGGATCGCGAGGCCGATCTCGTTCGTGTCGATCTGCGAGGCTCCGGTCTGCCGCACCGCCTCCTCGACCGCCTGCGCCAGGACGGCGAGGTCGGCTTCGGTGACGGGTCGGCCCTGGCAGGCCTTGCGGACGCCCGACATGACCTTCTCGCGGCTGAACGGCTCGATCACGCCGGAGCGCTTGATGACGTTGAGGCTCGCCGTCTCGATCGTCGAGAATCGACCGCCGCATTCGGGGCACTGCCGCCGGCGGCGGATGCTCAGCCCGTCGTCGCTCGTACGCGAGTCGATGACGCGGGAATCGGGGTGACGGCAGAACGGGCAGTGCATGTGCTCAGGCCTCGAGTGGATCGGCGGAGGGTGAATCAGCGGAGGGTGTCACAGCGGAGGACGCGTCGGCGAAGCGCGCGGCGACCGCTTCGCCGTGGGCGGGGAGGAACTCGGCATCCGCGAGAGCGACGATGTCATCCATCGCGTCGCGGAGCGCGGCGCGGTCGTACGTGATCACCTGCTGGGGGCGGAGGAACGTCGAGGCGGACAGGCCCGACGCGTAACGCGCCTGGCCGCCCGTGGGGAGGACGTGGTTGCTCCCGGCGAGATAGTCGCCGAGGCTCACGGGAGCGTACGGCCCGACGAAGACGGCGCCGGCGTTGACGAACTCCTCAGGCCGCGGGTCGGCAAGGTGCAGCTCGAGGTGCTCGGGGGCGTAGGCGTTGCTGACGTCCGTCGCGACGGAGCGATCGTCGACGAGGACGATCGCCGACTGCGGGCCGCTGAGCGCGGTGCGGGCGCGAACGCCGTTGCGGGTCGCGTCGACACGGGCATCGACCGCAGCGCGCACCTCGTCGGCGAGCCTCTCCGACCAGGTGACGAGCACGGCGGATGCCTGTTCGTCGTGCTCGGCCTGGCTGATGAGGTCGACGGCGATGAGCGCCGGGTCGGCGTCGTCGTCGGCGACGATGAGGATCTCGGTCGCCCCCGCCTCCGCGTCGGTGCCGACGACGCCGGCGACGGCGCGCTTGGCGGCGGCGACGAAGTTGTTTCCGGGGCCGGTGACGACGTCGACCGGCTCGAGGCCGACGCTCTCGACCCCATACGCGTACGCACCGATGGCTCCGGCACCGCCCATCGCGTAGACCTCGGTGACGCCGAGGAGCCCCGCCGCGGCGAGGATGTCGGGGTGCACGCGGCCGTCGAACTCGGCCTGCGCGGGCGAGGCGATCGCGACCTCGCCGACACCCGCGACCTGCGCGGGCACGACGTTCATCACGACGCTCGACGGGTAGACGGCCTTGCCGCCGGGTACGTACACGCCGGCCCGGCGCACCGGCTGCCAGCGCTGCTCGACGGTCGCGCCGGGGCCGATCTCGGTCACCAGCCGCGGGGGTACCTGAGCGGCCGACACGAGCCGCACGCGCCGGATCGCCTCGTCGAGCGCGGCACGCACCGCGGCGTCGAGCCTCGCGATCGCCTCGTCGAGGTGTTCGGCCGGCACCCGCACGGCGTGCCCGGTGACGCGGTCGAAACGCTCGGCCTGCTCGCGCAGGGCCTCTTCACCGCGGTCGCGGACGTCGGCGACGAGATCGGCGGCTGCCGTGACGGCCTCGGCGCGCTCGGCGCCCGCCCGGGGGACGGTCGCGAGCAGTGTCGCCGTGGACAGGTCACGACCGCGCAGATCGATGGTGCGGAGCATGCGTCCAGGCTATCGGAGCACGTTGCGGCCTCAGCCGCGCATGACGCCGGAGACGTCGGTCAGGAACCCGATGCGGCCGTCCTCGTGGCGAACGACGAAGACATCCCCGCGGTCTTCGATGACGAGCGCCCACGCCGTCGGACCGATCGTGAAGATCGTCGATCCGGACGCGTCGATGACGGGTCGCTCCTCCGGGGCGAGCGCCCAGAACGCCTGCGACGCGGGCGGCGTCGCAGAGGCGACGGTCGCCTCGACTTCGGGAGTGATCTCGGCCTCGCGAGCGACCTCGGCCTCCGTCTCGGGCGCGTACGTCTCGACGCTCACCGAGGGGTCCGCGGCGACGACGGGATCCACGAAGACGACCTGCTCGGAGTCGGCCGGCGCGGGGGCGAACGCCGACTCCTGCGTCGGGAACGGGGCGAATGCCTCGGTGGGCTGACCCGTCGGCGTCTGGCCTTCAGGCGCATACTCCTGCGGTGCGTACGGCTGCGTCGCGGGGCCTTGCGGCGGGTAACCCGGTCCGGCATACCCCTGCGGGGCGTACCCCTCGGGAGCGTAGCCCTGCGGCGCCTGCCCGTGGGGAGCGTATCCCTGCGGCGCGGCCTGATTCGGCGCCGGGCGCGGTGCCCGCGGCTTGGCGACGACGGGCCGGGCGGGGCTCGCGACGCGGTGCGCGGGGACGGGAGTGCGGTGCCGGAAGTCTTCGCCGATCACGGGGAACAGCGGCGCGAAGACGGTGAGCAGCACGCCGGCGAGCATCGCGATGAACTCGACCCAGACCACCCAGGAGGCCACGAACACCCTCATCTCGATGAGCGAGACGAACGAGGTCCACAGGATGCCCAGCCAGATGAGCGCCGCGACCGAGAAGGCGACCGAGGCGAACTGGTCGACACCGAGCGAACCGACACGGCGGATGCCCTGCGGGGAGAGCCTCCGGAGCGCGAGAAGGAAGACGGCGATGGTCGGCACACCGATCGTCAGGACCCAGTCGATGCCGGTCCCCCACACCGACCCGCCGATGGAGGTGTAGACGGGGAAGAACGAGACGACGAACGCGACGAGCCAGACGCCGCCGAGGGCGACCTCGCGGACGGAGAACGGGCCGATGCCGTACTGCGGCGGGGCGGCCTCGTCGACGGCATCCGGTCCGTCCGTGATCGCCTCGAACGCCTCGGCGAACGTGCCGTACCGGACATCGGGGTCGGGCGCGGCGTCGACCATGACCGCCGGACCGACCTGCCCGATCGGGTCGGCGACGGGCGGAACACCGGCGTCTTCGGTGCGCACGTGCGTCTCCTCGACCGAGACGATCGTGTCGTCCACCGGTGCCTCCGCCCCGGTGTCGGAGGGCTGGGGAGCGTTCTTCTCGTCGGTCACGATGGATCCTTCCACGACGGGGGTGTCGCCTCCGAGCTTACCCACACGGCGCCCGGTCACCGCCTGGTCACCCCAAGCACTGCGGCCCGAGCAGACCTTTGAGTTCGCCGTAGAGGTCGACGGAGATGTCGACGCGCGCCGGCACCTCGAACACCTTCGCCGTGCCCCCCTTGTGGAGTTTCAGAGTGACCTCGGTGCTGCCCGGATGCCTGTCGAACACCCGCGCCAGCTCGCCGACGGTCGACTCGGTCGCGCGATGCTCGGGCATGAGCAGCACGAGCGGCCCGGAGGCGAGCGCGGCCCCGAGATCGGGCGCGAAGGCGGACTGTCCGTGCAGGTTCAGCCCGTCGTCACGCCGCGACACACGACCGCGGACGACGAGGATCGAGTCGGCGACCAGCATCGACTGGAATTCGGTGTAGGTCTTGCCCATGAACATGACGGTCACCTCGCCGTCGAAGTCCTCGACGGTGATCATGCCGTAGGGGTTCCCGCTCTGCTTCGCGACGCGATGCTGCACGCTGGTGACGAGACCGGCGACCGTGACGACGTCGCCGTCGGAGACGTTCTCGTCGGCGAGAAGGTCGTGGATCGAGGTCGACGCGTGCTTGGCGAGCGGGATCTCGAGGCCGGCGAGCGGGTGGTCCGAGACGTACAGGCCGAGCATCTCGCGCTCGAAGGCGAGCTTGTCCTTCTTCGTCCACTCCGGCCGCGGCGGGACCTTCGCCGGAACGGCCTCCTCGACGGCGTCGTAGAGGCTGTCGAAGTCGAATCCGATCGCCCCCTGCGCCTCGTTGCGCTTGCGGCTCGTCGCGGCTTCGACGGCATCCTCGTGGATCTCCAGCAGCGCCCGCCGCGTGTCGCCCATACCGTCGAACGCGCCCGCCTTGATGAGCGACTCGACGGTGCGCTTGTTCGCGACGTGAATCGGCACGGTGTCGAGGAAGTGGTGGAAAGAGGTGTACGGACCCTCGGAACGCGCCTGCACGATGCCGTCGACGACGTTCGCGCCGACGTTGCGGACGGCGCCCAGACCGAAGCGGATGTCCTCGCCGACGGCCGCGAAGTAGCGGATCGACTCGCTGACGTCGGGCGGCAGCACGCGGATGCCCATCCGGCGGCACTCGTTGAGGTAGACCGCCATCTTGTCCTTCGAGTCGCCGACACTCGTGAGGAGGGCGGCCATGTACTCGGCCGGGTAGTGCGCCTTGAGATACGCCGTCCAGTACGAGACGAGCCCGTAGGCGGCCGAGTGCGCCTTGTTGAACGCGTAGTCCGAGAAGGGCAGCAGGATGTCCCAGAGCGCCTGGATGGCACCCGGGCCGAACCCGCGCTCGGCCATGCCGCCCGAGAACCCCTCGTACTGCTTGTCGAGCTCGGACTTCTTCTTCTTGCCCATTGCGCGGCGCAGGATGTCGGCCTGACCGAGCGAGAACCCGGCGACCTTCTGCGCGATCGCCATGACCTGCTCCTGGTAGATGATCAGGCCGTAGGTCGTGTCGAGGATGTCGCGCAGCGGCTCTTCGAGCTCGGGGTGGATCGGGGTGATCGGCTGGAGCCCGTTCTTGCGCAGCGCGTAGTTGGTGTGCGAATTCGCACCCATCGGGCCGGGGCGGTACAGCGCGATGACGGCGGAGATGTCCTCGAAGTTGTCGGGCTTCATGAGACGCAGGAGCGACCGCATCGGGCCGCCGTCGAGCTGGAAGACCCCGAGCGTGTCGCCCCGGGTCAGCAGGTCGTAGGCGCCGCGGTCGTCGAGCGCGAGGTGCTCGAGGTCGAGCTCCTCGCCCCTGTTCATGCGGATGTTCTCGAGCGCGTCGGAGATGATCGTGAGGTTCCGCAGCCCCAGGAAGTCCATCTTGATGAGGCCGAGCGCCTCGCACGACGGGTAGTCGAACTGCGTGACGATCTGGCCGTCCTGCTCGCGGCGCATGATCGGGATGATGTCGAGCAGCGGCTCGCTCGACATGATGACGCCCGCCGCGTGCACGCCCCACTGGCGCTTCAGGCCCTCGAGGCCGAGCGCGCGGTCGAAGACGGTCTTCGCGTCGGGATCGCTCTCGACGACCGCGCGGAACTCGCTCGCCTCCTTGTAGCGCTTGTGCTCGGGGTCGAACATGCCCCCGAGCTCCATGTCCTTGCCCATGACGGCGGGCGGCATGGCCTTGGTGAGCCGCTCCCCCATGCTGAACGGGAACCCGAGCACGCGCCCGGCATCCTTCAGCGCCTGCTTGGACTTGATCGTGCCGTAGGTCACGATCTGCGCAACCCGCTCGGACCCGTACTTCTCCGTGACGTAGTCGATGACCTCGCCGCGACGTCGGTCGTCGAAGTCGACGTCGAAGTCGGGCATCGAGACACGGTCGGGGTTCAGGAACCGCTCGAAGATGAGTCCGTGCTCGAGCGGGTCGAGGTCGGTGATCTTCATCGCGTAGGCGACCATGGAGCCGGCGCCGGAGCCGCGACCGGGGCCGACGCGGATGCCGTTGTCCTTCGCCCAGTTGATGAAGTCGGCGACGACGAGGAAGTAGCCGGGGAAGCCCATCTGCAAGATGATGCCGGTCTCGTACTCCGCCTGCGCGCGCACCTTGTCGGGGATGCCGCCCGGGTAGCGGTAGTGGAGGCCCTTCTCGACCTCCTTGATGAGCCAGCTGTCCTCGGTCTCGCCGTCGGGCACGGGGAAGCGGGGCATGTAGTTCGCGGCGGTGTCGAACTCGACCGCGCAACGCTCGGCGATCAGGAGCGTGTTGTCGCACGCGTCGGGGTGTTCGCGGAAGAGCTGGCGCATCTCGGCGGCGGTCTTGATGTAGTACCCGTCGCCGTCGAACTTGAAGCGGTTCGGGTCGTCAAGGGTGGACCCGGACTGCACGCACAGCAGCGCCTCGTGCGCGTCGGCCTCATGCTGATGGGTGTAGTGCGAGTCGTTCGTGGCGACGAGCGGGATGCCGAGGTCCTTCGCGATCCGGATGAGGTCGGTCATCACGCGGCGCTCGATCGAGAGCCCGTGGTCCATGATCTCGGCGAAGTAGTTGTCCTTGCCGAAGATGTCCTGGAACTCGGCCGCGGCGGCGCGCGCGGCGTCGTACTGGCCGAGGCGCAAGCGGGTCTGGACCTCGCCGGAGGGGCATCCGGTCGTGGCGATCAGCCCCTTGCCGTAGGTCTGCAGGAGCTCGCGGTCCATGCGGGGCTTGAAGTAGTACCCCTCCATGCTGGAGAGCGAGCTCAACCGGAAGAGGTTGTGCATGCCTGGTGTCGTCTCGCTCCACATCGTCATGTGGGTGTAGGCGCCCGAGCCGGACACGTCGTCGCTCTTCTGCTCGGGCGAGCCCCATGCGACACGGGACTTGTCGCTCCGGTGCGTGCCGGGGGTGACGTAGGCCTCGAGCCCGATGATCGGCTTGACCCCGGCGGCCTTCGCCGCGTTGTAGAACTCGAACGCCGCGAACGTGTTGCCGTGGTCGGTGACCGCGATCGCCGGCATCCCGTACTCGGCGGCCGCCTGCGTCATCGCGCCGATCTTGGCGGCACCGTCGAGCATCGAGTACTCGCTGTGCACATGCAGGTGAACGAAGGAGTCGGATGCCACCCCACGAGTCTACGAGAGGCTTCCGACACGGCGGCGTGGCGGGCCGGGTGACGCGCGGTCAGGCGTCGACGTGCACGAACCCGATGCCGCGGGCGCGGAGGTCGGCGATCGCGCCCGCGATGCCGTCCGCGGTTCCGCTCCCCGGCTGGTTGAGATGCGCGATGACGATCGAGCCGGGGGCGGCCGATCCGACCTCGCGGCGCACGGTCGCCGCGGAGAAAGTCGCACCGCCGTCCCCGTTGACCGCGAAGCCGATGGGCTCAGCGCCGAGCGCGAGCGCGATCTGGACGCCGACGTCGTCGTAGAACGCCGTGCCGGGGCGGAAGAAGCGGGGTGGCGCGCCGACGAGCCCGGTCAGGACCGTCTGATTGCCCCACACCTCGTCGACGGCTTCGGCGGCGGACGCCGTGCCGGGAATGCCGTACGCGTCACGGCCCGTGACCGACAGCGGCACGTGCCGCGTCCCGTGATTCCCGATGACGAAGAGCGGGTCGGCGGCGAGCTCGGCGGCGAGCTGCGAGTTGGCCTCGACCCAGCGGGCGTTGAGGAAGAGGGTCGCCGGCGCCTGCTCCGCACGGAGGATGTCGAGCAGGCGCTGGTCGACGCCCGACCCGCCGCGCCCGCCGCACCCGTCGAACGTGAGGGCGACCGCCGGTGCGGCCGGCTGTGTCCGGAGCGTCCCGCGCACCCCCGGGAGATCGAGTCCCCACGCCGTGGGGACGCTGTCGGCGAAGCGCGCGGCGATGGCGCCGGGATCGATCGTGGGCGTGGGCGTCGGTGTCGGTGTCGGTGAAGGCGTCGGTGTCGGGGAAGGCGTCGGTGACGGCGGCGGCGTGCGCGTCGGCCGCGGCGCCGACGACGGTGCGGCGCGTGCCGCCTCGGTGGCGCACGCGGTGACCATGCCGAGGGACGCGAGGGCGAGCGCGCCGAGGGCGGCGCGGCGGGAGAGACCCACCGTCAGGCGTCGCGACGGCGCAGGAGGTCCTCGCGGACTTCGCGCCGCTGCACCTTGCCGATGAGCGATCGGGGAAGCTCGTCGACTGCGACGATCGTCTTCGGCACCTTGTACGCGGTGAGACGCCCGCGTGCCCACTCGCGGATCGCGTCGGCGTCGAGCTCGGAGCCGTCGCGGAGGACGACCTCCGCCGCGACAACCTCTCCCCCGTCGGGTCGCGGAAGGCCGACGACGGCCGCGTCGACGATATCGGGATGCAGGAGCAGAACGTCCTCGACCTCACTCGGGCTGATGTTGAACCCGCCGGTGATGATGAGTTCCTTCAGCCGGTCGACGACGGTGACGAAGCCCTCGGCATCCGCGGTGACGATGTCACCCGTGCGCAGCCAGCCGCCGTCGATGAGGGTCCGTGCCGTCTCGTCGGGCTGGTTCCAGTAGCCCTGGAAGACCTGGGGACCGCGGACCAGAAGCTCGCCGGGCTCGCCGATCGGCACGTCGACGCTCGGGTCGTCGGGGTCGACGACGCGGATCTCGGTGCTCGGGAAGGGTACACCGACCGTCCCGGTGCGCCGGCGCGGGCCCATGGGGTTACCGACGCTGATCGGTGACGACTCGGTCATGCCGTACCCCTCGACGAGGATGCCGCCGGTCGCCTCCTCCCAGCGGATGACGGTGGATGCCGGCAGCGCCATCGCCCCGGAGATCGCGTTGCGGAGGCTCGAGAGATCGACGCCGGCGCGCTTCGTGGCGCGGGCGAGGGCGTCGTAGATCGGCGGGACGGCGGGGAGGAAGGTCGGCGGCGTGCGCTTGATCGCAGTGATCGTCAGGGAGACGTCGAAGGTCGGAAAGAGCACGATGCGCGCTCCGATCGACAGTGCCGTCGTCGTGCAGAGGGTGAGGCCGTAGGCGTGGAAGAGCGGGAGCACGCCGTAGAAGACCTCGCGGCCGAGGGCGAGGTCGGGCACCCACGCGACCGACTGGGCCGCGTTCGACCGCAGGTTCCGGTGGCTCAGGATCGCCGCCTTCGGCCGGCCCGTCGTCCCACTCGTGAACTGCAGGACGGCGGTCTCGTCGAGCGTGGGCCGGGGCGCCGCCTTCGCGACGCGGCGGCCGCCGACGAAGCGCTTCCACTCGACGATCCCCTTCGCGCGGGGTCGCTGCGTGAGCGCGGCACGCTTCTCCCGCGCGGCCTTCACCGGAAGGCGCAGAAGCGCCCGCATGCGCCACGGCATCGCGTCGGGAAGCGTCACCGACACGATGTGGGCGGGTCGGATGTCGGAGGGGAACTCCGCGACGGTGTCGGCGACGGCATCCCACACGATCGCAACCTTGGCGTGGTGGACCTCGAACAGGTGCCGCAGCTCCGGCGGGGTGTACCGGGGGTTGTGCTCGACGACGACCGCGCCGAGACGCTGCGCGGCGTAGAAGGCGACGACGTGCTGGGGAGCATTGGGCATGATGAGGGCGACCCGGTCGCCGGGCCGCACCCCCATGCGACGCAGGCCGCCCGCCGCGCGGGCCACCTGCTCGCCGAGCTCGCGATAGCTCGTCTCGGCGCCGAAGAACTCGAGGGCGGGCCGGCGCGGATAGCGCGCGACCGCGTCGTCGAGCATGTCGACGAGGGTCTGGGTGACCGGCTCGATCTCGTGCGGGACACCGTCGGCATAGGCGGCGAGCCAGGGGCGGGTCTCGAGGGAGTTCACTCCCCCAGCGTAGAGCCCGCGCCATGCCCCGGAGCGTATGCCGTCCTCCGGCGAACAGCGCCTCCGGCCCGCTCAGCCCGAGAGAACCTCGAGCGCGTGCGCGAGGTCGGCCGGGTACTCCGATGAGAACGTCACCCAATCGGTCGTGACGGGGTGCGCGAACGACAGTTCCTTCGCGTGCAGCCACTGTCGCGTGAGGCCGAGACGCGCCGACAGCGTCGGGTCGGAGCCGTAGAGCGGGTCGCCGACGCACGGATGCCGGTGCGCCGCCATGTGCACGCGGATCTGATGCGTCCGCCCGGTCTCGAGGTGGATCTCGAGGAGGGATGCCGCGGGGAACGCCTCGAGGGTCTCGTAGTGCGTGACCGAGTCCTTGCCGTCGGGGGTGACGGCGAACTTCCACGAGTGCGAGGGATGCCGCCCGATCGGCGCGTCGATGGTGCCGGCGAGAGGATCGGGGTGGCCTTGGACGACGGCGTGGTAGATCTTGTCGACCTCGCGCTCCTTGAACGCGCGCTTGAGGGACGTGTAGGCGCGCTCGGACTTCGCGACGACCATGAGTCCGCTCGTCCCGACGTCGAGGCGATGGACGACGCCCTGCCGCTCGGCGGCTCCCGTCGTCGCGATCCGGTAGCCGCCGGCTGCGAGGGCGCCGAGCACCGTCGGCCCTTCCCACCCGACCGAGGGGTGCGCCGCGACGCCGGCGGGCTTGTCGACCACCACGATGTCGTCGTCGTCGTAGACGATCCCGAGGTCGGGGACGGCGAGAGGGACGATCTCGGGTGCCCGCCGGTCGTCCCACGAGACCTCGAGCCACCCGCCGCCGCGCAGCTTGTCGCTCTTGCCGAGGGTCCGGCCGTCGAGGCTCACGCCGCCCGCCTCGGCGACCTCTGCGGCGAAGGTCCGTGAGAAGCCGAGCATCTTGGCGAGCGCCGCGTCGACGCGGACGCCGTCGAGACCGTCGGGGACGGGAAGACTGCGCGACTCCACGTCAGCGCTCCGAGCCGGAGGGGGACGCCTCGTCGGTCGCCGCCACGTCGGCATCCGCCGTTCCGTCGCTCGGCTCGTCGTCGTCTGCCGTTACGGCATCCTTCTCGCGGGGCACGCGTGTGCCGTCGAGCCGGATGCCGACGAGCACGAGGAGAGCGACGCAGATCATCATCGTCACGATGAACATGTCGGCGACGTTGTAGATGGCGGGCATCATCCACGGCGTGTAGATGAAGTCGATGACGTGGCCGATGCCGAAACCGGGTTCCCGGGTCAGCCGGTCGGTGAGGTTGCCGAGGATGCCGCCCAGGAGGAGGCCGAGCACGACCGCCCACGTGCGGGCGCGGACGCCGCGGACGGCAATGACGACGATCGCGAGGGCGGCGATGCCCAGCACGATCGTGAAGATCCACGTCACCTCCTCGCCGAGCGAGAACGCGGCTCCGGGGTTGCGGGTGAGGTAGAACTGCAGGAAACGTCCCCAGACCTCGACGGTCTGCTGGTACGGCAGATTCTGCAGCGCGAGATACTTGGTGAACTGGTCGACGGCCAGCACCAGCACCGCGAGAATCGCGATGAAGGTGCCGGCCGTCGAAGAACGCAGTTGCTTTCGGCCCTGCACCGGCCCGCTCAGGAGGCCGAGACGGGCGAGCCCGAGGTGGAGCCGGCGACGTCGAGGTCGCGCAGCTTCTCCTCGATGAAGCCACGCAGCTGCGAGCGGTAGTCACGCTCGAACTGACGCAGCTCGCTGATGCGACCCTCGAGCGTCGCGCGCTCGGCGTCGAGGCGGGCGATCTCGTCGCGGCTCTTGGCTTCGGCGTCGGCGAGGATCGAGGCCGCCTGCGCCTGCGCGTCGGAGATAAGCTTGTCGCGCTGGGCCTGACCCTCGGCGACGTGCTCGTCGTGCAGGCGCTGGGCGAGCTCGATGATGCCGGCCGACTGCGCGGCGCCGTTCGCGGCGGGAGCGGGTGCGGGAACCGGAACCGGAACCTCTTCGACGACCGCGGCCTCGACGACGGGCGTCTCGACAGCGGCGACGGGCTCGGGGACGGCCACGGCCTCGGGCGCGGACTGCGCCTCGGCCTCGAGCTGCGCGACGCGCGCCTTCAGCTCTTCGTTCTCGGCGATCGTCTTGCGCCACTCCACGACGATCTCGTCGAGGAAGTCGTCGACCTCATCGGGGTCGAAGCCCTCCTTGAAACGGACGTGCTGGAACTGCTTGGTGACGACGTCTTCGGGGGTCAGAGCCATGGTGTTTCCTCTTTCGGGGCTGACGACACGGGGCGGTCAGGGCGACTCGCCGAAGGCGGGTCGGTCTGACACAGCATAGTCCGCACACCTGAGGCGTGCGAGACGAACTCACGAGCGCGCGATGGCTCCCGTGATGGACATGAGGAACACGACGATGAGCATCGTCAGCGGAAAGCCCAGGTCGAGAGCGACAGGTCCCAGGCGCAACGGAGGAATCAGGCGCCGAAACAGCCGCAGCGGCGGATCGGTGATCGTGTACACCACTTCGGCGACCACGAGACCGAAACCCTTCGGGCGCCACTCGCGGTTGAAGATCGGGATGTACTCGAGCACGAGCCGCGCGAGCATGACGAGCAGGTAGATGAACAGCAGGGTGTTGACGATCGCCGCCACCCACCGCAGGACCTCCACGATTACTGCGTGAAGGGCGCCGCCTCGGGGTCGGCCGGCGCGAGCGTGCCGTCACCCGAGATCGCGACGTTCTCGGGCGAGAGCAGGAACACCTTGCTGGTGACCCGCTCGATACGCCCGTAGAGGCCCAGCGAGAGGCCGCTCGCGAAGTCGATGAGACGCCGCGCGTCGGCGTCGCTCATCTGCGACAGGTTGATAATGACGGGGATGCCGTCACGGAAGTTCTCGGCGATCAGCTGCGCGTCGCGGTATTGCTTCGGGTGCACCGTGAGGATCTCGCTGACGGTGCCGGTGGCCGTGGGCTGACGGACGACGGCGGGGCGGTGGAGCGGAGTCACGGGTGCGGCCTTCTCGATCGTGCGGTCGGCGGTGCGCTCACTCGCGCGCTCGCGGCGCGCGGGGGTCTCGGCGGCCGGCTCGTCGTAGATCTCTTCTTCGTCGGCGAGGCCCAGGTACACCATGGTCTTCTTCAGCGGGTTCGACATCGCATTCCTCCGTTTGCTCGTCTTGTTGCAGGCTAACCGTGCACGGGCCGCGGGCCCGTGATTGCCGTGCCGATCCGCAGGTGTGTCGCACCCGCGGCGATCGCCTCGGCGAAATCTCCCGACATCCCCGCCGACATCCACGTGGCATCCGGGATCACGCGGCGCACCGCGTCCGCGGCCGCGGCGAGGCGGGCGAACGCCTCGGCGGGTGCGGCGGTGAGCGGGGCGACCGCCATGACACCCCGCACGCGCAGCGAGGGGCAGTTCGCCGCGACGTGGGTCGCGAGGGGTTCGACGTCATCCGGCGCCGCTCCCCCGCGCCCCGGATCGTCCGTGAGGTTGACCTGAAGGAACACGTCGAGAGCGGCGCCCCCGGGGTCGGCCAGGTGGAGGGCGTCGGCGAGGC
Source organism: Microbacterium sp. bgisy203 (assembly GCF_965345155.1). Taxonomy (GTDB): domain Bacteria; phylum Actinomycetota; class Actinomycetes; order Actinomycetales; family Microbacteriaceae; genus Microbacterium. The sequence continues at coordinate 29,688 of NZ_CBDRLZ010000005.1, forward strand.
GTTCGCGGTCGAGGGAGTGGACGACATCGGCGGACGCGCGCACCGCCCGCGCCTTCTTCGTCTGCACCTGGCCCACGAAGTGCCACGTGAGGTCGGCGAGCTCGCTCAGCTCATCGCGCTTCGCGCTGAGCTCCTGCTGCCGACTCTCCCCCACGTCGCGAACGCCGAGCTCGTACAGGTCCGCGATGAGGGGCGCCGCATGGAACTTCGTCACCACGATGCGGGTGATCTCCGCCGGGTCGCGACCCGCCGACCGCGCGGCATCGGCGATGCGCGCGTCGACGTCGGCGAGTCGCGCCGTGAGGTCGGTCGTCACTTCAGGAAGTCGGGGATGTCCAGGTCGTCCGAGCCGTACACCGAGTCGTACGCGTCGGTCGACGCCGCGGCGGTGACCGAGACCGACTCGCGCTCTTCGGCATCCGCGATCTCGCGTGCGGCCTCATCGGCGGAGACCGCCGGCACGACGGGGGTCGCGACGGGGCGCTGCGCGGTCATCGGCTCGATGCGCGCCTGCGGCTCACCGCCGTCGAATCCGGCCGCGATGACGGTGACCCGCACCTCGTCGCCGAGCGTATCGTCGATGACGGTTCCGAAGATGATGTTCGCCTCGGGGTGCGCCGCCTCTTTGACCAGCTGCGCGGCGTCGTTGATCTCGAAGATGCCGAGGTTCGATCCGCCCTGGATCGACAGCAGCACGCCGTGGGCGCCTTCGATGGATGCCTCCAGCAGGGGCGATTCGACGGCGAGCTCTGCGGCCTTGATCGCGCGGTCGGCGCCGCGCGCCGAGCCGATGCCCATGAGCGCCGATCCCGCCCCCTGCATGACCGACTTGACGTCGGCGAAGTCGAGGTTGATGAGACCGGGGGTCGTGATGAGGTCGGTGATGCCCTGAACACCGGCGAGGAGCACCTGGTCGGCCGTCGCGAACGCCTCGATCATCGAGATGCCGCGGTCGCTGATCTCGAGCAGGCGGTCGTTGGGGACGACGATGAGGGTGTCGACCTCTTCCTTCAGCTTGTTGACGCCCGCCTCGGCCTGGCTCTGTCGGCGGCGGCCCTCGAAGGAGAAGGGGCGCGTGACGACACCGATGGTGAGGGCGCCGATCGACTTGGCGATCCGCGCGACGACGGGTGCGCCGCCCGTACCGGTGCCGCCGCCCTCGCCCGCCGTCACGAAGACCATGTCGGCGCCCGCGAGCGCCTCCTCGATCTCCTCGGCGTGGTCCTCGGCGGCGCGACGGCCGACCTCGGGATCGGCGCCGGCACCGAGCCCGCGCGTGAGCTCGCGGCCCACGTCGAGCTTGACGTCGGCGTCGCTCATCAGCAGCGCCTGGGCGTCGGTGTTGACGGCGATGAACTCGACGCCCCGCAGGCCGAGTTCGATCATGCGATTGACGGCGTTCACGCCGCCGCCACCCACTCCGACGACCTTGATCACCGCGAGGTAGTTCTGGTTCTGGCTCATGCCGGCCTCCATCTGTCCCGAACCCGAAACGTCTAAACCTTGAACCTCAAGTTGAGGTTTAAAGAATTGCCGAGTATGCAATTCCTTGATTGAAGGTAAGCGGGAGCGGGCGCGCGGATGCCGAGGCGCTGGGCGTGTCGCGCGAAAACACGCGACCATTCCGCTGCGACGCGTGCGACCGGCGCGGCGTGCGACCGGCGCGGCGTGCGACGTCAGCGGATGACGATGACGTCGACCGACGACACGTCGTAGCTCGAGACGCCGTCCGGCGGGCGGGCGGCCATCGAAGACGCGAGCAGCACGGCCTTCTTCGCCGAGTCGTCGGCGTTCCCCCACACGACCTCGGTGCCCGTCGCCCCGAGGGTCAGGGTGACGTCGTTGGCGGTCGTCGCCGACATCGCGGTGACCTGCGTGCGGATGTCCTCCGGAAGCGATCGGAAGACGGTCCCGACCGCGGTGAACGCGTCGGAGCCGGTACCACCCTCGACCGTGATGACGGGGTGTCCGGGCGCGGGCTCGGGCGTCGTCGCGAGCGCGACCCCCGCGGCATCCACCAGCGTGTACCCCGCCGCGGACTGGACCGACCCGATCGGGGTGCGCTCGACGATGCGCACCACGAGTTCGTGCGGCGGCCGCGCCTCGAGCGTGTACGACTCGACGAGCGGGAACTGCACGAGCGCCGCCTTGACCTCCGACGAGCTCACCCGCGGCAGCGGCGTGCCGATCTGCCCGGCGAGGGCCTCTTCGACAGCGGCCGCATCGAGCGAGCTGGTACCGATGACCGTCACCTGCTGCACCGCGAACAGGGGGCTGTAGGCGGCACCGAGCGATCCGAGCACGAGCAGAGCGAGCGCGCCGAGGACGCCGATCCACAACGCGCGGCGGCGTCGCTGGCGGACGGTGAAGCGGCGCACCTCGGTGCGAAGCGCCTTCCGTCGTGCACGCGCGGCAGCCCACACCTGCCGGACGCCGATCTCCTCGTCGACGGCGGCGTCCGCACCCGCGGCATCCACACCGCTCGGGTCGGGCTCGCCGTCCGCCTCATCCGGGGCGGGCACGTCGGCGACCTCCGCGGGCCGGCCGTCGCGCCGCGGCGGCAGCACGCTGCGGACCGGCGTTGCCGTGTCCGCCTCGATCTCCGCGTCGCTCCGGGCGTCGGGCGACGCGGGCGCGGCCCGGTCTACCGGCAGCGGGGACGGGCGGCGCACCCGCTAGACCCCGGTCTCGAGCGGAGCGCCCTGAGATGCAGACGTCGACGCAGACGTCGCAGGCACAGACGTCGCCGCGAGCGCGTCGAGCACCTGCGGGATGATGAGGTACACGTTGCCGCAGCCGAGGGTCACGACGTAGTCGCCGTCGCGGGCGATGGATGCCGTGTAGTCGGCGGCCTGCTGCCAGTCGGCGACGAAGTGGACGTGCGCGGGGTCCTCGAACGCGCCGCTGACGAGTTCGCCGGTGACGCCCGGCACGGGGTCTTCGCGCGCGCCGTAGACGTCGAGCATGACGGTGTGGTCGGCGTACTGCTCGAGCACCTCGGCGAACTCGCGGTACATCTCCTGCGTGCGCGAGTAGGTGTGCGGCTGCTGGATCGCGATGATGCGCCCGTCGCCCACGACGGTCCGCGCGGCAGCCAGTGCCGCGGCGACCTCGGTGGGGTGATGGGCGTAGTCGTCGTAGACGCTGACGCCCCGCTCGACGCCGTGCAGCTCGAATCGGCGCACGGTGCCGCCGAAGCCTTCGACGGCGCGGAGGGCGGGCTCGAGGTCGTATCCGAGCGTCAGGAGCACGGCGACCGCGCCCGCCGCGTTGACCGCGTTGTGGGCACCGGGAACGGCGAGCCGGCCCGCGACGGTGACACCGTCGTGCGTGAGCGTGAAGGAGACGGGGCCCTCGGTGACGATGTCGGCGACGCGCACGTCGGCGGCGGCATCCTCACCGAAGGTCACCACCGTCGAGTGCGTGATCGCCGCGCGGACGCGCCGCGCCCCCGGGTCGTCGGCGCTGATCACGACGGCCTCGCGCGCCTCGTTCGCGAAGCGGGCGAACGCGTCGTAGAACGCGTCGCGCGTGCCCCAGTGGTCGAGGTGGTCGGGGTCGACATTCGTGATGAGAGCGACGGAGGTGTCGTAGAGGAGGAACGTGCCGTCGGACTCGTCGGCCTCGATGACGAAGAGGTCGTCGCCGCCGGTGCCGCTGGAGACGCCGAGGTCGGCGATCACTCCCCCGCTGACGAACGTGGGGTCGGCGTCGAGGGTGTGCAGGGCCGTCACGAGCATACCGGTCGAGGTCGTCTTGCCGTGCGCGCCCGCGACGCTCACGAGGCGGCGTCCGCCGATGAGCCAGTGCAGAGCCTGCGAGCGGTGGATGACGTGCAGGCCGCGCTCCTTCGCGAGGAGGAACTCGGGGTTCTCGGGCCAGATCGCACCCGTGTGGATCACGGTGTCGACGTCGTCCGGCAGGTTCGCGGCGTCATGTCCGACGTGCACCTCGGCGCCGCGGGCCGCGAGCGCCTGGAGCGCGGCACTGTCGGCGCGATCCGAACCCGACACGCGGATGCCGCGGTCGAGGAACATCCCGGCGAGGCCGGACATACCGGAGCCGCCGATCCCGATGAAGTGGGCGGCGGCGATGTCCTCGGGGAGGGGAAGCGTGAGGTCGGGTCGAATCATGGCCCGACAAGTCTAAATCGGCGCTTCCCCCGGAGCGCTCCGCCGCGCGGGCGCGGCACGCGACAGGCGGACGTGGCACGCGCCAGGAAAGTGTCGGCGCAGATCGTCGTCATACGCGCCGATGAGGACGGATCACGCCGACGATCCACGCGCAGACAGCGATGTGCGACGACGAAACGGCGGGAGGACCCTCAGCGCGCGAGCGCGCGGTCGAGTTGGGCGACGACGTTCTCGGTGCCCGAACGCGCGGAGGGAGCGGATGCCTGGGCGGCGGCACCCAGGGCCGCCAGGGCGCCGGCATCCGACAGCAGCGGCACGATCTCGGCGCGGACGCGTTCCGACGTGAACTCGGCGTCGGGGATGAGGCGGGCCGCTCCCGACGCGACGGCGGACGCCGCGTTGAGGGCCTGCTCGCCGTTGCCGACGGCGTAGGGCACGTACACGGCGGGGATGCCGAGCGCCGACAGCTCGCTGACGGTCGCCGCGCCCGCTCGCGAGACGACGAGGTCGGCGAGGGCGAGGGCCAGATCCATACGGTCGAGGTACGGCACGATGCGGTAGCCCGCGACCCCCGGATCGATGATCTCGTCGCGCTCGCCCGCCGCGTGGAGGAGCTGCCATCCGGCATCCAGGACGTCGTGCCACGCCCCGCCGAACGCCTCGTTGAGCCGGCGCGCGCCGAGCGATCCGCCGAAGACGAGGAGCACGGGTCGATCGGGGTCGAGCCCGAAGAACGCCGCCGCCTCGGCGCGCGTCGCGGACCGGTCGAGGCCCAGCAGTTCGGGATTCAGGAGCTCGGGACGCAGCGGCATGCCGACGACCTCCGCCCGTGGCAGCGGCGTGCCGGGGAACGTGATGCCGACCGCGGCCGCGCCGCGGGCCCCGAGGACGTTCGCCAGGCCCGGCCGGGCGTTCGCCTCGTGGACGACGTACGGCACGCGCGCCCGCCGTGCGGCGACGTACGCCGGCGCCGACGCGTAGCCGCCGAACCCCGCGACGACGTCCACACCGCGCTCGCGGAGATGCCCGCGCACCTGCGCCAGCGCACGCCGCCACGCGAGGGGGAACCGCGCGGCGGCGAGGTCCGGGCGGCGCGGGAACGGCACCTTGTCGACGATCAGCAGCTCGTAGCCGCGCTCGGGCACGAGCCGCGACTCGAGCCCCTCCTTCGTGCCGAGCACGAGGACCTGCGCGTCGGCATCCCGCGCCCGAAGCGCGTCGGCGACGGCGAGCAGCGGGTTGACGTGCCCCGCGGTGCCCCCTCCGGCGAGGAGGTAGGTGACGGATGCCGGGTGATCACTCACCCGATCGAGCCTACCGGCGAGCGGGCCGCGCGCCGCGTGGGATCGGCGCCGCGGCGGGCACCGGCGTGCGCATCGGCAGTGTGCGGGCGAACGACAGCAGCGCGCCACACGCGAGGAGTACGGAGAGGAGCGAGGTGCCGCCCTGCGACATGAACGGCAGCGGCACGCCGAGCACCGGGAACAGGCGCAGCACGACGCCGATGTTGACGATCGCCTGGCCGACGACCCACACCACGATGCCGCCCGAGACGATGCGGATGAACGGGTCGTCGGTCTTCCGGATGATGTGGAACGCGCCGACCGCGAACAGGGCGAACAGGGCGAGGACGACGAGGCATCCGATGAGCCCGAGCTCTTCGCCGAGGATCGCGAAGATGTAGTCGTTCGCCTTCGCGGGGAGCCACCCGTACTTCTCCCGCGAGTTGCCGAGGCCGAGGCCGAAGATCCCGCCGCCGGCAAGGCCGAACACGCCGTGCACCGCCTGGTAGCAGTCGCCGACGGGCGCGTTGTAGCAGGCGGTCGAGTCGAAGTGCGTGAGCGAGCTCATGATGCGCGCCATGCGGTTGGGGCTCGTGATGGCGAAGTACGCCGCGGCGACGACGACGAGGATGAGCGGGACCAGGAACATCCGGAGCTTCACGCCCGAGAAGAAGAGGCACCCGAGGAGAATCGCCATGAGGATCAGGCCCGTGCCGAGGTCGTGGCTGCCGACCGCGACGAGTCCGATGACGAGGCCGCCGACCGGGACGACCGGGATGAACACGTGCGACCACGAGGTGAGGAGCGACCGCTTGCGGTAGAGCACGTAGCCGAGCCAGAGCGCGAGGCTCAGCTTCAGGAACTCCGACGGCTGCATCTGGAAGCCGGCGACCTGGATCCAGTTGCGGTTGCCGTCGTTGACCACGCCCAGGCCGGGAACGAAGACGAGCAGCTGGAACGCCGTCGTGACGATGAGCGCGGGCCAGGCGATCCGCTTCCAGAACGTCACCGGCAGCCGGCTCGCGATGAGCATGAGCGGGATGCCGATGAGCGCGAACGCCGCCTGCTTCATCACGACTTCGAACGGGCTCTCGCCCTTCGCGACGGAATCGGCCATGGTCGCCGAGAGCACCATCACGAGCCCGAACCCCGTGAGCAGGAGCGCCGTGGAGAGGATGAGGAGGAACTCGCTCGGCACCGGCGCGAAGGCCCGCCCGAGCGAGACGCGCGCGGCGAACCCCGTGGGCCGGGCATCACGGGACGTGGCTCCGCCGGGCTCGTCGTCGCGGGCGACGGGACGGGAGGTCGTGATCGTCACCGGCTCCCCTTCCGATTCACTCTCCGGGCCGGCTCATTCTCCGGGCCGACTTACTGTGCGGGCCGCGTCTCCGGGCCGAACCTGCGTTGCACGGCCTCGGCGAACCGGGTACCGCGGTCAGCGTAGGACGTGAACTGATCGAACGACGCCGCGGCCGGAGCGAGGAGGACCACGTCTCCGTCACGGGCGATCTCGGCCGCGAGTTCCACGACCTGCGCCATGACGTCTTCAGTCTGTGCGTCGTCGACCTCGAACAGCGGAATGGCGGGCGCGTGTCGTGCGAACGCGCCCGCGATGGTCTCTCGCTCCACGCCGATGACGATCGCGGCCTTCACTCCGGCGCCGCGCGCCGCGACGAGGTCGGAGATGTCGACGCCCTTCAGCAGCCCACCCACGATCCAGACGGCGCCCGGGAAGGCCGCGAGCGAGGATGCCGCGGCGTGCGGGTTCGTCGCCTTCGAGTCGTCGACCCAGGTGACGCCGTCCGCGATCGCGACGATCTCGATGCGGTGCGGGTCGAGGCGGAAGGTCTCGAGCGATTCGGCGATCGCCGCGGGCGCCACGTCGAGGGATCGCGCGAGCGCCGCAGCGGCGAGGATGTTCTGCACGATGTGCGGCGCCGCGAGCCCGTTCCGGGCGAGGTCGGCGACGGTGGTGAGTTCGAGCGCCGAGGTGTGCCGGTCGTCGAGGAACGCACGGTCGACGACGATCCCGTCGACGACGCCGACGTCGCTCGGCCCCGGCACTCCGAGGTCGAAGCCGATGGCCCGGCATCCTTCGACCACGTCGGCCTCTTCGACCATCTCGCGCGTCGCGATGTCGGCCTTGTTGTAGACGCACGCGATGCGGGTGCCCTGGTAGACGGCGGCCTTCGCGTCGCGGTAGGCGCGGAAGGACCCGTGCCATTCGAGGTGGTCATCGGCCAGGTTCAGGCACACGCTCGCCCAGGGGACGAGCGCGCCGACGCCGGTCGCCCGCGCCAGGTACCAGAGCTGGTGGCTGGAGAGCTCGACGACCAGCGCGTCGAAGCCGGCCGGGTCGCGGATCGCATCGAGCACCGGGACGCCGATGTTCCCGACCGGCGCCGCCCGGAGCCCTCCCGCGACGAGCATGGATGCCGTGAGCTGCGTCGTCGTCGTCTTGCCGTTGGTCCCGGTGATGAGGAGCCACTCCGCGGGCGTGCCGTCCGGGCGGAGCACCTTGTCGCGCACGCGCCACGCGAGCTCGATGTCGCCCCATAGTGCGACGCCCTGCTCCTGCGCCCACACGATCAGGGGGTGGTGCGGAGCGAACCCGGGCGAGGCGACGATCACCTCGGGGGCGAAGTCGACGAGCTCGGCGGGGACCGTGTAGAGCGGTCCCTCCCAGAGCCGCGCGCCGATGACGGGGACGAGGCGCGCGTACTCCTCGGCGGCGCGCTCGGTGACCACGAGCACCTCGGCGCCGAGCTCGGCGAGCGTGTCGGCGGCCGAGAAGCCGGTCATCGAGAGCCCGAGGACGGCGACGCGCAGACCCGTCCAGTCGGCGTGCCAGCTGCCCAGCGCATCGAGGTCGCGCTCGCCGTCCGCTCCGCGGCTCATACGGCCGCCAACCAGGCGACGTAGAAGAGCCCGACGCCGGTGACGGCGAGCATGCCGGCGATGATCCACATGCGCACGACGATCGTGATCTCCGGCCAGCCGCGCATCTCGAGGTGGTGGTGGAACGGACTCATGAGGAACAGGCGTTTGCCGCCGGTCGCCTTGAAGTAGTACCGCTGCAGGATCACTGAGCCTGGGCCGATGATGAAGACGCCCGCGATGATGACGGCGAGGATCTCGGTGCGGGAGAGGATCGACATCGCGACGATCACCCCGCCGATCGACATCGATCCGACGTCGCCCATGAAGACCTTCGCCTTGGGCGCGTTCCACCAGAGGAACCCGACGAGGGCGCCCACGAATGAGGCCGCGATGATCGTCAGGTCCATCGGGTCGCGGGTGTCGTAACACGCTGCCTGATAGGCGGTGACGAGCGCGCTCGACGAGCACCGCTGCTGGAACTGCCAGAACGTCACGAGGCTGTAGGCCGAGATGGTGAAGATCCCCGCGCCGGTCGCGAGGCCGTCGAGCCCGTCGGTCAGGTTCGTCGCGTTCGACCACGCCACCGAGAGGAACGACACCCACACGAGGTAGGCGATCCAGCCGACCACGACCCCGAGAGCGAGGAACGAGAGCATCGGGATGTCGCGGAAGAACGAGATGTACGGCGATGCGGGCGTCTGGCCCGAGCGGTTGGGGAAGTTCAGGGCGAGGATGCCGAAGGGCACCGCGACGGCCACCTGACCCACGATCTTCCGCCAGCCCGAGAGCCCGAGGCTGCGCTGCTGGCGCACCTTCATGTAGTCGTCGATGAAGCCGACGATGCCCAGGCCCACCATCATCCAGATGACGAGCAGCCCCGAGATCGTGGGGGGCGCGCCCCCGGTGAACGTGCCGACGACGTACCCGACGATCGCGCCGAGGATGAAGATGACGCCGCCCATCGTGGGCGTGCCGCGCTTGGTCTGGTGCGACGGGTTGTGCTCGTTCTCGGGGGTGCGGATGACCTGACCCCACCCGAGCTTTTCGAACAGCCGGATGAACAGCGGCGTGAGGAAGAGGGTGAAGGCGAGCGAGATCGTCGCGGCGGTCAGCAGGGATCTCACGAGAACGATTCTCCCAGACGATCGCCGAGGTGCCGCAGTCCCGCGACGTTGGACGATTTCACGAGGACCCGGTCGCCGTCGCGGAGTTCGGTCATGAGATAGTCGTACGCCTCGTCGGCGGTCTCGAAGAAGACCGCCTCGCCGTCCCATGATCCCTCGCCGATCGCGGCGAGGTAGAGGCGACGCGCGTCGCGGCCGACGACGACGATCCGCTCGATGCGCAGGCGCACGGCCTGCAGGCCGACCCGGTCGTGCTCGTCGCCGGCGTACTCGCCCAGTTCGCTCATCGCGCCGAGGACGGCGACCTTGCGCTGCCCCGGCCCCGTGATCTGCGCAAGGGTGCGGAGGGCGGCGGACATCGAGTCGGGGCTGGCGTTGTACGCGTCGTTGATGATGCGCACGCGCTCCGATCCGAGCGGCTGCATGCGCCAGCGCTCGGCGATCTCGACCGTCTCCAGGCGCGCGATGCCCTGGGAGATCGGCACGCCGAGCACCTCGGCCGCCGTGAGCGCGGCGAGGGCGTTCATCACGTGGTGCTCGCCCAGGACGCGCAGGCGCAACGGCATCCGCTCGCCGCCCGCGACGACGACGCACGTGGTGCCGGATGCCGTGACCTCGACGTCTTCGGCGCGGACGTCCGCGCCCGGCCCGCGCCCGAACCACCGCACCGAGACGCCGCGCGCCTCGGCGACGTCGGCCATCGTGGCGACGCGCGCGTCATCGGCGTTGAGGACGGCGACACCGCCCGGGCGGAGCGCCTCGACGAGCTCGGTCTTGGCCTTGAGGGTCGCTTCGACACCGCCGAAGCCGCCCGCGTGTGCGAGGCCGACCATGAGGACGACGCCCACATCGGGCGTCACGAGGCCGGCGAGGCGCGCGATCTGCCCGGGGCCGGCCGCGCCGAACTCGCTCACGAGGTAGCGGGTGGCCTCTGTGACGCGGAGCATCGTGAGCGGCGCTCCGACCTCGTTGTTGTACGACGCGCGGGGGGCGACGGTCTCACCCTCGTCCTGCAGGATGCGGGCGAGGAGGTTCTTCGTCGTGGTCTTGCCGTTGGAGCCCGTGATGCCGGTGACCGTCAGGCCTCCCCCGGCGCGCACGCGCGCGACGACCGTCCGGGCGAGGTCGGCGAGAGCCTGCACGGCATCCGCCGCCACGATCTGCGAGATCGGCGCATCGACCGGGTGCTCGACGATCGCGAGCGCGGCGCCCGCCTCGGCGACAGCGGGGACGAACAGGTGGCCGTCGGTGGTCTCGCCCGGCTTCGCGACGAAGATGTCGCCCGGCCCGATGAGCCGCGAATCGGTGTCGACGGTGCCGTCGACGACCGTTTCGGCGGTGTCGGCGCCGAACGCGTGGAGGGTTCCCTCGACGGCGTCGGCGACTTCTGCGAGGGTCATCCGGATCATAGCTGCGTCATCCTCACGCGCCGGAGCGCGTCATGTCGTCAATCGGTTCTGCCTCAGTGCTCATCGGGTGACCGATCACTGGGTCACGGGGAGCAGGGGCGTTTCGGAGTTCGACGGCATGACACGGTAGTGGGTGAGCACCTGCATCACGGCCTTCTTGAAGACCGATCGGTTCGCGGAGGACATCCGGACGGTCTTGGGCTCGTCGAACAGCGTCAGAACAACGTACTGCGGATCGTCCGCGGGGACGAAACCGGCGAGCGAGGTGATGAACACGCCGTTCTTGTACCCGCCGGCGCCGTCCGGGAGCTGCGCGGTGCCGGTCTTGACCGCGAGGCGGTACCCGGGGATGTTGATGTCGGCGGCGAGCGTGCCCTGCGCGTAGACGTTCTCGAGCATCTGCGACACCTCGGCCGCCGTCTGCGGCTCGATGACCTTCACCGGCTCGGCCACGGTGGGCGTGACGACGGTGCCGTCGGCCTTCGTGCACGACTCGACGAGCTGCGGCGCGATGCGGACGCCCCCGTTCGCGATCGTCTGGAAGAGGCTCACCACCTGCAGCGGCGTCACGGTGAAGGCCTGGCCGAAGGTCGTCGTGTAGTAGGTCTGGTTGTCCCAGTCCTTCGCATCCGCCGAGAAACCGATGAGGGGCGGCGCACCCGACCAGTTCAGCGCGTCGGGCTGGCCGACGCCGAACTTCTCCAGGTACTGCTGGCGGACCTCCGCGGGGACGCGCGTGCCGAACTGCGACATCGCGACGTTCGACGAGGTGACGAGGCCGCCGGTGAGGGTCAGGTTCTGCGTCGGGTGCTTCTCGGAGTCGTTGATGACGGCGCCGTTGGGGAACTCCATCCGGTCGGGCGTCACGACCGTCGACGTCGGCGAGAGACCCGCCTGCTCGATGACGGTCGCAGCGGTCACCGGCTTGAATGTCGAGCCCGGCTCGTAGGAGGTGCTGAGCAGACGCGACCCGCGGTCTTCCGGAGCGGATGCCCCCGGATCGTTGGGGTCGACGGTCGGCGTCTCGGCGATCGCCCGGATCTTGCCGGTCTTCGCCTCCATGACGATGATCCCGCCCCAGTCGGCCTGGTAGTGCGCGGTCTCCTCGAAGATGAGTTGCTGCAGGAACCACTGCAGGTCGGTGTCGATCGTGAGCTTCAGGGTTCCGCCGTCGACCGCCGGCGTGTCCTTCTCGGTACCGGGGATGATCACGCCGTCGGCGCCCCGCTGGTAGGTGCGCTCGCCCGGCGTCGGCTCGAGGCAGGCATCCTGCTGCTTCTCGAGTCCCTCGAGCGCCGTGCCGTCCGACCCGACGAAGCCGAGGAGGTTCCCCGCGACGGCGCCGTCCGGGTAGGTGCGCGACGGGTGCGGGGGGAAGGAGAGGAAGGGCAGGCGGAGCTCGGCGAGGGCCCGGTACTCCTCCGTCGACACGTAGCGCTTGACGTACGCGAACTGCGAATCGGGGTTCTCGGCGAGGGCGTCGGCGACGATCTTCTCGATGTCCTCCGCGCTCTGCCCGGTGACGGCCGCGATCCGCGCCGCCAGCTCGGGCCACGCGACCTTCTCGGGGTCGCCGTCCGCGTTCTTCACGACCTTGCCGTCGGCGTCACGCTTGTCGATGCCCTCGACGGCGAGCATGGGCGAGATCTGCACGTCGTACAGCAACGTGCTGGTGGCGAGGATCGAGCCGTTCGCGTCGACGATCTCTCCTCGCGCCCCGTACAGGGTCTGCCTCGCGCCGGTGGCGAGCTTCTGCGACGCGTCGATGTGCTCGTTCGCGTTGACGACCTGGATGTCGACGAGGCGCACGACGAACGCGGCGAGCACGGCGAGCACGACGCCGAGGGCGACGACCGTCCGGCGACGCGGGGAGCGGGTAGCGCGAGTCGTCATGTTCTCAGTGTGTGGCGGGCGTCGGCAGACCGTCGGCGATCGCGGGGGGTGTCGACGTTTCGGCGGCGGCGGCGATCGCCTCGTCGGTCGCGCTGACACCCGCGTCGAGCGTCGCGTCGGGGTCGCTGACGAGGGGCTTCCCGGCGACGAGGGCGTTCGCCACGGCCGCATGGGTGAGCGCGTCGACCGCGCTCAGACCGTTGTTGCCGGCGGCCGTTCCGATCACGGCGTTGTCGCTGAGGCGGAGATACGTCGGCGCCTGGCCGGTGACCATGCCGAGGGCGGCGGCATTTGCCGCGAGGTACTGGGGCGAGCTGAGCCCCGCGATCGAGTCGGTGAGCATCTGCTTCTCGTAGTCGAGCGAACGCTGCTGCGCGGTGAGGTCGGCGATCTCGTACGAGCCCTGCGTCGTGAGGATCGACAGACCCATCTGCGCTGCACCGATGAGGACGGCTCCGGCAACCGCGACGATCCCGTAGACCAGACGCGGGCGCCGCCGCGGGGCGGGCGTCTCGAGGGCGTGCAGGCGCCGCTCGGGGCGTTCCGCCGGCCATCGGATCGGAAGCTCGGCCGGCCGTCCAAGACCCAGGATGCTCTCCGCTGGAACGCTCATACCGCCTCCGCCACGCGCTCGGCCGCGCGCAGGCGCACGGGTGCGGCGCGGGGGTTCCGCGCCTTCTCCTCATCGGAGGCGAGTTCGGCCCCCTTGGTCAGCAGTCGGAACCGCGGGGCGTGCTCGGGGAGCTCCACGGGAAGGCCCGCCGGCGCGGTGGATGCCGAGGCATCCGCGAACAGCCTCTTGACGATGCGGTCCTCGAGCGACTGGTAGCTCATGACGACGATCCGGCCGCCCACCCGCAGAAGGTCCATCGCGGACGGGAGCGCACGTTCGAGCACGGCGAGCTCGGTGTTCACCTCGATGCGCAGCGCCTGGAACACGCGCTTGGCGGGGTGACCGCGCCCCTCGCGCTGGACGGCGACGGGGGTCGCGGCGACGAGGATGTCGACGAGCTGTCCGGAGCGCTCGATCGGGGCGTCGGCGCGCGCGGCGATGATCGCGCGGGCGTAGCGCCCGGCCAGCTTCTCTTCGCCGTAGCGCTCGAAGATGCGCCGGAGGTCGCCCTCGCCGTAGGTCGCGACGATGTCGGCGGCGGTCGTCCCGGAGGTCTGGTCCATGCGCATGTCGAGCGGCGCATCCTGCGCGTAGGCGAAGCCGCGATCGGCCTCGTCGAGCTGCAGCGACGACACGCCGAGGTCGAACAGCACGCCGTCGATGCGGTCGGCACCGGCGGAGGCGACCGTGGCCGCGATGTCGTCGTAGACGACGTGGACGAGTGTGACGCGGTCGCCGAAGCGGGCGAGCCGCTCCCCCGCGATCCGCAGCGCGTCGGTGTCGCGGTCGAGGCCGATGAGCCGGATGTCGGGGAACCGGTCGAGGAGCGCCTCGGAGTGGCCGCCCATGCCCTCCGTGGCATCGACGAGTACAGCGCCGGGAGCTGCGAGCGCGGGGCCGAGAAGCTCGACGCAGCGTTCGAGGAGGACCGGGGTGTGGATGCCGGAGAGAGCCATGATGTGTCGGGCTGCGGTGCGGTGATCCGTGTGGGTGATCCGGGGCCGAGATCCCCATCCGCCTGACCTGGCACCGGGGAAGTGTGTCAGGGCGTGCGGCTGGGAGTCACGGCCACGGATCAGCATTCGCAGATCGAGGGAGCACCATCAGAAGAGTCCCGGGATCACCTCCTGCTCCATGTCCGAGTAGGCGTCTTCATTGCCGTCGGCGTACGCGTTCCAGGCCTCGGCGTCCCAGATCTCGGCGTGCGCGCCGACACCGGTGACGACGAGCTCGCGCCCGAGGTTGGCGTACGTGCGCAGGTGCGGCGGGATCGTGATGCGGCTCTGGCTGTCGGGCTTCTCGTCGCTCGCTCCGGAGAGGAACATGCGCTGGAAGTCACGGGCCTGCTTGTTCGTCAGCGGCGCCTCGCGGATCTTCTCGTAGACCCGCTCGAACTCCTTCGTGCTGAACACGTACAGGCAGCGCTCCTGCCCCCGGGTCACGACGACGCCGTCACCGAGGTCGGTGCGGAACTTCGCCGGAAGGATGACCCGTCCCTTGTCGTCGAGCTTGGGGGTGTAGGTGCCCAACAGCATCCACGACCACCCCCCTCCGCTCGGCCCCGGTTCCGGTTGGCACCACTTTACTCCACTTCCCTCCACTTCACTATCGTTTTGGCGACGTTTCCTCCCCCGGGGCGCCGAATGCCTCCGCGACCGTGCGGGCATACGAAAAAAGCACCGACCCGGAGGTCGGTGCTTTTGGAGGTGTCGCCGGCGGCGACGGGTCAGACGAGGATCACTTGTCGCCCTGGCGGCGGTCCCATCGGTCGTTCATCTTGTCCATGAACGACGACGACGAGGTCGCCTTCGCGCCCGCCTTCTTCTCGCCTGCCGAGCGCGGCGCAGCGCCCACCGCGGGCCCCTTTGCGGGCGTGACGGCGAGGACGACACCGGCGACCATGAGGACGAAGGCCACGACGCCGATGGCGATGATGTTGCTCGAGACGCCGAAGATGAGGCCGCCGATGCCGATCAGGACGAGGATGACGCCGTAGACGATGTTGCGGTAGCTCAGGGTCTGGCCCTCGCGGCCCGCGCTGACGACGTCGGCGTCCTTGTTCATGAGATGGCGTTCCATCTCGTCGAGCAGGCGCTGCTCCTGTTCTGACAGCGGCATGCGTCCCCCTTGTAGCCGGATGTCCGAGGCCCGGACATCTGTTGACCTCGTCCGTGACGACGGTGCGGTCTGTGTGACGTTGTTTCGATCGGCGTGGTGCGCCGCTCGTGCCCACGATTCTACGCGTGGATCTCACAACTAGGCTAGGCCCGTGGCTCCTCCTTCCGACGCGATCGCGGCAGTTTCCCAGCGACTGGAGAGGTTCCTCGACGATCAGAGCACCGCATGGGCGGATGCCGGCGACGAAGCGCTCCTCATGATCCGGTCGGGCCGCGCCACACTCGTCGGCGGAAAGCGCCTGCGCGCCCGCTTCGCGGTGACCGGCTGGGAGGCCGTCGCGCAGGCCGCAGACCCCGGGGCACACCCTGATGCACTCCCCGGCGCACACAGTGGCGCCGAGCCCGGCGACGACGTGATCGCCGCTGCGGCAGCCCTCGAGATCTTCCACGCCGCGGCGCTCGTGCACGACGACCTCATCGACAACTCCGACACCCGCCGCGGCCGCCCCGCGGCCCACCGCGCGCTGGAAGCCGACCACGTCGCCGCAGGGTGGACCGGGTCGGCCGAGTCTTTCGGTCGATCGGGTGCCGTGCTCCTCGGAGACCTTCTGGTGGCATGGAGCGACGACCTGCTTGAAGAGGGTCTGCGGTCGGCGGTGCACGCCGCCGAGGCGCGCGAGATCTACGGATACATGCGCCGCGAGGTGACGATCGGCCAGTTCCTCGACATCGCCGAAGAGGCCGCGTTCGTCCGTGCCCCCGACGCCGAGCACGCCGAGCGCGCCCTCCGGGTCGCCTCACTCAAGTCGGCGCGGTATTCGATCGAGCGCCCGCTGCTCCTGGGCGCCGCCCTCGCCGGTGCAGACGCCGCGCAGACCGCCGCACTCTCCGCCTTCGGCCACCCCCTCGGGCTCGCGTTCCAGCTGCGCGACGACGTGCTCGGCGTCTTCGGCGACAGTGCCGTCACGGGGAAGCCGTCCGGCGACGACCTGCGAGAGGGCAAGCGCACCGTGCTCATCGCGTTCGCCCGCGAGCGGATGCCGGAGGACGAGCGCCACGCGTTCGACGCGCTCATCGGCGACCCGGCGCTCGACGCGGCGCAGATCGCCGCCCTGCAGGACACGATCCGTGCCACCGGCGCTCTCGACCGCGTCGAAGACCTCATCGCGGAGTACGCGCGAGAGTCGGACGACGCGCTCGTGGGAGCCCCGCTCGGCGACGCCGCCGTCGCGTCGCTACGCTCGCTGGCCCGCGACGCGACCGCACGCGTCGCCTGAGGCGCTCGCGCGCTGAGGCCTGTGCGCGCTGAGGTCTGTGCGCGCTGGGGCTGTGACGCTTTCGGACGCTCAGGCGAGCGACTGGGCGACGCGCCGGACTTCGCTCTTGCGCCCGCTGCGGAGCGCCTCGATGGGGGCGACTCCGATGGAGTCCTCCGCGCTGAGAAGCCAGTCGATGAGTTCGTCGTCGGTGAAACCGGCATCCTGCAGCACGATCACCGTGCCGCGCAGCGACGCGAGCGGTGCACCGTCGACGAGGAAGACGGCGGGCACAGCGAACGCCCCCGCCCTCTTGCTGCCGACGAGGTGACGGTCATCGAGCAGGCGGCGGACGCGCCCGAGCGGTTCGCCGAGCACCTCGACGAGCTCGGGCATGGTGAGCCATTCGGTGGAGACGGTCGTGGCGGATTCATCGGTCACCCCTCCACTATCGCACCCCACGGGCCCCGGCGACGCGTCCCCTCCGCCTCGTGGTTGCCCGCATCGCTGGTCACCTGCCGCACTGTCACCTGCCGCACCGGACGCAGGCATCACTGGTCACACAGATCACTTCTGTCACTCCTGTTGACTCCGGCCCACATCCGTGACACGGTGACCGGGTCGAAGAAGGGGGAAATTCTTGCGACCCACATCTCCGTATGCGCGCACGCGCCTCGCCGCGACGACCGCCGTCGTCGGCACCGTCTCGCTCGTGCTCACCGCAGCCCCCGCGTCCGCTCAAGAGCGGCCCTCCGAGAGCTCAGGCCTCCGGTTCGTCGCCGTCACCCCGCCGCCGGCGGAATACACGATCCGCGCGGGCGACACCATCAGCGGGGTCGCCACGCGCTTCGGCCTGCGCACGCTCGACGTCCTCACCTGGAACGGACTCGGCTGGTCGAGCGTCATCCACCCCGGGCAGGTCATCTCGCTCGTCGCACCGGCGGTACCCGCCGCCGCGGCGCCCTCGACCCCTGCATCGCCTGCGCCCGCCGCTTCCGCGCCCGCCTCGGCGGCCGGGACCCACGTCGTCGTCTCCGGCGACACGCTCTGGGCCGTGGCCCAGGGCGCGGGCGTCTCGCTCGACGCGCTGCTGTCGGCGAACGGGCTGGGGCGCGACGCGATCATCTATCCCGGCCAGAGCCTCGTCCTTCCGGCATCCGTCGACGCCGCGACGGCCGCGGCCCGCGCGGCGGGGCTCGACGACGAGCAGATCGCGAACGCGCGCATCATTATCGAGGTCGGCCGCTCGCGCGGCGTGAGCGACCGCGGCATCGCGATCGCGCTCGCCACCGCGATGGTCGAGTCCTGGATCCGGAACCTCGACAGCGGAGACCGCGACTCGCGCGGCCTCTTCCAGCAACGTCCCAGCACCGGATGGGGCACCGCGGACGAGGTGCGCGACCCCCACCGCGCCGCCGCGGCCTTCTTCGGCGGCCCGTCCGACCCCAACGGCCCGCGCACCCGCGGTCTCCTCGACATCCCCGGATGGGAGGCGATGGAGTTCGGCGCCGCGGCACAGGCGGTGCAGGTCTCCGCGCACCCCGACCGCTACGCCCCGTGGGAGGAGCAAGCCTCCGCGTGGCTCGCGATCCTCGGCTGACCCCTCACCCGCGTCGACCGCAGGGTGAGGCGTTCCCCGGGCTCACGGCATCCGCTCCGTAGACTCTTCGCGTGAGCACGAGCCAGCAGACCGACCCGCTGATCGGCCGTCTGGTCGACAGTCGGTACCGGGTGCGCGCCCGTATCGCCCGCGGCGGCATGGCGACGGTGTACGTCGCGACCGACCTCCGCCTGGAACGCCGCGTCGCCCTCAAGGTGATGCACGGGCACCTTTCCGACGACACCGTGTTCCAGAGCCGCTTCATCCAAGAGGCGCGCGCGGCCGCCCGGCTCGCCGACCCGCACGTCGTGAACGTGTTCGACCAGGGCCAGGACGGCGAGATGGCCTACCTCGTCATGGAGTACCTGCCCGGCATCACCCTGCGCGATCTCGTCCGCGAGCAGCGGCGCCTGTCGATCCCGCAGACGATCACGATCATGGATGCCGTGCTGTCGGGTCTCGCTGCCGCGCACCGCGCCGGGATCGTGCACCGCGACGTGAAGCCCGAGAACGTCCTGCTCGCCGAAGACGGTCGCATCAAGATCGGTGACTTCGGCCTCGCTCGCGCGACGAGCGCGAACACCGCGACCGGCCAGATGCTGCTCGGGACGATCGCGTACCTCGCGCCCGAGCTCGTCACCCGCGGCACCGCCGATGCCCGCAGCGACATCTACGCACTCGGCATCATGCTCTACGAGATGCTCGCCGGCGAGCAGCCGTACAAGGGCGAGCAGCCGATGCAGATCGCCTACCAGCACGCGACCGACTCGGTGCCGCGCCCGAGCGCGAAGAACCCGGGCGTGCCGGAACAGCTCGACGAACTCGTCCTCTGGGCGACCGAGCGCGAACCCGACGACCGGCCCACCGACGCGCGCGTCATGCTCGAGCGCCTCCGCCAGATCGAGAAGGAGCTCGGCGTCTACCCGCAGGTCGTGCGCACCGCGCCCGACACCGGCGCGACGCGGGCCATCGCCGTCGACGACGGGATCGACTCGGGCGAAGTGACCAAGATCATGCCCGGCGCGTTCACCGCTCCGAGCGTCACCGACTCGGTCGACAACGCGACACGCCTGCGCCGGCGCACGCAGCGGAACGCGACGAAGGGCGCCTGGCTGGTGCTGATCGTCCTGCTGCTCGCGGGCCTCGCGGGCGGCGCGGGCTGGTGGTTCGGCTCGGGCCCCGGATCGCTCGTGGCGGTGCCCGACGTCACCGGCGCGACGATCGAGGAGGCCACCGGCATCCTCGCCGAGCACACGCTCGTCGCCGTCCGCGGCGAGGAGAACAGCCGCGACGTCGCCGCGGGCCTCACGATCCGCACCGACCCCGAGTCGGGGGCGCGCGTCGACCGCGACGCATCCGTCACCGTCGTCATCTCCCTCGGGCCCGCGTCGCACGACATCGCCGCCCTCGCGGGCATGACCGTCGGGGATGCGACAGACACCCTCGCGCCGCTGTACATCACGGCATCCGACGACGAGCCCGCGCGGTACTTCACCGACGCGCCCGCGGACACCGTCATCGCGGCGCGCATCACGCCGCCCGGCGGCGGCGACCCGATGGACTGCACGGGCGGCTGCACCGCGCTCGAGGGGTCGGTCGTGACCTTCGATCTGTCGGCCGGTCCGGTCCCGGACGTCTCGGGCGACACCGTCGACGCCGCCCGATCGGCGCTCAGCGCCGTGGGGCTCGACGCCGACACCGCCGAGGAGTACAGCGACGACGTCGCGAAGGGCCGCGTCATCCGCATCGCCGACCGTGACGGCGCGAGCCTCCAGCCCGGTGGATCGGTGACCCTCGTCGTGTCGAAGGGTCCTCAGCCGATCGAGGTGCCGAAGGTCGCGGGGATGAGTCTCGGCGAGGCCGTCGACACCTTGAAGAAGGCCGGGTTCAACCCGCAGACCTCGCTGCCTCAGCCGCTGTGGGGATTCTTCACCGCCGAGGGCACCGATCCCGCCGCGGGATCCCTGCAGCTGCCCGGCGCCGATATCAAGATCAAGTCCTCGGGCATCTAGCCGCTCTCCGCCCGCGTGCGCGCCCTCCGCCCGCACACCCGCGAGACCGCGCACATGTACGCTTTTCGGGCGTTTATCGTGACATTTGCGCGGTCTCGTGCCACGCGCGGCGCAACGCGCCCTGCACGCGGCGCGGCGTCACGCGAGTGCGCGGCGGACGCGGACGGCGAAGGAGCGGCATCCGTCGGCGAGGTCGTCGAGCGTCGCGACGAGGACGCGGTAGCCGGCATCCTCGAACAACTGCTGGCGTGTGAGGTCCTCGCGCCACTGCGCCGCGTCGGTGCGATGGTGGTCGCCGTGGTATTCGATGAGGACCCCACGATCCGGGTGGCCCAGGTCGGAGTGACGGATGCCGGCACGCGTCTGCACCGGCGGCTGCACGACCGGCTCCGAAAGCCCCTGGTCGACGAGCGCCAAACGCAGAAGGCTCTCCCGGGGCGACTGCGGCCCGACGCGCACGAGAGGGAGCGCAGCGGCCAGCGCCTTCGCGCCCCGCTTTCCGCGGTGCGCGCGGCCGGCCGCGGCGAGGTCGTCGAGGTTGCACAGCGGCACGCGACCGCCGCGGCGGCGGAACGGGCCGGTCACGAGGTAGTCCCCGGCCGCGACGAGCCAGTCGACGCTCAGCGCCCGACGACGGCCGGTCTCGGGGTCGATGCCGAGCGCGCCGGGCACCGACAGCTCCGCCCAGACGCCGGCCGGAGACACCATCGGAAGAGGGCCGACGAAGGCGTCGCCGGGGTGGTCCCCACTCCCCCACCCGACGATGCCGGGGCGCCGCAGCGGCTCCGCCGCGCCCAGCGACAGAACGTGGAGGGGCTCGCCGTCGCGCCAGGGAAGAGGCACGGGAACGCCCCACAGTCGCGCGGCGGTGAGATGGCTGAACCAGCGCGATCCGCCCAGGAGCGGCAATGCCGCCTCGCACGCGCCGAACAGGTCGCCCGACGCCGCCGAGGAGTACACGCCGTGGTGCGGATGCGCGATGTCGGATGCCGACATCCGGCGCCGGGTCAGGCCCCATTCCCGCGCATCGCCCGGGGTGAAGGGCACCCCGGTGAGCGGAGCGGGCAACGGAGGATGACGTTTCGGCATCCCTCGATCATCCGCGAAAGCGCTCACGCTCCGCGGAACCATCCACACCCCGCCGCGAGACCGCGCATATGCACGCTTCCGGCGCGTTTATCGTGACATTTGCGCGGTCTCGCGGTCAGAAAAGGCCAGCGGGGTCAGCGCTTTTCGAGCTCCTCGGCCACCAGGAACGCGAGCTCGAGGGACTGCATGTGGTTCAGGCGCGGGTCGCACAGGCTCTCGTAGCGGGTCGCGAGGGTCGCCTCGTCGATCTGCTCCGAGCCGCCGAGGCACTCGGTGACGTCGTCACCGGTGAGCTCGACGTGGATGCCGCCGGGGTGCGTCCCCACGGCGCGGTGCGCCTCGAAGAAGCCGCGGACCTCGTCGACGACGTCGTCGAAGCGACGCGTCTTGTACCCGGTGGGCGTCGTGATGCCGTTGCCGTGCATCGGGTCGGTGACCCACAGCGGCGTCGCCCCGGCATCCTTCACGGCCTCCAGCAGCGGCGGCAGCGCGTCGCGGATCTTGCCCGCACCCATGCGCGTGATGAAGGTGAGACGGCCCGGCTCGCGTTCGGGATCGAGCTTGTCGATGAGGGCCAGGGCCGTCTCGGGGCTCGTGGTCGGACCGAGCTTGACCCCGATGGGGTTGCGGATCTTGGAGAAGTAGTCGACGTGCGCGCCGTCGAGGTCACGCGTGCGCTCGCCGATCCAGAGGAAGTGCGCCGACGTGTTGTAGACATCCTGCGTGCGCGAGTCGATGCGGGTCATCGGGCGCTCGTAGTCCATCAGCAGACCCTCGTGACCCGTGTAGAACTCGACGCGCTTGAGCTCGTCGAAGTCGGCTCCGGCGGCCTCCATGAACTTGATGGCGCGGTCGATCTCGGTCGCGAGCCCCTCGTACCGGGCGTTCGCGGGGTTCGAGGCGAAGCCCTTGTTCCACGAATGGACTTCGCGGAGGTCGGCGAACCCGCCCTGCGTGAACGCGCGGATGAGATTGATGGTGGATGCCGCGGTGTGGTAGCCCTGCAGCAGCCGGCGCGGGTCGGCGGTGCGCGATCCTTCGGTGAAGTCGTACCCGTTGACGATGTCGCCGCGGTAGGCGGGAAGAGTGACGTCGCCGCGGGTCTCGGTGTCGCTCGATCGGGGCTTGGCGAACTGCCCGGCCATCCGCCCCATCTTGACGACGGGCATCGAGGCGCCGTAGGTGAGGACGACCGCCATCTGCAGCACCGTCTTGATGCGGCTGCGGATCTGGTCGGCGGTCGCTCCCGCGAAGGTCTCGGCGCAGTCTCCGCCCTGCAGCAGGAACGCCTTCCCGGCGGCGGCACGCGCCAGGCGCTCGCGCAGGTTGTCGACCTCGCCGGCGAAGACGAGCGGCGGAAGCGAGGCGATCTCCGCGGAGACCTCGGCGACCGCGTCGGCGTCGTCCCACGTGGGCTGCTGCTTGATGGGGAGGGTGCGCCAGTGGTCCAGGCTCCGCGGGTCGACAGCGGCGGAGTTCGCGTGCAGAACGGGCATCCGTTCAGTCTAGTCGTGGCCCGCAGGGCCAGGATGCCGTATGACGGGAGTCACACCGCGGCGGAATCGGCGGGATCCCCGACCGCCGCGACGCCGTCGAAGCCCGTCGCGGCGCGGTTCTTCACGGTCGACGCGTAGACGTCTTCGTACCGCTGCTCGCCGAGGCGCTGGAGGGCCACCATGATCTCGTCGGTGACCGAGCGGAGCACGAACCGGTCGGATTCCATCCCGTGGAACCTCGAGAAGTCGAGCGGCTCGCCGATCACCATGCCGACGCGGCCGATCCGCGGGATGGAGCGCCCGATCGGCATGATCTCGCCGGTGTCGACCATGACGACCGGGACGACGGGAACGCGCGCTTCGAGCGCCATGCGCGCGAGGCCCGTCCTTCCGCGGTACAGCTTGCCATCGGGGCTGCGGGTTCCCTCCGGGTAGATGCCGAGGAGGTCGCCCCGTCCGAGCACCTGCAGGCCCGTGTTGAGGGATGCCTCGGAGGCCTTGCCGCCCGTGCGATCGATCGGGATCTGCCCCGTCGCCTTCATGAAGACGCGGGTCGCCCACCCCTTGATGCCCTTGCCGGTGAAGTAGTCGCTCTTGGCGAGGAAGCTCATCGGCCGGTCGATCATGAGCGGCAGGAAGATCGAATCGCTCACCGAGAGGTGGTTCGAGGCGAGGATCGCGGCGCCCGTCGACGGGACGTTCGAGCGCCCCACGATCCATGGCCGGAAGATCGCCTTCACGATCGGTCCGATCACGATGTACTTCATCACCCAGTAGAACATCGCGGTCTCCTACCGGCTCCGCATGCCGGCGAGGTCGGCGACGCCGACGAGTCCGGCGTCGTTGCCGAGGGATGCCGTGACGAACCGCGCCGTCGGCCGCTGGCCGAACCCGGGAAGCGCCGTGTCGTACGCGCGCCGCGCGGGCTCGAGCAGCGCCTCGCCGAGCTCGGCCACTCCCCCGCCGATGACGAAGAGGTCGGGGTCGAGGACGGCCTGGAAGGCGCCGCACGCCTCGCCGAGGGCCGTGGCGACGCGGCGCACGGCCTCGAGTGCGCCGGGGTCTTCGTCGGCGAGCAACAGGGCGAGCTCTCGCGAGGGGACGTTGCCCTTCTTGTTGCGGTGCGCGGCGACGGCGGTGCCGATCTCGGGGTCCTCGGCGACGTCGGCGAGCTCGCGCTGAAGCGCGCGGCCCGAGGCGTACTGCTCGAGGCATCCGTTCTGCCCGCATCCGCAGGGGCGCCCGCCCCGGAGGAAGCGGACGTGGCCGAGCTCGGCGGCGCTGCCGTTGGCGCCGATGAGGAGCTGGCCGTTGTTCACGACGGCGCCGCCCACCCCTGTGCCGAGGGTCACCATGACCATGTCGGTCGATTCGCGGCCCGCGCCGAAGCGGAACTCGCCCCACCCCGCGGCGTTGGCATCGTTCTCGAGGGTGACCGGGCGGCCGATGAGCGCCTCGAACTCGGCGCGCAGCGGCTCGTCGTGCCACGCGATGTTCGGGGAGTGGAGCATGACCGAGCGCGCGGCGTCGATGTAGCCCGCGGCGGCGACGCCGACCGCGTGCACGTCGTGGCGCCCGGCGAGCTCGGCCACCATATCGGCCACCGCGCGTGCGAGTGCGCCGGTGTCGGCGGGCGTGGGTACGCGGAGGTGCTCGAGGATGCGCCCGTCGTCCGCGACGACGCCTCCGGCGATCTTGGTCCCACCGATGTCGATGCCGACGTTGAGCACTGCGCATCCTTCCACCGCACGGGATCCGGCGCAGAAGGTCTCTCCTGCGGGCGGCGCGGCACCCGAGAGTCTAGTGTGGGGAGCGCGGTCCGACGGGGTGCAGGGGCCGTGCACGACCCGCACCGGTCCCGACCCGGCGCGGAGGGACTGAGTTCCACATTCCGTTAGACTCGATCCCACCGTCATCTGACGTCACCCGGTACCGAAGGAGTTGCCGCCCATATGAGCGCCGTCGTTCAGTTCGAAGTCCCCGCCGTCGTCCCCGAAGACCCGACCGCGAATGTCGCGGACCTGCTGGTCGCCCGCGTCAAGGAGACCCCGTCCCTGGCATTGTTCGCCGTCCCCGAGGGCGACGGATGGCGCGACATCACCGCCGCCGAGTTCCAGCGCGACGTCGTGGCGCTGGCCAAGGGCTTCGTCGCCGCGGGCATCGAGCCCGGCGACAAGGTGGCCTTCATCGCGCGCACCACCTATGAATGGACGCTCGTCGACTTCGCGCTCTTCTTCGCCGGCGCCGTCATGGTCCCCGTCTACGAGACCAGCTCCGCCTCGCAGATCTCCTGGATCGTCTCCGACTCCGGCGCCATCGCGGTGCTCGGCGAGTCGGCCGATCACGCCGCCCGCATCGCCGAGGTCCGCGGCGAGCTCCCGCTCGTCCGCGAGGTGTGGAACATGGATGCCGGTGACCTCGACGTCCTCCGCCGGGGCGGCGTCGACGTGGCCGACGCCGAGATCGAGCGCCGCCGCAGCCTCGCCGTCGGCTCCGACATCGCAACCCTCATCTACACCTCGGGCTCGACCGGCCGACCCAAGGGCTGCGTCCTCACGCACAGCAACTTCGTCGAGCTCGCCCGCAACTCCGCGAAGAACCTCGAAGAGCTCGTCTCCGAGCCCGGCGCCTCGACCCTGCTGTTCATCACGACCGCGCACGTCTTCGCGCGCTTCATCTCGATCCTCGACGTGCACGCGGGCGTGAAGACGGGTCACCAGCCCGACACGAAGCAGCTCCTCCCGGCGCTCGGCTCGTTCCAGCCCTCGTTCCTCCTCGCCGTCCCGCGCGTGTTCGAGAAGGTCTACAACTCGGCCGAGCAGAAGGCCGAGGCCGGCGGCAAGGGCAAGATCTTCCGCGCCGCGGCCCACACCGCGATCGAGAAGTCGACGCTCGAGCAGGAGGGCAAGAAGGTGCCGCTGGGCACCAAGATCAAGTTCGCCGTCTTCGACAAGCTCGTCTACGCCAAGCTCCGCGAAGCGATGGGCGGGCGCGTGAAGTACGCCGTGTCGGGCTCTGCGCCCCTCGGTCCGCGCCTCGGCCACTTCTTCCACAGCCTGGGTGTGACGATCCTCGAGGGCTACGGTCTCACCGAGACGACCGCCCCGGCGACCGTCAACACCGTCAAGAAGTCGAAGATCGGCACGGTCGGCACGGTCATCCCCGGTGTCGGTGTGCGCCTCGCCGAGGACGGCGAAGTCGAGGTGCGCGGCGTGAACGTCTTCCGCGAGTACTGGAATAACCCCGAGGCGACCGACGCCGCGTTCGACGACGGCTGGTTCCGCACGGGCGACCTCGGCTCGTTCGACAGTGAGGGGTTCCTCACGATCACCGGGCGCAAGAAGGAGATCATCGTCACCGCCGGCGGCAAGAACGTCGCGCCGGCCGCGCTCGAGGACCCGATCCGCGCGAACCCGATCGTCAGCCAGGTCGTCGTCGTCGGCGACCAGAAGCCGTTCATCGCGGCGCTCGTCACCCTCGACACCGAGATGCTCCCGACCTGGCTCGCGAACAACGGTCTGCCCGCCGACATGTCGCTGGCGGATGCCGCGAAGAACAGCAAGGTCCGCGAAGAGGTGCAGACCGCCGTCGACCGCGCGAACAAGACCGTCTCGCGCGCCGAGTCGATCCGCAAGTTCACGATCCTCGACACCGAGTGGACAGAGGACAGCGGCCACCTGACCCCGAAGATGAGCATCAAGCGGAACGTCATCCTCGACGACTTCGCCGATGCGGTCGAGGACATCTACACGGTGCCCGTCAACACCACCAACGTGTCGCTCGGCTGACGCCGCGCGTTTCGACTTGCGGCTGGCGCCGCTCGCTCAACGACCGGTGAGGGGCTTCCCCACCGGTCGTTGAGCGTCTGGGGGGAACCCTCGCCAGTCGTTGAGCGACGAGCGCAGCGAGGAATCGAATCGGGTCAGGCGCTCAGAACCAGTCGCTCTCGCGCACCTCGCGCATCGCGGTGCGGCGGTCCTCGGGACTCAGGCGCGACAGGTACAGCATGCCGTCGAGGTGATCGGTCTCGTGCTGCAGCGCCTGGGCGAGCAGCCCGTCGCCCTCCAGGACGATCTCGGCACCGTCGAGGTCGATGCCCTCCACGCGCGCCCACGGGTGCCGCAGCGCGTCGTGCCAGAGGCCGGGGACCGACAGGCATCCCTCGCTCACCGGTTCCGGCTCGCCGCGCACCTCGACGAGCACCGGGTTCAGGATGTAGCCGATGTCGCCGTCGATGTTGTAGCTGAAGGCCCGGAGTCCGACGCCGATCTGGGGCGCCGCGACGCCCGCACGCCCGGGAAGGGCGACGGTGTCGACGAGATCCTGCACGAGGGCGCGGATGCCGTCGTCGATGTCGCCGATCGGCTCGCTGACGGCCCGGAGCACGGGGTCGCCGAAGAGGCGGATCGTGCGGACGGCCATCAGGCGGCGGCCTGCGTGCGAAGACCCTCGACCACGGTCGCCGCGAGCTGGCGTGCCGCCTCGCGTGTCTCGGGCTGGAGGTCGCGGAACGCGATGGCGCTCCCCGCGGCGATGTGCGGGTCGTACGGCATCCGCACGACCGCGCGCACGCGGCTGCGGAAGTGCGCCTCGAGTTCCTCGGCGCGCACGAGAGCCGCGCCCGGGCGCGCGGCGTTCAGCACGACGACGGCGCTGCGGACCCGGTCGGCGTAGCCGTTGGTCTCCAGCCAGGTGAGGGTCTCCGAGGCGAGGCGCGCCTCGTCGACGCTGAGGCCGGCCACGATCACGAGCGTGTCGGCACGCTCGAGCGTGGCGCTCATGACCGAATGGACGATGCCGGTTCCGGTGTCGGTGAGGACGACGGAGTAGAAGTGCGCGGCGATCTCGGCGACGTCCTCGTAGTCGGCGTCGCTGAAGGCCTCGGAGATGTGCGGGTCGGCCTCGGAGGCGAGCACGTCTAGGCGCGTGTGGTCGCGCGCGACGATCTGGGAGATGTCGTTGAAGCCGTGCACGTCGTCGCGCGCGCGGATGAGGTCGCGCACCGTCTTGCCGCTCGGGCGTCCGATGCGCTCGGCGAGCGTGCCGCGGTCGGGGTTCGCGTCGACCGCGATGATCCGGTCTTCGCGGGCGTCGGCGAGAGCCATGCCGAGGAGCGTCGTGACGGTCGTCTTGCCGACGCCGCCCTTGCGCGAGAGCACCGGCACGAAGCGGGCGCCGCCGGCAAGAGGTGCGGCGATGCGGCGGTCGAGGGCCTTCCGCGCCTGCGCGCGGCGCCCGTCGCCGAGGTTGATGCGGCGTCCGGAGAGGCGGTAGACGAGGTTCTGCCAGGTGCCCTCGGGCTCGGGGCGGACGACGTGCGCCGGGTCGAGCAGCCGGTCGGGGGTGAGCAGGTCGGAGCTCTCCCGGTCGGCGTCGAAGTCGCCGAGGCGCCGCGACTGGAGCGTGATCTCCGAGGTGCGCGGGCGCACGCGCTCGGCGTGGTCGGCGTCGGGGACCGCGATCGCGGAGGCCGCATCCGGCGCGGGCGCCGCCGGGAGGGCGGAGGCGGGCTCGGCCGTGTACGCGCGCGAAGCACCGAGCGTCGCGTCGCCGCCCACGATGTCACCGCCCACGACGTCGTCGTCGACGAGGTCGTCGTCGTCGTCGGCGTGCGCGGGGAGCGTCACGTCGACCTGAGCGGTCGCGCCTCCCACGATGCCGATGCCGGTCGTCTCGGCGCCCACGGGGCCCTCGAGGACCCCGTTGTCGGCGTCGTCGGCCGGATTGTCGTTGCGATCAGACGCCACGGTGCACTCTCCCAGATCTTCCGAGGGCGCGAACGCCCCGACCCAGGCTAGTCGGCGGGTCGGATGACGACCAAAAGATCGCCGGCCTCGACCGGTGCCGTCGCGGCGATCGCGAGGCGCTCGATGACCCCGTCGACGGGAGCGGTGATGGCGGCTTCCATCTTCATCGCCTCGATGGATGCCACGGGCTGGCCCGCCTGCACGCGGTCGCCGACCGCAGCCTTGAGCGTCACGACACCCGAGAACGGCGCCGCGACCTGACCGGGCTTCGACGTGTCGGCCTTCTCGGCCTGACGCGTCTCGACGTCGATCGACCGGTCGCGGACGAACACGGGCCGCAGCTGGCCGTTGAGCGTCGTCATGACGGTGCGCATGCCCTTGTCGTCGGCTTCGCCGATCGCCTCGAGGCCCACATAGAGCTGCACGCCGCGCTCGATCTCGACGACGTGCTCGGCACCGGGAGTGAGCCCGTACAGGTAATCGGCCGTGTCGAGGACGCTGAGGTCGCCGTAGGTGTCGCGCACCTCGCGGAACGCCTTCGTCGGCCCGGGGAAGAGGAGCGTGTTGAGCGTCGTGCGGCGGGTCGCCGAATCGGCATCCAGCGCTGCGGCATCCTCGTCGGAGATCTCGGTGACGCCCACCCGCACGTTCCGACCCTGCAGGACCTTGCTGCGGAAGGGCTCGGGCCAGCCGCCCGGCAGGTCGCCGAGCTCGCCCGCCATGAAGCCGACGACCGAGTCGGGCACGTCGTACTTCTCCGGGTTCGCCGCGAAGTCGGCGGGGTCCGCTTTCACGGCGGCGAGGTGGAGCGCGAGGTCGCCCACGACCTTCGACGAGGGCGTCACCTTCGGCACGCGGCCGAGGATGTCGTTCGCCGCCGCGTACATGTCCTCGATGAGCTCGAAGTCGTCGGCGAGGCCGAGCGCGATCGCCTGCTGGCGGAGGTTGGAGAGCTGTCCGCCGGGGATCTCGTGATGGTACACGCGGCCGGTGGGGCCGGGCAGGCCCGACTCGAACGGACGGTACAGGTGCCGCACCGCCTCCCAGTACGGCTCGAGATCCGACACCGCCTGCAGGTCGAGGCCGGTGTCGCGCTCGGTGTGCGCGAGCGCGGCGACGAGCGCCGACAGCGACGGCTGGCTCGTCGTCCCCGACATGGGCGCCGCGGCCGCGTCCACGGCATCCGCCCCCGCCTGGCTCGCCGCGAGGAGTGTCGCGAGCTGGCCGCCCGCCGTGTCGTGGGTGTGGACGTGCACGGGCGCGTCGAACCGCTCGCGGAGGGCCGTCACGAGCTTCGAGGCGGCGGCGGGGCGGAGGAGCCCGGCCATGTCCTTGATCGCGATGATGTGGGCGCCCGCGTCGACGACCTGCTCTGCGAGGTTCAGGTAGTAGTCGAGCGTGTAGAGGCTCTCACTCGGGTCGAGCAGGTCGGCGGTGTAGCAGATCGCGGCCTCGGCGACGGCGGTGCCGGTCTCGAGGACCGCGTCGATCGCGGGACGCATCTGGGCGACGTCGTTGAGCGCGTCGAAGATGCGGAAGATGTCGACGCCCGACGCCGCCGCCTCGCGGACGAACGCGTCGGTCACCTGCGTCGGGTACGGGGTGTAGCCGACCGTGTTGCGCCCGCGCAGAAGCATCTGGATCGCGACGTTCGGAAGCGCCTCGCGCAGGGCGTCGAGCCGCTCCCACGGGTCTTCGCCGAGGAAGCGCAGCGCGACGTCGTACGTCGCCCCGCCCCACGCCTCGACGGAGAGCAGCTGCGGCTCCATGCGGGCGACGTAGGGCGCCACGGCGAGGAGGTCGCGCGTGCGCACGCGGGTCGCGAGGAGCGACTGGTGCGCGTCGCGGAACGTCGTCTCGGTGACGGCGAGCGGGGTCTGCGCGCGCAGCTGCGCGGCGAAGCCGGCGGGACCGAGTTCCTGGATGCGCTGACGCGTGCCGGCCGGCGGCGTCGTGCCGAGGTCGATGTGCGGCAGCTTGGATGCCGGGTCGACCGTGAGCGGGTTGTCGCCGTTCGGGCGGTTGACGGTCGTGTCGGCGAGCCAGGAGATGATCTTCGAGCCGCGGTCCTTCGAGGGGCGGCCGAGGAGGAGCTCGGGGCGCTCGTCGATGAAGGAGGTGCTGAGGTCGCCCGCGACGAAGGCCGGGTCGTCGAGCACGGCCTGCAGGAACGGGATGTTCGTCGAGACGCCGCGGATGCGGAATTCCGCCAGGGCACGGCGCGAACGCACGACCGCCGCGGCGAAGTCGCGGCCACGGCACGTGAGCTTCGCGAGCATCGAGTCGAAGTGGGGGCTCACCTGCGAGCCCGCGGCGGTCGTGCCGCCGTCGAGGCGGATGCCGGCGCCGCCGGGCGAGCGGTACGTCGTGATCTTGCCGGTGTCGGGGCGGAAGCCCTGCGTGGGGTCCTCGGTCGTGATGCGGCACTGCAGCGCCGCGCCGCGCAGGTGGATGTCCTCCTGGTGCAGGCCCAGGTCGCCGAGGGTCTCCCCCGCGGCGATCCGCATCTGCGACTGCACGAGGTCGACGTCGGTCACCTCTTCGGTGACCGTGTGCTCGACCTGGATGCGCGGGTTCATCTCGATGAAGACGACTTCGCCCGTGCGCGGTCCGGCGGTCTCGAGGAGGAACTCCACCGTGCCGGCGTTCTCGTACCCGATCGAGCGGGCGAAGGCGACGGCATACCCGTGCAGCGCGGTGCGGACATCGTCGGCGAGGTTCGGCGCGGGGGCGATCTCGATGACCTTCTGGTGGCGGCGCTGCACCGAGCAGTCCCGCTCGAACAGGTGCACCGTCTCGCCGGTCTTGTCGGCGAGGATCTGCACCTCGACGTGGCGGGGGCGCTGCACCGCCTGCTCGAGGAAGACGCGGGCGTCACCGAAGGCGCTGTCGGCCTCGCGCATGGCCTCGGCGATCGCGGGGGCCAAGGCATCCTTCGTCTCGACGCGGCGCATGCCGCGCCCGCCGCCGCCGGCGACCGCCTTGACGAAGATGGGGAAGCCGATGTCGTCCGACTGGCTGAGGAGGAGGTCGACGTCGTCGGATGCCGGAGTGCTCCGCAGCACCGGGACGCCCGCGGCGATCGCGTGCTCCTTCGCCGTGACCTTGTTGCCGGCCATCTCGAGGGCGCGGGCGGGCGGACCGATGAAGACGATGCCGTTCTCGGCGGCCCGCGCGGCGAGATCGGGATTCTCCGAGAGGAAGCCGTAGCCGGGGTAGATCGCATCGGCGCCGGACTCGAGCGCGACCCGGATGATCTCGTCGACGTCGAGGTAGGCCCGCACGGGCTGACCCTTCGTACCGATCTGGTACGCCTCGTCGGCCTTCAGCCGGTGCAGCGAGAAGCGGTCTTCGTACGGGTAGACCGCGACGGTCCGGGCACCCAGCTCGAAGGCGGCGCGGAAGGCTCGGATCGCGATCTCGCCGCGGTTCGCGACCAGGATCTTTCGGAACATGCTCACCTCGTGGGGGAGAGTGCGATGCGCGACATCACGCATCGGGCTGCCTGAGTGTCCTCACAGCCTAGGGGACGGTAACGTAGAGCCTCGTGCACGTACTCTCCGTCTCCTCGCTCAAGGGGGGTGTCGGCAAGACGACCGTGACGCTCGGCCTCGCCTCTGCGGCGTTCGCCCGTGGCGTGCGGACTCTCGTCGTCGACCTCGACCCGCAGTCCGACGTGTCGACGGGGATGGACATCCAGGTCGCCGGGCGCCTCAACGTCGCCGACGTCCTCGCGAACCCCAAGGAGAAGGTCGTCCGTCAGGCGATCACCTCGAGCGGGTGGTCGAAGGTCCACGCCGGCACGATCGACGTCATGATCGGGAGCCCCTCGGCCATCAACTTCGACGGTCCGCACCCGTCGGTGCGCGATGTCTGGAAGCTCGAAGAGGCCCTCGCGACGATCGAGGCCGACTACGACCTCGTCCTCATCGACTGCGCGCCCTCCCTCAACGCCCTGACGCGCACCGCGTGGGCGGCATCCGACCGCGTCATCGTGGTGACCGAGCCCGGGCTCTTCTCCGTCGCCGCCGCCGACCGCGCACTGCGCGCGATCGAGGAGATCCGTCGTGGCCTCTCGCCGCGCCTGCAGCCCCTCGGCATCGTCGTGAACCGCGTGCGCCCGCAGTCGATCGAGCACCAGTTCCGCATCAAGGAGCTCCGCGACATGTTCGGCCCGCTCGTCCTCTCCCCCCAGCTGCCCGAGCGCACGTCGCTCCAGCAGGCGCAGGGCGCGGCGAAGCCGCTGCACATCTGGCCCGGCGACTCCGCTCAGGAACTCGCGGGCGACTTCGACGCGCTTCTCGACCGCGTCATGCGCACCGGCCGCATCGCCGCCGGCGAACAGCGCGCCTGACCACGCCTCGCTGATCGAGTGCCGCGGCGGAGCCGTGGTGTAGGGAGATCACGACGCAGCCGCCGTGTATCGAGCTCCGGAGAGCTCCGCCGAGATCAGGCCGAGCGCTGCGCCCGACGGGCGGCCAGCTCGTCGACCGGGTCGGGCACCTGCGGGTCGAAATCGACGAGCGTCGATTCCACCTCGTGCAGCACCTTGCCCACGGCGATGCCGAAGACACCCTGCCCGCGGCTGACGAGGTCGATGACTTCGTCGTTCGAGGTGCAGAGGTAGACCGAGGCGCCGTCGCTCATGAGGGTGGTGCCGGCGAGATCACGGATGCCGGAGGCACGCAGCTGCTCGACGGCGGTACGGATCTGCTGCAGGGAGATCCCGGTGTCGAGGAGGCGCTTGACGAGCTTCAGCACGAGGATGTCGCGGAACCCGTAGAGTCGCTGCGATCCCGAGCCGCTCGCCCCACGGACGGTCGGCTCGACGAGCTCGGTGCGCGCCCAGTAATCGAGCTGGCGATAGGTGATGCCGGCGGCGCGGGCCGCGACGGCGCCGCGGTAGCCGACCTCGTCGTCCATCTGCGGCAGCCCGTCGGTGAAGAGGAGCTCGGTGGCGAACGTCGGCTCGGCGGGTCCCGCTGCGGATCCAGCTGCAGACCCACCCACGGGCGCATCATGCGCGGTCATCGTCGCCTCCAGCCGAACTCTGTTGTGCTTCCACGGTAGATGAGGGTGACCCCACCGGCAACGACATCCGCTCTCGCGCCCTCGGCGTGTCGCGCGCGGACCCCGCGCCCGGTCACGGGACGAGACGGTCGAGCGCCGCCGTCACGAAGCTCGCGCGCACCTCGTCGAGTCGGCGCAGGAGCTCGGGTGCGAGCTCGCTGGCGCGGGCCCGTGACCCGCCGTCGGTGCGACGCAGGAGCGGCGCGAGCGCACTTCCGACGAGCGCGACCTCGCGCTCCGCCGCCTGCCGCATACCGCGCACGTGCCGCGGCTGGATGCCGTGGGAATCGAGCGCGACGAGGGCGCGGAGCACCGTGAGCGCGCGTTCGTCATAGGCGTCGGATGCCGGGACGATGCCGGCGCTCACCGCGTCGTCGAGGAGGGCGGGCGCTGCCCCGGCGGCGGCGAGGAGCTCGTCGCGGCGGTACCGGCGCGGCGCCTCGAGGATCGACGGCGGAAGGGTGACCTCGGCCTCGCCGTCGTGCGCGTCGAGGTACTCGCGGATGCGGGCGAGCTTGAAGTCGTGGTCGCGCTGCAGCGTCAGCGCGGTGCGCACCCGTGCGACGTCGGCGGGCGTGAACTTGCGGTAGCCGGCTTCGGTGCGCAGCGGCGTCACGAGCCCCTGGTCCTCGAAGTAGCGCAGCTTGCTGGCGGTGAGGTCGGGGAACTCGGGGGTCAGCCGCGCGAGGACCTGACCGATGCTCAACGGCCCCGTGGCCGAGGCCCGGCCGCGGGGTGCTGCTGCGGGGCTCACGCGCCCGTGCCCCGGTCTGCCGGCGAGACGAAGAAGTTGAGGCGGAACTTGCCGATGCGCACCTCGGCGCCGTCGTTGAGGACGGCGCGGTCGACGCGCTCCCCGTTCACGTACGTGCCGTTGAGCGAGCGCTGGTCGACGATCTCGAAGAATCCGCCCGTGCGGGTGACCTCGGCGTGACGGCGGGAGACCGTGACGTCGTCGAAGAAGATGTCGGCTTCGGGATGACGGCCGACCGTGGTGACGTCGGTGTCGAGCAGGTAGCGCGCGCCGGCCGTCGGTCCGGAGCGAACGAGCAGCAGCGCGGACCGCGCGGGCAGTGCGCCGATCGCCTCGATCTCGGCCTCGGTCAGGTCGCTGCCGAACGGGATGAACGACAGATCGGAGTCGTGTCCGAACGTCTGCGTCGAATCGACGGCGCGACCGCCGTCCGCGTCGCGTCGGATGTCGTCTGCGCCGGCATCCGCGGCGCCGTCACGATCGTTCTCGTTCACGCTGGCCTCCCTCCTGTTCACCCTAACGGATGCCTCCGAGCTGGAAACCCCCGCGGCGCGATCGCGAGGGCTCGGCCCGCAATGTTGCACCGTGTGCCCGCAATGTTGCACCGTGTGACAGGCGCCGCGCGGCGCCGTGACCTCCCGCCATAGCCTGGCCTTCCGACCAACGAAGGAGTCCCACCGTGTCCACGCCGCAGAACCGCCTCACGCCCATCTCGGTGCGTCAGGGCGCGCTCTGCATGTGCGTGCACGGCGGCGCCTGCTCATCGTTCGCGCCCGGCCACGCGGTGCACCTCATCCAGGCGCGCCTGGCCTCGGCGACGCCGACCGAATGGGTCGACGCGATCGTGACGACGACGGATGCCGCGGAGGGCAGCATCCTGGTGCATACGCTCGACGGGCGCGCGCAGGCGCTGTGGAACGGCGCCGGGGCCGCCGCGGCGGTCGAGATCGGCACGCCGGTCGCGTTCCACCCGCGCTATCACGCGCTGTCGGTCGGCGGCACGCTCTTCAACGCGCTCGCCCTCTGACCGGACGTTTCGACTCGGCGCTGCGCGCCTCGCTCAACGACCGGGGACGAGTCCGCGGCGGTGTGTATCGAGATCAGGCGGTGACCATCGCGGAGCGCGTGGCGGAGCAGGCATCCATGCACGCCTTGCACGCCTCGGCGCACATCTTGCAGACCGGGCTCTCGTCGGCGTGCATCATGCACTCGTCCATGCACATCTGACACATGGCGATGCACGCGTCGAGCATGGCCATCATGACGGCGGGGGTCATGCCCTGCATGCGCAGCATCGAGCGCATCATCGTGTTGCACATGTCCGCGCAGTTCATACAGGCCGGCGCGCAGTCCATCAGCTGCATCGAACAGACGGTGCACGCCTGCTCGCACGCGGCGCACGCGTCGAGGCACGCCTGCATCACCTGCATGTCCATCGCGGGCATGCCGTCCATCGACGCCATCTTCTCGGACATCGCGTTCATCATCATCGCGTCCATCGGGTCCCAGCTCTCTGTCGGAGACGGGCCACGGGACCTGCGGCTGGAGTGCGCGCGTCGCAGGCCGCCCGCCTGCGGCCACGGTACCGCGCCGCGCCGCTCCGCGACAGGCTCACGTAGGCTCGAGAGGGTGATGTCACAAGGAATTCACACGCCCCGTCCCCTCGCCCGTCTCGGCGCCGCCGCCACCGCTCTCCTGGCCGCGCTGGCCCTCGTCCTCCTCGCCTCCCCGGCCTATGCGCACGACGAGCTGATCGGCTCCGACCCCGCCTCCGGCGCACAGGTCGATGCCCTTCCCGCGGAGATCACCCTCACCTTCAGCGGCGTGCTGCTCGACGAACCCGGTGCGGCGGAGGTCGTCGTGACGGATGCCGCGGGT
Organism: Microbacterium sp. bgisy203; assembly: GCF_965345155.1. Lineage (GTDB taxonomy): Bacteria > Actinomycetota > Actinomycetes > Actinomycetales > Microbacteriaceae > Microbacterium. Next base: position 66,042 of record NZ_CBDRLZ010000005.1, read on the forward strand.
ACCGACCTCACGGCATCCGACCCTGTCCTCGACGGCACGCGTCTGACCCAGCCGCTGCAGGGCGACGCGTCGGGCGAGGTCACCGTCATCTGGCGCGTCGTCTCCAGCGACGGGCATCCGGTCTCCGACCAGTTCACCTTCACCGTCGGCGACGGCTCGGCGGTCGCACCCACCGGCACCGCTCCCTCGCCGACCGAGACCGCGCCGGCGAGCGACGACGAGGGCGTGTCACCTGCCGTCTGGATCGGCGTCGGCGTCGCGATCTTCGCCTCGCTGATCGGCGTGTTCGCGGTCACCTCGTCCGCGAACCGGCGTCGCCGCGAGGACTAGGCTGGAGGCATGCCTCATTACAACGTCGTCGTCCTCGGCGCGGGCCCCGGCGGGTATGTCGCGGCCGTCCGTGCCGCTCAGCTCGGCCAGTCGGTCGCCGTCATCGAAGAGAAGTACTGGGGCGGTGTCTGCCTCAACGTCGGCTGCATCCCCTCCAAGTCGCTCCTGAAGAACGCCGAGGTCGCGCACACCCTGAACCACAAGGCCGACTTCTTCGGCATCTCGGGTGAGTGGTCGCTCGATTACGGCGCCGCGTTCGACCGCTCGCGGGTCGTCGCCGACGGGCGCGTCAAGGGCATCCACTACCTGATGAAGAAGAACAAGATCACCGAGTACGACGGGCGCGGCTCGTTCACGGGCCCGAAGGCCATCACGGTGACCAAGGCCGACGGCACCGCCGAGGAGCTCACGTTCGACAACGTGATCATCGCGACCGGCTCGACGGTGCGCCTCCTCCCCGGCGTCTCGCTCAGCGAGAACGTCGTGACGTACGAAGAGCAGATCCTCTCCCGCGAGCTCCCCGGATCGATCGTCATCGTCGGCGCGGGCGCGATCGGCATGGAGTTCGCCTACGTCCTCACCAACTACGGCGTGAAGGTCACGATCATCGAGTTCCTCGACCGCGCCCTCCCCAACGAGGACGCCGACGTGTCGAAGGAGATCGCGAAGCAGTACCGGAACCTCGGCGTCGACATCCTCGTCTCCACGAAGGTCGAGTCGGTCGTCGACTCGGGCGACAAGGTCACGGTCACCTACACCGACAACAAGAGCGGCGCCCAGTCGTCGATCGAGGCCGACAAGGTGCTGATGTCGATCGGCTTCGCTCCGCAGGTCGAGGGCTTCGGGCTGGAGAACACCGGTGTGAAGCTCACCGATCGCGGCGCGATCGAGATCGACGACTTCATGCGCACGAACGTCGAGGGCATCTACGCGATCGGCGATGTCACCGCGAAGCTGCAGCTCGCCCATGTCGCCGAGGCGCAGGGCGTCGTCGCTGCGGAGACCATCGGCGGCGCCGAGACCATGGCGCTCGGCGACTACCGCATGATGCCGCGCGCGACCTTCTGCTCGCCGCAGGTGGCCTCGTTCGGCTACACCGAGGCGCAGTACAAGGAGACCGGCCGCGAGTACAAGGTCGCGACCTTCCCGTTCATGGCGAACGGCAAGGCGCACGGCCTCGGCGAGCCGGTCGGCTTCGTGAAGCTCATCGCAGATGCCGAGCACCTCGAACTCGTCGGCGGTCACCTCATCGGCCCCGACGTCGCCGAGCTCCTTCCCGAGCTCACCCTCGCGCAGAAGTGGGACCTCACCGCGCTCGAACTGGCGCGCAACGTCCACACGCACCCCACGCTGTCGGAGGCGCTGCAGGAGGCCTTCCACGGCCTTGCCGGTCACATGATCAATTTGTAATCTGGCAACCACGACTGACGCCGCCCCATCGAAGCCGGGGGCGGCGTCAGTGGTTTCCGGGGGCAGCGCGTCTCGTCCGCGAGACCGCGCAAATGTCACGAATAACGCACGGGAAGCGTGCATTCGCGCGGTCTCGCGGAGGGATGGGGCACGTCAGGCGCCGAGGGCGCGGCCGAGTTTCGACGCGGATGCCGCGGGTCGGCCGCCCGCGGCGGCGACCAGCGCGTCGGCGGCGGCGAAGAGCGCCGCGCGGCCCCGGGCGTCGGCGGGGGCGGCGGGGCCGAGTTCGAGCTCCCATTCGCGCCAGGTGCTCGAGGCGCCTCGGCGCACGTCGGTGGCCGTGACGTGGTCGTCGACGAACTCCGCGACGAGCGCGCCCGCGGCATCCTGCAGCGCATACGCGACCCGGGCGTTCCGGATGCGGGCGATCACGGCGAAGGGCGGCTCCGCGACGCCGGCGAGTGCCGCGACGACCTCGGCCGGGACGAGGGGATCGGCCTCCGGATCGGCCGCCTCGTCGAGGGGCCAGTGCGTCTCGAGCTTCCCCTCGCGGGTCGCCTGCTTGATGTGCCAGCCCTCATCGGGGCCGCCCGTACGGCGACGAAGGGCGGTCGCGGCGCGCGCGAGCGCGGCATCGGCCGTGTCGAGATAGCGGGCGTCGAGCGCGCGCTCCTCGGGGGCTCCGACGCGCGCGACGCCGGGGAGCGCCGCCCAGTCGGGCAGTGCCGCCTCGGCATCCACGTCGTACTTGCGCTCGATCTCGAGGGACCGCGCGCCCGCTTCGTGCTCGGCGCCCACGCGATCAGTCGTTGCGGATGGCGTCGGGGTCGATGTCGTCTTCGGCTTCGAAGAAGTAGAAGTCGCTCGAGGTGGGACCGTCGCCCTCACCCGTGTTGTCGAGGCCGCCGCGGCGCATGTAGACGACCTGCGTTTCGCTGTAGGGCATGACGAGCGAGTCCTCGGTCTCGTCGTCGAGGGGCAGGACCTGGCCGTCGAGCGGGCCGCCGTGCAGTCGTGCGATCGCCATGTGAACCTCCTGGGTTGGGATGCCTCCAGCGTAGTCCCGGGGGCGCGATGTGCGTTCGAGGGCGCCGATCTGCGGGTCGCGTGGCGGCGCACCCGCGTTTCGGCGCCCTCGAGCGGGCGGGCCTCAGTGGGTCGGGAACCCGAGGCTGATCTGGCTCTCGCTCGGGTCGGGCCAGCGGGTCGTGACGACCTTGCGGCGCGTGTAGAACTGGAACGCCTCGGGACCGTACATGTGCGTGTCGCCGAAGAGCGAGTCCTTCCACCCGCCGAAGGAGAACGCGCCCACGGGGACGGGGATCGGGACGTTGACCCCGACCATGCCGACCTCGATGTCGAACTCGAACTGCCGCGCGGTCTTGCCGTCGCGCGTGAAGATCGCGGTGCCGTTCGCGTACCGGTTGCCGTTGATCAAGGCGACCGCCTCGTCGTACGTGTCGACGCGGACGACCGAGAGCACCGGCCCGAAGATCTCCTCGTCGTAAACGCGCATGCCGGGACGCACGCCGTCGACGAGCGAGGGGCCGATGAAGAAGCCGTCGCCGGGGATGTCGAGCTCGCGCCCGTCGACGACCACTTCGGCGCCCTCCCCGGCGGCACCCGCGACGAATCCGGTGACCCGCTCGAGCGCGTCGCGGGTGATGAGCGGGCCCATCTCGATGCCGGGCTCGGTGCCGTCACCGACGGTGACCTGCGGCATCCGCTCGGCGACCTTCGCGACGAGTGCGTCGGCGACATCGCCCACCGCGACGACGACCGAGACGGCCATGCAGCGCTCTCCGGCCGAGCCGTAGCCGGCGGAGATCGCGGCGTCGGCAGCAGCGTCGAGGTCGGCGTCGGGCATGACGATCATGTGGTTCTTCGCGCCGCCGAGCGCCTGCACGCGCTTGCCCTGTTCGGCGGCCCGCGTGTAGATGTACTTCGCGATCGGCGTCGAACCGACGAACGAGACCGCGCCGATGATCGGGTCGTCGAGGATCGCGTCGACCGCCTCCTTGTCGCCGTGGACGACATTGAGGATGCCGGCGGGAAGGCCCGCCTCAGCGAACGCGTCGGCAAGCCACACGGCGGCCGAGGGGTCGCGCTCGCTGGGCTTGAGGATCACCGCGTTGCCCGCGGCGATCGCGGTCGTGACCATCCACAGCGGCACCATCGCGGGGAAGTTGAACGGCGTGATGCACGCGACGACGCCGATCGGCTGCCGCACCTGGTGCACGTCGACGCCGGCGGCGACCTGCTCGGAGTACTCGCCCTTGAGGTGGTGCATGAGGCTCGTGCAGAACTCGACGTTCTCGAGACCGCGCGCGACCTCGCCGAGCGCGTCGGGGACGGTCTTGCCGTGCTCGGCGGTGATGATGCGGGCGAGTTCCTCGGCACGCGAGGAGATGATCTCGCGCAGGCGGAACATCACCTGCTGCCGCTTGCCGAGACCCGTCTCGCGCCACGCGCGCTGCGCGGCCTGGGCCGTCCGCGCCGCCTCGTGGACGAAGTCGGCCGAGGCGAGGGCGACCTCGCCGGTCTGCACGCCGGTCGCGGGGTTGAAGACGAGGCCGGTGCGCCCGTCGGCGGCGACGCGGACGCCGCCGACGACGTGCGGGATGGCGGTCAGCGGGCCGGTCGCCGCGGCGGCCTGGTCGATGGTGGGAGTGCTCATGGTGGGTGTCCTCCGGTTCGTTCAGACGTGGGCGGGCTGGGCGGAGGCCGCGGCGGATGCCGGGGCTGCCGATGCGTCCTGGGCGGGATCGTAGCCGCGCAGGGTGCCGTCGGGTGAGGCGAGCTTCGCGACGAGGGTGCAGTCCTTGCCGCCGAGTCCCTCGGCGATGAGCTCGTCGAGCTGGGCGAGGGCGAGGGACGCCGCGGGCAGGTGCACCCCGGTCGTCTCCCCCGCCCGTACGGCGAGGCCGCAGTCCTTGCGCGCGAGGTCGACCGAGAACGTCGCGTCGAAGTTGTTGTTCGCGGCCGACTTCTCGAGCACTCCCGGCACGGGGTACCAGGTGCGGAGCGGCCAGGAGTCGCCCGACGAGACGCGCGCGACGTCCCAGAAGACCTTCGCGTCGAGGCCGAGCTGCTCGGCGAGCTGCGAGCCCTCCGACATCGCCATGACGCCGATGAAGAGCATCATGTTGTTGACGAGCTTCGCCGCGATGCCGGCCCCGGCCTCACCGCAGGCGATGACGTTGCCGGCCATCGGGGCGACGATCTCGCGGGCGCGCTCGACGTCGCCCGGCTCGCCGCCGAGCATGAAGGTGAGGGTTGCGGCCTCGGCCCCGGCGGTGCCTCCGGAGATCGGCGCGTCGACGAACGTGAGTCCGCGTGCGGCCGCCTCGCGGTGGCACCAGCGCGAGGTCTCGACGTCGACCGTGGAGGTGTCCATGAGGAGGGTCTGCGGCTCGGCGTGCGCGAAGATGCCGTCCTCGCCGCCGTAGACGGCGCGGACGTGCTCGGGCTTCGGCAGCGACGTGAGGCAGGCGTCGGCGCCCGCGAGCGCCGCGGCGACCGAGTCGACGATCTCGATGCCGCGCGCGCGGGCGGCGTCGGCGGCCACGGGATTGATCTCGACACCGCGGACCGTGTGCCCCGCGTCTACGAGATGTGCGGCCATGGGCGTACCCATGCGTCCGAGTCCGATGAAGGCGATGGTGGCCATGGTGGTGCTCCCTGCGTCGATGGAGGTGCGGTGGATGTCGTGAGGAACGCTCCTCGTCGAGCGTGTCCCTTCGGCCACTGTAGACACGGCATCCGCTGCGGATCAATGCACACCGCCACGGCGTTCTTGCACGATGAATGTGCGCTGGTGCACACTGTTCGGGTGCAGACCGCCACCGTCGAACCCCCGCTCGACGCCCTCATGACCTTTCTCGCTGTCGCGCGCCTCGGCCGCTACACGGCGGCCGCCGACGTGCTCGGCGTGAACCACTCGACGGTGTCGCGGCGGATCGCCGCGCTCGAGAGCGCGATGGGCGGGCGGGTGCTCGTCCGCACCACCGGCGGGTGGGAGGTCACCGATCTCGGGCGTCGCGCCGTCGCGATCGCCGAGCGCATCGAGGGGTCGCTGCGCGAACTCGTCGACGGCGACGACGGAGACCCCGTGCACGGGATGGTGCGCATCTCTGCGCCGGATGCCTTCACCGCCGTCTTCCTCGCGCCCGCGATGACGCGCCTGCGCCGCGCGCATCCGGGGCTCGCGGTGGAACTGCTCTCGGCGACGCAGCGCGTGCGGCAGAACCGCTCGGGCGTCGACCTCGAGATCGTCGTCGGGCGCCCGCAGGTGCTCCGCGCCTACGCGACGCCGGTGTCGTCGTACGCCCTGCGGCTCTACGCGACGCCTGACTACCTCACCGAGAACGGGACACCGGCGACGGTCGCGGACCTGGCCGGCCACCCGCTCGTCTACTACGTCGAATCGTCGCTGCAGGTCGACGAACTCGACCGGGCGCTGCAGGAGCTCCCCGCCTCTCCCCCGTCGGTCCGCTCGACGAGCGTCTTCGCGCACGTCGAGGCGACGGCGGCGGGCGCGGGCATCGGCATCCTTCCCGACTTCCTCGGCGACGCCGACCCGCGTCTCGTGCGAGTGCTCGACGGAGCATGGGCGCATCCGCTCGCGTACTGGGCGGTCGCCCGCGACGAGGGGCCGCGCAATCCCGCGGTCGCGGCGACCCTCGAGGCCCTCGGCGAGGCCCTCGGCGAGGACCTCGCGTCCACTCGACGACCGGCGGGAGGTGCCGCGTGAAGCCGTTCCTCCTCCTCGCGACGCGGGCCGAGGACGTGCCCGCCGACGAGGAGTACGCCCTCTTCCGCCGCTACGCGGGGCTCGCCGAGCACCAGCTCGTCCGGCACCGGCTCGAGGCCGAGCCGCTCGGCGACATCGACCTCGACGACTGGTCGGGCATCTTCGTCGGCGGCGGACCGTTCAACGCGTCGGACCCGCCCGAGAAGAAGTCGGCGGTGCAGCACCGCGTCGAGGCCGAGATCTCCGCGCTGCTGGATGCCGTCATCGCGCGCGACTTCCCGTTCTTCGGCGCCTGCTACGGCATCGGCACGGTCGGCACCCACGAGGGCGCCGTGATCGACGGGACCTACCGCGAGCCCATCAGCGTCATCGAGGTCACGCGCACGGCGGTGGGCGCGGATGATCCGCTGCTGGCGGGGCTCCCGGATGCCTTCACCGCCTTCGTCGGGCACAAGGAGGCGATCTCGGTGCTGCCGCCGTCGGCGACGCTCCTCGCGACCGGGGCGGCCTGCCCGGTGCAGATGTTCCGGGTCGGGCAGAACGTCTACGCCACCCAGTTCCACCCCGAGCTCGACGTCGAAGGGATCTCCACCCGCATCCGCGCGTACGCGGACCACGGGTACTTCGCCGCGCACGAGCTCGACCTCACGCTCGCGGCCGTCCGCCGGGCGCCGGTGACGCACACGGGCCGGCTCCTCCGCACCTTCGTCGAGCGCTACGCCCGCGACTGACCCGGCGCGTCAGAGGAGCGGGCGGGTGTGCCAGATGCGGTCGATGTAGTCGCGCATCGAGCGGTCGGACGAGAAGAACCCGGTGCGGGCGACGTTGAGGATCGCCGCATGCGTCCAGGCATCCTGATCCGCATACGCCGTATCGACCTTCGCCTGCTCGGCGATGTAGGACGAGTAATCGGCGAGCACCATGAACCGGTCGTCGTAGAGCAGGTTCGACACGATCGGCTCGAACACGCTCTTGTCGCCGCCCGAGAACGCACCCGACGCGATGAGGTCCATCGCGCGCCGCAGGTTCTCGTCGCCCTGGTAGAACTCCGTCGGCTTGTACCCCTTCGCCCACAGCGCCTCGACCTCGGGCTCGCTCATGCCGAAGAGGAAGAAGTTCTCGTCGCCGACGAGTTCGCGGATCTCGACGTTCGCGCCGTCGTCGGTGCCGATCGTGAGCGCACCGTTCAGGGCGAACTTCATGTTGCCGGTGCCGGATGCCTCCTTGCCGGCGAGCGAGATCTGCTCCGACAGGTCGGCGGCGGGGATGAGGCTCTCGGCGAGGGTCACGTTGTAGTTCGGCGGGAAGAGGACCTTCAGGCGCCCCTCGACGCGCGGGTCCTCGTTGACGACCGTGCCGACGGCGTTGATGAGGTGGATGATCCGCTTCGCCATGACGTAGCCGGGAGCCGCCTTCGCGCCGAAGATGAACGTGCGCGGCGTGACGTCGGAGGCGGCGACGCGCCCCGAGATGATCTGTTCGTAGAGCGTCACGATGTGCAGGAGCTTCAGCATCTGGCGCTTGTACTCGTGGAGGCGCTTGACCATCACGTCGAGCATGTGTCCGTCGCTGATCTCGAATCCGTCGCGCACGCGCAGCACCTCGCCGAGGTGACGCTTGTTGGCGGCCTTGACGTCGGTGAAGGCCTTCCGGAACACGGGGTCCTCGGCGTACGACTCGAGCTCGCGCAGGCGCTCAAGGTCGGTGAGCCAGCCGGTGCCGATCGCCTCGGTAATGAGCTCCGAGAGCCCGGGGTTCGCGAGGCGCATGAAGCGGCGCGGGGTGACGCCGTTCGTGACGTTCGTGAACTTGCCGGGGTAGAACTCGTTGAAATCGGGCAGCACCTTCTCGCGCAGCAGCTGGGAGTGCAGCTCCGCGACGCCGTTGACCTTCGAGCCCGCGACCGTTGCGAGGTACGCCATGCGCACGCTCCGCTCGGGGAACTCGCTGATGATCGACATATTGCGGATCTTGATCTCGTCGTCGCCGTAGCGCTCGCGCACCTCGGCGAGGAACTCCTCGTTAATGCGGTAGATGATCTCGAGGTGCCGGGGCAGCAGACGCCCGACGAGGTCGACCGACCACACCTCGAGCGCTTCGGGAAGGAGGGTGTGGCACGTGTACGCGAAGCACTTCTGGGTGATCGCCCACGCGGCATCCCACTCGAGCTTCTTCTCATCCACGAGCACGCGCATGAGCTCCGGGACGCCGATCACGGGGTGCGTGTCGTTCAGCTGGAAGATGACGCGGTCGGGCAGGTTCTCGAGGTCGAAGCCCGGCGCGAGCATGTGGTCGAGGAAATCACCGATGGATGCCGCGACGAAGAAGTACTGCTGCTGCAGGCGCAGCTCTTTGCCCTGCGGCGTCGAGTCTTCGGGGTAGAGCACCTTCGAGATCGTCTCGGCCTGGGTCTGTGCGCTGACGGCGTCTTGGAAGTCGCCCGAGTTGAAGACCCGCAGGTCGAACGAGTTGGTCGCCTTCGCGCCCCACAGCCGCAGCGTGTTGACGCGCCCGTTGAGGTAGCCGGGGACCATGTAGTTGTAGGGCACGGCCTGCACGTTCCACGCCGGCACCCAGCGGGTGCGGGTTGTGCCCTCGTCGTCGTAGGTCTCGGTGTGGCCGCCGAACGAGATGGTGCGGGCGAACTCGGGGTGGGGGAACTCCCACGGCGAGCCGAGCGTCAGCCACGCATCGGGCTGCTCGACCTGCTGGCCGTCTTCGAAGGTCTGGCGGAAGATGCCGTACTCGTACCGGATGCCGTAGCCGATGTTGGGCACCGACATGGTCGCGAGAGAGTCGATGAAGCACGCCGCGAGGCGGCCGAGACCGCCGTTGCCGAGGCCCGGTTCGACCTCCTGCGCGCGCAGATCGTCGATGTCGATTCCGCACGAGGCCATCGCCTCGGTGGCGATCTCGGTGAGCCCCGACGCGAGCAGGTCGTTGTCGAGCTGACGTCCGAGGAGGTACTCGGCGGAGAGGTAGCAGACGCCCTTGGCCTGGGTCTCACGCTGGCGGCGGAGGTCTTCGAGCCAGCGCGCGACGAGGTAGTCGCGCACGGTGAGGGCGAAGGCGAAGTAACGGTCGTTGTCGCTGGAGGCCGACAGCGGCACGCCGCGCTCGTAGTTGAGGTTCCGCAGGAACTGGCGGACGAAGCCGTCGACCGTTGAGGCGGGGCCGGTGACCGGCGCGAGCGCGAGGGGGTGCGTCGCGACCGCGCTGTTGTTCGAAGTGCTGTGCTGCGGAGTGGGCTCGGGTGTGCTCTCGGATGCTGTCACGTAGTCAAAATACACACTGCGACGCTCGGGTGTGACCGTTCCCAGCCAGGAGAATCGGAGAATTTACACGGTCGTTCGCGCGCGCGACGCGATCAGCGCGGGCGACCCGATCAGGCGGACGCGTCCTCCTTCTCCTTCTCGTCCGCGTTTTTCTCCGCTTCCTTCTCCACCGCTGCCGCGCGCTCTGCGGCGAGGGCGTCGCGCGCACGGTTCAGGTCGGCGGATGCCGAGGCCACCGCGTTCTCCGCCTGCTGCACGCGACGCTCGGTGAAGGTGCTCGCTCCGTACCGCTCCCGGACCCGGTCTCGGCCCTCGAGGACGAGTGTGTAGATGTACGACGAGGCGATGAGGATGACCTGGGCGGAGAGGTTGATCCACAGAAGAAGGGCGATGAGGCTCGCGAAGGTCGCGAGCAGCGGGTTCGAGGTCGCTCCCCCGACGAACAGGCCCGAGAGCTGCTGCAGCACCGTGAGGCCGACCGCGCCGAGGAGCGATCCGGTCCAGAGCGCCTTCGCCGAGGGCTTGATGCCCGAGAGCACACGGAAGAGGACCGCGATCGCGACGGCATCCAGCGCGAAGGTGACGAAGATCGCGAGGAGGCGGCTCCCCCACCGGATCGAGGCGTCGGTCTCGGGCACGCCGAACCAGCCGGCGACCAGGCCGAGCCCGGCCGTGCCGAGGATCGTGGCGGCCGCGGACAGCACCAGCGCGCCGCCGGCACCGATCGCGAGGGCGAGGTTTCGGAGCATCACCCAGTAGAACGGGACGTCGTCCACCGTCTCGTCGCACATGAGCCGGATCGAGGTGCGCAGCGACCCGATCGCGCCGATCACAGCGCCGACGAGACCGATGATCGCGATGATGCCCGCGATGGAGAGGCCCGCCGGCGCGTCGATGCTGTCGAGTTTGATCAGACCGTTCTCGCCGACGAGACCGGGGACGGCGCGATTGACGGCATCGATGAGCGCCTGCCACGCCTCAGGGTTGCCGGCGAGCCACAAGGCCGCGATCGAGAAGCCGAGAAGCACCGCGGCGAAGATGCTGAACAGCGCCCGGTACGTCACGCTGTCGGCCAGCATCGCGCCGCGCCGCTCGCTGTAGCGCAGGAACGCACGGACAGGGGTGAGCGACAGAGCCTTGGCGGTGATGCGCGCGATGTCCATGCCGCTCAGGATATTGCGCGGTGTCCCACGACGAGAGGGTCTTGACAGGGCGGGGTCGCTACGACCTCGGCATCAGCACCCAGGTCGTGCCGGTGAGCGTGAGCGCCGCCTGGTCGCCGCCGGAGTATTGACTCGACTCGATCGTGACGATGCGCGAAGACTGCTGCAGCGCGGCGACGAAGGCCTCGAGCTGCGGACGATCACCCTGCGCGGTGAGGGTGAGCGGAACGTCGACCAACGCGCCGCTCGACGGGCCGGAGATCTCTACAGCGGCGGGGGCGACGTAGAGGGATGCCGGCGCGAACCGGAGGTCCTTGACCGTGACACCCGCGGAGGTCGCCGCGGCGTCGATCTGGTTGATGAGTTCCTGCTGCGCTCGACTCGCCGGGATCTCCTGCTGCTTGGCAGCGAGATCCGCCGAGAACTCCCCCAGACGTTCGTTGTCCGCCGCCAGTGCGTCGTTCTTGGCCTGTTGCACGTCGTTGAGCTGCGTGAGCGACGCCGTCTGCTCGTTCGCCGCGTCGATGCGGTCGAGCTGGGGCTGGACGCCCACGAGCCACCCGCCGAGGACGATCGCGACGCCGAAGACTCCGATGACGATGAGGGTCAAACGGTGCTTGTCCATGGTCTCACTCCCCCGCGGACGTCGCGTCCGCGTCATCGGTCGTCTCGGAGCTCGCCGCATCGGGCGTCGTGGTCGCCGCGAGCCCGAGAGCTTCGTGCAGCTGCGCGATCTGCTCGGCGTCGAGCGCGGTGACCCGCTGTGTTCCCCCGAGCGCGCCCGAACCGAGTTGAACGACCCCGGTGATCAGGTAGCCCGACTCGTTCGAGGCGACCGCGTCGACGGTGGCGCTCACGTATCCCGTCAACCGGCTCAGCGCGTTCAGGAGAGGCGTGGGCGAATCGAAGCGGGCGGCGTTCGCCGTGAACGAGATCTCGATGACACCGGGCGCGTCGAGCCCCGTGGATTCGATCGAGGGCCCAGCATCCGAGACCCCCTTGACGGTGATGGACTCGGTCGCGAGAGTCACGTCCTCCGGCAGGACGGAGTCGAGCTCGGTCATCAGTCGTGACCAGTCCGCCTCGGAGTACAAGGCGACCAGCTCCGCACCCTTGTAGGCGCCGAGCTGAGACTTCACCGAAGATACTTCGCTGTATTGCTTCTGCTCGTTGATGAGGACCTGCGCGCGAGTGCGTTCGGCGGTCAGAGCGTTCTCCGCGCTCATCGCCATCATCGCCACGGCGAGGCCGGCGACGACCACGAGCACGAGGAGCGCCAGCACCCCCGCGATGAGCTTGCGCTCTGTCGCCGCGTGCCGACGACGCGTCTCGACGATCGGGGGGACGAGGTCGACGCGAGCGACCGAGCGGACTGCTGTGCTGACGTGTTCGACATCGCCCTCCAGCGGGCTTGTCGTCTCGGGGCGTTGGCGCTGGCGGCGCTCGACGGTCTCGGTGGTCACTTGCGGCCTCCCTTCGCCGCCTTAGCGGCCTTCTTCGGGGCGCGGGCCGACGCCTTCACGGCCGCGCGTTCCGCCTTCTGCTCGCTCTTGGTCCCCGCCTTCGCGCCGATGGTGAGGCCGAGCGGTGCGGCGATTTCGAGCGCCCATTGGTCGATGCCGCTCTCACGCAGCTTCGGGTTGACGGTGAACGGCCCGAAGGGGTTGCCGTACGTCGTGGGCACCTCGAGCGCGCGAGAAAGGACGAGGGTGAGGCCGCCCAGTCGGCTTCCTCCACCCGTGAGCACCACGCTCGACACCGGAGCGTGAGGGTGCGCATTCGCCCAGAACGTGAACGTGTTGCGAATACTGTCGATGAGGCCGGCGACGTTCTCGCGGAGCACTGTCTCGGCATCCACATCGCGCGGCGTCGCCGCGCCGCCCTGCAGCCCCCGCGCGATCTTGTCCTTCTCCGCCTCTGCGAACCCGACCCCGAGCGCACGCTCGATGCTGCGCGTGATGTCGTCACCGCCGCTCGCGACGATGCGGACGAACTGAGGGGCTCCGCCGGTGGAGATCACGACCGTCGTGCTGGAGGCGCCGATGTTGATGATCGCCTGCGTGCCGCGCTGCGACCCCGGCAGGAGGCGGAGGAGCGAGAAGCCGGAGAAGTCGATCGCGTCGATCGAACGACCGGACCGTTCGATCGCGTTGACCGTCGACTCCAGGCTGCTGCGCACCGTCGCCACCAACAGACCCTCCTGCTGGATCCCCGATGCGCTCTCCACGTTGCGCAGCGGCAGGAAGTCGAGGATCGCGTCATCGAGATCGATCGGCACCTGCCCCTCAACCGCGAAGCGCAGACTCGTCTTGCGACGCGGTCCGCTGAGCACGGGCAGGCTCACCTCGCGCACCACGACCTTGCGGTTGCTGATCCCGAAGACGACCTTCTTCGTCGTGAACCCGCCCACCTTCCAGAGCTGTCGGATCGCCGTGATCGCACGCCGCTGGTCGACGATCTCGCCGTCGAAGATGGTGCCTTCAGGCACCTCGACCGCGGCGAAGCGGCTGATCGTCGGTCGGGTCGAATACGGTGCATCGACTTGGACGCCGCGAATCCCGCTGCGGCTGAGATCCAGCGCGACTACTCCTGCCATATGTGCCTCCCGGCCGTGGGGTGTATGTGGTGGTGCGCGAGCATCAGATGATCCCCGTCGCGGTGAGGTAGGCGTCGGCGATCGCCTCACCCGCGAAGACGCCGATCCAGGCACCCGCGATCATGAAGGGTCCGAAGGGGATTCGGGACTTGCGTGTTGCGCGCCCGCCGATCATGAGCACCACGCCGACCAGTCCGCCGAGCAGGAAGGCGCTGAAGCCGCCGACGATCAGCGCCGCCCAGCCCAGCCAGCCGAGCAGCATCCCGAGGACGCCGGCGAGCTTGACGTCGCCGAACCCCATGCCGCCGGGATAGGCGATCGCGAGGATCCAGTACAGCGCGAAGAGCACCGCCGCGCCGATCGTCGCCGTGAGCAGCCGGATGTAGTCGCCGGTGAGGATGGACGCCAGAGCGAGCAGCGCGGCGGTCACGAGATAGCTCGGCAGGACGATGGCGTTGGGAAGCCGGTGGTGGTCGAGGTCGATCAGGGTCAGTGCGATGCCGACGGCTGCCCAGTACAGCAGAGCGGGCAACAGGCCGGCGGGGTATAGGCCCCCGTATGCTCCTGCCACCACGAGCCCGAAGGCGACGCCCGCGCCCGCCTCGACGAGCGGATAACGCGCGGAGATCCGCGTGCCGCACGCACGGCACTTCCCACGGAGGACGAGCCAGGAAACGATCGGGACGTTGTCATACCACGCGATCTCGTGACCGCACTCGGGGCATGCCGAACCGGGGCGGACGACGCTGAGCCCCTGTGGCACCCGCCAGATGACGACGTTGAGGAACGAGCCGATCAGCGCCCCGAACAGGAACGCGAGCGGGATGCCGATGGCGGCAGGCACAAGAGGATCGGTCACGGAGCGGCTCCGCTCGCATCGAACGCGGCAGCACTCTCGACCCACGTCGTGACGCCGTAGGTCGTCGTCACAGGGTTGAGGAACTTCGGCGGCGCCTTGAACTTGAACCTCTCGTCGTACGTGTACGCCTTGATGTAGCCGTTGTTGATCACGCCACCAGAGCTCGTGCCGACGGGGCCGCGGTACTTCTGCGCGATGGCTCCCAGCACCGTGAGGTTGCCGCGCTTGCCGCCGACGCTGTAGTTCTGCACCTGGAACGTGTGCGCGACCGACAGGATCGCCGCGTGGATCGTGCGGTCTTTGCCGAGGATGGGCTTGTTCGAGCTGTTGACCGGATTGTAGACCCAGACCGCGTTGTTGCCGACAAGTCCGAGGATGTCTTCCTTGCTGTCGACGTAGGTGACGTCCCCGACGACGAAGACGTAGTTCTCGGCCGCGATCGTGGACGCGCCCTGGAACGACCCGCTGACGAAGGCGTCTCCGGAACGGCATCCGTAGGGCGTCGGGTCGGCCGCCACTTCGCCCGTGATCGGATAGCCCCCCGCTCCGAAGGTCCACCCGCGGCGCCCTTTGTCCTTCGCGGTACTCGTGCAGGTGAAGCCTGACGGCGTGGCGCCGGGCGCCCAGTAGTTCTTGTCACCAGTGACCGCGGGCACGTTCTGCACGTACATGACGTTGTTCTCGGGTACTGGGATCGTCGCGCCACCGACAGCACCGAGCTCGGCCACCTTGCCGCACTCATCCGGCGCGGACCCCTCGGTCGCGGCAGCGTTGGCGATGCGTGTCACCTTCGTGAAGGGGGACTTGATATTGACCGTGCCGTTGGAGAAGAAAGTGAACTGTGTTGGACCGGTGTAGAGGCACCCGGGTCGAGGCACGTCGCTCTCGGTCAGGTCGGAGCGTGTCTCCTTTTTGAGCTCGGAGTTCGTCGCCGGCATGCCGATGACGCCGTCGCTGCGAGTCGGGTAGCCGGAAAGCGTGAACTTCGCTGCGGCACATCCCCCAGTGTTCACGGTGATGGGAGTCTTTGTGTTCGCCGTCGTCACCGTGCCCTCGAATCGGGTGCCGCAGGTGCGGATCGTGTCGTTGGAGTGCACGGGACCCGTGATCACGTCACCCGAGGCGAACGTGATCTCGTTGCAGTCGCTGGCGGTGCGCGTCTCCCACGCGTACTTCAGGACCGTGCGTGTGTCGGGGTCCTTGTAGCACCCCTTGTCGGGCTTGCCGACGATGTCGGGATCTTGCACCTCGTAGTCGGTGAAGTAGAGGAAGTCGATGAAACCCTGTTGCTTCAGGTCAGCGGTGACGGTGCGGGTCACGTCGCCGACCTTGCCCGTCGATCGCACGCGAATGCGTCCGGTCGTCGCATACTTCGCGTTGTCCACCTCGTAGCGGAACTGGGCGCGGCCGTCGCTGCCGTTCACGGTTCCCCACGTTCCGCCCGCACCGATCCCGAACGCCGGATTCGCGTTCGACCCGCTCGGCGTGGTCAGTACGCTCCCGCTCTCTTTCGAGAACGGAGCCGCGGAATTGCCGAACCGGTAGTAGCTGGTGTCGGCGGAGAGGTGCGACTGATACTCGTCGACGCCGGCATAGGCGGCAGCGAGGGCGGCGTTCCAGTCGGCATCCTCCGATGCCTGCCGTGCCCCGTTGACGGAGACCGCGACGAGGATCGCCATGAGCATCGACAGCAGCGCACCGACGGCCATCACCATCACGAGCGCCGCACCGCGGTCGTCCGCGAAGCGATGCGCACCTTCTTCTCTGAGGCGTGACATCACTTGACCTCCACTCTGGCGACGCCGAGGTTCGGCAGTCCGACCACGTTCTGAATGGCCACCGGGGCGGTCCGTCCGCTGCCGTTCGCCTGGACCTGCATGCTGATCTGGACGCTCGCGATGTTCCGTCGCTGATCTTCGGTGAGGCTCGCGCCCGCGGCGGGCGTCAGAGCGTTGCCGTCTTTGTCGAAGTAGCGAAACAGGGGGCGTGAGGAGTCAGGGGCAAGGAGGGAGCGCGCGATCGTACGCGACGATGACGCCGCCGACTGGAACTTCCAGTAGATCTTGCCGGACCGGTAGGCCGCCCACCGCGTCTCGACGAGTTCATTGGCGGCATTGCGGGTGAACGAGACGCGGACGGGCGCCGGGTCCACGGAGCTTTCGGCGTCGATGAACGCGGCCATGTCGATCTTCTCGGCGCCGGCGAAGGTGAAGACGGGCAGGTTCAGCGTCTTACCTGCCTCGGGCAGTTCGGTGCCCGCACGCACGATGCGGGTCACTTCGTTCATAGCGGTGGACGCCATGCGGGCGCTCTCGGTCGCCCCCTCCTGGTCGGAGAAGGCGCGCGACGTCGTGACGAACATCGTGGCGACGAGCGCGATGAGGATGCTGGACACTCCCATCGCCACGAGCAGCTCGATGAGCGTCAGCCCGCTGTCGCGGCGGTTCTGCGATCGCGCGATCATCCGGCCACCCTCGGGTCGAGGGTGACGCGGGCGCCGCTGACCTCGCCCCCGTTCAGCACGGTCACGCCCGATGTGAGGAGGGTGGACTTCGCCCCCGACGACGCGCCGCGGTAGATATTCCAGGTGCCGTAGGGCAGCGCGATCGTCGCGCCATTCGATACGACGATGTCGGCGAAGGTATAGGTGAGCAGGTCCGGCGTCTTCGTCCCAGACGTGGTGACCGCCGCGCAGCCGGGATCTCCCGGTCCACCGCCGACATAGACGGCGGTGAGATACTTGCCCGTCCCGGCGATGCTCGCGAGCTTCACCGTTCCCATCGCGACCGATGCCGAGACGGTGCCGGCGGGTGCGGCGGCCACAGGATCGGGCCGAACGCCGAACTTGGTCGCGTCGGCGACCCACCGACCGGGGTCGGGTGCAAGGCAGCTGGTCGCCGGGCTGTCGGGAGCCTCGACGTAGGTGCCCGCGACGATGCTGTAGCCCGACGCGACGGGAAAGCGGCTGACGGGGACCACGCCCGCGGGCTTCGACAGGGTGACCGGGAAGGCGCCGTAGGTGGAGAGAAACGTCGCCGAGAGGTTCGTGGGCAGCGAGGGCACGGGTGTCGTGCCGCCGGCGAACGTCAGGCGGAAGGTCGCCGCACGGTCGTAGGCGAAGCTCACGCGCGAGGAGCCGCCGGCGGTGACCGACACGCCCGCCTTCGGAGCGGTGAGCTGGGCCTGATTGATGAAGCCGCTCTTGTTGACGATCACGTCGTACTCGCCCTCGGGCACCTTCAGGAGGTAGGCGCAGCCGTCGCTGTCGGTCGTGACCGCATCAATGCCCGGGGACGGGTCGAGGGTCACCGTCGCGCCGCTGACGCCCTCGCCGTAGGCGTCGATGACGCCGACGAGCACGGTGCCCTTCGTCGGGTCGTTGATCTTCGCGCGCGGGGTATACGCGGTGTCGCTGTAGACAGGGCGACCGCTCATGTTGTCCCACGTGACTTCCACGGTCACCTTCTTGTACGAGAAGCTGCCCGACGCCGCGCCGGCCTCGCACGTGACGGTCGCGCCCGTGCTGGTGGCCCACGACCACGACGTGGCGATCTCGAACCGGTCACCGTTGAGCGTTGCGGTACGCGTCTCGTTCTTGACGTCGAACACGGTCTTCGCCGAGCGGATCAGGTCGATCTGCTGCGAGGCGAGGTTCGCGGCCACGATGCGCGCGCGGGTGTCGCGTGACATCGTCATCGCGGACGTCAGCACATAGAGGAAGCCCGTAGCGATGACCGCGAACACGATCATCGCGACGACGACCTCCACCAGGGTGAACCCTGCGTCCTCGTTTCGGGCCGAGAACCGTCGGTGCACGTGAGCCTCCCTCCGTGTCGCACCGTGGGTAGAGCGCTGTGCCTGCGCGGATTGCTCCGCGCAGGCACAGCGTTCGATCGCACCGATATCAGGGTTTCGTCGTCCACTTCTTCGCGCCATCAGCGCTCGTGTAGCTGTACTCGTTCTTCACGCCGTAGTCGACATTGGTGCCGGTCACCGTGTAACCGTCCTTGGTGATCGCAGAGACTGTGATCGTGTTTCCGTCGCTGGCGCTGAACTTCTGCGTTCCGACGGAACCCTGGACGGCCGCGGTGGCGCCGATCTTCCCAGTGGCAGGGGTAGACGTCAGGCTCGCGTAGGCGCCGTTGTTCGCCTGCGCGGCCTGCTCGACCGCGAGAATCGCGTTGTTGACATCCGACTCGACCGACGACTTCCAGGCGCCGGTGCGCATGTTGAGGAAGACGGGGATGGCGATGGCGGCGAGGATGCCGATGATGATGACGACGACGAGGAGCTCGATCAGGGTGAAGCCCTTTTCGCCGTTCTCCTTCTTGGCGAGCGTCTGCGCGACGATCTTGTTCATGAAGATTCCTTCGATTCCAGGGGGATGGTGTGGGTCCTGCTGTGGTGCTTCGGTCTCCGGGGTGTGACCGACATCCGTGACACTAGCGGTTACGGAGGTAAATGAGAAGACTCTAATGTGAATATTGTGAAAGAAGTTACATGCTTTGGATCGACTGGAAGACCATGAACATGGGCATGTACAACGCGACGATCATGAAGCCGAGCAGAGCGCCCATGAAGACGATCATGAGCGGCTCGAGCATCGCGGTCAGTTGCGAGCTCATCGTCTCGACCTCGTCGTCGTAGAAGTCCGCGGTCTTCTCAAGCATCTGGTCGATCGAGCCGGACTCTTCACCGATTCCGACCATCTGCACGAGCATGTCGGGGAAGATCTCGGCCCCACCCAGGGCCTCCGCGATCGGCCGCCCTTCGCGGACTTTCGCCTGCACGGCGTCGAGCGACGACGTGATGACGTGGTTGCCGCTCGTCGCTCCGACGATCGTGAGCGACTGGAGGATCGGCACGCCCGATGCGAGCATCGTCGCGAAGTTCCGAGTGAAGCGCGTGAGGGCGATCTTGGTATTGAGCTTGCCGAACACCGGCAGCTTGAGTTTGAGGGGGTCCACGACCTTCCGCACGGCTTCCGTATTCTTGGATCTCCCCCACCAGATCGCGAACGCGACGCTGGCGACGATGACCACGGGAACGACGATCGGCATCGCGTTCGAGAGGTTGACGAGAAGCTGTGTCGGAGCCGGTAGATCGCTGCCGAGATCGGAGAACATCTTTTCGAACACCGGAACGATGAAGATCAGCATCGCGGCGACACCCAGCAACGCCACGATCAGAACGACGACCGGATACGTGAGCGCCGCCTTGACTTTGCTCCGGAGCTTCGTCTCCGCCTCGAAGTTGTCGGCCACCATCACGAGCGACTTGTCGAGGAAGCCGCCCGTCTCCCCTGCCCGCACAAGATGGACCATGATGGGCGGGATGACGAGCGGGAATTCCTCCAAGGCATCCGACAGCGCCGTACCGCTCTCGACCTTCGCGGAGATTTCGACCACCGTACGGCGGAGCTTCGGATTCTCGGTCTGATCCTTCACGATGGAGAGCGCGCGCAGGATCGACACCCCCGCGCCGACCATCGTCGCGAGCTGCCGGGTGAGCAGGGCGAGGTCCTTCAGCGACGGCCCTCGCTCGAGCCCGGGGATCGCAATCTCCTGCTGCAGGCCGGTTCCCGCGCCCTTCTCGGCGAGCTTGTCGGGCATGACCCCGCGCGCCTTGAGCTGCTGGATGGCCTGCGCCTCACTCGACGCCTCGAGGACTCCCTTCACCGATTTTCCCGAACCGTCGACGCCCTTGTACGTCCACTGCGGCGTCTTCGCGATCGTCGCCATCGTCAGATCCCTCCCGCATCGCCGGCGACCTGGCGGGCGCCCTCAGGCAGCACGTCGCCCATCGCGCCGCGGCCGAGGCCCCGGTTACGCACCAGTTGCTCGAACTCCGTCGCCTCCTGGGCGAGGTCTCGTGCCTGCGCGTGCTCGATCTCTCCGGCGAGCACGAGTCGCGCGAGATCCTGATCAAGCGTGTGCATGCCGATCGCGTTGCCGGCCTGCAGCGCTGTGCGCATCTGGTGGGTCTTTCCCGCACGGATGAGGCTCGCGATCGCGGGCGTCGAGAACATGACCTCGGTCGCGACCGTGCGGCCCTTCCCGCCGGACCGGCGGATGAGCGTCTGCACGACCACTGCGCGGAGGGTGGCGGCGAGCTGCGTGCGCACCTGCGCCTGCTGGTGTGCCGGATAGACATCGATGATGCGGTCGATCGTCTGTGCGGCATCCTGCGTGTGCAGCGTCGCGAAGACGAGGTGACCGGTCTCGGCTGCGGTGAGGGCAGTCGAGATCGTCTCGAGGTCGCGCATCTCGCCGACGAGGATGATGTCGGGGTCTTGGCGCAGCGCGTGCTTGAGCGCGTCGGAGAAGCTGTGTGTATCGGCGCCGATTTCGCGCTGATTGATGATGCCGCGCTTGTGATGGTGGAGGAACTCGATCGGGTCCTCGACCGTCACGATGTGCGCCGCACGACTCGCGTTCGCCTTGTCGATGAGGGCTGCGAGCGTCGTGGACTTGCCGGAGCCGGTCGGTCCGCACACGAGCACGAGACCGCGCGGGAGGTGTGCGAGGTCGATGAGCTCGGGCGGAAGACCGAGCTGCGCGACCGACTTGATCTCGGTCGGGATAATGCGCATCGCCGCGCCGAGCCCGCGCTGGTCCTGGAAGATGTTGACGCGAAAGCGCGCGATGTCACCGACCGCGTACGCAAGGTCGAGTTCCAGCTCGCGCTCGAACGTCTGCAGCAACTCGGCAGGGACGAAGCTCTCGATGACGGACCGAATGCGCGCCTTGTCCCAGCGGGTCGTTCCCGCCACCGACTTCAGTTCGCCGTCGACGCGCACGACCGGTGTCGATTCGGCGACCAGATGCAGATCGGATGCCCCGAGCGTGAGCACCGCGCGAATCGCGGCGACGAACTCGGGGTCGACGTTCTCGATCTGACGACGGAGGACCGCGTCGACCTCGGGAGCGCGCGCGGCCACGGCGTTCTGCGACTCGACGCTCGGGGCCACGGGCTGCGCGGCGAGCGCGTGCGCCCGTCGCCCTGTGGGCGCCGCCGTCGCTGCGAGCGCCGCATCGAAGTCGCGCGGCGGTGCGGCGACAATGCGCTCGCTCTCCGTGGGTGCGGGCCAGGCGTGCGTCGTCGGCTCCGGTTCCGGCGCGGCCGTCGGGGCTTCGATGACCGCCGTGCCGAAGAGCTCGGCCATGGTCCGGTCGATGTCCTCGGGGCTCGAGACGATGTGCACCGAGTCGCGGGCGGGTGCGGCGTCCACGGGCGCGGCATCCGGCGCGGGAACCGTCACCGATGACGCGACGGGCTCCGCGGGGACAGCCGCGGCGGTCGTCGACGCGATCGGCGCGGCGGGCTGTGCGGGCGCGTGCGCCGCGACCGTGGCCGCCGCGCCGGGCAGCGTGATCCCGGGCACGCCGTCGAGGAACGAGCGGAGGTCCGCGTCGACTTCGCGGCCGCCGAAGAGATCGTCGAAGCGCGAGCCGGCGCCGCCGTGGCTGGGGCTGAAGTAACCTTCGTCGTCGGTCACCATGTCCTTCTTTCTGTGTCCCCCATTGGTCGTGTCCGCACTGGTCGAGGCCGTAGATCTGCTGTCGCCCCTAGAGGGTGACGCGCAGAATCTCCTCAATGGAGGTGTGCCCCAGCAGCACCTTGGCCCAGCCGTCTCCGCGCAGTCGCGTCATTCCCGTGGCCTCGGCGTGCCCGGCGATCTCGGCGGCGGGGGCGTTACGGGACGCCAGCCGCTCGATCTCGTCGTCGACGCCCATCACCTCGTGCAGTGCGATGCGCCCGCGGTACCCGGTGTTGGAGCACTGCGGGCATCCCACCGGACGATGCACGACCGGGAGCTCGCCCTCGATCGGAACACCGAGCACGCGGAGCTCCGCTTCCGTGGCCTGCACCTCCTGCTTGCACCGGCCGCACAGGCGCCGGGCGAGACGCTGCGCGACGACGGAGTCGAGCGCCGATCCGACGAGGAACGGCTCGACACCCATCTCGATGAGGCGGGTGACCGAGCTGGGGGCATCGTTCGTGTGCAGCGTCGAGAGCACGAGGTGACCGGTGAGCGAGGACTCGATCGCGATCTTCGCGGTCTCCTCGTCACGGATCTCACCGATGAGGATGACGTCGGGGTCGGATCGCAGGATCGACCGCAGCGCCGCGGCGAACGTCATGCCGGCCTTCGTGTTCACCTGGACCTGATTGATGCCCGGCATCCGGTACTCGACCGGATCCTCGACGGTGATGACGTTGACCGTCGGCTTCGAGATGGTCGCGAGCGTCGTATAGAGCGTCGTGGACTTTCCCGAACCGGTCGGGCCCGTGACGAGGATCATCCCGTACGGCTTCGAGAAGCTCGCCGAGAAGACGTCCATGTTGCGATCGAGCATGTTGAGGTCGGCCAGCTGCAGGCTCGCGACGGGCGAGTCGAGCACACGGGCGACGACCTTCTCGCCCCACACGGTGGGAAGCGTCGCGACACGCAGGTCGACCGTGCGCCCGGTGTGGGAGACCGAGATGCGACCATCCTGGGGCTTGCGCCGCTCGCCGATGTCGAGCTCGGCCATGACCTTGAGCCGGCTGATGACACCGGGGATCATCGAGCGCGGCACGCGCTGCACGGTCGTGAGCACGCCGTCGATGCGGTACCGCACGCGCAGTTCGTCGCGACCGGGCTCGATGTGGATGTCGGATGCCCGGTCGGTGATCGCCTGGCTGATGATGAGGTTCACGAAGCGGATGATCGGGGCTTCGTCGGTCCCCTGGTCGCCGACGTCCTGGCTCCACGGGTCGACCTCGGCCTCGGCTCCCCCCGCGAACGCGGAGGTCAGCTCTTCGACCTCGGAGTCGACGCGGTGGTAGCGGTCGATCGCGGCGAGGATCGCCTCGGGCTCGGCGACGACCGAGACGATCGGCGCACGCACGACCGCGGCGACGTCGTCGAGCACGACGACGTTCTGCGGGTCGGCGAAGGCGACGACGATGCGGTCGCCGGCGCGTGAGATCGGCAGCGCGATGTTGCGGCGCGCCATCGCGTCGGGAACGAGGGCGACGACGCTCGCGTCCACCGCGAACTCTGTGAGGTCGACATACGCGAGGCCCAGCCGCGCGGCGAGCGCCACGGCGCGCTCTCGGGGAGTGGCGGGTTCCGGCTCGGGTTGAGGTTCGGGCTCCGGCTCGAGTTCGTGCCCGGGCTCGGGTTCGTCGTGGTGCTCCGGCTTGAGTTCGTTCTCGACGAGCGTTGGGGCACTGTCGATGCGATGCCCGGCAAGAGCGCGGAGTTCCTCGGCATCCTCGGCCTGTCGCGTCGACGACGCGAAGGAGGCCAGCCAGTCGATCGCACCGAGCTCGTCGTCTGCTTCGGGCACCACGGACGCTTCGGGCACCACGGGCGCTTCGGGCACCACGGGCGCTTCGGGCACCACGGGCGCTTCGGAGATCACGGGCGTCTCGGGGAGCGCGCGTGTGTCGGGGAGCGCGGGGTCCGCCGCCGGCAGAACGCTGTGGTCGACGGCGCCCTGGGGAGCGTCGAGGACGGCGACGGACTCCGCCGACATCTCGCGTTCCGTCTGCTCGCTGAGCGACGGCTCGGCGACGGCACGTACGCGCGTGCGGCGCGGGAGCGGTGCGAGACCGTTCCGGGGCGCGGAATCTGAGGTGACCCGCGTCGACGGAAGCGGGGGCGGGGGTGCCAGGTCGAGGTTGATACCCGATCCGGTCAGAAGCGCCTGCCAGATCAGGTCATCCGTCGACAATTCGGACGAGGGCCGGTCGGTCGCCGATCGCTCCGACGACGCGTCGTTCACCACGGCGGACACATCCTGTCGACGAGGGAGCGGTCGATGACCGCGTCGCGGCGGGCCTTCCCTGCCTGAACGCGTGAAGGTGCGCTGAACATCCACGTGCCTTTCGGGTATGCGAACAGGGCACTCGGCACGGACACGATCCGGGGGGTCTCGTGTTTCGAATGACTGCCTACCGGGGGGATAGGAAGGACACCTGCACCGAGGTGTTGGGAACTGCAGAAGGCCCGCCGCGAGGCTTGCCTCCCGCAGTAATCATGAGAGATCTCTCATGATGGTGTCAATGAGAAACGCGGGTCTCATGTTACTGATGTGTAACGAGTTGACGGATGCCGCTGCCGTCACACGTCCAGGATCTCCAGATCGACCGTGACGACCCCCTCGACACCGATCCCCTCGGCATCCCGCACCGCGCGCTTGAGCGGCAGCACGTAGACCCCACGCGAGGCGTCCGGAAAGATCGAGGTGCGCCAGCGCGAGGAACCGATCGCGACCTCGACCCGCACGGAACCGAAACCGCGCGGCATCCGCGGAATCTCGCGGATCTCCTCGCTCAGATCGGCGGGGAGGGCGACGAGATACCAGTCCTGCTCGCGCGCGGTCCACCGGAAGATCTCGCCCTCGAACATGATGCGCATGTCGGCCAGCGTAGCGTCTATCAGACAGATATAGATGCGTGTTTTCTTTCGCAGAAGCCTTGTCTATATCGTCTTTATGTTCTATTCTTGAGATCAAGAAGCCCCGCTCGTGCCCACCGAATCGCGGGTTCTGTTCCCTTCGGTAACCCCGGAGTGGAGGTGACATGCACGCGCCCGCTGAGACGCAATGGCCCGCACTCGACGACCTCGTCGGGCGCGTCATCGAGGCGCGGCGCGCGGTGGCCGAAGCACAGGCATCCGAAGCCGCTCTGCTCGCCGAGGCCGTCACCGTCATCACCGATCGCACGGAGCTCCTCCGCCGTGAGGCGACAAAGGCCCGCCAAGAGGCGACAAAGGCCAGCCAAGAGGCGACGAAGGCCGCCGGCTACCGTGCCTCTCAAGCCGACCTGCCCTTGCGCGAAGTCTCGCTCGAACTCGCCATGGCCATGCGCGCGTCCGACCGCACCGTGCAGAGCCGGATCTCCGACGCGTGGGGGCTCTGCACACAGTTCCCGACCGCGCTCGCCGCCTGGACCCGCGGCGAAATCGACGCCGGCCACGCGTGGGCGATCGCGCACACGGGGGCGTCGCTCCCCCAGGAGCACCGCGAGCGCTTCGCAGAGCTCGCGCTCGACGTGGCCGCGACCGAATCTCCGACGCGCACGCGACACGCGCTCAAGGCGATCGCCGCGCAGCTGTGCCCCGAAGCCTTCGCCGAGGCTGCCCGCGCAGCGGCCGATGAGCGCGACGTGCGCCTGTACGACCTCGAAGAGGGCATGGCCCGCCTCATGGCCGACCTGCCCGCTCCCCTCGCCCACGCCATCTACGACCAACTCACCGCGCGAGCGCGCGCCACGCTGGCGGTCCGCCAGGAGGACGCGGCGGCGAGCGCGGACCCCGCGCAGACAGAGGCCGCGCAGACGGATGCCGCGCAGAAACACGCCGCGCAGACGGATGCCGCTGACGGGGATGCCGCGAGCATCCGCGCCGCGTTCCCGGCCTCGGCCGATCCCGCGGACCCGGACACGCAGACCTTTCGCACCGAGCCGCGCGCCGGGGCCGAGCCGCGCCGCGGCTACGTCGACCCGCGCACCATGGGTCAGGTGCGTGCCGATCTCTTCTGCGAGCTGCTGCTCACCGGCATCCCAGGATCATCGGGGCCCGACGATCCGCTCGCGAGCATCGACGCGCACATCCAGGTTCTCGTCCCCGCCCTGACCCTCGCGGGCGACGACTCCGGCGGACCGGCGCTCCTCGCCGGGTACGGCCCCGTCGACTCCGACCTCGCGCGACGCCTCGCGGCACGCGCTCCCGGGTGGGATCGCGTCTTCACCGATCCCTGTACCGGCGCAACGCTCGCCGTCGACCGCTGCCGGCCGAACGCGGCCATCACGAGGTTCCTCGCCGCGCGCGACGAGCGCTGCCGTGCACCCGGATGCACGCGTCCCGTGCACCGGTGCGACCACGACCACTCGATTCCCGCGTCGCAGGGCGGCTCGACCTGCGCCGGAAACCTCGCGAACTTCTGCCGACGACACCACACCTGCAAGCACCAGCAGAACTGGCGGGTGATCCAACTCGGCAACGGCGTCATCGAATGGCGCGGGCCGACCGGCCGCCGCTACGTCGACCGGCCACCGTCGATGGTGCGCTTCGTCCCCGCCGCGGGTGATGACCCGCCCGACGTGCCACCAGACCGTTCGGACGAGCGGTCGCGCGGCAGCGCGCGCGACGACCCCGCACCCTTCTGACCGAGTCGGCCCGACATCGCCCGGCTCGCCCGCGACGACAACCTCGCCCGCGCCGCCCTCACCCGCGACAACGACCTCACCCGCGACGACGACCTCGCCCGCGCCGCCCTCACCCGCGAGCGGGATACGTCACGGGTGGATGATCACCGGCGTCCCCGCCGGCAGCTGGGCCAGGCGATCGGTCGCCGGCCCGTCGAGGTAGATGCAGCCGAACGAGTTCGGGCCCGACCGTTCCCGGTAGAAGTGGAAGGCCGTCACGGCGACCTCTCCCCCGTCGAAACCCGGGAGCGTCGGCGACTGGACGCCGAGATACACCAGCGGGTGCCCCTGCGTGTACGCGTACTCCGGCACAACCGTCGTCAGCATCACGAACGTCCGGCCCACGGGCGTCGGCGTCGACGGCTTCCCCCACGCGAAGTCGCTCGCCACCCGCTCCAGTCCCGTCGCGCTCACGATGTCGATCGTCCGCGCCTCGAGATGCACCTCGACGTACGACTCCACGGGACTGAGATCGACGTCGGCGATCCGCAGCCAGCCGACCGCCTGCGCCGAGCTCCCCGACGGCGGCAGACCCTGCCGGCCCGACAGGAGCACCTTCACCCAGTACGTGTCGTGCACCACCACGGGAACCACCGACCCGCCGTACGCGGCATCGTGCGCGAGGTAACCGATCGGCTCCCCCGCCGGGTCCGCGAACACCGGCGCCGCCGCGCGCGGACGCGCGAGCTCTCCCGTCAGCTCCCCGAAGGGATCGTCGTCGATGGGCAGCGCGGCATCCACCGACCACACATCGATCTGCGGCAGCGACTCGAGCGGGTACACCGTCGTGTTCTCGGGCGCGCCCGTGCGGACATCCGCAGTCGTCTCCGTCGGCGACTCGACGGTGAGGCCGGATGCCGGCGACCCGGGCATCGGGTCGACCCCGGGCGACGAGGTCGCGGCCCCCGACGCACCGGGCGCGACGGCCACAGCGACCGCGAGCGCGACCCCGCACAACGCCGCAAGCCCCGTGATTATCCACGGGGCTCGGGGGTGGGTGGTGGCGCGGGGCATGTATCTATGGTCGGCGGGTCAGGCGGCCAGGACAACCCGGGGCACGACGAAGGGGGCCGGGTATGCTCCCCCGGCCCCCTTCACCCCGATCACTCGGGGTGTCTGTCAGGCATCCACTCAGGCGTTCGTCTTCGTACGACGTCCGCCCTTCGCGGCCTTCGCGACCTTCGCCGTCGAGACCGTTCCGGTCACCGCGTCGCTCTCGGCGTGCGTGCCCTTGCGGGCGGCGCGCACCTCGTCGAACGACGTGCCGTAGTAGGCCGCCTCCATGAGGGTCTCCATGTCGGCGATCATCGGCATGCGCGGGTTGGCCGGGGCGCACTGGTCGCCGTAGGCGGCCATCGCCAGGTCGTGGAGCCCGCCGATGAAGGCGGTCTCGTCGACGCCCTGCTGCTGGAACGAGCGCTCGATGCCGACCTTGTCACGCAGCTCCTCCACGGCGCGGGCGTAGCTCTCGACGCCCTCCTCCGGGGTGGAGGCCGGAAGGCCCAGGTGCGCGGCGATCTGCTGGAACCGCTCGGGAGCGACATAGCGCTCGTACTTCGGCCACGCGTTGAGCTTCGACGGCACCCGACCGTTGTAGCGGATCACGTGCGGCAGGTACACCGCGTTCGTGCGGCCGTGCACCAGGTGGTACGTCGAGCCGGTCACGTGCGCCATGGCGTGGACGATCCCGAGGAACGCGTTGCCGAAGGCCATACCCGACATGGATGCCGCGTTGTGCATCTTCTCGCGGGCCTTGATGTCCTCGGCATCCGTCGAGTTCGCCGGAGCGTTCGCGGAACGCTCGATGTTCTCGAAGATCAGCTTGATCGCGTGAAGCGCGAGGCCGTCGGTGTAGTCGTTCGCGTACACCGAGACGTAGGCCTCGGTGGCGTGCGTCAGCGCGTCGAAACCGGCGTCGGCGACGAGGAACTTCGGCAGGGCGGCGGTCAGCACCGGGTCGATGATCGCGACCGACGGGGTCAGCGCGTAGTCGGCGAGCGGGTACTTCATGCCGGTCTCGTCGTCGGTGATGACGGCGAACGGGGTCATCTCCGAGCCCGTGCCCGACGTGGTCGGGATGCACACGAGCTTCGCGAGCTTGCCGAGCTCGGGGAACTTGAACGCGCGCTTGCGCACGTCGAAGAACTTCTCGCGCATGTCGGAGAACTGCGTCTCGGGGTTCTCGTACAGCAGCCACATGACCTTCGCGGCATCCATCGGCGAACCGCCGCCGAGCGCGATGATCGTGTCGGGCTGGAACTCGCGCATGAGCGCGGCCCCCGCCTGGACGCTCGAGAGCTTCGGCTCGGGCTGCACGTTGTCGATGATCTGCAGGTGCACACGGCCCGGGCGACGGTTGAGCACGTCGATCACCTTGTCGACGAAGCCCATGCGGGTCATGCCGCCGTCGGTGACGATGGTGACGCGCTCGATGCCCTTCATGTCCATGAGGTAGCGGATCGCGTTCGGCTCGAAGTAGGTCTTGGCCGGAACCTTGAACCACTGCAGGTTGTTGTTGCGACGACCGATGCGCTTGACGTTCAAGAGGTTCACCGCCGAGACGTTGTTGGACACGGAGTTGTGACCGTACGAGCCGCAGCCGAGGGTGAGGCTGGGCATGAAGGCGTTGTAGATGTCGCCGATGCCACCGAGGGCCGAGGGGCTGTTCTCGATGATGCGGACGGCCTTGACGACCTTGCCGAACTCGGCGATGACGTCCTGGTCGTTGGAGTGGATGGCACCCGAGTGGCCGAGGCCGTCGAAGTCGACCATCTGCCGTGCGAGGTCGATGCCCTCGGCGGGGCTCGAGGCGCGCAGCACCGCGAGGACCGGGGCGAGCTTCTCCCGCGTGAGAGGCTCCTGCGGGCCGACCGACGACACGTCGGCGAGGATGATCGAAGTGTCCTCGGGAACGGTGAATCCGGCCTGCTCGGCGATCCACTGCGGCGACTGGCCGACGACGGTGGGGTTGAGCTTGGCGCCGGCGCAGTTCTCGCTGTCGGCGGTCACACCGAAGATGAACTCCTCGAGCATGCGCTTCTCGGACGCCGACGCGCGGTAGGCGTGCAGACGCTCGAACTCGGCCAGGGCCTCTTCGGCGATCGGCTCGTCGAGGATGACGGCCTGCTCGCTCGCGCACACCATGCCCATGTCGAACGACTTCGACAGGACGATGTCGTTGACGGCGCGACCGACCTTGGCGGTGCGCTCGATGAAGGCGGGGACGTTGCCCGCGCCGACGCCCAGGGCCGGCTTGCCGCACGAGTAGGCGGCGCGCACCATGGCGTTGCCGCCGGTGGCGAGGATGAGCGCGACACCCGGGTGGTTCATGAGCTGACCCGAGGCATCCATCGAGGGCTCCTCGATCCACTGGATGCAGTTCTCAGGGGCGCCGGCGGCGATGGCCGCGTCGCGGACGATGGTCGCGGCGGCGACGGAGCACTTCTGCGCGGAGGGGTGGAAGCCGAAGACGATGGGGTTGCGGGTCTTCAGCGCGATGAGCGACTTGAAGATCGTGGTCGAGGTCGGGTTCGTGACCGGCGTGAGGGCGCAGATGACGCCCACCGGGTCGGCGATCTCGGTGATGCCGGTGATCTCGTCGTGCGAGATCACGCCGACGGTCTTCTGCTTGATGATCGAGTGGGTCACGTGCTCGCACGCGAACATGTTCTTGACGGCCTTGTCTTCGAAGAGGCCGCGGCCGGTCTCTTCGACGGCCATGACGGCGAGCTCGCCGTGGTGGTGGAGCGCGGCGACCGACGCCTTGCGGACGATCTGGTCGATCTGCTCCTGCGTGAATGATGCGTACTCGGCGAGCGCTTCTTGTGCGCCTTCGACCAGAGCATCGATCGAGGTGGACATCTGGGTTTCTCCTACCCTGCGCGGACGCCCTGTCCGCGTCTTCGCATTTCCGGGTCCGAGGGCTCTCGGGCCTGTGAATCCAGTATGCCACGTGTGGTCTGACCACACAAGATCGGATCGTGGGAGAATGCCGAGAGACCCGCAGGCGACGCGGGAAGACGGCTCGGCGAAGAGGACCCGCGATGGCACGGCGGCGACACCGGAGGCATCCCTTCGCCCTCCTGGCGGGCGCCGCGCTCCTCACCCTCGTCGCCGCATTCGTCGTCGTGATCGAGGCCCGCCTGGCGGGAGATGCGGTCGAGCGGCGCCACCTCGACGCGTTCTACGCACAGCCGGCGGATGCCGCAGACGGCGCTCCGGGCACCCTCGTACGCAGCGAAGAGCTCGTCGGACTGCCGTTCGACGCCCGCGCGTGGCGCGTGATGTACCGCACGACCGACGTCCACGGCGACACGGTCGTCTCGACAGGCCTCGTGATCACCCCTCTCGGCGCAGCGCCCGCGGGGGGCCGCACCGTGCTCTCGTGGGGCCACCCGACGACGGGATCGGCGCCCGACTGCGCCCCCTCACGCGGGTTCGACCCCTACGCCCTCATCGAGGGCATGCGGCCCATGCTCGACCGCGGCTACACGATCGCCGCGACCGACTACGTCGGCATGGGCACCGCTGGCCCCGACTCGTATCTCGTCGGCGACACGGGCGGCAACGCCGTGCTCGATGCCGTCCGAGCCGCCCGGCAGCTCCCCGCCGCACACGCGTCGGAGACAGTGGTGCTGTGGGGCCACTCGCAGGGCGGGCAGGCGGTCCTGTTCGCGGCGCAGCGCGCCCAGCAGTACGCACCCGAGCTCGACATCACGGGCGTCGCGGTGGCCGCCCCCGCCGCCGACCTCGGCTCGCTCCTCAGCGACCACATCGACGACATCTCCGGCGTCACCATCGGGTCCTACGCATTCGCCGCCTACGCCGGCGTCTATGCCGACCGCGGGGCGACGCTCGAGAGCATCCTCACGCCCGAGGCGCGGGCGATCCTCCCCGAGATGAACGAGATGTGCCTGCTGACCAACATCGATCGGCTGCACGAGATCGGGCAGCCCGTCGTCGGCCACTTCGTCACCGCCGACCCCGCGACGGTCGAGCCGTGGAAGGACATCCTCGCGGAGAACTCCGCCGGAGCAGTGCCGTTCGCCGCTCCCCTGTTCGTCGCGCAAGGCCTCGCCGACGAGCTCGTCGTACCCTCGGCGACCGAACAGTTCGTGGCGCGTGAGAGAGCGCAGGGGATGGACGTCTCGTTCCACAAGATCGCGGTCGCCGACCACGGCACCGTCGCGTAGCTCGCACTGCCGGCGCTCCTCGCCTGGCTCGACGCGCACAGGCTGTGAAGCAGCGAATGCATCGAAGGAGAAGACCATGACGGATGCCGACACCATCGTGATCGGCGCGGGGGTCGCTGGTGTCACCGCGGCGCGTCTGCTACAGGATGCCGGGCGCCGCGTCGTCGTGCTCGAAGCGCGCGACCGCATCGGCGGCCGCACGTGGACCGACCGGTCGGACGGGCACGTCACCGACCGCGGCGCCTCGTGGATCCACGGCATCGACGACAGCCCCGTCCACGCCGCGGCGCTCGCCTTCGGCATGCCGATGGCCGAGTTCACCGTCGGCGGCTACCAGCCCGACAGCCGCCCGATCGCGCACTACTCCCCCGACGGACGACGACTCACGGACGATGAGGCCGCGCGCTACGTCGCCGACATCCACGCCGTCGACGCGGCGCTCACCTCCGCCATCGCGGCATCCGCGCCCGACGACTCCTACCGCGACGTCACGGAGGCGGCGCTCGCCGAGGTCGGGGGCGCGCAGGGGTGGGATGCCGAGCGCGCACAGCGCGTGCGCGAGTACCTCGAGCACCGCACCGAAGAGCAGTACGGCGTGTGGATCGACGACCTCGGCGCCCACGGCCTCGACGACGACACCGTCAACGGCGACGAGGTCGTCTTCCCCGAGGGCTACGACCGCTTGGCGGCGGGGCTCGCCGCCGGTCTCGCGGGCGGCTCGGGCGCCGGTGCCGGTGCGCTCGACATCCGTCTGGGGCACGCGGTGTCACGCGTGGAATGGGGGTCGGGCGGCGTCACGGTCAGGACGGACCATGGCGCCTTCACCTCCGACGACGTCATCGTCACGGTGCCGGTCGGAGTGCTCCGCGCCGAGGCTTTCGTGCTCGACCCGCCGCTTCCCGACCCGCACGCGAGCGCGTTGGCGCGTCTGGAGATGAACGCGTTCGAGAAGGTGTTCCTGCGCTTCGACGAGCGCTTCTGGGACGACGACGTCTACGCCATCCGGCAGCAGGGGCCGGAGGGCCGCTGGTGGCACTCCTGGTACGACCTGACGCGCCTGCACGGGACGCCGACGCTCCTCACCTTCGCCGCCGGCCCCGCAGCGATCGAGACGCGATCGTGGACGGATGCCGAGGTGGTCGACTCGATCCTCGTCCAGCTGCG
This sequence comes from Microbacterium sp. bgisy203, assembly GCF_965345155.1. Classification (GTDB taxonomy): domain Bacteria; phylum Actinomycetota; class Actinomycetes; order Actinomycetales; family Microbacteriaceae; genus Microbacterium. Next base: position 98,985 of record NZ_CBDRLZ010000005.1, read on the forward strand.
GCGCCTCTACGGCGATGCGGTGCCGGAACCGGCCTCGGTGCTCCGCACCGACTGGCAGGACGACCCCTTCTCGCACGGCGCCTACGCCTACATGGCGCGCGGATCTCAGGCATCCGACCATGATCTGCTCGCCGTGCCGCTGCGGGGGGTCCTGCACATCGCCGGTGAGGCGACGTGGTCGGACGACCCGGCAACGGTGCCGGGAGCGATGCTGTCCGGACACCGCGCCGCCGAGAACGCGCTCGGACGGGAGATCCCGATCGAGCGCGCCTGGCAGCGCTGACGACGCGAGGGCAAGCCCCCACCGGTCGCGAGCACAGCGGGTCGAAACGCCCCTGCCTGTCACCGACGGATATCGACGGCGCCCCCTGCGTGCACCCCACCCCTCCGGCGCGCACACTGGAGGGGTGAGCCCCGTTCCCGTCTACTACTACTCGTCGGTGTCGAACCTGACGGGCCGCTTCGCCGAGCACCTCGCGGCGCAGACGGGGCGCGAGGTCCGCAACCTCGCCGACGCGGACGTGCGCCGCAGTGAACCCGCCGGACACTGGGTGCTCCTCACTCCGTCGTACAAGGCGGGGAACGCCGACGAGGTGACCCTCCCCGCGCCGGTGAAGGCGTTCCTCCGCTCCCCCGCGAACCGGCGGAGCCTCGTCGGCATCATCGGGTCGGGCAACCGCAACTTCGGTGAGTACTACCAGGCCGCCGCGCGGGAGCTCTCCGAGAAGTCCGGTCGCCCGGTGCTGTTCGAGTTCGAGCTCTCCGGCACCCCGGAAGACGTGGATGCCTGTGCCCGCATCCTCGACCAGCTGGATGCCGCGCTCGCGCGGTGAGGCATCCCTCCGCCCGGCTAGGCCCGACGACGACGGCGAAGCGCCTCCACCGCGACCTGCACGGGAGACCCGGTACGCGGCCGATCGACCCGCGGCCGCCGTACCCACATGACACCCGAGGCGATCAGCGCCGCCGCGCCGGGGAGCGAGATCCCCGCGATCGTCGGGGGCGTGCGGCGCGAGAGGAGCTGCGCCGCCGCGAGGATCGACGACCCCGCCACGATCCCGCCGACGAGACTCTCGGTGACGCGATCCTCGTCGTGGAAGCGGAACTCCACCGCGATCTTGCCGGCGCCAAGCGCCTGAAGCGTCTGCCGTGTCTCGTCGGGAAGGTCGCCGAGAAGCTGCGTCCACCGTCGTACGGCGCGCGCCGTGGAGAAGACCAGCGTCATCGGGTCGAGCTGCTCGCGGGCCAGGCGCAGGGCGTAGGGCGCGATGAGGCCGACGAGGTCGAGCTGGGCCCCGTAGCTCTGCGCGAGGCCCTGGAGCCGCAGCAGGGTCCGCGCGAGGAGCGCGAGGTCGTCGGGTACGCGCAGCGCATGCCGTCGCATGATCTCGGCGAACTCGTCGGCGATGGCGGGGACGTCCATCTCGTCGACGTCGGTGTAGAGCGAGCCGTCGATCCAGTCCGCCAGATCGCGCCGCGCGGCGTCGAGGTCCGTCTCGGGAGGAGGGTCCGTGACCGCCAGGATCTCGTCCGCGAGCGAGCGGTCGTCGCGCACCACGAGCGCCACGCCCATCCGCGCCAGCTGTGCGCGGCGGGATGCCGGCACGCGCCCGACATCTCCGAAATCGAGGATCGCGATGCGATGGTCGGGAGTGAGCAGCAGATTTCCGGGGTGCGGGTCGGCGTGGAACAGTCCGTCGCGGAAGATCATCTCCAGGTAGGCGTCCGCGACCGTCGTCACGAGCTCCTCGACGTCCCAGCCGGCTCGCTCCACCGCGGCCCGATCGACGGGACTGCGGCCCTCTTCCCTCGTCATCGTGAGCACGGAGGGGCCGGACAGCTCTTCGTACGCGTGCGGTATCACGATGGCCGGATCGCCCGAGAAGTTCCGGCCGAACGCCTCCAGGTGCGCCGCCTCCGTCCGAAGATCGAGGGCATCCGCCAGCATCGCGGCGAAATCGTCGACGAGGTCGACGATCCGGTACCGCTGCAGATCGGCGTCGGACTGCTCGAGCCATACGGCCACGACGCGCATCACGTCGAGGTCCGCGCGCACCTGCGCGGCGGCGTTGTGGTGCACCACCTTCACGACGACGCGGGTGTGGTCTTTGAGAGTCGCCTTGTGGACCTCAGCGACCGACGCGGAGGCCATGGCGGGCCGATGGAACGAACCGTAGAGTTTCGCCACGGGCGCTCCGAGCTCGGCCTCGACCGTCACAAGCGCAGCGCCGGAGGCATCGGGCGGCGCGTCGGACTGGAGGCCGGACAGCTCCGCCGCGATCTCGGGGCCGACGACGTCGGGGCGGGTGCTGAGGGTCTGTCCGAGTTTGATCCAGGCTGTGCCGAGCTCACCGAAGGCGGCGCGGAGGCGCTGCCCCGGCGACATCGCCGCGATCTCCGGCGACACGTGCGACGCCGCGATGTTGCGCGCCCAGCTGAGCTGGGGGCGGCATCCCCCGAGGCGTCCACGATCTGCGCCAGACCGTACTTCGCCAGGACCGAGGCCACCTCGCGGATGCGTTCCCGGTGCTCGATCATGACCCGTGCGGCGTCGATATCCGGCATCCGTGCCCCCGTCCGTTCCTGCCCTCATGCTAGGCCGCAGGGGTCACCGGTGCGAGACGCCACGAACTGGGACCAGATCGTCAAAGACATCGGCCTGCCCGACCTCACCCGCCACGGCCTCCGCTACACCGGCGCGACCTGGCTCGCCGACGCCGGCATCCCCTTGCACGTCCTCCAAGACATCCTCGGCCACGCCTCCGTCGAGACCACCCGCGGCTACCTCCACCCCGACGACCGGCACCTCGCCTCCGCCGCCGAACAGGCCAACGCCTTCCTCGCCCGCTCAGCCAAGGCCGCCAGGCCGTCCCGTCGAGGCACATCGAGGACCTTGTAGCGATGCGCCGCACAACTCGCAGAGCGCTCTGGTCCCCTTTTGGTCCCCTTATCCACAGCTTGGGCCGCCAAAGGGGTTCCGGAGGGCGGTCGACTGCTTCTGTCGATCGAGCAGGGGGACCACGAGGGAACCACAAAAACCCGTCGGCGGACATGACAAAGCCCTGATGAGAATGTCTTCTCATCAGGGCTTTTCTGTCGGGATGACAGGATTTGAACCTGCGACCCCCTGACCCCCAGTCAGGTGCGCTACCAAGCTGCGCCACATCCCGTGGCATCGATTTCCAGTTATTTCGGGCTAACCGGAGGGGGTGAACCCCTTGACCCCCAGTCAAGTGCGCTACCAAGCTGCGCCACATCCCGGTCCGTTGCCCGCACGCGGACAACTCCCCCATCTTAGCCGCTCCGCGCAGTGCTCGCGAACCGAGACGCCCGATCCCCATGGCGGATGTCGGAGGGGATGCGTAGGTTGTGGCCATGACCGAGATCCGCATCGAACCGGCATCCGATGAACGCTTCACCGACGTCGAGCACGCGTTGACCGGCGGCGGTGACGGCGCTTCGTGCTGGTGCCAGTGGTGGATGCTGCGCAACAAGGACTTCGACGCGACGACAGCCATAGAGAAGCGCGAGCTGCTACGCACCGACCTGCGAGCGCCGATTCCCTCCGCGCTCCTCGCCTACGTCGGCGACGAGGCCGTCGGCTGGGTCAAAGTCGCGTCGCGTCCGGCGCAGCCACGGCTGGAAGCCACGCGTGACATCAGGCAATCGCCCGAGCCGATCGACGATGCGAGCGTCTGGGCGATCACGTGCTTCGTCGTGCGCAAGGAACACCGCGGTGAAGGGATCGCCGACGCGCTCCTCGCGGCGGCCGTCGCGCACGCGCGCGCGAACGGTGCGCGCGTGATCGAGGGCTACCCGGTCGACACGTCGGTGAAGACGACCAGTCCGAACGCGCTCTTCCACGGCGCCCTGTCGAGCTTCCTCGGCGCGGGGTTCACCGAGGTGGCGCGCCCGAAACCGGCGAGGCCGATCGTCTCCCTCACGCTCGCATAAGCTCGGGCGAGAGGGACTCGAGAGGGAGCATCGTGGCACCACACCCCCCGTCGGCAGGGCACACGACGACTGAGACGCGCGCCGCGCCCGACCGCACCCGGTGGTGGGGATTCGCGCTCTACGCCCTCGTGGCCGCCGTGCACCTCATCACCCTCCTCGTCGGGCCGGCCGACCTCGTCTACCCGACCAAGCTCGCGCTCATGCCGGCGCTCGCCCTCGCGACGCTCTGGGCGCTGCGCGGGAGCATGCGCGGCGCGGGGACGACGCGGACGGGCATCGCTGCGGCATCCGTCCTGCTCGCAGCCATCGGCTTCTCGTGGCTCGGGGACGGCGCGGCGTTCTTCTTCCCGTTCGCGGGCGACGAGCTTCCGTTCATGCTCCTCTGCTTCGGCCTCGCGCACCTCGCCTACATCGTGTTGTTCGTTCGCCTCCTGCCGAGACGCCCGCTCGCACCGTGGACCCTCGTATACGCCGTGTGGTGGGGCGTCATGCTCGCCGTGCTGTGGCCGCACCTGGGCGCACTCACGATCGCGGTTGCACTGTACGGGCTGATTCTCGGGGGCACCGCCGTCGCCGCGACGCGCGGATCAACGATCACGGCGATCGGCGGCGCGTTCTTCCTGGTCTCCGACACGATCCTCGCGCTGCGGCTCTTCTTCCCGGGCGGCGAGTCCCTCGGCGACGGGTGGGTCATGCTGACTTACACGATCGGGCAGGGGCTCCTCGTCTACGGGGCCGTCCGCCTGATCCGGAGCGAGCCGTGAGCGCATCCGTGCGGGTGGATGCCTGGCTCTGGGCGGTCCGCGTGTACAAGACCCGGTCGGCGGCGACGACCGCGTGCCGCGCCGGGCACGTCCGCGTGGGCGGCGAGCGCGCCAAGGCCGCGCAGCCCGTGCGCATCGGCGATGAGCTGCGCGTCCGGATCGCCGGGTTCGACCGCATCCTCGTCGTCCGGCAGCTCCTGACCAAGCGCGTCGGCGCGCCGCTCGCGGCCCTCGCGGCAGAAGACCGCACGCCGCCTCGCGAACCGGTCGCCCAACTCGCCGTGCGCGACCGCGGCGCCGGCCGCCCCACCAAGCGCGAGCGCCGCGAGATCGACCGACTGCGCGGGCGCGACGCCTACGACGACTGACGCCGCTTCGCGCCGCGCGACACCCCGGAATCCACCAGGGAACACAGCGCGACGGTGATCACGTAGACGACGAGGTCGCACGCCGCGTCACGCCGTCGCGCGCAGCCACGACGGTCCGTGCACGACCGCGCCCAGCGCCTCGACCCGCTCTCGCAGCCCGCGGTCGCTCGTCACGACCGTGACGGTGCGCCCGGCATCCACGAGGCGCGCCGTCTCAGCGACGATCTCGTCGTCGCCCTCCCCCGGCGCCCGCACCACGTGCAGACCCGTCACGTCGTCGACCGCCTTCGCCTGCCCCTCGACCACCACCGAGAACTCCGGGAACCACACGTCGGCGGCAAGCCCCAGCCGCTCCGCGGGCATGCCCTCGGATGCCGTGACCGCGAGCCTTCCGAGCAGACGCTCGGTCGCACCCGCGCGGTCGCGCCACCACCCGTCGGGAACCGACCCGACGACGTTCGCGGCGTCCACGACGACGGCGGGGCGCACAGGAAGGAGCGAGCGCAGAAGCGGCCACGACGCCGCGAAGCCCGGGTGCAGGGGGTAGGTGTCGACGGCGTCCGCCGGCACCCACGCGAGCTCGCGGCTCTCCGGGTCGCTGATCACCGCCTCGAACGGTGTGACGACATCGGCGACGACCGTCGAGTAGGTCCAGACGTCGGCGTCGAACACGCTGATGAACCGCGGCGACACGGCATCGGCCGGCACCCCGGCCTCCTCGGCGGATTCGCGCAGGGCGCCGTCGCACGCCGACTCGCCCGCGTGTCGCGCGCCGCCGGGCAGCGCCCACGTGTCGCCGAAGTGACTCCACGCGACGCGGTGCTGCAGCAGCACGCCGCGCTCCGGATCGACGGCGAGCAGTCCCGCCGCGCCGAACGCACCCCAGAAGCGCGTGCCGTCGTCGTGGACCACCCACGCGTCACCGGGGTCGCGCGGGCCGTGCGGCCGGCGCGGCTCTCCGGGTGCGGGAGGCTCGATCGTCACTCGTTCAGCCTGTCACAGGTCCGGGGCACGACGGCGAGCGCGCGTCACAGATCGTGCGACACGCCACATATGCGCGCGATCTGCGGTCAGACCACAACATATGGTGGTCAGACCACAACGACAGCCCTAGGGAGAGTAGGACGACCATGGCATCCCCCCGCACCGTTACCGGCACCGTCTCCGTGCAGAGCACGATCGACGAGTACCTCGCCCGCACCGACTGGCGCGTCAACGCGAATGCGAACCAGGGGTACTCGCTGGGCGGCATGGTCCTGAACGCCGCCGGCAAGCTCATCGCCAACTACTGGCTCGACGAGGTCTACGACACAGCCGCCGGCGACGCGCACCGCGCCGGCGACCTGCACATCCACGACCTCGACGTCTTCGCGGGGTACTGCGCCGGCTGGTCGCTGCGCATGGTCCTCGAGCAGGGGTTCAACGGCGTCCCGGGGCGCATCGCCAGCGCTCCCCCGCGGCACTTCGCGAGCGCGCTGGGGCAGCTCGTCAACTTCCTCGGAACGCTCCAGAACGAGTGGGCCGGTGCGCAGGCGTTCTCCTCGTTCGACACCTACCTCGCCCCCTACGTCCGCCGCGACGCTCTCACCTACGACGAGGTGCACCAGGCGATGCAGGAGTTCGTCTTCAACCTCAACGTCCCGAGCCGGTGGGGCACGCAGACGCCGTTCACGAACCTCACCTTCGACTGGGTCTGCCCCGACGACCTCGCCGATCAGCGCCCCCTCATCGGCTACGAGGTGCAGGATTTCACCTACGGCGACCTCGCCCCCGAGATGGCGCTCATCAATCGCGCCTTCATCGACGTGATGACGGCGGGCGACGCCGACGGCCGCGCGTTCACCTTCCCGATCCCGACCTACAACATCACGAAGGACTTCGACTGGGACGGTGAGAACGTCGAGGCCCTCTTCGCGATGACCGCCCGGTACGGGCTCCCCTACTTCCAGAACTTCGTCAACTCCGACCTCGACCCGCACATGATCCGCTCGATGTGCTGCCGCCTGCAGCTCGACCTCACCGAGCTTCTCAAGCGCGGAAACGGGCTGTTCGGCTCGGCCGAGCAGACCGGCTCGATCGGCGTCGTCACGATCAACTGCGCGCGCCTCGGGTTCCTGCACTCCGGCGATGAGGATGCCGCGCTCGCGCGCCTCGACGACCTGCTCGACATCGCCCGCGACAGCCTCGAGGCCAAGCGCGCGGTGATCTCCCGCCACCTCGAGGGCGGGCTCTTCCCGTACACGAAGCGGTACCTCGGCACCCTCGACAATCACTTCTCGACGATCGGCGTCAACGGCGTCAACGAGTACGTCCGGAACCTCACCCGCGACGCCCACGACATCACCGACGAGACGGGCGCCGCCGCCGCGATGCGTCTGCTCGACCGCGTGCGCACCCGGATCACCCGGTTCCAGGCCGAGACAGGCCGCATGTACAACCTCGAAGCGACGCCGGCCGAGGGCACGACCTACCGGTTCGCGAAGGAGGACATCGCGCGCTTCGACGGCATCCTGCACGCGGGCACCACCGAGAACCCGTACTACACCAACTCGTCGCAGCTGCCGGTCGGCTTCACCTCCGACCCGTTCCTCGCGATGGCCCTGCAGGAGCCGCTGCAGCAGCAGTACACGGGCGGGACGGTGCTGCACCTGTACCTCGGCGAGGCGATGGAGTCGGCCCGCGCGTGCCGCGACCTCGTGCGCCGCTCGCTCGAGCGGTTCCGCCTGCCCTACCTGACGATCACGCCGACGTTCTCGATCTGCCCGCAGCACGGCTACGTCTCCGGCCACCACGAGACCTGCCCGACGTGCGCCGCGGTCTGCGAGGTCTGGACGCGCGTGATGGGTTACTTCCGGCCCGTGTCGGGGTTCAACATCGGCAAGAAGGGCGAAGCTTCGGAGAGGACGTACTTCGTCGCCCCCACCCTGTCCACGCAGGCCCTGTCGTCGCAGGAGGACTCATGGTCCGCACAGCCGCAGCCAGCGAGCTGAACGTCGCGGGCGTCACCGCGTTCTCGACGGTCGACTGGCCCGACATGCTCGCGGCGACGGTCTTCCTGCAGGGGTGCCCGTGGAACTGCTTCTACTGCCACAACCCGGCCCTCATCGACCCGCGCGCAGAGGGCGACCTCTCCTGGGGCGACGTCGTCGACCTCCTGTGCGAGCGGATGGGTCTGCTCGACGGGGTCGTCTTCTCGGGCGGCGAGCCGACGCTGCAGCGAGCCGTCGTGCCCGCGATGGATCTCGTCCGCTCGCTCGGGTTCAAGATCGGGTTGCACACGGGCGGCGCCTACCCGGGGCTGCTCGCGCGGGTCCTGCCGCACGTCGACTGGGTGGGCCTCGACATCAAGGCGCTGCCGGGCGGCTACGACCTCGTCACCGGTCGCCCGCACAGCGCGGATAATGCGTGGCGCTCGCTCGAACTGGTGCGCGCCGATCAGATCCTCCGAGAGGGCACCGATCGCCCGCTCGACGTCGAGGTCCGCACCACCGTGCATCCCGCGGCGATCGACGACGCCGGCCTGCGCGAGCTCGGCTGCCTCCTCGCCGACGCGGGCGTCGAGCACTGGGCCGTGCAGCGGTTCCGCGACACGGGTGTGCGCTCGCCGCTGCCGAGAGTGGGGGTGGATGCCGAGGCATCCGCCCCGCTCGCTCTCGACGACCTGCCCGTCGATCGGTTCGCGAGCCTCGTCGTGCGGTGAGGACCTCCGCCAATTCGTCGACGGGTATTGCTTACAGTCCGACTGTAGTTATACAGTCCTTGTGTGGGGGGATCACCGAGCGAGCGATCCGCGCGCACCTACCCGCGGCGCACCGAACGAGCCGCGCAGACGCGCGCGCGGATCCTCGCAGCCGCCGGTGAACTCTTCGCCGGCGGCTACGCCCCCACGACGATGAAGGCGATCGCCCGCCGCGCGGGCGTCTCGGTGGAGTCGGTGTACCTCGCCGGGTCGAAAGCCGAGCTGCTCGCCGCCGCCATGACCCGCGCCTTCACCGGTGGCGACGACGACGGCCCGCTCAGCCAGAACGATCGGTACGCCGCCGTGTTCGCGCTGCCCACGGCACAGGCTCTGGATCTCTACGTCGACCTCGTCACCGCGTCGATCGAACGCTCCGACCCGCTGTGGCGCACGGCCCGCGCCGCAGCCGATGCGGAGCCGGAGATCGCCGCGCTCCTCGCGCGCGCGCAGGCCCGGCGCACCGCCGACGTCGCGGAGGCGGGGCCGTGGCTCGTCTCGCGGGGGCTGATCGCGCCCGCGCAGATGGAGGACGCGATCGCGACCCTGTCGGTGCTCGTCGCGCACGAGACCTTCGAGCACTTCGTCGACACCTTCGGCTGGTCACGCGCCCGCTACGCGGACTGGCTGCGCGACGCCCTCGACCGCCTCATCGTCCGCCGGAACGGAGACCGACCCTCGTGAGCACCTTCCTCCTGTGCGCCTCGCCGCTGTACGGCCACGTCAATCCGATGCTCAAGATCGGCGTCGACCTCGCCCGCCGCGGCGACCGGATCATCGTCCTCTCCGGCTCGCGTTTCCGGCGTGCCGCCGAAGACGCGGGCCTCGAGTTCCACGCGCTCGGCGAGGTGGCGGACTTCAACGAGCGCGACCCGGCCACGTTCGTGCCCGATCAAGGGCGGTACCGCGGCATCGCGCTGTCGCAGTATCAGGTCGAGTCGACCTTCCTCCGCCCGATCCCCGATCAGTGGCGGGCGATGAGCGCGATCCTCGACGACGAGCAGATTGACGCCGTCCTCATCGACAGCTTCTTCGCCGGCGCCCTGCCCCTCCTGCAGCGCCCCGCGGCCGATCGACCGCCCGTCGTGGCTTTCGGGGTGAGCCCGCTCGCCCAGCTGAGCGTCGACGTGCCGCCCGCCAACTCGCGCATCCGGGTGCTGCCGGGACGGCTGGGCCGCCTCCGCAACCGCGCCCTGAACCTGGCCGCGCGCCGCGTGTTCTTCGCGCACGCCCAGAAGCTCGCCGGCCGGCTCCTCGAAGAGGCCGGTGCGCACGCGCCCCGGGGCTTCGTCGTGGACTTCTCCCGCGACCCCGATCTGTACCTTCAGCTCGGCCCGCGCGAGTTCGAATACGACCGGCGCGACCTGTCGCCGAACGTGCGGTTCGTCGGCCCGCTCCCGGCGCAGGCCTCGATCGGCGAGGGCGACGTGCCCGCGTGGTGGTCGGAGCTGCATGACGGCAAACCCGTCGTCCATGTGACCCAGGGCACGCTCGACAACCGGGACGTCACGACCGTGCTGCGCCCGACGCTCGACGGCCTCGCCGACCTCGACGTGCACGTGGTCGCGAGCACCGGACGCCGCCCGGTCGACGCGCTCGGCCCGGTGCCGCGCAACGCGCGTGTTGCGGAGTTCCTGCCGTACGCCGACCTCCTTCCCCTGACGCGCGTCATGGTCACCAACGGGGGCTCGGGCGGCACGTGGGCGGCGCTGTCGGCGGGGGTCCCGCTCGTCGTCGCGGGCGACGCCGAAGACAAGCCGGAGGTCGCGGCGCGGGTGGCGCACTTCGGGGTAGGCATAGACCTGCGGACGGGTCGCCCCTCGGCGGCGCAGGTGCGAGGCGCCGTGCTGCGCGTGCTCGAGGACGACAGCTACCGCGCGAATGCCCAGCGGATGCGCGCGACGATCGCCCGCTACGATGCGCTCGCGTCGATCCGACGCGAGCTCGACGCCCTGCTCACCGCGCCGCCCGTCAGCGCTGGCGACGCTCCCGCACCCGCATGTTCGTGACGATGGGCGTGCCCTCGAAGCCGAAGATCTCGCGCAGGCGTCGCTGGATGAAGCGGCGGTAGCCCGGGTCGAGGAAGCCGGTCGTGAACAGGACGAATGTCGGCGGGCGGGTCGAGGCCTGCGTGCCGAACAGGATGCGCGGCTGCTTGCCGCCCCGCAGCGGGTGCGGGTGCTCGGCGACGAGCTCGGAGAGGAACGCGTTGAACTTGCCGGTCGGAATGCGCTGATCCCACGACTCGAGTGCCGTCTCGAGCGCGGGTACGAGCTTGTCGAGGTGACGCCCCGTGCGCGCCGAGATGTTGACGCGCGGCGCCCACGCGACGTGCGCGAGGTCCTGCTCGATCTCCCGCTCGAGGTAGCGGCGACGATCGGCGTTCTCCATGTCGTCGTCGTTCAGACGGTCCCACTTGTTGAACGCCAGCACGAGGGCACGACCCGACTCGAGGACGAGGTCGATGATGTTGAGGTCCTGCACGCTGATCGACTGCGACACGTCGAGCACGACCACCGCGACCTCGGCCTTCTCGAGCGCGGCTGAGGTGCGCAGGGACGCGTAGAAGTCGGCGCCCTGCTGCAGGTGCACGCGGCGGCGGATGCCGGCGGTGTCGACGAACCTCCAGAGCTTGCCGCCGAGCTCGACGATCTCGTCGACCGGGTCGCGGGTGGTGCCGGCGAGCTCGTTGACGACGACGCGCTCTTCGCCGGCCGCCTTGTTGAGCAGCGACGACTTGCCGACGTTCGGGCGCCCGAGGATCGCGACGCGGCGCGGCCCTCCGAGTTCGCTCTTGGCGACCGCGGAGACGTCGGGGAGGACCTTCATGACCTCGTCGAGCAGGTCGGCGACGCCGCGACCGTGGATCGCGGAGACGGGGTGCGGCTCGCCGAGCCCCAAATTCCACAGGGCCGCGGCCTCGGGCTCCTGCCGGGCGTCGTCGATCTTGTTCGCGACGAGGAAGACGGGCTTCTTGGTCGTGCGCAGCAGCCGCACGACGGCCTCGTCGGTCGCGGTGGCGCCGACCATCGCGTCGACGACGAACAGCACGACGTCGGACAGGTCGATCGCGACTTCGGCCTGGGCGGCGACCGACCGGTCGATGCCGCGGGCGTCGGGCTCCCACCCGCCGGTGTCGACGAGCGTGAAGCGGCGGTCCATCCACTCGGCCTTGTACGAGACGCGGTCGCGGGTGACGCCGGGTGTGTCCTCGACGACCGCCTCGCGGCGGCCGAGGATGCGGTTCACGAGCGCCGACTTGCCGACGTTCGGGCGCCCGACGATCGCGACGACCGGGAGCGCGGGCAGCACTTCGACGACCTCGCCGCCGGCGGTGAAGCCGGCGAGGAGCTCGGCGTCGTCCTCGTCGAGGTCGTAATCGGCGAGCGAGGCGCGCAGGGCTACCGCGCGCTGTTCGGCGAGCTCCTCGTCGAGGTTCGCGAGCTTCTCTTCGAGGTGGTCGGGGCCGCCCTCGTACTCTTCGTCAGCGGCCATCGGTGTCCTCCGGTGTCGGGGTGGCGCGCGCCGCGGAGATGACGTCGAGGACGGCATCCACGGTCTGCGCGAAGTCGAGATCGGTCGAGTCGACGACCGTCACGCCGGGGGCGGCGGTGAGGAAGTCGACGACCTGGCTGTCGGCGGCGTCGCGGCGGTGCAGGGCGGCGGCGACGGATGCCGCGTCGTGCGTGACGAGTTCGGCGCTGCGCCGCGCGGCGCGCACCTCGGGCGCCGCGGTGAGGAGGATCCGCACGGGCGCATCGGGGGCCACGACGGTCGTGATGTCACGACCCTCGACGACGACGCCGGGGCGACCCGACGCGGCGACGAGCGCCCGGAAGAGATCGTTCACGCGCTCGCGCACCGCACCGATGCGCGCGACGGCGCTGACGGCGGCGGTGACGCGGGGCTCACGGATCGCGCCTGTCACGTCGACGTCGCCGACGCGCACCCAGTAATCGTCTGGGTCGAGCGAGATCGCGTAGGGGAACTCCTCCGCGGCATCCAGCACCGCCGTCTCGTCGGCCGTGTCGGCACCGCGGTCGAGCACGTGCCAGGCGAGCGCGCGGTAGGCGGCGCCGGTGTCGAGGTATCCGTAGCCGACGCGCCGCGCGGCCTGCTTCGACACGCTCGACTTGCCGGAGCCTGCGGGCCCGTCAATCGCGACGGTGACGGGCGGCTGGGCGGACAGGATCGACGGGTCGGTGCTCATGAGGGGACGCTCGCAATCTTCCAGCCGCGGGCCTCGAGGCCGTCGACGGCGCGGCGGAGGACCGTCGGGGTGACACTGATCTCGGCGAGGCCGAACTGCGCGCCGGGCGAGTGCTCGAGGCGCAGGTCCTCGACGTTCACCTCGAGCTCGCCGAGGTCGCCGAACAGGCGCCCGAGCTGGCCGGGGGTGTCGTCGACCATGACGACGATCGTCTCGAAGCGGCGTTTGACGCCGTGCTTGCCGGGCAGCCGCTGCACGCCGTCGTTCCCGCGCCGGATGGTGTCGGCGACCGACCGGCGCGAGCCGGGGGCGTCGGGAGCGCGAAGCGCATCGGCGACGCCGCGCAGGTCGCCCGCGAGCGCGTCGAGCACGTCGACGACGGGTGCGGCATTCGCCCCGAGGATCTGGACCCACAGCTCGGGCGCCGACGCCGCGATGCGCGTCGTGTCGCGGACCCCCTGCCCCGCGAGGCGGAGCGAGTCGTCGGGCGCGTCGACGAAGCGCGCGGCCAGGAGCGAGGCGACCAGCTGCGGCACGTGCGAGATGAGCGCGACGGCGCGGTCGTGCTCGCCGGGCGTCATCTCGATCGGCGTCGCCCCGAGGTCGAGGGCGAGTCCTTCGACGAGCGCGAGATCGGATGCCGGGGTCTCGCCGTCGCGGCACACGACCCACGGGCGCCCCACGAAGATGTCGGCGCGCGCCGCGATCGCTCCCCCGCGCTCACGGCCCGCGAGCGGGTGCGAGCCGATGTAGTGCGTGAGGTCGACGCCGCGCGACTGGAGCTCGTGCAGCGGCTCGAGCTTGACGCTCGCGACGTCCGTGACGACGGCACCCGGGTGGTCGCGGAGCTCTCGCTCGACGACGTCGGCGATGACATCGGGCGGGGTCGCCACGACGATCAGGCGCGGATCATCGCCCGCGGCGGCGGCGCGCCCGGCACCGTAGTCGATCGCGAGCCGCAGCTGCGCGGGCGAGGCATCCGCCAGCACGACGTCGACACCGAGGGCGCGCAGCGCGTGCCCGATGCTCGACCCGAGCAGGCCCGCACCGACGATGCGGACGGTCCCCGAGGTGCGCGCGACCGGGTGCTTCCCGGGGTTGCTTCCCGGGCGCGCGTCGGCGACGGTCGAATCGGTCACGGTATCCGCCTCGGAGGTGGGATGTCAGTCGGAGTCAGTCTGATGCGGCAGAGTCTGCAGAATCGCTGCGCGGCTCATCGGCCGCCTGGCGCGCCACGGTGAGCAGAGCGCCGCGTTCCACTGTAGTCAACTCGCGCGCCCGGCCCGCTGGGAGCGTGCCCAGGTGCAGCGGCCCGAACTGGCGCCGCACGAGCTCGACGACCGGGTGGCCGACCTCCGCCATCATGCGCCGGACGATGCGGTTGCGGCCGGAGTGGAGGGTCAGCTCGACCAGGCTCGTGCCCCCCGAGGCATCCAGCAGCCGCGCCTTGTCGGCGGCGATCGGTCCGTCCTCGAGCTCGACCCCCTTCGTGAGGCGGGCGATCGTCTGCGGCGACACGCGCCCCTCGACCTTCGCGATGTACACCTTGGTGACCCCGAAGGAGGGGTGGGCGAGGACGTGCGCGAGGTCGCCGTCGTTGGTGAGGACGAGCAGCCCGCTCGTCTCGGCATCGAGCCGACCCACGTTGTACAGCCGCTCGGGCCACTCCTTCGTGAAGCGGCGGAGGTCGGGGCGGCCGTGCTCGTCCTTCATCGACGAGACGACGCCGGTCGGCTTGTTGAGCATGACGTAGCGCTTGGTCTGATCGAGCTGGACGGCGGTGCCGTCGACGTCGATGAGGTCGGATGCCGGATCGATGCGCGTCCCGAGTTCGGTCACGACCTGCCCGTTGACCCGCACGCGCCCCTCGACGATGTACTGCTCCGACACGCGTCGCGAGGCGACTCCCGCGTTCGCGAGCGCCTTCTGCAGGCGGACGCCCTCGGTGCTCTCGGTGCCCTCTGCCGCGCTCATCGGATCACCTCGCTGTCGAAGCCGTCCGCGCCGTCGTCCAGCAGCGGCGAGATGTGCGGCAGCTCGTCGAGGCTGTTGATGCCGAGGTTGACCAGTAGGGCGTCGGTCGTGCCGTAGTTGATCGCCCCGGTCTCGGGGTCGGAGAAGAGCTCCGTGACGAGTCCGCGGGCGAGGAGCGTGCGGACGACGGAGTCGACGTTGACGGCGCGGATCGCGGCGACCTGGCTGCGCGTGACGGGCTGCTTGTAGGCGATGACGGCGAGGGTCTCCAGCGCCGCCTGCGACAGCCGGCTCGGGGCCTGCGCGTTCACGAACTCCGAGACGAGATCGTCGTGCTCCTCGCGGACGTAGAGACGCCAGCCTCCCCCGACCTCGCGCAGCTCGAAACCGCGGCGCGGGCCGCCCGTCTCGCCGTCGTAGTCGGCGACGAGGCCCTCGACGGCCTGGCGCACGGCGGGCACCGGCGAGCCGACGGCGGCGGCGAGCGCGACGAGGCTCTGCGGCTCGTCGACGATCAGGAGGATCGCCTCGAGGCGTCGGGCGATGTCGGAGGCGGGGTCATCGGTCATAGTCGGCTCCCAGAGTGGCGAGGTTCTCGTCGGACCAGCGTTCCGCGGTCCAGCGCAGGGTGAGCTCTCCGAGCGGTTCGAGCTGCTCGAAGGAGAGGGCGGCGTGGCGGTAGAGCTCGAGCACCGCGAGGAAGCGCGCGACGACGATGCCCGGCTGCGTGACCCCCGCGACCAGTTCGCGGAAGCTCCGGGTCCCGGCCTCGCGCAGGAGCGTCACGACGACGGCGGCCTGTTCGCGGATCGACACGAGCGGCGCGTGCAGGTGGTCGAGCCCGACGTGCGGGATCTCCTTCGGGGTGAAGGCGAGGAGCGCGATCGCGGCGAAGTCGTCGGCCGAGAGCGTCCAGACGAGCTCCGGCACGGCACGGCGGTACTTCTCGTCGAGACGGACGGCCCGCACGTGCCGGCGGTCCTCGCGCCGCAGGGAGCGCTCGAACCAGGCCGAGACCTCCTTGAACGCGCGGTACTGCAGCAGGCGCGCGAACAGCAGGTCGCGCGCCTCGAGGAGAGCGACGGACTCGGCGTCCACGAGCTCCCCCTGCGGCAAAAGACCCGCGACCTTCATGTCGAGCAGGGTCGCGGCGACCACGAGGAATTCGGATGCCTGCTCGAGCTCCTCCTCGGCGTCGAGGCCCTTGAGGTACGAGATGAACTCGTCGGTGACCTTGCTGAGCGAGATCTCGGTGATGTCGAGCTCGTGCTTGCCGAGCAGGGTGAGCAGCAGGTCGAACGGGCCGTCGAAGCCCGCGAGGGAGACGCGGAAGCCGGGCTCGGACGCGGCGGCGTCGGGCGACGCGTCGGGCTGAGCGCCGTCCTCCGGCGACGCGGCGGGCTGAGCGTCGTCCTCAGGCGACGGCGCCACGGTCGACCAGCTCCCGCGCGAGGCGGAGGTAGGCCTGCGCGGCGGCGTGCTCCGGCGCGAACGTCGTGATGGGGACGCCCGAGACCGAGGCATCCGGGAACTTCACCGTGCGCCCGATGACGGTCTCGAGCACGTCGTCGCCGAACGCCTCGACGACACGCTCCAGCACCTCGCGGGAGTGCAGGGTGCGCGGGTCGTACATCGTGGCGAGGACGCCGTCGAGCTCGATCGCCGGGTTCAGGCGGTCGCGCACCTTGTCGATCGTCTCGATGAGGAGCGCCACACCGCGGAGGGCGAAGAACTCGCACTCGAGCGGGATCAGCACCCCGTGGCTCGCGGTGAGCGCGTTGACGGTGAGAAGGCCCAGGGACGGCTGGCAGTCGATGAGGATGACGTCGTACTCGCCGGCGACCTTCCGGAGGACGCGCGAGAGGATCGTCTCACGGGCGACCTCGTTGACCAGGTGCACCTCGGCGGCGGACAGGTCGATGTTCGCGGGGATGACGTCGAGCCCGTCGACCGAGGTGTGGACGATCACCTCGTGCGGGTCGCGCTTGGTGTCCAGCAGCAGGTCGTAGATCGTCGGGACGTCGTGCGTCGCGATGCCGAGGCCCGCCGACAGGGCGCCCTGCGGGTCGAAGTCGACGGCGAGGACCTTCCGCCCGTACTGGGCGAGCGAGGCGGCGAGGCTGATCGTCGTCGTCGTCTTGCCGACGCCGCCCTTCTGGTTGCAGAGGGCGATGATGCGCGCCGGGCCGTGCGATTCGAGCGGAGCGGGCGTCGGGAAGCCGTGATACGGGCGTCCGGTCGGTCCCAGGGGGACGTCTCCTGCTTCGGACTTCGTCGCCGTCCGCACCTTCTCCGCCACCGACACTCCTGCTTCCTCGTATCCCTCCCGGGACTCGTGGATCGATTCTCGCACAGGCGCCGTGCGGTCAGTCCATGGCGCGCAGGGTGTCGACGTCCACGAGGCCCGCGTGCAGCCGTCCTCCGGCGATGAGCGACGGGATCGCGACGGTGCGGATGTCGTCCTCGACGACCCGGCGCGTGCGCTCGAGCTCCGCCGCGACCTCGGGAGAGGCCGAGGTGCGGGTGATCTGCGCCACCTCGTCGGGCGTGTACCCGGCATCCGTGAGCCACCGCTCGAGCTGCGCCCGCGCCTCGTCGGCGGTCGCGGCGTTCATCCACTCCTGTGTCGGCTGCCCGTCGGGGCGCTCGGTCGTGAACAGCTCCGCGAGGATGCGGGTGTCGCCCGTCTCCCCGGCCGATCCCCCACGGTCCGCCTCGAACGCCCGCACCGCGGCCAGGTACGCGGCGATCAGCTGCGAGTTGGCGAACTTGTCGCCGAAGGCCGCGTGGATCGGGTAGGCGAGGTAGGTCACGTTGTGGGTGTCGTCGAAACCGGATGCCTGCATGTTGCGGAACAGCTCCGCGCAATAGCGGCACCCGGGGTCGAGCACCTCGACGGCGACGGGGCGACCCGCCACGTACCCGCCGATGTAGGTGGCGTCAGGGGCGGCGTAGTCGGCGGCATCCCACGTCTTCAGCCGGCTGGGGACGGTCGCGACGGTGTCGGCGACCGAGGCGAACTCCCGCCCGAACGCGCCGATGACATCGCCCGAACCGATCGAGGCCCAGAATCCCGGCTGATCGTCGCCGATCGCGCACGCCTGCGCGGCGAGCGAGCAGGCCTGCGCGTCCTGCTTGTCGCAAGTGCCGTAGACGAACAGGTTCAGGCCGCTGCGCCCCACGAGATACAGGCTCACGACGAGCGAGAGCACCATGAACCACGCGACGACCTCGATCGCGACGCTCGCGGGGCGGACGAGTGCGGGCGCGCGGACGGCGAGCGGGGCGAGCATCGTGCTCTTCACGTCGTCGCGGAACGTGGTGTCGCACGGGCGGAAGGTGACGCGGCGGGAGAAGCATCCCCACGCCGTGCCGAGGTAGCGCCGGTATTTCGCCGACACGGCCGACGCGACGAGCACCACGACGAAGGCGACGACGCAGACCACGGCTACAGCCCCCTCAGCATGCGCCCGACGATCTCGAGCGCCCGGTCGATGTCGTGCTCGCTCGAATGCGGACCGACGCTGAAGCGGATGAGCGGCGGCAGGCCCTCGCGCTCGGACAGCCAGTGGTGCGCGCAGAAGTGGCCGCTGCGCGCCGCGACGCCGGCGTGCGAGAGGAAGACGGCGAGGCGGTGGGCGTCGACGCGCTCGGGGATGGCGGAGACGACGGTGGATGCCGCGGGGCTGAACATCCGCAGGTGCGGCACCTGGGAGAGTCCGTCGTAGAGCCGGGCACCGAGCGTCCGCTCCCGCTCGGGGAGCGCGGCGCCCTGCGCGCCCAGCCAGTCGAGCGCGGCCCCGAAACCGATGATCTCGCCCCATGCCTGCAGCCCCGGTTCGAGCCGCGTGTGGAGATCGGGGAGGAGCTCGGGCGCGTCGCCGCGCACCGTCGCGACCTGACCGCCTCCGAGGAAGGAGATGTCGAGGCTCTGCAGCAGGTCGTGGGCAACCAGCGCGACACCGAGGGCGGGCCCCGACATCTTGTGCGCCGAGAAGCACAGCGCGTCGGCGCCGAGGCCGCGCAGCGCCGCCGTGTCGTGCGGGGCGGCCTGGGCGGCGTCGACGAGCACGATCCCGCCCCGCGCGTGCGCGGCGGCGACGAGATCGGAAAGGCCCTGCGTCGGGGTGCCGGTGACGTTGTCCATCGCGGAGATCACGACGACGGCGTCCGTGAGGTCGACGCCGCTCAGATCGAGGCGGCCGTCGGGGCTTCGCTCGATGACGAGGCGCGGGACGCCGAGCCGCCGCGCGGCGGTGATCGTCGAGAGGAAGACGGCGTTGTGCTCCGTGTGCGTCGTGACGACACGCGCATAACGCCCCACCGGAAGCTGCTGCTGCAGCAGGTTGAGCGCATACGTCGTGTTCAGCGTGAACGCGCAGGAGAATCGGCGCGGGGAGAGGCCGAAGCGGTCGAGCGCGCGGCGACGCACCTCGTCGACCTCGCGTTCGACGCGGGTCGCCCACGCGTACGCGGCCCGTCCCCCGCAGGCCGGGTATTCGGTGTCGTAGGCGCGCATCGCACGGCGCACCGCGTCGGGGCGCAGCGACTGGCACGCGGCGTCGAGGTAGACGTCGTCGGGGCCCAGAGCCGGGAAGTCGCGGGAACGGTCATCGGCCTGCGACGGCGCCTCCGGGCTGGTGCGCGCTCGCGCGCGGAGGAGGCCCATGCCCCCAGCGTCCTCCTCGCCGAAGCGGAGCGCGGGGGCGCCCGCCGTGAATAACGCGGCGGGCGCGGCGTGCCCGCGCGATGCGCGCGGACGACACCGCAGCTCCTGTCAGAGGCTCCCGATGACGTCGAGTCGGAGCTGGGCGGCGAGCGCGATGGCGAGGTAGTCGACGAGGACGATGAGCGGGAGCCAGGAGAGGATCTTCTCCCCGACGGCCTGCGCCGGCGGCGCGTCACCCCACACGCCCGCACGGAGCGTCCAGCCGAGCACCGTGAAGAAGAGCGGGATCGTCACGAGCCAGATGATCATGCACCACGGGCAGAGCGATGAGTACTCGAACACGCTCCGGTAGGCGAAGAAGTGGACGAGCAGGAACGCCCCCGTCACGAACACGGCGTAGGTCCGCCAGAACCAGGCGCGCAGGCCCTCCGGGCCGGCGAGCGCGGCGGCACCGGCGAACACGGGCCCGGTGAAGAGGACCATCCCGATGATCGAGTTGCTGAAGCCGAGGAGGTTTCCGCCGGGAGACAGGAGGTTCGGGCCGCACGTGACGACGGGGCTGATGTTGCAGGAGATGAGCGCGTCGCCGCCCGAGAGCTGCCCGATGTACTCGTGGTAGAGGAGGAACGACACCGTCCATCCGGCGAGTCCCGCGACGATCCACCAGATCGCCATTCCCCGCGCCGGGCGGTACGCGGCGACGTCTGTGCTCATGACGCTCATCCTGCCGCGGGCGCGGGCGCTACCGGCATCCCCGCGCCGTCAAAACCCCGCCCCGCGCTCCTCACCAGCCCGCGAGACCGCGCAATTGTCACGAAAGGATGCCGGGAAGCGTGCATCTGCGCGGTTTCGCGGCCGGGTGAGGGCGCTCAGCGGGCGCGGGGGTGAGAGGTGAGGTACACGTCGCGGAGGGCGTCGACGGTGACGTGCGTGTAGATCTGCGTCGTCGCGACCGAGGCGTGGCCGAGGAGCTCCTGCACGACGCGGACGTCGGCGCCGCCCTGCAGCAGGTGAGTCGCGAACGAGTGCCGGAGCGTGTGCGGCGACACGTGCGCGGCGAGGCCCGCGCGCTCGGCGGCATCCTGCAGGACGAGCCACGCGCTCTGCCGCGAGAGCGGAGCCCCGCGCGCGCCGAGGAACAGGCGCGGCGTCGCCCTCCCCCGCCGCGAGAGCTCCGGGCGGGCGCGGGCCAGGTACGCGTCGACCGCAGCACGGGCGTACGAGCCGACCGGGACGATCCGCTCCTTCGCGCCCTTGCCGCGGACGCGCAGCACGTCGCCGTGCGCGAGGTCGTCGACGTCGAGCTGCATGATCTCCGACACGCGCGCGCCGGTCGCGTAGAGCAGTTCGAGAAGGGCCCGGTCGCGCAGGCGCAGGATGTCGGTGTCGACGGCGTCTCCCGGGGCGGGGCCGGCGGCATCCAGCAGCGCCTCGACCTGATCGATCGACAGCGCCTTCGGAAGTCGCTGCGGGGCCTTGGGCGGGCGCAGGCGCTCGCTCGGGTCGGCATCCGACCGCCCTTCGCGCACTAGGAAGCGGTGGAGTCCCCGCACCGACGACTGCAGCCGCGCGAGCGAGGTCGCCGCCGGGGGCGGCACCGCCGAGGCCCGTTCCGCCGCGAAGGCCGAGACGAGCGCGGGTGTGACGGCGTCCGTGTCGTCGACGCCCTGCGCCGCGAGCCACGCGCGGTACGCCGCGAGGTCGCGCCGGTAGGCGGCGACGGTGTGCTCCGACAGGCCGCGTTCGATCGTGATGTGCCGCAGGTAGGCATCGATCGCGCGGTCGAGGTCCATGATCGAGGGTGGCAGGGCGCCGATGGGTCAGGTGCGGGTCAGCCGCGCCGCAGGCGCTCCGCCGCCGCGAGGATGCCGGAGACGAGGATGCCGTTGCGCATCCGCCCCGCCAGCACGGCGTCGACCGCCTCGGTGAGCGGCACCCACTCCAGGCGGATGTCGGCTTCCTCCGCCTCCCGCTCGAACGCGGCCGGCAGCGCGGTGAGGCCGCGCGCGAGGAAGAGGTGGATGACTTCGTCGCTGCCGCCGGGCGTCGTGAAGATCGTGAGGAGCGGCTCGATCGCCTTGGCGGCGAGGTCCGCCTCTTCGGCGAGTTCGCGGCGGGCCGCCTCGATCGGCGGCTCGCCCGGGACGTCGAGGAGCCCCGCAGGCACCTCCCAGTCGCGCGTGCGGATGGGATGCCGGTACTGCTGGATCAGGAGGACACGCTCGTCGTCGTCGATCGCGACGACCGCGGCCGCCCCCGGGTGGTCGACGTACTGGCGGACGATCTCGTCGTCGCCGTAGCGGAACGTGTCGCTGACGACGTCCCAGACCCGGCCCGCGTATACCGTCTCACTCGCGACGATCTCGACCTCCGCCTGCTCGTCGGCGAGGTCACTCACCGTCGACCTCGTCCTTGAACAGCTCGCTCGCGCGGTGCCGGTCGAGCGACGCGGCGATGAGGCCGCGGAACAGCGGGTTCGCCTCGGTGGGCCGGGAGCGCAGCTCCGGGTGGGCCTGCGTCGCGATGTAGTACGGGTGCACGTCGCGCGGGAGCTCGACGTACTCGACGAGGTTCCGATCGGGCGAAAGGCCCGAGAAGACGAGGCCGGCCTCCGCGATCTGGTCGCGGTAGCGGTTGTTGACCTCGTAGCGGTGGCGGTGGCGCTCACTTGCGCGCGTCGCGCCGTACACCTCGGCCGCGAGAGACCCCTCGGCGAGGTCGGCTTCGTAGAGGCCGAGACGCATCGTGCCGCCCAGGTCGCCGCCGGCGATGATGTCGACCTGCTCGGCCATGGTTGCGATGACCGGGTGCGCGGTGTCGGGGTCGAACTCGCTCGAGGAGGCGTCTTCGATGCCGGCGACGTGCCGCGCGTACTCGATGACCATGCACTGCAGGCCCAGGCAGATGCCGAGGGTGGGGATGCCCTGCTCGCGCGCGAAGCGGAGCGCGCCGAGCTTGCCCTCGATGCCGCGGATGCCGAATCCGCCCGGCACGACGATGCCGTCGAGCGCGCCGAGGGCCTTCTCCGCGCCTTCCGGGGTCTCGCAGAGGTCGGAGGCGATCCACTGGATCTGCACCTTCGTCTCCTGCGCGAAGCCGCCGGCCTTGAGCGCCTCGGTGACCGAGAGGTACGCGTCAGGCAGGTCGATGTACTTGCCGACGAGACCGATCGTGACCTCGTGCTTGGGGTTGTGGACGGCGTTCAGCACCGCGCTCCACCGAGTCCAGTCGACGTCCGCCGCCTTCTGCGACAGGCCGAGCGCGTCGACGATGTACGCGTCGAGGTGCTGCTCGTTGAGCATCGTGGGGATGTCGTAGATCGACGGCACGTCGACGGCGTTGACGACGGCATCCTCATCCACGTCGCACATGAGCGCGATCTTGCGGCGGTTCGCGTCGGTGACGGGCCGGTCGCTGCGGAGCACGAGGGCGTCGGGCT
Source organism: Microbacterium sp. bgisy203 (assembly GCF_965345155.1). Classification (GTDB taxonomy): domain Bacteria; phylum Actinomycetota; class Actinomycetes; order Actinomycetales; family Microbacteriaceae; genus Microbacterium. The sequence continues at coordinate 122,099 of NZ_CBDRLZ010000005.1, forward strand.
GAATGCCGATCGAGCGGAGGGCGGCGACGGAGTGCTGGGTGGGCTTGGTCTTCTGCTCGCCGGACGCGCCCATGTAGGGGACGAGGGAGACGTGCACGAAGAAGACGTTCTTCCGGCCGAGCTCGTGACGGATCTGCCGCGCCGACTCGATGAACGGCTGCGACTCGATGTCGCCGACGGTGCCGCCGATCTCCGTGATGATGACGTCGGGCTGAGGCGTCTCGGAGGCCTGCAGGCGCATGCGCCGCTTGATCTCGTCGGTGATGTGCGGGATGACTTGCACGGTGTCGCCGAGGTATTCGCCGCGCCGCTCCTTCGCGATCACCTGCGAGTAGATCTGCCCCGTCGTGACGTTCGCTGCCTGGCTCAGCTCGATGTCGAGGAAGCGCTCGTAGTGACCGATGTCGAGGTCGGTCTCGGCGCCGTCGTCGGTGACGAACACCTCGCCGTGCTGGAACGGATTCATCGTCCCGGGGTCGACGTTGAGATACGGATCGAGCTTCTGCATCACGACGCGCAGGCCCCGCGCGGTGAGCAGATTGCCGAGCGATGCGGCGGTCAGGCCCTTGCCCAACGAGGAGACGACACCGCCCGTCACGAAGATGTGCTTGGTGGTGCCGTCAGTGGTGGTGTCCGCCGTGTGGGCCGCGTCTGAATGAGTGTCCGTCACGGGCTTTCATCCTATCAGTCGGAATCGTGGGTCAGGCCTGGGCCGGTTCGGATCCCAGGCTGAGGAGCTCCCGGGCGTGTTCGAGCGCCGCCTCCGAATCGGGCAGTCCCGACAGCAGACGCGCCATCTCGGCTTCGCGCTCGGCGCCGCCCAGTGCACGCACGCTGGATGCGGTGACGGTGCCGTCGCTGGCCTTGACGACGCTCAGGTGGTTGTTCGCGAACGCGGCGACCTGCGCGAGGTGCGTCACGACGATCACCTGGCTGGAGCGGGCGAGCGCGGCCAGGCGACGGCCGACCTCGATGGCGGCCGCCCCGCCGATGCCGGCGTCGATCTCATCGAAGACGAACGTCGGGACGCTCCCCGTCCCGGCGATGACGACCTCGATCGCGAGCATGACGCGGCTGAGCTCGCCCCCCGACGCGCTGCGCGCGACGGGCCGCGGCTCGGCACCCGGGTGCGGGGCGAGGAGGATCGTGACGTCGTCGCGCCCCGCGGCCGTCGCGGTTCCGGGTTCGACCGCGACGACGACGCGGGCGTCGGGGAGAGCGAGGGCGCGAAGCTCGGCGGTCACCTCCGTCGACAGCCGCTCGGCGGCGGCGGCGCGGGCGGCGGTGAGGACGGATGCCGCGGCGTCGAGCTCGGCGCGGAGGGCGGCGATCTCGTCGCCGAGCCGGGTGACGCGGTCGCCGTCGTCGTCGAGCTCCGCGAGGCGGAGAGCGCCGTTCTCGCGCAGGGCGAGCGCGTCTTCGAGGCTCCCGTGCGCCCGGACGATGGCCCCGACGGCAGCGCGCCGCTCCTCGACGGCGGCGAGCTCGTGCGGGCCCGATTCGTCGAGGTCGGCGAGGTAGCCGCTCAGCTCGGTCGCGAGGTCCGACGCGCGGTAGCCGAGGTCTTCGACGGTCGCCGCGTGGGCGGCGAGCGCGGCGTCGCTGCCGGCGGCGCGCTCGAGGGCGCGACGCGCCTCGGCGAGGAGGGTGACGATGTCGGGCGCGTCGTCGTCGCCCGACAGGGCGGCGTGGGCGAGGGTGGCGGCGAGGCGGAGCTCCTCGGCGTTGGCCAGGCGCTCCGCGCGCTGGGCGAGCTCGGCATCCTCCCCCGGCTGCGGGTCGACCTGCTCGAGGTCGGCGAGCGCGGCGCGGAGGTCGTCGGCCTCGCGTGCCCGCTCCCCCTGACGCTCGATGAGGTCGTCGAGCTCGGCGGTGCGCGTCTTGACGTCGTCGTAGAGCGCCGCGTACGCGGCGAGCGCGCTCGTCACCGGCTGACCGCCGAAGCGGTCGAGCGCATCGCGCTGCGCGGCGGCCGACCGCAGCCGCAACTGGTCGGACTGGCCGTGCACGACGACGAGCTCGTCGGCCAGGTCGGAGAGGACCCCCGCGGGGGCGCTTCGCCCGCCCACGCTCGCGCGGCTGCGCCCCTCGGCGGTCACGGTGCGGGCGAGGTACAGCTCGCCGTGTGCGTCGTCGACGGGTTCGATCTCTCCCCCGGCATCCGCGACACGTTCGGCGACGGGGCCGGATGTCGGGACGAGCCACACTCCCTCGACCGCGGCCAGGTCGGCGCCGGAGCGGACGACGCCGGCATCCGACCGCGCCCCCATGAGGAGTCCGAGGCCCGTCACGACCATCGTCTTGCCGGCGCCGGTCTCCCCCGTGATCGCCGTGAATCCCGCGCCGATCGGCAGGGTCGCGCGCGCGATGACGCCCAGGTCGCGGAGGGTGATCTGCTCGATCATCCCGGCGTTCCCCGGCTCGCGTCCGTCTGCTCGGTCGTCCGCGGCGCGGCGCCCCGCCACCCGGCGACGGGCAGCTGGAACTTCCGCACCAGCCGGTCGGTGAACGAGGCGGGGTGCAGGCGCGCGAGACGCACGGGCTTCGGTGAGCGGCGCGAGACGACGCGCGCCCCCGGAGGCAGATCGTGCGAGCGGCGCCCGTCGCACCACAGGATGCCTTGGCCGTCGGTCCGGGCGAGCACCTCGATCGCGACGGCGGTCTCGGGTCCGAGCACCAGCGGCTTCGCGAAGAGGGCGTGCGCCGACAGCGGCACCACGGCGATCGCCTCGACCGTCGGCCAGATGACCGGGCCCCCGGCGGAGAAGTTGTACGCCGTCGACCCCGTCGGCGTCGACACGACGACTCCGTCGCAGCCGAAGCTCGACAGCGGACGCCCGTCGATCTCGATGACGACCTCCATCATGCGTTCCCGAGCCGCCTTCTCGACGGTCGCCTCGTTGAGGGCCCACGTCTCGTAGATGATCCGCCCGTCGGCATCCCGCACGTCGACCGCGAGCGTCATGCGCTCCTCGACGTCGTAGTCGCGGGCGATCACCCGCCGCATGGCGTCGTCGATGACGTCGGCTTCGATCTCGGCGAGGAAGCCGACGTGTCCCATGTTGATGCCGAGGATCGGTGCGGTGCCTTCGCGGACGAGCTCGGCGGCGCGGAGGATCGTGCCGTCGCCACCGAGGACGATCGCGAGATCGAGGGCGGTGACCGTGACGTCGACACCCAAGGTGGCGATATCGCTCGTGTCGCCGAGCTCCGCCCGCAGCTCGTCGTCGCCGTCCGGGAGGACGGCGTGCGCGCCGGCGGCGGTCAGCGCGTCGATGACGCGGCGGGCGGCGGCGACGGTGTCCTCGCGGCGCGCGTGCGCGACGACGAGGATCTCGCGCGGCTCGCTCTGCGGCGCGTCGGTCGTCGCGTCGCTCGTCGTGGGCGTCGTGGGCGTCATGCGGCTCCCGCCAGTCGGTTCACGGTCTCCAGATATTCTGTCGGATTGCCGGCCTCGGAGCATCGATCGCCGGTCGGGCGCAGGTGCACGAGGTATTCGTGGTTGCCGTGGGTTCCCGCGATCGGCGAGGCGATCGCGCCGTGGGTGCCGAGGCCCGCATCCCACCCCGCCCAGAGGACGCCCATGACGGCGTCGGCGCGCGCCGCGGCATCCGTCACCAGTCCTTCGCGCACGCCGGTGCGCCCCACCTCGAACTGCGGCTTCACGAGCAGGACGACATCGGCATCCGGCGCGGCGACGGCGGCGACCGCCGGGAGCACGTGGGTGAGGGAGATGAAGGAGAGGTCGCCGGTGAGGAGCGTCGGCTGAGCCGGGCCGCCCGTGCCGGCGGCCTCCGCGAGGCCCTCGGGCGTCATGTAGCGGACGTTGAATCCCTCGACGACGGTGACACCCGCATCGGCCGCGATCGCCGCGTCGAGCTGTCCGTGACCGACGTCGACGGCGAGCACGCGCGCCGCTCCGCGCTCACGGAGCACCTGCGTGAACCCCCCGGTCGACGCCCCCATGTCGAGGGCGAGACGCCCGGCGACGCGCACGTCGAAGGCATCCAGCGCGGCGATCAGCTTGTGCGCGGCGCGGCTGACGTAATGATCGGATGCCGCAACGGTGATCTCCTGGTCTCCGCGGACCTTGACGGAGGGCTTTACGACGGGCAGTCCGTCGACCGACACGAGGCCGCCTTCGATGAGCTGCGCGGCCTGCGTCCGCGAGCGCGCGAGTCCCCGGCCGGCGACGGCGGCGTCGAGGCGCTGCGCGGGCGTCGCTGCGTGTTCCGTGTCGGTCACGCCGAGAGGTCCCGGGGACCGGACTCGAGACGCCGTGCGAGGTCGTCGTGCAGCGCGCCGTACGCAGCGGCCCGCTCGGCGAGCGGCTGCTGCTCGATCACCTCGAGCGCCGAGAGCAGGTCGTCGCGGCGTGCGGCGGAGTCAGCGGCGTGTGCATCGCTGTCGGCTTCGAGGGACATGCCTCCACGATACGCGGCCGCGTCGATCTGGGCGGGCGAGCCGGATGGGCGATCCGGGCGGTCAGGGCCGGTGGAACGGGTCTGCGTAGAGCGCTTCGGGCACGCGGAATCCGTAGATCGCGCGCCCCGTCCGCCAGATCGCGGCGGCGCCGGCGCGCACGAGGTCGATGGGACGGTCACCGGCCGCGAGGATCTGCACGTCGGGCCCGTCGATCCGGACCGCCGCGGCGCCCACCCGCGTGACGTCACCGTCGACGATGGTCTCGGGGTAGGGCTCGTGGAGTTCCCGGAGGTCGCCGACGATGTAGGTCGGGCGCGAGGTCGAGGGCGCGGCGAGGACGTGCTTGGGACGGTCGACGCCGGTGAGGACGAGCACCGACTCGAGGCCCGCCGCCTGCGCGCCGGCGATGTCGGTGTCGAGGCGGTCGCCGATGAAGAGGGCGTGTTGCGCGCCGAACCGCGCGACCGCCTCGTCGAAGATCGGCCGCTCCGGCTTTCCGGCGACGACGGCGAGCCGGCCGACGGCGGTGTGCACGGCGGAAACGAGCGTGCCGTTTCCCGGCGCGATCCCGCGTGCCTGCGGGATCGTCCAGTCGGTGTTCGTGGCGATCCAGGGGATGCCGCCCCCCTCCTCGGGAAGGGCGAGTGCGTAGGATGCCTCGGCCAGCTGCAGCCACCCGACATCCGGCGCGAACCCCTGGACGACGGCCGCCGGGGCGTCATCCGCACTCCGGGTCACGGTGTATCCGGCCTTCTCGACCTCGAAGACGAGTCCGTCTCCCCCGACGACGAGAATCCGAGCACCCGGCGCGACGCGCTCGCGGAGCAGCCGCATCGCGGCCTGCGGACTGGTGACGACGTCCTCCGGCCGGGTGGCGGCGAGCCCGAGTTCGCGCAGGTGCTCCGCGACGGTCGCATCTCGGCGCGAGGCGTTGTTCGTGATGTAGCCGAGGCGGCGGGTCTTTCCCGCGCGGTTCAGACTCTCGACGGCGTGCGGCAGGGCGTGCGCGCCGGCGTAGACGACGCCGTCGAGGTCAGCGAGGACGGTGTCCACGCCGTCGAGCGGGGCCGGACGCTGAGCCGCCGACTGTGGTGTCGACTGTGGAGGCGTGTCCGCGCGTCGTCCGAACAGCGCCATCAGCGGTCGCCCTCGCGCTCATCGGCACCGTCTGCCGCGGGTTCGTCGACGCCCGCTTCGGCGAGGATCTCGTCGACCTCGTCCTGGACGGAGGGGGCGACGTCGTGCGAGGCCGCGTCGTCGACGTGGTCGTGCTCCGGGGCTTCGCCGTCGGCGCCGTCCTTGTCATCGTCATCGTCGAGCGGCAGCTCCTCGATCTCGTCGACGACGAGCGTTTCGAGGTCGGCGTCGGCGGCGGACAGCACGTCTTCGGCGATCTCCGCGCGTCGCTGCCACTGGGCGGCCTCGTCGACGCGGCCGAGTTCCTCGAGCACGGCGGCGCGGGCCGCGAAAAGACCCGGGCTCCAGCTGAAGGCGCGGTCGGGGTCGAGTTCGGGGATGTCGAGCTCTTGCAGGGCGCGGTCGGCCTGCCCGAGATCGAGACGCGCACCCGACATCGCGATCGCGAGTTCGACGCGGACGTCGACCGGGAGGGCGGCGCGGTCGACGGCGCGGCCGACCTCGAGGGCGCGGTCGGGTCGGCCGACGCCTCGCTCGCTGTCGACGAGGAGTGCGATCTGGTCGTCGCGACCGGAGATCCGGCGGAAGGTGCGCAGCTCGCGAACCGCGAGTGCGAAGTCACCCGTCGCATAGGCGGTGATGGCGACGGTCTCACGGACGATCGCGATGCGCCCGGCGCTCCGCGACGCCGCGAGCGCGTGCTCGTGCGCGAGCGCGGGGTCGTCGTCGATGAGACGCGCAGCCATCGCGAGATGGCGGGCGACCTGCTCGGCGTTCTCTTTGCTCAGCGTCTTCAGCTCGTTGCGTGCGGCATTGTTGAGATCGCGCGGAGTGATGTCGTCGGGCAGTGCGGGGCCGGCGGGCTGCGCGCGACGATCGGACCCCTGCGGCGGGCGTGAGGTCCGACGGTCACCGTCGCGTCCCGCGTACGGCTTCCGCTCACCGTCACGCTTCGCGTACGGCTTACGATCGCCGTCGCGCTTCACGTAGGGTTTTCTCTCACCGTCACGCTTCGCGTACGGCTTCTTGTCGCCGTGGCGTGCGCCGCCCACTGAAGCCCCACCTGCCGACGATCGACGTCGATCGTCGTTCGAACGAGGTCGCTGCTCTTCAGCCATGGTGGGATCCTTTCATGCGCACAAACGAGAAAAGGCCACCCAACACTGGGTGGCCTTTTCACGAAAGAAGTCCGGCGGTGTCCTACTCTCCCACAGGGTCCCCCCTGCAGTACCATCGGCGCTGTGAGGCTTAGCTTCCGGGTTCGGAATGTAACCGGGCGTTTCCCTCACGCTATGGCCGCCGAAACACTATTGATGTTTCAGTCTGCATAACAATAGTCATTGTCATGCGGTTCTCGACCGTACATCGAGAACCACTCAGTGGACGCAAGCACCTAAAACGGTGTGTTATCAAGTCATCGGCTTATTAGTACCGGTCAGCTTCACGCGTTACCGCGCTTCCACATCCGGCCTATCAACCCAGTAGTCTGGCTGGGAGCCTCTCGCCCGAAGGCATGGAAATCTCATCTTGAGGCCGGCTTCCCGCTTAGATGCTTTCAGCGGTTATCCATCCCGAACGTAGCTAACCAGCGGTGCTCTTGGCAGAACAACTGGCACACCAGAGGTTCGTCCAACCCGGTCCTCTCGTACTAGGGTCAGATCCTCTCAAATTTCCTACGCGCGCAGCGGATAGGGACCGAACTGTCTCACGACGTTCTAAACCCAGCTCGCGTACCGCTTTAATGGGCGAACAGCCCAACCCTTGGGACCTACTCCAGCCCCAGGATGCGACGAGCCGACATCGAGGTGCCAAACCATGCCGTCGATATGGACTCTTGGGCAAGATCAGCCTGTTATCCCCGAGGTACCTTTTATCCGTTGAGCGACAGCGCTTCCACAAGCCACTGCCGGATCACTAGTCCCGACTTTCGTCCCTGCTCGACCTGTCAGTCTCACAGTCAAGCTCCCTTGTGCACTTACACTCGCCACCTGATTGCCAACCAGGTTGAGGGAACCTTTGGGCGCCTCCGTTACTTTTTGGGAGGCAACCGCCCCAGTTAAACTACCCACCAGGCACTGTCCCTGAACCGGATTACGGTTCGAAGTTAGATATCCAGAGTGACCAGAGTGGTATTTCAACAATGACTCCACGGTAACTGGCGTCACCGCTTCAAAGTCTCCCACCTATCCTACACAAGCCACACCGAACACCAATACCAAGCTGTAGTAAAGGTCACGGGGTCTTTCCGTCCTGCTGCGCGTAACGAGCATCTTTACTCGTAGTGCAATTTCGCCGAGTTCGCGGTTGAGACAGTTGGGAAGTCGTTACGCCATTCGTGCAGGTCGGAACTTACCCGACAAGGAATTTCGCTACCTTAGGATGGTTATAGTTACCACCGCCGTTTACTGGGGCTTAAATTCTCAGCTTCGCCTTGCGGCTAACCGGTCCTCTTAACCTTCCAGCACCGGGCAGGCGTCAGTCCGTATACATCGTCTTGCGACTTGGCACGGACCTGTGTTTTTAGTAAACAGTCGCTACCCACTAGTCTCTGCGGCCTCCAAACGCTTTCGGAGCAAGTCCTAATACGTCGAAGGCCCCCCTTCTCCCGAAGTTACGGGGGCATTTTGCCGAGTTCCTTAACCACGATTCTCTCGATCTCCTTGGTATTCTCTACCTGACCACCTGAGTCGGTTTGGGGTACGGGCGGCTTGAACCTCGCGTCGATGCTTTTCTCGGCAGCATAGGATCACCCACTTTTTATCCGCATCGTGTCTCAGCCTATGTGAGAGACGGATTTGCCTATCTCTCGGCCTACGCACTTGCCCCGGGACAACCATCGCCCGGGTTGGGCTACCTTCCTGCGTCACACCTGTTAATACGCTAACCGCACCAGCATGGGGTCGTGCGCTAGCTCCAACGTTCTCACCCCGAAGGGATCGATACAGAGGAATTCGGGCACTTAGCACCACTGGATTAGCTTGGGCGGTTCTTCGCCGGTACGGGAATATCAACCCGTTGTCCATCGACTACGCCTGTCGGCCTCGCCTTAGGTCCCGACTTACCCAGGGAAGATTAGCTTGACCCTGGAACCCTTGGTCTTTCGGAGGACGTGTTTCTCACACGTCTTTCGCTACTCATGCCTGCATTCTCACTCGTGTGGCCTCCACGGCTGGTTTACACCGCCGCTTCGCTGGCCACACGACGCTCTCCTACCCATCAACACGGCTGGACCACGAAGGCCTACCAATAATGTCAATGCCACAACTTCGGTGGCGTGCTTGAGCCCCGTTACATTGTCGGCGCGGAATCACTTGACCAGTGAGCTATTACGCACTCTTTCAAGGGTGGCTGCTTCTAAGCCAACCTCCTGGTTGTCAGAGCAACTCCACATCCTTTCCCACTTAGCACGCGCTTTGGGACCTTAGTTGGTGGTCTGGGTTGTTTCCCTCTCGACTATGAAGCTTATCCCCCACAGTCTCACTGCTGCGCTCTCACTTACCGGCATTCGGAGTTTGGCTGACGTCAGTAACCTTGTAGGGCCCATCGGCCATCCAGTAGCTCTACCTCCGGCAAGAAACACGCAACGCTGCACCTAAATGCATTTCGGAGAGAACCAGCTATCACGAAGTTTGATTGGCCTTTCACCCCTATCCACAGCTCATCCCCTCAGTTTTCAACCTAAGTGGGTTCGGTCCTCCACGACGTCTTACCGTCGCTTCAACCTGGCCATGGATAGATCACTTCGCTTCGGGTCTAGGACACGCGACTGAATCGCCCTATTCAGACTCGCTTTCGCTACGGCTACCCCACACGGGTTAACCTCGCCACGTATCGCTAACTCGCAGGCTCATTCTTCAAAAGGCACGCTGTCACAGCTGCTAGGGCTGCTCCAACGGTTTGTAAGCAAACGGTTTCAGGTACTATTTCACTCCCCTCCCGGGGTACTTTTCACCTTTCCCTCACGGTACTTGTCCGCTATCGGTCATCTGGGAGTATTTAGGCTTATCAGGTGGTCCTGACAGATTCACACGGGATTTCTCGGGCCCCGTGCTACTTGGGATACTCTTCGCGTCAAGGGAGGCATTTCGACTACGGGGTTGGCACCCTCTATGACCCGCCTTTCAATGCGGTTCGTCTATACCTTCTTGTAACGCCGCCACCTCGGCAGAGATGACTGAAAAGTCCCACAACCCCGAATACGCAACTCCTGCCGGATATCACACGTACTCGGTTTAGCCTGTTCCGGTTTCGCTCGCCACTACTAACGGAATCGCGGTTGCTTTCTCTTCCTGTGGGTACTGAGATGTTTCACTTCCCCACGTTCCCTCTACCCGCCCTATATATTCAGGCGGGAGTCACTGGGTCGGCACGCCGCCCAGCGGGGTTTCCCCATTCGGAGATCCTCGGATCAAAGTGTGCTTATCCACTCCCCGAGGCTTATCGCAGATTGCTACGTCCTTCTTCGGCTTCAGATGCCAAGGCATCCACCGTTTGCTCTTAAAGACTTGAAATCACATGAGTTGAATCGTCAATTGAAATTGACTAATGATCTTTAAGATCATCTTCACGAGATGATTGCTCATCTCGAAGATGCTCGCGTCCACTGTGTAGTTCTCAAAGTACGGGCGGTACCTTCTCCGCCGCCGGCGCTGCCGGCATCAGAAAAGGTCCTGAGGTTGGTCGCGGTCGAAACCGCATCCGGTCCCTCAGGACCCAACAGCGTGCATGTGCCGTCTTGCTCGACTCGAGCTTTCCTGACCCGAAGGCCGTACTGACTCGAGGTTCGCTCCTCGACACCTCGTCAAATGTTCCACCCATGAGCTAACCGGCGAGAACGTTCGTCTCGATCCGGCGCCTGGACACCCGAGGGTGCCAGATGCTCCTTAGAAAGGAGGTGATCCAGCCGCACCTTCCGGTACGGCTACCTTGTTACGACTTAGTCCTAATTACCGATCCCACCTTCGACGGCTCCCTCCACAAGGGTTGGGCCACCGGCTTCAGGTGTTACCGACTTTCATGACTTGACGGGCGGTGTGTACAAGACCCGGGAACGTATTCACCGCAGCGTTGCTGATCTGCGATTACTAGCGACTCCGACTTCATGAGGTCGAGTTGCAGACCTCAATCCGAACTGGGACCGGCTTTTTGGGATTCGCTCCACCTTGCGGTATTGCAGCCCTTTGTACCGGCCATTGTAGCATGCGTGAAGCCCAAGACATAAGGGGCATGATGATTTGACGTCATCCCCACCTTCCTCCGAGTTGACCCCGGCAGTATCCCATGAGTTCCCACCATTACGTGCTGGCAACATAGAACGAGGGTTGCGCTCGTTGCGGGACTTAACCCAACATCTCACGACACGAGCTGACGACAACCATGCACCACCTGTTCACGAGTGTCCAAAGAGTTCTACATTTCTGCAGCGTTCTCGTGTATGTCAAGCCTTGGTAAGGTTCTTCGCGTTGCATCGAATTAATCCGCATGCTCCGCCGCTTGTGCGGGTCCCCGTCAATTCCTTTGAGTTTTAGCCTTGCGGCCGTACTCCCCAGGCGGGGAACTTAATGCGTTAGCTGCGTCACGGAATCCGTGGAATGGACCCCACAACTAGTTCCCAACGTTTACGGGGTGGACTACCAGGGTATCTAAGCCTGTTTGCTCCCCACCCTTTCGCTCCTCAGCGTCAGTTACGGCCCAGAGATCTGCCTTCGCCATCGGTGTTCCTCCTGATATCTGCGCATTCCACCGCTACACCAGGAATTCCAATCTCCCCTACCGCACTCTAGTCTGCCCGTACCCACTGCAGGCCCGAGGTTGAGCCTCGGGTTTTCACAGCAGACGCGACAAACCGCCTACGAGCTCTTTACGCCCAATAATTCCGGATAACGCTTGCGCCCTACGTATTACCGCGGCTGCTGGCACGTAGTTAGCCGGCGCTTTTTCTGCAGGTACCGTCACTTTCGCTTCTTCCCTGCTAAAAGAGGTTTACAACCCGAAGGCCGTCGTCCCTCACGCGGCGTTGCTGCATCAGGCTTGCGCCCATTGTGCAATATTCCCCACTGCTGCCTCCCGTAGGAGTCTGGGCCGTGTCTCAGTCCCAGTGTGGCCGGTCACCCTCTCAGGCCGGCTACCCGTCGACGCCTTGGTGAGCCGTTACCTCACCAACAAGCTGATAGGCCGCGAGCTCATCCCTGACCGAAGTTCTTTCCAGCTGCTGAAGATGCCTTCGCAGCTCGTATCCGGTATTAGACGCCGTTTCCAGCGCTTATCCCAGAGTCAGGGGCAGATTGCTCACGTGTTACTCACCCGTTCGCCACTGATCCAGCAGAGCAAGCTCCGCTTTCACCGTTCGACTTGCATGTGTTAAGCACGCCGCCAGCGTTCATCCTGAGCCAGGATCAAACTCTCCGTAAAGAAATGTTGCTGCGATCAGCCGGAAAATGACTGAAGCAGCGAGTTTGATCTGACCAAAGGGATGTCATTGCTGACTATCCGTTGCGGACACCGAAGTGCCCGACTTTGATCCAAAGGAATCTCTGCCGGCTAGGCCGGCACGAGGTTATTTGGCATTTGACAAGTGCACGCTGTTGAGTTCTCAAGGATCGGATGCTCCTGCCGTTCGGCCTCTCGGCCTTCCTTGCAGGGCAACTTCTCTATCTTACACTTCGTGTTTCGCTTGTCAAATCGGCGTTTTCGACTCGAGGTCGGACGCGATGACTCGCAGTTCACGAAGCTAGATCGGCGCTCGGCGTTTCGGCTTCAAGCCAGCCCGCCGGGCAACTTCTCTATCTTATCCCTCTCGCTCAGCGTGTCAAATCGGCCGCCGTGACTGATTTCTGTCGTCTCCAGCAGCACTCTTCGACCGCGTGGTGAGGAGTGGGATTCCATCCTAGACCAGGAGGTCTTGTTCTCTCAATCGAGAGGTTTGGGATGGAGTGGTTCTCCGCTTGAGGGGGCGAGGCCTTCCGGCCCTTCGCTCTTCCCTGTGGGGCGAACAAGTAATAAGTTACGTGGGTTCTGGGGTTCCGGCAAATCGTGCCCGCATCCCGGGCGTGTCGCGTGCGCAGTGCCGGCGGGTTCCGGCCGGTCACGGGGCGAAAGCGCCCGAATCAGTCGGCGAGACGGCGCCGGGCGATGACGACGACGCACAGCGCGAGGGTCAGCGCACCCCACACGGCGCACGCCGGCGGAAGCACGCGATAAGCGAGATGCTGCACCGTCCAGGCGTCGGTGATCGGCCCGTACGCGACGAGCCCCCACACCCACGCCGCGATCAGGATGATCGGAAGCGAGACCCACCACGCCGTCCGCACGCTGGCGGCCAGGACGCGCCGGACGGATGCCGGGCGCCGGCGCGAGAGCCAGACCACCCCGAAGACCGCGAGCATCACGAGGCCGAGGATGCTCGATCCGTGCTGCACCCACTTGTACCCGGGCAGCGGTCCCCACATCTGCGCGAGCGCGGGGATCATGCGCACGCCCCATCGACCCTCGTGCGTGAAGGCATCCCACACGATGTGCGACAGCACACCGAGGACGAGCGAGATCGCGACGGCGACGGCGAAGACGACGGGCGTGCGCCATACGTCGCTCCGTGCGCCGGACCGGACGCTCCGGAGCGCCGCGATCCCCGTCGTGTCCCACTCCCCCGGCAGTCGCTCGGCCAGCCACGCGGGCGCGAGTTCGCGCACCGCCGGACGGAAGAGGAGGTACCACGCCGCAAGGAGCACGAGCGCGATCGCCGCGGAGAGCGCGACGTTCGTATGCGTCGCCTGATACGTGAGCGGGGTGCCGCGCAGGAACAGCGGCAGGTCGGGCGTCATCGCCCCCACGGCGATCGCCGCCGGCAGCAGCGGCGTGCGCAGGAACGGCAGCGCGACGACGGCATGCGACGGTGTGAACGGCATGTCGTCGTCGCGCGGCTCTCAGTCGGAGGTCAGGATGCCGTGACGAACAGTCCGGCGAGGGTCTTCTTGCCGCGCCGGAGCACCGAGACGCCACCCGGCAGGGAGCCGGTCACGACGGCATCCTCATCGTCGACCTTCGCACCGTCGAGCGAGACACCGCCCTGCGCGATCGCGCGCCGCGCCTCGGACAGACTCGACGTCAGTCCGGTGTCGACGAGCGCCTGAGTGACCGGCGTGCCCGCAGGAATCTCTGCGTGCGGAAGCTCCTCGAGCGCGCTGCGGAGCGTCGCCGCATCGAGCGCGTGCAGGTCGCCCGAGCCGAAGAGCGCATCGGATGCCGCGATGGCCGCTTGCGCCGCGGCCGCCCCGTGCACCAGGGTGACGACCTCTTCCGCCAGCCGCTTCTGGGCGGCGCGGCGGAACGGCTCGGTCTCGACGAGCGCCCCGTACTCCTCGATCTCGGCGCGCGAGAGGAACGTGAAAACCTTGAGCCGCTCGATCACATCGGCATCCAGCGTGTTGAGCCAGAACTGGTAGAACGCGTACGGGCTCGTGAGCTCGGCGTCGATCCAGATCGCGTTGCCCTCGCTCTTGCCGAACTTGGTGCCGTCGCTGTTGGTGATCAGTGGCGTCCCGATCGCGTGGACGCTCGCACCCTCGACACGGTGGACGAGGTCGGTGCCGCTCGTGAGGTTGCCCCACTGGTCGGACCCGCCGGTCTGCAGGACGCAGTCGTACTGCCGGTACAGCTCGAGGAAGTCGAGACCCTGCAGGATCTGGTAGCTGAACTCGGTGTAGCTGATGCCGGCCTCGGAGTTGAGGCGCGCGCTCACGGCATCCTTCTTCAGCATCGTGCCGACCCGGTAGTGCTTGCCGATGTCGCGGAGGAAGTCGATCGCCGACAGCGGCGCGGTCCAGTCGAGGTTGTTGACCATGCGCGCGGGGTTCTCGCCCTCGAAGCTGAGGTACCGCTCGACCTGGCCGCGTAGGCGCTCCACCCACTCGGCAACGGTCTCGCGCGTGTTGAGGGTGCGCTCAGCGGTCGGGCGGGGGTCGCCGATGAGACCCGTCGACCCGCCGACGAGACCGAGCGGGCGATGACCGGCCAGCTGCAGGCGGCGCAGCAGGAGAAGCTGCACGAGGTGGCCGAGATGCAGGCTGGGCGCGGTGGGGTCGAAGCCGCAGTAGTACGTGATCGGGTCGCCGGCGAGGAGGGCGCTCAGCGCCTCTTGGTCGGTGGACACGTGCACCAGGCCGCGCCAGACGATCTCGTCCCAGACGTTGTCGAACGAGGGATCGTTGGCCGGCGCCAGCGCGCGCACGGCGGCGGCCGGTGCGCTCACGGAGACGGTTTCAGACACCCGTTCAGGCTATCAGCGCGCGGCGGAGCCTCCTCCCTCGCGCCGCGCCGGTCGCGTGTCGGAGTCGCATGCCAGACTGAGCGCGTGACCACCGACCTGCTCGCGACGACGATCGTGGCGATCTTCGTGTTCGGCGCGCTGTGCGCCGCGCTCGTGCTGGTGACGGTGTCGCTGCGGCGCCCGCGCGGTCTTCCGCTGATGATCGCCGCCGGTCTCGTCGTGCTCTGCGTCATCGTGGTCGCGATCCTGCCCTGGCCGCTGCCGTCGCTCTCCGTCGCCGTGCTCGCTCTCCTCGCCGTGGCGCTGGCCACCTTCGGCGGCAATCCGCTCGTGCGCTGGGTGCTGAACGCCGCCGACGGCGGGCGCACTCCGGAGGGACCGCGCGGTGGCATCCTCGTCGAACTCATGGCGGAGCCGCCCGCGCCTCCGCTGCAGGAGGAGATCCTCCGCGGCGGCACGACGATCGGCTACCTCGAGCGTCTCGCCGCGGCCCTCAGCATCGTCGCCGGCTTCCCCGCCGCGATCGCCGTGATCGTCGCGCTGAAGGGCATCGGGCGGTTCACCGAGCTCGCGACGCCCGCCGCCCGCGAGCGGTTCATCGTCGGGACGCTCGCGAGCCTCCTCTGGGCGTGCGCGGTGGGCGGCATCGTTCCGCTCGCGCTGGTGTGAGAGCGGCCCACTCCCCGCGAAGCTCACTCCCCGCAGGGCTCACTCCCCGCGCAGCAGGCGGAAGCCCTCCACGAGCGCACCGACGCCGGCCGACGCGAGCGCCTGCGAGACGGCGGACTGGCTGATCCCCTCGTCGCGCGCGAGGTCGACCTGCGTGCGCCCCTGGATCCTGCCGTAGGCGAGGCGGCGTGTTCGGGCGCTCATGCCGCTGACGATCTCGTCGCGGGCGAGCAGGTAGGCGTTGGAGAGGGCGACGGATGCCTCGTCGACGCCCTCGGCCGCGGACACCCACGTGCGGGCGCCCGGGACGGTCCGCGACTGGAGCGCATGGACGGTGTCGATGGCCTCGCGTGCCGCCCACCAGGCGGGGCCCTCGGGGAGCGCGCCGGCGCGCGAGGGGACCTCCGCCGTCGCCCCGATCCCGAGGCCGTATCGGCAGTCGACGCCGTCGGGGAGCGCGAGACGCACGAGGAGCAGCCCCGCCATCGCGTCGGTGAGCGTCGCGTATGTGCCTTGGAGTTCGTCGCCGACCGTCGGGATCAGCGGGCGGGTTGCGAGCGGGAGGTCTCGCTCGACGCGGAGGATCGCGTCGTCGATCGCCGCCTGCGCCGCCGTGCGGTCGGCGAGGGCGCGGGAGCCGACGATGTCGGCGATCACGGCGATCGTCACAAAAGAGGTATATCACTTATATTCGGCAAATATAAGTGAATAGCTGAAGTCGCCCACTCCGCCATGCCAGACTCGACACATGCCGGTCGCAGACGGTTCCGCCCCTGGAACACTCGGCGCGCTCGCGCAGGCGTACGTCAACGTCCAGTGCACCACGATCCTCGCGGCCGCGGAAGCCCTCGCGGCCCACGACGAGGAGGCCGTCCATCCGACCCGGGTCGCGGTGCGCCGGTTGCGGGCGACGCTGCGGACCTTCCCGCGCGTCTACCTGCGCGGGCGACGCGACCACCTCGCGACAGAACTGCGGTGGTGGGGCGAGACGCTCGGACGCCTCCGCGATCTGCAGATCATCGAGCAGCACGTCACCGCCGCGCTCGACGCGACGGATCCCTCCGCCCTCGCGGAGCTCGCCGACGACCGCGCCGCCGCGTGGCGGGCGTGCGACACCGCGGCGACGAGCACGCGCTTCGCCGCGCTCGCCGCGGAGCTCGATCGGTGGCGAACAGCTCCGCCGTTCGGTGCGGCGGCGATGCTCCCGGCCTCGGCCGCCCGACCCGCGGTCGACGAGGCGGGCGCGAGCCTCGACCGGAGATTGCGGCGCGCGGCGCGGGCGATCGCGCGCGGCGAGGCGGACGCCGCCGAGCGGATCCACTCCGCGCGCAAAGCCGCGAAGCGCCACCGCTACGCGGTCGAACTCGCACGCCCCGTGCTCGAAGCGGATGCCGACGACACCCATGATCGTCTGCGTGCGCTGCAAGACGCGTTGGGCGAGAGACAGGATGCCGTCGTGACGCTCGCGTGGCTCGACGGCATGCGCGGAGCGCTCGACGCCGATGCGGTCGCCGCCGTCGTCGCGGTGCAGCGCGGCATCCTCGCCGACACGGCGCACCTGCTCACGGCCGAGCCGAATGACCCGGCCGCAGGCGGTGGGGCGGGCGGGACTCTCTAGAGCCCGAGCGCGTGGGCGGCCGCCTGAGCGCGCGCCGTCAACTCCGCACGCTGCTCGGTGACGCGCACGGGAGCCGTGCCGCCCGCGCCCGCGCGACTCGCGACCGAGCCCTCGATCGTCAGCACGTCGCGGACGTCGGGCGTGAGGTCGGGCGACACGCTCGCGAGGAGGGCGTCGTCGGCATCCTCCAGCCCGATCCCCCGCTCCTCGCACGCGCGGACGAGCGATCCGGAGACCTCGTGCGCGTCGCGGAACGGGATGCCGCGTCGCACGAGCCAGTCGGCGACGTCCGTCGCGAGCGAGAACCCCTGCGGGGCGAGCGCGGCCATGCGGGAGGTGTCGAAGCGCATCGTCGCGACCATCCCCGCGAAAGCCGGAAGGAGCACCTCGAGGGTGGCGACGGAGTCGAAGACGGGCTCCTTGTCCTCCTGGAGGTCGCGGTTGTACGCGAGCGGGAGGCCCTTGAGCGTCGCGAGGAGTCCCGTGAGGTTGCCGATGACACGACCTGCCTTCCCCCGGGCGAGCTCCGCGATGTCGGGATTCTTCTTCTGCGGCATGATGCTCGATCCGGTCGAGTAGCCGTCGTCGAGGCGGACGAAGCCGAACTCGGCGGTGTTCCAGAGGATGATGTCCTCGGCGAAGCGCGAGAGGTCGACCCCGATCATCGTGGCGATGAACGCGAACTCCGCCACGACGTCGCGCGCGGCGGTGCCGTCGAGGGAGTTCTCCGCGGGGCGCGACAGACCGAGGCGCGCGGCCACGAGGGCGGGGTCGAGACCGAGCGACGACCCGGCGAGCGCTCCCCCGCCGTAGGGCGAGACCGACGCGCGCGCCGACCAGTCGCGGAGGCGCTCGAGGTCGCGCACGAGCGGCCAGGCGTGCGCCTGCAGGTGGTGGGCGAGGAGCACGGGCTGCGCGTGCTGCAGGTGCGTGCGCCCGGGCATGATCGCCTCGGGGTGGGCGCCCGCCTGCGACACGATCGCGTCGATGAGGCGGAGCACGTCGCGAGCGATGATGCGGGCGTGCTCGAGCAGGTAGAGGCGCACGAGGGTTGCGATCTGATCGTTGCGGCTGCGGCCGGCACGGAGCTTTCCACCGAGCTCGGGACCCACTTCGGCGATGAGGGCGGCTTCGAGCGCACCGTGCACGTCTTCGTCGGCGTCGGATGCCGTGAGCTCCCCGCTCTGCCATGCGGCCAGCAGCGCATCGAGGCCCGCGTGCATGCGCTCTTCCTCATCGGCGGTGAGGTAGCCCGCGGCGGCGAGCGCGGCGGCGTGCGCGTGCGAGCCCGCGATGTCGTAGGGAGCGAGCACCCAGTCGAACTGGGTCGACCGGCTGAGCGCGGCGAGCTCGGGCGACGGCCCGGTCGCGAAGCGCGCCCCCCACAGGGCACCCTCGTTCGTGCCGTGCGCGGCGTCGGGGTTCTCGGGTGCGCCGGGAGTGGTTTCGCTCACCCCGACAGCCTACCGAGGCCGCCGCGCGCGCCTGGAGGCAGGCACGCGAACCGCGACCGCGCGAGCGCGGCATCCGTCTTCGTCGGCATCCGTCTTCGTCGGCATCCGTCATCGTCGGCATCCGTCATCGTCGGCATCCGTCTTCGTCGGCGCATATCGCCGTCATTCACCCGCATGACGACGAGGTGCGCCGACGAAACCCCACGTGAGGACGATACGCGCCGACGAAACCCCGGCGCGACGCGCTACGCGACCCGGCGGGTCGCGAGACGGGCGACGCGCGCGAACACCCACTCGAGCGGGCCGCGGCCCACCAGCAGCGCCCACGCGGTGCAGAAGGCGATCGTGCCGAGCGCGAACGGCCAGAAGGGTGAGAGGTCCCGCATGCCGAGGAGGTCGCCGGTGTCTCCGAGCACGGCAGCGGCCACGAGCGCCCAGGCGACAATCTGACCGACGTACGCGGTGAGGGGCATCGCGCCGACGGCGCGGAGCGGCAGGCTCACGGCGGCGGCGGCGCGCACCCGGCACAGCAGGAGGCACACGGCGAGGGATGCCAGGGCGAACCCGCCCGAGCCGATCACTTCGAGCAGTCCGCTCGAGTGCGCCTCACCGGCCAGCACCTCGGAGAGGTAACCTCCGGTCGGGACGGCGCCCGACGCGGTGACGGCGGCATCCGTGCCGTAGCCGATGAGCGCCAGCGACGCGCCGGCCCCGAGGAGGACGGGCGGCGTCCGCGCGGCCGCGAGATCCGACCGGCCCGCCGCGAGCCCGGCGACGACGAATGCGATCCAGACCGTCACCGGGTAATGCCAGCCGACCGCGTTCGACACGTCACGCCCGGTGTCGCCGGCCCAGAGCGGCAGCGCGTCGAGCACCGGCTGCACCCACGGCATGACGAGCGCGAGCGCGGCCGCGAGAGCCCAGAGCGCGGGCGCCCGCAGGCGCAGAAGCGGCAGGGCGAGGAGGAAGAGGACGCCGTACGCCGGCAGGATCACGTACACCGGCACGCCCGTCGCGATCAGCGCGAGGCCCACGGCCCACAGGAGCACGGCGCGCACGGCCAGCGAGGCCCGGACACGCCGCAGCGCCCGGCCGGGCGAGAGCGGCACGGCGCCGCCGGAGACGAGCGCGATCGAGACGCCCGCGAGCGTCGCGAACAGGATCGACGACCTCCCGTTCACGATGTCGCCCCACGTCGCGGGGTCGTCCCACCGCCACGTCGGAAGGGTCACGAGGTGCGCGGCGAGCATGCCGAGCACCGCGAATCCGCGCGCGAGGTCGACCCCCTGCAGGCGTGCGGGCCCGGAGAGGTAGCCGGTGGGCGTCCGCGCTACTGCTGGCGCAGCAGCCACACGAGAAGCGCCTTCTGCGCGTGGAGGCGGTTCTCGGCCTCGTCCCAGACGACCGACTGCGGTCCGTCGATGACCTCGGCATCCACCTCATAGCCGCGATCGGCGGGGAGGCAGTGGATGAAGATGGCGTCGGGCTTCGCAAGCGACATCGTCTCCTGGGTGACCTTGTACCCGCCGAGGTCGCGCAAGCGCTGGAGCTTCTCCTCCTCCTTGCCCATCGACACCCACGTGTCGGTGACGATCACGTCGGCGCCGGATGCCGCCTCGTGCGGGTCGGAGTACAGCGTGACCGAGCCGCCGGTCTGCGCGGCGATGCGGTCGGCGTCGGCGATGACGTCCTCGCGCGGCGCGTACTCCGCCGGCGAGGCCACGCGCACGTGCATGCCCGCGGTGACCCCCGCGAGGACGTACGAGTGACCCATGTTGGACTTGCCGTCACCGAAGAACGTCAGCGTGAGTCCCTTCAGCTCTCCCTTGTGCTCGCGGATCGTCAGAAGGTCGGCGAGCAGCTGGCAGGGGTGGAAGTCGTCGCTCAGCGCGTTGACGACGGGAACGGTCGTCCCCCGCGCCATCTCCTCCAGTCCCGCCTGGGCGTATGTGCGCCACACGATCGCCGCGACCTGGCGCTCGAGCACACGGGCCGTGTCGGAGGGGGTCTCCTTGCCGCCGAGCTGACTGTTCGCGGTGGAGATGACGAGAGGCGAGCCGCCGAGGTCGGCGATGCCGACGGCGAACGAGACCCGCGTGCGCGTCGAGCTCTTGTCGAAGATGACGGCGACCGTCTGAGGGCCCTCGAGGGGCTTCAGCTTCCAGCGGTCCTTCTTCAGCGACACGGCCAGATCGAGGATCTCGGACTGTTCGGCCGGGCTCAGATCGTCGTCGCGGAGCAGATGGCGGGTCATGCGGGCACCTCCGAGGTGTCGGGCGTCTGGCTGTCGGGCGTGGACGGGGAATCGAGCAGCAGGGCGTCCTGCACGGTGCGCAGGGCCCGCGCGAAGAGGTCCTGGAACTCGTCGATCTCGACGTCGCCGATCGTGAGCGCCGGCGCGATGCGGATCGTAGAGTCGTTCGCGGCGTTGATGATCAGCCCGTGCTGCTGCGCGGCGGCGACGACGGCGCCCGCGACGGGCGCGGTGAGCGCGATGCCGATCAGAAGGCCGCGGCCCCGGCATCCCTCGACGAGGCTCGAACCGATCGCCGCGACAGCCTGACGCACCTGGTCACCGCGCACGCGCGCGTTCTCGACGAGGCCCGCCCGCTCGATCTCGCCGAGGACGGCGGTCGCGGTCGCCGTGCCGAGGGCGTTGCCGCCGAAGGTCGAGCCGTGCGTGCCGGGGTAGAAGAGGTCGCTCGCCGCGCCGAAGGTCACGAGCGCGCCGATCGGGAAGCCGCCGCCGATGCCCTTCGCGACCGTGATCGCGTCGGGGACGATCCCCTCGTGCTGGAACGCGAACCATGCGCCGGTCCGGCCGGCGCCGGTCTGGATCTCGTCGATGATGAGGAGCGCGCCGTGGCGGGCCGTGATCTCGCGCGCCGCGGCGAGGTACCCATCGGGAAGCTCGACGACACCCGCCTCGCCCTTGATCGGTTCGACGAAGAGCGCGGCGACCGAGTCGTCCATCGCCGCTTCGAGCGCTTCGACGGTCGAGTCGATGGACTCCACCCCCGGGGTCATCGGGAGGAACGGCTCCTGCATCTGCGGCTTGCCGGTGAGCGCGAGCGTGCCCATCGTCCGTCCGTGGAACGCGTTCTTGAGCGACAGGATGCGGGGGCGGTCGGAACCGCCGTGCAGGCGCGCGAGCTTGAAGGCCGCCTCGTTCGCCTCGGCGCCGGAGTTCCCGAAGTAGACGCGGCCCGACTCCCCCGTGCCCGCGAGGCGCTTGAGGAGCGCGGCGAGCGCGAGCTGCGGCGGGGTCGCGAAGTAGTTCGAGACGTGCGCCAGGGTCGCCGCCTGCTGGGCGATCGCCTCCACGAACACGGGGTGCGCGTGGCCGAGGGAGGTCACCGCGATGCCGCCGAGGAAGTCCAGGTAGCGGCGGCCGTCGGCATCCCACAGCGACGAGCCCTCGCCGCGGACGAACAGCGCGTACCGGTCACCCGAGTTGCGCACGAGGTCGCGCGCCACGTCGTCCTGCCAGGATGCCTGGACCCCCGCCGTCTGGATTCCCGTCTCCGACCCGCTCACTGCGCGACCACCTCTGTTCCGATTCCCTGTTCCGTGAAGATCTCCACCAGCACCGAGTGCGGCTGGCGGCCGTCGATGATCGCCGCCGTGTCGACGCCGCCGTCGACGGCATCCAGGCACGCCTGCATCTTCGGGATCATTCCCGATTCGAGCCTCGGCAGCATCGCGCGGAGCTCGTCGGCGGTGAGGTGGGAGACGAGCGAATCGCGGTTCGGCCAATCGGCGTACAGGCCCGCGACGTCGGTCAGAACGACCAGCTTCGCCGCGCCGAGCTCGATCGCGAGCGACGCAGCGGCCGCGTCGGCGTTGACATTGAGCGAATGGCCGGGCTGATCGAGGTCGGGCGCGATCGAGGAGACGACCGGGATCCGTCCGGCCGCGAGCTGGTCGAGGACCGGCCGCGGGTCGACCGCGACGACATCGCCGACCGCGCCGAGGTCGTGCTCGAGTCCGTCGATGACGACGCCGCGCCGGCGTCCGCCGAACAGCCCCGCGTCTTCGCCCGAGAGCCCCGCGGCAAGCGGGCCGTACGCGTTGATGCGAGCCACGAGCTGGGGGTTGACCTGACCGGTGAGGACCATGCGGACGACTCCCATCGCCTCGGTCGAGGTCACCCGGTAGCCGCCCTTGAACTCGCTCGGGATCGCCAGGCGATCGAGCATCTGGGAGATCTGCGGACCCCCGCCGTGCACGACGACGGGCTTCACCCCGACGAAGCGGAGGTAGGCGACGTCCTGCGCGAAGGCATCCTGCAACTCCTCGGACACCATCGCGTTGCCGCCGTACTTGATGACGATGATCTGGTCGCGGAAGCGCTGCAGCCACGGCAGCGATTCGATCAGGACGGCGGCCTTCTCGGCCGCCTGCTCGGGCGTCGTGCGCTGGACGTTGTCGCCGGTCGTGTCGCTCGTCGTATCGCTCATGAGGAGTACGCGCTGTTCTCGTGGACGTAGTCGTGCGTCAGGTCGTTCGTGAGGATCGTCGCCGCCGCATCGCCCTCCTTGAGGTCGATGAGCACATCGGTCGCGCGCGGGGTCAGGTCGACCTCCTCGCGCGGACGGTCGGGAGCGCCGGCGCTGCACAGGCGCACGCCGTTGAAGGACACATCGACCGCGTAGGGGTCGAAGGATGCCTGGGTGGTGCCGATCGCGGCGAGCACGCGGCCCCAGTTCGGGTCGTTCCCGAAGATCGCCGCCTTGAAGAGGTTGTTGCGGGCGACCGACCGGCCGACCTCGACGGCATCCGCTTCGCTCGCCGCGTTCACGACGCGGATCGTGATGTCGTGGCTCGCTCCCTCGGCATCCGCCTGCAGCTGCCGCGCGAGGTCTTCGCAGACCTGCGTGAGCGCCGCCTCGAAGGCGCCGGCGGCGGGCGTCACGCCCGAGGCCCCCGAGACCATCAGCGTCACCTGGTCGTTCGTCGACATGCAGCCGTCGGAGTCGAGCCGGTCGAAGCTCACGCGAGTCGCGGCGCGCAGGTGGGCGTCTGCCTCCGCGGCGGTGAGAACCGCATCGGTCGTGAGGACGACGAGCATCGTGGCGAGGCCCGGCGCGAGCATGCCGGCGCCTTTGGCCATCCCGCCGATCGTCCAGCCGTCGCCGTGGAACACGCTGAGCTTGGGGACCGTGTCGGTCGTCATGATCGCGCGCGCCGCGTCGTCGCCGCCGTCCGCGGAGAGCGCGGCGATCGCGGCCTCGGTGCCGGCGAGCACCTTGCCGCGGAACACCTCGTCGCCCGTGCCGATGAGACCCGTCGAGCAGACGAGCACGTCGCCCGAGCTCACCCCCAGCAGCTCCCCCGCACTCTCGGCGGTCTGGTGCGTCGTCTGGAACCCGAACGACCCCGTGAAGCAGTTCGCCCCGCCCGAGTTGAGCACGATCGCCTCGACCGTGCCGTCGGCGATCGCCTGCTGCGACCAGAGGATCGGGTTCGCCTTCGCGCGGTTGCTCGTGAACACCGCCGCCCCGACCTTCAGGGGGCCGCGGTTGACGACGACGGCGACGTCGGGCTTGCCGGTGGACTTGAGCTGCGCGGCGACGCCCGCCGCCTCGAAGCCGGACGGTGCGGTGACGCTCACGGGGCGACTCCGTTCACGGTGAGGCCCCGGTCTTCGGGAAGACCCAGGGCGATGTTCATGGATTGGACGGCGGCGCCCGCCGTGCCCTTCACGAGGTTGTCGACCGCCGCGACCACGACGACGCGGTTCGCGGCGCGGTCGATCGCGAGGCCCAGGAGCGCGGTGTTCGCGCCGAGGACGTCGGCGGTGCGCGGGAACTGACCCTCGGGAAGGAGCTCGACGAACGTCTCGTCGGCGTAAGCGGCCTCCCAGGCACCCCGGATCCCGGCATCCGTCACGCCCTCCGCGATCGGGGCCGAGGAGGTCGCGAGGATGCCGCGGGCCATCGGCACGATGACGGGCGTGAAGGAGATCCGTACGTCCCCGGCCGCGCCCGCGGCGACGAGCGCCTGGCGGATCTCGGGGATGTGCCGGTGCGTGCCGCCGACGGCATACGGGTTCGCGGAGCCGAGGATCTCGGCGGCGAGCAGGTTGGTCTTGAGGCTCTTGCCGGCGCCCGACGGTCCGACGGCGAGGACGCTCACGATGTCGGAGGGGTCGATGACCCCCGCCGCGACGCCGGGCGCGAGACTCAGCGACACCGTCGACGCGTTGCAGCCGGGGGCCGCGATGCGCCGCGCACCGACGAGGTTGTCGCGCTGCGTGCCGCTTCCCTCTGCACCCGCGACCGGCAACTCGGGAACGCCGTACGCCCACGGCTCGTGGAACGCCCCGCCGTAGAACGCGTCCCAGGCATCCTGCGACGTGAGGCGGTGATCGGCGCCCGCGTCGATGACGAGAGGCACATCTCCCAGGGCATCCGTGTACTGCCCCGATTGGCCGTGCGGCAGGGCGAGGAAGACGATGTCGTGGCCGGCGAGGACCTCGGGCGTCGTGTCCTGGAGGGTCAGGTGCGCAAGCTGGCGCAGGTGCGGCTGGTGCAGCGCGAGGGGCTGACCGGCGTTCGAGTGCGCCGTGACGGTGGTGATCTCGATGTCGGGATGGGCGGCGAGCACGCGCAGGATCTCGCCCCCCGCATAGCCGGAAGCGCCGGAGACGGCGACCGAATAGGTCATTGTCCAACCTTATTGTCTGAAGCGGTGCCGCGACGCGGGATGCGGGCGGCAGGGACCGGCGACGGCGACTCCGACGGCTCGACCCGCCGCGGGACGGCGAGGAGCGCGGGGTCGCCTAGAGTCGGCGGTCGCCCAGACGGATGCCGCGTCGGCGCGCGCCGGACACCGCGAAGACGGTGATCGGGGCCGAGAGCATGCCGCGACGATAGCGCCCGGACGGGCGCGGGCGCAAATCCGGGCTCATCCCGTCGTCATCGGGCGAGGCCGGGTACCCGTCGTCGGCCCGGTGGTGCGGGAGTGAACTCCCACGCCCCACCAGATAACACCAGCCCCACCAGTCCTACGACGGAGTCACCGTGCGCGGTGCAGGAACCTGCGGCCGCGACGCGACCCCGCGACCGCTCACCCCATGGGGAACGCCTTGATCCGGACGAGGAGGTCCGGCCCGGTCCGCTCGAGGGTGCGCCCGCCCAGCAGCACGCCAGCGACGACCACCGCGACGCCCGTCAGGATGCCGACGGCGAGCGCGACCCAGGCGAGGGCCGCGTCGCCCGTGGTCAGCGAGATCGCCGCGACGACGAGAGCGGGCGCGGCGAGGACCGCGCTGACCCCGATCACGACGAAGACGAGCAGGCCGCTCACGAACGTCTGCCCGGGCACCGTCTTGAACGGGCTGTCGCCGGGAGCGGCGACGGGGGTCACGATGAGCGCCGACGAGACCGCCGTCACCCCGTACCCGACGAGCAGCAGCCCGAGCGACGCGCCGAGCACCGCCGGCAGCAGCCCGAGGCGGCCCGCGATCGCGAGGGTCACGACGGCGATGGCGACGACGAGCGGGATGCCGACGCCCGCGGCCCCCAGCACCCTCCCCCATCGGTCCTCCCACCCGCGGATGGGGCTCGCGAGGACGGAGGCGAACGCCGTGCCGTCGTAGGAGATGTCGGTGTAACCGACGAAGCACAGGACGAACGCGGCGAACAGCGCGGAGGCCATGAACATGAACCCGTCCACACCACCGGTGAACGCGAAGATCAGGGGGAACACCGGCGCGATGATGAGCTGCCGCAGGTAGCGGGGGTCGCGAAGCCACCCCGTCAGCGACCGCGCCCACGTGGCGCCGACGCCGCCCGTCGGCATGACCCCGAACAGCCCCAACGATCCGGCCCGCACGGTACGCGCCGTTCGTCGCGGCGGCGAGGACGCGGCGCGATCGAGCACGCGTCCCCACGCGAGCCAGAGCAGCGCGGGCGTCGCGAGAGCGATCACGAACTTCGCCGCGCCGGTCAGCCACGCTCCCGCCGCGAGGTCGCCGGGCACGGCCCAGGCCGCTCCGATCGGCGTCCACCCGAGCACGCTTCCTGCGAGGTGCAGCTGCCCGCCGAGATCCCCTGCCCCCGACACGACGGCGAGGATGCCGCTCAGCAGAGGCCCCGCGAACACGACGAGGAGGAGGACCACCGTGCCGACGATCTCACGCCCACGCCGGTTCCCCCCGAGCCCCGCCGACAGCGCGGTGCCGAGGCGCGAGGCGAGCACACACGTCACGACGGCGAGCGCCGCGCACGGCACCGCGGCGACGGCCGCGACCGGCCAGCGCACCCACAGGGCGACGGAGGCGAGCGCGGCGACCGATGTCGCGATGCCGGGGATGCCGGTGAGTCCCACCATCGTGAGGATCTGCATCACCTGGCGCCGAGTCAGGGGGAAGGTCGCGAGCTTCACGGCATCCACCGTGGCGTCCGTGCCGGCAACGAGCAGCGGACCGACGAGCCAGCCGACCAGCAGCGCGGACCCGCCGAGGATCGCGACCGTGCGGACCGTGGTGAGGTCGGCGAGCGCGCCCGCGCCGACCATCGCGGAGACGACGAGCCCCAGGATCGACAGCGCCCAGACGATGCCGAAGCAGAATCCGACGAGCTGCCACGGGCTCCGCGCGAGGGTGTTGCCGAGGATGCGGTACCGGAGCCTCAGGACTGTCGCAACCACGACGGCCCCTCCGAGGTGTGCCGGCCGCCGACGAGTTCGACGAACCGCTCCTGCAGCGACTGCGCACCCCGCACCTGGTCGACCGTGCCGGCGGCGAGCACGCGGCCCGCGGCGATGATCGCGACGTGGTCGCACATGCGCTGGACGAGGTCCATGGAGTGGCTCGAGACGATGACGGTGCCTCCGGATGCCGTGTACGAACGGAGGACGTCCTCGATGTTGGCCGCCGACACCGGGTCGACGGACTCGAACGGCTCGTCGAGGACGAGCAGACGCGGCGCGTTGACGAGAGCACACGCCAGGGCGATCTTCTTCGTCATCCCCGCCGAGTAGTCCGCGACGATGACGCCCGCGGCACCCCGCAGGTCCATGACGTCGAGGAGATCGGCGACGCGCGTCGGGATCTCCTCGCGCGGCACCGAGAACATCATCGCCGTGTACGTGAGGAGCTGCTCGCCGGTCAGCCGGTCGAACAGGCGCACCCCGTCGGCGAGATTCCCGATCATCGCCTTGGCGCGCGGCGGGTCGGCCCAGACGTCCACTCCGTGCACCCACGCCGTCCCGGCATCCGGTCGCAGGAGCCCCGTCGCCATCGAGAGCGTCGTCGTCTTGCCGGCGCCGTTGGGGCCGACGAGGCCGTAAAACGACCCGGGCGGCACCAGCAGGTCGACGCCGGCGACGGCGAGCGTGTCGCCGAATCGCTTGACGAGGCCCGTCAGGGCAAGGGCGGGCGGGAGCGCCTGCGCGTGCGTGGAAACGGGAGGGGCGACGGCGGGCGGAAGCGGTGTCTCGGTCATCCTTCGCGAGCCTACCGAGCGCCCCGCCGCCGGAACAGGGCCGGGTCGCCCCGGCGATGTCCGCGGCGGATGCCAGGCTGAACCCATGCTGCGCACACTCGCCGTCGCGGGGTACCGGTCGCTACGTGACGTGATCGTCCCCCTCGGCCCCCTCACCGTCATCACCGGTCCCAACGGATCGGGCAAATCGAACCTGTACCGCGCGCTGCGCCTTCTGGCGCAGACCGCCAACGGGCGCGCCGTGGGGGCGCTGGCCCGCGAGGGCGGTCTGCCGTCGGTGCTGTGGGCGGGGCCGGAGAACGGCGGCGACCAGGGCACGATCCGGAAGAAGCCGATTGCCGTGCAGCTGGGATTCTCGTCGGACGAACTCGGCTACCTGATCGATCTCGGCATCCCGCAGACCGATTCCGCCTCACCGGGGCTGTTCTCCCGCGACCCGGAGATCAAGCGGGAGCAGGTGTTCGCCGGCGCGGTGGCGAAACCGGCGACCCTATTGATCGATCGACTGCGCCAGCGAACTCGCGTCCGCGACGCCGGGTGGGTCACCCTCGATCAGCAACTCGCCTCGTACGAGAGCATCATCACCGACCTCGCCGACGGCGACACCGGACCCGAACTCCTGGCCCTGCGTCGCATGATGGGCGGGTGGCGCTTCTACGACCACTTCCGGGTCGATCAGGACTCTCCCGCGCGCCGGCCGCAGGTCGGCACCCGGACGCCGACCCTGTCGCACGACGGCGCGAGCCTGGCCGCGACGTGGGCGACGATCGTCGACGCGGGCTTCGGCGCCGATCTCGACCGGGCGGTGCATGAGGCGTTCCCCGGTTCACAGGCGACCGTGGCCGCTCAGGACGGCGTCTTCCGGCTGACCCTGCGGCAGCGCGGTCTCCTGCGCCCGCTGGATGCCGGAGAGCTCTCCGACGGAACCCTGCGCTACCTGCTGCTGTGCGCCGCGCTCCTGCCGGCGAGGCCGGGGCCCCTCCTCGTCCTCAACGAGCCGGAGGCGAGCCTGCACGAGTCGCTCCTCGGCCCCCTCGCCCGCCTCATCGAACGCGCCGCCGCACGCACCCAGGTGCTCGTCGTCTCGCACGCGGCGGGCCTGGTCGAGGCGCTCCCCGACCCCGCGCGGGTGGAGCTGCGCCGAGGCTCCGGCGGCACCGAGGTCGCCGGTCAGGGCTTCATGGACGTCCCGGCGTGGAACTGGGGCTCGCGCTGAGGCATCCCCTCGCGCCCGGCGTGGGCAATCGTCGCGCAGATCGCGCCCTCGCGCCCGAGCGCCCGATCGTCGGCGCACATCGCGCTCACGCGGGGAATTGTCGGCTCACATCGTCGTCATCCCGCGCGGAAGCGACGATTCGCGCCGACGATTCTCCCGGCCAGCGGCCGGCGGGCCGCGCTCCCGGCGCTACTCGCGGATCGTCGCGGCGTACCGCTCCGACGCCACGGCCACGCCCGCAAGCTTCGCCTCGGTCGCCTCGGCGGCCGTGAGCGTGCGGTCGGGTGCCCGGAAGCGCAGCGCGAACGTCAGGCTCTTGGTGCCCGGCTCGAGACCCTGGCCGCGATAGTCGTCGACGAGGCGGAGCGACTCCAGCAACTCCCCCGCACCGTCGGTGAGCGCTGCGGCGACATCACCGGCGACGACGTCCTCGCCGACGACGAGCGAGACGTCCTGCGTCGCGGCCGGGTATCCCGACAGCGAGGCGGCGACGTCGGGCTCGCCCGCAAGCGAGAGGATGCCGTCGAGTTCGAGCTCGGCGACGTACACGCGACCGGTCAGATCGGCGTCCGCCGACACCTGCGGCAGCACCTCGCCGACGTAGCCGACCTCGACGCCTCCCACCGTCAGCACGCCTGTGCGCCCCGGGTGGAGCGCGGCGCGCTGGCCCTGGGCGACGTCGATGCGGACGCCGGCGGCGCTCGCGATCGTCTGGACGGCCGCGAGCGCATCGGAGAGGTCGGCGAGCACGGGCGGATGCCCGGGCTGACGCGCCGTGACCGATCCGGTGAGGAGCACCGCGACGCGGCGGGGCTGCGGCGGGATCGCGGCGTTCAGCGCGGCGAGGGTCTCGTCGTCCGGGCGGACGGCGAGGGGCGGCACCTCGGCGGTGCCGTACTCGACGCCGGGCTCGGGGGTGAAGACGAGGCCGGTCTCGAAGAGCGCGAGATCGGTGAAGCCGCGCGAGAGGTTCCGGTGCGCGACCTGCAGCAGGCCCGGCACGAGCGAGCGGCGGAGGTACGGCGCCTGCCCGTCGAGCGGGTTCGCGAGCCGGATGCTCGGCGCCTGCTCGCCCGACGCCGACCCGTGCAGGTCGTTAGCGTCGGCGGTCGCGAACGGGAACGACGGCGTCTCGACGTAGCCCGCCGCGGCGAGCGCGTTCGCGACGCGGCGGCGGCCCTTCTGCAGCGGCGTGAGACCGCGACCGGAGGGCGGCGTCGGCAGGATCGAGGGGATGCGATCGAGCCCGTGGATGCGGGCGACCTCTTCGGCGAGCGTCCACTTGTCGGTCAGGTCGGGGCGCCAGGACGGCGGGATGACCTCCCAGCCCTCACCCCCGCCGCTGACATCGCCGGAGAGGTCCGACACCTCGCAGCCGATCATCTCGAGGGCGTCCGTGATCTCGGCATCCGTGTAGTCGACGCCGATGAGCTGCGGCACGAAGGCGCGCGGCAGCTCGACCGATGCGAGGAACACCTCGCCGTAGAGCGCGCCGCCGAACTCGGTGTCGAGGGTGCCTCCGGCGAGCTCCACCATGAGGTCCGCGACCCGGCGCGCGGCGACGAACGGGATGAGCGGATCGACGCCGCGCTCGAATCGGCGCGACGCCTCGGAGGGCAGCTTGTGCCGGCGGGCGGTGCGCGCGATCGACACGGTGTCGAAGTTCGCGGCCTCGATGAGCACGTTGCGCGTGGCATCCGTCATCTCCGTTGTGCCGCCGCCCATGACGCCGGCGAGGCCGATGGGGCCGGACTCGTCGGTGATGAGGAGGTCTTCGGCAGAGAGCGTCCGCTCCTTGCCGTCGAGGGTCGTAATCTTCTCGCCCTCGGCGGCGCGGCGCACCGTGATGCCGCCCTGCAGCCGGTCGAGGTCGTACCCGTGGATCGGGTTTCCGAGCTCGAGCATGACGTAGTTCGTGATGTCGATCAGGATGCCGAGCGAGCGGATGCCGGCGAGCGTCAGCCGCGCGATCATCCATGCCGGGGTCGGGCGCGACGGGTCGACGTCCCGCACCACCCGCGCGACGAACTCGCTCGCCCCGACGCGTCCGCGCAGGGGGTTCTGGTCGTCGACCGCGATCGCGAAGCCGGAGCCGGGCTGCACGTCGTCCCACAGATGCTCGGCCGGGTCGCGGAAGGCGGCCCCCGTCGCGTGGGCGTACTCGCGCGCGATGCCGCGGATCGACAGCGCGTAGCCGCGGTCGGGCGTCACGTTCACGTCGACCGCGACGTCGTCGAGGCCGAGGAGCGCGATCGCGTCGGTGCCCGGTCCCGGGTCGAGGCCGAGCTCCGACAGGCGCAGGATGCCGGAGTGCTCGTCGCCGAGACCCAGCTCGCGCGCCGAGGCGATCATGCCGTCGGAGACGTGCCCGTAGGTCTTCCGCGCCGAGATCGGGAAGGGGCCCGGGAGGACCGCGCCCGGGAGCGCGACGACGACCTTGTCGCCCTCGAAGAAGTTCGACGCGCCGCAGACGATGCCGCGCGGCTCCGCCTCGCCGACGTCGACCTGGCACCAGCGGATCGTCTTGCCGTTCTTCTGCGGCTCGGCCTCGAAGGAGAGCACCTGCCCGACGACGACGGGCCCGGTCACCTCGAAGGAGATCGCCTCCTCCTCTTCGAAGCCGACCGAGACGAGCGCCGCGAAGACGTCGTCCACCCCGGCATCCGCGGGGACGTCGACGTACTCACGCAGCCACGACAGAGGGACGCGCATCAGACCACCATTCCGAACTGCTCACTGAAGCGGACATCACCCTCGGCCATGTCGCGCATATCCTGCACCTCCGAGCGGAACATCAGGGTCCGCTCGATGCCCATGCCGAACGCGAACCCGGAGTAGACCTCGGGGTCGATGCCCGTGGCGCGCAGGACGTTGGGGTTCACCATGCCGCAGCCGCCCCACTCGATCCAGCGCGCCCCGCCCTTGAAGGTCGGGTGCCACAGGTCGAGCTCGGCGGAGGGTTCGGTGAAGGGGAAGAAGTTCGTGCGGAAGCGGGTCTTCGCCTCGGCGCCGAAGAGCACCTTCGCCGCGTGGTCGAGCGTGCCCTTGAGGTTCGCCATCGTGATGCCCTTGTCGATCACGAGGCCCTCGAACTGGGTGAAGGCGGGCAGGTGCGTCGCGTCGAACTCGTCGGTGCGGTAGACGCGGCCCGGGCACAGGACGTAGATCCCTCGTCCCTCCTCGGTCAGCGCAGCGCCGCGCTCGAGCATCGACCGCACCTGCACGGGGCTCGTGTGCGTCCGCATCACGAGGTGACGCGCGACGGGATCGACGAAGAACGTGTCCTGCATCTGGCGCGCCGGGTGGTCGACGTCGAAGTTGAGCGCGTCGAAGTTGAACCACTCGTGCTCGAGCTCGGGTCCCTCCGCGATCTCCCAGCCCATGCCGACGAACAGGTCGGCGATCTCCTCCTGCAGGAGCGAGATGGGATGCCGTGCGCCCGCGCGCACGCGCGGCGCGATCGCCGTGATGTCGACCCGCTCGGCCTCGAGCCGTGCGAAGCTCTCCGCTTCGACGAGGGCCGCCTCGCGCGTCGTGAACGCCTGGTTCACGCGGCCGCGCGCCTGACCGACGAGCTTGCCGAGCGCCGCCTTCTGGTCGTTCGGGACGTTCCGCAGCTGCGCGTTCAGCTGGGCGAGGGCGGATGCCTCACCGCTGTGGGCCGCGCGGGCCGCCTTGAGCTCCGCCGTGGACGAGGCCGCGTCGATCGCCGCGAGGGCGCCGTCGACAGCGGCATCCACCGCTTCTTGCGTGATGAGAGGTGCGTCGGACACAAGAAGCGAGTCTACCGGCGGGGCGCGGGCGTGCCCGTCGTCCTCCTCAGATCAGGACCGGCGGGCAGGAGCCGCGCGGTCAGGAGTCGTCGCGGCGCGGCAGCCGTGCGAAGCCGCCGCCCTCGGCGCCCGTCGCCCGGTCGGTCGCAGCCTGCAGACCGATGAGCTGGGTGTCCGTGACGTCGCCGACCGGGTGGTGCATGGCATCCACCGGACGCAGCGCCTTCTCCTGGCGGACAAGCCGCTTCTGGAAGAGGTACGCGACGTACGAGAGCGCGAGACAGAGGACGACGTAGATCGATCCCCCGACCATCGCCGCGGGAATGAGCGGCGAACCGTAGACCGCGTTGGAACCGAGGAGCTTCACGAGGTACAGCAGCTCCTGGTACGTGATGATGAAGCCGAGCGCCGTGTCCTTCAGCGTGACGACGAGCTGGGCGACGATGACCGGCATCATCGCACGGATCGCCTGCGGAAGCAGGACGAGACGCATGACGCCCGACTTCCGGAGGCCGATCGCGTACCCGGCCTCTTTCTGGCCGCGCGGCAGCGACTCGACGCCGGCGCGGATGACTTCGGCGAGCACGGAGCCGTTGTAGGCGATGAGAGCGATGACCACCGCCCAATAGGGGGTCATCCGGATGCCGATGACCGGCAGGCCGTAGTACAGCAGCATCATGAAGATGAGCACCGGAACCGCGCGCAGCACCTCGACGATCCAGCCGACGGGAACACGGATGAAAGCGTGGTCGGAGAGGCGACCGATTGCGAGGACGAATCCGAGGATCAGCGCGCCGACCGCCGCCGCGGCGAAGGCGGCGAGCGTGTTGAGCGTGGCCTCGAGGAAGAGGCCCCAGATCGAGCTGTAGGTGAACAGCTCCCACTTCTTCGCGGTGAACTGCCCGGTCTCGGCGAAGCGCCAGATCACCCAGGCGATACCGGCGAGCAGCAGGAGGACGGTGATGACACCGATGATGCGGTTGCGGACGATGGCCCGGGGACCGGGGACGTCGTACATGACGGAGCTCATCGCGCGACCCTCCACTTGTTCTCGAGAATGCGTTGAACCCACGCGAGCAGCAGCACCAGGACGACGAAGATGACCATGACCCACAGGAGCACGACCAGTTGGTTCTCGCCCTGCTCACTGAGCCACGAACGGATGGATCCGAGATTGAGGACCGAGAATCCGGCCGCGACGGTCGTGTTCTTCAGCAGGGCGATGAACACGCTCATCATCGGCGGGATGACCGATCGCGTCGCCTGCGGCAGGACCACGAGCGTCATGACCTGCCAGAACGTGAGGCCGAGCGCTCGAGCGGCCTCGGCTTGCCCGATCGGCACCGTGTTGATGCCCGAACGGAGCGTCTCGGCGACATAGGTCGCCGTGTAGACGCCGAGCGCGATGGTCGGGAGCACGATCGGGTCGATGCGCTCGCGCAGCAGGATCGGCACGCAGAACGCGAAGAAGAACATCACGAGGGTCAGCGGGGTGTTGCGGACCCAGTTGACATAGACGGCACCGACGGCGCGGGCGATCGGAATCGGAGACACGCGCATCGCACCGACGATGAGGCCCAGGACGAGCGCGATGAGGCCGCCGCCGAAGAAGAGGATCAGCGTGCCCGTGATCGCCTCACGCCAGAGATCGAGGTGATCGGTGATGACGCCCATCGGCTGGGTCTCCTCGCAGGAAGAAGGGGTGGTGGACAGGGAACCCGGGCGGCGGGGATACCGCCGCCCGGGTCACCGTGACGGCCCGAGGGCCGTCTGCAGGATCAGCCGACCGGGTCGACGTCCGGCTGCGTGGCCTTCACGCCGGAGGCGCCGAGGTTCTTGTCGAAGATGGCCTGCCAGATGTCGCCGCCGTCGGTGAACATCGTGTTGATGAACTCCTGCAGGGCGGTGTCACCCTTCGCGATGCCGACGCCGTAGCGCTCCTCGCTGAAGACGTCGCCGACGACCTTCAGCTCGTCGGGCGACTGCGCGGCGTAGCCGATGAGGATCGCCTCGTCGGTCGTGACGGCGTCGACCTGTCCGTTCTTCAGGTCTTCGACGCACGCGGAGTACGTGTCGTACTCCTTCGTCTCCGCCGGCGTTTCGTCCTTGATCCGCTGAATCGAGGTCGATCCCGTCGCCGAGCACACGATGTCCTCGGCGGTGAGCGAGTCCTTACCGGTGATGGTGTCGTTGTCCGCCGCGACGAGCAGGCCCTGGCCGGTGACGAAGTACGGGCCGGCGAAGGAGATCAGCTCCTTGCGCTTGTCGGTGATCGAGTAGGTGCCGACGTAGTAGTCGATGTCGCCGTTCACGATCGCCTGCTCGCGGTTCGCCGACGGGATGGCCGTGAACTCGATGTCTTCCTCGTCGTAGCCGAGCGATGCGGCGATCCAGCGGGCGACGTCGACGTCGAAGCCGGTACGCGTGTTCGTCGTCGGGTCGAGGTAGCCGAGACCGGGCTGGTCCTCCTTGACCCCGATCTTGACCTTGCCGGCGCTCTTGATCCGGTCGAAGGTGGGGCTGCCGTCGATGGAGACGTCGGTCGCGACGGTCCACGGGTTGCCCGCGGGTGCCTCGCTCGCGTCGCCCGAGGGCGAGGTCTCGGCGCCCGGCGTGCCGCTGTTGCACGCGGTGAGGGCGAGGGCGGCGATGGCAATGCCGGCGAAGGCGCCGGCGATCCGGGTCTTACGCATGTGATCCTCCAGGTTTCGTGTGTTTCTCTGTGATGCCGCGACGGTGCAGGACGCGGACGTGTGCGGGAGCGGTCAGTGCGTGATGAGCTTCGAGAGGAAGTCCTTCGCGCGGTCGCTCTGCGGATTCGTGAAGAACTCGTCGGGGGTGCTCTCCTCAACGATGCGGCCGTCGGCCATGAACACGACGCGGTCGGCGGCCTTACGCGCGAAGCCCATCTCGTGCGTCACGACGATCATCGTCATGCCGTCCTGAGCGAGCCCCACCATGACGTCGAGCACCTCGTTGATCATCTCGGGGTCCAGAGCGCTCGTCGGCTCGTCGAAGAGCATGACCTTGGGCTTCATCGCGAGCGCTCGGGCGATCGCGACGCGCTGCTGCTGACCGCCCGAGAGCTGGGCGGGGAGTTTGGACGCCTGCTGCGCCACACCGACGCGCTCGAGGAGGGTCTTCGCCTCGCGCTCGGCATCCGCCTTCTTCATCTTCTTCACCTTGATGGGCCCGAGGGTCACGTTCTCGAGGATCGTGAGGTGGGAGAAGAGGTTGAACGACTGGAAGACCATGCCGACATCGGCGCGGAGGTTGGCGAGCGCCTTGCCTTCCTTGGGGAGCTCCTTGCCGTCGATCGTGATCGTGCCCTCCGAGATGGTCTCGAGGCGGTTGATCGTGCGGCAGAGGGTCGACTTGCCCGATCCCGACGGCCCGATGACGACGACGACCTCGCCGCGGTTGACGGTGAGGTCGATGTCTTTGAGCGCATGGAAGTCGCCGTAGTACTTCTCCACGCCGTCGATCACGACGAGAGGATCGCCGCGGCGAACCGAGATGTTCGAGGTACGCGGAGCCGGATCGGGTGTCGCCATGGGGTCAGCCTAGGCGGAGCACCCGGCGCTCTCTCAACTTCTGCACAGGATCTTGACCGAGTCGTAACCCGGGTGGAACAATCGACCGCTCAGGCGGTCGCGCGCTGCGCGAAGGCCGTCTCGTACAGGCAGACGCTCGCCGCGGTGGCGAGGTTGAGCGACTCGGCCCGCCCGTAGATGGGCAGGCGCAGAGACAGGTCTGCGTGGCCTAGGGCGTCCTCGTCGAGGCCGCGGGCCTCGTTTCCGAAGAGCCAGGCGGTCGGCTCGGCGAGCAGGCTGCGCCGCGCGAGGAAGTCGTCTCCCCCGACGTCGGCGGCGATGACCCGCAGGCCCGCTTCGTGGGCCCGCGCGACGGTCGTGCCGAGCTCCGCGCCGACGGCGACCGGCACGTGGAAGAGCGACCCCGTCGTGGCGCGGACGACCTTGGGGTTGTAAGGGTCGACCGTCCGACCGGTGAGGATGACGGCATCCGCACCTGCCGCATCGGCGGCACGGATGATCGTGCCGAGGTTGCCGGGGTCGCGCACCTCCTCGCAGATGGCGATGAGGCGGGGGGATGCCGCGAACACGTCCTTGAGTGCCGTCGGCGATTGGCGGGCGACGGCGACGATGCCCTGCGGGGTGACGGTGTCGGCCATCGCGTCGAGGACGGCCTCGGTCGTGTATTCGACGTCGAGGCCCGCCTCGCGGGCGGCGTCGCGGATGCCGGGGTGCCGCTCCATCGCGGTCGGCGTCGCGAAGATCTCGACGAGGGTGTCGGGACGGTAGGCCAGCGCCTCGCGCGCGGCCTGCGGACCCTCCAAGAGGAACAGGCCGGTCTCCTGACGGGCCGAGCGCTTGGTCAGCTTGGCGACGGCGCGCACGCGCGGGGAGCGGGGGTTCTCGAGCACGGTCCCATCCTAGGGACGAGAGGGCCGCTCGTCGGGAGGCGTGGGCGCCGCGCCGAGCGGAGGCGCGGGTGCCGCGCCGAGCGGAGGCATCCCCTCGCCCCGCCTCTCTCTCGCGAATCACCGCCTGATTCGCGAATCACCGCCTGATTCGCGTGATTTCGGCGGTGATTCGGGAAGGCACGGGTGATTCGCGAGCCCAGACGGGGGCACGGGCGGGAGCGGAGCACGACTCACGACGAAGGGGCGCCCTCCGAGTGGAGGACGCCCCTTCGAGGTGCTGCGTGGTACTTACGCCTTGGGCGCGTTCACGTCGGCGGGAAGAGCCGCCTTCGCGGTCTGAACGAGCGACGCGAACGTCTTCGGCTCGTTCACGGCGAGCTCGGCGAGCATGCGACGGTCGACCTGCACGCCCGCGAGGCCGAGTCCCTGGATGAACCGGTTGTACGTGAGGCCGTTCTGGCGGCTCGCGGCGTTGATGCGCTGGATCCACAGGCGGCGGAAGTCGCCCTTGCGCTTGCGACGGTCGCGGTACGCGTAGACGAGTGAGTGGGTGACCTGCTCCTTCGCCTTGCGGTACAGGCGCGAACGCTGACCCCGGTAACCGGAGGCGCGCTCGAGGATGACGCGACGCTTCTTCTGGGCGTTGACGGCCCGCTTGACTCTAGCCATTTCTTGTCTTTCCTAACGTGCGACGGCGTCAGATGCCGAGGAGCTTCTTGGCGACCTTGGCGTCACCCGGGGCGAGGATCTTGTCGGCCGACAGGCGACGGGTGCGCTTGGTGGGCTTGCCCTCGAAGTTGTGGCGGAGGTTCGCCTGCTGCTTCTTGATCTTCCCGCTTCCGGTGACCTTGAAGCGCTTCTTGGCGCCCGAGTGGGTCTTCTGCTTCGGCATGTCTCTATCCTTCGTTGTGGTTCCCGCGCGGCGGGAGTCTGTGGGGCCGGGGCGCCGCTTACTCGGCGACGGCCTCGGCGGCAGGGGCGGTCTCGGTCTCACCGGAGCCGGTTCGCGCCTGGCGCGCCGCCTCCTTGTTCGCAGCGCGCTGGGCGTTCTGCTCGGTCTTGACCTCGGACTTGTTCTTGTGCGGTGCGATCACCATGACCATGTTGCGGCCGTCGATCGTGGGGTTGGACTCCACGGTGCCGAACTCGGCGACATCCTCCGCGAACTTCTTGAGCAGGCGCACGCCCTGCTCGGGGCGGGACTGCTCGCGACCGCGGAAGAGGATCATGGCCTTGACCTTGTCGCCCGCCTGCAGGAAGCCTTCGGCGCGCTTGAGCTTGGTCGTGTAGTCGTGCGCCTCGATCTTCAGGCGGAAGCGGACTTCCTTGAGGACCGTGTTGGCCTGGTTGCGTCGTGCTTCCTTGGCCTTCTGCGCCGCTTCGTACTTGAACTTCCCGTAGTCCATGATCTTGACCACGGGCGGCTTCGAGTTGGGGGCGACTTCGACCAGGTCGAGGTCTGCTTCCTGCGCGAGGCGCAGAGCGGCCTCGATGCGGACGACGCCGACCTGCTCACCGTTCGGCCCGACGAGGCGGACCTCGGGGACGCGGATGCGGTCGTTGGTGCGGGGATCGCTGATGCGGAACTCCTCTGTCGTACGGGTGGATGCCCCGGGCACGGGTGTGCCGCGGGCGGAAGCGCCTCTCATCCACCCCGCGCAGCTCGGTTCGCTGCGGGAAGTTCTGCACCCTGACCCATGCCCTGAACCCAGGTCGTGGCTACCCCGATGCCGGGGCGGAGTGCGGGACCCGGTAGCCTGGAGCGGCAAGCGCGGGTGGGATGTGATCCACTTTCGATCCGGAGCAGAACACTCCGGTGCGCGCCCAGTCTAGCAGAAAGCCCCCCGTGGACACGACCTCCTCCTCCCCCGCCCCCCGCGACGATGCCACGCACGACCCCGCGGCCCATGCTCAGGAGGCCGAACGCCTCGCCCGCTGGGAGGAGCAGGAGCGCGCGGCGGCCGCCGCCAGCCGCGACATCGCTGACGTGCCGGCCGTCGAGGTCATCACGACGGCGGCCGTCCACCTGATGAGCGCCGCGGCCGTCAAGGTCGGCCTCGCCGACGACCCGGAGACCCAGACCGACCTCGACGAGGCGCGGAAGCTCATCAACGCCCTCGCCGGCCTCATCACCGCCGGCGCCCCCGAGATCAGCGACATGCACGCTCGGTCGCTCCGCGACGGGCTGCGCTCGGTGCAGCTCGCGTTCCGCGAAGCATCCGTCATCCCCGATCCGATCGGCAAGGGACCCGGCGAGAAGTGGACCGGCCCGGTCACCTGAGTCCCCGGTCACCTGAGTCCCCGGTCACCTGAGTTCCCGGTCACCTGGCCGGCGACGCGACGCGCGGGACGGATCAGCCGCGCAGAAGCTTGACCGTCAGTGAGTCGACGAGCACCGCGATGCGGTCGTCGGCCGCCCAGCGCGCGGCGAGGCGCTGCAGGATCGCGTCGAGCTCGACCTGATCGAGTCCGTCGACGAGGTGGAGGCGCACGATGAGCTCCGGCCCGCGGAGCCGCCCCGATGGGTCGCCGTCGGTGACCGCGAGGTCGAGGACCCCGAGCTCTCCGCCGATCGACTCCTGCAGCCCCGCGTAGACCTCGGGTGAGCGCCAGGCCGGCTCCCACGGAAGTCCCTGGCCGATCGCCCAGACGGCAGGGCGGCGAAGGACGAACTCCGTGACGGATGCCGGATCCACGACGATCAGGTCGGTGTCGTCGGCGGCGGCCGACAGCGCCGTTCGCACTCCGTCTGCGGGGACGGGCCGCGCCTTCGGGTCCCATGCGGCGAGCGCCTGCACCGACGTGAACACCGGCAGGACGCGGCGTCCGTCGGGTGCGGCGACGGTGACGATCGACAGTTCCTGCGTCTTGTCGACGGCGAGCCCCGACGGGGCGACGCCGACGTCGCCCGCCTCGGCCACCAGCGGGATCAGCAGGCGTGCGGAACGATAGGCGTCGACGATCGCCGCGGCATCCCCGCTCCCTGCGCGGAAGGCCGTCAGCGCCGCGAGCAGGGCGGGGTCGGCCGACCCGTCGTCACCGGCGTGCGGGTTCGGCTCGAAGCTCCGCCCCTCCCAGGGGACGCCGGCGGAGTCGGCGGGATGGTCAGCCTGCGGCGACATCCAGCGCCTCGGCGAGGGTGAACGCCCCCGCGTACAGGGCCTTGCCGACGATCGCGCCTTCGACGCCCAGCGGCACGAGCTCGCGCAGCGCCGCGATGTCGTCGAGGCTCGAGATGCCGCCCGATGCCACGACAGGACGGGTGGTGCGCGAAGTCACGTCGCGCAGAAGCTCGAGATTCGGGCCCTTGAGGGTGCCGTCCTTCGTGACGTCGGTGACGACGTAGCGGCTGCAGCCGGCGTCCTCGAGGCGATCGAGCACCTGCCACAGGTCACCGCCCTCGCGGGTCCACCCGCGCGCGGCGAGGGTCGTGCCGCGGACGTCGAGTCCGACGGCGATCGCCTCGCCGTAGCGGCTGATCACATCCGCCGCCCACTCGGGGTTCTCGAGCGCGGCGGTGCCGAGGTTGATGCGCGACGCGCCCGATTCGAGCGCCGCCTCGAGCGTCGCGTCGTCGCGAATGCCGCCCGAGAGCTCGACCTGCACGCCCTTGAGCTGCTTGATCACCTTGCGGATGACACCCGTGTTGGTGCCGCGACCGAAGGCGGCGTCGAGGTCGACGAGGTGGACCCACTGCGCGCCCTGATGCGCCCAGGCGAGCGCCGCGTCGACCGGGTCGCCATAGCTCGTCTCAGAGCCGGCCTCGCCCTGCGTGAGACGCACGGCCTTGCCGTCGGCGACGTCCACGGCCGGCAGGAGGATCAGTTCAGGGGTCGACGCGAAATCGTTCATGGCTCCAGAAAGGGGTGGTGGGTGCGCGCAGGCCCGAGCGGGCGGGGCACAAACAGAGAGACTACCCGGGCGACGCGGTCACGCGGAGCCGGGGAGGGAGGAGACCCAGTTGCGGAGGAGTCGGATGCCTGCCGCCCCGCTCTTCTCGGGGTGGAACTGCGTCGCCGACAGCGGACCGTTCTCGACGGCGGCGATGAACGGCGTGCCGTAGTCGCACCACGTCACGCTCGGCGCGCGGAACTGCGGCATCGCGTCGAGCGTCCAGTGCTGCGCGCCGTACGAGTGGACGAAGTAGAAGCGCTCGTCCGCGATGCCGTCGAAGAGGACCGATCCCTCGCCGACGCGCACGGTGTTCCAGCCCATGTGCGGCAGCACGGGCGCATCGAGTTCGGTGACCGCGCCCGGCCATTCGCCGAGGCCGTCGGTCTCGACGCCGCGCTCGACGCCGTGCTCGAACAGCACCTGCATGCCGACGCAGATGCCGAGCACGGGACGACCTCCTGCGAGCCGTCGCCCGATGAGCTCGTCACCGCGGCTCGCTTGGAGCGCCGACATCACGGCGCTGAAGGCCCCGACCCCCGGCACGACGAGCCCCGCCGCCTCGGTGATGAGGCCGCGGTCGGAGGTGAGCCGGGCGTCGGCGCCGGCGGCGGCGAGGGCCTTGACCGCGGAGTGGACGTTGCCGGAGCCGTAGTCGAGGACGGCGACGAGGGGTCGGCCTTCGTCGACCTCCCCGCCGCGTGGCGCCCCGGCGTCGGTCACAGGGCGCCCTTCGTGCTGGGGATGCCGCGCACCTGCGGGTCGAGCGCCTTCGCCTGACGGAACGCGCGCGCGAACGCCTTGTACTCCGCTTCGGCGATGTGGTGCGGGTCGCGACCCGCGAGGACGGTCACGTGGACGGTGAGCCCCGCGTTGAACGCGATCGCCTCGAACGTGTGTCGGACGAGCGAACCCGTGAAGTGGCCGCCGATGAGGTGGTACTCGAACCCGGCGGGTTCTCCGGTGTGCACGAGATAGGGCCGCCCGCTGATGTCGACGACGGCCTGCGCGAGCGCTTCGTCGAGCGGGACGAGGGCGTCGCCGTAGCGCGAGATACCCGACTTGTCGCCGAGCGCCTGTCGGATCGCCTGGCCGAGGACGATGGAGACGTCTTCGACGGTGTGGTGCGCGTCGATGTCGGTGTCGCCCGACGCGCGCACGGTGAGGTCGGTGAGCGAGTGCTTCGCGAACGCGGTCAGCAGGTGGTCGAAGAACGGCACGGTCGTGTCGATCGTGCTCTGTCCGGTGCCGTCGAGGTCGAGGGAGAGCTCGACGGTCGACTCGCTCGTCGCGCGACGGATCTCGGCCGTGCGGGGCGCGGGGGTGCTCATGGTGCCGAGTCTAGCGAGGGCGGATCAGCCGCGTTCCTCCGTGACGCCGTGCGCGCCGCCGGGGCCGAGCGACGCCAGAGCGTCGAGGAACGCGGTCGATTCCGCCTCGGTGCCGGCCGTGACCCGGAGGCTCCGCGGGAGCCCGATGTCGCGGATGAGCACGCCCTGCTCGTAGAGCGCCTGCCACGTCGCAGCAGGGTCGTCGACGTCGGAGAAGAGGACGAAGTTCGTCCAGCTCTCGTAGGGGTGGTAGCCGAGCGCGTCGAGCGTCGCGGAGATGCGGTCGCGCTGCCCGACGATCTCGTCGACCATCGCGAGCATCTCGGGGGCGTGCCGGAGTGCCGCCGTGGCGGCCGCCTGGGTGAGGGCGCTCAGGTGATAGGGCAGGCGTACGAGGCGCAGCGCGTCGATGAGCGCGGGGTCGGCGGCGAGGTAGCCGACGCGAGCGCCGGCGAAGGCGAACGCCTTGCTCATGGTGCGGGAGACGACGAGCCGCTCGCGGCCGGGAAGGAGCGTGAGCGCCGACCGCGAGTCGCGCGGCGCGAACTCCTGGTACGCCTCGTCGACGATGACGATGCCGTCGGTCGCGTCGTAGACCGCCTCGATGACGTCGACGCCGAGGGGTGTGCCCGTGGGGTTGTTCGGCGCGCAGAGGAAGGTGACGTCGGGCGCGGCATCCGCGATCTGCTCGGCGGCGGACTCCGCGGAGAGCGTGTAGTCGACCCCGCGCGTCCCGGAGACGTACTCGGCCCCGGTGCCCCGTGTCAGCAACGGGTACATCGAGTAGGTCGGCGCGAAACCGAACGCCGTGCGCCCCGGCCCGCCGAAGGCCTGGAGCAGGTGTTGCAGAACCTCGTTCGAGCCGTTGCCCGCCCAGATATGGTCGGCGGTGAGGCCGTGACCCAGATAGTCCGCGAAACCCTCGCGCAGCGCGGTGAACTCGCGGTCGGGGTAGCGGTTGACCTCGCGCAAGGCGTGGGCGACGGAGTCGAGGATGTCGTCGGCGACCTCTTCGGGCACCGGGTGCGTGTTCTCGTTGACGTTGAGAGCGACCGGAAGCGGAGCCTGCGGTGCGCCGTAGGGCATCTGGCCGCGCAGGTCGGAGCGAAGAGGGAGGTCGTCGAGACTGGCACTCACGGCATCCATCGTAGGGGCGCTCAGCGGTGCGGGGACGGCGAACAGGATCGCGCTGACACCCGCCGAGCGTCGAGATCAGCGCGCTTCGGCGTATTCGGTGGGGATCGCGAGGCTCTGACCGGCGGCGAGTTCTCCGGAGGACAGGGCGTTGAGACGAGCGATGTCATCCACGACGTCGCGCGTGTCGGCGGCGGGCGCGACCTCTTCGGCGATCGACCACAGGGTGTCGCCGGGCATGACGGTGACGTACTGGAACGTCCCCGCCGCAGCTCCCTGTTCGCCGGAGGCGAGCGCTCCGCCACCGGACAGGATCGCGATCGTCACGGCGATGACCGCGGGAAGGGCGGCGATTGCAGCGATGACACGGCGGCCACGCACCGTGAGGCGCAGGCGCGTGGTGGGGTGCGGGCGCGTGGTGGGGTGCGCGCGCGTGGTGGGGTGCGGCTGGGTCGTGGCCAGCGGGTCGAAAGCCGTGCGGGGGTGGATCTCGATCGTGCTCATGGGGTCCTCCTCGAGGTGGGACTCGGATCTGGAGCGTCGGATGTCGGAATCTTCGCTCGCGATCTCCGGCCGGGGAGATCAGGAGCGAACTTCCATTCCGAAGCTATCTTCGATACAGTGTTCTTGTCAACCGATGAATCGGTCGGAATCGGATCGAACGCGACACGCGATCGCTTCCCGGCCCCGACCGTCGGAACCGGATACGGTTTCGACAACAGGACCCCATCACCAACCTCGGACATTCGAAGACGAGCACCGAGGCGGACGACACACAAGTGCCATACGAACGGGAAGTGAAGGAGAAGGATCCATGGAGAAGCCGCAGACGCGTCGGCGTAAGAG
The DNA here is from genome assembly GCF_965345155.1 of Microbacterium sp. bgisy203. Taxonomy (GTDB): domain Bacteria; phylum Actinomycetota; class Actinomycetes; order Actinomycetales; family Microbacteriaceae; genus Microbacterium. The sequence goes on from NZ_CBDRLZ010000005.1 coordinate 166,754, forward strand.
CCTGAGCGAGAAGCAGCTGGCGATCCTCGAGGTGATCCAGCGGTCGATCGCGCGCTACGGCTACCCGCCGAGCATGCGCGAGATCGGCGACGCCGTCGGGCTCAAGTCGCTGTCGAGTGTGACCCACCAGCTCAATCAGCTCGAACTGAGCGGCTACCTCCGGCGCGATGCGGGCAAGACGCGCGCGATGGAGGTCCTCATCGATCTGCCGGGCGCGGCGACCGAGAACCCCGCCGACGAGGCGCCGAGCGTCGGCGATGCCGCGCTCGTGCCGCTCGTGGGCCGCATCGCGGCGGGCGTGCCCATCACCGCCGATCAGCAGGTGGAGGAGATCTTCCCGCTCCCCCGCCAGCTCGTCGGCAAGGGCGACCTGTTCATGCTGAAGGTGAGCGGCGAGTCGATGATCGACGCCGCGATCTGCGACGGCGACTGGGTCGTCGTGCGCACCCAGTCGACCGCGAACAACGGCGACATCGTCGCGGCGATGCTCGACGGCGAGGCGACCGTCAAGACGTTCCGCCAGCGCGACGGCCACACGTGGCTGCTGCCGCGCAACTCCGCGTTCGAGCCGATCGTCGGCGACAACGCCACGGTGCTCGGCAAGGTCGTCGCCGTTCTCCGCGCCGTCTGAGACCCGCACGACCCGCCGCCGCGTGCGTGGCAACGGGTACCGTGAGGGCATGGTCACCGTCTCCACCCCCGGCTCCTGGCCCTCACCGCTGTCGGCCGAATGGGCATCCGCCGCCTCACCGCGCTTCGAGGGCGCCGCGTTCGTCGGCGACGAGGTGTGGTGGGGCGAGTCCCTCCCCGCCGAGGGAGGGCGCACCACCGTCCGTCGCCGCACCGCCGCAGGCGACACGGAGACCGTCCTGCCCGCGCCCTGGAACGCACGCTCGAGCGTGCACGAGTACGGCGGCGGCGCGTGGGCGGCGACGGGTGCCGGAGCACTGGCATTCGTCGAGAAGAGCGACCAGCGCGTGTGGCTCCTCACGCCCGGAGCCGAGCCTCGCCCGCTCACCCCGGAGGACCCCGCCACCCGCTACGGAGGGCTCCGCTTCTCGCACGGCGCGCTGCTCGCCGTCCGGGAGTGGCACGGCGACGGCGCCGCGGTTCGACGCGGCATCGTGCGGATCACCGTCGACGATTCGCCGCACGTCTTGCAGCTCGTCGCCGGAAGCGACTTCGTCGCCCAGCCCGCTCTCTCTCCCGACGGCTCGCGCCTGGCCTGGGTCGCGTGGAACCACCCGCACATGCCGTGGGACCGCACCGAGGTGCGCGTCGGCCGCCTCACAGACGATCGCGTCACCTCGTGGGCGTCGATGACCGACGGCACGACCGCGGCTCTCCAGCCGGAATGGCGTGGCGACGACGAGATCGTCTACCTCGACGAGCCGACGGGGCGCTGGAACATCTGGCACCGCGTCTCAGGGCCCGACGGCTTCGGCGAGCCGTCGCCCCTCGCCGAAGCGGACGCCGACACCGGCGGCCCGCTGTGGGCTCTCGGCTCGCGCTGGTACGCGCTGCTCCCCGACGGCCGCATCGCGGCGATCCGTACGCACGGCGCGGACGAGCTGGTGCTGATCGACGCCGACGGCACCGAGACGATCGTCGATCTGCCCGCGACGGCGCGACTGTCGATCGAGGATGCCGCAGGCGACGGCATCCTCGTCTCGGGCGCGGGCGTCGGCAGCACCGGGATCTGGCTCGTGGGCGCGGACGGCGCGGTCACGCAGGTCGCGGGGAGTTCCGGGGATGCCGAGTGGATGCCGGTGGGGCGCCCGGTCACCTTCGCCGGGCCGCACGGCGAGGTGCACGCCTTCGACTTCCCTCCGACGAATCCGGACGCGGCCGCGGCAGAGGGCGCCCTCCCGCCGTACGTCGTGTTCGTCCACGGCGGGCCGACCGCGCACGCCGGCGGCGTCGCCGACGCGAAGACCGCATTCTTCACCAGCCGCGGCATCGGCGTGCTCGACGTCAACTACGGCGGGTCGACGGGATACGGGCGCGCGTACCGCGAGCGGCTGCGCGGCCAGTGGGGAATCGTCGACGTCGACGACGTAGCCGCCGCGGCGCGCGGGCTCATCGACGCGGGCCTGGCCGACCCCGCACGCATCGCGATCGAGGGCGGATCGGCGGGCGGCTGGACGGTGCTCGGCGCGCTCGTCGGCACCGATGTCTTCTCGGTGGGCATCTCGCGGTACGGCGTCGGCGATGCACGCGCCCTCGCCGAAGACACCCACGACTTCGAGGCGCGCTACCTCGACGGGCTCATCGGCCCGCTCCCCGAGGCAGAGGCGCTGTACCGGGAGCGTTCGCCGCTCGGGCGCGCGAACGAGTTCCGCACCCCGACGCTCCTGCTGCAGGGGTCGGAGGATGCCGTCGTCCCGCCCGCCCAGTCGGAGGCGATCCGCGACGCCCTCGCCGCGCGCGGCGTGCCGCACGCCTACGTTCTCTACGAAGGCGAGGGCCACGGCTTCCGACGCCGCGAGACGATCGTCCACTCGCTCGAGTCGGAGCTCGCGTTCCTGGGCGCGGTGTTCGGCTTCGACACCCCCGGCATCCCGCCGATCGCCCTCGACTGACGCCGCGCATCGCCCCGCCCACCTTCGGAGATCACGCGTACTTCGGACCGATTCGCCCCCGGATCTCCGAAAAACGCAGGATCTCCGAAGAACGCAGAATCTCCGAAGAACCGCGACCCTCCGAGGAACGCAGGATCTCCGAAGAACCGCGACTCCGAAGCACCGGCGCCGAGGCGCTCGGCCCGCACCTGCGCGCCGCGTCAGATCGCGAACGGAGCCAGACGCCCGCCGAGGATCGCGGGGACGTGCGCGTGCAGGATCGTGCCGTCGGGGCCGTGGTCCTCGCTGAGGATGATGCCGTGCTCGTGCACCGCCGAGACGAGCTCGCCCCGGTCGTACGGGACGACGGCGTGCACCTCGACGGCCGGAAGCGGCAGGGTCTCCTCGATCCGCTCGCGGAGCTCGTCAATGCCCTCACCGGTGCGGGACGAGACGAACAGCGCCTGCGGCGCGAGGCCGCGCAGCACGAGGCGCATGTCGTCGTCGACGAGGTCGGCCTTGTTGAACACGACGATCTCGGGCAGGTCTCGCGCGCCGACGTCGCCGATCACGTCGCGCACGGTCTGCAGCTGCGCGGCGGGGTCGGGATGCGACCCGTCGACGACGTGCACGATGACGTCGGCCTCGCCGACCTCTTCGAGCGTCGAGCGGAACGCCTCGACCAGCTGGTGCGGGAGGTTCCGGACGAACCCGACCGTGTCGGTGAGCGTGTAGACGCGGCCGTCAGCCGTCTCTGTGCGCCGCACCGAGGTGTCGAGGGTCGCGAACAGCGCGTTCTCGACGAGCACACCGGCGCGGGTCAGGCGGTTGAGCAGGCTCGACTTGCCGGCGTTCGTGTACCCGGCGATCGCGACGGCGGGGATCGTGTTGCGCTTGCGCTCGGCCCGCTTCGCCTCGCGCGCGGGCGCGAAGTCGCGCAACTGATGACGCAGCTGCGCCATCTTGGTGCGGATCCTGCGCCGATCGAGCTCGATCTTCGTCTCACCGGGGCCGCGCGATCCCATGCCCGCTCCGCCCGCGCCGACCTGGCCACCGGCCTGACGGCTCATCGAGTCACCCCAGCCGCGCAGGCGCGGAAGGAGGTACTCGAGCTGGGCGAGTTCGACCTGCGCCTTGCCCTCGCGGGACTTCGCGTGCTGGCTGAAGATGTCGAGGATGACGGTGGTGCGGTCGATCACCTTGACCTTGACGACGTCTTCCAGGGCGCGCCGCTGGCTGGGCGCCAGCTCGGTGTCGGCGATGACCGTGTCGGCGCCGACGGCGGCGACGAGGTCGCGCAGCTCGGCGGCCTTGCCGCGGCCGATGTAGGTGGCGGGGTCGGGGTGCGGACGCCGTTGCAGGACGCCGTCGAGCACGACCGCGCCGGCGGTCTCGGAGAGGGCGGCGAGCTCGCGGAGGGAGTTCTCGGCATCCTCCTGGGACCCCTGCGGGTACACGCCGACGAGGACGACGTTCTCGAGGCGCAGCTGCCGGTACTCGACCTCGGTGACGTCCTCGAGCTCGGTGGACAGGCCCGGGACGCGGCGGAGCGCCGCGCGCTCCTCGCGATCCCACTGGTCGCCGTCGGTGTCGCCGTACGCGACCGTCGCGGCGTCCTGGAGCGCCTGCGCTGTGCCGATCCCCTGCGCTGTGCCGATCCCCTGCTGCGCACCGAACACGTGCACGTCGGCGTGCGATTGCGCGCGCGCGAGCACCCGCTCGACCGGGTCGATAGGCGTGGCCGAGGCGACGGCGTCGTCGCCGGTCGTCGGAGTGGGGGTGGTGTCGGCGGTGTCGGTGCCGCGGGTGGTGCCGGTGTTCTGGGTCATTCGGTCCTTTTCGTGCTGAGCCTTGCAGTCTAGCCGTTCCCACCGGATCAGGGGCGGAGGCGAGAAGGCGGGGGACGTACGGGCGGTGAGAGCGGATGGAGCATCGTGTGCGGCGCGTGGCGCCTCCGCTACGCTCGCAGGATGGGGAGCGACCACTACTTCAGTGCCACCCCGTCCAGTGCCGAGCAGTTGCGCCGCATTCCGGTGACCCTGGGGGGTCGCGCGGGTGAGGTGACGACCGCGGGCGGGGTGTTCAGCCCCGGCCACGTCGACGGCGGGACGGCGGTGCTGCTGGCCAACACGCCCCCGCCTCCGCCGGGCGGCCACCTGCTCGATCTCGGCGCGGGGTGGGGCCCGATCGCCTTGAGCCTCGCGGTCGCCTCGCCGCACGCGACCGTCTGGGCGGTCGACGTCAACGAGCGGGCGCTCGACCTCGTGCGTCGGAACGCCGAGGAGTGGGGCCTGCCCAACGTCAACGCCGTGCTCCCCGACGATATTCCCGGCGACGTGGTCTTCCGCTCGATCCGCTCGAACCCTCCGATCCGTGTCGGCAAGAACGAGCTCCACGGACTCATGGAGCGCTGGCTCCCCCGCCTCGACGAGCGCAGCGACGCCTGGCTCGTCGTGCAGCGGAACCTCGGCTCCGATTCGCTGCAGCGCTGGCTCGCGGCGACCTTCGACGACGGGTACTCCGTGACGCGCGCCGCCACCGCGCGCGGCTTCCGCGTGCTGAAAGTGCGCCGTCACGGCGCGACCCCCACCGCCCCCGTCCCCACCGTGAACGCCTTTCCCGAGTCTGCACCCGAGGAGTGATCGTGAGCGATTCCGCGCAGCGCCGTGTCCCCATCGAGCCGCAGCGCGTGGACGCTCCGCTCACCTCGAACGCGATCATGCTGACCCTCACGCTGACGAGCGCGCCCGACGCGGTCGCGACGGTGCGAAGCGCACTGGCATCCGTCGGCGACCTCGTGAAGAACGTCGCCGTCCGCGACCTGTCGGGCGCGCTGGCGTGTACGGTCGGCATCGGTTCGGACGTGTGGGATGCCGTGACCGGCGCGCCGCGCCCCGCCGAGCTCCACCCTTTCCGTGAAGTCCGCGGCGCGGTGCACACGGCCCCCTCGACCCCGGGCGACCTCTTCGTGCACATCCGCGCGGAGCGTCACGACCTGTGCTTCGAACTGGAGCGCCAGATCCTCGACGCCTTCGGCGGAGCGGTCGCGGTCGCCGACGAGACCGTCGGCTTCCGCTATTTCGATGCGCGCGACCTGCTGGGGTTCGTCGACGGCACCGCGAACCCGGTCGGCGACGCCCTGCCGGCATCCACCCTCATCGGAGCGGAGGATCCGGCCGGCGAAGGCGGGAGCTACCTCGTCGTGCAGAAGTACGTCCACGACATGGGCGTGTGGCGGGCGCATTCGACCGAGACGCAGGAGGCGATCATCGGGCGCACGAAGCTCGACAACGTCGAGCTCGACGACGCCGCGGCGCCCGACCAGAAGTCGCACAAGACGCTGTCGACCATCACCGACGACGCCGGAGTGGAACACGACATCCTGCGTGACAACATGCCCTTCGGCTCGCCCGCTCACGGCGAGTTCGGTACGTACTTCATCGGTTACGCGCGCGAGCTGTGGGTGATCGAGCGCATGCTCGAGCGGATGTTCATCGGCGACCCGCCCGGAAAGCACGATCGCATCCTGGATGCCTCGAGCGCCTGCACCGGGTCGGTGTTCTTCATCCCGCCGCCAGTGCTGCTCGAGAGCCTCGGCGCCTGATCCGCCGCGCCGGCGATCAGGCGAGCGCGACCTCGCCCGAGTAGACGAGGGTCGCAGGCCCCGAAAGCAGGACGTGCGAGCCGTCGCGTTCCTCGACGACGCGGACACCGAGGGTCCCGCCGGGGACCTCCACCGTCCAGACGTCGGGCGCGGCGGCACCGGCCCAGTGCCGCACGGCGAGCGCCGACGCGGCGACGCCCGTGCCGCACGAGAGGGTCTCCCCCACGCCGCGCTCAAAGACGCGCATGCGGATCGCGCCGACACCGTCGCGGACGAGCGGGTCGCCGGGGACGACGAACTCGATGTTCGCGCCGTGGCGGGGCTCGGGGTGCAGCTGCGGGCGCACCGTCAGATCGAGCGCGTCGAGCTCGGCATCCGCTCCCAGCGCGACGACGACGTGCGGGTTGCCGAGGTCGATCGAGACGCCGGGGCGCGGCACGTCGAGGTTCCGCGCGCGGACGACGATGTCGGACTCGTCGATCGCGAACAGGCCCAGGTCGACCTCGAAGCCGGGCGTCGCGCCGAGACCCGGCTCGCTCCGGGTGAGAGTCTTGGTGCCGGCGCGCGTGCCGATGCGCAGGGGTGCGGCGTCGATGTCGGCGAGCCCGGCTTCGACGAGGTACTTCGCGTAGACGCGGATGCCGTTGCCGCACATCTCCGCGGCGGAGCCGTCGGCATTCCGGTAGTCCATGAACCACTCGGCATCGGGCGTCGCATCGCCCTCGGCGATCGCGGAAGACCGCACGACCCGCAGGATGCCGTCACCACCGACACCGAACCGGCGGTCGCAGAGGGCCGCAACCTGGTCGTCGGAGAGGTCGAGCGTGCCGTCGGCGTCGGGCACGATCACGAAGTCGTTGCCCGTGCCGTGCCCCTTGGTGAACGCGATGCTCCGGGCCATCGGCCCAGTCTACGGGCGCGCGCGAGCCGTCCGGCGCACGGGCGAAGGCACCGCGGATCAGTCGGAGATCAGGCGCTTGCCCGTCGTCCACGAGTCGAACGGCTCGTAGCCGAGCCTCGTGTAGAAGTCGTGCACGCCGCCGTTCTCGGGGCGCACCATCAGCTGCACCTTCGGGCAGCCCATGTCGAGCAGAAGCTCCTCGGCGCGCTCCACGAGACGGCGCCCGATGCCCTCGCCGCGGCGGGACGGGGATGCCGCGAGGTAGTACAGCCAGCCGCGGTGCCCGTCGTAGCCGGCCATCACCGTGCCGACGAGGCCGCCGTCGTCGGTCGCGACCAGGAAGAGCTCCGAGTGGACGTCGAGCTTGCGGCTGATGTCCTGATACGGGTTGTTCCAGGGGCGGGTGAGGCCCGTCTCCTGCCAGAGCGAGACGACCGCCTCGGTGTCGGAGGGCTCGAAGCTCCGGATCTCGATGCTCATCCGGGTGAGTCTGCCAGAGTCCCAGCGTCCGCGCCCGGGTCCGTCCACCGCACACCGTCGTAGCGGCGGAACCACGACACCTGCCGCCGGGCGTACCGGCGGGTGAGCGCCTGGGTCTGGGCGATCGCCTCGTCCTCGGTGAGCGCGCCGTCGAGCTGCGCCAGCGCCTGCGCATAACCGATCGCACGGGGCGCGGTCGTGCCGCGCTCGAAGCCCCGCGCGCGCAGGCCGGCGACCTCGTCGAGAAGGCCCGCGGCCCACATGCCCTCCACCCGCGCGTCGAGCCGCACGACGAGCTCGGCACGCGGAACCTCCACGCCGATGATCGTCGTCGGCTCGTGCCACCGCACCGGCGCCGCGGGGAGCGCGGCGCCGTGCGTATCGGCGCCCTGGGCGAGCACCTCGAGGGCGCGGACGATCCGTCGTCCGTTCCGGGGATCCACGCGCGCCGCGGTCTCGGGGTCGCGCGCGCGCAGACGCTCGTAGAGGACGGCGGCGCCCTCGCGCTCGAGCTCGTCCTCGAGCGCCGACCGCGCGGCCGCATCGCGCGGCGGGAACCGGAAGTCGTAGACGACGCTCGAGACGTAGAGCCCCGACCCGCCCACGAGGATCGCGTCGGCGCCGCGCGCGAAGATCTCCTCGATCACCGCGCGCGCCGCGCTCTGGTACCAGGCGACCGCGGCGTCATCGGTGGGCTCGAGGACGTCGAAGAGATGATGCGGGATACCTCGGCGTTCAGCCTCGGGAAGCTTCGCGGTGCCGATGTCCATGCCGCGGTAGAGCTGCATCGCGTCGGCGTTGACGATCTCGGCGGGGCGCCCGCGAGATGCGAGCGCCTCCGCGAGACGCAGCGACAGGTCGGTCTTGCCGGTGCCGGTCGCGCCGACGACCACCCACAGGCGCGGGGCGTCGCCCGGGTGTATCGACGCGTTGCGGTCGCTCACCGACCGGGTGCTTTCGGCATCACCGGGCGCTGAGCGGGGAGCGCAACGCGGAGTCGAAGCGTCACGCGCCGGGAGCGGGCCGGAGGGTGGGGATGCCGAGGCCCACGGCGCGGCGGCCGTCGGCGGTGAGCGATACGGCCGGAGCGGGCACACCGCAGGACTCCGCCTGCGTGCGGTCCCACGCGTCGCCCGCACGCGTGCGGCGGATGCGGAGCGGGGCGCCGTCGGGCGTATCGGCCAGAAGGTGGAAGGGAGCGGCGTGCGTCACGGTCACCGAGACGACATCGCCCGGACGGGGCTTCTCGCTCCCCGCGGGAAGTTCGAAGTGGACGAGCCGGTTGTCCTCGGCGCGGCCGGTGAGGCGGTGCGTCGCGGCATCCTTCTTGCCCTCACCCGTCGACACGAGCACCTCCAGCTCACGGCCGACCTGCGCCTGGTTCTCTTCGAGCGAGATGCGCTCCTGCAGGGCGACGAGGCGCTCGTAGCGCTCCTGCACGACGGCCTTCGGAACCTGGTTCGGCATGGTCGCCGCCGGAGTGCCCTCGCGGATCGAGTACTGGAAGGTGAACGCACTCGCGAACCGCGCCTGCTCGACGACGCGCATCGTGTCTTCGAAGTCCGCGTCGGTCTCACCGGGGAAGCCGACGATGATGTCGGTGGAGATCGCGGCGTGCGGGATGCGCTCGCGCACGCGGTCGAGAATCCCGAGGAACTTCGTGCTCCGGTACGACCGGCGCATCACCTTGAGGATCGCGTCCGACCCCGACTGCAGCGGCATGTGCAGCTGCGGCATGACCGCCGGGGTCTCGGCCATCGCATCGATGACGTCGTCGGTGAAAGCGGCGGGGTGCGGGCTCGTGAAGCGGATGCGCTCGAGACCGGGGATCTCACCGGCGGCGCGGAGGAGCTTTCCGAACGCCTGCCGGTCGCCGAACTCGACGCCGTAGCTGTTGACGTTCTGGCCGAGGAGCGTGACCTCGATCGCGCCGTCGTCGACGAGGAGGCGGATCTCGTTCAGGATGTCGCCGGGGCGGCGGTCCTTCTCCTTGCCGCGCAGGTGCGGCACGATGCAGAACGTGCACGTGTTGTTGCAGCCGACCGAGATCGACACCCAGCCGCTGTAGACCGAGTCGCGTTTGGTGGGGAGGGTGGAGGGGAAGACCTCGAGCGACTCGAGGATCTCGAGCTCCGCGTCGCCGTTGTGGCGGGCGCGCTCGAGCAGGCTCGGGAGCGACCCCATGTTGTGCGTGCCGAAGACGACGTCGACCCACGGCGCCTTCTGCTGCACGGCATCCTTGTCCATCTGGGCGAGGCATCCGCCGACGGCGATCTGCATGCCCTCGTGGGCATTCTTCCGGCTCTTGAGGTGCCCGAGGGTGCCGTAGAGCTTGCCCGCGGCGTTGTCTCGGACGGCGCAGGTGTTGATGACGACGACGTCGGCCTCGGCGCCCGCGTCGGCGCGGACGTAGCCGGCCGACTCCATCGAGCCCGACAGTCGCTCGGAATCGTGGACGTTCATCTGGCAGCCGAAGGTGCGCACCTCGTAGGTGCGGGCGCGCCCGTCGGCGGTCGTCGCGGCCGGCGACGGCGCGATCAGAGTGGGGGCGGCGGACGGAGCAGTCATGATCGCTCCATTGTACGAGCCGCGCGCTCGTCCTCCCTGGGGCTGGGCGCCGACCGGTGCCGAGCGGGCGCTGACCGGCACGCTCAGCGCAGAAGCGAGCGCACGCGACCGGCGGCGAGGGCGGTGAAGCCGATCGCCATGAGCACGAGCACGCCGATCGCAATCACCGCCGAAACGCGGGCATCGCCGACGAGCACGTCGATGCCGTAGAAGGTGCGGAGGAAATCGATCGAGTCGGCGTCGCCCCCGGTGACGGCCTGGACGGCCTGTTCCGTGTACGGACGCCGCATGAGCATCGCACCCTGCGCGAAGGGCAGCGCGTTGATCGTCGAGGCGACGCCGTCCGGGAGCGACCCGACGGGGATGTAGGCGCCCGCGACGAACCCGAGGACGGTGCCGACGATCGTCGCGAACGCCGAATAGGCGCCGGTCGTGCGGAGGAAGGATGCACCGAACGCCGCGAGCGAGGTGAAAGCCGCGCAGCAGAGCACCATGACGCTGAGCGCCTGGATGATCTCGTAGGGCGTCATCCAGATGTCGTGCAGGATGCCGAGATACAGCACCGTCAGGACGAACACGATCGACGACATCACGACGGCGACGACGATCGACGACAGCAGATACCCGAGGACCAGGTGGGTGCGCCGGATCGGGGCGACCAGGAAGTCGGCGAAGCGCCCCGTGGCGCGGTCGTCGACGAGAGTCGAGAGCGCCCCGATGCCGGCGGTGACGGTCGTGAGCAGAACGATGCCCGAGAGCATCCAGCTCGCGATGAACGCCTCGATCTCACTCTTGGACGCCTCGGGCAGCGACGCGGTGAGCCCGTCGACCTGGAGCCGCGCGAGGAAGAGGGTGTAGAGGAAGAACAGGATCAGTCCGCTCATCAGGGAGAACAGCACGTTGAGGCGGTCGCGGAAGAACAGCCGCAGGTTCCGCGCGACGATCGCGGCGACGATCCTCACGCGGCGCCCTCCGTCTTCTCCGCGCCCATCGCTGCGTCGTCGGCGGCATCGGCGGTATCGGCTGCCGGTGTCGTGTCCTCGGGGCCGGTACCGTCGACGCCGGTGAGGGCGAGGAAGACGTCGTCCATCCGACCGTGGCGGAACTCGAAGTCGCGCACATGCCCGTGGTGCGCCTCGAGGACGCGGAAGGCCTCCGCGGCATCCGGGACGGTGATGTGGAGGATGTTCCCGTCGGCGACGGTCTCCGCGGCGCCGACGAGGGCGCGCAGCTCGGCGGGGGAATCGGTGTCGACGGTCAGGGTGCTCCGGCTGTAGCGGGCGCGGAGCGAGGCGGGCGTCCCGCGCGCCACGATCCGGCCGCTCGCGATGATGCACACGTGGTCGGCGCGTTCGGTCTCCTCCATGTAGTGGGTCGTAACGAAGACGGTGAGTCCGTGGTCTTCGCGGAGACGGTCGACCGCGGACCACACGGCGACCCGGCTGGCCGGATCGAGCCCGGCGGTCGGCTCGTCGAGGAACAGGATCGCGGGCTCGTGCAGGAGTGCGCGGGCGATGTCGGCACGGCGTCGCTGACCACCCGACAGTCGACCGTACGGTCGGTCGAGGAATCCGTGGAGGTCGATGAGATCACTGAGCTCGTCGATCCGCCGACCGATCCGGCGGGCCGGCACGCGGGAGAGCGTGCCGCGCAAGCGGAGGTTCTCGCGCACCGTCTGCCCGTCGTCCATGAGGGATGCCTGAAAGACCACGCCGATCGACCGCCGCACGCGGTCCTGCTCGGTGCGAACGTTCGCGCCCGCGACCCGGACCGTGCCCGCGTCGGGTCGAAGCAGTGTGGTGAGGCATCCGATGGTCGTGGACTTCCCGGCTCCGTTCGCGCCGAGGAAGGCGAACATTTCGCCGTCGGCGACGGAGAAGCTGATGCCGTCGACGGCGCGCACCGCGCGGTGCGACTTGACCAATCCGTCGACCTCGATCGCCACGCGCGCCCCGACCCGACGACCACTGGCTGCCGCGCTTCCGGGAGGCTGCATCGTCCTCACCATGAGGGGACGTGACCGTCAGGGCGAGTCTGTCAGATCGTGCCGGAGAAAAGCGAGAGGCAGGAGTGACGGGCGGAAGGGACGAGCAGAGGTGACGGGGAACCTGGAACGCGCGCCCCGCCGCCGCTCACTGGAACCGGACGGTGGTCACTCGGCCGCCGGCGCGCTCGTCGAGCGCACGGCGCGCCGCCTCGAGGGCGTGCGCACCATACCCGCGCCGGGCGAGCTGGCCCGACAGCCGCCGCAACGCGACCTCGCGGTCGAGGTCGCGCATCGACCGGACCTTGCTGCGTGCGAACTCGAGCGCCCGTTCGAGCTCGTCATCGGGAAGCTCCGCGAGCGCCGCGTCGACGACATCGCGCGGGATTCCGCGCTTGGCGAGCGTCTGGGCGATGACCATCCGACCCTGGCCCTTGCGCTCCGTGGCGGTGTGGACGAGTTGCTCGGCGAGCTTCGCGTCATCGAGGTAGCCGTGCCGGACGAACCGGTCGACGATCTCGTCGGCCGATGCCCGATCGACCTCGCGCTCACGCAGCACGTCGCGCGCTTCGCGCTCGGAGAGCGAGCGCGTCCGCAGCTTCCGCAGGAGCGCGGCCTCTCCCGAGTCCGCGATCTCGCCGGCGGAAGCGGTGTCGTCATCCACCGGCGAGTCGTCGCCTCCTGCGGCGACCGCGCACCCCGAGCCGGGCGCGCCCGGCGCGGCCGACCCGGGCACCGTGCTCGGGCGTTCGACGACCGGCGCCGTCCACGTCGTGTGCCACGACGGGTCTTGCGCGTCTTCCGCGCCGGGACCGGACGCCGCGTCGAGCGCCTCCGCAGACGGGGCCTCGGGCTGGCGCGCGGGCGCCGCATCACGCGGGCCGAACAGCGGGGTCACGGGGGCGAGGCGCTCGGCCCCGCCCCCGAAGTCGCCGGTCATCAGGCCGGCCGGCGGGCCGCCAGCTCGTCGCCGGCGGGAGCGTCGGAGCCCTCGACGACCTTGGGCTGCCCGATGCCGAGCTTCTGCAGGATCTTCTGCTCGATGTCGGCGGCGATGTCGGTGTTCTTCAGGAGGAAGTTGCGGGCGTTCTCCTTGCCCTGGCCCAGCTGCTCACCGTCGTAGGTGTACCAGGCGCCCGACTTCTTCACGATGCCCTGGTCGACGCCGTAATCGATGAGCGATCCCTCGCGCGAGATGCCGACGCCATAGAGGATGTCGAACTCGGCCTGCTTGAACGGCGGGGCCATCTTGTTCTTGACGACCTTCACGCGCGTGCGGTTTCCGACCGCCTCCGTGCCGTCCTTAAGGGTCTCGATGCGACGGATGTCGAGGCGGACCGAGGCGTAGAACTTCAGCGCCTTACCACCGGCGGTGGTCTCGGGAGAGCCGAAGAACACGCCGATCTTCTCGCGCAGCTGGTTGATGAAGATCATCGTGGTGCCGGTCTGGTTCAGGCCACCGGTGAGCTTGCGGAGCGCCTGGGACATGAGGCGCGCCTGGAGACCCACGTGGGAGTCACCCATCTCGCCTTCGATCTCGGCCTTGGGCACCAGCGCGGCGACGGAGTCGATCACGACGAGGTCGATCGCCCCGGAGCGCACGAGCATGTCGGCGATCTCGAGCGCCTGCTCGCCCGTGTCGGGCTGCGAAACGAGCAGCTGGTCGATGTCGACGCCCAGCTTCTGCGCATAGTCGGGGTCGAGCGCGTGTTCGGCATCCACGAACGCGGCGATGCCGCCGGCGCGCTGGACGTTCGCGATCGCGTGCAACGTGAGGGTCGTCTTACCGGACGACTCCGGTCCGTAGATCTCGACGATGCGCCCGCGGGGCAGGCCGCCGACGCCGAGGGCGACGTCGAGGGCGATGGAGCCCGTGGGGATGACGGCGACGGGTGCGCGCTCGTCGCTGCCGAGGCGCATCACCGAGCCCTTTCCGAACTGCCGGTCGATCTGGGCGAGGGCCGACTCGAGGGCCTTCTCGCGGTCTGCGGGTGAGGGCATGACGTGCTCCTTCTTGTTCTGCCGTCGGCGGCTGCGCCGCGTCGGGATATCCGTCGCCTGTAGGCTGTCGCGCCCCGCCCCGACGGGGTGGGATCTGCGACAAGGCGGAGGTGTCGTGGTGACGCTGACCACGTTACGAAGGGCCTCCGACATCGGTCGGCGAATCCCGCGCAACGGTGGATAACTTCCCCGCGATCCCTCTTGTTGGAGGAGCCTATGACCGCCTCGAACAAAAATACGACGACACGCCGTGTCTTCCAACCGGTGTCGTCGTATCCGCCTCAGCGTCGTGGTTCGCGCATGCCGACACCGTGACGGCGCGACTCGGGCACGTCGGCCTCGACGCACAGCGCCAGCCACACGTCGCGCGGGTCGACGCCGTCGGCGAGGGCTTCGGCCGCCGTGCGGTGGCCGACCCCGCCGAGCGTCAGGTCCGCGACGACGGATGCCGCGCGCGCCCCGAACTCCGCGTCGACAGCCCGCGTGAACTCGCTGCGACGCACGTCAACGCAGCGAGAGCTGCGGCTGGATGTCGCCCTCGAGCGCAGCCAGGTCGTCGGGGACGACGTCGGGGAAGACCTGCAGGCCCTCGAGCACCGAGATGCGGTCGCCGACCTCGCGCATGATGGTGGAGATGGGAACATCGAGCGCGTCGGCGACCGAGGCGAGGATCTCGCTCGATGCCTCTTTCTGACCGCGCTCGACCTCGCTCAAATAGCCGAGGGCGACGCTCGCGCGTCCCGCGACCTGACGGAGGGTGCGCCCCTTCTGCAGGCGGAAGTCGCGCAGGACTTCGCCGATCTCTTGACGAACCAGGATCATCTCGGGCCCCCTCCTTCGATAGTGAATCCGCGTCCCGGGTGGACAACAGTACCGCACCGGTGAGTCACTGTGGTGGACACACTAGCCCGCCGGTGCTGGGGAATGGTTGGGAATCACTGAGACGTAACAGGCTCGTCACGCAGGCTATTCCCGATGCGGCCGTGGGCGCGGTGCGCGCACCCTGGCCACCGGCATCCGGGTGCCGGGTTTCGTCGCACAGAGCGTCGGATGCCGACAGAACGCGGCACCTCGAAGCGCCACCCCGACGGGGACCCCGGGCTCAGAGAGCCTCGAGCGCGACGCGGACCGCAAGGGCGGCCGCCTCGGCGCGGATGGCGGCCCGGTCGCCGCCCAGCTGCACCGACTCGACGCGCGAGCCGAGCGGCGTCGAGACGGCGATATGCACCGTTCCGACAGGTTGCCCGTCGGGTGACACGGGACCGGCGATGCCCGTCGTCGCGATGCCGACGTCGGCCGGTTCACCGTCGCGGCCGACCGCGCGCCGGACGCCCTCCGCCATCTGCCGCGCGACCCGCGGGTGCACGGGGCCGTGGGCCGAGAGCAGCGTCTCGTCGACGCCGAGCAGGGCCGCCTTGAGATCGGTCGCGTAGGCGACGATCCCCCCGCGCAAGGCTGCGGATGCCCCCGGCACGGCGACGATGGACGCGACGACGAGGCCCCCGGTGAGCGACTCGGCGACACCCAGCGTCCAGCCGAGCTCGCCCAGGCGCGCGACGAGCCGCTCCGGTTCGCTGAGGCGACCCACCGACACCTGAGTGCTCTCGAGGTCCTCGGGGAGGTCGGAGTGCCGCTCGGCGGGTGTGCGCGTGGTCATCGCCGCTCCCCCGATCCGCGGTCGGCCGATCGCGTCGACCGCGCGCCGCGCACCTCGGTCACGACGTAGTCGATGCCGCTCGCGATCGTGAGGACGACGGCGATCGTCATCGCGATGGTGTTCACGACGTGGATCCAGTCGCCCACGATCGCCCACAGCGGCAGCAGCGCGAGCGACAGCGCGACCGCCTGCGCGACGGTCTTGAGCTTCCCCATCCAGGCGGCCGCGACGACGTGATCGCTCGCCACCAGGAGACGGTGCACGGTGATGCCGACCTCGCGGATGAGCACAACGATCGTGATCCACCACGGCAGCTCGCCGAGGATCGACAGGCCGACGAACGCGCAGCCGGTGAGCGCCTTGTCGGCGATGGGGTCGAGGAGCTTTCCGAGGTCGGTGACGATCTCGTACTTGCGTGCGAGGTATCCATCGATCCCGTCGGTGGCGATCGCGACGATGAAGAGGATCGCCGCCCACCAGCGGAGTGGCCCGTCGTTCCCGGCATCCGCCAACAGCATCCAGAGGAACACCGGCGCGCACAGGATGCGCACGATCGTGATCGCGTTCGGGAGCTGGCGGGGGATCGTCACGAACCGAGCCTACCCGCCGGAAGGCGCCATTCCCGGGCGATGCGAGGGGTCAGTCGCGGCCGGTGAGACCCCAAGCATCCTCCGAGCCGTCGTCGCCGTCGACGACCTCGTAGCCGGCGAACTGGTCGGTGACCGCGTCGGATCCGTAGGGGTCTTCGGTGGCGGATGCCTCAGCTGCCGCGGGCGCCGGCGGCTCGTCGCCGCGCAGGCGGGCGAGCACCTCGGGGAGCTGCTCGGGCGTCACGAGCACGTCGCGGGCCTTCGACCCCTCGGAGGGGCCGACGATTTCGCGCGACTCGAGCAGATCCATGAGCCGGCCCGCCTTCGCGAACCCGACGCGGAGCTTGCGCTGCAACATCGAGGTCGAGCCGAACTGGGTCGAGATGATCTGCTCGGCGGCGGCCAGCAGCAGTTCGAGGTCGTCACCGATGTCGGCGTCGATCTCCTTCTTCTCGGCGACGGCCTCGACGTCGGAGCGGTACTCGGGCCGCGCCTGGTTCTTGACGTGGTGGACGACCTTCTCGATCTCGCTCTCCGCGACCCAGGCTCCCTGCACGCGGAGCGCCTTCGAGGCCCCCATCGGGAGGAACAGTCCGTCGCCCTGGCCGATCAGCCGGTCGGCGCCGGGCTGGTCGAGGATGACGCGCGAATCGGTGACGCTCGTGACGGCGAACGCGAGCCGCGAGGGCACATTCGCCTTGATGAGACCCGTGACGACGTCGACCGACGGGCGCTGCGTGGCGAGCACCAGGTGGATGCCGGACGCGCGCGCGAGCTGGGTGATGCGGACGATCGAGTCCTCGACGTCGCGCGGCGCGACCATCATGAGGTCGGCGAGCTCGTCGACGACGACGAGGAGATAGGGATAGGGCTTCAGCACACGCTCGCTGCCGACGGGGAGATTGATCTCCCCCGCGACGACGGCCTTGTTGAAGTCGTCGATGTGGCGGAACCCGAACGACGCGAGGTCGTCGTACCGCATGTCCATCTCCTTCACGACCCACTGCAACGCCTCGGCGGCCTTCTTGGGGTTCGTGATGATGGGGGTGATGAGGTGCGGCACGCCCGCATAGCTCGTGAGCTCCACGCGCTTCGGGTCGATGAGGACCATCCGCACCTCGGAGGGCTTCGCCCGCATGAGGAGCGAGGTGATCATCGAGTTGACGAAGCTCGACTTGCCCGAGCCGGTGGAGCCGGCGACGAGCAGGTGCGGCATCTTCGCGAGGTTCGCGACGACGTAGCCGCCGCCGACGTCCTTGCCGACGCCGATCGTCATCGGGTGGGTCTGGCTCGTCGCCGCCTGCGAGCGCAGCACGTCGCCGAGCGTCACGATCTCGCGGTCGGTGTTCGGGATCTCGACGCCGATCGCGCTCTTGCCGGGGATGGGCGCGAGGATGCGCACCTCGTTCGAGGCGACGGCGTACGCGATGTTGTTCGTCAGCGCCGTGATGCGCTCGACCTTGACGCCGGGGCCGAGCGCGATCTCGTACTGCGTGACCGTCGGGCCGCGCGAGAAGCCGGTCACCCGGGCATCCACCGAGAACTGCTCGAAGACGCCCGTGATCGCGGCGACGACGCGGTCGTTCGCCTCGGAGCGGGCCTTCGGGGGCGTGCCCTGCGCGAGGGCTGTGACGGCGGGGAGGCGGTACGGCGCCTGCGGCGGGCGGCCGTCGTGGTCGTCGCCGAGCGCGGAGATCCCGGGGAGTGTGCCGTCGTCGAGGACGATCTCGCCGCTGTCCTCGCGGATGCCGGTGTCACCGCGCCGGGCGGCCTTCTTCGCCTTCGCGATGACGGCCGGGTCGATGATCTCGGTCGCGGCGTCGGGAAGGGGCGGCATCGGGGGGACGGGCGGGATCTGCGGCGTCGCGATCGCCTGGTCGAAGCCGCCGTCGCCGCTCGAACTCAGCAGTGCGGTGAGGTCGTCGGCGCCGAGGTTGCCGTCGACGTCCTCCTCACGGCCCGTCTTGTTGCGGCGCCACCACGGCGTCCCGGCATCCTTCGCCGTGTCATCGTCCGCGGTGTCGAAGGCGACCGTGGGGCCGGTGGCCCCGGCATCCGTCGCCGCGTCGTTCTGCGGGCGCGCGGGGCGTTCGGCGTCGAACATCCAGGCGTACAGGTCGCCGAGGCGACGCCCGATGCGGTTCGGCGGCGTCTTCGTGAGGATCAGGACGCTGAGGATCGTGAGGAATCCGAGCACGATGTACGCGCCGACCTCGGCGAGAAGCGTCAGCGGCTCCCCCACCATCCAGCCGAACAGTCCACCCGCCTGGCTGAGCGCGGGAAGCAGTTCGCGAGGCTGCGGACGCCCACCGGCGAGGTGGCAGAACCCCGCGATCGAGAGGACGAAGAGGCCGAAGCCGATGCCGATGCGTCCGTTGTCGTGCACGGAGGGCGGATGCCGGAAGAGCCACCCCGCGAGAAGAAGCAGCAGCACCGGCATGATGAACGCCTCGCGGCCGATCAGGGCGCCCACCGTGTAGGCGCTGATCGTGGTGCCGACATCGGTGCCGATGAGGAACCACTCCACGATCGCGCCGGCGATGGCGAGGAGAACGAGGAAGAACGGGAACCCGTCGCGGCGCTGATCCTTCTCCAAGGCCTCGGGCCCGAAGGCACGGAACATGCCGCCGGTCGCATGCGCGAGTCCGAGCCACATCCGGACGATGACGGGCGGCTTGTCGACGTCGTCGACGTAACGCTTGGGGGTCGGCTCGGGCTTCCGGGCGCGCGACGAGGACCCGCCCTTGCCGGATCCTGAGGATCCGCGGGCGCTCGTGGTCGTCGTGGTGCTCCTGGCCATCACTCCACGGTAGGCGCAGGGGCCGACATTTCCGCGGATTGACGCGGCCGTGGAGGTGACGGGCGCGAGGGGATGCCTAACGCAGGCGCTTGACCATCGTGTCGCGACCGTGGCCCGCCTGTGTCACGGCGAAACCCTCGGTGCGATAGAGCGTCTGCGCGTAGTTCCCGCGCTCGACCGACAGGCTGATGCGCCCGAACCCCTGCCCGCGGGCGTGCTCGCACAGCCGTTGCAGGAGCGCACGGCCCACCCCGTGCGCTCGCCAGATCGGGCGGACGCCGATGATGAGCTCAGGAACACCGGTGCCGACGTAGCCGAACCCCGGATCGGTGCGCGGCAGCATCCGATACCACGCGGCGCCGATGGGCGCACCCTGCGGGTCGATCGCGACGAACCCGGCATCCCCCGGGCGCATCCATCCCGAGAGGTAGCGATTGTTGTCGGTGTCGGCCATGACCTCGTGGCGCGGACGCGCGCCGCCCTGACGCCAGTTCGCCGCCTCGACGACCATGTCGGCGAGGAACGCGCCGTCGGCCTGCGTGGCCGGCCGGATCGAGTACGAGACGGGCATGGCGAAATGGTACCGATCCCATATCACGCCGCGATCACGGGCGGGAAGCGTCGGTGTGTTGAAAGGACCGAAATGGCTCGATCGACCGAAGCGAGAGCTGCGACGCGAGCTCTGAGCCCCGCGACCCGGGTCAGGCCTCGATGACGAGCGGCACGATCATCGGGCGCCGGCGCAGGCGCTGGTTGACCCAGCGGCCGATCGTGCGGCGGACGACCTGCGAGAGCGCGTGCGTGTCGCGCACGCCCGACTGCGCGGCCTCGGTGAGTGCTGCGGCGATCTTGGGCTTGACGTCCTCGAACACGGCGGCGTCCTCGGCGAATCCGCGCGCGTGGATCTCGGGGCCGGTGATGATGCGGCCGGTCGCGGCATCCACCACCACGATGACGGAGATGAAGCCCTCTTCCCCGAGGATCCTGCGGTCCTTCAGGTCGGCATCCGTGATCTCGCCTACGGTCGACCCGTCGACGTAGACGAACCCGAGGTCGAGCTGGCCCGTGACCTTCGCCACGCCGTCCTTCAGGTCGACGACCGTGCCGTTCTCGGCGATGATTGTGTTCTCCGCGGGGATGCCGGTGTCCTGCGCGAGCTTCGCGTTCGCGATGAGGTGCCGGTATTCGCCGTGGACGGGCATGACGTTCTTCGGCTGCAGGATGTTGTAGCAGTACAGGAGCTCACCGGCGGCGGCGTGCCCGGACACGTGGACCTTCGCGTTGCCCTTGTGGACGACGTTCGCGCCGAGCTTCGTCAACCCGTCGATCACGCGGTAGACGGCGTTCTCGTTTCCGGGAATGAGGCTGGATGCCAGGATCACGGTGTCGCCCGGGCCGATCTCGATCGCGTGGTCGAGGTTCGCCATGCGCGAGAGCACCGCCATCGGCTCGCCCTGCGACCCGGTCGACATGTAGACGATCTCGTCGTCGGGCAGGTCCTGTGCCTTCTTGTAGTCGATGAGGACGCCGTCGGGGACGTGCAGGTAGCCGAGGTCGGCGGCGATCGTCATGTTCCGCACCATCGAGCGGCCGAGGAACGCGACCCGGCGCCCGTTCGCGGCGGCGGCGTCGATCACCTGCTGCACGCGGTGGACGTGGCTCGAGAAGCTCGCGACGATCACGCGCCGCGGCGCCTTCGCGATCACCTGATCGAGCACGGGGCCGATCTCGCGCTCGAGCGGCGTGAAGCCGGGGACGTCGGCATTGGTCGAGTCGACGAGGAAGAGGTCGACGCCGTCCTCGCCCAGGCTCGCGAACGCGCGGAGGTCGGTGAGCCGTCCGTCGAGGGGCAGCTGGTCCATCTTGAAGTCGCCGGTCGCGAGCACCGTCCCGGCATCCGTGTGGATGGCGACGGCGAGCGCGTCGGGGATGGAGTGGTTCACGGAGACGAACTCGAGGTCGAAGGGGCCGACCTGCTCCTCGTCACCCTCGGCGACGGTGAGGGTGTAGGCCTTGATGCGGTGCTCCTTGAGCTTGGCCTCGACGAGGGCGAGCGTCAGCTGCGAGCCGATCAGGGGGATGTCGCTCTTGAGGCGCAGGAGGTACGGCACCGCGCCGATGTGGTCCTCGTGACCGTGCGTGAGGACGACGCCGACGATGTCGTCGAGGCGGTGCTTGATCGGTTCGAAGTCGGGCAGGATCAGGTCGACGCCCGGCTGATGCTCCTCGGGGAACAGGACGCCGCAGTCGACGACGAGGAGCTTCCCGTCGATCTCGAACACGGTCATGTTCCGACCGATCTCGCCGAGCCCGCCCAGCGGGACGACGCGGAGCGTGCCCGGCGCGAGGACGGGGGGTTCGTGGACGGTCGTGGGCATGGGATGCCTCCTTCGAACGCGTCGGATGCCTGAGCTCAGGCATCCTCGTTCATCGAGTTGTGTCGTTGTGTCTCGGTGTCAGCGGGTCGTGCCGTGCACCTTGGGGAGCGCTCCGCCGGCGGCCGCGTTGCGGTCGGGGCGGAAGTTGGAGAAGTCGGCGCCGTCGACGTCACGCACGAGCGAGAGCTCGTCCTCGATCGCGGCGGCCTCCCACTCCTCCGGGCCGACGAGCGGCAGACGGACGCGGGGGCTCGTGATGCGGCCGAGGCCGTGCAGGATGTACTTCGCGCTGACCGTGCCGGGCACGTGCGTCATGACGGCGCGCACGAGTGGCTCGAGGCTCTTGTGAGCGGCGGTCGCGGCAGCGAGGTCGCCGCGGTTCACGGCATCCACCATCACGCGGTACGGCGCGGCGGTGATGTTCGCCGTCACCCCGATGAGGCCCGTCGCGCCGATCGCCATGTGCGGGAGGGCGTTGGCGTCGTCGCCCGAGAAGTACATGAGGTCGGTCTGGTTGAGCACCCGGCTGACTTCGCTGAAGTCGCCCTTGGCGTCCTTCACCGCGAGGATGTTCGGATGCTTGGCGAGGCGCAGGATCGTCTCGTACTTGATCGGGACGCCCGTGCGGCCGGGGATGTCGTAGAGGATCACCGGAAGGTCGGTCGCGTCGGCGACGAGCCGGAAGTGCGTGAGGATGCCCGCCTGCGTCGGCTTGTTGTAGTAGGGCGTCACGATCATGATGCCGTCGGCGCCGGCCTTCTCGCTCGCCTTGTACAGCTCGATCGCGTGCGCGGTCTCGTTGGAGCCGCCGCCCGTGATGATCTTGGCGCGGCCGGCCGCGACGGACTTGCCGACCTCGACGAGCTTCAGCTTCTCGGGGTCGGTGAGGGTGGAGGTCTCCCCCGTCGTGCCCGTGACGACGATGCCGTCGGCACCCGCCGTGATGACATCGTCCATGTGCTTCTCGACGGCGGGCCAATCGACTTCGCCGTCGGCCGTCATCGGGGTGACGAGCGCGACGAGGACCTGTCCGAAAGGGTTGCCCGTGTGCGTCATGTTCCCAGGCTATCGGTTCGGGGGCCGGGGTCGCGGTCCGGCAGATCGCGGGACCGTGGCGGTCGAGTCGTATGGGCCGTGGGACGAGTGCGCACTCGTGGGGCGTGTGGAGCCTCTCGTCACCGATCGGCCATACGCGTCGACCGGGACGAGAGCATTGCGCGGCGCGCGAGGATCGCGGCCTCGACGACGGGCCAGTCGTGAAGCACCATCGCGTAGTCGAAGCGGAGCGTGTCGTAGCCCAGTGTCGCTGTCCTCGCGTCGCGCACGAGATCGCGGTGACGGAACGACGCGCCGTCGTGATTCTCGCGTCCGTCCGTTTCGAGGATGAGCACGCCGTCGAGGAGGAAGTCGACGCGCCCTCGGATCTCCGGTATCCAGACCTGTGACTCCAGCCGGATGCCGAGGCGGTGCAGCCTCAGTCGCAGGATCGACTCGAGGCCGCTGTCCGCATCGGGTCGCGCGATGTCGACCAGCCAGCGCATGCCGGCGGGGAGCGCGGCGCGGACGTCAGCCCGCGTGCTGCGTGTGAGCAGCCCCATCCGCCACGCCGACTCGAAGGCGGCGAAGAAGCACTCCGCTCCTTGGCAACGAGCGACCTGCACGAGCGCGAGCGTCAGCGGCACGACCCCGAAGCCGGCGCGCCCGCCGTCGTTGTGATTGACGCAGCCGCAGCGTTCATGCGGGTGTCGGCGGCCCGACGCACCGACCCACACGTGCAAGGACGAGGGTGATCGCACGAGGTCCAGCGTCTCGAGGACCCACACGCCCATGAGGCGAAGCGCGCTGACGCACGCGACTTCACCGCCGTGGCGAGCGGCAGCGACCACATCGCGATGCGCGGTGGGGGTCGCGAGCACTCCCTCGCGCAGCCGGAGCACCCCGCCACGGCGACAGACGCGGCGGATGTCGGCGGTGGTGGCGCCGAGCCGGTGAAGCGCACGGGTGCGTACGACTCCTCCGCGGCGGTCGATCTCTTCGATGATCTGCGCTGAGTGCATGACGGGCATTCCACCCGTTCGGCGCCGGCCGTGGGCGGCGTACGGCCCGATCGGTGGAGGGATCGACGATTATGCAGCCTGTGGAGGAGCCGATGGGCGGCGGCGCATCCGTGCCGGCGAGCGCGGTGATGACTGAGTCGCATGGGGCTTGGTGCTGGTGGGATCGCGTGGGGCGCGAGTGACGGCTTCGCGCGCGTTCGCCATACAACCGGACCGCCACATCGACGGGCGTCGAGTGAGCACCGGGTCAGACCGGCGGGTCCGAGGAGCGGCCCGGGGTCAGCGACCTGTCTTGGCGAGGCGGGCGGCGAGGGAAGCCGGCAGGAGGCGCACGGCGCCGATCAGCACCTTGTAGCGCCAGGACGGGATCGAGACCGCCTTACCGGCGGCGGCGTCGCGGAGGCCCTCGCGGACCACCTGCTCGGCGTCGAGCCACATGAAGGGGGGAACGCCCTCCTCGCCCGGCGGGAGGCCGAGCCGCTCGTGGAAGTTCGTGTGCGTGAAGCCGGGGCAGACGGCCGTGACCGTCACCCCGCGCGGGCCGTACGCGGCGTTCGCCCACCGGCTGAACGACACCACCCAGGACTTCACGGCGCCGTACGTTCCCCGCGGCATGAAGGCGGCGACCGAGGCGACGTTGATGATGCGGCCGTGCCCGCGCGCGAGCATCGGGGGGAGCGCGGCGCGCGTGAGGCGCATCGTCGCACGGACGTGCAGGTCGAGGTGGCGCTCCTCGTCGACGATGTCATTCGTCGCGAAGTCGAGAGCGAGCCCGAATCCCGCGTTGTTGACGAGGATCTCGACCGGCCGGTCGGGGTCGGCGAGGCGGGATGCCACGGCATCCGTCCCCGCGTCGGTGATGAGGTCGGCGGGCAGCACCTCGATCGCGGCGCCGTACGCCTCGTGGAGCGTGCCGGCGACCTCCTCGAGCGCGGCGCGGTCGCGCGCGACCAGGACGAGGTCGGCCCCGCGCTCCGCGAGCTGCCGCGCGAACTCGACGCCGAGTCCCGAGCTCGCGCCCGTGATGAGTGCCTTTGGTCGGGTGGGCGTCGTCGCCGCGGGATCATCAGCCATGCCCTCAGCCTATGGGGAGGCGGATGCGGCTCCTAGGCTGGTGGCATGACCTGGATGACTCGGGACACGCGCATCGTCTATGAGAACCCGTGGATACAGGTGCGAGAGGACGCCGTGTCCGGGCCGCACGGGGAAGGGATCTACGGAGTCGTGCGGCTCCGCAACCCCGCGGTGTTCATTGTCGCGATCGACGACGAGGAGCGAGTACGGCTCGTCCGCGTCGACCGCTACACCGTGGGTTCGTCGTGGGAGGTGCCGGCGGGCGGCACAGATGGCGAGGAGCCGCTGATCGCCGCGCAGCGCGAGCTCCACGAGGAGACGGGTCTGAAAGCCGAGAACTGGACGGAGATCGGGGCGATCACCGCCCTGAACGGGGTCGCCGAAGCGCCCGAGCACATCTTCCTGGCACGCGGGTTGAGCGCGGTCTCCGACGCGTCGCCGACCCAGCGCGAGGAGGGGATCGACGAACTGGCGTGGGTGCCGTTCGCCGAGGCGATCGCGATGATCGCCGACGGGCGCATCACCGACGGAGAGACCGTCGCCGCGTTGGCTCTCGCCGCGATCGCGCTCGGTCGGCTCCGCTGAGCGCATCCCCGCGCACCGGGCGCTCGGCCCTGGCCCGCGGACGCCGGAACCCGGTCCGGCGTCAGGGCCGAATCAACGTCAGGAACCGGTAGGGCACGCCCGTCCGGGACACGGCCCATCCGTCCGCGGGCTCGATGCGTGCGACCGCCCACCCGGGTCGCTCCGGCGCGAAGGTGTCGCCGCCGGCGACCTCCAGGTCGAGTTCGGTCACTTCCAGCACGTCGGCGAGCGGCAGTGCCTCGGCGAGCAACCGCGCTCCCCCGATGACCCACGCCTCGGGCGCGGGAGCGGAGCCGGCCGGGCCCGACGCGGCGAGCGCCAGAGCGTCGTCGAGCGACGCGGCGCGTTCGGCCCCGGCATCCGCCCATGCATCGTTCGCGGTCACGACGATGTTCCGCCGCGCGGGAAGCGGACGGAACCGCTCGGGAAAGGACTCCCACGTGCGGCGCCCCATGATCACCGGCGCGCCCGTCGTGACCTCGCGGAAGTGGGCGAGGTCCTCGGGGACGTGCCAGGGCATCCCGCCGCCCCGCCCGATGACGCCGCCGCGCGCCTCGGCCCAGACGAGACCCAGGCGCACGTCAGACCGCGACCGCGGCGCGGATCGACGGGTGGTGCTGATAGTCCTCGAGCAGGATGTCGTCGTAGGTGTAGTCGAAGATCGAGTCGGGCTTCCGCGTGAACCGCAGCGTCGGATACGGGTACGGGTCGCGCGAGAGCTGCTCGCGCACCTGCTCGACGTGGTTGTCGTAGACGTGGCAGTCGCCGCCCGTCCAGACGAAATCGCCCGGCTCGAGGCCCGTCTGCTGCGCGATCATCATCGTGAGCAGGGCGTAGGAGGCGATGTTGAACGGCACGCCGAGGAACATGTCGGCCGAGCGCTGGTACAGCTGGCACGAGAGCTTGCCGTCGGCCACGTAGAACTGGAACAT
The DNA here is from genome assembly GCF_965345155.1 of Microbacterium sp. bgisy203. Lineage (GTDB taxonomy): Bacteria > Actinomycetota > Actinomycetes > Actinomycetales > Microbacteriaceae > Microbacterium. Next base: position 192,926 of record NZ_CBDRLZ010000005.1, read on the forward strand.
CGCGTGGCAGGGCGCGAGAGCCATGTCGGGGATGTCGGAGGGGTTCCACGCCGAGACGAGGAGGCGTCGCGAGTCGGGGTTGGAGCGGATCTGCTCGACGACCTGGGAGATCTGGTCGATGTGCTCGCCGGAGGGTGTCGGCCACGACCGCCACTGCACGCCGTAGACGGGACCGAGCTCGCCGCTCTCATCCGCCCACTCGTCCCAGATCGTGACCCCGTTCTCCCGGAGCCAGGCGACGTTCGACTCGCCGCGGAGGAACCACAGCAGCTCGTAGACGATCGACTTCAGGTGCACGCGCTTGGTGGTGATGAGCGGGAACCCCTGCGACAGGTCGAATCGGATCTGCCGCCCGAAGACGCTCGTGGTTCCCGTACCGGTGCGATCGTCCTTGTGCACGCCGTCGGCCAGCACTTCGGCCAGCAGATCTTCATAGGGGGTGGGAATGGATGCCTCGCTCACGCGGCCAGACTACCCGGGGCCGGGGACACGGGTGCCCGGGAACGCCGGAGACGAACGAGCCGTGCGCCGCGGCGCACGATCACGACCGCCGGTCTTTGTTACGCCACCCCGTCACAGAACCGTCCACCGATCCCGTCTATCCCGTGCGGCGTTAGGCTCAGAGGCTGTGAACCTCTCCGACGCCCTCCTCCTCATCGCCGCCCTCCTCGCGGCGACTCTCGGGACGGGCGTCCTCCTCCGCTGGCAGCAGAACCGGCCGCGGAAGATCGACGCGACCGAGGTCGTCGACCCGCACCGCCTGGGCGCACAGACGCTCGGCGAGACCGCGACGCTCCTGCAGTTCAGCACCGAGATGTGCAGCCGATGCCCGGGCGTCCACCGCACGCTCGGCGCCATCGCCGACGAGCGCGACGGCGTCGTCCATCTGGACGTCGACCTCACCCATCGCCCCGACATCGCCAAGCACTTCCACGTGCTGCAGACCCCGACGACGCTCATCCTCGACAAGAGCGGCGTCATCCAGACGCGCTTCGGTGGAACGCCCAGCCGCAGCGCGATCGAGCTCGAGCTCTCCCGCGTCTCGGGCGGGCACCCAGGAGAGGATGCCCGTGTCTGACGCCTCCCGCACCCCCGCCTCCCCCGCGGGCGCGCCCCGGGGCATTGACCCGCGCGGACCGCGCTTCGCGGCATCCATCACCTCGGTCCTACTCCTCACCGCGACGCTCCTCGCGCTCATCGGATCGTCGACGGCGAAGGCCGACGTGGCGAGCTTCGGCTGGTTCGCCTACCAGCCGCTCACGGGTCGCGACTTCGCGTTCGTCGCGGGGAAGTCGTGGCTCCTCCCCCAGCTCTCGGTCGCCCAGCGCGCCGCCGACCCCGGGTTCCTCCTTCTCCTCGTGATCGCGCTCCTCTTCGTCTGGGGCCTGCTCTCACCCCGGACGCAGCCGTGGAGCGTCCTGTACCGACGATTCGTCCAGCCGCGTCTCGCGCCGCCGACCGAGCTCGAAGACCCGCGCCCGCCGCGCTTCGCGCAGGGCGTCGGGCTTCTCGTGACGATCGTGGGCCTGATCCTCCACCTCGCGGGCGTGCCGTGGGCGCTCGTCATCGCCGCCGCCCTGGCGTTCGTCGCCGCGTTCCTGAACGCAGTGTTCGGCCTGTGCCTGGGCTGCCAGCTGTACCTCCTGCTGCAGCGCGCCGGTGTCGTCGGCCGCGCCGCGACCGCCTGACCGCTCACACTCCCTCGCGCAAGCCCCCTCGCCCGTCCGCGGCGCGGCGTCTAGGCTCATCGGAAGGAGCGGGAGCGCGCCGGATCGACCGCTGTTCCCCGACCGTCGTCCGACACAGGAGGCACCACGATGAGCGTCACGAGCGAAGCGACCACGAGCTGGAAGGGAAGCCTCTTCGAGGGATCAGGCGAGATCGCCCTCGAGAGCTCCAACCAGGGACCGTTCGAGGTCAACTGGAAGGCGCGCAGCGAGGGGTCGACGTCGGTGACGACACCCGAGGAGCTCATCGCCGCCGCGCACTCGTCGTGCTTCAGCATGGCGCTCTCGAACGCGCTCGCCCAGAACGGCACCCCGCCCGAGACGATCGAGACGACGGCGTCCGTCACCTTCATCCCCGGCACCGGCATCACGGGTTCGCACCTCAATGTGCGCGCGGTGGTCCCCGGCCTGTCCGCGGAGGACTTCGCGCGTCTCGCCGGCGAAGCGAAGAGCGGATGCCCCGTTTCCGCCGCTCTTGCGGGGATCGAGATCACCCTCGAGGCGACGCTTGGCTGAGACCGGCCGCCGCGTCGTGGTCGCGGGCTCGTCGGGACTCATCGGAGAGGCGCTCGTCGCATCCCTCCGTGCTGACGACATTCCCGTGACGCGACTCGTCCGGCGCGAGGCGTCGGGGCCCGACGAGGTCTCGTGGGATCCGCAGCGCGCCCGGCTCGACCCGGACGTGCTCGCCGGAGCCCGCGCCGTCGTGGGTCTGAACGGCGCGAGCATAGGGCGCTTCCCGTGGACGCGGAAGTACAAGCACGAGCTCGTCTGGTCGCGCATCGCCCCGACGCAGGCTCTGGCCGCCGCCGTGCGATCGCTGGGCGAGGATGCCCCGGCGTTCGTGTCGGGCTCGGCGGTGGGCTACTATCCATCGGCTCCGGGCGAGCGACTGACCGAGCAGTCGCGGCGCGGCGACACTTTCCTCGCCGATCTCTGCGGCGAGTGGGAGACGGCCGCACGTGCCGCGGGTCCGACGGCGCGCGTGGCGCTTCTGCGCACCGCGCCGGTCGTGCACCGCGACGGCGTGCTGAAGCCCCTCATGCTCCTCACCCGCCTCGGCGTGTCGGGGCCGATCGGCCGCGGGACGCAGGTGTGGCCGTGGATCTCGCTCGACGACGAGGTGCGCGCGATCCGTCACATCATCGATTCCCCCGACCTCTCCGGGCCCGTGAACCTCACCGGCCCGACCCGCGCGACGGCGAACGACCTCGGATTCGCGCTCGCGCAGCGCATGAACCGCCCGTTCCTCGTCCGCGCCCCCGCGTGGGGCATGAAGCTCGTGCTCGGGAAGGACGCGACCGAAGCGCTGCTCACGAGCGACATGGACGTCGTCCCCGAGGTGCTCGAGCAATCGGGCTTCGCGTTCACGCACGCCACGGTGGAAGAGGCCGTCGCGGCAGCCGTTCCCGCCTCCTGAGCGCCGGCACCCGGGTACCGGCACCCGAGCACCTGCACCCGGGCGGCCGGGTCAGGTCCCGCCGCGGAGCGCCGTAACCGGCTCGATGCGCGATGCGCGGCGCGCCGGGATCCAGCCCGCCGCAAGACCGACGAGGGCGCCGACCGCGATGCCCGCCATCGCGACCCACGGATCGACGATGGGCGTCCACTGTTGCACCACCGCGAAGGTCACGATGCCGGCGACCGCGACGGCCGCACCCATGAGTCCGCCGAGCAGCCCGATGACCACCGACTCGATCATGAACTGCGCACCGATCTGGCGCCGGGTCGAACCGAGCGCGCGCCGCAGACCGATCTCGGGCACGCGCTCCGACACGTTGAGCATCGTCACGTTGGCGATGCCGAATGCGCCCGCCAGCAGGACGATCCCACCGAGGACGAGGAAGATGACGTTCACGTCGCTCTGCACGCTGTCGCCGAGGTCGGAGGACGCGCGGGGTGCGGCGACCTCGAGAGTCTCGGGCTCGTTGGGTTGCAGGGCGAGCGCCGCCTGCTCGCCCACCTGCGGCCCGGTGCCGGGAAGGATCCGCGCCTGCAGATCGCCCGGTGCCGCAAGGCCGCGGTCGCCGCGGGCCGTCTGGACGGGGATGATCACGGCATCCGCGAGTTCCCCCCGCGCCTGCAGATCGTCGTAGATGCCGAGAACGGCATACGGCGACGCTCCGATGAAGATCGACGGCTGGCTGTCGACACGGTTGACCCCGAGACGCTTCGCCGCGCGGGGACCGAGCACCACCACGCGGTCCGATCTGGCCTCGTGGCCGGCGTCGAACATGCGCCCCGTCACGATCCGGCCGCCCAGCACCTCGAGCACCTCGGGGCCCGCGGCGAACAGGCGCGGCGAGGCGACGGAGGCCGCGGACGGGTCGTTCACCGGAACGGCCGTGATCGTATCGGTGCCGAGCGAGAGCTCCACGATCGTCGCGGCCGACTCGACCCCGACGAGGCGCTCCATCCGCTCCGCGGCATCCCAGGGCAGACGCGCGGTCGCGACCGTTCCTCCCGAGCCGGTCTCCGCCTTCGCGGGTGTCACGAGCACCTGCGTCGCCTTCGCGGCGTCGAACTGACGGGCGATCTGGTGGGCGGCGGTCTGCGCGAACCCGATGGTCGCGACGAGAGCGCCGACCCCGAGCACGGTGCCGGCGAGCGTCATCACCAGGCGTCCCGGGCGCGCTCCGACGTCCGCCGTCGCCTCGACGAGGAGGTCGCCGACCGAGAACCGGTCGGCGCGCGCGATCGGTGCGACCAGCGCGGGGGTGTCGGATGCCTCAACGCCGTCGACCGCGTCGACCGGCGCGGTGCTCGTGCGCCTACGGCGGAACGGGAGCTTCATGACTCCTCGCTCACGCGACCGTCGATGATCCGGATGCGCCGCTCGGCATGTGCCGCGACGGCGGGATCATGGGTGATGACGATGAGCGTGAGCCCGTCGCCGCGAAGGTCGTCGAACAGGCTCAGGACCTCACGGCTCATCGCCTGATCGAGGTTCCCCGTCGGTTCGTCGGCGAGGAGGATGCTGGGTCTGCTCACGACCGCGCGGGCGACCGCGACGCGCTGCCGCTCGCCGCCGGACAGCGTCGTCGGGAGGAATCCGACGCGATGACCGAGGCCCACGCGCGAGAGGGCGTCGCGCGCACGCTGCTCGCGCTCGGCACGCGGCACCCCGCTGTAAAGCGTCGGCATCATGACGTTCTCGAGCACCGTCCGCCGCGGCATGAGGTGGAACGCCTGGAACACGAATCCGATGCGCTGCGCCCGGACGGCGGCGCGCTCGTCCTCACTGAGGGCGCCGGTGACGATGCCGTCGATGCGGTACTCGCCGACCGTCGGACGGTCGAGGAGCCCCAGGATGTTGAGCATCGTCGACTTGCCCGACCCGCTCGGTCCCGTGATCGACAGGTAGTCGCCCGCGGCGACCTCGAGGGAGACGGCCTTCAGCGCCTGGACCTCGGGCGGGCCGGGAAAGGACCGGGTGAGGTCGCGCAGCTCGATCAGCGTCACCTGCCGACCACCACGAGCGCGCCCTCCTCGATCTCCCCCTGCGGGATGATCTCGACGTCGCCGCCGGCGGCGAGCCCGGTCTCGACGACGACGAGACGGGTCTTCGCCTTCTCCCCGTCGCGCGGGTCGCCGTCGACCACCTCGACGCGCGCTTCACCGCCCGGACCGGCCGTGAGTGCCGCCACCGGTACGAAGAGCACGTCGCCACCGGTCGCCCCGACCGCGATCGAGACCTTGACGTTCCGCCCCTGCACCTGCATCGCCTGCTCGGAGGTGAGCGGGGCGGGCTCGAGCGTGACGGTCCAGCGATCGGTCGCGCTCTCGCCCGGAGTGAGCGCCGTGATGGTGGCCGTGTGCGTGCCACCGTCGGGGAGGTCGAACTGGGCCTCGTCCCCCACCGTCAGCAGGGCGGCGTCGGCCACGGCGACACCGCCACTGACGGTGATCGTCGCGCCGGAGACGACCATCGCCGCTCCCTGCAGCACCTGACCGCGCGTCACATTGACGGCATCCACGCGCCGCGGCAGCTCGGAGAGGTACAGGACCTCGCCCGAGGGCAGTGTCGGGAGTGCGGCCCGCTGGGCGCGGGCGAGGGCGTCCTGGGCATCCGTCACCTGCTGGCGCGCGCTCGTGACGGCGGCGCGCGGACCGCTCGTGTCGACATCGCTGCCGAGCTTCTGCCGCTGCAGCTGCGCGAGGCCGAGCGCATCCTGCGCATCGCCGACGCGCGCCTGCCACTCGGCGAGCGCCGCGGGGGTGTCCTCGGGCGCGACCGGCCGCGACGCCTGGGCGGAATCCAGCGCGCGCTGGGCGCTGGAGATCGCGTTGTCGGCCTGGCGGATCTCGACCGCGGACGGGCCGGCTCCGGCGCGAGAGAGCTCACCTTGCGCCGCCTCGAGCGACTGCTGCGCAGAGCGCACGCCGTCCTGCGCGGCGCGCACCTGCTCCTCGGTGCCCTCCGGCAGCGCGGGAGCCGGGTAGCCGACCTGCGCGTACAGCGCGGTGACGGCGGCGGCGGCGCTTTCGTCGAACACGTCGGATGCCGGATCGCCCGCGTCGATCCCGACGGAGGCCATCGCCTGCTTGAACTGAGTGACGTCCGGGCCGCTCATACCGAACGAGAGCGACCGGTACGCGGGGAGCTCCCCCGGCAACACGATCACCGGGCGTCCCGCGACGGCGAGCGCGACCGACAGCGGGCCGAGGGTCGCGCCGACTTCCGGGACGGCGCCGGTGACGACGGCCGGCCCGCCGAGGGATGCCGTATCGATCGTCACCTCGACGGAGTCTGCGTAGCCCACCTCGCCGCGGATCGTAACGTCGTTGCTCAGCACGCCGTAACCGACGGGAACCGTCACGAGCCCGGCCTCCGGCGGCTCGGTCAGCGAGGCGGCATCGGCCGGCGAGACGACGAAGCGACCGACGAGAAGGCCCGCGACGAGGGCGACCACCGACGCCGCGGCGACGATCCACACCGTGCGATTCGCGCGGAAGACCCGCGTCCATCCACGGGTCGCCGGCGCGGCGCCCGAGGCATCCGCCGCCTCGTCGATCGCCGCACCATCGACGTCCTCGCCCGACGCCAGTGCGGCGCTGTCGTCCGCCGCCTGGAGAAGCCCGTCGAAGGAGTCCTCACTCCTCGCCATCAGCGGCTCTGCTCGGCATCCGCCTTCAGGGCGTCGAGCTCGGCCTTGTGGTCCTTGATGAACTCGCTCTCCAGCTCGGTCGCGATCGCCTGACGCTTCTCGCGGTAGTCGGTCTTCTCGCGGCAGTCGAGGTCGACGAGGGCGAGGTCGATCTCCTCCTCGCCGAGCTTCGCCAACTCGGGGTCGTCCTCCACCCACTCGGTCTGGTTCTCGTAGTAGGCGTTCAGCTCCTCGCTGAAGCCCTGCTGCGCGTCCGCCTGCTTCGCGTACCCGGGGTACCCGGCGTCGGCCATGCACGAGGCCCACGCATCGTCGATCTCGGCGAACCGGGGGTCGGTATCCATCGCCATGTAGAACTCGTTGATGGCGTCCATGACGGGCTTGTGCTTCTCCGAGGTCAGCGGGTCGTCGGCTTCCATCTCGTGCTGCGCCGAGCCGTAGCAGCCGGCCGTCTCCCAGTTGTACTCGTACGAGCCGTCCTCGCTCATCTCCTCTTCACTGGGCTGCGGGCCGTGCAGCGCCTCCCAGAACGCGGCCTGCTCCGACTCGGAGAGACTGTCGATGTAGTCCTGGTTCGGGTCGACGTACTCTTCGTCGGGAGCCTGGTTCTGCATCTCGTCGCGACCGGGCCAGTTGACCATGCCGTAGCCGTACTGAGCCCCCCACTCGCGGTCGTCCGGCTTCCACTCGTCGCCGGAGCTGTAATACGTTCCGCCGTTGTCGACGTTGGGCTCGTACTCGAAGCCCTGGTCCTTCATGCACGCCGCGATCAGCTCTTCGCGCTCGCGGTTGTCGCGCTCGGACCGCTCCTGCATCTCGTCCTCCGAGAGGTCGCTCCCCCAGACAGAGGCCATGTAGGCACCGAGGGGCGTGTCCTCCGCCTTCGTGGACGTGTCGCCGGTGTTCGAGCATCCGGTCAGAACGAGCATTAGAGCAGCGGCGCCGATCGCCGCACGTACCTGAGTGGCGTGCATTTCCCTCTCCCGCGCTCGGCCTCTGTGCCGGAGCTTTCGCCAGCATAGCGACGACATAGAGAGGCCCTCGTCATCCGAAAGGCGCAAATCAGGGTCATCCCCGAGGAGGATCAGGGGCGCGTGCGCTTCTCCACGGCGATCGCCGTACGCATGGCCTCGCGGGCCCGGCGACGGTCGCCCGCGCCGTCGTAAGCGAGCCCCAGACGGAACCAGGCCCGCCAGTCGTCGGGGTGCTCCTCGACGTCGGCGCGATAGAGCGGGAAGAGGGCGTCGGCCTGGGCCCGGTCGGCGCGGCCGGAGGGGCGCACGTCGAGTTCTTCGGCGGGAAGGGCGTTCTCGGCCTCGAGACGGCGAGCGAGCCGCTGTGTGCCGAATCCGAAGGCGAGCTCGCGCCAGAGCGCCCACACGGCGATCAGCGGGAGGACGACCAGCGCGACACCCATCGCGACGCCCACCGGCTGACCCGAGCCGAGCAGGAGCCACGCGCGTTGGGCGACGAGCACGATGTACACCGCGAGGAGCACCGCCATCAGGGCGACGCCGAAGCGTGCGCTCATGCGCCGGTGGCGCGGGCCACCTGGCCCGGCACGTCGCCCTCGTCGACGGGAGACTCGGCATCGGCGTCGGTCGATGCGCGCGGGCGGAGCCCGAGGTCGATCAGCTCGTCGAGTCCGACGACGACGCCGCGTGCGTCGCGGGCCGCGGAGAGGGCCACACGGATGCCGGGCGCGTAGGCGAGCGCCGGTTCGATCGTGTCGTGCACGATCGTCAGCGACTCCCCCGGTCCGGAGAGGATCGTCTCCTGACGGGCGACCACCCCGGGGCGGCGCAGCGAGTGGATCGGCACGCTCGCGACCTGCTGGCCGCGGGCGCGCTGGTCGACGTGGGGAGACGCAACGGGGCCGACACCCTCGCGGGCGTTCGCGATGAGCTCGGCGGTGCGCACGGCCGTGCCGCTCGGCGAATCGATCTTCGTGTCGCGGTGCGCCTCGATGATCTCGATCGAGGGGAAGTGCGGCGCCGCAGCAGCAGCGAGCGCCGTCCCGATGACGGATCCGAGCGAGAAGTTCGGGATGAAGACGATGCCGGTGCCCGACGCGGCCACGAGCGGGCGCACGAGCGCGATGCGCTCCGTCGACCATCCGGAGGTGCCGACCAGCACATTGATGCCGCGCTCGATCGCGGCGCGCACGACGTCGATCGACACGCTCGGCGTCGAGGCGTCGACGACGAGGTCGGCGCCGTCGATCTCGGACAGATCGCTCTGCGACCCGAGCACCGCGGTGACCTCGAAGCCCGGCTCCTCGTCGATGACGGCGCGGATGATCCCGCCCAGCTTCCCGGTGCCGCCCACCAGCGCCACCCTCGTGGGGGCGTCGCCGGTCGGGGCAGATCTCGTCGTCATGACCTCCAGCCTAGTGTTCGGGCCGCTATCGGACCGGGGCTTGCGCTCGGACGATTACGCTCGAAGAATGGTGCGCCTCGTTCCCCTCGCTGCCGACGATCCCCGCGCGCGGGCGCTGCTCACCGACTACTTCGCGATGCGTGCCGAGACCTTTCCCTCGGGAGAGACGTACCGTCCGGTGTTCCCCACGGCATCCACCTTCGAGCCGCCCGCGGGGATCTTCCTCGTCCTCGTCGACGATGAAGGGAAGGATGCCGGCATGGGCGGCATCCGCCGTATCGACGACGGGCCCTCCGGCATCCGCTTCGAGGTGAAGCACCTCTACCTCGACCCCTCGACGCGCGGGCGGGGGTGGGGGCGGACGATCCTCGAGGCGCTCGAAGCGCAGGCACGGGAGTGGGATGCCGCCGAGCTGGTCCTCGACACGCATCACACGCTCGAGGCTGCTGGCGGCCTCTACGCCCGCAGCGGCTTCACGTCGATCGAGCCGTACAACGACAACTCGAACGCGACGCGGTGGTACGGAAAGAGGCTCTGACGCCGGGGCTCAGACGGGCGGGTTCTCGGGGAGGCCGGTGCGCAGTTCGACGGGCAAGTGCGCGAGGTCGTTGTGCGCGATGAGTGTCCAGGGGCGACCGGGACGCTGCGCGAGGACGGTGAGTCCGCAGTGCGCCTGGTTGATGGTCATCCAGCGCCACGCGGGGGCGTCGAGCACCTCGCGGACGAACCAGGCGATGACGAAGTTGTGCGTGATGAGCAGTTCGTGGGCGCCGGGCTTGCGGACGAGGAACTCCGACACGGCGTCGTCCATCTGAGCGCGGCCCGCGTCGATGTCGGCCTCGGTGTACGACCCGAAGAACCCCTCGTAGGTCGACGGCATGTCGGGCTCGGGCCCCGAGGGGATGCAGTCGAACAGCAGCGACGAGGGCTCGGGCGTCACCGAGGAGAGGCGACCGGCGACGGCCCGCGCGGTCTCCGCGGCACGCTCGAGCGGCGAGTGCCAGACGGCGTCGAGCGGCACCCCGGACAACCGGTCCGCGAGAAGCTCGGCCTGGCGCCGACCACGCGGTGAGAGCGGCCCGTCTTCGAGGCCGTGCTCAGCATCGAGGTGCTCTCCGTGACGCACGAGGTACAGATAATGCGTCACGGAAACACTCGTCTCGCCATCGGGGTGGGGGTCTCATCCACCCTACGTCAGACTCCCGACACGCGGGCCGGCCCAGAGTACCTGGCGGAAGCGTTGTGCTGGGCGGAAGCGTTCTTCGCGGAAGCGCAACGCCTCGCGGCGTCATGCTCGACCGGGCGCGCCGCGGGTCCCGGCTACTGCGAAGCCTTGGCGAGCTCGGCCAGCTGCGCTCGGCTGAGCTTCGCGCCGACGCCCTGCATGAGTTCGTCGACGTGCGACTCGGCGTAGACGTTGACGATCGGGGCGACGACGGTGCGCTGGGCGAGCAGCCACGCGATCGCGACCGCCGACGTCGGAATCGACAGCTCAGCGCCGATCTTGTCCATCGCCCGGAGAGTGCGCGTGCCGCGGCGGTTCATCGCCGCCGCGAGCTGCGAGCCGCGCACCGAGTCGGCCATGTCAGCGCGCGAGCGGTGCGCTCCGGCGAGGTAGCCGTGCTCGAGCGCCTGCGAAGGGGTGACCGCGATGTTCTGCGCGCCGGCGACCAGACGCAGATCGCCGTCGAACTCCTCGCGGCGCAGGAGGTTGTGATGGACGTCGAGGGCGCTGATGCGCGGGTACCCCGCCGACGCGAGGATGCGCGCCTCGACGAGCTGCGACGCCGAGTAGCCGAACGCGCCGAGCGCCCGCACCTTTCCCGCCTCGACCAGCCACTCGGCGGTCGCGAGGGTGTCTTCGAGCGTCGTCTGGCCGTCGCTCGTGGCGTCGAGGTAGAGCACGTCGATGCGGTCGGTCTGCAGACGCGTCAGGGATGCCTCGACGGCGCGGATGAGGTTCACGGGCCCGAGGCCCGGGTGGTCGGGGTTCGTCCCGACGCGCACGCCGATCACGACATCGTCGCGCGCGCCACGACGCGTGATCCACTCGCCGATGATGTGCTCGCTGCGACCGGCGGAATACCCGTCGGAGGTGTTCAGCGCGTTGCCGCCGCGATCGCGGTAGGCGTCGAGGATGCGGTGAGCCGCGGCGAGGTCCACGTGCCAGCCGAACTCCGCGCCGCCCAGGATGAGCGGGAAGACGGTGACCCCGGTCTCACCGAGCGGCACCCGCACCGCGGCGCCCAGCGGCAGCCCCTGCACGGGGATCGGCGAAGACGGGTGGGTGGGCGTGGCGACCGGCGCGGTGTCCACAGCGGAGACCACGGTGGCGACCGGTGCCGTGCCGGCGGTGAGGGGCGCGGAGGGATTCGCGCTCCCCGAGGAGGCGGTCGCGCCTACTCCGAAGAAACCCATATCCACACCCCCTCACGGATCGTCCGGTCCGTGATGTCACGCATCCCCCGATGCGTAGTACCGAGGGTAGGGCAGGCCGCGGACGCTCCTGGCCGTTGCGGCGGCCAGCCGGTGAACTTTGCGTAACGCTTTGGTCTCAACGCCCGATGAGAGCGGATTTTGTCCCCCGAATGGGGGACAAAAAGACGGATGCCCGCCCCTCCGAGACGGGAGGAAGCGGGCATCCGTGTCCTATGCGCGGGGATCAGCCCTCGGCGGGCGCGTCCCCCGGACCCTCGCTGGCGGCCGCGGAGCTCTCCTGGTCGGCCTGCTCGGGCGTCTCGTCGAGCACCGGCTCGAGCGACAGCTTGCCGCGGTCGTCGATCTTCGTGATGCGTACGAGGATCTTCTGACCGACACCGAGCACGTCCTCGACGTTCTCGACGCGCTTGCCGCCGGCGAGCTTGCGGACCTCGCTGACGTGCAGCAGGCCGTCCTTGCCGGGAAGCAGCGAGACGAACGCGCCGAACGTGGCGATCTTGACGACGGTTCCGAGGAACTGCTCGCCGACCTCCGGGTTGGTCGGGTTCGCGATCGCGTTGACCTGCGCGCGCGCGGCCTCGGCCGAGGGGCCGTCGGTCGCGCCGATGTACACGGTGCCGTCCTCCTCGATGGAGATCTGCGCGCCGGTCTCATCCTGGATCGCGTTGATCGTCTTGCCCTTGGGGCCGATCAGCTCGCCGATCTTGTCGACCGGGATCTGCACGCTGATCACGCGCGGCGCGGTCGGCGCCATCTCGTCGGGGCCGTCGATCGCGGCGTTCAGCACGTTCAGGATCGTGAGACGGGCTTCCTTGGCCTGGGTCAGCGCGGCGGTCAGCACCGACGACGGGATGCCGTCGAGCTTCGTGTCGAGCTGGATCGCCGTGACGAAGTCCTTCGTGCCGGCGACCTTGAAGTCCATGTCACCGAGGGCGTCCTCGGCACCGAGGATGTCGGTGAGGGCCGCGTAGCGGGTCTGACCGTCGACCTCGTCGGAGACGAGACCCATCGCGATTCCGGCGACGGGGGCGCGCAGCGGCACACCCGCGTTCAGCAGCGACAGGGTCGAGGCGCAGACCGAACCCATCGAGGTCGAGCCGTTGGAGCCGAGGGCCTCGGAGACCTGACGGATCGCGTACGGGAATTCCTCGCGGGAGGGCAGCACCGGCACGAGCGCGCGCTCGGCGAGGAAGCCGTGCCCGATCTCGCGACGCTTCGGCGAACCCACGCGGCCGGTCTCACCGGTCGAGTAGGGCGGGAAGTTGTAGTGGTGCATGTAGCGCTTGCTGGTCGTGGGCGACAGCGAGTCGATCTGCTGCTCCATCTTCAGCATGTTGAGCGTCGTGACACCCAGGATCTGGGTCTCGCCGCGCTGGAAGATCGCGGAGCCGTGCACACGCGGGATGACCTGCACTTCGGCATCCAGCGGGCGGATGTCGGCGAGGCCGCGACCGTCGATGCGGACACCCTCGGCGAGGATGCGACCGCGGACGATCTTCTTGGTCACCGACTTGTACGCCGCCGAGAACTCCAGCGGTGCGGCAGCGGGAAGCTCCCCGGCCTCGGTCGCGGCGACGAGCTCGGCCTTGACGCGGTCCTTGACGGCGTCGTCGGCGTTCTGACGCTCGATCTTGTCGGCGATCTGGTAGACGCCGACGAGGTCGTCGTAGGAGCGGCCCGCGACGAAGTCGTAGGTCTCCTGGCTGTACGCGGGGAAGACCGGGTACGGCTGGATCTCCTTCGCGGCGGTGTTCGCGACGACGTTCTGCGCGCCCACGAGCTCCTTGATGAAGGGCTTCGCGGCCTCGAGGCCCTGCGCGACGACCTCTTCGGAGGGCTTCGTGGCGCCGCCCTTGATGAGGTCCCAGCTGTTCTCGGTGGCTTCGGCCTCCACCATCATGATCGCGACGTCGCCGTCGTCGAGCACGCGGCCGGCGACCATGAGGTCGAAGACGGCCTCGTCGACCTGGGCGGCGTTCGGGAATGCGACCCACTGGTCGGCGTGCTCGCCGTGGCCCGGGATGAGCGCGAGGCGCACACCGGCGATCGGGCCCGAGAACGGCAGCCCCGAGATCTGGGTGGACAGGGATGCCGCGTTGATCGCGAGCGCGTCGTAGTACTCGCCGGGGGCGATGGACAGGACGGTCACGACGATCTGGACCTCGTTGCGGAGGCCGTCGACGAAGGACGGGCGCAGCGGGCGGTCGATGAGGCGGCAGACGAGGATCGCCTCGGTGGAGGGGCGGCCCTCGCGGCGGAAGAACGAGCCGGGGATCTTGCCCGCGGCGTACGCGCGCTCTTCGACGTCGACGGTCAGCGGGAAGAAGTCGAACCCTTCGCGCGGGTGCTTGCCGGCGCTGGTGGCCGACAGGATCATGGTCTCGTCGTCGAGGTAGGCGGCGACGGCGCCCTGCGCCTGCTGGGCGAGGCGTCCGGTCTCGAACCGGATCGTGCGGGTGCCGAAGCGTCCGTTGTCGAGGACGGCTTCGGCGGCGGTGATTTCAGGACCTTCCAAGAGGTCTCTCCTTCTTTGTTTAGACTCGCACGCGCGTTTCGCGCGCGAGATCGTGCGAAGGAGCAGGAACAGGCAGATCCAGAGACGCGACACATCACGCCGTCAACGCTGGCCACCAGTCGAAAGCCACCCTTCGCCGTGATCTCGATACACCGCGCTTCGCGCGGCATTCGATCACCGAAGAGGAACCCACCACAGGGGACCAGCTTCCTGCCGGCCTGCTCCGGCTGCCGGGGAGAGATCCACGGCAACCTGCATCAGCCTACCAGGGGGCGCGGACGGTGCGTATGGTGGGGGCATGAGCGACGACAAGAGCCCGTCCGAGAAAGCGGCGGCATCCGACGAGATGAAGCGAAAGTTCAAGGAGGCGCTCGACAAGAAGAACGCGCAGCACCGGGACGGCGAGGCGCACCTCGACGGCGACTCCGCCGTCCACGGCATCCACTCGGCCGTGACCAAGCGCGAATTCCGCCGCAAGAGCGGCTGAGCGCGCGGCGTCCGGCAGGCCGAAGGCCCGGCATCCCTTCGGGAGGATGCCGGGCCTTCGGCGGTTCGGCGGTTCAGCGGATGGCGTGCGCGTCCTGGCGCAGCTCCCGCTCGATCGCCTGCTCCGCCGCCGGCGAGGGGACCTCTGTGGCGGAGTCGTCGTGCTCGTCGCCCGAGAGGGTCGCCTCGTCGAACGGGTCGCGGCCGGCGAGCACGTCGCGCACCTGCTGGCGGTCGACCTGCTTGGTCCAGGTGCCGACGAGGAGGGTGGCGACCGCGTTGCCGGTGAAGTTGGTGACCGCGCGACCCTCGCTCATGAACCGGTCGATGCCGACGATGACGCCGACGCCGCCCACCAGCTCGGGCCGGAAGGCCTGGAGGCCGCCGGCGAGGGTGGCGAGTCCCGCACCGGTGACGCCGGCGGCACCCTTCGAGGCGATGACCATGAAGGCGAGGAGGCCGATCTGCTCCGGGATCGACATCGGCATGCCCATGCCCGAGGCGATGAACAGCGACGCCATCGTCAGGTAGATCGCGGTGCCGTCGAGGTTGAACGAGTAGCCGGTGGGGACCGTGATGCCGACGACCGGCTTCGAGACACCCAGGTGCTCCATCTTGGCGATGAGGCGGGGAAGGGCCGACTCTGAGGACGACGTGCCGACGATCAGCATGTACTCGCGGCCCAGGTACTTCATGAGGCTCAGGATGTTGACGCGGGCGACCGTGTAGAGGAGCACGCCGAGGATGCCGAAGATGAAGATCGCGCAGGTGATGTAGAAGGCGATCATGAGGATGCCGAGGCTGACGATCGCGGCGGCACCGGTCGCGCCGACGACGGCGGCGATCGCACCGAACGCGCCGATCGGGGCGAGCCACAGGATCATGCCGAGGATGCGGAACACGAGCTGCTGCAGGTTCTTGACGGCGGACATGATCGGCGCACCCTTGGCGCCCATCTTCTGCAGCGCGAAGCCGACGAGGAGGGCGATGAACAGCACCTGCAGCACGCTCTCGCCGGTGAAGGCGGAGAAGAACGTCGTCGGGATGATCCCCATGACGAACTCCTCGGTCGACTTCGCCTCGATGGTGGAGACGTCGTACTGCGACGAGGTCATGTCCAGGCCCGTGCCGGGATGGATGATGTTGCCGACGACGAGGCCGATGATGAGGGCGAAGGTCGTCATGACCATGAAGTAGCCGAGCGCGAGGCCGCCGATCTTGCCGACCGTCGCCGCCTTCGCGATCGATCCGACGCCCACGACGATCGTGCAGAAGATGATCGGGGCGATCATCATCTTGATGAGGTTGACGAAAGCCGTACCGAGGGGCTTCAGCGTCGTCGCGAACTCGGGCCAGATGAGGCCGACCGCGGCGCCCAGCACGACGGCCGCGATCACCGAGACATAGAGCCACGTGTGCTTGTCCCAGTTGCGGATGTCGCCGCGTCGGCGACGACCGGTCCCGAGCCCGCCGGGGAGCTTCACGGTGGTTGTGGGTGCGATACGCATGTCTGCCTCCAAGGTGTGAACGGTCGTCGTTCGTGTTCCGCCGACGTTGGGGGAACACGTCCAGACTGGGATCGCTTGGGCGCGGGCCCGACTTGTGGTCGTACTGGTCACGACCGAAAGGCCGGTGGGGTCGGCGGGTGTGGCGGGGCGCGAGGAGTCACCATGGCGCGGAAGGGCGGACGCAGCGTCGCGTCGCGCCTGTTCACGTGGCTCGTCGTCGCCGCCCTCCTCATCGCGGCCCTCACCGCGGGGCTGCTCCTCCTCGAAGCGCAGCGCGCGACCCGCGCCGAGGCGGAGCGCGTGACGCAGGCCGTCGCCGAGACGCTCGCCCAC
This sequence comes from Microbacterium sp. bgisy203, assembly GCF_965345155.1. Classification (GTDB taxonomy): domain Bacteria; phylum Actinomycetota; class Actinomycetes; order Actinomycetales; family Microbacteriaceae; genus Microbacterium. The sequence continues at coordinate 209,421 of NZ_CBDRLZ010000005.1, forward strand.
TCCCCCGCCGTCCGCACCGCCCTCGCTGCCGGCGACCGTGACGCGGCGACCGACGCGTTGCAGCCCCTCGCGCAGGATGTCATCGCCACGGCCCGCGTCGACTTCGTCACGATCATGGACACCTCCGGCATCCGCATCACCCACCGCGACCCCGCCGAGATCGGCGGCACCTATCTCGGCACCATCCCCGCCACCCCGCGGGCGCTCACCGAGGAATTCACCGGCACGCTCGGGCCGTCGCTGCGGACGATCGTCCCCGTGCTGGTCGGCGGCGACGCCGCAGGGCAGGTCGGCGGCGACGCCGCAGGGCAGGCGGAGGGCGATCTGGTCGGCTGGGTGGCCGTCGGCGTCACCGTCCAGACCGTCGGGGCGCAGCTCGTCCCCCGCCTCATCGTCGCCCTCGCGGTCGCGGCCCTCGTCGTCGGCGCCGGCGTCCTCGGCGCCGTCCTCGCGCGCCGGGCGACGCGCCGGGTGGCGGGCGACCTCCCGGCCGGGCAGATCCGCGACACGCTCGCGACGGCCGAGTCGATGCGGACGCTCGGCGAGGCGCTCCGCGCCCAGACGCACGAGCACGGCAACCGCATGCACACGGCGGTCGCGCTGCTCGAACTCGGGCGCACCGACGACGCCATCGGCATCCTGACTGCGTCGGCGCAGCAGTCGCAGGCGCTCGTCGACCAGGTGAGCGCCCGCACCGAGGGCGATCCGACGGTCGGCGCGTTGCTTCTCGGCAAGGCCTCGCAGGCGATGGAGCGGGGCATCGAGTGGGATGCCGAGATCGCGCCCGACGCGCCGCGCTCGCTCCTTGCGCCGATCGACGCCGTCGCCCTCGTCGGGAACCTCATCGACAACGCGATGGATGCCGCGGCCTCAGGACCCGGATCGCGCTGGGTGCGGATCGCGATGGCCCGCACCGACGAGGGCGAGCTCTCGATCATCGTGAGCGATTCGGGCGAGGGACCCGGCCCCGAGGTACGGGCGCGGATGTTCGAACGAGGCTTCACGACGAAGCCCGCCGGCGCCGAAGGGCGCGGCGTCGCGCTCGCGCTCGTCCGCGCCGTCGTCGACGAGATCGGCGGGACGATCACGCTGGATGCCGGATCGCCCACCACCTTCCGGGTGATCCTCCCGACGGAGGGGTCGTGATCGGCGTGCTCCTCGTCGACGACGAGGCCCTGACGCTGCAGCTGCATCGGTCGTTCGTCGAGCGGGTGCCCGGCTTCGAGGTCGTGGCCGAGTGCTCGGGCGCGCGCGCCGCGGTCACCGCGATCCTCACCTCCCCCGAGCGCGACCGCATCGACCTCGTGCTCCTGGACATGACGATGCCCGACGGCACCGGCATCGACGTGCTGCGCCACATCCGCGCGCACGCCGCCGACGTCGACGTCATCGCGATCACCTCGGTCCGCGACGCGCAGACCGTGCGCCAGGTCATCGCGCTCGACGCGGCGCAGTATCTCGTGGAGCCTTTCACCTTCGCGACCTTCGCCGATCGGCTCGAGCAGTATCGCGCCTACCGCGAGCGCGCACGCAGCACGACGGGCACCGCGACCCAGAGCGAGATCGACGCGCTCCTCGGCGCGCGGAGCCCCGCGGCATCCGCCGACCTCCCCAAGGGGCTCTCGGCCGCGTCGCTTGCCCGCGTGTCGGAGGCGGTGCGCACCGGCGGCCCGCTCTCGGCATCGGAAGCCGGCGACGCGCTGGGGATGTCGCGCGTCGCCGCGCGCCGCTACCTCGAGCACCTCGCCGACGAGGGTCGCGTCGAGCGCGCGCCGCGCTACGGCACGGGCGGGCGCCCGGAGACCGAGTACCGCTGGCGGTGAAGGCCGCTCGGTCCCGCCACCTCAGCTCAGCGGCTCGTCCCGCCTGTCAGCCCCAGCCCTCCGGCCCCTCGGACCCCGCCGGGTAATCCTCGAGCGGCACGTCGCCGCGACGCCACGCATCGCGCACGGGCTGGACGATCCGCCACGACTGCTCGGCCGCGTCGCCTCGGACCGACAGGGTCACGTCGCCGTCGAGCACCGCCGCGAGGACATCGGCGTACGCGCGCTGCGCCCCGACCCCGAGCTTCGCGTGCAGGCGTGCGCGCCGAAGGAGGAACGGGTCTTCGCCGCCGTTGACCGAGATCTCGACGCCGAGGACGTCGGGCCCCAGCGAGAAGCGCAGGACGGAGCCGTCGTCATCGCCCGTGAAACCGACGGGAAGGTGCCGCACCCGCCGCAGCCGCACCTCGATCTCGGCGCAGTCGCGCCCGATCGCCTTGCCGGAGCGGAGCGTGAAGGGGACGCCCTCCCAGCGCGCCGTGCGGATCTCGCACCGCACCTGGGCGAGCGTCTCGGTCTCGCGCGCCGGGTCGACGTCCGGCTCGTCGACGTAGGCCGGGAGGTCCTTCCCGCCCGCCTTTCCGGCGGTGTACCGGCCGCGGTGCGAGAACCGCACCGGATTGTCCTCCCACACGTGCGTCGCACGCAGGACGGCGGCCGTCGCGGAGCGCACATCCTCTTCGACGAGGGCGGCGGGCGGCTCCATCGCGAAGACGGCGAGCACCTGGAGCAGGTGGCTCTGGATCATGTCGACCAGGGCGCCCGCCCGGTCGTAGTAGTCGGCGCGCCCCTCGAGTCCGAGGGTCTCGTCGAAGCGGATCGTCACCTCTTCGATGTGCTCGGCCGACCAGATCGGCTCGAACAGGCGGTTCGCGAACCGGACGCCGAGGAGATTCAGCACCATCGAGCGGCCGAGGAAGTGATCGACGCGGAAGATCTGACTCTCCGGAAGGAGCGCCGCGAGCACCTCATTGAGTTCGTGCGCGCTCTTCTGGTCCTCGCCGAACGGCTTCTCGAGCGCGAGGACGGCCCCCTCCGGCAGGTCGGCGGGCGTGAGCTCGGCGCACGCCTTCGCCGCGACGGCCGGCGGCACGGCGAAATACAGGACGAGCCGGCCCTCGGGCGCCTCGCGGATGATCGTGCGCAGCCCCTTCCCCGTCGAGGCATCGGCGGAGATGTAGGGCGTCGCGGTCACCGACGCGAACGCGTCCTCGGCATCCGCCTCACGGAACGCGGCGCGCACCTGTTTCCGCCACTGCGCGTCGGAGATCGCGCTCCGCCCGGCGCCGACGACGGCGACGCGCCGCTCGGGCTGGAAGTGGAGCAGCTCGGCGAGCGCCGGCAGGAGCAGCCGGTGGGTGAGGTCGCCGCTCGCCCCGATGATCACGAGTGTCGAGTCGCCCCGCGCGGTATCGGTCATGCGGACACCCTAGTAGGGGGCATGATCGGAATAATGTGCCCGCACCGATCGAGGACTACGCGCTGCTCAGCGACTGCCGCACCGCCGCGCTCGTCTCGCGCGACGGATCGGTCGCGTGGCTGTGCGTTCCCCGCTTCGACAGCGGCTCGGTGTTCGGGGCGCTCCTCGGCGGTGCCGACGAGGGTCACTGGCGACTCCGTCCCGCCGACCCGGCCGCCACCGCGACCCGACGCTACGACGGCGACACCCTCACCCTCGTCACCCGATGGGAGACCGCGACCGGCGTGGCGGAGGTGCACGACCTCCTCGTCGTCGACCCGCGCCACCTCGACGTCACGCACCGCGTCGACCTCGTCCGTCGCGTCGTCGGCATCTCGGGCGAGGTGGCGTTCACCCAGTCGCTGCGGCTGCGATTCGACTACGCGCGCGCCGTGCCCTGGATCCGCCAGACCGGAACGGAGGGGACGCCCGAGCTCACCGCGATCGCGCGGCCGGATGCCGTGGTGGTGCGCGGCGGCGCGCTCGAGCCCACCGACCACGTCCACCGCGGCACGCTCGCCGTCGCCGCCGGAACCACACGCGACCTGACGTTGACCTGACATCCGTCGCATCGTCCGGCGCCGCATCCGCTCGACGTCGACGCAGCGATCGCGACGACCGAGCACTGGTGGAGGTCGTGGGCCGCGCGCGTGCGCACCGGCGATCCGCACCGCGACGACGTCGTCCGCTCACTGCTGACCCTCCGCGCCCTGACGCACCGCGACACGGGCGGGATCATCGCCGCGCCGACGACCTCGCTGCCCGAGCAGTTCGGGGGCGCGCGCAACTGGGATTACCGGTTCGTGTGGCTGCGCGATGCGTCGCTGACGATCGAGGTGCTGCTCTCGCACGGTTTCGAGCACGTCGTCGAGCACTGGCGCGGCTGGCTGCTGCGGGCGATCGCGGGAGACCCGGCGCAGCTGCAGATCGTCTACGGCGTCGCCGGCGGACGCGACCTGACCGAGCGCGAGCTGACGTCGCTCCCCGGCTACGCGGGCGCGGCGCCCGTGCGGATCGGCAACGGTGCCGCCGCGCAGTACCAGGCCGATGTCACCGGCGAGGTACTGTCCGCCCTGTTCGCGGCGCGCGCGGCCGGCGTCGCGGGTGCGGACTGGTCCTGGCCGCTCGAGCGCGCCCTCCTCCGCCGCGCCGAGGGAAGGCTCTCCGAGCCCGATCGCGGCATCTGGGAGATCCGCGGTGAGCCGCAGATGTTCACGCACTCGCGCGCGATGGTGTGGACGGCGTTCGACCGCGGCATCCGAAGCGTCCGCGAGCACGGGCTGCCCGGTCCGGCCGCGCACTGGGAGCGGCTGCGCGACGGCGTCCGCTCCGAAATCGACGCGCACGGGGTGTCGGCGCGGGGGCATTTCGTGCAGCATCCCGGCACGGATGCCGTGGACGCGTCGCTCCTGCTCCTGCCCGGCGCCGGGTTCTGCGCACCCGACGACCCGCGCATGCTCGCGACGGTCGCGGAGATCGAACGGACGCTCATGCCCGACGGCCTCGTCCTCCGCTACCGCACCGAGTCGGGCGTGGACGGTCTGACGGGCACGGAGAACCCGTTTCTGGCGTGCTCGTTCTGGCTGGTCGAGCAGTACGCGGCGACGGGACGCGTCGCCGATGCGCGTGCGCTCATGGAACGCGTCTGCGCTCTCGCCAACGATGTCGGGCTGCTGTCGGAGGAATACGATCCGCATGCCGGACGCCAGGCGGGGAATACGCCGCAGGCGCTCTCGCACCTCGCACTCGTGCGGGCCGCCGACGCGCTGTCGCGCGCAGACGACCCGCATGGAGTGTGAGGAGACCGGGCGCTCCCTCTCCGCTACTCCCCCGCGAGGCCTCCGAGCAGATGCCCGCCGCCCGAGGCGGCGTCGCCGCCCATGAGACGCTGGAAGCTGTCGAGGTAGTTCTCCGGTGCGAACGGGTCGGCGTTGCCCGCCGGCTCGCGGCGGACGACGGCCTCGGCGAGCTCGCGCGCACCCTTCTCGACGCGCGCGCTGAGCGGCGCGACCTGATCGGCGGCCGAACCCCAGTCGCTCGACGCGGCGAACACCCCCGTCGAGACGGCCTCGGCGTGCAGGTACGCGAACAGGGGACGGATCGCGTAGTCGATCGCAAGCGAGTGCCGGGCGGTGCCGGCGTTCGCGCCGATGAGCACCGGCTTGCCGGTGAGCGCGTCGGGATCGAGCACGTCGATGAACGACTTGAACAGGCCCGAGTAGCTCGTCGAGAAGATCGGCGTCACGACGATGAGCGCATCGGCTGAGACGACGGTGTTGATCGCCGACTCGAGCTCGGGCGGGGCGAAGCCAGTGAGCAGGTTGTTCGTGATGTCGTGCGCGAGGTCGCGCAGCTCGATCGTGTCGACGGATGCCGGGGTGCCCCGCTCGGCGAGCTGGGTCAGGGTCGCGGCGGCGAGGCGATCGGCGAGCATGCGGGTCGACGAGGGGTTCGACAGACCTGCGGAGACGACCGCGATGCGACGCGGAGCGGTGTTCGTCATGTCACTTCTTCTTTCTGGGTTCTCGCATGCCGCCGCTCAGCGGCTCACGCCGAACGCGGCGCCGGCTGGAGCGGGCGAATCCTGGTAGGGCGAGGGACCCGACAGGTTGTCGCCGCGGTTGGCGCGCGGGGTCGCCTGACGCGCCGGGCCGTCGCCGTAGACCTCGTGAACACGCGCGGCGTGGGTCGGGGCGTCGGGGACGTTCGCGGGGCGGTTCTGCGCGAGCTCCTTCCGGAGGACGGGCACGACCTCGCCGCCGAGGAAGTCGAGCTGCTCGAGCACAGTCTTCAGCGGGAGTCCCGCGTGGTCCATGAGGAACAGCTGACGCTGGTAGTCGCCGAACAGGTCGCGCATGCCGGCGTACCGGTCGATGACCTGCTGCGGCGAGCCGACGGTCAGCGGCGTCATCTCGGTGAAGTCCTCCATCGACGGGCCGTGGCCGTAGACCGGGGCGTTGTCGAAGTAGGGGCGGAACTGGTTCACGGCATCCTGCGAGTTCTTCGCCATGAACGCCTGGCCGCCCAGGCCCACGATCGCCGTCTCGGGCGTGCCGTGTCCGTAGTGCTCCCAGCGCTGACGGTACAGCGCGATGAGGCGCTGGTAGTGCTCGGCGGGCCAGAAGATGTTGTTCGCGAAGAAGCCGTCGCCGTAGTACGCGGCCTGCTCGGCGATCTCGGGGGTGCGGATCGAGCCGTGCCAGACGAACGGCGCGACGCCGTCGAGGGGCCGCGGGGTCGACGTGAAGCCCTGGAGGGGCGTGCGGAACTTGCCTTCCCAGTCCACGACGTCCTCACGCCACAGCTTGTGCAGCAGGGCGTAGTTCTCGATCGCGAGCGGCAGCCCCTGACGGATGTCCTTGCCGAACCAGGGGTAGACGGGGCCCGTGTTGCCGCGGCCCATCATGAGGTCCATCCGGCCGCCCGAGAGGTGCTGCAGCATGGCGTAGTCCTCGGCGATCTTCACGGGGTCGTTCGTCGTGATGAGCGTCGTCGAGGTCGAGAGGATGATGCGCTCGGTCTGCGCGGCGATGTAGGCGAGGGTCGTCGTGGGCGAGGACGACCAGAACGGCGGGTTGTGGTGCTCGCCGACGGCGAAGACGTCGAGCCCGACTTCTTCGGCGTGCTTCGCGATCTCGACCGACGCGCGGATGCGCTCGGCCTCGCTGGGGGTGTGGCCGGTCGTCGGGTCCTGCGTGATGTCGCTGACCGTCATGATGCCGAACTGCATCTGGGTGGCCTGTCCGGTCGCGCCGTCGGTCACCGCGGGGGTCGTACGGATGTCGCTCACGATGTGTCTCCTGCTCTCCGGATGCCTCGGCGTCTCGATCTATTCAAATGAATGTAGTCGATAGAACGCGATGCGGTCCCCAGTATTCCCGACGCGGTTGAACGCGCGCCGAGCGCTCCTACCGGGCGCACGGAAGAGGGGCGGATGCCTCGGCATCCACCCCTCTCACATGGCTCCGCGATGCGGCGCGGCGCGCTCAGCTCGCGCGGCGGGCGCGGGCGGCGATCACCGCCCCGCCTCCGAGGAGGAGGGCCAGCAGCGCCCCGCCCAGTGCCATGCCCGTCGAGTCGGACGACCCGCCGGTCACGGCGAGCCGGGCCGAAGCGGGCACCAGAGGCGCCGCAGCGACCACGGCTGCGGGAGCGGCCACAGGCGCCGCGGGGGCAGGAGCGGCGGGCGCCGGGTCGACGGGCACCGGTTCGGAGACGGGGAGCGGGAAGATCGGCGCCCCGCCGACCTTGCCGAACGCGAAGATGAACGTGTTCGGTGTCCCCGTCGCCGGGTCTCTTGAGCTCTGCCCGAACGAGTACGCCTCCGCACCCACGGCCGCCAGCGCTGCGGTCGCGGTCGCCTCATCCGCGGCGCCGCCGTAGTAGATGATGAACGACAGCTTCCCTCCGGGCGCGAGTGAGCCGAACGAGAAGTCGAACAGCGCTCCGTGGTCGTCCGGGCCGGAGTCGACGGCGTTCCCCTCGAAGAGGATCGATGAGGGCCCCGAGAGCGGGTTGGACGACGCGAACCCATCGTCGCTCGTGTAGGTGATCGCGCTCGCGGTGCCGCGATCGATCGTCACGTACTCGTCGAAGGCGGTCGGCTCGACGTCCCAGTCCATGACGCGCCGGTACTGGACGGTCGCGATCGTCTCCCCCGACAGGTTCTCGATCGTGACGTTCACCTGGTAGAGGTTCGGCGTCTCGGGCGCCGGCACATACTCGTGCGTGACCCGGAAGACGGGAGCGCCCTCGCCGTCGGCGATCGTCACGACGGACGTCGCGGTGGATGCCGTGTGCGTGAACGACTGGAGAGTCAGGTTGTAGCCGCCCGACCCGTAGTCGGCGACATTGGCGCCGCCCCAGACCCCGGTCGCGGGGTCCCCGACGCCCCAGCCTTCGCAGAGGCACCCGGGCGATGTCGAATCGTTGCCGGTCGGCAGGTACTCAAGTCCGGCATCTCCGGGTCCCGCGGCCGACCCGTCGCCATTGGGTGTGTTGAGTTCGCCCGTGGGGTTCACCGCGAGCAGGATGGTGCCGTTGTCGATGCACACCGCCGGGAAGCACGGGTCGCCGGGCGCGGGAGTGGCGGCGGGCGCGACCTCGGCATCCTCCGCCGCGAAGAGCGTGACCGTCGGCTCCTCGGGGCTCTCCGCGAGGACGTCTTTGGCGGTCGTCTCGTCGGCGTCGACGACGACCACGGCCGGCGGAGCCGGCTCGGCGGCGGGCGCGGGTTCAGGCGCGGGCGCGGGCGCGGGCGCGGGTTCAGGCGCGGGCGCAGGTTCAGGCGCGGGCGCAGGTGCCGGATCGGGTGCGGGTGCGGGTTCAGGCGCGGGCGCCGGGTCTGGCGCCGGTGCCGGATCGGCCGCAGGCGCTGGATCCGGGGCGGGCGCCGGATCGGGCGCAGGTGCCGGTTCGGACGTGGCCGCGGGCGGCGCCTCCGGCGGCGTGCCGTCGTCCGCGAAGGCGGCGACGGGCGCGAGGACGAGAGCAGCGGCGACGGCTGCAACGGCGAGCGGCACCCCAGGCCGCACGCGAGTGGAATGGAACATGACGATGACCCCCCGGTGATCGATGGAGAAGGTGTGCCCTTCGCCGATCAGGAGGCAGCAGGCATCCGTTTCGATACGTGTCGAGGACGACCGCGCCGGTAGGGTGGCCAGCGATGAGCCAGCCCGCCCCGCGCACCGGGAGTACGCCCACCCCGAAGCGTCGCGTTCCCCTGTGGGACAACGCGCGCTTCGCGTGCATCGTCCTGGTCGTGCTCGGGCACGCGCTGCAGCGGCTGACCTACGACAGCGACATCGCGCTGAGCCTGTACCTGCTGATCTACGCGTTCCACATGCCCGCGTTCGCGATCATCTCCGGATACTTCTCGAAGTCCGACTCCCCCAGTCGCCGGCAGATGGCGCGCGTCATCACCGACATCGTCCTGCCGTACATCATCTTCGAGGCGTTGTGGACCCTCACGAAGTGGATCGTCGAGGGGCAGGCGAACCCGAACCTCACCCAGCCCTCGTGGACGCTGTGGTTCCTGCTGGCGCTCGCGATCTTCCGGCTGATCCTGCCCTACCTCGCGCTCCTGCGGTGGCCGCTGCTGTGGACCGTGGTGATCTCGATTTCCGCGGGGTACTGGTCGAACGTCGACTCGACGCTGTCACTCTCGCGGACGCTCGGCCTGCTGCCCTTCTTCACCCTCGGATGGTGGCTCTCCGACCGCGACGTCGTCGCACGGCTCGATCTCCTCCGGCGCGGACGCCTCGGCGTCCGGATCGCCGCGATCGCCCTCTTCGCTGTCGGTGGATTCGTCGCCTGGTACTACGTCGACGTGTGGCGGGAAGTCGACCTGCGCGCCTGGCTCTTCTACGACGAGAGCTACGCCGACCTCGGCGGCCCCTGGTGGTCGGGGGCGCTCCGGGTGGTGCTCATGGCGATCGCGCTCGTCCTGTCGGTCGCGTTCTTCGCGCTCGTGCCGCGGGGCCAGTACTGGTGGACCCACTTCGGCCAGTACACGATGTACGTCTACCTGCTGCACTCCTTCGTGCTCTACCCGCTCCGCGAGTCAGGCATCCTCCGCAACGCGGAGCCGACGTGGTTCTGGCTGCCGCTCGTCATCGTGATGTCGGTCGTGATCGCGCTGGTACTGGCGACCAAGCCCGTGCGGACGGTGTTCCGCCCGCTCGTCGAGCCGCGCCCGGCGTGGCTGTTCGCCGACCCGAAGCTCGCCGCGCGCGAGGGCCGCCGCAGCGACCCGACGGGCTCGAAGCGTCCGCGCGCCCCCGAGGAGCAGGCGCCGCGCAGCCCTCGCGATCGCTAGCGAGGCGGCATCCCTCGTTCGGGCTCCCCGTTCCCGTCGCAGCCCTCTCCTGTCGCAGCCCTCTCCTGTCGCAGCACTCCCCTGTCGCAGCGTGGGTCCGGCGCCACTTTCCTGTTCCGTTCTCGCGCCGGGCGCCACTTTCCTGGCGAGGCGCCAGAAACCTGTGGCGCCTCGACAGGGATATGGCGCCCGAAGGGGCCTCCCGGGTCCGAAGGGCCCTTCCGAGTCCGAAGGGCCCTTCCGAGCCCGAAGGGCCCTTCCGAGCCCGAAGGGGCCTTCCGAGTCGAGGACGCCGCGTCCCTCTCGGTAACGAAGCGCAACACACGCCCGGATGCCGCGGCATCCGCTTAGCCTCTTCGCATGTCCGACTCGACGTTGCGCGACCTGAACCTCCCTGTCCTCGACCTCTCCCTGCTGGATCAGGGGGCGGATGCCGCGGCATCCTTCCGCGATCTGCTGCGCGCCGCGACGCACGACGTCGGGTTCTTCTACCTCGTCGGCACGGGTGTCACACCCGAACTCGAAGAGCGCTTGCACCGCGCGGCGCGCGACTTCTTCGCGCTGCCCGAGGCCGACAAGCTCGCGATCGAGAACGTGAACAGCCCGCAGTTCCGCGGCTACACGCGCGTCGGCGGCGAGCGCACGCAGGGCGAGGTCGACTGGCGCGAGCAGATCGACATCGGTCCCGAGCGCGACGTCGTGACGGATGCCGAGGCGCCCGACTTCTCGCGCCTCATCGGCCCGAACCTGTGGCCGGCGGCGCAGCCCGAGCTGCGCGAGGTCGTCGACGAGTGGCAGGAGCATCTCGCCGGGGTCGCTCGGAAGCTCCTGCGCGCGTGGGCGCTCGCACTCGGCGCCCCCGAGACCTACTTCGACGAGCACTTCGGAGAGCCCGCGACGCTGCTGAAGGTCGTCCGCTACCCCGGCTCTCGCGAACCCGAGCCGCAGCAGGGCGTCGGCGCGCACAAGGACTCGGGAGTGCTGACGCTCCTCTGGGCGGAGCCGGGCAAGGGCGGCCTGCAGGTGCGCCGCGACGGCGAGTGGGTCGACGCACCGCCGGTGTCCGGGGCGTTCGTCGTGAACATCGGCGAGATGCTCGAGTACGCGACCGGCGGCTACCTCGTCGCGACTGATCACCGCGTCGTCTCACCGCGCTACCCCGACGACCGCATCTCGGTGCCGTACTTCTTCAACCCGGCGCTCGACGCGAAGCTGCCGCTCATCGACCTGCCCGCCGAGCTCGCGGCGCAGGCCCGGGGCGTCACGCAGGACCCGTCGAACCCGATCCACGCGCTCTACGGTGAGAACGCGCTGAAGTCGCGCCTGCGCGCCCACCCCGACGTCGCCGAGCGCTGGCACGCCGACCTCGTGGCCGCCCGCGCCTGAGACCCGGGACGCACGACGCCGGGGAATGACGAAGACCCTCCCACACCGTGGGAGGGTCTTCTCAAGAATGTTTCGCGCGATTGAACGCTAGACGCTGATGCTCAGCGGCGCAGGCCCAGACGCTCGATGAGCGAACGGTAGCGGTTGATGTCGATGTCCTGGAGGTACCCCAGGAGGCGACGACGCTGACCGACCAGGAGGAACAGGCCACGACGCGAGTGGTGGTCGTGCTTGTGCTCCTTGAGGTGCTCGGTGAGGTCCTTGATGCGCTGCGTCAGCATCGCGACCTGCACCTCGGGGGATCCGGTGTCACCGGGGTGCGTCGCGTACTCTTCGATGATCGCCTTCTTGACGTCTGCTTCCAGTGCCATAGGTGATCCCCTTCCTCTTTGTTGCGCGGCGCCCGTCGCCTGATGCGTGGGCTCTCTTTATCCGCGGCCGATCCAACGGCAACCTGAAGAGTCTACCAGCGCCGACGGCCTGCGCGGAACTCGTAGGCTCGACGGGTGCAGTACACGATCCGCGTCAAGCCCGGCAGTCGCAAGGGTCCGCTCGTCGAGCAGGTTGCCGAGGGCTTCGTCGTCCACGTGCGCGAGCGCGCCATCGACGGCGCCGCCAACGACGGTGTGGTGCGCGCTCTCGCCGAACACTTCGACGTCCCGCCGCGGGACGTCACGATCCTCCGCGGCCACACGAGTCGCATCAAGCGCGTGGAGATCGACGGGGCGGACGCATGAGCCGCGGCGGCCACCTGATCGACCTCTCCCCCTTCCGGGCGAGCCCCGCCTTCGCGCGCCTGTGGATCGGATCGACGCTCTCGGGCCTCGGCGGGCAGCTGACGATCATGGCCGTCATGCTGCACATGTACGACCTCACCGACTCGACGTTCGCCGTCGCGATGATCGCCGTCGCGGGCCTCGTGCCGATGGTCCTCGCCGGCATCTACGGCGGCATGCTGGCGGATGCCTTCGACCGCCGCAAAGTCGCCCTGATCGCCGCCACCGTGACCTTCGCCTCGACGCTCCTGCTCGCGATCCTCGCGTGGGGGCATCTCGAGTCGGTCTGGTCCCTGTACGTCCTCAGCATCGTGAACTCCGCCGCGAACTCCGTCGTCCAGGCGACGCGCTCGGCGATGGTGCCGCGCCTGCTCCCCCGCGAGCTCCTGCCGTCCGCGGCGGCACTCCAGGGCATCACCGTCGGGATCATGGTGATGGCCGGCCCCGCGCTCGCCGGCGTCCTCGTCGCGACGACCGACTACGCGTGGACCTACACGATCGACGTCATCCTCATGCTGAGCCTCTTCCTCGGGCTCTGGACGCTCCCGTCGATGAAGCCCGAGGGCGAGACGGTGCGCCCGGGCCTCGAGTCGCTCCGCGACGGACTCGCGTTCTTGAAGCGTGCGTCGAACATCCGCCTGCAGTTCATCATGGACATCATCGCGATGACGTTCGGTCAGCCGCTCGCCCTCTTCCCCGCGATCGGCGCCGTGCTCCTCGGCGGCGGGGCGCTCACGGCGGGGGCCCTCACGGCATCCATCGCCGCGGGCGCGTTCGTGTCGAGCCTCTTCTCGGGCCGGGTCGGCGCGTACCGGTGGCACGGGCGCGGGATCGCGCGGTCGGTGCAGCTGTACGGCGTGATGATCGCGGTGTTCGCCCTCGCGCTCGTCCTCGCCGCCGTCGGTGTCGGCGCGCCCGAGCGGGTGGATGCCGAGCACGCCAACATCGCGATGATCGCTGCCGCGTGCCTCGCGCTCGCCGCCGCCGGCGCCGCGGACAACGTCAGCGCGATCTACCGCTCGACGATGCTGCAGGCCGCGGTGCCCGACGCGATGCGCGGACGCCTGCAGGGGATCTTCATCGTGGTGGTCGCCGGCGGCCCGCGCGTCGGCGCGCTCTACGCCGGCACCCTCGCGACGCTCACGACGCTCTGGTTCCCGCCGCTGCTGGGCGGGTTCGTGATCGTCGGGCTCGTGGGCTGGCTCGCGGCGCGGTCACCGCGGTTCCGCCACTACGACGCCCTCGACCCGCAGCCCTGACCCGCATCGCTGAGCCGCAGCCCTGACCCGGCATGCCCCACGGGCGGAACGACGAAGGGCGCGGATGCCGTAGTATCCGCGCCCTCCTCGAGGGGTCATTCAGGCGTCAGGCCTGGACCGAGCCCTGCAGGTCGAGCGTGATCGTGACGTCCTTGCCGACGAGCACGCCGCCGGTCTCGAGCGCCGCGTTCCAGGTGAGGCCGAAGTCCTCGCGGTTGATCACGGTGGTGGCCGTCGCGCCCGCCTTGTAGTTGCCGTACGGGTCGGTGCCGAAGCCGCCGAACTCGAGCTCGAACGTGACGGGCTTGGTGACGCCGTGCATCGTGAGGTCGCCGTCGACGAGGAAGTCGCCCTTCTCGTAGCGCACACCCGTCGATACGAAGTCGATGGTCGGGTAGGTCGCGACGTCGAAGAAGTCGGCCGAGCGGAGGTGGTTGTCGCGGTTCTCGTCGTTCGTGTCGATCGACGCGGCGTCGACGGAGGCGGTCACCTTCGCCTCGAGCGGGTTCTCGGGGGCCTCGATCGTGGCGCTCTTGAGGCCGAACTCGCCGCGCACCTTCGAGATCATCATGTGGCGCAGACTGAACGTCACCTCGCTGTGCGAGGGGTCGAGCACCCAGGTGCCCGCCTTGTAACCGGGAACGTCGACGGTCGTGGTGGAGTCGGTCATGTCTCTTCCTTCAGGGAAAGGGGAAATGGTCTGCGCGGTGTAACGCCTCTGCAGACTATCTATTCCTGAGAATACAAAAAACTCGTGAACGCTCAGCCGACCGCGAGCAGATCGATGATGAAGATCAGGGTCTTGCCGCCGAGGAAGTGACCACCCGCCGGGCCGTAGGCCAGCTGCGGCGGGATGATCAGCTCGCGACGACCGCCAACCTTCATGCCGGGGATGCCGTCCTGCCAGCCCTGGATCAGGCCGCGCAGCGGGAACTGGATCGACTCGCCGCGGCCCCACGAGGAGTCGAACTCCTCGCCGGAGTCGTACTCGACACCGGCGTAGTGGACGGTGACGGTGTCGCCGGGCTTGGCCTCGTCGCCGTCTCCGACGATGATGTCGCGGATGACGAGCTCGGTGGGGGCGGGGCCCTCGGGGGCGTCGAACTCGGGCTTGGTGCGCTCTTCACTCATGGCATCCATCCAAGCACGGATGCCGGGCACGCGACCAGATCGTGCGCTCACCGGCGGACCGAACGCGCATGCTGCCCCGGACGAAGTTCAGCGCCCGGTGCCGCGGCGATGCCTGCGTGTCTCCCGAGCGCTGAACTTGACTTGGAACCATTGTTGCGGGGCCTGCGGCCGGGTGTCAAGGGTGTGCCGAGGTCAGGGGCGCAGGAGCGCGGCGCGCGCCGAGGTCGTCCGCGCAAGCGCCGTGTGCTCATCGCGCACCGATTCGGGATCGCGGCCCGTCCAGGTGCGCTGACGGGCGGCGGCGAGGGAGGTCGCCTCACGGATGAAGACGCGCATCTCGCGCGTGCGATCACCGGGAAGGGTGCGCGCCCACGCGAGGGCGCGCCGGCGTCCCGCGGGCGTCGCGAGGAGATCGACCTCGAGCGGGGTGAACCATCCCGCCGCGGCGTACTCGCCGAGGCGCGCGCGGGTCAGCCGCGCCTCTTCCCGGCGCAGCGCCACGATGCTCACGACGAACCCGATGAAGAGGGGGATCTGCAGGACCACGTAGAGATGGAAGAAATCGGCGAAGACGGCCGACCCGTTCCAGAGGGCGTGCAGAAGTGCTCCGCCCAGCGCCCCGAGCACGCCGGCACCGGCCGCCTGGCCGACGGTGGCGCCGCGGCGGGCAGCGAGCCCGATCGCGTATCCGGTGACGGCGGTGAACATGACGTGCGCGAACGGCGAGAGGATGCCGCGGAGGAAGAACGTGAACGCCGTCTCGGCGGGTCCGCCCTCGATGAGACTCGTCGCGAAATAGAGGATGTTCTCTGTGAACGCGAAGCCCGCTCCGACGAGCGCGCCGTAGACGACGCCGTCGACCGGGCCGTCGAACGCGCGCCGCGCGAAGACGAACACGAGAAAGACGCCGAGGCCCTTCGCGAACTCTTCGACAAGCGGCGCCTGCACGACCGACGAGAACGCGTCGCGCGCGGCGTCGTTCGCGCCGGCGGGCACGAGGAACTCGAGGAGGATGTCGACGCCGAGCGCGATCGCCACCGCCGCGATCGCGCCCCAAGCAACGGCGAAGACGACGAGCCGGGCCGGCTCCGGCTCCCAGCGGTCAACGAGGCGCACCGCCACCAGCACGCCCGCGAGCGGGATCAGCGCGAGCACCATGCCGACGACCGACGCGACGACGCCGAGGAACGTGAGGATGTAGGCCACGAGCGCGATCAGCAGCACGACGAGGATCGCGAACAGCCAGATCGGCGCGGAGCGCCCGCGCTCTCGCCGCGCGGCTGGCGCAGGAGGGACGCCGATCGGAGCGGGCGAGACGGTCGCGGGGGCGATAGGCGCGGCGGCACCCGGAGCGGGCTGGGCCAGCGGGGGCAGGTGGCTCATGGCGTTCAGCCTAGAGGCAGCGCGTGCGAGGCCCGGCTCCGGGTGCGCGCGGGGCACGTTAGCCTGGTCGAATGCGCTTCGCCCACGTCCGCACGCCCGGAACCGACGGTCTCGAGCTGGCGGTCATCGCGGAGAGCCGCGCATTCCCCACACGCGCGATGTTCCCCGGCGCCCCGCACCTGCTCCAGGAGCTGATCGAGGGCGGCGACGACCTCCTCGACCGGGTGCGCGCGGCCGCGCTCGATCCCGATGCGCGGGGCACAGGCATCCCGCTCGAGAGCGTGACGTACGGGCCCGCCGTGCCGACCCCTCCCGTGGTGCTCGCCATCGGCCTCAATTACGCCGCGCACTCGAGCGAGCTGGGCCTGAAGGCCGACACGGCGCCGACCGTGTTCGTGCTGTGGCCGAACTCCCTGTCGGCGCACGACGAGACGACGACCTGGCGGCGCGCGCTCAGTGAGTCGGTCGACTACGAGGCGGAGCTCGGCGTCGTCATCGGGCGCCCGGCGAAAGACGTCTCGCCCGATGACGCCCTGGCGCACGTGTGGGGGTACACGGTGGTCAACGACATCACGGCGCGCGACATCCAGTTCTCCGAAGCGCAGTGGTCGCGGTGCAAGTCGTTCGACGGGTTCACCCCGAACGGCCCCTTCATCGTGACGGCAGACGAGATCCCCGACCCGCAGGACCTCCACATCTGGGCCGTCGTCGACGGACAGACGGTGCAGGATGCCTCGACGGGCCAGATGATCCGGTCCGTGGCGACCCTCGTGTCGCACCTCTCGCGCTCCGCGACGCTGCTGCCGGGGACGTTGATCTCCACGGGCAGCCCCGGGGGCGCCGGCTACTCGCGCGACCCGCAGATCTTCCTGCGCGACCGCTCGACCGTGACCGTCGGCGTCGACGGGATCGGCGAGCTCACGACCCACTGCCGCATCATCGGCTGATCCCCATCCTGCCCCACCCCTTCCCGCGAGCCGCTACGTAATGTGCGAGCCGCCACGATCCGTGCGGGCCGACACGTAGCGGCTCGCACGAACCGTAGCGGCTCAGGGCGCAGACGGGCCCAGGGTGCAGAAGGGCTCAGGGCGCAGACGGGCCCAGGGTGCAGAAGGGCTCAGGGCGCAGACGGGCTCAGCGGCCGGACTGCTCCAGAATCTGCTGGCAGGGGATGTTCACTCCCCAGACCGTCACGGTGGCGTTCGGGTCGTTGAGGCACGTGGTCGCGGCGTTCAACGAGGGGACGATGACGGCGAAGAACAGGATCACGGTGATGATCACGGAGATCGCGCCGATGACGATGGCGGCGATGGCCCATCCGTTGGTCCGGCCGGCCTTCTTCGACTGGACGAAGGCGACGATGCCGAGGATCAGCCCGACGATGTTGAAGAAGAACGACACGATGAACGCGACGATGCCGAGCGTCTTGCCGGGGTAGCTGGAGCCGGACCCCGAGCCGTCCGTGTACGCGGGCGCAGCGGAGTACGCGGGCGCCGAGTACGCGGGGGCGGATGCCTGCTGCTGCGCGGGCGGCGGGGTCTGGGCGTACTCGCCGTAGGCCGGCTGCGCGGGGGCGGCGGGAGGCGTCGGCTGCGCGGCGGGGGTGGAATCGGGGTTCTGGGGATCGGACATGTCGGTCTCCTGAGGTGGTGTCGGAGGGAGGCGTGATGGCGCCGGCGGTTCCGGCTCCCCCGACGCTAGCGGGCCTGTGCCCCCGAAGGCCAGAGGCCGCGCCGCCTCAGCCCTCGACGACGTTCTCGGCGGGCCGGACGACGGGGATCGCCTGCGTGACGGCCTCCAGGCCCGACAGACGTGCCGGAGAGAGCTGCTTGTCGACCTCTGCGCGGGTCATGAGGCCGGCCTCGACGACGAGGTCGCCGACGTTCCGGTGCGTGAGGAGCGCCGTCTTCGCGAGCGCCGCCGCCGCCGCATAGCCGATGAAGGGGGTGAGCGCGGTGACGACGCCGACGGAGGCTCCGACCATCGCGCCGAGGCGCTCACGGTTGGCGGTGATCCCGTCGACGCAGTTGACGCGCAGCGTCCGCATCGCGCGGCGCATCCACGTGATCGACTGGAAGATCGAGTGCGCGATGATCGGCTCGAAGGCGTTGAGCTGCAGCTGCCCCGCCTCGCTCGCCATCGTCACGGTCAGATCGGCACCCGCGACCGAGAACGCGACTTGATTCACGACCTCGGGGATCACGGGGTTGACCTTGCCCGGCATGATGGATGACCCGGCCTGGCGCGCCGGGAGATTGATCTCGCCGAGACCCGCCTGCGGGCCCGACGACAGCAGGCGCAAGTCGTTGCAGATCTTCGAGAGCTTCATCGCGTTGCGCTTGAGCGTCGACGAGAACGACATGAACGACCCCGTGTCGCTCGTCGCCTCGACGAGGTCATCGGCGGTGACGAGGTCGAGGCCGGTGATGTCGCGCAGATGCCGGAGGACCGCCGGCGCGTAGCCGGGGTGGGTCGTGATGCCGGTGCCGATCGCCGTCGCGCCCATGTTGATCTCGAAGAGGAGGTGACGGTTTTCGGTGAGGCGCTGGTGGTCGTAGCCGAGCGTCGTCGCGAACCCGTGGAACTCCTGCCCGAGGGTCATCGGCACGGCATCCTGCAGCTGTGTGCGCCCGATCTTGAGAATGTCGTGGAACTCCACGGCCTTCGTCATGAACGACTGCCTCAGCAGGTCGAGCTCGTCGAGCAGCGTCACCAGGTCGAGGCTGAGTCCGATCTTCACCGCTGTCGGGTACACGTCGTTGGTCGACTGCGAGCGGTTCGTGTGGTCGATCGGCGAGAGGAACGCGTAGTCGCCCTTCTCGCGGCCGGCCAGCTCCAGGGCGATGTTGGTGATGACCTCGTTGGCGTTCATGTTGGTCGAGGTTCCGGCGCCGCCCTGGACGACACCGACGACGAACTGGTCGTGGAACTCGCCCTCGATCACGCGCTGCGAGGCGCGGTCGATGAGATCGGCACGCTCCGCGTCGAGCACGCCGATGTCGCGGTTCGCCCGCGCCGAGGCCTGCTTGACCATCGCGAGCGCGATGACGAGGTCGCGATAGACGGAGATCGGCCGCATCGAGATCGGAAAGTTCTCCAGCGCGCGGGCAGTGTGGATGCCCCAGTACGCGTCGGCGGGGATCTCGAGGGATCCCAGGGAATCGGTTTCGGTGCGCGTCGTTGCGTCCTGTGCCATGAGTGCTCGTCCTTTTGGGTGTGTCAACTCGGGGTTCAGTCGGGGTGGGTCCGAGCCTACCCGCGGCCCCGTCCGCGCCAGATGTACACGACGTACAAGATCGCCGCGCCGACCGCCGCAGCGGTGGATGCCGGCGGCGGCGCCTCAGCGCTTGCGCGAGAACGCCTCGAGACGCTCCTGGGGGCTGAGCGCCGCCATCGCGGTGACCCATTCCGCCGTGAAGGTGTCGGCGGTCTCGGCGTCCCCCACGGGAACGACGGCGTGGGTGATCGTGTCGTCGTAGACGTGCACGAGGTGGAAGGACTGCCCGGCATCCATGCCGTTGACCTCCTCCGGCGGCCGCTGCAGGTTCATCGTGTAGCACGTCGCCGCGGCGACGCTCACGGGTACGCCGGCGAACGTTCCCGACGTCGAGTAGTGCAGGTGCCCGGCGAGTATCGCGCGCACGTCCGTGCCGGCGATCGCCGCGGCGAGGGCGGGCTGCGAGCGGAGTTCGAGGATGTCGAAGAACGGGATGTGGCTCGGGATCGGCGGGTGGTGGAGGGCGAGGATCGTCCCGAGCGGGGCGGGCTCAGCGAGGATGCCGCGCAGCCACGCGAGCTGCCCTGTGTCGAGATCGCCGTGATGCCACCCGGGGACCGAGGAGTCGAGGGCGATGAGCCGGAGGCCGCCGAGGTCCCAGACGCCGGTGACGGGCTCGGAGGTCGGCGCGCCGTCGAGCAGCCCCGCCCGGAGCGCCGGGCGCTCGTCGTGGTTCCCCGCGACCCACACGACGGGGGCGCCGAGGCGCGCCGCGACGGGTTCGACAGCGGCGCGGAGGGCGGCATAGGCCTCGGGCTCGCCGAGGTCGGTGAGGTCTCCCGTGAACACGATCGCGTCGGGGCGGACGCCCGCGCGCTCGACCGAGGCGAGCGTCGCCGCGAGGTTCGCCGCGGTGTCGTAGCGCCCGCCGAGCGGTCGGTTGCCGGCGAGCAGGTGCGTGTCGCTGACGTGGACGATCACCCGCCGCGCGGGCGGATGCTGACCGAACTGCACGGGCTCCATGCCGTCAGCCTAACGAGGGCCGCAGCTGGGCCACGTCGTCCCAGGGCGCCGCCCGCTCCCACAGGAGGCATCCACCTCTGCGCCCCAGCCGGACAGGTACCACCGCGGCCATCCTCCGCCGCGCGCACCGCAGAGCGCAGCCGGCGTCACTTGAGGACGAGCATGAGGATGCCGCCGAGCACGGCGAGCGCACACATCGCGAACGACGCGTAGGCCCCGGCGAGCGCCAGGTTCTTCTGCCCCTGCGTGAGCGGGCTCTTGCGCGCCGCCTTCTCGGCGGCCTTCGCGGCCTTGCGCGCCTCCTTCTCGGTGATCACCGTGATGGCGTCGGTGAACTCCGCCGGAGCGACCACCGGTGCCCGCCCCGCGCGGACGAGCAGGCGCAGTCCGAGTGCATAGAAGCCGACCACCAGAATGGCGCCGGTGAGCGCGGCGACGAACACCTCCACGAAGGCGAGCCAGTCGATCGTGATGTTCATCGCTGCGGGCCCTTCTTGTTCCGCGTGGCCTTGTTCACGCCGGCACCGGTCGAGGCGCGTTCGGCCGCACGGCGATCGTCCGCGGCCTTCTTGGCATCCGCCTTGGCCTTCTTCTTCCGCTCGGCTTTCTCGTGCGCCTCGGCTTCCGCCTTCAGACGCGCCTGCTCGCGCTGGATCGCCCGCTGACGGCGCGTGGGCGGCGGGTTGCGCTTCACCTTGACGGCGAGACCGGAGTCGGCGACCTCGCTCATCGCGTTGGAGGAGTCGACCTGGTCGCGACGCGAGTACGCGAAGATGCCGACGATGACGATCACGGCGAGCACGGCGTCGATGAGGATGCCCCACCCGCCGAAGAACACGACGAACAGCGCCGCGAGCGCGCCCACGGCGGCGGATGCCGGAAGGGTCAGCACCCAGCCGATCGCGATCCGACCGACCGTGCGCCAGCGCACGGTCGATCCGCGGCGGCCGAGACCCGAGCCGATGACCGAGCCCGAGGCGACCTGCGTCGTCGAGAGCGCGAAGCCGAGGGCGCTGGAGGCGAGGATCGTCGCGGCGGTCGAGGTCTCGGCCGAGAAGCCCTGCGCCGGCTTGACGTCGGTGAGTCCCTTGCCGAGGGTGCGGATGATGCGCCATCCGCCCATATACGTGCCGAGCGCGATCGCGAGGGCGCACGCGATGATGACCCACAGGTGCGGGTCGGCCTGGTCGGAGCTCTGCCACCCGACCATGATGAGCGCGAGCGTGATGACTCCCATCGTCTTCTGCGCGTCGTTCGTGCCGTGGGCGAGGGCGACGAGCGACGACGTGAAGATCTGACCCCAGCGGAAGCCGTCGCGCCCGTCGGGCTTGTTGTCGTATCGGCGCGTCAGCGCGTACGCGAGGCGCGTCGCGAGGAACGCGATGACCCCGGCGGCGAAGGGGGCGATGAGGGCCGGCAGGACGACCTTGCTCAGCACCATGCCGAAGTCGATCGCGCTGGCGCTCGCGCCCACGAGCGTTGCTCCGATCAGGCCGCCGAAGAGGGCGTGCGACGAGCTGGAGGGAAGACCCAGCAGCCACGTGAGCATGTTCCAGGTGATCGCACCGATGAGGCCGGCGAAGATTATCGGCAGGAACGCCAAGGGAGTGATCTGGTCTTCGCGGATGATGCCGTGCGAGATGGT
The DNA here is from genome assembly GCF_965345155.1 of Microbacterium sp. bgisy203. Taxonomy (GTDB): domain Bacteria; phylum Actinomycetota; class Actinomycetes; order Actinomycetales; family Microbacteriaceae; genus Microbacterium. The sequence continues at coordinate 231,340 of NZ_CBDRLZ010000005.1, forward strand.
CTTCGACACCTCCGTCGACAGGAACGCGCCGACGAGGTTGAGGCTCGCGGCGAGCGCGACGGCGACCTTCGGCTTCAGCGCGCCCGTGGCGATGGGCGTCGCCATCGCGTTCGCGGTGTCGTGGAAGCCGTTGGTGAAGTCGAAGAACAGCGCGAGCGCGATCACCAGGACGACGATGAGGGCAGCGGTTTCCACAGTTCGCTTTCCGTCGGATTTCAAAGGGAGTGCGCCGATGACATCGGCAGTGCGAACGAAGAGTTCACCGCGGTTTCATGTTCCGGCAACCGGACCACAGAAATCCTCGCACATTCCTCACGGCGCGAGAACAGGCCCAACCGGACGAAACCCGGACCCGACCGCAGACCGCCGCTCCGGGCGTGTCGACTACCGTGGAAGGGTGACTCGCGAACCTCTCGGCGTCCCCGTCGCCGCTGTCAGGCCCACCTCCCGCTCCCACCACGGCGACGACGTCGTGGACGACTACGAGTGGCTGCGCGCCAAGGAGGACCCGGACGTCATCGCGTACCTCGAAGCCGAGAACGCGTACACCGCCGAACGCACCGCTCACCTCGCGCCGCTGCGGCAGACGATCTTCGACGAGATCCGCTCCCGCACCCTCGAGACCGACCTGTCCGTCCCCACCCGGCAGGGCGACTGGTGGTACTACGGGCGCACCGTCGAGGGCAAGCAGTACGGCATCCACTGCCGCGCGCCGCTCGCCTCCGCGGACGACTGGACGCCGCCGCAGCTGACCCCCGGCGAGTCCGTACCGGGCGAAGTCGTGGTGCTCGACGGCAACCTCGAGGCCGAGGGCCACGAGTTCTTCTCGCTCGGGAGCTTCGACGTCTCGACCGACGGCACCCGCCTGCTCTACGGCGTCGACGTCGAGGGAGACGAGCGCTACACCCTCCGCATCCGCGATCTCGCGACCGGGGAGAACCTTCCCGACGTCGTCGAGAACACCTCCGCCGGCGCGTGCTTCTCCCCCGACGGCCGGCACGTCGTCTACACGACGGTCGATGACGCGTGGCGCCCCGATACCGTGTGGCTGCACGAGGTGGGCACGGATGCCTCCGCCGACGTGCGCCTGCACCACGAGCCCGACGAGCGGTACTGGGTCGGCGCCGGTTTCACGCGCAGCGAGAGGTACCTGGTCATCGAGGTGGGATCGTCGATCACGAGCGAGGAGTTCCTCGTCCCGGCATCCGACCTGCGCGCCGAACCCCGTGTGATCTGGCCGCGCCGCGAGGGCGTCGAGTACTCCGCGACGCACGCGATCGTGGACGGCGAGGACGTGCTCTACGTGCTCCACAACGACGGGGCGCTCGACTTCGAGCTCGTCCGGGTGTCGGCCGACGATCCCCAAGGGCCTCGCGACGTGGTGCTGCCGCACGTCCCCGGGCGCCGGCTGCTGGATGTCTCCGCGTTCCGCGACTGGGGCGTGGTGTCGTATCGCCGCGAGGGGCTCGCGCGTCTCGGCATCCTCGACTACGCCTCGGGTGAGGTCCGCGAACTCGACTTCGACGAAGATCTCTACGCCGCGGGGTCGGGAGGCAACCCGGAGTGGGCGCCGCCCGTCATCCGCCTGGGCTACGGCTCGTTCGTGACCCCCGGCACCGTCTACGACTTCGTCGTCGACACGGGCGAGTTCCTCCTGCGCAAGCGACAGCCGGTGCTCGGCGGCTACTCCGCCGACGACTACGGTCAGCGGCGCGAGTGGGCGACCGCCGAAGACGGCACGCGCGTTCCCGTCTCGCTGGTCTGGAAGCGCTCGTTCGGCGAGCCGGGCGCGGGAGACCCCCGCCCCGTGCACCTGTACGGCTACGGATCGTACGAGCACTCGATCGAGCCGGGCTTCTCGGTCGCACGCCTGTCGATGCTCGACCGCGGCGTCGTCTTCGCGATCGCGCACGTGCGCGGCGGCGGCGAGATGGGCCGGCAGTGGTACGAGGACGGCAAGCTCGCCCGCAAGCGCAACACCTTCACCGACTTCGTCTCGGTCGCCCGGCACCTGGTGGACACCGGCGTGACCTCGCCGTCGCTGCTCGTCGCCGAAGGCGGCTCGGCGGGCGGGCTGCTGATGGGCGCCGTCGCGAACCTGGCGCCCGAGCTGTTCGCCGGCATCCTCGCCGACGTGCCGTTCGTCGACGCGCTGACGACGATCCTCGACCCGTCGCTGCCGCTCACGGTCATCGAGTGGGACGAGTGGGGCGACCCTCTGCACGACGCCGACGTCTACGCGTACATGAAGTCGTACACGCCGTACGAGAACGTGCGTCCCGGCATCCGGTACCCGCGGATCCTCGCGACGACGTCCCTCAACGACACCCGGGTCTACTACGTCGAGCCGGCCAAGTGGGTCGCGCGCCTGCAGGCGGCAGGGGCGGATGCGCTGCTGAAGTGCGAGATGGTCGCCGGCCACGGCGGCGTCTCGGGACGCTACAACTCGTGGCACCAGCGGGCGTTCGAGCTCGCGTGGCTGCTCGACGTGCTGGGGCTCGCCGAGGGCTGAGTCCCCCGAGCGGGCGGGCGGCGCGGCATCCCCTCACCGACACAGGACATCTCACGAACGCAGGACGCGTGAGCTGTCTCTCACCCTCCCTTCGCGATATCTCCTGCCTACGTGATCACCGCATCGACCCCCATCACCGCAACGCGAGGTGGCGCTGCTGCGCCAGGGCCAGCGCGACGGTCGCGAGGACTTCGTCCGGATGGTGCAGCAGCTGCACGAGGTCGAAGCGGAGCACCGTGTACCCGAGGAGGGTGAGTCGCGTCCGCACGCAGGTCGCGACGCCGGTCGGATGCCTGATGGTGCGCGAACCCATCCAGTTGGACGACGAGACGCTCACCGAGCAGAGCGTCGACGGGGTGGCCGTCGATCCACACCTGCTGGCGCACAGGGACACCGAGAGGTGTCACGAGCGCGATGAACCGCGTCTCGAGCCCGGAATCGGAGAGATGGGATGCCATCTCCGCGAGCTCTCTGGCGCGCCCACGCCACGCGATGCCGGGGAGCATCCCGGCCGCGACGGCTCCCGTGCGGATCGCAGACTCCCAGACGCAGAGCGCATCGACGAGAGGGACGCAACCGGCGACGTGGAAGAGCGCGTTGATCACCGTATCGACGAGCTCGGTCGCGGGCACGGGCACGGGCGCCACCGCCCAATGCACGCGCGTGCCGGTCGTCTCGACGCGTGACGACGAGGGCTTCACCGCGAGGTGGATGTCGCCGTGATCCGGCGTCCACAGGCCTGCCCGAAGCGACGCACTGAGGCAGGTGAGACGCCCGCCCCGCGCGGCCGCGGAGACCAGCGCGGGGTCTGCTCCGTCGATCGCCAACCAGGACCGACGCACCCATCGCGCAGCGCCGTGGGCGATGGCGTGACGGATGCCGTGGGTCGTGAACCCCGCGGCGCGCAGCGCCGACGAGTGCGCGACACCGCCGCGCGCCGCCATCCAGGGGATCAGGTCGCCTCTCATGCCCCCAGCATCGTCATCCGACCTCTCGCGCGAGCGCGGGCTTCCCGGATCTGTGGAGCGATTCGGCATCCGGCCGCCTGTGGACAGACCGATGGAACCTCACCAAGGGAGGAGAAATCACGAGGACAGGACCCGGGACCGCTCCCTCGTCCTGTCCCGGTGACATCTCCTCCGTCGGTGACGCGCGCGCAGGCGCAGAATGCCTGTGGCGCGCGGTGACGCGCAGGATGCCTGAAACCAGGATGCCTGGGACGAGGATGCCGGGGACCAGGATGCCTGCAGCCGACGCGCCGCGGCGCTCAGCCGAAGAGCGCCGCGGCCTCTTCGTAGCGGTAGAGCGGGACGGTGTTGAGCTCGCCCAGCGCCTCTTCGAAGGGGACCCGCACGATGTCGGTGCCCTTCATCGAGACCATCTGACCCCACGCGCCGTCGACGACCGCGTCGGCGGCGTGCAGCCCCAAGCGCGTCGCGAGCACCCGGTCGAAGCCCGACGGCGACCCGCCGCGCTGGATGTGACCGAGAACGGTCGCCCGCGTCTCGATGCCCGTGATGCGCTCGATCTCGGGGGCGAGGATCTCGCCGATGCCGCCCAGGCGCGGGCGGTTGAAGGCATCCAGTCCCTTGTCGCTGTAGGCCTCGTCCATACCGGTGAGGGTGAAGCCCTCCGACACGACGACGAGCGGCGCGCGTCCGCGGTCATGGGCGCGCTGCACCTGCTCGCAGATCTCTTGGATCGACATCGGCACTTCGGGGATGCAGATGACGTGTGCGCCGGCGGCGATGCCCGAGTGCAGGGCGATCCAGCCGACGTGGCGGCCCATGACCTCGGCGACCATGCAGCGCTGGTGGGAGTCGCCGGTCGTGCGCAGGCGGTCCATCGCCTCGGTGGCGATGTTGACGGCCGTGTCGAAGCCGAACGAGTAGTCGGTGGCGCGTAGGTCGTTGTCGATCGTCTTCGGCACCCCCATGACGTTGATGCCGTCGTTGTACAGACGGTTGGCCGCAGCGAGAGTGCCCTCACCGCCGATCGCGATGATGCCGTCGATGTGGTGCCCGTACAGGGTCGCCTTGATGTTCTCGGCGCCCCCACGGGGGCCCTCGTAAGGGTTCGTCCGCGACGTGCCGAGGATCGTGCCGCCGACCTTGGACAGGCCCTTCACCTCGTGGCGGGTGAGCGGGAAGAAGTCGCCGTCCACGACGCCGCGCCACCCGTCGCGGATGCCGACGAACTCCGTGTTGTACGTTGTCGTCCCCTTCAGGACGGTGCCGCGGATGACCGCGTTCAGACCGGGGCAGTCGCCGCCGCTGGTGAGGATGCCGATCTTCATGTGGAGATCCTTTGACTCGGGTGCTCGGAGGGCGTCGCTGCCTGGAACGACACTATCGCCGGATGCCTCGTGGCTGCCACCGGCCCCGCCGTCGATAAGTCCTCGCGGACCCGGCGCACCGCGGGCGGGCGGCGCGCCGGGGGCGGTCAGGCCGCGCCGAGCGCCTGCCGGAGCAGGTGCATGAGCGCCGACATCTGCACCGAGTCGCTCGAGGTCGGGTCGACCTGCTGGCCGTCGAGGGCGCGCGCGGCGAGCGACTGCTTCGAGTCGATGAGCTCCGCGATCTTCGTGTCGATCGTGTGCGCGGCGATGATGCGCCACGCCGTGACCGGCTCGTCCTGGCCGATGCGGTGCACGCGGTCGATCGCCTGGGTCTGCTCGGCGGCGGTCCACGACAGCTCCGCGAGGACGACGTTGGAGGCTGCCTGCATGTTGAGGCCGACTCCGGCTGCGGTCAGCGAGCACACCGCGATCGCGACGTCGGGGTCGGCGTTGAACGCGTCGATCGCCTGCTGGCGGGCGGGCGTGGTCTGGTCGCCGCGGATCGAGACGGTCCGCAGGCCCGCGGCGGCGAAGTGGGCCTCCGCGGCATCCATGACATCGATGTGCTTCGCGAAGAACACGACCTTGCCGACCGAGCGCTGCAGCTGCGCGGCGTAGTCGGCGGCGAGCACCGCCTTCGCCTGACCGATCTTCCGGACCATCGTGAAGACGTTGTCGGCGCCGGTTCCCTGGGCCTTCGACTCCTCGAGCTCGCCGTGGGCGACCAGGCGCACGATGTCGTCGTCGGCCTCGCCGTAGACGACCTTGTCGCCGCGCGCCTCGATGATGCGACGGTACTTCGCGGCGAGCCGCTCGCCGAGTTCGCGCTCGGCGGCGCGGATCGAGCGGCCGTACTCGTCGTCGAGCTCGACGGGGAGGTCGGCGATGAGCTTGTCGGGGAGGTCGGCGGCGACGTCCTTCTTCTTCCGCCGGACGATGCCCATCGAGATGACGGCATCGCGCGCCTCGGGGTAGAACGCTTTGTCGGCGGGGGTGAAGCCGGTCGCGTCGAGCTTCTCCATGAGCTCGGGGCCGGGCTTCTCGCCGTTCGTCCACCCGAGGAACCGCCAGATCGCGTCGAAGTCCTCGACGTCGTTGATGAGCGGCGTGCCGGTCAGGGCGAGCATGAGCGGGTTCCGCACCTGCTCGCGGATGCGCGAGCCGAGCGCGAGGACGTTCTGCGACCGCTGCGAGCCGAGATTCTTGATGAAGTGGGCTTCGTCGACGACCATGCCCTTCAGGCCCAGCGACGACAGCCACGACAGATGCCGGTCGAGCACCTCGTAGTTGACGATGAAGACGTCCGCGAACGCGTCGACCTGGTCGCCGTCGCCGTGGATGACGGTCGCGCGGCGCTGCGGCGTCCACCGCTCGACCTCGCGCGCCCAGTTCATCTTGACGACGTTCGGAACGACGGCGAGCAGCGGATAGGCATCCGCGACGGATGCGGCGAGCACCGATTGCGCGGTCTTGCCGAGGCCGGGCTCATCGGCGAGGAGGAACGCGCGGTGGCCCTCGCGCACCGACTCGAGGAACCGCGACTGATGCGGCATGATCTCGAGGCCCTTGGGCGAGAGGCGGTCGAACTCGGGGACGGGCGGCAGGTCCATGGATGCCGAGGCACCGCCGGCGCCCGTCTCGAACGCCTTGTAGAGCGGCCCCATGAGCTCCCAGCCGTCGAGCCGGCGGCGCGCGGTGGACACCGGCGCGCGGAGCGTCAGGTCGGGCGCGAGGAACGGGTTCGACTCGCGGCGCGCCTCGATCTGCGGCGGGGTCACCTGGCGCTCGGCGAGCGCGGCCGGGACGACGGGCGCCTGACCCCAGCTCTGCGCGGCCGGGGCCGCATCGGTGATGATGAGCTCGTCGTCGGGAAGCTCGGCCCCCGACTCGAGCAGCCAGTCGCGGCGCATGCGCTTCGCGACCGGCGAGGTGGCCTGGTCGACCTCGAGCAGCTGGATCAGCGACGTGTCGCGGGCGGCGGTCTTGGCGAGGATCGTCGCGACGCCGTCGAGACGCTTCAGCAGCTCGGCGCGCGCGGCGGTCGGAATGGTCTCGTCGGCCTTGACGCGGGCGCGCTCCTCGCGGACGAGGAAGGCGATGACCTGGAACTTGACGCGGTTCGTGGGGCCCAGCTTTCCGCGCTGGGACTTCGCCTCGACCTCGCGCACCTTGCGCGCGAGGATCGGGATGAGGGGCGCGTCGTCGTCGCGACGTGCCGAAGAGCCCTTCCGCCGACGGGCGGGGGCTGTGGATGCCGTAGGCGGCATGCTCCTCCTGAGCTGACGTGCCGGTGCGAACCGGCGAGGTGCCGACCGTGGATCAACGGCCGGGCAGTGCCCGCGGCCGGGGCCGCGGAGGCGAACACGAGGACTGCTCCCCCGGCTGCGGGCACTCGCTTCTGCGAGCTGCGGCGACGGGAGGCGCGATGTCCCCGGCATCCATTCTAGCGCCCCGCGCCTCCCCGCGCTGTCGCCTCCCCGCGCTGCGCCGCGCCGCCGCGCGCCCCGCCTCGCCCCAGGCTCGCGAATCACCGCTGGTTTCGCGAATCACCGTGCGATTCGCGTTCAAGCGGCGGTGATTCGCGCATCGGGCGGTGATTCGCGAGCCGGACGGCGGGCGGTAGTCAGCGCGCGGAGCGCAGGCGCAGGCTGTTGAGCACCACGAAGACGCTCGAGAACGCCATCGCGGCGCCGGCGATCATCGGGTTCAGCAGGCCGAGCGCGGCCAGCGGGAGAGCTGCGACGTTGTACGCGAATGCCCAGAACAGGTTTCCGCGGATGACGCGCATCGTGCGCCGACTGAGAGAGATCGCCGTGACGACGGGCGCGAGTCCGTGGCCCGCGAGAGCGATGTCGCTCGCGTGCATCGCGGCATCCGTGCCGCCGCCCATCGCGAGACCGAGGTCGGCGGTCGCAAGCGCGGCCGCGTCGTTCACGCCGTCACCGACCATCGCGACACGGTGACCGGATGCCTGCAGCCGCTCGATCTCCGCGACCTTCCCCTCCGGGAGGACGCCCGCGATCACGGTGGGGATGCCTGCCGCGCGCGCGGCGGCCCGGGCGGCGCCCTCGTTGTCGCCCGTCAGCAGTACGACGTCGAGGCCGAGGCGGCGCAGCTCCGCGACCGTCTCAGCGCTGTCGGGGCGCACGTCGTCGGCGACGGCGATGACCGCCTGGACCTCACCGTCCCACCCGGCGACGACGGCGGTCGCCCCGGCAGACTCGGCATCCGCGATCGCGGCGAGCGCGTCGTCCGGCAGGGACGCAGCCTCGGCCGCCGGCGCCTCGACGATCTCCGCGGCGAACGCCGGCCGCCCGGCAAACACCGCGTGCCCGTCGACCGTCCCGGTGACGCCGCGGCCCGCGAGCCCGGCGAAGTCCTCGACGGGCAGATGCGTCGTCGAGAGCGCGGTGAGGGCCTGCGCGATCGGGTGCTCGGATGCGTGCTCGAGCGACCCGACGAGGCGGGCGATGTCGTCGGCATCCGCTCCCGCGACCGGGGTGACGGACGACACCGCCATCGCGCCCGAGGTGACGGTGCCCGTCTTGTCGAGGACGACGGTGTCGATGCGCTCGGCGGATTCGAGGGCCTCGGGCCCCGTGATCAGCACACCGAGCTGCGCGCCGCGCCCCGTCCCCACGAGGATCGCGATGGGGGTGGCGAGACCGAGCGCGCACGGGCACGCGATGATGAGGACGGCGACCGCGGCCGTGAAGCCCGCGGCGATCGACGTGCCGGAGAAGCCCCCGACGATCATCCAGACGAGCAGGGTGAGCACCGCGAGGCCGATCACGACGGGGACGAACACCGACGAGATGCGGTCGGCGAGGCGCTGCACGCGGCTCTTGCCGGCCTGCGCGTCTTCGACGAGGCGCGCGAGGTGCGCGAGGCGCGTATCCTCGCCGACCGAGGTCGCGGCCACCACGAGACGACCGTCGGCGGCGAGGGTGCCGCCGGTGACGGCGCTGCCGAGGGATGCCTCGACGGGCACCGACTCGCCGGTGATCATGCTCTCGTCGAGCGAGGCCTGGCCCGCGACGACGACGCCGTCGGTGGCGACCTTCTCCCCCGGGCGGACCAGGAACCGATCGCCCACGCGGAGGGTCGCCGCGTCGACCCGCGTGCCGTCCTCGAGCTCGACGTCCTTCGCCGCGAGCTCCATGAGCGAGCGGAGCGCCGCGCCCGCGCGCCGCTTGGAGCGCTGCTCGATGAACCGACCGAGCAAGAGGAAGACCGTGACGGCGGCGGCGACCTCGAAATACACCAGCGACGACGGGTCGTGCACGGGTCCGAACAGGGCCGAGTCGTGCGTCATCCCGATCCGCCCGGCGGTGCCGAAGATGAGCGCCCACAGGCTCCAACCGAACGCCGCGCCCGTGCCGAGCGTGATGAGCGTGTCCATCGTCATGCCGCCGTGGCGGAGGTTCGCGAAGGTCGCCCGGTGGAAGGGCCACCCGCCCCACAGCACGACGGGCGCGGTCAGGATGAGCGACACCCACTGCCATCCGGGGAACTGCAGCGCCGGGACCATGCCGAGCGCGACGACGGGCGCCGCGAGGATCGCGCTGACGATCAGGCGCGTGCGCAGGGTGGTCGCACCGGCACGGTCCTCGACCTCGTGCGCGTGGCCCGCGGCATCCTGGCCGGCGGCGTCCTGGCCCGCGGCGCCCCCGTCCGCGGCGCCCCCGGGCTCCTGGCCCGCGCGGGCGTCAGCGACGCCGTCGTGCCGGGGGGATGCCGCAGGCTGAGGCATCCGACGGACGGACGCCTCGTATCCCGCTTCGCGCACCGCCGAGAGGAGCGCCTCGGGGGCAAGGGCTTCGGGATAGTCGACGCGTGCCGACTCGGTCGCGAGGTTGACGGACGCCGTGACGCCGTCGAGCTTCTGAAGCCGCTTCTCGACGCGGGCGACGCAGCTCGCGCAGGTCATCCCCTCGATGTCGAGGACGGCGTGCGCGCGCGACGACTCCGCGGGAGCGGCGGGCGCTGTGGTGCTCATGGTGCTGTCGTGCTCATCGCGTCGTGGTGCTCGGGCGGATTCAGCGCGCGCCGACGAGCGTGTACCCGGCTTCGTCGACCGCCGCGGCGACATCGGCGTCCGACAGCGCGGCGGCGGCGTCGACGGTCAGGACGCCCGCGGCGACATCGACGCGCACGTCGTTCACGCCGTCGATCTTCCGCACCTCGCGGCTGACGGCTCCGGCGCAGTGCGCGCAGGTCATGCCCTCGATGGTGTAGGTCTGCTCGGTCATCGTGTCTCCTCGTTCGTCCATGACTCCCCGACGATAACAGGATACCCCCCTGGGGTATTCCGCGGCGTACCCTGGAACCATGGCCACGATCACCGAGCGAGACCTCGCCGCCACCATCGACCACGCGATCCTCAAGCCCGAGCTCACCCGCGCCGACGTCGACGCCGAGCTCGACATCGCCGCCGAGTGGAAGGTGTTCAGCGTGTGCGTGCGCCCGAGCGACATCCCGCACGCGGTCTCTCGCTTGGACGGCACCGGCGTCGCGGTCGGCACCGTCATCGGCTTCCCGCACGGCACCACCTCGACCGCCGCGAAGGTCGCCGAAGTGCGCCAGGCCCTCGCCGACGGGGCGACCGAGTTCGACATGGTCATCAACATCGGGTGGCTGCGCTCCGGATTCGACGCCGAGGTCGTCGCCGACATCGCCGCCGTCGTGGATGCGGCATCCGGACACATCACCAAGGTGATCCTCGAGACGGCACTCCTCGACGACGAGCAGATCGCGCGCGGAAGCCGCCTCACCGAGCAGGGCGGCGCGGACTTCGTCAAGACCTCGACGGGTTTCGCGGGCGGCGGGGCGACCGTCCCCCACGTCGAACTCATGCGCGCGAACGTCAGCCCCCAGGTGCAGGTCAAGGCATCCGGCGGCGTCCGCAGCTATGCCGACGCGCTCGCGATGCTGGATGCCGGAGCCACCCGCCTCGGCACGAGCGGCAGCGCGGTCATCCTCGGCGAGGCGCGCCGCGTCGACGCCGGTGAGCAGGCGACGGGCGCGGTCGACTCCGGCTCGTACTGAGCCCCGCGTCGCACGGAGCCCGGGCAGCCCGCGTCGCGCTCGGGGCGGGATCAGCCGCGGAGCGCGACCCGCACACGGGCGACGTCATCGGCCATCTGCGCGATGAGCGTGTCGATCCCCTCGAATGCGACCATGCCGCGGATCCGGTGCGTGAACTGCACCTGCACCCGGTGGCCGTAGAGGTCGAGGGCCGTCTCGTCGAGCACGTACGCCTCGACCTGACGCGCGTCGACATCGTCGAACGTGGGGTTCGTGCCCACCGAGATCGCCGCCGGGTAGCGCGTGACGGGCGCGTCGGATGCCGTGCGGCCCGACGCCGGGTCGATCGGTCCGAGGTCGAGGAGCCACCCCGCGTACACGCCGTCGGCGGGGATGAACCCCTCGGCATCCGGCGACAGGTTCGCCGTCGGGAAGCCCAGTTCGCGCCCGCGCTTGAGACCGTGGACCACTTCGCCCTGCACCGTGTGCGGGCGTCCGAGCAGGCTCGCCGCGTCTTCGACGTCGCCGACCGACAGCACGTCGCGGATCCACGTCGACGACACGCGGCGTCCCCCGCCTTCGACGTCGCCGACGACGTCGACCTCGAAGCCGTATTCCGCGCCGAGCTCGGCGAGCAGCGCCGGGTCGCCGGCGCCGCGGTGTCCGAAGCGGAAGTCGTCCCCGACCATCACCGTCACCACCCCCAGGGCGTCGACGAGCACGTGCTCGACGAACGCGCGGGGCTCGAGGCCGGCGAGGCTCTCGTCGAAGCGGAGAACGAGGGTCGCGTCGACTCCGGCATCCGCCAGCAGTGACAGCTTCTGATCGACGCTCGAGAGCGGATCGGGGCAGAGTTCGGGACGCAGCAGGCTCAGCGGGTTCCGGTCGAACGTCACCGCCACGACGCGGGCGCCGTCCTCCGCAGCCGTCACGCGGGCACGGTCGATGACCGCCCGGTGACCGGAATGGACACCGTCGAACTTGCCGATCACGACGACCGACGGTCCGAAGCCTGCGGGCACGTCGCCCGGCGCGCGGAAGACGATCACCAGCTCGACCCTTCGACGACCGGCTCGGGCTCGCGCTCGGGCGCGCCGTGCCTGTGGGTGACGAGCCACCAGAGACCCACGAACGGGAGGACGAGCGGCACCCAGAAGTAGCCATAGCCGAACCCCGACCACACCGTCGCGTCGTGGGAGAAGAGCTCCGGATGCGTGAGGCTGAGGGTCCCCACGACGAGGACGCCGACGAGTTCGAACACGATCGCGATCCACGCGATGACGTACCAGGTGGCGCTCTGCGAGAGGATTAGCGCGATCGTCGCGAGGATGTAGACCAGCGCGGATGCTGCCGACAGCGAATACGCGAGAGGAGCGTTGTCGAAGTCCTCGACGATCTGCACGAGCGACCGCCCGGTCGCGGCGAGTGCCATGATCGCGTAGACGACGACGAGGACCCGGCCGATGCCGGTCATTCGAGGGCGGGACGCGGGCGACATGACCTGTCCATGATAGTTCGGGTGGCGCGCGGCCAGGCCCGGCTCGCGCGGGTGAGGGATGCCGTCGTCAGAGCGCCGGGGTCGTCCAGATGACCTGCATGCGCCACACCATGATCGCAACAGCCAGGGCGCCGATCCCCATGATGACGGTGCTCCAGCGGCTGCGCTCGATGAGCGCCCAGAAGACGACCGCGGGCGGGATGAGCACCGCGGAGACGAGGTACACCCAGTACTCCAGGGCGCTGCCGAGGGGCGGGTTGCCCGCGAGGGGCGACACGATCGCGATGACGACCTGCGCGAGCAGGAGCAGCAGGATGAGCGCCATGCCGCCGACGGTCACGTCGCCGGGGCGCCTCCCCGCGAGGCCCGCGACGATCGCGGTGACCCCCACGATCACCGCGACGACGATCTCCACGATCGTGAACCAGAGGATCACGAGGCGCCCTCGGACATGTTCATCGCGCTCTTGACGTCGTCGCCGCGGCGCTCGACGATTCCGACGAGCGCGCCGTCGGGATCGATCGCGGCGGCTGTCGGGGTCGCGAGACGCGCTGCGGCGCCCGCCAGGCGCTTCCCGTGGCGGAGGTCGCGCGCCTCGTCGGCCGTCACCGAAAAGGCACCGAGGACGGCGGCGGCGACCTCGGCGGGGCGTGCGAGCGGGGCATCCGGCGTGATCTCGGTGACGGCATCCGCCACCTCGAACGGGCCGATGCGGGTGCGGCGGAGGGCCGTGAGGTGGCCGCCCACGCCCAGGGCGGCGCCGAGGTCGCGGGCGAGGGCCCGGATGTAGGTGCCGCTCGAGCAGTCGACGACGACGTCGAGATCGATCGCGCCGTCGGGGGCCGTCTCGCCCGGCGCCGGGCGGCGGGCGACGATGTCGAAGCGGCTGACGGTGACGGCGCGGGCCTTCAGCCGGACCTCCTCGCCCGCGCGGGCGAGGTCGTAGGCGCGGCGGCCGTCGACCTTGATCGCCGAGACGGTGCTGGGGATCTGTTCGATCTCGCCGGTGAGGGCGGCGACGCCGTCCGCGATACGCGCGTCCGTCACGGCGGCGAGGGCTGCGGCATCCGCTCGGCCGGTCACGTCGCCGTCGGCGTCGTCGGAGTCGGTGGACACCCCGAGGCGGATCGTCGCCTCGTAGGTCTTGTCGAGCCCGACGATGAAGGTGAGCAGGCGCGTCGCCGGCCCCACCCCGAGGATGAGGAGGCCGGTCGCCATCGGGTCGAGGGTGCCGGCGTGGCCGATCTTGCGGGTGTTCAGCGCGCGGCGCGCGCGGGCGACGACGTCGTGGCTCGTGACGCCTCCGGGCTTGTCGACGAGCAGGATGCCGTTCGGGGCGGCGGAGGACTCGGGCACTCCCCCAGCCTACGTGGACACAACTCAGGCAATTCCGCCCTCGCAGGTGTCTCCGAGGCTCCGTGACGCGATTCTGCCTGAGTCACGTCCAGGGTCGCCTTGGTCGGGGGTCGCGCGGCGCCGCCGCCGTAGGCTGGGCGGATGCCCGATCTCGCGACCCCGCTCATCGCGTGGTACCGCGACAACGCGCGCGTCCTGCCGTGGCGGGCGCCGGGGTTCGGGGCGTGGGGCGTGCTCGTCAGCGAGTTCATGCTGCAGCAGACGCCGGTCGCCCGCGTCATCCCGCACCTCGAGGCGTGGCTCGAACGCTGGCCGACGCCGACCGATCTCGCCGCCGACGCGCCCGCCGAGGCGGTGCGGCAGTGGGCGAACCTCGGCTACCCGCGCCGCGCGCTGTGGCTCCATCGCGCCGCCGTGGAGATCCGCGACCGGCACGACGGCGTCGTGCCCCGCGACGTCGAGGCGCTCCTCGCCCTCACCGGGATCGGTGACTACACGGCGCGCGCGGTCGCGGTGTTCGCCTACGGCGACCGGCATCCCGTGGTCGACACGAACACGCGCCGCGTCATCGCCCGCGCGGTCGCAGGGCGCGCGCAGCCCGGCCCGCCGGCCAAGCGCGACCTCGCCGACATGGACGCGCTGCTGCCCGGCGACGACAGGGATGCCGCGGTGCTCAACGCCGCGATCATGGAGCTCGGCGCCGTCGTCTGTACCGCCCGCGCGCCGCGCTGCGACGCATGCCCCATCGCGTATACGTGTAGGTGGCGCGCGGCGGGATACCCCGACACCGGCGACGAGCGGCGTCGCCAGGCGCGTTATGAGGGAAGCGACCGTCAGGCGCGCGGGGCGATCCTGCGGGTGCTGCGCGAGAGCGCGTCTCACGCGGTGGCGCAGGATGCCGTGGTGCCCGACTGGCCGGATGCCGCGCAACGCGACCGGGCCATCGACTCCTTGATCGCCGACGGGCTGATCGAGGCGGTCGAGGGTTCATTGCGTCTGCCGCGCTGACGCCGCGGGCTGCGCGGACGCGGCCGGCTGCGCCGGATCGTCGGCGAGTCGACCGTCGAGCTGCGATGAGCGGAACGCTCCGCACAGCGCCATCACGGCGATCACGAGGAGGCAGGCGATCCACATCGACACGCCGATCGGGCCGGCGAGCGTCGCGAGAGGAGACGAGTCGGCCGCGACGACGAGCGCGCCCATGCCGGCGGAGGCGTTGAAGGCCCCGTGTCCGAGGACGGCGGGCCACACCGATCCGGTGCGCAGGCGCGTCCACCCCAGGATCACCCCGATGAGCGCCGACCCGACGATCATCATCACGACGCCGAGGACGTTCGGTTCGCCGAAGTTGTACCCGAGCAGGATGAGCGGGGCGTGCCAGAAGCCCCAGAACGCGCCACTCAGCACGAGCGCCGGCCAGACACCGAGTGGACGAAGAGCGGGCAGAAGCCAGCCGCGCCAGCCGACCTCCTCACCGAAGGCGAAGGGGATGTTGATGAGGGCGGCGACCGGGATCGCCGCGACCTGCAGAGCCACGATCAGTCCGGCGGGCGGCAGCGTCGCACCCGCCGGGAGCGTCCGCTCGAGCATGGCGACGAAGCCCGAGAATCCGACGAGGTCGAACTGCGCGAAGCCCAGCGCCCCGGCGATGACGAGGGAGAGGGCGACGAGGAGCGGCATCGCGAAGATCATCGCGGCCGTCCACCCGATCGTCCGACCGATGGGCCGGAGCGGCCACATCCCGAGTCGGCGGAGGACGGCACGCGCGCCACGCAGACCGCCGCCCTGCCGGTCCACGAGAAGCGCGGGAATCGTGGCGAGTGCGGGGGTGAACATCATCGCGGCGGCGACGATCGGGAGCAGGGGGTCGGCGAGGCCCCGGCCCCCGAGCCACAGCGGCAGCGCGACGAGCCAGGCGAGGACGACGGCGGTGATCGCGAAGACCGCGACAGCACGCCAGGGAACGCGAGCGGGTGCAGCGGAGAAGAGCGGGACGGAATGAGTGTGCGCCATGCCGTCAGGCTACGAGCGGCGCAACGGTGGCGGATCCCCCGCCCGAGGGAAGCCGGTAGGGGGATGCCGGGCGTGGGGTGCCGGAGCCACACCCCCTTCGCGGGGCGGATCGTCGGCGCGCATCGTCGCCATCGGCGGGGATGCCGACGATGTGCGCCGACACTTCCGCTTCAGGCGACGATGTGCGCCGACGAATGACGCGCGCGAGCTCGATACGCCGCTGCTGCGCGACCGGCGGCACTCGATCACCGGAGGCGTGTGCGGGGCTCAGGCCTCGTCGTCGTCCTCGCGGGGCTTGATGTAGGGGTCGGCGTCGCCGGCGTACGCGGCGCCGGCCGCGAGGCCGGCGACGGCGGCATCCCTCTCCTGCGCTTCACGGAGGAGGTCGGCGATGTGGCCGGCCGTCTCGGGGAGCGCGTCGGGGATGAACTCCAGCGACGGAGTGAGCCGGACGCCCAGCTGCTTGCCGACGTCACTGCGGATCATGCCCGTCGCGGCCTTCAGAGCCGCGGCGGTGTCGGCGCGCTCCTCGTCGGAGCCGTAGACGGTGTAGAACACCGAGGCATGCTGCAGGTCGCCGGTCACCCGGACGTCCGTGATCGTGACGAAGCCGAGTCGCGGGTCGCGCAGGCCCTTTTCGAGCCGCTCCGCGACGAGCACCCGGATGCGGTCGGCCATTCTGGCCTGTCGTTCGTTCGCCATCTCTCTCTCACTTTCTCCTGCGGGGCAGGTGGACCGAGGT
>NZ_CBDRLZ010000006.1:0-132714 GCF_965345155.1 Microbacterium sp. bgisy203
GCACCCGGCTCATCCGCCGAACGTTCGATCACCTCGTTGTCTGTGCTCACGTCTGTATTGCTCATTCCTCCCGTTCGAGTTCACGATCCACCACCTGGACCCGATCTGATGACACGACGTGCCGGTGCGGACAACGCGACGACAGCCGCCGACGGCGCGAGCACAGCGAGCGGAAGCGAGCGCCCGAGCGGGCACGCCGAGTCGGGGAGGAGACGGAGGGATTCGCGCGCTCGGTCTCACCCTTGAGTAGCCGCAACCATGCGCCGAGCAACTCACAGTGAGCAGAACGCTCAGCAGAATCCCGCAGAACCGCAAGATTGCTCAACGCCAACCACATCGAAAACGTGGCAGAAATGGCAGATTTCGTGGCAGAAGCGGAAGAAAATTGCCTCTGCTCAGGACTTTTCTTGGCGGAGACGGAGGGATTTGAAATCGCGCCGATGGTAACCGAGACCCGGTGAAACCGCGTGATTCCGCGGATTCTGACGCCGCCGGCATCCGCATGGATCAGGTCGATTCGGTTCCATTCGTGGCAGAAACGTGGCAGCGATTAAGAGCCTTCACTCCGCTATCACGCGAGCAGGGTTTCCCCGATGTACCCGCCCTCGGCGCAGCCCGGCGGCACGGCGAACACCGCCGATCCGATGGGAGTTGTCCATTCGTTGAGCAGGTCGAGGTCGTCCAGTCGGCGCTGGATGGGCGTGAACTGCGCATCGACGTCGGCCTGAAACGAGACGAAGACGAGTCCGGAGTCGGAGACTTCGGACCCGGCGGGTCGCTCGTCGTAGTTGTAGGCGCGTCGGAAGATGCGCTGCGTCGTGTCGTCGGGTCGCGCGCGCCGCATGTGGGAGAACTCGGGGATCACCGGGAAGCCGATCGACGTCTTCGCCTCGAAGTCGGGTTCGTCGTGCTCACTGGTGCCGGTGAGCGGCGCACCGTTGGAGAGCGAGCGCCCCACGGACTGCTCGCGGCCGGAGCGGTCGAGCTTGTCCCACTTGTCGAGGTTCATGTGGATGCGGCGCACGACCATCCCGGTCCCACCCGCGAGCCATCCCTCGTCCGCCCAGACGACCGTGTCGAACTCGGTCGTCCCGGGCTTCGGGTTGGATGTCCCGTCGACCTGACCGAACAGGTTCCGCATCGTCGTGCCGGGGGCGACGGATCCGTAGGCGCGGCGGAAGCCCTGCTGCGTCCACCGGACCGTCGCGAAACCGCGCGCATCCTTCAGCAGCATGCGCGTCGCGTGCGCGACGGTGAGTGGATCATCGGCGGCCACCTGAATCAGCAGATCACCGTGGCTGAGCTCTTCCTGCAGCCGGTCCACCGCGAACGCCGGCAGGGGCTGCAGCCAGGCTGGCGCCGTGCCGGCGGCGCGGGCGACGAATGCGGGGCCGAATGCGAACGTGACCGTGAGCCGGGCGGGCGTCAGAGCGAGCTCGGGTTCGGAGTCGGCGAGGGCGCCGCGACCTTGAGTGAGCCGCTCGGCGTCGTCGGTGAGGATGCGCATGAGGCGTCGCAGGCCGTCACGATCGACCTCGTCGCGGAGGTCGAGGGCGACGAAGGTGCCGTGGGCCTGGGCGTCCGTGTCGATGCCCGCCTGCTGGATACCGTGAAACGGCACGATCTCGGCACCGTTCAGCGGGGTGGAGGGCGCGGCGGTCGTGCCGGAGGGCGCGGTGAGGGCGAGGTCGATGCCGACGGCAGCGGCGGCGCCGACACCGGCGACAGCCCCTCCGAAGAGGAACTGCCGCCGGGTCGACCCGGATCGACGTGCGCCCCTGTCGGGCGCGCCCATCAGTTGCTCGGCGTCGGGGTGGGCGACATGTCCATGTCCATGTCGCCGCCCTCGTAGGTCTCGTTGGCGCCCGAGTAGTCCTTGATGGGCGCCGTGAACTCGTAGGTCGAGTCGTCGGAGAAGGTCAGCGTGAAGGTCGCCTCGTCACCCGCCGCCAGCGGCGCGCGCCCACGCGCGCAGATCGCGCGCGAGCTCGAGCAGCACACGGACGGCGCGCTCTCCGTGGTAGAGCGCGACGATGGTGACTGCCGCAGCGATGCCGTGACCGATCCACATCCACGGGTCGGCGCATAGCGCGGCCACCGTGGGATCGGTGGCCGCGGGGATGGTCGTCATGGCGCCGTGCATGTGCTGATGCATCGTCATCGACGTGACCCCCGCGGACGGAGCACCCATCACGAACAGCGCGTGGAAGAACAGCTGACTCGCCCCGACGCTCAACGCCAGCCGCACGCGAGAGAGGTTCCTACCCGCCAGCAGGCTGCTCACTGCTACGGCAAGCACCCACGGCGTGAAGATTCCGGCCCAGCCCGGGACGACACCCCCGGCGACCACGTGCGACAGCAACGCCGTGAAAGTTGCGATGGAAGCGACCGACACCCCGCGCGCGACGCGTTGTGTCCGATCTGCTCGCATACCTTCAGCCTGCCAGCATGTTCACACGGCCGGAACCAGGCCTCTGGCGCGCGCCACACGAGCGGAACGCTAGCGACACCTCCGCAGAGCCGTACGACTGCTCAACGCGGACCACATCGAGAACGTGGCAGAAGTGGCCGACTACGCGGCAGGGATGTGCCGTCCTATTGTGATCACACCCATGGTCCCTTAGCCGGCGACCGTATTGCGCGGCACGTCGAGAATCCAGCGAGGGTTCAGGCCGCGATATCCGCATGGCCCGCCTTCGCGGCGCGACGAAGCCGGGCGGCGCCGAGCAACCCGAGCAGCAGGAAGACCGACGCGACGAGCAGCGACCAGCGGGTCGCGTCCGCGAACCCTGCCGCGAGGGCATCCGCAGCGCCGGCGGCCTGGTCGCCGAACGAGCCGGCGTCACCGCCCGCCCGCAGTTGAGTGATCGTCGTGCCGGCCGACTGACGCGTCGCGGCGGCGAGTTTGTCCGCTGCGTCACCCGTCAGTCCCGCCGCGTTCAGGGCGGCGGGCAGCGTCAGCGCGAGCGCGACGGAGAGCGTCGCGCCCGCGAAAGCGGTGCCGAGCGCCGATCCGATCTGGCGCACCGTGCTCTGCGTAGCCGAGCCCTGCCCCGACACCTCGACGGGCACGTCGCGCAGCACGGTCCCTGTCAGCTGAGCGGACGCGAGCCCGAGGCCCAGTCCGTAGACGACCAGGGGGAGCGCGACGAGCCAGCCTGGCGTTGTGGCGCCCATGAGGAAGGCGAGTGCGACGACGCCGATCACCTCGAGGCCCAGTCCGATGAGCACCGTGCCAGGAGATCCGAACCGTGCGGCCACGTGACGCGCGACGGCACCGGAGAAGAACGCGCCGATCGCCATCGCGGCGAGCACGAGGCCCGCCCCCATGACGTCGAGGCCGAGCGCGTTGACGAGGTACAGCGGCAGCACGAAGATGATCGCGAACTCACCGACGGCGACCATCGCGGCCGTGACGTTCCCCCACGAGAACGTGGGGAGCGTGAACAGGTTGAGGTCGAGGAGCGCCGACCGCCGCACCTTCTCGCGGTGCCTCTCCCAGAACACGAACAGGGTGAGGGCGGTGACGGCGATCGCCATCGCGACCGGCACGACCGAGATCGCGGCATCCGCCGGCCAGGTCCAACCGAGCATCTTGAACGGGCCCTGCGGCTTCCACCACCCGAGGTCGGGCCCCTCGATGACCGCGAAGACCAGTGCGCCGAACCCGATAGCCGACAGAAGCGCCCCGTCGACGTCGGCCCCGGGCCGCCCCTTGGCACCGCGGGTCTCGGGCACGACGAGGATGCCGGCGATGAACACGAGGGCACCGAGCGGAACGTTCACCCAGAAGATCCAGTGCCACGACCCCCATTGAGTGAGCGCACCGCCGGCGAGAGGTCCCACGGCGGCGGCGCCCGAGATGACTGCTCCCCAGACCCCGAAGGCGGCGGCCCGGTAACGGCCACGGAACACCGCGCTCACGGTCGACAGCGTCGAGGGCATGATGAGCGCCGCGCCAACAGCCTGCACGGCGCGCGCGCCGATGAGCGGGCCCGCCGCGTCGGACATGCCTGCGAGGATGCTGCCGCCGACGAACACGACGAGACCGACGAGGAAGAGGAGTCTGCGCCCCCACCGATCGGCGAGCTTGCCCGTGGACAGCAGCAGAGCCGCGAGGAGCACCGCATAGAGGCTGTTGACCCACTGCGCGTCGGTCAGGTCGAGGTGGAGGTCTTTGATGATGTCGGGCAGGGCGACGCCGACGATCGTTCCGTCGAGGACGATCATGCCCAGACCGACCGACAGCACCGCGAGGGCGAGCCACTCGCGACGCGTGGGAGCGGTCACTGCGCTGTCGGCCGCGGCACTCATGAGGCGACGGCGCCCAGGTCGGCGCGGAGCGGGGTGGATGCCGTGCGCGGCGGGTCGGCGACGATCCTGCCGTCGACGAGGGTGACGACGCCGTGCATCTGGGGAAGGTGCACGAGGTCGTGGGTGACGAGCAATGTCGAGGTCTTCAGGTCGCCGGTGAGTCGCAAGATCAGCTCGATGATGCTGGCGCCGCGCTCCTGGTCGAGGGCGCTCGTCGGCTCATCGATCAGCAGGACGCTGGGCTCGTTCATCAGCGCGCGGGCGATGTTGACCCGCTGCCGCTGGCCGCCCGAGAGTTGGTGCGGGCGCTTGTCGGCGTGGGGGGCGAGTCCGACGGCATCCAGCAGTTCGCGCGAACGCTTCGCCACGGCGGTGCGACGCCCGCGAGAGTGCCGCGCGCCGAGCTCGTTCATGACGGTCAGCTGCTCATGCGCCGTCAGCGAGGGGATCAGGTTGGACTGCTGGAACACGATGCCGATCTGGTCCCGCCGCAGCTCGGTCGCCTCACGGGGAGCCAGGGCGGCGGCATCCACGCCGTCGATGAGGACCTGCCCCGAGTCGGGGCGGATCAGTGTCGCCGCGACGGCCAGCAGACTGGACTTGCCCGACCCACTGGGTCCGGTGACCCCGGTGACCGTGCCCGGATGGGCCGTGAGGGAGACGTTGTCGACGGCGGTGATGCGCTCGTCTCCGTCGGGGAAGGTGAGGGTGATGTCGTTCAGGCTGATCATCGGTTGCTCCCGAGTGCGGTGAGGGGGTCGGCGGAGGTGACGGAGCGAAGAGCGAAGGCGGCTCCGGCGAGACCCAGGGCGATCATGATGACGCCGGGCAGCAGGGTCGTGACCGGGCTGAGCAGGAAGGGCAGAGCGGTTCCAGCGAGCGTACCGAAGAGAGCCACCACGCCGATCCCGATGCCGATTCCGAGCACCAACACGACCAGAGCCTGTCCGAGTGCATCGCGCACGAGCGAGGGGGTGCTCGCACCGAGGGCCTTGAGCGTGGCGATATCGCCCTTGCGCTGCATCGTCCAGACGGTGAAGAACGCGCCGATCACGAGCCCCGAGATGCCGAACAGCATGGCGACCATCAGCAGCAGCGACCCGATCTCGGAGCGGAAGGCACTGAGCGCGGTCAGCGAACCGAGGATCGACTCCGAGACGGTCTCGTTCGCGGAGTCGGCGGCGGCCCAGTCGGGACCTCCGGTCACGGCGAGCACCGTGGCGTACGCTTCGGGGTTGCCCGTCGCGGCGGAGTAGGCCTGCCAGTCGGTCAGCGTCATCTTCACGACGGGTGTGTGGCTGTACCATTCGTCGCCTCCGATGGTCTCGACGGTGAAGACAGTGCCGGCGATGGTGACGTCGTCGCCGACGGCGACGTCGAGGTCCTTCGCGGCGGGGGCTGACACCGCCAGGTGGCCGTCCGTGGTCGGCGCGTCGGCGCTATAGCCGCTCTGCACGCCGAACGCGGCGATGGCGATACGCCGGTCGCCGGCCTCGGCGCGCGTCTGCGCGATGCCGATCGGTTGGGAGTCGGTGACGCCGTCTGTGGATGCCCACTCGGCGGCTTGCCGCTCGGTGATGGCGGAGTCCGCGAAGCTGGCGCTGCCTCCAACGGACGGCGTCGAGAAGACGATGCGGTCGCCGGGCATCGCCAGCACGGCGGAGATGTTCTGTGTGGCCAGCCCGCCGGTGAGTCCACTGAGAAACCCGACGAGGATGGTGATGAGGGCGACCACGGAGCCGATGAGGACGAATCGGCCGCGGGCGAAGCGGAGGTCGCGAAGCGCGACGAACATGAGGGTCCTTTCTGGTCGCCGGTTCTGGTGACGCTTCCACTCTCCCCACTTCTCCCTGGCGCGTCATCGGCCGTCGGCACACCATTCCAAGGCCGAACGATGGCGTGCAGGATCCTCCTTTCGGACGATGCTCGCTGACCCACGACGCGTAGGATTCGGACCATGCCGCATACCGCGCTCACGCCCGTCTTCGTGGGCCTGCGCACCGGTCTTCACATGCTGTTCGTTGCACTCACCGTCCTCGTGATCGTCCGGGCGGTGATCGCGCCGACGCAGGCGAGCATCGCCGCCATCTGCCTCGCGGTGATACTGCTCGGCACCTATGCGGTAGGAACGCTCATCACTTGGGCGCCGCGCAGCCGCCGGGTCGCGGGCGCCGTGTGGCTAGGTGTCATCACGCTCGAGTGGATCGCTTTGCTGTGGCTCACCCCTGAGGCGGCCTATCTCGTCTTCCCGCTGTTCTTCCTCTACCTGCATCTCTTGGGCAGGCTGTGGGGATCGGTCGCCATCGTGGTCGCAACGGCGATCGCGATCTGCGCCCTCGGCATCCACGGCGGATGGACGGCCGGGGGCGTTGTCGGGCCGATCGTGGGCGCCGGGGTCGCACTGCTTATCGGGCTCGGCTACGAGGCACTCGCCCGCGAGGCGCAGCAGCGCGAGGCGCTGATGCAGGAGCTGCTCGCGACGCGTGGACAGCTCGCCGCGACGGAGCGCGAGTCGGGGGTGCTCGCCGAGCGCGCCCGGCTCGCGCGAGAGATCCACGACACCGTGGCCCAGGGGCTCTCGAGCATCCAGATGCTGCTGCACGCCGCCGAGCGGGCCGATCCCGATGGTGCCGGGGTCGAACACGTCGCCCTCGCCCGCGAGACGGCGGCCTCCGCGCTCGCCGACGCGCGCCACTTCATCCGTGAGCTCACCCCACCCGACCTCGACGGACGCGGTCTCGGCGGAGCGCTTCGCCGCCTCGCGTCGACGCAGTGGGCCGCGCAGGGGTTGCCGGTGGAAGTGCGGGTGTCGGATGCCGTCGACCTTCCGATGCACGTGCAGACGGCGCTGCTGCGCATCGCGCAGGGAGCGATCGCCAACGTCATTCAGCACGCCGACGCCGACAGCGCGACGATCACTCTGACCGTCGGTGGCGACCGGCTGCAGTTCACGATCGCCGACGACGGCCGGGGGTTCGACCCCGCCCAGTCCCCGGGCGCGCCGACCGGTCGATCCGACTCGTTCGGACTTCGGGCCACCCGAGAGCGTGTCGATCAGCTGGGCGGCACGCTCACCGTGACCTCCGCACCAGGCGAGGGCACCGCGCTGACGATCGATCTCACCCTCGAGGAGGCGGCATGATCCGCATCGTCATCGCCGACGATCACCCCATCGTCCGAACCGGCATCATCGCGCTGTTCGCACCCGAGGACGACATCGACGTCGTCGCGGAGGCGGCGACGCCCGATGAAGCGGTTGCAGCTGCCGAGCGGATGAGTCCCGACGTCGTGCTGATGGACCTGCAGTTCGGGGCATCCGCGAATTCCGGCGGAGCAGATGCCACGCGCCGCATCCGCGCGCTCGATGCCGCTCCGTACGTGCTCGTGCTCACTAACTACGACTCGGACCGCGACATCCTGGGCGCCGTCGAAGCGGGCGCCAGCGGATACCTGCTCAAGGACGCTCCCCCTCACGAGCTCATCACTGCCGTCCGCGCAGCCGCGGCGGGAGAGAGCGCGCTCGCACCCGTCATCGCGACGCGACTGATGGACAGGATGCGCGCGCCGCAAGCCAGCATGAGCGCGCGAGAGCTCCAGGTGCTCGAGCTCGTCGCCGCAGGACGCTCGAACTCCGATATAGCCGCGGAACTGTTCGTGAGCGACACAACCGTGAAGTCGCATCTCGCCCACATCTTCACGAAGCTCGGGGTCTCATCCCGCACGGCCGCGGTCTCGCGCGCGCGCGAGCGCGGCATCCTGCGTTGAATGCGTCCCCCGTACGCGACCGGTACTGCAGGACCGACTCGGGGAGCCTACCCGCGCTCTCGACTCGCCGACGTTTGGCGAACGCTCCATTGCTCGGATCGCACAGGAGACGGAGGGATTCGCACTCTCGGTCTTGCGCCTGAACGCGCGAAACGACGATAGGGCCGAGCTCGGAATCAGCAGACTGCTCAACGGTGCGAGCCCTGGTTGGCGATCTGCCGAACGCGGACTCCGCCGGGACCGTGGCAGGAATGGCAGATCTCGTGGCAGAAGCGGAAAGCAATAGCCCCTGATCAGGCTTTTTTAGAGCGGAGACGGAGGGATTTGAAATCGCGCCGATGGCAATTGGGCTGATCGAAATCGCATGAATGCGCGGAATCTGATGTCGCGATAGGCCCCTCGATCAGGTGAGTTGAGTTCAATTTGTGGCAAAAACGTGGCAGCGGTGGCGCCACCTACGCCCGCGGTCCCTCACGGCCGAGCAGATCTGGTCCCCCGGCATCTGCTAGCTCCTCGAGCACGCTAATGCGCTCGTCGTCCACGTCATGTTCCTCATCTTCAACGACTCGCATATCGATCGGGGCTTCTGCGATCAACTGTGGATACTTCTCGGCGAGGAATCGGCGCCTGTACGCGACGTCCGCCGCGTCGAAGATTCCCTCCAACGTCGCCCAGTTGAATGTACCACCGAGCAGGATGCCCACGACCGGGACGAACTTGCCCAAACTCTTCTTCGTGAGACGAACCCCGAATGCCTTCGCGAACTGTCCACTGACTTTGGAGATCACGCTCTTGTTGAGTGCGTCCCACGTCTTGCCACGCACGAGGGCCTGGGTGAGCCGAGAGACATCCGCCAGGGCTGCAGTCTTGGCGGTCGCAGAAACGGCGGTCCCGGTATTCACAACCGATAGAGCAAAGATTTTCTCGTTCGGGTCTTCGGGGTCGTAGCCATACAGCAGGGCGACGTGTCCGACGGCTCGCGTGGCGAGCGTGAGGACGGCGGCCGCATCGGCGGCAACCGCACCAACGACCGCTCCGGCAGAGGGTGCGGCTCCCGCGCCCGCGGACGCGCCACGGTGACCAGCTGACCACCCGAGATTACGAGTCCGGTGCCCGCGCCTGAGAGCGCCGCGATACCTGGATAGTAGAGGTCCGTACCGTGGCGGCCGACCTTGTCTACCTGCTTCAGATCCAGACGTCGTACATCCGCCAGATCCTCGACCTCGTGCCCCTTGCGCTTGTGGAGATCGACCACTCGCTTTGCCGACAGGCCCGCGCGCGAAGCACGCGCGGCCGTTGTCTTTGCGGAATCGAGCGCCGCCCCAGCCCAATCCGCGACACCATCGGGCACCGCATCGCTCACCCTCGCCGCTGCGGCTCCAACCTTCCTAGCGCCCTTCGCAACGGTCTTCCTGCTGTGAGCAACGGCGCTCGCGACCTTCGGGCGATCCTCAAGGTAGTCGGTCGCCTTGCCCCCGACGGAGATCGCACCCTTCACCACCTTGTCGTTGAAGTCTCGAAGCGTCGCAGACAGCGGCCTCCCCTTACTGGTAGGTCCGATTGTTGAAGAGTGCACTTTTCGCGCCTTTTTCATCGATGATGCGGAGGTCACGCGCGAAGGGTGTTGGCGGCCCCTGCCTGAGCCGGTAGGTGAACATCCGGTGACAAAGCCATCGCGAACTCGCGGATTGATTCGATAGATGTCAATATAGAAGCATGTCGAATCAAGAAGTCGAACTGGTCATCGTCGGGTCCGGTCCCGCCGGATACACGGCGGCGGTCTACGCGGCGCGTGCGGGTCTCGCGCCGGTCGTGATCGCGGGCTCGGTGACCGCGGGCGGTGCGTTGATGACGACGACGGAGGTGGAGAACTTCCCGGGCTTCGTCGATGGCGTGCAGGGACCGGAGCTGATGGAGTCGATGCGGGCGCAGGCCGAGCGATTCGGCGCTCGGATCGTCTACGACGACGCGATCCGCCTCGAGCTCGACGGCGACGTGAAGACCATCGAGACCGGTGCCGGGGCGACGTACCGGGCGCGGGCGGTGGTCCTCACGATGGGTTCCGCGTACCGCAAGCTCGGCCTCTCCGAAGAAGAGCGGCTGTCGGGGCACGGAGTGTCCTGGTGCGCGACGTGCGACGGGTTCTTCTTCCGCGAGCAGGAGATCGTCGTGGTCGGCGGCGGGGACTCCGCGATGGAGGAGGCCCTGTTTCTCACCCGGTTCGCGTCGAAGGTGACCGTCGTGCACCGCCGGGACGAGTTCCGCGCGTCGAGGATCATGGCGCAGCGCGTGCTGGAGGACCCGAAGATCGAGGTCGCCTGGAACAGTGAGGTCGCTGCGATCCTCGGCGATGAGCAGGTCACCGGGCTCACGCTGCGCGACACCGTCACCGGGGCCGAGCGCACGCTCGACGCGACGGGGGTGTTCGTCGCGATCGGGCACGACCCGCGTTCCGAGCTCGTGACCGGGCAGGTCGACACCGACGCGGACGGGTATGTGCGGGTCGCGCACCCGTCGACGCGGACGAACCTGGCCGGGGTGTTCGCGGCCGGGGATCTCGTCGATCACACGTACCGGCAGGCGATCACCGCCGCGGGCACCGGCTGCGCGGCCGCGCAGGACGCCCAGCACTACCTGTCGAACCTCGCACCCGCCACCGTTTCCGAGCTTGCTTTGGAGGTCTCCGCATGAGCACCGTCACCCCTGTCACCGACGCTACTTTCCGGGCTGAGGTGATCGAGTCCGGGCTGCCCGTCGTGGTCGACATCTGGGCGACCTGGTGCGGCCCGTGCAGGGCGATCGCCCCGATCCTGGACCAGCTCGCCGTCGAGTACGCGGGCCGGGTGAAGATCGTGAAGGTCGACGCCGACCAGAACCCCGAGACCGTGGCCGCGGCAGGGGTGACCTCGATCCCGACCCTCGGGTTCTACCGGGACGGGGAACGCGTGGACGTGCTGATCGGCGCGCACCCGAAGCCCGTCTACATCGCGAAGATCGAGGAGCTGCTCGCATGACCGACACCTTGACCCGGACCGCCCCGAAGCGGCTCTCCACCCTCGACAAGTGGCTTCCGCTCTGGATCGGCCTCGCGATGGTCGTCGGCCTCCTGCTCGGCCGTTTCGTGCCCGCGCTCTCGGACGCGCTGTCCGCGATGGAGGTCGGCGGGATCTCGATCCCGATCGGGCTGGGCCTGCTGGTGATGATGTACCCGGTGCTCGCGAAGGTCCGCTACGACAAGATCGCCGCCGTGACCGGAGACAAGAAGCTTCTTGTCTCCTCGCTGCTGCTGAACTGGCTGGTGGGGCCTGCGGTGATGTTCGCGCTCGCGTGGATCTTCCTGCCGGACCTGCCGGAGTACCGGACCGGGCTGATCATCGTGGGTCTCGCCCGCTGCATCGCGATGGTCGTGATCTGGAACGATCTCGCGTGCGGTGACCGGGAGGCGACCGCGGTGCTGGTCGCGATCAACTCGGTCTTCCAGGTCGTGATGTTCTCGGTGCTGGGCTGGTTCTACCTGACCGTGCTGCCGGGCTGGCTGGGCCTGGACGCGCAGGGTCTGGAGATCTCGGTCTGGCAGATCGCCTTGAACGTGCTCGTGTTCCTCGGCATCCCGCTCGTCGCGGGCTTCGCGTCCCGGTTCATCGGCGAGAAGCGCAAGGGGCGCGACTGGTACGAGGAGAAGTTCCTCCCGAGGATCGGGCCGTGGGCGCTCTATGGGCTGCTGTTCACGATCGTGCTGCTGTTCGCCCTGCAGGGCGAACAGGTCACCTCCCACCCGATGGACGTCGCCAGGATCGCGCTGCCGCTGCTGGTCTACTTCGCACTGATGTGGTTCGCCGGCATCCTGCTGGGCAAGGCACTCGGTCTGGGCTACGCGCGCTCCACGACGCTCGCGTTCACCGCCGCGGGCAACAACTTCGAGCTCGCCATCGCGGTCGCGATCGGCACCTTCGGCGCGGCATCCGGCCAGGCCTTGGCCGGGGTCGTCGGCCCGCTCATCGAAGTGCCCGTGCTCGTGGGCCTGGTCTACGTCTCACTCTGGGCCGCGAAGGCCTGGTTCCACACCGATCCCTACGCCACCGAATCGAGGACGTCATGACCGACACGACCGTCATCTCTGACGCCGACGCGTGCGCACCGTCCACGGCGCACGCGATCGGCACCGAGGCCGCCACGACCGTGGCCGGGGCACTGAAAGCGCTCGCTGACCCGCTGCGGCTGCGGATGCTCTCCGCGATCGCGACCGACCCGCGCGGCGAGTCCTGCGTGTGCGACCTCGCGGACCTCGCCGAGGTGTCGCAGCCGACCGTTTCGCACCACTTGAAGGTGTTGAAGGAGACCGGGATGCTGCTGTCCGAGCGGCGCGGCACCTGGGTCTACTACCGCATCGCCCCGGGCAAGCAGCGCGCCGTCGCGGCCCTGCTCGACGCGTTCGCTCCCGCCGCGGCCGTCACCGACGAGCCCGAGGACACCGCAGCACGGGCCGAGGCCCTGCAGCAGATGGACGCCCGCGTGACCCGCCTCGCCAATGAGCTCGCCGACGAGCTGACCGGGCTGAACCGGGATCTCGTGATCGCGATCGTGCGCGAGTCCTACGCCGGCCTGGTGCGTTCGGCGAAGCTGACGGCGCACATGATCCCGCTGACCGAACGGTTCGCCCGGCAGCGCCTCGCCGACCTGACGCGGGACCGCTCGGCCGGGGTGCCGCAGGTGCTGTTCGTCTGCGTGCAGAACGCGGGCCGCTCGCAGCTCGCCGCCGCGATCGTCAACCAGCTCGCAGGTGGCAAGGTCGTCGCGCGGTCCGCTGGGTCGACGCCGGCGGTCGACGTGCATCCGCACGTGAGGTCGCTGCTCGTAGAGATCGAAGGCGAGCAAGACGCCGGGGATGCGTTCCCGAAGCCCCTCACCGACGACGCTGTGCGCGCGGCCGACGTGGTGGTCACCATGGGCTGCGGGGACGTCTGCCCGATCATCCCCGGGGTCCGGTACGAGGACTGGGCCGTCGGCGACCCGGCTCTCGCTTCCCCGGAAGGGGTCGACGCGATCCGCCACGACATCGAGGGCCGCGTCCGCGACCTCCTCGCCACCCTCACCGACTGAAAGAAGCGAACAACAATGACCGACCAGAAGCCCTCCGTCCTCTTCGTCTGCGTCCACAACGCCGGCCGCTCCCAGATGGCCGCCGGTTATCTCCGCGAGCTCGCGGGCGACCGCGTCGAGGTCCGCTCCGCCGGGTCCATGCCCGCCGACCAGATCAACCCCGTCGCGGTCGAGGCGATGCGCGAGGAAGGCATCGACATCACCGCCGAGCAGCCGAAGGTGCTCACCACCGAAGCGGTGCAGGACTCCGACGTCGTGATCACCATGGGTTGCGGCGACGCGTGCCCGTTCTTCCCGGGCAAGCGGTACGAGGACTGGAAGCTCGAGGACCCGGCGGGGCAGGGCATCGAGTCGGTGCGCCCGATCCGCGACGACATCAAGGCCCGCGTCGAGACTCTCCTCGCCGAACTACTCGCCTGACGAGCTGCGAGCACCGGAGGGGCAGAGGCCAATGGCCCTGCCCCTCCGGTGTGTTTCCGGGTCCGCGAACTTTACGGCGAACACCGCTTTGCCGTGAGGTGTGACCCAGTGATCGCGTCACCGGTCGTTCTCGCTCTACCGGGATGCGCCTCGCAGCGCTGCTTCGATCTGCTCCTGCGTGGGCGCTCCGGCGTACCCGCTTCCTGTCGCGTAGACCCGGCACGCCAGCGAGCGAGCCGGGGTCGTCGGGAACAGGTCGACGCCGTCGAGGAGGATCGTGGGCGAGCCTCCGAACTGGGTGTTCGCCGCCTCGGCCTCCGTTCGGATCGTCACCAGCTCTACAGGAACGCCCCCGAGCCCGAGAGCGTCCAGCGCTGCGCGTGCGTTGGTTTCGGCGATGTCCGTGTTCGGGCAGTCGACGATGTGCAGGAGTTCGACCTTCATGCGCTCGGCTCCTTCCGAGTCCCGGCGGCGCGCAGGCCGTTGAGGATGACGACGACCTCGGCGATCTCGTGCACCAGGACCACGGCGGCGAGGCCCAGGACGCCGAACAGGGCCAGCGGGAGCAGCACGGTGATGATCAGCAGCGACAAGATGATGTTCTGGTTGATGATGTGCCGCCCCCGACGGGCATGGGCGAACGCGCGCGGGAGAAGCCGCAGATCGTGACCGGTGAAGGCCACGTCGGCCGACTCGATCGCGGCGTCGGAGCCCGTCGCGCCCATCGCGATCCCGATGTCCGCGGCGGCCAGCGCAGGGGCGTCGTTGATGCCGTCGCCGATCATCGCGACCGGCCCCTTCGCACCGAGCTCTGCGATCGCGGCGGCCTTGTCCTCCGGGCGCAGCTCGGCGCGGACGTCATCGATCCCTGCATGCGCAGCGAGGGCGCGGGCGGTGCGGGCGTTGTCGCCGGTGAGCATGGTCACCCCGATGCCCTGGGTCGCGAGGGTGCGGACCACTTCAGGGACCTCGGGGCGCAGCTCGTCGCGGACGCCGATCGCGGCGACCGGGACGCCGCCGCGGTGGACGATCACGACTGTCATGCCCTGCTCCTCCAGCCCCGCGACCCGGTCGTCGAGCGTGCCGGCGTGCAGCCAGCGGGGACTGCCGACGGTGATCCGCGCGCCATCGAGCTCGCCCTCGATGCCGTGCCCGGCCTGCTCGGTCACGCCCTCCGCCGCAGGCGCATCCGGCGCTGCGGCGGTGATCGCGGCCGCGAGCGGGTGGGTGCTGCGCTGCTCCAGGGCGGCCGTCCACGCCAGCGCCTCCGCCTCGCTCACACCGTCCACGGTGAGGACGGCGGCGACGGCGGGCTCGTTGCGGGTGAGGGTGCCGGTCTTGTCGACGGCAACGTGGCGGATCACGCCGAACCGCTCGAACGCGGCACCCGACTTGATGATCACGCCGAACTTGCTCGCCGCACCAATCGCAGCGACAACAGTGAGAGGCACCGAGATCGCCAGCGCGCACGGCGACGCCGCCACGAGCACCACGAGGGCGCGGGTAATCCACAGCTCCGGGTCACCGAAGAGCGAACCGATCACGGCGACCAGGACGGCGAGGATCAGCACACCCGGCACGAGCGGGCGGGCGATGCGGTCCGCGAGACGAGCGCGGTCCCCCTTCTCCGCCTGTGCCTGCTCCACGAGCTCGACGATGGTGGTCAGCGAGTTGTCGGTGCCCGCCGCGGTCGTCTCGACCTCCAGCGCTCCCGCGGTGTTGATCGCGCCGGCCGACACTGAGTCCCCAGGCTCGACCTCCACCGGGATCGACTCCCCGGTGATCGCGGAGGTGTCCAGGCTGGAGCGGCCCGTGCGGACGATCCCGTCGGTCGCGATCCGCTCGCCCGGGCGCACCAGCATCAGCTGGCCGACGGCGAGGTCCTTCGCGGCGACCTCGACCGAGGCCCCGTCGCGCCGGATGGTCGCGGTCTCGGGGACGAGCTTGAGCAGCGCCCGGAGCCCGCCGCGGGCGCGGTCCATCGCCTTGTCCTCCAGGGCCTCGGCGATCGAGTAGAGGAACGCCAGTGCCGCGGCTTCTTCGACGTAGCCGAGGATGACCGCACCGATCGCGCTGATCGTCATCAGCAGACTGATGCTCAGCTTGCCCGTGAACAGCTTCCGGATCGCGCCCGGCGTGAACGTCGACGCACCCAGCAGCAGGCCGACCCAGAACGCCACCAGCGCCGGGATCTCCATCCCGGACCACTCCAGGACGAGACCGGTCAGGAAGGCGACGCCGGAGAATACCGGGACCATGATCCCGCGGTCCCGCCACCAAGGGCGCTCCGCCTCCTCAGCCTCTTCGGCGACAGTGGCCGCAGGCTCGTCGTGCTCGTAGCCGCACGCCGCGCTCACTCGCCCGCTCCCGTCCCGCAGCAACCGGGCACGGCGCACTCGGCGTCGACGCACGGCGCGTGCTCGTCGACGGCCAGCGTCACGTCCACCAAAGCGGTCAGCGCCGCCGCCAGGTGCGGGTCGGCGATCTCGTAACGCGTCTGCCGCCCCTCGGGCTCCGCGACCACGATCCCGCAGTCGCGCAGGCATGTCAGGTGGTTCGACACGTTCGAGCGCGTCAGCTCCAGCTCGCGCGAGAGCACGGCCGGGTAGCTCGGGCCCACGAGCAGGGTCATCAGGATCCGAGAGCGCGTCGGGTCCGCCATCGCCCGGCCGAGCCGGTTCATGACGTCAAGACGAGAAGCAATAGTCAGCACACACTGACTATACAGCCTACACTGACATGAGCCGAATAGGCAGTGAACCTACGATGCCGAACCCACGCCGAGCTGGATGAGCTGCGAGGCTGGAGCGCAGCACGATCCCGCGCTGGCGGACTCGTCGGGCGCGTCGAAGAGGCCGGAGCCGCCGCACACGCCGGTGTCTGGCAGGGCGAGCTCCACGCGC
Source organism: Microbacterium sp. bgisy203 (assembly GCF_965345155.1). Lineage (GTDB taxonomy): Bacteria > Actinomycetota > Actinomycetes > Actinomycetales > Microbacteriaceae > Microbacterium. The sequence goes on from NZ_CBDRLZ010000006.1 coordinate 16,503, forward strand.
TCGGCGGCTTCGCTGTCCCCGGCGATCGCGGCGACGACGCTGCGCACCTGCTCGAAGCCGGTCAGGGCGAGGAACGTCGGCGCACGCCCGTAGGACTTCGCTCCCACGATGTAGAACCCCGGCTCGGGCTGCTCGAGGTCGGCCGCGCCGGTGGCCCGGACGGAACCGCAGGAGTGCACGTTCGGGTCGACCTCCGCGGCGATCTTCGATGGGGCCTGCAGGCGCATGTCGAGGTCGAGACGGATCTCGGAGAGGAAGGACAGGTCGGGACGGAAGCCGGTGGTGACGAAGACCCGAGCGGCAGGCTCGAGGCAGCGGCCGTCCTCTGCCACCAGCACCGCCTGGCCGCCGTCGACGACGACCTGCTCGGTGCGGAACCCGGTCACGAGATCGACGAGCCCGTCCTCGACGGCCTTCTTCGCGCGCTGGCCCAGAGCCCCGCGCTCGGGCAGCTCGTCGGCGCTGCCGCCGCCGAAGGTGTTGCCGACCGCGCCGCGGCGCAGCACCCACGTGATCCGCGTCCCCGGCTCGCGCTTGGCCACCCGCGACAGGATCCCGATCGTCGTCGCCGCGGAGTGCCCGTTGCCGACCACCACGACGTGCTGGCCCGCCAGGGCACTGGCGTCCTCGATCGCGGGCATGCGGTGCTCCAGGAGGCCTGCGCCTGTCGCTGCGCTCTCGCCGAGGGCAGGGAGCCCGTCGGCTCCGGCGGGACTGGGCGTCCGCCAGGTGCCCGAGGCGTCGACCACGGCACTCGCTTCGATCCGCTCCTCGGTGCCGTCCGCGCGCTCGACGTGGACGACGAAGGGCTGCTCGGCGCGGCCCGCGTCGACGGAGAGGTCGCGGCCCTTGCGGCCTACGCCGACCACTCGCGCTCCGTAGCGCACGCGGTCGCCGAGGGCCTCTGCGAGGGGCGCGAGGTACTGCTCGATCCACTGCGCACCCGTCGGGTAGCCCTGAGTCGGGGCCGACCATCCGGTGGGCTCCAGCAGGCGTCTCGACGCCGCGTCCGTGAGCTCAGTCCACGGAGAGAACAGGCGCACGTGGCCCCACTCGGCCACCGAGGAGGCAGCCGTGTCGCCGGACTCCAGGACGATTGGGGCGAGCCCCCGCTCGATCAGGTGGGCTGCGGCGGCCAGTCCCTGCGGACCGGCACCGATGACGACGACAGGGTTCACTGCGACCTCCATGCATTGACGTTCTTCGATGTGAGACAAGACGATCCTGACGCTCATATCGACAGATGTCAATATGTCGGGCAGAATAGAGCCATGAACGCACTGCCCGTCACCATCGCCTCTACCACTAGTGCCTGCTGCACCCCCGGCCAGGCGATGGACGACGGCACCGCCCACGACCTCGCGAAGGTCTTCAAGGCCCTCGGCGACCCGACGCGGGTGAAGCTGCTCTCGATGATTGTCGGCAGCAGCGCAGGCGAGATGTGCGTCTGCGACCTCACCGAGCCCGTGGGCCTGTCGCAGCCGACGGTCTCTCACCACATGAAGCTGCTCGTCGAAGCAGGCCTGGTCACCCGCGAGCAGCGCGGGAAATGGGCCTACTACCAGCCGACCACCGGCACGCTCGCCGACGCGGCGAAGGCGCTGCTGGGGTGAGCTTCGTTGTCAGTCGGACACTGCGCGGAGCTTTGGGTAGTCGGACCAGTCCCCACTGGCGAGGCGCGACCACGCGGCGGCCGACGCAGGCGTTATGCCGAGCAAGTCGGACACGATCCGCGGGTGCATCTGCCGGGTGAGTTCGATGAGAGCGGTTGTCCGCGCGCTTTCGGAGCGGAGCCCTTCGGCGCGGAGTCGGCGGCTGATCAGCCCTGGGGTGAGGTGGAGTCCCGGGTTTCTGCCGGGGAATAGCCATCCTTCGGGGTAGCGCATCGACGCGTCGACGAGGTCGACGATCGCGTCTCCGAGGATCTTGGGGAGCTCGATAGGTTCCGCCCCGATAGTGAGCTTCACGGGCGGGGATGTCGCGTCGACCTGATCGCGGGTGAGGGTGATGATGCGGGTGAGCTGGATGCCGTAGAGGAGCACGAGCAGGCCCGCAGCACGGGTCTTCGAGTCCACGTCTGCGTCGGTGAGGAATCGGCGGGCCATAGTAGTGCCCCGTATCGTGGTGTAGCCCGCGGTGGCCCGCCTCGTCGCTATGACGTGAGCGCGGTCACCGTGTGATCCTTCGAGGAAACTCTCACATCTCACTCGAAAGGCATCATCACGATGACCGCACCTCATATTATCGACCCTGCGAGCGTGCTCGCTGAAGCCCTGTCCGACGCGTCGCCGGATCTGATGCGCAGTCTGCTGCAGACCATGATCAACGCGCTGCTGTCCGCTGACGCGGACGCCGTCGTCGGCGCGGAATGGGGCAAGCCCTCACCCGACCGCACCGCGCAACGCAACGGCTACCGGCACCGGGACCTGGACACCCGCGTCGGGACGATCGATGTTCAGATCCCGAAGCTCCGGCAAGGGACGTACTTCCCGGAATGGCTGCTGGAGCGCCGCAAACGGGCCGAGACCGCGCTGATCACCGTTGTCGCGGATTGCTATCTCGCCGGAGTGAGCACCCGCCGGATGGACAAACTGGTGAAGACTCTCGGGATCCACTCGCTGTCGAAGTCGCAGGTTTCACGGATGGCCGCCGACCTCGACGAGCACGTCGACCAGTTCCGGCACCGCCCGCTCGGCGACGTCGGCCCGTTCACGTTCGTCGCCGCCGACGCGCTCACGATGAAGGTCCGCGAGGGCGGCCGGGTGATCAATGCGGTCGTGCTGGTCGCGACCGGCGTCAACGCCGACGTGCGCCACGAGGTCCTCGGCCTGCGGGTGGCGACCAGCGAGACCGGGGCGGCCTGGAACAGCTTCTTCGCCGACCTCGTCGCCCGCGGCCTGGGCGGGGTCCGCCTCGTCACCAGCGACGCCCACGCCGGACTGGTCGAGGCGATTGCTGCGAACCTGCCCGGCGCTGTCTGGCAGCGCTGCCGCACCCATTACGCCGCGAACCTGATGTCGGTGACGCCGAAGACCATGTGGCCGGCGGCGAAGGCGATGCTGCACTCGGTCTACGACCAGCCCGACGCCGATGCCGTCAACGCCCAGTTCGACCGGCTCCTGGACTACGTCGACGGGAAGCTCCCCGACGCGCACGAGCACCTCGACGCCGCGAGGGAGGACATCCTCGCGTTCACCGGGTTCCCAGAGGGGCTCTGGCAGCAGATCTGGTCGAACAACCCCAACGAGCGCCTCAACAGGGAGATCCGCCGCCGCACCGACTCGGTCGGCATCTTCCCCAACCGCGACGCGATCATCCGCCTCGTCGGCGCCGTCCTCGCCGAGATCACCGACGAATGGGCCGAAGGCCGCCGCTACCTCGGGCTCGAGATCCTCACCAAGAGCAGGCTCACCCTCATCGCCGACTCCGACATCGAGGAGGTGACCGACACCGTCCTCGAACTCAGCGCCTAACCCCTCAAATCGAAGGACGCCGCGCTACACCACTACGCGGGACTTGACCGCGACGCTCCGAGCGGTAGCCAGGTCTGCTGTCACCGAGACCTGACCCTTGTACATACGGCTGGTGGTGCCGTGCCACGCGTTTCGATCGCGGAGCACGACAAACGTCTTGGCCGCCTGGACAGCGAGTAGTTCGCTTGCGAGCATTCGCTTGTCATCCTGCGTCGATATCGGCCGCACGGCTGTTCCTTTCAGGCCTGGCTCAGCGCGTATCCCTTTGTGAACGCGAGCCGATGCCACGATACCCAGATGGTCTGACACTCAGAACAATCGTTGGCCGTCGAGGGGGGATCGCGTCCAACCACCGCGTCGGGAGCGAACAACCAATGGGCGAGGGTCAGCGTGGGGCCTCCGCGCCATGTAGTCCATTGTCATGTCTCAGGACTTCGGTGACACTTCGTGGCAGAAACGTGGCAGAAGCGCCCTCGTCGCCTCGCCCGACAAGCAGAAAACCCGCGGAATTCCGCGGGTTTCGAGGCTGGATCTCAGAGCGGAGACGGAGGGATTTGAACCCTCGGTCCCCGTAAGGGGACTCCACCTTAGCAGGGTGGTGCACTAGGCCTGACTATGCGACGTCTCCCGGCATCCGGCGACGAAACCGCACGGAGGCACCCGGCAATCATAGCCGCTCGCGCCCCGCGCACCGAACCGACAGCGGCACCAGGATGCCTCACACCCGCGAGACGGGACGTTCTTGCTGAGACGGGACGCGCGACGTGCCGTCTCAACACAGACGTCTCGTGTCACGGGCAGGCGCGGCGGGGCAGGCGCGTCGGGCCCGATGGGCGGCCAGGCGCGACAGGCGGCCAGGCGCGACGGGCGGCCAGGCGCCCCACCCGGCGCCCCCCGCCGCGGGTCAGCGCTGCTTCTGCGTGCAGGTGACGTCCTTGGCCGTCTGACCGGGGATCGTCGAGGGCAGGGCGACAGACGTGGACGTCGGCTCGGGTGTGGTGGCCGGGTCGGCCGGCGCTTCCGTGGCGCCCGCGTCCGCCGTGGGGGTCGGCGCGGGAGTCCCGACGCCCGGATGCTCGGCCTGGCCGACCACCTCGGTTCCGTACCCGTCGCTCGTCGAGCCCGTGAGCTGCAGCGGCTGGTTGTTGGCAAGCGCCTCGAACAGCACGTCACCATCCGCCGTGAGCGGGACGACGCGATCGCCGCCGTCGGCGTAGGCGGTGGGGTACTGAACGAACACGATGTCCTCGTACGGCACGCTCTTCACAGCCATCGCGATCTGGACCATGCGCTGCGGGTTCGCGAGGGACTGGCTGAGGATGAGCTGCTTCTCGTTGACCTGCGTGACGGCGGTGGTGGCGAGGTTGAAGAGCGTCGCAGGATTGCTGAGCACACCGTCGGACTGGAGCTTGCGCACCATCGAGCTCATGAACTGCTGCTGGTTCGAGATGCGACCGAGGTCCGACCCATCGCCGATCCCGTGCCGGATGCGCAGGAACTGCAGCGCCTCGGCCCCCTCGAGCGTGTGGGTGCCGGCAGTCAGGTTGAGGCCCGTGTGGGTGTCACTGATGTCGTCGGCGACGCACACTTCGACACCCCCGATGGCATCCGACATGTTGATGACGCCGGTCCAGCGGATCGCTCCGGCGAACTGGATGTCGATGCCCGTGAGCTTCTCGACCGTCAGAACGGTGCAGTTCATGCCACCGTACATGTACGACGCGTTGAGCATCTGCGCGCTCATCGCGGAGTACTGCCGCCCGTCCTCCCCCGTGCACGCGGGGATCGGGACGATCATGTCGCGCGGGAACGAGACGACGGTGACGCGGCGCGGCTCGTCACTGATGTGCACGAGCATCGTGACGTCGTTGCGCTCGCCTTCGGTGGTCTTCGCCTGACATGCCCCCGACAGTGCGGCGTTCGCGCCCTCGCACGAGTCCGTACCGATGATGAGCATGTTGACGCCGCCCTCGATCTCGCCGATCGACGGCGGGAGGGTGGAGGCGTCGTCGCCGTCGAGCGCGACCGCATTGTCCTCGACGGCACGCGCGGCATCCCATACGTAGAACGCTCCGACAGCAGTGACGCTGAGCACCACGACGACGACCATCGCACCCAGCACCGTCAGGACCTGGACGAACGGGTTCGGAGACGAAAGAACGCCGTGACGCGCGACGGGTTGCCGCCGTGCGCGATCGGTGCGTGCGCCCACGGGAATCCTTTCGAAAAGCCCCGGATGCGGTTTCGCCACATCCGGCAAAGCGGAGGGTGTGGGATTCGAACCCACGGGACATTGCTGCCCACTGGTTTTCAAGACCAGGTCCATCGGCCGCTCGGACAACCCTCCCTGCGGTGGCGTCGAGTCTAGTCGAGGACGCTCCATCATCCCGCCGACGCCTGAGCACACCCTGTATGGCGCGCCAGGAATGGGTTCGTGGATGGAGCTACAGAGCGCGCAACACGTCGGCGACGCCGCCGGCGTGCACGGATGCCGTGACCTCGCCCGCCTCGCCGCGGACCTCGTCGGGGCCCTGCCCCATCGCGATCGCGCGTCCGCCGTTCTCCCTCGCCCACCGGAACATGCCGACGTCGTTGCGACCGTCGCCCATGACGAGAACGCGCTCGGGCGGAACGCCCAGCCAGGTGCGCACGCGCTCGAGAGCGGTCGACTTGTCGACGCCCTCCGGCGCGATGTCGAGCCACGCCGACCACCCGACGGCGTACGAGACCTCGCTGAGGCCGATGCGCCCGACGAGCGCCAGGAAGTCCTGATCGGTCTCCTCCGGCGAGACGACGACGACGCGGCAGACGGGCTGCGCCGAGAGTCCCTCGAAGGTGACACGGCGGGCGTGGACGAGGTTCCAGTCGTCCATCGGCTCGGTGTAGAGCCGCTGTCCGTCGGCGAGTTCGACGAGGTAGCGGCCGTGCGGAAGGTGGTCGCGGAGCAGCCCCAGCACCTCGGTCGGGTCGAAGGTCTCGACGTGGAAACGTTCGTAGACGCTCTCTTCGCCGAGGTCTCCCCCGACACGCTTCATGATGACGGCGCCGTTGGAGCAGACCGCGTACTCGGGCGCGAGGGCGAGGACGTGTTGGATGCCTCGGGTGCTCTCCCACGACCGGCCGGTGGCGAGCATGACCTCGTGCCCCGCGCGGTGCGCGTGGGCGACGGCCTCGACGACCCCGGGGCTGAGCGTCTCGTCCTCGAGGAGCACGGTGCCGTCGACGTCGAGCGCGATGAGGAGCGGCCCGACTCCGACGGCCGGATCACCGGCATCCTCCGCGATCTCCTCGACGATCGCCGCCGCCTCGCGCTGCGGGACGACCTCGACCGATCCGGTCTCGGGAAGCGATTCGGGGAACTCGTCGGAGGTCACGCGACCGGCTCCGCGACCTCGAGCCCTCCCAGGTACGGCCGCAGCACCTCGGGGATGACGACCGAGCCGTCGGCTCGCTGGTGCGTCTCGAGGAGCGCGACGATCCAGCGGGTCGTCGCGAGCGTGCCGTTGAGGGTCGCGACGGGCGCGGTCTTGGCGTCGGGTGCAGGACGGTAACGCACGTCGAGACGACGTGCCTGGTAGGTCGTGCAGTTCGAGGTCGAGGTGAGCTCGCGGTAGGCATCCTGCGTGGGAACCCACGCCTCGATGTCGTACTTGCGCGCCGCGGATGAGCCGAGGTCGCCGGCGGCGACGTCGATGACGCGGTAGCTGAGTCCGAGGTCCTGCAGCATCTGCTCCTGCAGGGCGACGAGGCGCAGGTGCTCGGCCTCGGCATCCTCGGGCGTCGTGTAGACGAACATCTCGAGCTTGTTGAACTGGTGCACGCGGATGATGCCGCGAGTGTCCTTGCCGTACGACCCCGCCTCGCGCCGGTAGCAGGTCGACCAGCCGGCGTAGCGCTTGGCGCCGGCGGCGAGGTCGATGATCTCGCCCATGTGGTATCCGGCGAGGGGCACCTCGCTCGTTCCGACGAGGTAGAGATCGTCTGCCTCGAGGCGGTAGATCTCGTCGGCGTGCTGGCCGAGGAATCCGGTGCCGCGCATGACCTCGGGGCGGACGAGCGTCGGCGGGATCATCGGGATGAACCCGGCGTCGACCGCGCGCTGGAGCGCGAGCGACATCAGGGCGTACTCGAGGCGTGCGCCGATGCCGGTGAGGAAGTAGAAACGCGAGCCCGACACCTTCGTGCCGCGCTCCATGTCGATGGCGTCGAGCTTCTCGCCGAGGGCGAGATGGTCGAGCGGCTCGAAATCGAACGTCGGGGTCTGCCCGTGGGTGCGGAGCGTGACGAACGCCTCCTCACCGCCGGCGGGAACCCCGTCGATGACGATGTTCTCGATGCGCGAGAGCGCGGCATCCGCTGTCTCTTCCGCCTCGGTGACGGCGAGCTGCGCGGCCTTGACGCGGTCGCTGAGGTCCTTCGCCTGCGCGACGAGCGCCGGCTTCTCGTCCTTCGGCGCCTGCGCGACCTTCTTGCCGTGCGCGTTCTGCTCGGCGCGGAGCTCTTCGTACGCCGTGAGAGCCGCACGGCGGGCGCGGTCGGCGGCGACGGCCTCGTCGACGGTGTCGGGCGACTCGCCGCGTGCCACCTGCGAGCGCTTGACGAGGTCAGGGTTGTCGCGGAGCAGTGCCAGATCGATCACGGGTCAATCCTAGTTAGGTGGATGCCGACGATCGCGGGCGGTCGATCCGGCGTAGACGCCCGGCCATCCGCCTCACGTCGGGTCGGCGTTCATCTCCCAGTGCGTCGGCGAGCGCCACAGCGCGCTCGTGGTCAGCGAGCGCACCCCTTCCATCTCCTTCGGCAGCCGGTTGTACAGCTTCATGAAGAGGGCCTCGACGTCGAGCAGCTCGTCCGACCAGTCGCGCCGGTTGATCGCCATGCACTGGAAGAACTCCTCCTCGGAGAAGTCGAGACCGGTCCAATCGATGTCCTCGTACCGCGGCATCCACCCGATGGGGCTCTCGAGCCCGAGCGCCCGCCCCCGGGAGCGGGCGACCATCCACTGCAGCACGCGCATGTTCTCGCCGAACCCGGGCCAGAGGAAGTTGCCCTCCTCGTCGCGGCGGAACCAGTTGACCTGGAAGATGCGGGGAGGGTTGCGGAGCTTGCGCCCGAACCCGAGCCAGTGGTTGATGTAGTCGCCCATGTGGTAGCCCGCGAACGGCAGCATCGCGAACGGGTCACGGCGGACGACGCCCTGCGCGCCCGCCGCAGCGGCGGTCGTCTCCGAACCCATCGTGGCGGCCATGTACACGCCGTAGGCCCAGTTGAAGCTCTGCACGACGAGCGGGATCGTCCCCGCACGGCGCCCGCCGAAGACGAACGCGCGCACCAGCACGCCCTGCGGGTCGTCCCACGACTCGTCGAGGGCGGGGTTGAGGGTCGCGGGCGAGGTGAACCGCGAGTTCGGGTGCGCCGCCTTGGTGCCCGACTCGGGCGTCCAGTCGTTCCCCTGCCAGTCGATGAGGTGCGCGGGCTTCTCCTTCGTCATCCCCTCCCACCACACGTCGCCGTCGTCGGTGAGGGCGACGTTCGTGAAGATCGTGTCGGAGCGGAACGATTCCATCGCGTTCGGGTTCGTCTCGTAGGACGTCCCCGGAGCGACGCCGAAATACCCGGCCTCGGGGTTGATCGCGTAGAGCCGCCCGTCCTCGCCCGGCTTGATCCAGGCGATGTCGTCGCCGACGGTCGTGACCTTCCATCCGGCATCCGTGAACGCCGGCGGCGGCACGAGCATCGCGAAGTTCGTCTTGCCGCACGCGCTCGGGAACGCCGCCGCGACGTAGGTCTTCTCACCCTCGGGGTCGGTCACGCCGAGGATCAGCATGTGCTCGGCGAGCCACCCCTCATCGCGCGCCATCACGGACGCGATGCGCAAAGCGAGGCACTTCTTTCCGAGGAGCGCGTTGCCGCCATAGCCCGACCCGTACGACCAGATCTCCCGCGTCTCGGGGAAGTGCACGATGTACTTCTCGTCGTTGCACGGCCACGGCACGTCCTCCTGGCCCGGCGCGAGCGGCGCGCCGACGGAATGCACGCAGGGGATGAACTCGCCGTCCGCGCCGAGCACGTCGAGTGCGGGGCGACCCATCCGCGTCATGATCTTCATGCTCACGACGGCGTAGGGCGAGTCGGTGACCTGCACGCCGATCTGGGCGATCGGCGAACCGAGCGGACCCATGCTGAAGGGGACGACGTACATCGTCCGCCCTTCCATGCACCCCTGGAACAGGCCCTTGAGGGTCGCGGCCATCTCCCGCGGGTCCATCCAGTTGTTGGTGGGCCCGGCGTCCTCCTCGCTGCGTGAGCAGATGAACGTCCGCTCCTCGATGCGCGCCACGTCGCCGGGATCGCTGCGCGCGAGGAAGCTCCGAGGCCGCTTCTGCTCGTTCAGGCGGATGAACGTCCCCGCCTCAACCAGCTCCTCGCACAACGCGGCGTACTCCTCGTCGGAGCCGTCGCACCAGTGAATCGCCTTCGGCGTGCACAGGCGCGCCATCGATGCGACCCAGGCGACGAGCTCCTCGTTCTCGACCCAGTCCGGTGTGTCCATGCCTCGAGCATCCCCCCGTAGCGTGCCCGCGCGCCACCGTCAACGGCGGAAAAATCCGGAGTTCTTACCGTTCCGTTCCCGGTAGGGTGGCCGCATGCCCCGCTCCGACACGGACGACACCGCGCCGGGCGCGGTGCGTCACGCGGCACTGATCTACAACCCGATCAAGGTCGACGCCGACGCACTGCGCGCCCTCGTCACGGAGCACGCCGCCGAGGCGGGCTGGGGTGAGCCCCGCTTCTACGAGACGACCGTGGAGGACCTCGGCGACGGCGTGACGCGCGAGGCGTTGGATGCCGGAGCGGAAGCGGTCCTCGTCGCCGGCGGCGACGGCACCGTCCGCGCAGTGAGCGAGGCGATGGTCGACTCCCCTGTGCCGCTGACGATCCTCCCGAGCGGCACCGGTAACCTCCTCGCCCGGAACCTGCACCTCCCCCTCGACGACGTCGCGATCATGGTCGCGGCGACCTTCGCGGGCGACGTGCACGGCATCGACGTCGGGTTCGCCGAGTTCACCCGGCCCGACGGCGAGCGTGAGGAGCGCGCCTTCGTCGTCATGGGCGGCATGGGGCTGGATGCCGCGATGATCGCGAACACCTCGGGGGACCTCAAGAAGAAGGTCGGCTGGGTCGCGTACGTCGACGGGGCGGCGCGATCGCTCGTGAAGGCGAAGCCGTTCACGCTCATGTACCAGGTGGAGGGGCACCGCATGCACCGCGCGAACGTGCAGAGCGTTCTGTTCGCGAATTGCGGGTCGCTGCCGGCGGGGCTCGAGCTGATTCCCGAGGCATCCGTCGCCGACGGCGACCTCGACATCGTCATCTTCCAGCCGAAGACCGCGTTCGGCTGGCTCGCCGTGTGGCGGCGCGTCGCGTGGGACAACAGCGTGCTCCGACGCTTCCGCGCGGGGCGGAGCATCCTGCGCCTGCGCACGAAGGACAACTCGGTGCGCTACGCGAAGGGCCCCGCGGTGCAGGTCGCGACCGGCGAGCCCCAGCCGGTGCAGCTCGACGGCGACGAGTTCGGCGAGGCGACGGCCGTGAACGTGAGGCTCGCGCCGCGCGCCCTGCAGCTCGCGGTACCGTCGGGCCACACGTCGCCGAACCTCTGACGCACCGCCGTCAAGGGGGTGCGGGCGCGTGCGCCGCCCCGGCACGATGAGAGCATGAGCTCCCCCTCGATCGTCTGGTTCCGCGATGACCTGCGCCTCGCCGACCACCCGGCGCTCCGAGCCGCCGCCGACCGCGACGAACCGGTGATCGGCGTGTACATCCTCGACGAACAGTCCCCCGGCATCCGCCCGCTCGGGGGCGCCGCGAAGTGGTGGCTGCATCATTCGCTCACCGAGCTCGGCGAGAGACTCCGTGAGAAGGGCGGGGGGTTCGTCCTCCGCCGCGGCGCCGCCGCCGATGTCCTTCCGGCTCTCGTCCGTGACACGGGCGCGGGAGCGGTCTTCTGGAACCGCCGCTACGGCGGCGCCGAGCGCGATGTCGACGCCGGGCTCAAGGAGTCGCTGCGTCGGGACGGCGTCGAGGTGTCGTCGTTCCAGGCGTCGGTCCTGTTCGAGCCGTGGACCGTCCGCACCGGCGCGGGCACGCCGTACGGCGTTTTCACCCCGTTCTGGAAGGCGTGCCGACAGCTCCCCGCGCCGCGGAACCCGGTGTCCGAGCCGCGCGAACTGGCGCGGCCGCGGAGCCTTCCGGCATCCGACGACCTCGACACATGGCGCCTGCTGCCGACCGATCCCGACTGGGCCGGCGGCCTGCGCGAACGGTGGACGCCGGGCGAGGTCGCCGCGAAGGCACGACTGCGCGAGTTCCTGCGCGAGGATGCCGCAGGCTACGACCGCGCCCGCGACGAGCCGTCCGCCGGCGCCACCTCGCTCCTCTCCCCTCGTCTGCGCTGGGGCGAGCTCAGTCCCTTCGAGGTCTGGCACGCCGCCGTGGCGTCAGAGGAGAGGGTCGGCGGCTTCCTCTCCGAGCTCGGCTGGCGCGAGTTCGCGTGGCACACGCTCTTCCACTTCCCCGACCTCGCGACGAAGAATCTCCGCAGCGCGTTCGACGCGTTCCCGTGGCCGCGCCTGAAGCCCGCGATGCTCCGCGCCTGGCAGAAGGGCGAGACCGGCGTCCCGCTCGTCGACGCCGGGATGCGAGAGCTCTGGAGCTCGGGCTACATGCACAACCGGGTGCGGATGGTGACGGCATCCTTCCTCATCAAGAACCTCCTCATCGACTGGCGGCGCGGCGAGGAATGGTTCTGGGACACGCTCGTGGATGCCGACGAGGCCAGCAACCCGTTCAACTGGCAGTGGGTAGCCGGATCGGGCGCAGACGCGGCGCCGTACTTCCGGATCTTCAACCCCGAGCTGCAGGCGCAGAAGTTCGACCCGCAGGGACTCTACGTGTCGGAGTGGGCGCCGGACTCCGCCGATCGCGAGCCGATCGTCGACCTCGCCGAGACCCGCCGAGCCGCCCTCGACGCCTACGAAGCGGTCAAGCGCGCCGGGTGAAGGCCGGGTGAAGGCCGGGTGAGCGGGGGTGATCCGGCCGAGGCCGGCGGAATTCCTGGGGAGGCGCGCGGGTTGGAATCGGTGATGACCCCCGCACTCTCCGTCCTCGACCTCGTCTCCGTCCGCACCGGGCAGACCAGCGCCCAGGCGATCGCCGCCTCGCTCGCCCTCGCTCAGCGCGCCGATGCGCTCGGCTACACCCGCTACTGGTTCGCGGAGCACCACAACATGCCCGCCGTCGCATCCACGACGCCGCCCGTGCTGGCCGCTGCGGCCGCGAGCCGCACCGAACGGATTCGCGTCGGGTCGGGCGGCGTCATGCTGCCGAACCACTCGCCGCTCATCGTCGCGGAGCAGTTCGCGGCGCTCGAGGCGATCGCCCCCGGCCGCATCGACCTCGGCATCGGGCGCGCGCCCGGCAGCGACCCGGTGATCACGCAGCTCCTCCGGATGTCGGGGACGACGAGCGAGGTCGACCGGTTCCCCGACCACGTCCGCGACATCCTTGCGCTCACGTCCCCCGAGGGGGCCGGGTACCGCATCGGGGGACGCCCCGAGGGGAACGACGAGTATCGCGTGCATGCGACCCCGTCGGCCGAGGGACGCCCCGAGCTCTGGCTGCTCGGATCGTCGGACTACTCGGCGCAGCTCGCCGCGGCGTTCGGCCTGCCGTACGTTTTCGCGAACCACTTCTCCGGCGAGGGCCTCGACCGCGCGCTCGATCTCTACCGCCAGAACTTCCAGCCGTCGGCGCACCTCGACGCGCCCCGCACCTTCCTGACAGCGAACGCCGTCGTCGCGCCGACGCTCGACGAGGCGGAGGAGCGCATGCTTCCGCAGGCGCGGATGATGGCGCGGCTGCGCACCGGCCGGCCGCTCACGGCCCTTGAGGCGGTGGAAGAGGCGCGGGATGCCGAGGCGAGCGACCACCTCGCCGCGCCGGTGCTCGGGGCGATGCGCGAGCGCTGGTTCGTCGGCGAGCCCGCGGAGACCCGCGCCCGTCTGGTCGCGTTCGCCGCGCGTCACGGCGTCGGCGAGATCATGATCTCGCCGGTCGCGGGGGCGTACGCGTCGGAGCCGCTGGATTCCGCCGACGGCCGCGTGCAGACGCTGGAGCTCCTGGCGGGTTAGGGCGTTTCGACGCGCTCCGCTCGCTCGACGACCGGAGGGACGCGGGGCGTCAGTCCTGCGGCGCGCCGGAGATGAGGCCGCGCAGCCAATCCCGCGCCTCGATGAACACCTCGTCGGAGTACCGCTCCGGGTAGTGCACGATCTGCCGGTCGGCGCGCGGGTACGACCCGAGGTAGATGACCTTCGGGCTGAAACGCCGCAGGCCCAGGAGCGCGTCGGCCATCCGCTCGTCCTCGATGTGCCCGTCGGCGTCGATGACGAACCGATAGCGGCCGAGGGCGTCGCCGACGGGGCGCGAGGCGAGGAGCGACAGGTTGATGCCGCGCGTCGCGAACTGCTCGAGCAGCTCCAGCAGCGCGCCCGGGTACTCCTCGGGCAGCTCGACGATGAGCGACGTCTTGTCGGCGCCGGTCGGCGCGGGCGCCGGCACGGTGCGGCTCACGAGCACGAAACGGGTCACGGCGTTCGCGTTGTCGCCGATCTTCTCGGCGAGAAGCTCCAGGTCGTAGTGCTCGAGGATGCCGGGGGGTGCGATCGCGGCATCCGCATCGCTCACACCGTCGACGATCCCGACGGCCGACGCCACGTTGGATGCCGCGGGCAGGTGCGCGTGCTCGGGCAGGTGCTCGGTCAGCCAGTGCAGGCACTGGGCGTAGGCGACGGGGTGCGCGGCGACGAGCTTCACGTCCTCGATGCGCACGCCGGGCCGCGCGACGAGCACGAAGTCGACGGGCACGAGGTACTCCCCCACGATCCGCAGGCCCGGCATGGTCGCGAGGGCGTCCTGCGCCGTCGAGACCCCGCCGTCGACGGAGTTCTCGATCGCGATCATCGCGGCATCCGACCGCCCCTCGACGACGTCCGAGAGCGCCTCGCCGACGTTGCGCACCGGTCGCCAGATCTGGTCGCGCGCCTCGGGCACCTGGCTGAGCGCGGCCTCCGTGAAGGTTCCGGCGGGCCCGAGGTAGCTGTAGGCGCGGCGGGTCGGGACGGATGCCGCGGCATCCACAGGCTCGGGGGTCACCCGCTCAGCCTAGTCAGGGCATCCCGTACTGTGGAGCGCATGACCGGCCGCCTCGCCTCCGCGCTCGCTGTGACCTCCGCCGCCCTCCTCGCGCTCACCCTCGCCGCGTGCGCGCCCGAGGCGTCGCCGAGCCCGAGCGGTTCGGCGTCGGGGACGACGAAGCCCAGCGCGACCGGCTCGGCGAGCGCGAGCGGATCGGCGACTCCCTCGGAGGCTCCCACCTCGGCCCCGCCCGCCGCCGCCGACTGCCTCCCCGGCACGTGGGTCATGGACCAGGCGAGCCTCGACCGCTTCTACGGCGACGTCAATGCCGCCCTCTCGGGCGCCGGCGTGAGCTTCACCCCGAAGGGGTCGGCGGAGCTCACCCTCGGCGCCGACGGCGCCTTCTCGTGGGCTCCCGCGCTCGAGCTCACCGCCGAGGTCGCCGGCACCCCGATCGTCGTCACGGTCGGCGGGTCGACCTCGGGCACGTACACGGCGACCGCCGACCGACTGACGAGCGACACCGTGTCGGCGGACGGACTGGAGGTCT
Source organism: Microbacterium sp. bgisy203 (assembly GCF_965345155.1). Taxonomy (GTDB): domain Bacteria; phylum Actinomycetota; class Actinomycetes; order Actinomycetales; family Microbacteriaceae; genus Microbacterium. The sequence continues at coordinate 31,725 of NZ_CBDRLZ010000006.1, forward strand.
CCGCCACGATCGACGGTGCCCCGACGGATGCCGGTGAGCTCAGCGACCAGGTCGCGAGCGCCCCCGTCGCCGATTCGGCCTACACGTGCGAGGGCGACACCCTCACCCTCGTGTCCGAGATCGGCGGCTCGCCGGCGAACTCGGTGTTCACCCGGCGCTGAACCGGCCGCGCCCGCGAGGTTCGGTCGTGCCCGCGAGCCGCGTCAGTGCCAGACTGAAGCCATGAGCCGCGCAGGACAGCCCGCCGAAGCATCCGACCTCATCGACATCGATGAGCTGATCGCCGCCTACTACGACCGGAAGCCCGACGTGTCGATCCCCGCGCAGCGGGTCGTCTTCGGCACGAGTGGCCACCGCGGCTCGAGCCTGTCGACGAGCTTCAACGAGGACCACATCCTCGCGACGACGCAGGCCATCGTCGACTACCGCACGTCGCAGGGGATCTCCGGCCCCCTCTTCCTCGGGCGCGACACGCACGGCCTCTCCCGTCCCGCGGAGCGGACGGCGATCGAGGTGCTCGTCGCGAACGGCGTCGATGTGCGCGTCGACTCCCGCGATTCGTGGGTACCCACCCCCGCGCTCAGCCACGCGATCCTGACGTACAACGCCGACCACGGCAACCACGATCCGGGGCGCGCCGACGGCATCGTCGTGACGCCGTCGCACAACCCGCCGCGCGACGGCGGGTTCAAGTACAACCCTCCGCACGGCGGCCCCGCCGACACCGACGCGACCGGGTGGATCGCCGACCGCGCCAACGCCCTCATCGCCGCAGGCCTCGGCGGCGTGCACCGCACGCGCTTCGCCGACATCGACACCGAAACGCTCGGCACCTACGACTTCCGCGAGCACTACGTCGCGGCGCTCGGGAGCATCATCGACGTCGCGGCGATCCGGAAGGCGGGCGTCCGCATCGGTGCCGACCCGCTCGGCGGTGCGTCGGTCGAGTACTGGGCGCTGATCGGCGAGCGGTACGGGCTCGACCTCACGGTCGTGAACCCCGAGGTCGACCCGACGTGGCGCTTCATGACGCTCGACTGGGACGAGAAGATCCGCATGGACCCGTCGTCGCCCTCGGCGATGGCATCCCTCATCGCCCACCGGCATGACTACGACATCCTCACCGGCAACGACGCCGACGCCGACCGGCACGGCATCGTGACGCCCGACGCGGGTCTCATGAACCCGAACCACTACCTCGCCGTCGCGATCGACTACCTGTACGGCCACCGGCCGCAGTGGTCGGCGGATGCCGCGGTCGGCAAGACCCTCGTCTCCTCGATGATCATCGACAAGGTGGCGGCGGCCCTCGGGCGGACGCTCCTCGAAGTGCCGGTCGGGTTCAAGTGGTTCGTGCCAGGTCTGCTCGACGGGTCGGTCGCCTTCGGCGGCGAGGAGTCGGCGGGTGCGTCCTTCCTCCGGTTCGACGGCACCGTCTGGACGACCGACAAGGACGGCATCCTGCTGTGCCTGCTCGCCTCGGAGATCCTCGCGGTCACGGGCAAGTCCCCGTCGCAGCGCTATGCGGAGCTCGAGACCGAGTTCGGCGCGTCGGCCTACCAGCGCGTCGATGCGCCCGCGACGCCGGCGCAGAAGGCGCAGCTCGCGCAGCTGTCGCCGGATGCCGTGACCGCGACCGACCTGGCCGGTGAGCCCATCACGGCGAAGCTCTCGCACGCCCCCGGCAACGGCGCACCGATCGGCGGCCTGAAGGTGCAGACCGAGCACGCCTGGTTCGCCGCGCGCCCGTCCGGCACGGAGGACGTCTACAAGCTGTACGCCGAGTCGCTCCGCGGCCCCGAGCACCTCGCCGAGGTGCAGGCCGAGGCGCGCGCCGTGGTCGCCCAGGCACTCGGGGATCAGTGACGCGCGCGTGACCGGCACCGCGGCCGACGCCTGGCGTCGGGTCTGCTTCTGGATCCTCGGCGTCGGCGCCCTCTCCTACTTCGTCTTCGAGGCGGTGACCGCCGCCGCGTGGCCCGCGCCGGGCTACAGCTACCGCGACAACTACGTCTCCGACCTCGGAGTCCCGCCCGCCGCCGTATGTGGCGAGACCGGCGACCGGTTCGTCTGTTCCCCCGCGTACGGCGTGATGAACACCGGATTCTTCGTCGTCGGCGCGGCGACCCTCGTCGGGCTCCTCGCCCTCGGGACGCTCTTCACCGGGGCGCGCCGCGTCGTCACGATGGCGTTCGCGCTCCTGCAGGGTGTCGGCGTCGCAATGGTCGGTTTCGCACCGGGCTCGTTCGCCGAAGACCTCACGAACGACCAGGTGCAGATGGTCGTCCACTCGCTCGGCGCGCTGTTCGGCATCCTGGGTACAGCCGTACACGCGATCGTGTTCGGCGTGTGGGAGCTGAGCCGCCGATCCGCCGCGCGGCGCGGGTTCGGCATCGCGAGCCTGGTGCTCGGGCTCGCGGCACCCGTGGGCCTCGTGCTTCAGGGCGCCAGCGGGGTGGTGAACCTCGGGCTCGGGCGCGGAGGCTTCGAGCGGATCGGCGTCTACAGCGCGATCCTGTGGCTCGCGCTCATGGCGGCGTACGGGCTTACGGCGCTGCGGCGGCGAGTCGCGCACCGGCGACACGCAACCACCTGACGGGGTCGAGCAGGCTCGCCTCCGCCGACCCGGCGAGATCGGTGAGCGAGAGGGATGCCGTGAAGACTCGGGTGTCGGCATCCGCGGCGATCCGCCCGATGACGACGCGGCGCGTGCTCCGGCGATCGGTCATGTGGCGATCCTACGAGGCGCCCCGGCAGGGCGGCCGGCCCCCATCGGGCAGGATGGACACATGAGTTGGCTGGTCACCGGCGGCGCCGGGTACATCGGAGCGCACGTCGTGCGCGCACTTGCGGCGGCGGGGATCGACCCGATCGTCGTCGACGATCTCTCGAGCGGCCACGCGTCGTTCGTGCCCGACGGCGTGCCGTTCGTGCGCGGCACGATTCTCGATCGCGAGCTCCTGGTCGCCACGATGCGCGAGCACGACGTGGAGGGCGTCATCCACGTCGCCGGCTTCAAGTACGCGGGGGTCTCGGTCGAGCGGCCGCTGCATACCTATGAGCAGAATGTCGAGGGCACACGGGTGGTGCTGCAGGCGATGGCGGATGCCGGCGTGCACAACATCGTCTTTTCTTCCTCCGCCGCGGTCTACGGCACCCCCGACTTCCCCCTCGTCACGGAGGACCTGCCCAAGCGCCCCGCGTCGCCGTACGGCGAGTCGAAGCTCATCGGCGAGTGGCTGCTGCGCGATCAGGGCGTCGCCACGGCATCCTCCGCCCACCCCCTCCGCCACACGTCGCTGCGCTACTTCAACGTCGTGGGCTCCGCGGACGAGAGCGTCTACGACACGAGTCCGCACAACCTCTTCCCGATCGTGTTCGAGAAACTGCTGGCCGGGGAGACGCCGCGCATCAACGGCGACGACTACGACACCGCCGACGGCACGAACGTGCGCGACTACGTGCACGTCGGTGACATCGCCGCCGCCCACGTCGTCGCGGCGCAGCGCCTCGCGGCGGGCGAGCCCGTCGAGCCGGCGTACAACCTCGGTTCGCAGAACGGCCTGAGCGTGAAGCAGATCATGGATGCCATGGCGCGGGTCACCGGCATCCCCTTCACCGCGGAGATCGGGCCGCGGCGCGCGGGCGACCCCGACCGGATCGTCGCGACCGGCGAGCTCGCCGCCCGTGACCTGGAGTGGCAGAACCGCTACACCGTCGACGAGATGGTGCGGACTGGCTGGGAGGCCCGGCGCGCAGCGCTCTGACCTCCGCTACGCACTCGCGCGGCGGACCAGGGTGGGCGTCAGGATCACCGGTGACGCGGCCTCGCCGGCGATCCGCGCGACGAGCGCAGCCACGGCCGCAGCCCCCAGCGCGTCGAAGTCCTGACGGACCGTGGTGAGCGGCGGGCGGTAGTCGGCCGCGTCGGCGACATCGTCGAAGCCCACGACGGCGACGTCGTCGGGAACCGCACGGCCCTGCGCGGCGAGCGCACGGAGGGCCCCGAGCGCCATCTGGTCGTTCGCGACGAAGAGGGCGCGGGCATCGGGCGGCAGGGAGAGCGCCGCCGCGTATCCGGAGGCCGCCGTCCAGTCGCCGGGGAGCGGATCGGGGGCGCTCATCCCGGCATCCGCGAGGGCCTCCCGCCACCCGCGCTCGCGCTCGGACGCCGCATACGACCCGTCCGGGCCGGCGAGATGCCACACCGCTCCCCGGCCGAGGGAGAGCAGGTGCGCGGTCGCGGCGCGCGCTCCCGCCGCGTGGTCGGTCTGGACGATCGCGTACCGACCGTCGGGCGGCGAGTCGACGACGACCACCGCGAGCCCACCCGGCACCGCGACTTCGCGAGCCGCGCGCGTCGCCTCGTTGAGGATGATCGCGCCGTCGACCCCCTGTTCGCGCAGACGCGCGAAGCCGTCGGCCACGGCATCCGGGCCTTCCGCCGTCACGACCGTGAGCGCGAACCCGCGCAGGGATGCCGCCGCCGCGATCGCCTGCAGCATGCGCGAATTGCCGACGGTGGCGAGCGTCGACACGAGCAGCCCGATCGTGTCGCTCCGGCCCGTGCGGAGGGCCCGCGCGGCGCGGTGCGGGCGGTAACCCAGGCGCTCCATCGCCGCCGCGACGCGGGCGCGCGTGACGGGGTCGACCCGCGGGCTGTCGTTGACGACCCGTGAGACGGTCTGGCCGGAGACGCCGGCGGCGGCGGCGACGTCGGCCATCGAGACCCGTCGGTTCATCGGTCGCTCCGTTCACAACTCAGGAGAACTGCTCTGTGTTGACGATAACACGGCGAGAATCTACGATGTTGACGTGAACAAGCCTCCGTTGTTTCCGTCGGATGCCGCCGACCCGACCGCCGAGACGACGCCATCCGCGCGGCTCGGTGCCGGTGTCGTCAAGCGCGTGACGCACCTCGCCGACGGCCGCGAGCTGATCTACTACGACGACCCGGACACGACGCTCGGACCTGAGCGTGCCGCCGATACGCGCGTGCTCGATGCGCGGCCCGAGACCGCGACGATGCGGCGCGACGTGCTCACCGGGGATTGGATCTCGATCGCCGCGGCGCGGCAGGGCCGGGCGTTCCTGCCTCCCGCCGAGCTCGACCCGCTCGCCCCGCAGACGCCGTCGAACCCGTCGGAGATCCCGTCGCTCTACGACGTCGCGGTCTTCGAGAACCGCTCCCCCTCCTTCGGTCCGGCGCTCGGCGACCCGGCCGATGCCCGCGACGACGACACCGGCGACACGGCTCTCGGTCTCGCCCGGCCGAGCGTCGGGCGCTGCGAAGTCGTCTGCTTCTCCCACGAGCGCACCGGGTCGTTCGGCACGCAGTCGGTCACCCGCGCCCGCACCGTGATCGAGGCGTGGGCCGACCGCACCCGGGTGCTGTCGGAGGTCCCCGGCATCCGGCAGGTCTTTCCGTTCGAGAACCGCGGCGAGGCGATCGGGGTGACGCTGCAGCACCCGCACGGGCAGATCTACACGTACCCGTACATCACCCCGCGTACGCAGCGCCTGCTCGAGCAGATCGACAGCACCCCGCCCGACCTGTTTCAGCGCATCCTCGAGTTCGAGCAGCGGGGTCCGCGGGTCGTGCTGCGCGGTGAGCACTTCACCGCGTTCGTGCCGTTCGCGGCCCGTTGGCCGATCGAGGTGCATGTCCTCCCTCACCGGCACGTCCCCGACCTCGCGGGTCTCACAGACGCCGAACGCGACGAGCTGGCCCCGTTCTACCTGCGCCTGCTGCGAGGAGTGGATGCCCTGTACGACACCCCGACGCCGTACATCGCTGCCTGGCACCAGGCGCCCGTGCGCGTCGGCCGTGACACCGTGCGGCTGCGGCTGGAGCTCACGAGCCCGCGCCGCGCCGCCGACAGGCTCAAGTTCCTCGCCGGGTCGGAGGCCGCCATGGGCGCCTGGATCGGCGATCTCGTCCCCGAGACCGCGGCCGAGCGCCTCCGCGCGGCCATCGAAGGAGTGACCCTGTGACCGCGACGTCGCCCTCCCCCGCAGTCCCCACCGCCGGCACCTGGTCGGCGCCGGGGCGCGTCAACCTCATCGGTGAGCACACCGACTACAACGACGGGTTCGTGTTCCCCTTCGCGATCGAACACCGCACCCGCGTCGACCTCACCACCGGTCGCGACGGCGTCATCCGCGTGCGGTCCTCGTTCGCGCCGGACCCGGTGGAGCTGCCGCTCGCCGAGCTCGACGCGCTCTTCCCCGCCCGCCGCGACGAGATCACGGAGTGGGCACGCTACCCCCTCGGCGTCGCCTGGGCGCTCCTCGACGAGACGCAGACCGACCCGGCATCCGTCACCGGTGTCGACCTCCTCTTCTCCTCCGACGTGCCCGTCGGAGCGGGGCTCTCATCGTCCGCCGCGATCGAGGGCGCGACCGCCGCGGCCCTGAACGACGTCTGGGATCTCGGCCTCGACTCGGTCGCGCTCGCCCGCATCGGGCGCCGCGCCGAGAACGACGCCGTCGGCGCACCCACCGGCATCATGGACCAGACCGCCGCGATGCGCGGGCGGGCGGATGCCGGCATCTTCCTCGACTGCCGCACGCTGGATGCCGAGATCATCCCCCTCGGGTTCGCCGCGGCGGGCCTCGAGGTGCTCGTCATCGACACGCGGGTGAGTCACGCGCACTCCACCGGCGGGTACCGCGAGCGCCGCGAGGCGTGCGAGCGGGGCGCGGCGCTCCTCGGCGTTCCCGCGCTGCGTGACGTATCCGTCGACGACCTCCCCCGCGCCGAAGAGCTGATGGACGACGTCACCTTCCGCCGCGTCCGCCACGTCGTCACCGAGGATCAGCGGGTGCTGGATGCCGTGCGGACGCTGCAGGGCGACGGCCCCCGTGCGGTCGGGCCCCTCCTCGACGCATCGCACGCGTCGATGCGCGACGACTTCGGGATCTCGACGCCCGAACTCGACCTCGCCGTCACCACCGCCCGCGCCGCGGGGGCCGTCGGGGCACGGATGACCGGCGGCGGATTCGGGGGCGCCGCGATCGCCCTCATCGATCACGAGCTCGTCCCGGCGGCGACGAGCGCGATCGAGACCGCGTTCGCCGACGCCGGTTTCACGGCGCCGCACATCTTCACCGTGCACCCCTCCGACGGGGCACGACGCGACGCCTGACAGGACCATGGGCGCGGCGCGTCAGATGACGCAACCCCCTGGCATCCTCGCGGCGTCGCCCGTAGCGTCGAATCCAGTCGCCGGCATCCGCCCGGCTGTCTCACCACTGCCCGTACACGATCGCCCGCACACCATCACCCGCACACCCCCGAGGGAGCACTGACCATGGCCTACGTCACCGTCGCGACCGAGAACTCGACCGACGTCGAGATCTTCTACACCGATCAGGGCCCCTCGGACGGTCAGCCGGTCGTCCTCATCCACGGGTTCCCGCTGAACGGCGAATCGTGGGACCTGCAGGCGCGCGCGCTCCTCGCGGCGGGCTACCGCGTGATCGCGTACGACCGGCGCGGGTTCGGCGCCTCCTCGAAGACGGCGTCGGGTTCGGACTACGACACGTTCGCGGCGGACCTCCACGCGCTCATCGATGAGCTCGAACTCGAGGATGCCGTGCTGGTGGGGTTCTCGATGGGAACGGGCGAGATCGCCCGCTACCTCCCGCTACGGCGCGGGCCGCATCGCGAAGGTCGCGTTCTTCGGCTCGCTCGAGCCCTACCTGCTCATCACCTCCGACAATCCCGACGGAGCCGGCGATCAGGCGTTCTTCGACGGCACGGCCGCGGCGGTCGCGGAGGACCGGTACGCGTTCCTCACCGGGTTCTTCCGCGACTTCTACAACCTCGACGACCTCCTCGGCGAGCGCATCTCGCAGGAAGCCGTCGACGCGAGCGTGCAGGTCGCGAACCAGGCGGGGAACGCCGCGATCGCCGCCGCTCCCCTCACCTGGCCGACCGACTTCCGCGGCGACATCCCCTCCATCACCGTCCCGACCCTGATCGTGCACGGGACGGCCGACAACATCCTGCCCATCGATGCGACGGCGCGGCGGTTCAAGGACCTCGTGCCCGACGCGACCCCGCTCACCTACGTCGAGATCGAGGGCGCACCGCACGGGCTCCTGCGCACGCACGGCGCCGAGGTGAACGAGGCGCTGCTGGCGTTCCTGCGTTCGTGACGCGCCGCGCGTCCGCGCGTCTGCGGCGGGGGATGCCGTGGTTCGCGGCGGCCGGCCTCGGCGCGGCACTCCTGGGTTTCGGTGAGGCGCAGGCGTTCCGCGCGTCGCGCGCCGACTACCCGACCCCAGCCGACGCGACCACCGGGGCGACCACAGGGCCACGGGACGGGCGGGACGTCGTCCTCGTCCTCGGATTCCGCTCCCGCGAGGACGGGCGCCCGAACGCACTGCAGGCGTGGCGGACGCGCATCGCCGTGCGCTCCGCGCCGCCGGGAGCGCTCTACGTCTTCTCCGGCGGCGCCGTGCGCGGGTCGGCGCCGGAGGCCGAGGTCATGGCACGCTTCGGCGCGGAGCGCCTCGGCATCCGCCCCGCAGACATCGCGATCGAGCCGCACGCGACCTCGACGCACGAGAACCTGACGCTGTCACTGCCGTGGCTGGAGGGCGCGCGGACGATCCGCATCGCGTCGAACACCGCCCACGCGCGACGCGCGCGACAATATCTGCGCGCCCTCGAGCCGCAACTGTGGCGGCGGCTCCGTCCGACGCGCGACTACCGGCCGCTCGAACTCGGCCCTCTCCGCCTCGCGCTGACCTTCTACGACTTCGTCGCGGGGCGGGCGGCCGCGTTGGCCTCGTCGAGGAGCGTCTGAAGGCTCTCAACGGTCACCTCGGGGCCGGTGAAGCCGACGATGCGGCCGACGGGGAAGCCCTCCATCGCCTTCAGCGTGGCCGCGTCGGATGCCTCGTCACCGGAGAGGAACGAGCCCATCGCCTTCCGCGTCGGCGGCCCCGCGACGGGGTCGGCGAGCACGTCGGTGACCGAGGAGTGGAGCGTCAGCGGCACGGAGGTGTCATCGCCGGCGACCGTCACGGTCGTCGTCGCGCGGATGTCGCGGCTCGATGCCCCGACCTCGATCGTGTAGTCGCCGCCCTCGAGCACCCAGCGGCCCTGGCGGACGTCCCACGCGGTCAGGTCGTTCCGGTGAAGCGTGATCTCGACCTGCGCCTCGTCACCGGGCGCGATCTCGACGGTCGCGAAGCCCGAGAGTGCCCGCACCGCGCGCTCGATCGCCGAGCCCGGGAGCGACGTGTAGACCTGCACGATCTCGCGGCCCGGACGATTGCCCCCGTTGCTCACCGGGACCGTGACGACGATGTCGCCGGCATCCGTCACCTCCGCGTGCGCGTCGCCGTAGCGGAACGTCGTGTACGACAGTCCGTGGCCGAACGGATACGCGACCTCGAGCTGCTTCAGGTCGTAGCCGCGGTAACCGACGAAGATGCCCTCGCCGTAGCGGACGTGCCCGGCCTCACCGGGGAAGTTGCCGTACGAGGGGGTGTCCTGGATGCGCAGCGGAATCGTCTCGGTCAGCTTTCCCGACGGGTTCACGGCTCAGAAGAGGACGTCGGCGGTCGCGGAGCCCCCCGCCTGGCCGAGGAGCCAGCCCTCGACGATCGCGGGGACGGCGCCGCGGAAGGGCAGGAGCACGACGCCGCCGTTGGAGAGGACGACGACGGTGCGGGGGTTCGCGGCGGCGACCGCCTCGATCACGGCGAGCTGGTCTGCCGGAAGGTCGATGTCGGTGCGGTCGTAGCCCTCCGATTCCGCCGCGGCCGGCAGTCCCGCGAATACGATCGCAACGTCCGCGGTACCGGCGGCGGCGACCGCCTCTTCGCGCAGGGTGTCGGGGTCGCCGTTCGCGCTGTCGGCGCCCGCGAGCACGAATCCGGGCGCGTAGGTGACGGTGCCCGCGGCGGCCTCCGAGATGGCGTCCCACGCGGTGTCGAGCCGTGTGGGGTTGATGAGGCTGGAACCTGCGCCCTGGTAGCACGGATGCTTCGCGAACGCACCGATGACGGCGAAGGATGCCGCGGCATCCTTCGGGTCGAGCGGCAGCAGATCGCCCTCGTTCTTCAGCAGCACGATCGAGCGGCCGGCCGCCTCACGGGCGAGCGCATGATGGGCGTCGACGTCGATCTCCCCGCCCGCGGCGGGACGTTCCGCCGCGCGGCGCGTCAGCTGGACGGCGCGGCGCGCGGCGGCATCCAGCGCCGATTCGGCGATCTCACCCCGCTCCACCGCCGCGACGATGAGCGCCGGGCTCGCCCCACCCGACGAGGGCATCTCGAGGTCGAGGCCGGCGGGAAGGCCCGCGACGCGGTTGTCGACCGCACCCCAGTCCGACATCACCAATCCGTCGAAGCCCCACTCGTCGCGGAGCACCGTCGTCAACAGCCAGGGATTCTCCGACGAGTAGACGCCGTTGATCCGGTTGTACGAGCACATGACGGTCCAGGGATGCGACAGCTCGATCACCTGCTGGAAGGCGCGCAGGTAGATCTCGCGCAGCGGCCGCTCGTCGATGTCGGCGCTCACGCGCATGCGGTCGGTCTCCTGGTTGTTCGCGGCGAAGTGCTTGACGCAGCCGCCCACCCCCTCCGCCTGGAGACCGCGGATGAACCCCGCCCCCACGACCCCGGCGACGAGCGGGTCTTCGGAGTAGTACTCGAAGTTGCGCCCGCACAGCGGCGAGCGCTTGATGTTGATGCCGGGGCCGAGCACGACCGACACGTCCTGCACGATCGCCTCGTGCGCGATCGCGGCGCCGACGCGGGCGGTGAGGTCGGGGTCGAAGGCGGATCCGATGCCCACCGCGGGCGGGAAGCAGGTCGAGGGCACGCTCGCGCCGAGGCCGAGCGCGTCGCCCGCGCCCTCCTGCTTACGCAGGCCGTGCGGACCGTCGGTCATCATGAGCGACGGGATGCCGACGCGCTCGATCGCTTGGGTGTGCCAGAAATCCGCACCGCTAGTGAGCGAGGCCTTCTCCTCTCGCGTGAGCTGGGCGACGGTGTCGTCGAGGGCGGAGGTGTGCGATGGTGCGGACTGCGAAGCGGTCATGCGGCCATGCTGGCAAAGCTCGGCGCCCAGCGCGAGGGGTGCGATGGGCTGGTCAGCGGACGATCGCGTCCGGCATCCGCCGCCGCATGACCTCGATCGCGTCGGGGTTGTCGTCGACGAGCATCGCGTGGCGCCCGAGCGCCGACGCGACCGCGCCGGTCGTGCCGCTGCCGGCGAACAGGTCGAGGACGCGGTCGCCCGGGCGGCTGGATGCCTGGACGATGCGGCGGAGGATCCCCTCGGGTTTCTGGGTCGGATAGCCGGTCTTCTCTCGCCCGCCGGTCGGTACGATCGTGTGCCACCAGACGTCGGTCGGCAGCTTCCCCCGCGCCGCCTTTTCGGGCGTGACGAGCCCGGGCGCCATGTAGGGCTCGCGGTCGACGGCCTCGGAGTCGAACCAGTAGGCATCCGGATCCTTCACGTACACGAGGATCGTGTCGTGCTTGGTCGGCCAGCGGCGGCGAGACTTCGCGCCGTAGTCGTAGGCCCAGACGAGTTCGTTGAGGAAGCAGTCGCGCCCGAAAAGGGAGTCGAGCAGCACCTTGGCGTAGTGGGCCTCTCGGTAATCGAGGTGGAGGTAGAGCGTGCCGTCGTCGGCGAGCAGGCGCCACGCCTCACGCAGGCGCGGCTCGAGGAAGTCCCAGTAGTCGCCCCACCGGTCGTCGTACGCGCGGAGGTCGCCGCGCAGGCGCGCGTAGCTCGTGCCGCGGAAGCCGGTCTTCACCGGCGCGCGTTCAGAACTCCGGAGATCCGCGTCGCGCGCCGCCGGATCGGGGTCCTGGCCGGGGTCGATCGCGCGATTCTCCGGAGTTATGACCGCGCGCTCGACCGCCCTCCTGCGCGACCGGCCGGTGTTGAACGGCGGATCGAGGTAGATGAGGGTGAACGAGGCGTCGGGCAGACGGCGCGCGACCGCGAGATTGTCGCCGTGGACGATCTCGACCGCCCCGGGCGCGGGCGGGGCGTCGGTCACGGCACGCGGTGCAGCCACGCGTCGGTGGCGAACTTCGAGGCGACCAGCACCTCGGCCTCGGCGTATTCCTCGTCGGTGATCCGTCCGGGCTGGGCGCCGTAGAGGCTCGTGAAGGTCTGCTTCAGCTTCTCGATGATCGCCTCGCGCGGAAGGCCGGTCTGGGCGCGGAGCGGGTCGACGCGCTTCGCGGCCGAGGTCGTGCCCTTGTCGCTCAGCTTCTCGCGACCGATGCGCAGCACCTCGGTCATGACCTGACCGTCCATGTCGTACGACATCGTCGCGTGGTGCAGCACGCCGCCGCCCGCGAGCCGCTTCTGCGCGGCGCCGCCGATCTTGCCCTTCGGCGAGGCGATGTCGTTGAGCGGCTGGTAGGTCGCGTCGACGCCCAGGGCGCGCAGCGCCTGCAGCACCCAGTCGTCGAGGAACGCGTACGAGTCGGCGAAGGTCATGCCGGCGACGAGGGATGCCGGAACGTACAGCGAGTACGTCACGATCGAATCGGCGCCCATCATCATGGCGCCGCCGCCCGAGATGCGGCGGACCACGTCGTAGCCGTGGCGGGCGGCGCCCTCGGGGTCGACCTCGTTGCGGTAGGACTGGAAGGATCCGATGACGACGGCCGACTCGTCCCACTCCCAGATGCGGAGCGTGGGGTTCCGGAGCCCCGCGCCGACGCGCGCGGTGAGCACCTCGTCGAGGGCGAGGTTCATGCGCGGTGAGACCGCCTTCTCGTGGACGATCTCCCACGTGAAGTCCTTCCACCCGGGGGCGGTGACGAGCGCGCGGCGGACGGCGGTGCCGACCGATTCGGGGGTGAAGCCGAGTAGCTGCGCCCCCTCGGGGAGCGCGGCGCGGACGGCGGCGGCGATGGCCGCGGCATCCGATTCCACCGGCAGCCCGGTCACCGCGGCATCGATGTCTGCCAGAGCGTCGTCGGGTTCGAGGAAGAAATCGCCCGCCAGGCGGAAGTCGGCGATGCGGCCGTTCTCGACCTCGAGGTCGACGACGACGAGCTTGCCCCCGGGGACCTTGTACTCACCGTGCATGTCTTCAGCCTAGGTCAGTACACGGTGCGCCTACCGAGCCGCCTCGTCGGTCATCGCCATCACCTCGCGCAGGCGGCGCTCACCGATCACGCCCGCGACGATCATCAGACCCAGCATGACCACCGCGAGCACGCGGGTGGCCCACAGCGCCACGGTCTGCCCCAGCGTGAAATCCGCGGTGTCGGACCAGAACAGGACCTCGACGACGCTCTCGCCGGTGACCCCGATGAGCTGCGGGGCCAGGGAGAGCAGGATGACGTACGACGCCACGGCGGTGAGCATGACAACGAGATAGAGGGTCATGAAGTACCACCACGGGTTGATCGCGCGGCCCGCGCGCCGCGCCGCCCGTGCGCGAACGAGCGTCACGATCGGTATCGCGAGCAGGCCGACCGCGAGGGCGGCGAGGCCGTACGCCATCGACCATACGAAGCCGAAAAGCAGCGGGAGGAACACGATCGCGGACGCGTCCTTCGCGATGACGGCGACCGCGATGCTCACGCCGAGGGTGCCGACGAGCCAGAGGGCGAGGGCCCAGAGGTAATCGCGCAGCACCCCGCGGTATCCCGCCCAGATGGGGGTGTCGTCGAAATCTCCGCCGAGCCGCGGGTCTCCCACATCTCCCCAGGGCAGGAAGAAGAAGCGCAGCCCTCCGGCGATGCCCCCCGCCGCACCGAACGCCAGAACGATCGGCATGACGACGTCGAAGGAGTCCGTCGAAGCGAGCATCGGCAGGAGCCCTGCGAGCGCGCCGACGACCGTCAGGGCGATGATCCACCGCAGCGGCCGCGCCCAGTGGTCCGCGTACCGGGTCGCGAGTGTGCCGGCGCGCTCAGTCACGGACGGGAATCCGCTTGTCGAGCCACGCGAGCAGGTCGTCGCGCACGTCTCCCTGGATCGGCTCGTTGAAGATCTCGTGGCGCGCGCCCGGATAGACGATGACGGTGACGTCGTCGAGCCCGGAGCGGGTGCGGTACACGTCGGCGAGCTTGTTGATGCTTCGCGGTCCGCCGAGCGAGTCGTCCTCGCCGACCATCAGCAGCACCGGGCGCTGGGGGCGGATGTCCCTCGCGGGGCGGCCGAGGATGCGCATCTGGTCGGGCAGGCTGAACAGCCGCTGCATGGGTTCGGTCGTGCCGTACGGGTCGGCGAGAAACGCCTCGCCGACGGCGGGGTCGCTCGCCATCCACTCCGTGCCGTTGGAGGTCTTCGACTCCCACCGCTTGTTGAGGTTGCCGACGTTCATGTAGCCGAGCATGCGGTAGGCGGAGCCGCTGAGCACGACGGCGTCGTAGCTGTCGGTGTGCTTGTCGAACAAACGCTGGGTCATGAACGACCCCCACGAGTGGCCGAGGATGATCAGCGGCAGGTCGGGGTTCTCGGCACGGATCAGCTGGGTGAACTGCCAGAGCGCGTCGACCGTGGCCCGCAGGCCGCCGACGCCGAGGTGCCCGATCTTGTCGGGGTCCCCGCCGTGCTGGCGCTCGCCCGTGCGCCCGTGGCCGCGGTGATCGTCGGCGTAGACGACGTACCCGTCGGCGGTGAGCGCGTCGATGAGGTTGCCGTAGCGACGCGCGTGCTCGCCGATGCCGTGGAGGAGCTGGACGACGGCTCTCGGCTCGGTGGCGGCGGCGTAGTGGTCGAAGACGATCTCGACGCCGCGAGCGTCCGTGTAGGTGCGTTCGGTCGCCTCTGCCATGCTCGCGAGCTTAGAGGAACGGATGCCGTGGCGACGAGCTCGAGCATCCACTTCCGGACGGGAAGATTGCTAGCTAATCTAGCGTTTCGTGAGGGACAAAACATCGCTGCGCTGGTTCGGGCTGGTCTTCATCAGCCTCGCCGTGGCGCTCATCATCGTGGACTCGACGATCGTCAACGTCGCGGTTCCCGCCATCGTCGACGAGCTCGGACTGTCGTCGACCGAGGTCCAGTGGGTGCAAGAGGCGTACACCCTCGTCTTCGCCTCACTACTGCTGCTGTTCGGAAGCCTCGCCGACCGGTTCGGGCGGCGACGACTCCTGCTCATCGGCGTGGTGCTGTTCGCCGCGGCATCCGTCGGCGCTGCGTTCGCGCCGAGCGCCGACCTGCTGATCGGTGCGCGGCTCGTGCAGGGCGTCGGCGGGGCGATGATGCTGCCGAGCACCCTGTCGCTGCTCAACGCGACGTTCCGGGGTCGAGAGCGCGGCATCGCGTTCGCGGTGTGGGGCTCGACGATCGGAGGCATGGCCGCGGTCGGGCCCCTCCTCGGCGGGTGGCTGACGACCGCCTTCTCGTGGCGGTGGGCGTTCGGGATCAACGTGCCGCTCGGCATCCTCATCATCATCGGGGTGCTGTGGGCGGTGAACGAATCGCGCGCGGAGTCGTACGGCCGGATCGACGGGGTCGGCGCGGTGCTGTCGGTGATCCTGTTCGGTTCGCTCGTCTTCGGGCTCATCGAGGGGCGGACCCTCGGCTGGTGGGCGGTGAACGACCCGTTCACGATCGGGGACTGGACGTGGCCGTTCGACGTATCGCCCGTGCCGATCGCGTTCCTCCTCGCGGCGCTCTCGCTCGTCGCGTTCATCGCGTGGTCGCGCAGCCGCGCGAAGGCGGGCAAGCAGACGCTGCTCGACCCCCGGCTGTTCTCGATCGCGACGTTCCGCAGCGGCAACGTGGCGGCGCTCGTCGTGGCGCTCGGGGAGTTCGGGATCATCCTGTCGCTGCCGCTGTGGCTGCAGTTCGTCCTCGGATTCAGCGCGCTGCAGACCGGTCTCGTGCTGCTGGCGCTCGCGATCGGATCGTTCGTGGCGAGCGGCTTCGCCGGCGCGACGAGCGGGAAGGTGAGCCCGGTGCTCGTCGTGCGGATCGGCCTCGTCGCGGAGATCATCGGCGTCGCCGGGGTCGGTGTCGTCGTCGGGTGGGATGCCGGAGCGGGGGATGCCTGGGGCTGGCTCCTGCCGGCGCTGTTCGTCTACGGGTTCGGCGTGGGGCTTGCGACCGCGCAGCTGACGGGAGTCGTCCTGCAGGACGTGCCGGTCGAGCTGTCGGGACAGGGGTCGGGGACGCAGTCGACGGCTCGGCAGGTCGGCTCGGCGCTCGGCATCGCGATCCTCGGGACGGTGCTCTTCTCGAGCACGGCGGGGATCCTGTCGTCGTCGCTGGAGGATCGGGGTCTTCCCGAGGCGCAGCGCGACCAGGTGGTGTCGACCGTGGTCGACAGCGCCGGTGCGGCGATCTCCGGGCTCGCCGACAACCCGCAGACGGCGGAGATCGGCGCCGACGCGAAGCAGGCGTTCTCGGACGGCACCCGCCTCGCGGCGTTCACGGCGGCGGGATTCCTGGTCATCGGTCTCGTCGCGACGATCCCGTTGGGACGCTCGCGGCGCGAGGGAGATGCGGAGGGCGCGGCGAGGACCCGTGGTCAGCCGGGTGCCCGCGGCGCGGGTGCGGGCGCGTCCGAGGCGGGCGCGTCCGATCAGAAGGGCGCGGGGGCTCCGACCGAGTCGTAGGCGGCGTCGAGGAGCCGCCGCCAGGGCGGGTCCTTCACCCTGTTCGTGGCGGCCTGGATCACCGGTGGTGCATTGTTGCGATAGCGCCGCCGGGTCGGGGACGTGAACTCGAGCACCTCGCCGCCGAGGTGCGTGATCGTCCATGGCGAGGCGTGCTTGAGGCGGTGATGCTTCTTGCACAGGATCGCCAGGTTCCCCGCGTGGGTCTTCCCGCCGTCGGAGAACGCGACGGTGTGGTCGGCTTCGCTCCCGACGGCGGGGCGGCGGCATCCTGGCCACCGGCAGCACTGATCCCGCGCATCGAGCAGGCGGCGAAGCCTCGCGCTCGGGCGGTAGGTGTCGAGCCGGAGGGGCTCTTCGGTGAGGGGGTGGATCATCACCCTCTCCCAGCACGACGCGCCCGCGGCCAGGACGCGAGCGGTGTCTGCATCGATGGGCCCATGCCCGTCGAGGAGCGCCGGTTCGTCGCTCTCGCCCATGACGGTCAGGATCGGGACGGTGACCCGCACCGTCGCACGGATCGCGCCTAACGCGCTCCCGTCGTCGTCCGCGTCATTGTGGCCGGTCGGAGCACCGGTCAGCAGGAGATCGAGAGCCACGTCCGCGCGCCGCTGGTCGAGCGTGCGCTCGTCGGGCGTGCAGGCATCCGGCCCGCCGGCATCCGGCCCGCCGGCGTCGCCGTCGGCGTCTGAGTCGCCCCTGTGCTGCCCGTCTCGGCCGCAGGCCTCGTCCCCCTCGCCGTCGCCGGCGCTGTCGTCGCCGGCGAGGGCGGCGGCCAGGTCGGTGACACGCTCGAACACACCCTGGATCAGCGCCGCCGGACCATCGAGCAGCAGTCGGGTGAGCCCGTCGTGCAGAGGGTAGGTCTTCACCTGCCGGGCTGCGAGCGCCTCGCGATGCCGCGCCTCGACGATCTCCGGCTGCAGTCGCGCCGCGATCACCCGGGCGTGCTCCCGCACCGCCGCCGCCGTGTCGACCTCGGCGACCGGCAGGATCAGCTCCTCGAACACGCCACGGTTCCCGGCATCCAATGGGGCACCGGCGTCGATGATCGCCGACGCGTGCCGCTCATCGATCCGCCCCTCCCGGAGCGCCTCTAGCGTGGCCGGGTAGGCGCCTACGAGCGCGGCGCCGTCACCAAGCCACGAGGAGATCGTCCGCTCCCCGATCCGCATCGCCGCGGCGAGCTCCGCCATCACCTCACGCAACGGGATCGAATCACCCACATCGCCGGCGCGCCCCCGACCCGAGCGCGCCGCCTGACGCTGCGCAACCCGCACCGCCACCAGCTCCAGAGCCAGATCGTATTTTTCTTCTATTTTCACCACTCCTCACTCCCGCCCCGCCCTTTACTTAGCAAGGCTAATGAGCTAAGCTAACGAAAAGAATGAGTCCCACTGTCACACCCCCCAGCCCCACTCCTGAGCGCGCCGACACCTCCCCCAACCTCGCCACCGAGGCATCCGACCTGCGCATGGCGACCTTCCGTCTCGCGCGGCGCCTCCGTTCGCAGCGCTCCGTCGACTCGATGAGCGACGGCCAGTTCGCCGTACTCGCCGCCCTCTCCGTGCACGGCCCGCACACCCTCGGCGAGCTCGCCGACCGCGAGCGCGTCTCCGCACCGTCGATGAACCGCACCGTCAACTGCCTCGAAGAGGGCGGCTACCTCAGCCGCACCCCCGACGAGGACGACCGCCGCAAGGTCAACATCGCCCTCACCGACGCCGGCCGCACCGTCGTCGACGAGACCGTGCGTCGCCGCGACGAGTGGCTCGAGGCATCCCTCGCCGCTCTCACGCCGGCCCAGCGCGAGACGCTGCACGACGCCGCCGCGATCATGCGGGAGGTGGCCGCCAGATGAGCGCCATGTTCCGTTCCTTCTCCGTCTTCAACTACCGCGTCTGGTTCATCGGCGCCCTCGTCTCGAACGTCGGCCAGTGGATGCAAGCGACGGCCCTCAGCTGGGTCGTCCTCACCCAGCTGACCGACAACGACGCCGGCGCCATGGGCATCACGATGGCGCTGCAGTTCGCGCCGCCGCTCCTGCTCGTCGGCGTCACCGGGTGGGTCGCCGACCGCTTCGATCGGCGACGGCTGCTGCTCGTCACGCAGTCGCTCCTCATGTCGATCGGCGCCGTGATCGGCGTGCTCGTCCTCACCGGCGTCATGACGCTCCCCCTCATGTACGCGTTCGCGTTCGTGCTCGGCATGGTCGCCGCGTTCGACAACCCGACGCGGCAGGCCTTCGTCTCCGACCTCGTCGCCCGCGAGAACGCGTCGAATGCCGTCGCGCTGAACGCGGCATCCTTCAACACCGCCCGCATGATCGGCCCCGCCGTCGCGGGCATCGTGATCGTCGCGGTCGGCACGGGATGGGTGTTCCTCCTGAACGCCGTCACCTTCCTCGCGATGATCGTCGCGCTCCGCCTGATCCGCACCGACGAGCTCGTCCCGCGCGCGAAGGCGACGGGCTCGAACCGACTCGCCGACGGGTTCCGCTACGTGCGCGGGCGTCCCGACCTCATGGTCACGTTCGCGATGGTGTTCCTGCTCGGCGCGTTCGGCATGAACTTCCCGATCTTCGCGTCGACGATGGCGCTCGAGTTCGGAAAGGATGCCGACGGCTACGGACTCCTCTCGTCGATCCTCGCCATCGGCTCGCTCGCCGGCGCCCTGCTCGCCGCACGGCGCGACCGCGCGCGCATCCGCCTGGTCATCGTCGGGACCGGCCTGTTCGCCCTCGCCGGCGCCGTATCGGCCCTCATGCCCTCCTACTGGCTGTATGCCGTCACGCTCATGTTCACCGGCTTCGCGGTCGTGACGACGATGACCACGGCGAACGGCTACGTGCAGACGACCACCGATCCGGCCCTGCGCGGCCGCGTCCTCGCGCTCTACATGGCGATCCTCATGGGCGGGACGCCCCTCGGAGCCCCCATCGTCGGATGGGTGGCGGATGCCTACGGCCCCCGCGCCGCGATCTGGCTCGGCGCCGGAGCCGCGTTCCTCGCGTGTGCGATCGGATTCGTGTGGCTCGTGGTCTCGGGCCGCCTGCACCGCAGCGAGTCGCGCCGCTTCGCCCTCTCGCTCGACGAGACGCGCCCCCTCACGGTGGTCGCACCCGAGGAGTTCAGCGACGAGGTCGCCGGCACCACACCGATCAGCCTCCCCGAGGTGTCCGTTCCCGAGATCGCACGGGACGAGCGCCGCCGCATGGCCTGACGCTCGGTCGCCGGTCGCGCGGTCGCGCCGGTCGACGATCACCCGATCGCCGCGACCCATCCGATCGGCGGACCGCGCCGAACAGTCTTCATATCCGGCATCCGCCGGGTCAGGACTGAGGAGAGCATCATGCGCACATCACCCAATCGACTGGTCGCCACGATCTTCGGAGCCGTGTACGTCCTCGTCGGACTGCTCGGATTCGCGGTGACCGGCGGGGTAGGCTTCCTCGCGACCGAGGGAGGGCTCCTCCTCGGGATCTTCGCGGTCAACCCGCTCCACAACATCGCGCACCTCCTGATCGGCGGCGCACTTCTGATCGCCGGCCTGACGAGCGTGCGCGCCGCCAAGATCGTGAACATCGTGGTCGGGGCCGCATACCTGCTGCTGGGCATCGTGGGATTCTTCCTCGTCGGGACGAGCGCGAACTTCCTCGCGCTGAACGTGCCGGACCACTTCCTCCACCTCGGGAGCGCGATCGTTCTGCTCGCGGTCGGCCTGGGGGCGGAACGCTCCGACGCCGCCGTCCGCGCGGTCGGCGCGTGACGGACGAGGTGGCGTCGTCCACGGCCCGAGCCGCATGGCGTCGGTCGTGGGCGACTCCGCTCGCCTGGGGCGGCGGCCTCGTCCTCGCCGGGATGGGCGGCGCGAGCGCGGTCCGCGCGTCGACGGCGCTGTCGCTCTCAAGCGGCATCGTCCTCGTCGCGCTCGGGGTCGCCGCGCTCGTCTGGGGCGCCGTCAGCCTCGCGCGCGGGACGCTGATCGCGCCGCGCGCGGCGACCGCTGCGGTGATCACCGCGATCCTCGCGGTCGCCACCACCGTCGCGCTGCAGCCGGCGCGCTCGAGCGTGATCGGCGCGGCGGCAGCAGTCGCGCTGCTGGTCGCGACCGCCGCGCTCGTCGCGATGGAGCAGCGGCATCCGTCCGCGCCGAGCCGCTCCGCCGCTGTCCTCCCGCTCGTCGCGGCCGCTGCGCTGGTCGCCGTCGTCGCAACACCCGCGCTCGGCGCCGTGCAGGATGCCGCATCGGTCCGCGACGACGGTTCCATCGTCGTCATCGACCCGCACGGGCGTCACTGAGCACGCGGCCGCCGAGCGTGCGGCCCCGCATAGGGCCGCCGGGCGTGCGGGCGCCGCAAGGCATAATGGGAGGGCGCCGTTCGGCGCCCGATGATTTGGGGAGAGATGCCTTACCGCAGCAAGGCCACGGTGCAGGGATGGATCGACGACTATCTGGCCGCGCACCCCGCCTACTCGTCGTCGATCACGGTCCTCGAAAAGGACTTCACGCCGGGTCCCGAATCGGGGATGGTGGTCGTATCGCTCAACAACGCGTCGACGGTGACGTACATCCAGGCCGTCGTCGACGACCTGGGACCGCGGTGGCTTGTCACGTTCGAACCGCGGTCGGAGGCGATGGACCTCGATGCCGCAAAGGTAGCGGCTCTCGCCGCCGACCTCGCGGGTCTCGCGGAGTTGTGCGGATACCTGCAGGGACGCACCGAGGAAGCGATGGCGGCCTGACCGGACGCGCCCGACCGGATCAGCGGATGCCGATTCAGCGGGTCATCCTCAGAGCATCGGCAGGGTGAACACCGCCGCGGCGAACGTGCCGATCGCGACGATGCCGCTGAGCGCGGCCGCCGCCTGGAACGCACCCTGGGCGCGACGGGAGAGCACCGGCTGATCCTCGTTGGCCGGGGCCGATTCGACGGCGCGCTGGGCCTCGGCCAGAGAGATGTAGCGGCCGACCGGCGTCGATCGCCCGTCGAAGCCGACGAAGTGGCCGTCGACGGTGCGTTCCGCGTAGCCGACGTACTCGCCGTCCCGCGACGCGACGTGGAAGCCCGGCTCGACGGCCGCCCACGTGACGTGGGACGCCGCGGCCCTCGTGGGCAGCACGCTCGTCACGCGACGACCGCCAGTTCGGGCTTGGTCGCGGCTACCGCGGCGTCGAGGTCGATGACGATGCCCATGGCCGATGCCGCCGCCTGCGCGAGCTCATTGACGTAGGCGGGGTCGAGGCGGATGGGCTCGGCGCTGTCGAAGTCGAATCGGAGAGGGATCGCGCAGTGGACCCACACGGTCGACCGCCCGGCCCGTGCCGACGAGAACGAGACGCTGAAGCCCTCGGACCGGCGGAGCTTGGTCGTCGTCACCATCTTCAGGTGGGCGAGCTCGCGGTCATCGACCTCGATCGCGTCGATGCTGTTGCCGTAGTACAGACGTCCCATGATGATTCCTCGCTCTATGGCCGGTTCGGTCACGAGAAAGGTTATTCCGAAGGAAAGTAGTTAGTCAAGCGAGATATTTTTCGAGCTACGCACCAAGGGAGATATATTGGGTTGACCGGAAGACCATGGGTGAGGACATGACGACATCGAGCGACCCTGCGAGCGTTCTGCACGCCCTGGCGCGTTTCCGGGCCTCCGATGCTCAGATGCACCAGCGCGTACGGACAATCGCGTCTCTGGGCGACAACGAATTGCGCGCACTGCAGTTCCTCCTCCTGCGACGACGCGAAGGCTTCGATGTGAAGCCCAGCGAGATCTCCCGTCATCTCGACATCAGCTCGGCCTCCACGACCGCGCTGCTCGACCGCCTCGAGCGCCAGGGCAGCGTCCAGCGCGTCAGCCATCCGACGGATCGACGCAGCATCCTCATCGCACCGACCGACCGCGCGTTCGACGAGGTCGCCGATCTCGTGGATGCCTATGAGTCGCGCATCGAATCCGCGGTCGACGCCCTCGGCGACGACGGCCGCCGCGCGGTCGTGGCCTTTCTCGACGCCATCACCGCGGCATCCGACGACGTCGCCGCTGCCCCGCTCGCCCGCCGCGACCTCGCGTCCTGACGGGCCTCGCCGCGGCCTGCCCGACGCTACCCGTCGATGAGGTCGACCGCCTCGCGCATCGCGTCGAGGAATCCGATCACCGTCGCGCGCTGGTCGGGGGTCAAGTCGCGGACGACGGACATCATGCGGTCGTGCATCGCGGCGAGCGTGTGACGCACCTCGTCGTCCGACTTCTCGCTCGAAGTGATCACGACGCTGCGACGGTCGCGGGGGTTCGGCGTGCGGACGATGTGGCCGGACTTCTCGAGCCGGTCGAGCAGCGCCGTCGTCGAGGCCGACGTGATGCCGAGGTAGCGACTGAGCGTCACGGGCGTGACCAGCTCGTCGCGGAGGCGCGCGCGTGCCAGGAAGCGGAGGACGAGCAGCTCGTTCTCCCCCATGTCCATCGTCTGCTGGGTGCGGCGACGCATCGCGACCTCGGCGGCGCGGTAGGAGCGCATCGCCTCCATCACCGAGGTCGAGCGCGCGTCGTCGTCGACGTACCAGTAGGACGCGGGTTGTTCGGGGCTCGTGCTCATCCCCTCCATTCTCACCCGAGATCGGCGCGGGAGCCGGCATCCCTTCGAGGGTGGACGGGAGAGCCGCCGCGCGCTACCCTGAGTTCAGTTATCAGTCGATAACCGAAAGAGGATGCCATGTCGATGACGACGAATCCCTCCGCGAATGCGTCCGCCAGTCCGGCGCCGAGCTACCGCGACCTCGTGGACGAGCTCCGCGCACGCCGCGCGCGGGCCGCGGCGGGCGGGCCCGAGGCATCCCGCCTGCGCCACGTCTCTCGCGGGAAGCTCCTCGCGCGCGATCGCATCGACACGCTCCTCGACCGCGGCAGCCCGTTCCTCGAGCTCGCACCGCTCGCCGCCGACGGGCTCTACGACGGCGACGCGCCGTCCGCAGGCGTCGTCGCGGGCATCGGCCTCGTGCACGGACGGCACGTGATGGTCGTCGCGAACGACGCGACCGTCAAGGGTGGCACCTACTATCCGATGACGGTCAAGAAGCACCTGCGCGCGCAGGAGGTCGCCGCCGAGAACCGTCTGCCCTGCATCTATCTCGTCGACTCGGGCGGGGCGTTCCTGCCCCTGCAGGACGAGGTGTTCCCCGACCGCGACCACTTCGGGCGCATCTTCTACAACCAGGCGCGGATGTCGCGCGACGGCATCGCGCAGATCGCGTCGGTCATGGGGTCATCGACCGCGGGCGGCGCGTACGTCCCCGCCATGAGCGACGAGACGGTCATCGTACGCGACCAGGGCACGATCTTCCTGGGCGGTCCGCCCCTCGTGAAGGCGGCGACCGGCGAGGTCGTCACGGCCGAGGAGCTCGGCGGCGGTGTCACCCATTCGCGCATCTCCGGTGTCACCGACCATCTCGCCGAGAACGACGCGCACGCCCTGCAGATCGTCCGCGACATCGTCGCGACCCTCCCGCAGCCCGCACCCCTCCCCTACGACCTCGGCCCGGCCGACGCACCTCGACATGACCCCGAGACGCTCTACGACGTCGTCCCCGTCGACCTCACGACGCCCTACGACGCGCGCGAGGTCATCACCCGGCTCGTCGACGGCAGCCGGTTCGACGAGTTCAAGCGGGAGTATGGCGACACGCTCGTCACCGGCTTCGCGCAGATCCACGGCCATCCCGTCGGCATCCTCGCGAACAACGGCGTCCTGTTCGCCGAGTCGGCACTGAAAGGCGCGCACTTCATCGAGCTGTGCGATCAGCGCGGCATCCCGCTGCTGTTCCTCCAGAACATCACCGGCTTCATGGTGGGCCGCGAGTACGAGCACGGCGGCATCGCGAAGCACGGCGCGAAGATGGTGAACGCGGTCGCCTGCGCGCGAGTGCCGAAGCTCACGGTCGTCGTCGGCGGCTCGTTCGGCGCCGGCACCTACTCGATGTGCGGGCGGGCATATTCCCCGCGATTCCTCTGGCTCTGGCCCGGCGCGCGCGTCTCGGTGATGGGCGGGCCGCAGGCGGCATCCGTCCTCTCCACCGTCCGCGCGGAGCAGTTGGATGCCGCGGGCACCCCGTGGAGCGACGACGACAAGGCGGCGTTCGAGGCCCCCATCCGCGCCCGCTACGACGAGCAGGGCAGCCCCTACTACTCGACCGCGCGCCTGTGGGACGACGGGGTGATCGAGCCGGCGCAGACCCGCGACGTGCTCGGGCTCGCCCTCGACGTCGTCTCCCGCGCCCCGATGCCCGACGCCCGTTACGGCGTCTTCCGGATGTGAGCGTCATGGCGACCTTCGACACCGTCCTCATCGCCAATCGCGGCGAGATCGCCGTCCGGATCATCCGGACCCTGCGCGCGCTCGGCATCCGCTCCGTCGCCGTCTACAGCGACGCGGACGCGGGCGCGCGGCATGTGCGCCTCGCCGACGCGGCCGTACGGCTCGGGCCCGCCGCCGCGGGCGAGAGCTACCTCTCGATCGACCGCGTCCTCGATGCCGCCCGCCAGACGGGCGCGCAGGCGATCCACCCGGGGTTCGGGTTCCTCGCCGAGAATGCCGCGTTCGCTCGGGCGTGCGCCGACGCGGGGATCGTGTTCATCGGACCGTCTCCCGAGGCGATCGAGGTCATGGGCGACAAGATCTCGGCCAAGCAGACCGTCGAACAGCGATCCGTGCCGACCGTTCCCGGACTCGCGCGCCCGGGACTCAGCGACGACGAGCTCATCGCGGGTGCAGAGGGCGTCGGCTACCCCGTGCTGATCAAACCTTCCGCGGGCGGTGGCGGGAAGGGCATGCACGTCGTCGAGGAAGCCTCGGGCCTTGCCGCGGCGGTCGCGGCAGCGCGGCGCGAGGCTGCGGCATCCTTCGGCGACGACACACTGTTCCTCGAGCGCTATGTCACCTCGCCCCGGCACATCGAGGTGCAGATCCTCGCCGATGCGCACGGCAACGTCGTCCATCTCGGCGAGCGCGAGTGCTCGCTGCAGCGCCGGCACCAGAAGGTCGTGGAAGAGGCACCGTCTCCCCTGCTGGATGCTGAAACCCGCGCGCGGATCGGCGAGGCGGCGTGCGAGACGGCACGCAGCGTCGGGTACGTCGGCGCCGGGACGGTGGAGTTCATCGTGCCGGGCGATGAGCCCGACCAGTTCTTCTTCATGGAGATGAACACGCGCCTGCAGGTGGAGCACCCGGTGACCGAGATGGTCACGGGTCTCGACCTCGTCGAGCAGCAGTTGCGGATCGCGGCAGGCGAGCACCTCGCGTTCACGCAGGACGACGTGACGCTCGACGGCCACGCGATCGAAGTGCGCGTCTACGCGGAGGACCCGCGCACGGGATTCCTTCCGACCGGCGGGCGCGTGCTGCGCGTCGTACACCCGCCGGGCGAGGGCATCCGCGTCGACACCGCGCTCGAGGACGGCCTGGACGTCTCGACCGACTACGATCCCATGCTCGCGAAGATCATCGCGTGGGGCCCCGACCGCGACGCGGCGCGGCGCCGGCTCGTGCGGGCGATCGAGGACACCGCGATCTTCGGGTTCGAGACGAACCTCGCGTTCCTGCGCCTGCTCCTTCAGCGGCCGGACGTCGCCGCAGGCGATCTCGACACGGGCCTCATCGCGCGCGTCTTCGACGATCTGCCGTTCCCCGAGGTCTCCGACCGGACCTTCGCCGAAGCCGCGCTCGTGCGGCAGGCGCTGGATGCCTCGGCACACGCCGACGAGGCGCGGGCGGGCGCGAGTCGCGCGCCCGCGACGGGTCCGTGGGTGCGCGCCGACGGCTGGCGCCTCGGTGACAGGGCACCGAGCGTGTACGACCTCGTCAGCGGCACGCAGACCGCGCGCGTGCGGGTGTGGGCCGATCCGCTGCGCGTCGCCGTGGGCGACGGCGACGCGGTGCCGGCATCCGTCCGCGCCGACCCGGGTACGGCTTCGGTCGGGGTGGGCACGGCTTCGGTCGGGGTGGGCGGCCTCGTCCGGACGTTCCCGGTCGCGGCGGAGCCCGGCGGCATCCTGTGGCTGAGCGCCGACGGCGACGCCGTGCGCGTCAGCGAGGCCGTCGCCGAGCACGGCGCGGATGCCGCGGCGGATGCCTCGCCCACCGTCGTCTCGCCCCTCCCCGGCACCGTCGTGATGGTGGCCGTCGCCGACGGCGCGGCCGTCGAGGTGGGCGACCCCGTGGTCGCGGTCGAGGCGATGAAGATGGAGCACGTGCTGCGTGCCGCGGTCGCCGGTATCGTGCGACTCGGGGTCGCGGTCGGCGACCAGGTGAGCCGCGGCGGTGTCGTCGCGACGATCGAGGGGGAGGACGCATGAGCGAGCAGACGCAGGCCTCCACGCCGAGGATCGTCCAGCGCGGGCTCTACTTCGAGGAGTTCGTCGAGGGCGCCGTCTACGCGCACGCTCCCGGGCGGACGGTGACCGAGGCCGACAACGTCCTCTTCACGACGCTCACGATGAACACCCAGTCGCTTCACCTCGATGCCGCGTGGTCGGCGCAGACGGAGTTCGGCGAGCGCCTCGTGAACTCGATGTTCACCCTGTCGACGATGGTCGGGCTCTCGGTGGCGCAGCTGACCCAGGGGACGATCGTGGCGAACCTGGGCTTCGACGCGGTGCGCTTCCCCGCTCCCGTGCGCGTCGGAGATACGCTCTACGCCGAGACCCTCATCGCCGGGAAGCGCCTGTCGTCGTCGCGACCGGGCCAGGGCATCGTCGAGTTCGCCCACACGATGCGCAACCAGGACGGCGTCGTCGTGGCCGAGGCATCCCGCAAGACCCTCATGCTCTGCCTGCCGGGCGCCTGACCCGGGGCGGGAGCCGGGCACTTGTCGCCTGTCCCGGGGCGGGTTCTCGGCACTCGTCGCCTGCCCCGGGGCGGGCTCTCGGCACTCGTCGCCTGCCCGCGAGACCGCCTCCACGCGACGAAACCCTTGGTTACGAACCCGGGTCTCGTCGCGTACCGCGGGTCTCGCGGGGGTCGAGCTCAGCCCCCGAGCGCGCGCTGCGCCATGCCGGCGAGGATGCCGGCGGCATCCGCACCGCTCGCCGCCGCGCTGTGGGGCGTCGAGTTGAGGAGCCCGAAGACACCGAGCAGGCGTGTCTGACGTTCCGCGTCGGAGAGGCCCGGCTGCGCCGCGGCGAGCACCTCGTCCCACGCGTCGACGTAGGACCGCTGCAGGCTCCGCACGCGGTGGCTGGCCTCGGCGCCGAGCCCGGCAAGCTCGCGATCCTGGATGCGGATGATGTCGGGGGCGGCCGTCGCGAAGCCGATGTGGAAGACGATGAGGTCGGCGAGGACGGATGCCGCGGCATCCGCGTCGAGCCCCCGCCCGCCACCGAACCCCCGCGCGGCGAGGATCTCGCGGCATCCCGCCAGCAGGCGTTCGCTCGCGTCGACGAGGAGCTCGGTGAGGATCGCGTCCTTGCTCGAGAAGTGCTTGTAGAGGGCGGGGCCGCTCATGCCGACGGCCTCACCGATCTCGGCGGTCGTGACGGCGGCGAACCCCCGCGCGGCGAAGAGGGCCGCCGCCTCGTCGAGGAGGCGCGCGCGGCGGTTCGCCTTCTGGGTGCTCCGCCACGTCGCCGTCACGATGTCAGCGTACCGAGAGCTCCGCGGGCGCCGGGTCGGCGGCGCACGTCCCGTCCGCGACCGGCGCCGGATCGGCGGCGCAGGCGGGAGGCGTCTCCGCGGACGGATCGGCGGCGCAGGCGGGAGCTTTCCCCTCCGACGTGATCGCGAGCCGGCGGTCGGGGTCGAGTCGGTCGAGCACGGCGTAGGTGAGGCGGGCGAGGTCGTCGACGCCGTCGTCGTCGAGCCCGTCGAGGATCATGTGGCGCACGGCATCCGCATACAGGGGAGCTGCCCCGGCGCGCGCGGCCCGGCCCGCGTCGGTCAGGACGGCGTTCGTCGCACGGCCGTCCTGCTCGCACGGCGCGCGCAGGACATAGCCCTTGCGCTCGAGCCCCGTGACGACGCGCGACAGGCGCGGGAGCGTCGCGTTCGACCGCGATGCGAGCGCCGAGAGGCGCAGGCGCCCGGCATCCGCCTCGGCGAGCGCCTCGAGCAGCGTGTACTCGAAGGAGGTGAGCCCGACGGGTGCGAGCTGCTTGTCGAGCGCCGTCGGCAGAAGCTCCAGGAGGGCATGCAGGCGCGCCACGGCGACCCGTTCGGGGTGGGTCAGAGCCGGGGCCGGCTCCGGATTCAGCGACGTCATAGGAACATTCTACGCCCGAAAGTTGCATCTACAACCAAAGTGTATACAGTGATTGTTGTACCTACAAGCAAACGACTCCGACAGCCCGAGCCGCACAGAAAGGCAGAGCGCATCATGGCTCACATCACGATCATCGGCACCGGCAACATGGCGAACGCGATCGGCGGCGTCCTGGCAGCCGGCGGCAGCACCGTCGACTACATCTCGCAGGACGAGACCGGTACCGCTCCCCTGAACGGCGACATCGTCGTGCTCGCCGTCCCCTACCCCGCACTCGACGCGATCGTCGCCGCCTACGGTTCGCAGTTCGACGGCAAGACGGTCGTCGACATCACCAACCCGCTGAACTTCGAGACCTTCGATGCGCTCGTCGTGCCGGTGGGCTCGTCCGCCGCCGCAGAGCTCCAGGCGAAGCTACCCGCCGCGAAGGTCCTCAAGGCCTTCAACACGACGTTCGCCGCGACCCTCGCCTCGAAGCAGGTCGGCGGCCTCCAGACCACCGTCCTGATCGCGGGCGACGACGCGGCCGCGAAGACCCAGCTCGCCGAGGCGATCACCGCGGGCGGCGTCGGCGCGATCGACGCCGGCGCGCTCACCCGTGCGCACGAGCTCGAGTCCCTCGGCTTCCTGCAGCTCACCCTCGCCGCAAGCGAGAAGATCGGCTGGACCGGCGGCTTCGCCGTCGCCCGCTGACCGCTCGACACGCAGAGGCGTTCACAACTCAGGAAGATCGGCGGCTGGGCCGATGACGACCCGCGGAATTCCGTGGCCGCCCGTGCGCCGCCCCCGCATTCTTCCTGAGTTGTGAACGCGCACCCCGCCCCACACCCGCCCCACCCGAGACCCGAGCCGCCCAGCCGAGCCGCCCACCCGAACCCCGGAGCCACCCATGACCACGCCGCCCACCGCCATGACCGACGACCGCCTCCTCAGCGCCGACACGGCGATGGATGCCGTGACCCTGCGGGTCCGCGACCTCGACCTGATGTCGCGCTACTACGGCGAGGCGTTCGCGCTCGCGCCGATCGAGGAGCGCGCCCGCGGCCGCGAGGTGCACCGCGTGCTCGGGCGGGGCGGCGTGCCCATGATGCGGCTCGTCCACACGCCCGACCTCCCCTCCGTCGACCCGCGCGAGGCCGGGCTCTACCACACGGCCTTCCTCTTCGACGATCAGGCGAGCCTCGCCGCGACCGTTTATCGCGCCGCGCAGGACGGGCGCACCCGCTTCACCGGCTCGAGCGACCACAAGGTGAGCGAGGCGTTCTACTTCACCGACCCGGAGGAGAACGGGATCGAGTTGTACACCGACCGCGCCCGGTCGACGTGGAACCACATCGGCGCCGAGATCGACATGGGCACGATCTATCTCGACCCGAACCAGTACCTCCGCGATCACCTCACGCAAGAAGCGCTGGATGCCGGGCCCGCCCTCGCCGGCCGCGTCGGCCACGTCCACCTGCAGGTCGGCGACCTCGGCGTCGCGCGCGACTTCTACGTCGACACGCTCGGGTTCGAGGCGACCGTCACGAGCTACCCCGGCGCGCTCTTCGCGTCGGCCGGCGGCTACCACCACCACGTCGGCATGAACACCTGGCACTCCCAGGGCGCCGGTCCGCGCGCGACCCGCCTCGGCCTCGGCGACCTCGCCCTGACCGTCCCCGCCCGCGCCGACCTCGACGCCCTGACCGCGCGCCTGCGCGCCCACGGCCTCGCCTTCAGCGACAACGGCACCTCCGTCGTCACCGCCGACCCGTGGGACACGCAGGTCACCGTCGCCGTCGGCGGCACGGACCTCGACGAGCTGATCGAGCGATGAGCCTCTCGTATCGCACGGGTCCAGCTCGCGGCGCGGGTCCGGCTCGCGTCGCGGGTGCGGCCTCGGCCCCGGATGCCGCGGCATCCGCCCCCAGCCTGATCCTGCTGCACGGGTACGGCGCCGACGAGAACGACCTCGCCCGGCTCGCGCCGCTGCTCGCCCCGGACTCCCCGTGGTATTCGGTGCGCGCACCCCAGCGCCTGCCGCACGGCGGGAACGCCTGGTTCCCGATCACGACTCCCGGTCGCCCCGACCCGTCCGCGGTCGACGAGGCGACGGAGACCCTGTGGGACTGGATCGACGGCGCGCTCGACGCGGACACCCCGATCATCCCGGTCGGCTTCTCGCAGGGCGGCCTCATGGCGACGCAGCTTCTGCGCACGCGGCCCGAGCGCATGGCCGCGACCGTCGTCCTCGGCGGCTTCGTGCTCGGCGCACCGCAACCCGCCGACGAGACGCTCGCCGCCAGCCGCCCCGCCGCGTTCTGGGGCCGCGGCGAGGACGACCGCGTCATCGCCGCCGACGCTGTCGCCCGCACCGCCGCATGGATGCCGGAGCACACGACCCTCACGGCGCGGACGTACCCGGGCCTCGGCCACGGCATCTCGCCCGAGGAGATCGCCGACGTGCGGACGTTCCTCGCCGGGTGAGCGCGCGGCACTCAGGGACCGACGGCTGCGAGGATCACGCCTCGCGAGTGATCGTCACCTTCACGTGCAGCTCGCTCTTGAACGGGCCGGCGTACACGCCGCGCAGCGGCGGGACGTCGTTGTAGTCGCGCCCCCGACCGACGAGCACGTGCCGGTCGCCGATCTCGACGTTGTTGGTGGGGTCGAAGCCCTGCCACTCCCCCGTGAACCACTCGACCCACGCGTGCGACTCGCCCGTCACCGGCACGCCGACCTCCGGGTGCGGGCTGGGGTGCAGGTACCCGGACACGTAGCGCGCGGGAATCCCGACCTCGCGCAGCGCCCCGAGGGTGATGTGCGCGATGTCCTGGCACACGCCCTTGCGCTCGACCCACGCCTCGGCGCCGGTCGAGTGGACGCCGGTGATGCCGGGCATGTACTCCACGGCATCCCCGATCGCCGTCGCGATGGCGAGGGCGGCGCGGCCCGGGTCGTCGTGGTGCGCGACGATCGAGCGGGCGATCTCGGCGACCTCCGGGTGCGGCTCGGTGCGGGCGGACTGGCCGAGCATCTCGACCGTCTGGATCGACCGTGCGGCCTCGCGGTGCAGACGCTTCCAGCCGATCTCGGTGAAGTCGATGGGCCGGGGCCGCACCTCGACCAGTGAACGCGCGGTGATGTCGAGCGCGTGGTGCGGCGCGAGCACGTCGAACGCGGCGACGCGGGTGCCGAAGTAGTCCGTGTAGTAGTTGACGCTCGTCGACGGCTCGATGTCGAGCTGCGCGCTCAGGACGAACTGGGCGTCGGTGGAGCTCGGCAGCATGCGCGCCTCGTTGTACGACGCGCCGACGTCACCCTGGTACGAGAACCCGGTCGCGTGCTCGATCCGCAGCCGCATCATGAGGTCTCTCCGATCCAGCTCGGCTCGGCGTGGGTGGGGAAGAACCGCGCGCGGATCGCCTCGGATGCCTGGCGGGTCACCTTCTGCACCTGCTCCATGTGGTCGGGGAGTTCGGCGAGGATCTCGTCGATCGGCCGGTACTCGAGGTCGTTGCGGATGCGCCCGAGCGCGCGCAGCACGCTGTTCGAGTGCCCGACGCGGTCGGCCACGGGGTCGATCGCGCTCATGCACGTCTCGGCGACGGTGATCGAGTGGATGATCGACCGCGGGAAGAGCCGGTCGAGCAGCAGGAACTCGGCCGCGTTGGCGGCGCTCGGCATGCCGCGGTAGGTGCGGAGGTATGCCTCGTAGGCGCCGCACGAGCGCAGGATGGTCGTCCACGACGGGCCGGATGCCTCGGTCAGCGACCTCGTCGCAAGCAGCCGCGCCGTCATGTCGGTGCGCTCGATGGCGCGCCCGAGCGTCAGGAACTGCCACGCCTCGTCGCGGCTCGTCGACGAGTCGGTGATGCCGACGGCGAGCGCCGAGCGCTCACGCACCCACTGGAAGAACTCGTGCGCTTTCTCGTTGTTGATGCGTCGCGGCATCCGGGAGTACGTCGTGTTGAGCGTCTCCCACAGCTCCGTCGAGACGATCTCGCGGGCCCGGCGGGCGTTCTCGCGCGCCGCCTGCACGGCGTAGGCGATGCTCGACGGGTTGGCGCGGTCGACGGCGAGGCTCGTCAACACGTCGCCGCGCGTCACGGCGGCGACGTCGGCGGGCGGAAGCGACCCCATGACGCCCATGAGCGAGCGGCAGGCGGTGTCTTCGTCGATCCACGGGTCTTCGAGGAGCAGCTGCAGGTGGACGTCAAGGATGCGCGCGGTGCCGTCGCTGCGCTCGATGTACCGCCCGATCCAGAACAGGCTCTCGGCGATGCGGCTCAGCACGACGCCACCTCCCCGGCATCCGTCTGCTGCTGCTGTTGCTGCTGCTGTTGTTGCTGCTCCGTGCGGGTGCGCGGGCGGTCCTGCGGGGAGTGGGCTTGCACGTCCTGCGGGTCGTAGATGACGGGGATCGACGCGGTGACGGATGCCTGGTCGGCGACCAGTCCGGCGAGCCCCTCGGGACCGCGGGGGCCGCGCTGCGGCGCGTCGCCGCCGACGATCCAGGTGTCCTTCGACCCGCCGCCCTGCGACGAGTTCACGACGAGCTGCCCCTCGGGGAGCGCGACGCGCGTCAACCCTCCCGGCAGCACCCACACCTCGTCGCCGTTGTTGACGGCGAAGGGGCGCAGGTCCGCGTGGCGCGGGCGCATGCCGTCCTCGACGAGCGTCGGGATGGTCGAGAGCATCACGACCGGCTGCGCGATCCAGCCGCGGGGGTCGGCGATGAGCTTCTTGCGGAGGGTCTCGAGCTCTGCCGGTGAGGCATCCGGGCCCACGACGAGGCCCTTGCCGCCCGATCCGTCGACGGGCTTCACGACGAGCTCGTCGAGCCGGTCGAGCACCTCTTCGAGCGCGGCGGGCTCTTCGAGGCGCCACGTGTCGACGTTCTTCAGGATCGGCTCTTCGGACAGGTAGTACCGGATGAGGTCGGGCACGTAGGTGTAGAGCAGCTTGTCGTCGGCGACACCGTTGCCGACGGCGTTCGCGATCGTGACGTTGCCGAGCCGCGCGGCGAGCATGAGCCCCGGGGCGCCGAGCATCGAGTCGGCGCGGAACTGCAGCGGGTCGAGGAAGTCGTCATCGACGCGGCGGTAGATGACGTCGACGCGCTTGGGTCCGCGCGTCGTCCGCATGAACACCTTGCCGCCCATGCACTGCAGGTCACGGCCCTCGACGAGTTCGATGCCCATGAGGCGGGCGAGCAGCGTGTGCTCGAAGTAGGCCGAGTTGTAGACGCCGGGGGTGAGGACGACGACGTTCGGGTCGTCGACGCCGGGAGGAGCGGCGTTCCGGAGCGCCTGGAGGAGCTTGTTCGGGTAGTCGCCCACCGGCTGCACACGCATCGAGTGGAAGAGCTCCGGCAGGGTCTGCGCCATCACGCGCCGGTTGGAGATGACGTAGCTCACACCCGAGGGCACGCGCACGTTGTCTTCGAGGACCCGCATCTCGCCGTGCTCGTCGCGGATCAGGTCGATGCCGGCGACCTGGATGCGCACGCCGTTGGCGGCGTGGATGCCTGCCGCCTGGCGGTAGAAGTACTGCGAGCTGGCGATGAGCGCCGCGGGCAGCACGCCGTCGCGGACGCAGTACTGGTGGCCGTACGCGTCGTCGAGGAACGCCTCGAGCGCCTTGACGCGCTGCTGCACGCCCTTCTCGACCGTCGACCACTCGCCGTAGTCGATCACGCGCGGCACGGCATCCAGGGGGAACGGA
Source organism: Microbacterium sp. bgisy203 (assembly GCF_965345155.1). Taxonomy (GTDB): domain Bacteria; phylum Actinomycetota; class Actinomycetes; order Actinomycetales; family Microbacteriaceae; genus Microbacterium. The sequence goes on from NZ_CBDRLZ010000006.1 coordinate 66,249, forward strand.
CGCTCCTCGCCGGCGAAGTCGAACGTCACGCCCTGCGCGAGATACGAGCTCGCGAGCGACTCGGTGCGTCCGCGCAGCTCCTCCTGCGTCAGCTGCGCGAGCGCCTGATAGAGCTCGCGGTAGGCGGCGCGGGAGGGCGTGGCGATGCCGGCGTCGGCCGGGTGCTCGAACATCTCGTCGAACGCCGGCACTCCCGAGACCGTCTTGCGCGGCGCGAGGGTCGAGCCGTAGCCGTCGAAGAGATCACCCATGCCCCGAGCCTATCCCCGCGCATGTTTCGCGAAGATCACAGGGCCTGAGCCTTGACAGAACAGGGCCTGAGCCTCGACAGCGGCTGTGCATCCGCGCCGGCGTCGCCCGGTCCGCCCCACCGGGGGCGGCGCCGACCTATGATCGGCGGATGGAGACGCCGGATGCCTCCCGCGCGATGCGCGACGAGCCGACGGGATCGCGGGGCGCGGTCCCCGCGGCTCTGGCCGGCGTCGCCTCCGTCGTGTTCGGCGCGGGGGTCGGTGAGCTCGCCGGCGCGCTGTTCGGCGCGAGCCCCGTCGCCGCCGTGGGATCGGCGCTCATCGACATCGCGCCGCCCTGGGGCAAGGACCTCGCGATCGGGCTCTTCGGCACGGGTGACAAGGCCGCACTCATCGTCGGCGTTGCGATCGCGCTGCTGCTCCTGGGTGCGGCCGTGGGACTCCTCGCGCGCCGCTCGCGCGCCGCGGCGCAGACCGTGGTGGTCGTGGCCGGGCTCGCGGGCGTCGCGGCATCCGTCTCGCGGGCCGATGCGTCGGCGCTGTCGGCGGTTCCGGCGGCGCTCGGAGCGGCCGCCACCCTGATGGCCCTCGGCGTCCTGTCCGCCCGAGCCGAACGCGCCCACGACGACGAGGCCGAACTCTTACACGGCGACCTGCCGAGCTCCGGACCGTCGCGGCGCACGTTCCTCGTGTGGGCGGGAGGGGCGACCGTCGTCGGCGCGCTCGCCGCCGTCGGCGGGTGGGCGTTGCAGGCGGGGGCGCGCACGGTCGCGGCCGTGCGCTCGGCGATCACCCTGCCTCCGGCATCCGTTCGCGCGGCGGTGCCCGCGTCTGCCGAGCTGGGCATCTCCGGCCTCGCGCCGGTGATCACCCCGAACGCCGACTTCTACCGCATCGACACGGCGCTCGCCGTGCCGCAGATCGACCCCGCGTCGTGGCGGCTGCGCATCCACGGCCTCGTCGATCGCGAGGTCGAGATCGGCTGGGACGAGCTGCTCGCCCTGCCGCTGGAAGAGAGCGTCACGACGCTGACGTGCGTGTCGAACGAGGTCGGCGGCGACCTGATCGGCACGGCCCTCTGGCTCGGGTACCCGATCCGACACCTGCTGGCGCGGGCCGGCGTGCAGCCCGGCGCCGACATGGTGCTGTCGACGTCGAGCGACGGCTTCACCGCCGGCACGCCGCTGGAGACCCTCACCGATGAGCGGAATGCGATCCTCGCCGTCGGGATGAACGGCGAACCGCTCCCTCCCGAGCACGGCTTCCCCGTGCGGATGGTCGTGCCGGGCCTCTACGGCTACGTCTCCGCGACGAAGTGGGTCGTCGACCTCGAGGTGACGCGCTTCTCCGACGCCGAGGGCTACTGGACGCCGCGCGGCTGGTCGGAGCGCGGGCCCGTGAAGCTCGCGAGCCGCATCGACGTCCCCCGCCGCGGCACCTCGGTCGCTGCGGGCGACACCGTGATCGCGGGGGTCGCGTGGCAGCAGCACGTCGGCGTGCGCGGCGTGCAGGTGCGGGTCGATGACGGTCCGTGGCGGGATGCCTCGCTCGCCACCGCGATCTCGGACGACACCTGGGTGCAGTGGACGCTGCCGTGGGACGCGCCGGCGGGCCGCCACACGATCACCGCGCGCGCGATCGGCGCCGACGGAGAGCCGCAGACCGAGGCCACCGCGCCGCCCGCGCCCGACGGCGCGACCGGCTGGCCGAGCGTCGAGGTGCAGGTCGCCTGACCCCCGGCATCCCGCTCCGCCCTCTGCTCCGGCCGCGTCAGGTGGCGAGCACCAGGCGCAGCTGCTCGACCGCCCAGTCGAGCTCGGTCGCGCGGACCACGAGCGGCGGGGCGATGCGGATCGTCTGGCCGTGCGTGTCCTTGACGAGGACGCCCCGGTGCAGCAGCTTCTCGGCGACCTCGCGGCCCGTGCCGAACGCCGGGTCGATGTCGACGCCGGCCCACAGGCCCGCGATGCGCACCGCCGTGACGCCGTTCCCGACGAGCGGCTCGAGCGCGGCGGCGAGGTGCTCGCCGAGCGCCTGCGCGCGAGTCTGGAACTCGCCCGACGCGAGCATCTCGACGACCTGCAGCCCGACGGCCGCGGCCAGCGGATTTCCCCCGAAGGTCGAGCCGTGCTCGCCCGGCTGGATGACGCCGAGCACATCGGCATCCGCCACCACCGCAGACAGGGGCAGGATGCCTCCGCCGAGCGCCTTGCCGAGCAGGTACATGTCGGGAACGACGCCTTCGCGGTCGCACGCGAACGTCGTGCCGACCCGGGCGAGGCCCGACTGGATCTCGTCGGCGACGAAGAGGACGTTGTTCTCGTCGCAGAGGCGTCGGATCTCGCGCAGATACCCCTCGGGCGGGATCACGACGCCCGCCTCGCCCTGGATGGGCTCGACGAGGACGGCGGCGGTGCTCTCGTCGATCGCGGCGGCGATCGCCGAGGCGTCGCCGTACGGCACCGACACGAAGCCGGGCGTGAACGGCCCGAATCCGTCGCGCGCGGAGGCGTCGTCGCTGAAGCTCACGATCGTGGTCGTGCGGCCGTGGAAGTTGCCGTCAGCGACGATGATCTTCGCCTGGCCGTCGGCGACGCCCTTGACGCGGTACGCCCACGCACGGGCGACCTTGATGCCGGTCTCGACGGCCTCGGCCCCCGTGTTCATGGGGAGGACGAGCTCCTTGCCGCAGAGCTCCGCGAGGGCGCCCGCGAAGGCTCCCAGCCGGTCGTTGTGGAAGGCGCGGCTCGTGAGCGTGACGCGGCCGAGCTGCTCGACGGCGGCCGCCACGAGCGCGGGATGCCGGTGCCCGAAGTTCAGCGCCGAGTAGGCCGACAGCAGGTCGAGGTAGCGCTTGCCCTCGACATCGGTGACCCACGCGCCCTCGCCGCGCGCGACGACGACGGGGAGCGGGTGGTAGTTGTGCGCGACGTGCGCCTCTTCGGCGGCGATGAACTCGCCGGTCAGCGCGTCGGTCGTCGTCATGGGGGTGGTCATCGCTTTCCTCGCAGTTCGAGCGTGCAGCACTTGATGCCCCCACCGCCGAGCAGCAGCTCGGACAGGTCGATGAGCACCGGGTTGTAGCCGCGGGCGCGCAGCTGCTGCTCGAAGCCCGTCGCGCGCGGCGAGATGAAGACGTTGTACCCGTCGGATGCCGAGTTCAGCCCGAACACGGCACCGTCGGCATCCGACACCTCGATCGCGTCGGGGTAGCGCTCGCGGAGCACGGCGAGCGACGGCGCGTCGAACGCGGCCGGGAGGTAGGCGATGTTCGCCCTCTCGACGCCGCCGGGACCCTCGACGGGGTCGAGGACGGAGATCGCGGTGTCGAGGTGGTAGAAGCGCGGGTCGATGAGGCGGAGCGAGATCACCTCGCGGCCGAAGACCTCGGCGACCTCGCGGTGGCTGTCACCGACCGAGCGGAAGCCGGTGCCGGCGAGGATCGTGTCGCCGACCAGCAGGAAGTCGCCCTCGCCCTCCTGCACCTCGACGGGCTCGACGACCTCGAACCCGTGCGCGCCGAACCAGTCCATGAAGGGGCGCTCCTCGCCGCGGCGCTCGTCCACCCGGAAGCGCACGCCCAGGGCGCGCCCGTCGATGATGAACCCGCCGTTGGCGGTGTAGACCATGTCGGGCAGGCCCTCGACGGGGTCGATGAGTTCGACCTCGTGCCCGAGCGCCACATACGTGTCGTACAGGGTCTGCCACTGCGCGACGGCCTTGGCGGTGTCGGTCGGCTTCGCCGGCTCCATCCACGGATTGATGCGGTAGCTCACCGTGAAGTGCTCCGGTCGGCACATGAGGTACCGACGGTGTTGCGCGATGCGGGCGGGGGAAGACGCTGCGGCGGATGACGCCGCGGGTGTGCCGGTACCCAGGGAAGTGGACATTTCGCTCCTCGTAGCTGCGAGTGTCAGAGAGCGGCGGACGCTGTCCAGAGGCCCGGTCACGGGCACGCCGGCATCCATTGTGTCAGACCGGCCGACGCGGGCTCGGTGACACCCCGCCTGGCCGATGTCGGCCCAAGTGAGTAGATTTCTTTTCCATGGTGCGTCGTTCTGGGGACGAGACCCGCGCGCTGCTGTTGCGCGTCGGGATGCAGATGCTGCTCGAACGGGGCGTGTCGGCGGGGGTGCAGCACATCCGCCTGCAGGACGTGCTCCGGCGAGCGGGGCTCACGACGGGTGCCGCCTACCGGCTCTGGGCAGACCAGAACGACTACCAGCGCGATCTCGCGGTGGCGATGGTGCGCCTGCGGCTGAGCAGGCCGACCGATTACGCGCGCGTCGCCGTCGAGGAGCTCATCACGTCGGGAGCCAGCGGCGACGACGTCATCCGCGCCGCCGCCGAGGCGCACGTGCGCACCACCGCCGTCGACACCGACGACCCCGCCGACGCCCTCGACGCACAGCAGTTCCTCATCTGGCTCGCCCTGCGTACGACCGCCCAGACCTGGCCGGAGCTGCGCGAGGCGAGCAACGAGCGGCATCGCGAGTCGATCGCCGCGTTCGCGGAGTTCTACGCCTTCCTCATGGAGTCCTACGGGCTGCGCATGAAATCTCCCCTCACGATCACCGACTTCACCGAGGCGATGGCGGCGATGGGCGAGGGCTTCGCCGTGCGGGCCCTCGAGGGCATCGAGCATCCGCGCGTGCGGGCGCACGACGGGGACGATGTCCCGGCCGGGGAGTGGACGCTGTTCGCCCTCGGAGTGCGTGCGCTGGTCAACGAGTTCATGACGCCCGTGGATGGCGAAGCCGCGGCCCCGGCGGCGGGCGAGGCTCGCGACTTCGTCGATCCGCCCGAGTCCTGACCTCGCGGCAGGCAGGCGGGAGCTCTGGAGCCGAGTGTCCCCCAACTCCAGAGCGACACTCCCCCCGGTGTGTCATTGACGGTCCGACCCGCGGCGTGTGCCGCTCACTGGAACCGGTCTCCGTCGGCGCTCCCCAGATGCGCCACTCATCATCGTGGCCGGTCGCGCCTTCAGGTTCCAGAAAGATAACTTGTTTCTCTTCCGCGCTGACCGGGCGTGGATTGATGGACTCCGTCCACCCTCAGATCACGGCCTCCGACCATGGATCCGGGTTGCCGAAGCGGTGCGCGGTGATGGTGATCGACTGCTCGCGGAGGAACGGCAGAAGCTCCAAACGCCCCGCGGTCGTGACGTCGCCCGCGTAGACGGCCAGGTCAGGGTCGCCGCCGGATGCCTTGGCGAGCGCGGCCTGCAGCGCGCCGACCGACTCGGTGCCGCCGACGAGCCGCGCGCGTCCCGCTCCCCCGTCTGCCTGGCCCGCACGTACGCGGTCGATCCACTCGCCGTCGGTTTCGACGAACACCGGCACGTCGAGGTCGCCGAGCGCGCGGCGGACACCGGCGGGGAGGCCGACGGGCGCACTCAGGGTGAACGCACCGCCGGCGCGGACGCCCGCGACCGCAACGCGGAGGACGGCCTGCCACGCGGCATCCTTCGTAGCGCGCACAGCGACCTCGACGGGGCGGTAGCGGAAGAGGTTCCGCTCGACGCCGAGCTGCGACACGTCGCGCACCTGACCGAACTCGCGGTCCCACGCGAGGGCGTCCGAGAGTGCGGCACGGCGGAGCCACTCGAACTCCTCGTAGCCGAGCGACGGCTGCGCCGCCTCGATGAACGCGCCGATCCGCGAGTCGAGCCCACGCAGGTGCAGCGTCGACGACGGGGCGCCGCCCGACGTCGCCCGCCACGAGCCGAGACCGACGAGGTAGTTCGGGCCGCCGGCCTTCGTCCCCGCCCCGACCGACGAGCGCTTCCACCCGCCGAACGGCTGCCGCTGGACGATCGCGCCCGTGATGCCCCGGTTGACGTAGAGGTTTCCGGCTTCGACGCCGTCCAGCCACGTCGCGAGGTCGCCGGGGTCCTGCGTGTAGAGGCCCGCCGTCAGGCCGTACGCGACGGCGTTCTGCAGCTCGATCGCCTCGGCGAGCGACGAGGCGTGCATGACGCCCATCATGGGGCCGAAGAACTCCTCGAGGTGCGTGCGCGAGCCCGCCCGCACGCCGACGCGGATGCCGGGCCTCCACAGCCTCCCGGCGTACTCCGCCGGCGCGTCCGATACCTCACGCGGCTCGACGAGCCACTGCTCGCCGTCTTCGAGCGTCGTGAGCGCCCACGCGAGTTTGCCGTGCGGGACCTCGACGACCGGCCCGACTTCGCTGCGCGGGTCGGACGGCGGGCCCACGCGCAGCGACTCGGTCGCATCGACGAGCTGGCGGGCGAAACGCTCGGAGCGCGCGACCGGTCCGACGAGGATCGCGAGCGAGGCGGCCGAGCATTTCTGCCCCGCGTGCCCGAAGGCGCTCTTCACGAGGTCGGATGCGGCGAGGTCGAGGTCGGCCGAGGGCATGACGATCATCGCGTTCTTGCCGCTCGTCTCGGCGAGCAGCGGCAGTTCGGGACGCCACGAACGGAACAGCGCCGCGGTCTCCCACGAGCCGGTGAGGATGACCCGGTCGACCGCGTCGTGCGAGATGAGCTGCTGCCCGAGCCCGCCCTCATCGATGTCGACGAGCGCGAGCACGTCGCGCGAGACGCCCGCCTCATCGAACGCCGACCAGATCGCCTCGGCGACGACCGCGGCGCAGCGCCGCGCCTGCGGAGCCGGCTTGAAGACGACGCCGGAGCCCGCGGCGAGCGCGGCGAGCACACCGCCCGCCGGGATCGCGATGGGGAAGTTCCAGGGCGGGGTGACCACTGTGAGCGTCGCGGGCACGAACACGGCGCCCGGCACGCGGTCGAGCTCCTTCGCGGTCGCCGCGTAGTAGTTCGCGAAGTCGACGGCCTCGCTGATCTCGACGTCCGCCTCGGCGAAGACCTTGCCGGTCTCCGAGGCTGCGACCTCGATCAGCTCGCCGCGGCGGGCCTCGAGCGCGCGGGCGGCGGCTTCGAGCACGCGGGCGCGGTCGGCGGCCGGCATCGCACCCCAGGCATCCGCGGCCGTGCGGACGCGCGCGACGGTCTCCTCCAGCGCTTCTTCGCTGTCGAGGCGAGCCGCGGCGATCGTCTCGTCGCCGGTGGTCGAGGTTTCGACGCGGGCGAGGACGTCCGCCGACCAGGCGCGGTTCGCGGGCAGCGCCGGGTCGGAGTCGGGCGTGTTCACGAAGCCCGCAGCGCCGCGCGCGGGCGCGCCCGACTCGCGGCGCGCGAAGACGGCGGTCTCGACGTACCCGTCGGCGAAGACCTGCTCGGCGCCGAGATCGATGTCGTCCTCGTCGCGCGAGGCGGCGCGGGCGATGCCGAGCACGGCCTGGGTCAGGTCGGCCTCGTCGGCCGGCGACGTGCGCAGGCGGCTCGCGGCGTCGCCGCCCTGAGCGTCCTCGGTGCCGCGGTCCTGGCGGCGGTTCGGGCCGACCGGCAGCGCGGGGTCGGCGGCGCGGCGCGTCGAGGCGATGAACCGGTCGCGCTCGCGCGCGAACATCGCGGGGTCGGTGTGCAGCTCGAAGACGGCGGAGAGGAAGTTGTCGCTCGACGCGTTCTCTTCCAGGCGCCGCACGAGGTAGCTGATCGCGACGTCGAACTCGTCGGGGCGGACGACCGGCACGTACAACAAGACGTGTCCCACCTCGCGGGTGACGGCCTCGACCTGCCCCTGCGCCATGCCGAGGAGCATCTCGAACTCGACCGCGTCGCGGACGCCCCGCTCCCCCGCCAGTAGCCACGCGTAGGCGATGTCGAAGAGGTTGTGGCCCGCGACACCGATGCGGACGGCCCGCGTGTGTTCGGGGCGCAGCGCCTCGTCGAGACAGCGGAGGTAGGAGGCATCCGAGTCGAGCTTGGAGCCGTGCGTCGCGAGGTCCCAGCCGTGCATCACGGCATCCACCCGCTCCATCGCGAGGTTCGCGCCCTTGACGAGCCGGATCTTGATGGGGGCGCCGCCGGCATCCACCCGCTCCGTCGCCCACGCGGTGAGTTGCTGGAGCGCCGGGAGCGCGTCGGGGAGGTACGCCTGCAGCACGATGCCGGCTTCGAGGTCCCTCAGGCGCGGGTCTTCGAGGATGCGGGTGAAGACCGCGATCGTGAGGTCGAGGTCGCGGTACTCCTCCATGTCGAGGTTGATGAAGGTGCGATCGGTCGCGGCCGTGAGGTACAGCGGCAGCAGACGCTCGACGACGGTGTCGACCGTCTCATCGAACGCCCACATCGAAATGTGGCTCGCGATCGCCGAGACCTTCACCGAGACGTAGTCGACGTCGGGGCGACGGATGAGGTCGTGGATGCCGTCGAGGCGGCGCAGCGCCTCGTGCTCGCCGAGCACCGCCTCGCCGAGGAGGTTGAGATTGAGGCGCGCACCCGATTCGCGAATGGTCGCGAGCGCCGGGCCGAGCTTGTCGGGGCGGGCGTCGACCACGAGGTGCCCGACCATCTCGCGCAGCACCCGCCGCGCGATCGGCACGACGGGGCTCGGGAGCACGGGCGCGACGGCGCCTCCCGTGCGGACGGCGGCGCGCAGGTACCACGGCAGGAAGTCGGGAACCAGCGGGGCGACGCGCTGCAGGTTGGATGCCGCGGCCGTCAGCGACTCGGGACGCATGACGCCGTCGACGAAGCCGATCGTGAAGGGGAGCCCGTTCGGGTCCTTGAGGACGCCGGCGAGACGCTCGGTAGCGGGGTCGACGGGAACGTCGGCGGACTCGGCGACCCAGCGCTCGGCGAGAGCGACGGCACGGTCGACGAGCGCGGTCGCCTCGTTCAGCTCGGTCAGCTCGGTCGGCTCGGTCGCACCGTCGGCGGGCAGGGAGTCGTCGGTCATCTGACCAGAGTGCACCTCGTTCATCCGATCAGGATGCGGCACGACTATGATTCGAGAAAAGCGATCATCTCCGATCTATACCGTTCGATTCTGTCGATGATTTCGGAGAGCGCGAGACGGATGCCGGTGAGGCCCGCGTGTTCGAGCTGCGCCGCCTGCGCCTGCTGCACGAACTGGCGCTGCGCGGCACGCTCTCGGCCGTCGCCGAAGCCCTCTCCTACAGCCCCTCGACGATCTCGCAGCAGCTCGCGCAGCTCGAGCGAGAAGCGGGGGTCCCGCTTCTCGCGCCCGACGGGCGCCGCGTGCGGCTGACCGAGCACGGCGCCGCCCTCGCCGCGCACGCGGCCCGGGCGCTCGACGCCGACGAGGAGATCCGCGGCGAGCTCGACGAGCTGCAGCCGGGCATCGCCCCCGTGCGGATCGCCGTCCTCCAGACCGCGGCGCGGACGATCGTGCCCGCCGCGCTGTCGTTGCTGGCAGAGCGGGCGCCGACGCTCCGCGTCGAGCTCGCCGAGGTGCCGCCCGAGGAGGGTCTGTTCGAGCTGTCGGCGCGCGGGTTCGATCTCGCGATCGCCGAGCAGTACCCGGGCCTCACGCGCGCGCACCGCCCCGACCTCGTGCGGCACGTGCTCGGCGCCGACCCCATGCGGCTCGCGACGCGCGGGCCGGGAGGATCGCTCCGCGACGTGGCGGACCGCCCGTGGGTCATGGAGCCGGCGGGGACCGCGGCGCGCGAGTGGGCGGTGCAGCAGTGTCGCTCGGCCGGGTTCGAACCCGACGTGCGGTACGAGCTCGCCGACCTCGGTGCCCACGTCTCACTCATCGCCGCGGGCCACGCGGTCGGGCTCCTCCCCGACCTGCTCTGGACCGGTGTCACCCCGCCTGTCACCCTCACGACGCTGCCGGGAGAGCCGGCGCGCGAGATCTTCACCGCCTCACGCCGCGCGAGTGCCGGACGCATCGGCATCCGACTCGCCCGTGAGGCGATCGCCGACGCGTTCGCGGCCTGAGCCGCACGGCACGACGACGCCGCGTCAGCCCGCTTGGCGGCGCAGGCCGTCCAGCAGCAGATCGAGGCCGGCGCGGAACTGGTCGGCGTCGTCGTGCCCGGCGAACTCGTCGACGATCTCGTGGATGAAGGGGAAGGATGCCTCATCCATCGCACGCCACTGATCGGCCGCGCGGGTCAGGTACTCGCTGCGGCTGATCTCTCCCGTGACGACCTCCGCCGGGGGCTCCTGCCCCATGTCCACCGCCGTCCCGAGGACGAACCCCACGACGGCCGATGTCGCGTGGAAGCGCTGGCGCGCCGTGAGCTCGAGCCGCTGCGTCTGCTCGCCGATGCGCTCGTAGAGCGCGAGCCCGTGCGGTTGCGCGCCGGTGTTGCGCAGGGCGTAGGCGCCGAGCCAGGGGCGGTCGACGATCGCGTCGAACAGGGCGACGGCGATCGTGCGCATGTCGTCGATGGGATCGTCGGTGTGCACGTCGGCGACCGCGGCGAGAACGCCCGCGAGCACCGCGTCGGCGGCGAGGTCGAGCAGTTCGTCGCGGCCGGAGACGTACCAGTAGATGCTGGCGGGGCCCCCGCCCAGGCGCGCGGCGAGCGCGCGGATCGTGAGGCCCTGAGCGCCCTGTTCGTCGAGGATCGCCACCGCCTCGGAGAGAACCGAGTCGAGCGAGTGCGAGGCGCGCTCGCGCGTGCGCGCGCTGCGCGCACTCCGGCGGGGGCGGTCGCCGCCGCGCGCGGCATCCGTCGTCGTTGCTTCGGTCACGGTCTCATCCCATCACACGCGGAGCGTCGCTTGCGGAATATCGAACAGTGTTCCAGATTATCGAACGGTGTTCTATTATCGAACAGCGTTCGAGATTTCGACATGACACCGCGGACGCCTCCGCCCGCACGATGAGACGCCCGACGAGAAAGGAAGACCTCATGAGCGCATCACCCCACACCTCCTCCCCGACCGTCACCTCCGGGACCTACGCATCGCTCGGCGCCGCGTGGATCCCCCTCGCGGCGCTCTGCCTCGCGTTCTTCGTGGAGATGATCGACAACACCCTGCTGTCGATCGCGCTGCCGACGATCGGCCGCGATCTCGGCGGGGAGACGACCGCGCTGCAGTGGGTCAGCGGCGCCTACTCGTTGACCTTCGGTGGCCTGCTGTTCACAGCGGGGGCGATCGCCGACCGCTTCGGACGACGCCGCGTGCTGCAGGTGGGGCTCGCGATGTTCGGGCTCGTCAGCCTCGCGGTGCTCGCCGTCAGCTCGATCGGCGAGCTGATCGGCCTGCGCGCCGTGCTCGGCATCGCCGCCGCCGCGATGGCCCCGATCACCAACTCCCTCGCGTTCCGGCTGTTCGACGACGAGAAGCTGCGCATGCGGGGAATCACCCTGATGATGGTCGTCGGGATGTCGGGCTTCGTCCTCGGGCCGCTGCTCGGCGGCACGATGCTCGCGCATCTGCCGTGGCAGTGGCTGCTGCTCATCAACGCCCCGATCGCCCTCATCGCCGCCCTCGGCGTGCACTTCGGCGTGCCCGCCGACTCTCCCGAGGGCCTGACGCACGACCGGCTCGACCTTCCGGGCGCCGTGCTCAGCATCCTGACGATCGGTCTCGCCTGCTACGCGCTCACGAGCGGTGTGCAGTTCGGGTGGTGGTCGCCCGTCACCCTCGGCGTCATCGGCGGCGCCGCGGCATCCCTCACGCTCTTCCTGGTCCACGAGCACCGCGCGGCGGCTCCGATGCTCGATCTGCGCGTGTTCCGCGGAGGCGTCGTCCGCGGCGCCGCGATCGCCCAGTTCGGCACCGCGATCGCGATGGCCGCCGTGATGTTCGCGCTCATCCTGCACTTCCAGTACGCCTGGGGGTGGACGCCTCTGCAGGCGGGCCTGGCGAACCTGCCGCTCATTCTGACGATGATCTTCGCGACTCCGCTGACCGAGTGGCTCGTGAGCCGCTTCGGACATCGCATCGCGTGCCTCATCGGCGCCGCATTCCTCGCCGCCGGGCTCGGCGCGATGGCGTGGGCGGTCTCGCAGGACTACGTCGCGATCGCGGGTGCGATGGTGATCATGACCGTGGGGCTGCGGACAATCATGACGATCTGCGCCGTCGCCCTCGTCGGCGCCATGCCCGAGAACCGCACCTCGATGGGCGCCGCGCTCAACGACACCGCGCAAGAGGTCGGCACGAGCGTCGGCACCGCCGTCGTGGGCACCGTGATCGCCGTGCTCGTCGCGACGGTCCTCCCCGATGGTGCGTGGGCGCCGGAACTGGTCGCACGCTTCTTCTCCGGCGAGCGGGTGCTCTTCGCGATCCTCGCGATCGCCGTCGGCCTCATCACCGCGGCGGGCGCCCTCACGCTCACGAACTCGCGCGACACCGACGAGCACCCGGCGCCGGAGGGCGCTGCTCGGGACGCCTCGGCGTCGGACGTCTCGACGCGCGCCTGAGCCGTCAGTCCCAGCTGCTCGGCGCCGGGGCCTTCGTCGAGGGGAGCGCTGAGCCTTCCGCCCAGGCGGAGATCCACGCCGGCAGCGGCGGCAGGTCGTCGGGGCGGCCGAGCGCGCTGAAGAGCTCCTCATTGCGGACGATGCCGCCGCCGCGCTGCAGGAACCGCGCGCGCACGATCATCTCGGCGTAGACCTCCCCGCCCACGACCGCGCGGTGCACGAGATAGACCGCCTTGTCGTCGTGTCCGTACAAGCGCGACTCGATCGTGAAGCGCTGCCACAGCTGCAGCGACTTCCGGAATGTGATCGTCTCGCTCGCGACGACTGCGTACCACTGGCGCGCGTTCATCGCGTCCCAGATACCGGTGCGCACGAGCAGGTCGAAGCGTCCGAGGTCGAACAGCGAGGCGTACCGGCCGTTGTTCATGTGCATCAGCAGGTCGATGTCGGTGGGGAGGGTCCGCACCCTCACGCGTCCGACCGTCCGCGGCGAGATCGGGCCGTTGCGGCGCAGCAGCACCTTCGCGTGCAGCATCGTCAGGAGGGTCCGCCACCATACGTTCACGCGGGGGATGCTATCGGTTCGACCTCGTCGCACACGAAACTCGTTGTGGACACCCTCCAGCACCGCGGGTTTCTCCCGCCGGCGTCGATTTCGCCTTTCTCGGGCGCAGACGTATATTCAGGCCATGGAAGCCCCCTCCGAGATCCCCACGCAGACCGACATCGTCGTCCGTCCCGTCCGTGACGTGGATGCCGAGGCCCTGGGCCGTGTGCACGCCGCGTGCTGGCACGAGACCTACGACCACCTCATCAGCAAGGCGGCGCTCGAGAACGTGTCGCCCAAGCGCCTCGCCGAACTCTGGACCCACTGGGCCGCACAGGGACCGGATTTTCGGATGTTCGCCGCGCTCGCCGACGGCGAGATCATCGGGTTCTCGGGGTCGGGTCCGGCGCGCGACCGCGACGCCCCGCGCGCCCGTGAGCTGTACTTCATCTACCTGCTGGACGCCTTCCACGGAACCGGCACGGGGCAGCGCCTCTTCGATGCGGTCGTCGAGCCCGAAGAGCCCATCTACCTGTGGGTCGCCGACGACAACCCGCGCGCGCACCGCTTCTACGTCCGCAACGGGTTCACCCTCGACGGCGCGACCCACACCGAGCCGTTCCTCGGCGAGACCCTCACCGAGGTCCGCTTCACCCGCTGACGCCGTCAGCGCCACGTGCCGTCAGCGTCCCGAGACGGTGCCGAACAGGCGCGCGATCGGCGCGATCGTCATGGGCCGCAGAGCCACCCACGCCGCCGCGATGACGACCATCGAGGCTACGAACATCCAGAACCCGGTCCAGTTGTCTGCGTAGGCGTTCGGGTCGACCGAGCCCTGCGCGGCGTACATGTGGTTGAGGTTGCGGAGCGCGCCCGTCGCGAACACGAGGAACACGTGGATCGCGATGAACACCACGAAGTAGAGCATCGTCGGGAAGTGGACCTTCCGCGCCCACTCGATCGGGTACGCCCGGCTGAGCTTCTCGTTCTTCTTCGGCCAGAGCCCGCTCATCCGGAAGCCGGTGATGATCGCGAGCGGCGCCGCGATGAACACGGTCGTGAAGTACGCGATCTGCTGCAGCGCGTTGTAGTTCACCCAGCCGTTCTCGGTCGGCCAGTCGAGCGAGATGTACTGCAGCATCGCGCTGAGGGCGTTCGGGAAGACCTCCCAGCTGGTCGGCACGATGCGCATCCACTGGCCGGTGACGAACAGCAGGACGACGAAGATCACGCCGTTGATGATCCACAGCAGGTCGAGCGACTGGTGGAACCAGATCGTGAGGCTCGTCTTGCCCTTCGGGTCGTTCTTGGGCGTCCAGAAGACGGCGGGCCGCTTCTCGTTCCGGATCGTGAGGCCCGATCGGATGATCAGCACCATCAGGAACACGTTGAAGAAGTGCTGCCACCCGAGCCACGCGGGGAATCCGACCGGCGCCCCTTCGGGCAGGTGGTACTCGCCGGGGTAGGTTGCCAAGAAGTCCTGCAGCGGCTCGAGGCTCAGCAGGAACCGCACGAAGGCCACGGCCATCCCCGCGGCGATCAGCAGGCCGAGGCCGCCGATGATGACGACGCCCGCCCACTGGCCCTTCGTGAAGGGGCCGATGCGGGCAGGTTCCGGTTCGGGCTCGGGGCGATGGCTCGCAGCGCGGCCCGCCCAGACGGTCTTCGGCACGGTGAGCGGCTCGCGCGGCCCCTCGTGCGTCGCGACCGCAGTCGATGCGGCCGGCGCGGATGCGGCGGCCGGCGCTGCGGCTCCGGATGTGGCTGCGGTGGCGGGAACCCCGGCATCCACCGTTCCGGGGGCCGAAACCCCGGCATCCACCGTTGCGGCGCCACTTTCCTGCTCGGGCGCCACAGATTCCTGGAGCCCGGACGCAGACGTGGCGCCCACACGCGACACGGTGCCCGCGGGCGGCCACGGCTCGCCCTCGGCGGTACGCGGCAGTCCGCGGCGGAGGGGCTCGCCCGAGCCGGATGCCGCCGCAGCCGCGACGGAGGCTGCCGACGCCGACCCGACGGGTGTGGCGCCTGCTTCCTGCACGGGCGCCACAGATTCCTGGCGCCCGGACGAAGAAGTGGCGCCCGTCGCAGCGGCGGGCAGGTCGGATGCCGCGGCTGCAGCGGGAGAGGCAGCGGTGACACCGCTCGCGGACGCACCGGCGGGCGGCCACGGGTCGCCCCCGGCCCGACGCGGAAGCCCGCGCCGCAGACTCACGGATGCCGCGGCGGGCGCGGCCGGCACTGCCGGCGCCGACGCGACGGGCGTTACGGGCACGTTCTGCTCCGATACGGCCTCTGCCGCAACGGATTCCGCCCGTGATGCGTCCGGCGCGGCCGCCGCAGCGACCCCGGAATCACTCGGCACCGAACCACCCGGCGCCTCGCCCGCCGGCACGACACCTTCCACCGCCGATCCGGCGGGCGGCCAGCCGTCGCCGCCCTTCGTTCGGGGAAGCCCGCGGCGGAGCGCGGATCCGTAGGTCGCCATGGGGCTTACGCCTTCTTCGCGCGGTCCGCCTGCAGGGCGGCGATCAGCTGCGGCACGACCGTGAACACGTCGCCCACGACGCCGTAGTCGGCGATGTCGAAGATCGGCGCGTCGCCGTCCTTGTTGATCGCGACGATCGTCTTCGCCGTCTGCATACCCGCCTTGTGCTGGATCGCGCCGGAGATGCCGAGCGCGACATACAGCTGCGGCGCGACGGATACGCCCGTCTGGCCGACCTGGTGCGCGTACGGGATGTACCCGGCATCCACCGCCGCGCGCGATGCGCCGACGGCGGCGCCCAGCTCGTCGGCGAGTTCCTCGACGAGCACGAACTTCTCCTTCGAGCCGAGTCCGCGCCCGCCCGAGACGACCTTGCAGGCGCCGCGAAGCTCCGGGCGGCTGGATGCCTCGACCACCGCGTCGACCGATACCACGGTCGCGGCGGGCTTGCCCGAGGGCTCCACCGCCAGTGCGTCGACGACCGGCGCGGCCACCGCCTCGGCGCGGGCGTCGATCGACCCCTGACGCACCGTCACGACGAGCGGACCGAACGTCGGGGCGCTCGTCGCGTTGTACGCGCCGCCGTAAACGGAGTGCTGGGCGAGGACTCCCTCACCGTCGCGGGCGACACCCACCGCGTCGACTGCGAGCGCGAGGCTCTGGCGCGCGGCGAAGCGGCCCGCGACATCGCGACCCTCGATGGAGTTCGACACGAGCACCGCGTCGGGCTGCACGAGCGCGAACGCCGCCGCGAGGGCGTCGGTCGCGGGCACCGTGAGCCCGTCTCCGGCGGGTGCGGTGAGCACCACGGTCGCACCGAGAGCGCCGGCCGCGGCGCCGACGTCGTCGCCTCCGCCCACAACGACGGCGACCGGGGTGCCGACCTGCGAGGCGGCGCCGAGCAGGCCCGCGGCCGACGAGGCGAGCTCGCCCGTCGGAGTGACGTCCAGGAGGACGAGGATGGAATCCGCAGCGAAATCAGTCATGTCCGCGCCCCTTTACGCCAGTCGGTTCTCGATGAGGTAGGCGGCGAGCTTCTCGCCCGCATCGCCCTCGTCGACGATCTTCACGCCCGCACCGCGCGGCGGCTTCTCGCTCACCACCGTCAGGATCGACTGCGGCGCGGATGCCGGATCGACGTCGACGCCGAGGTCTTCGAGCGACACGGTCTCGAACGGCTTCTTCTTCGCCGCCATGATGCCCTTGAAGTTCGGGAAGCGCGCGTCGGGCAGCGCCTCGGTGATCGAGATCACCGCGGGGAGAGCGGCGGTGACCTGCGCGGTTCCGCCGTCGGTCGCCCGCGTGCCGGAGACCTCGGTCTCGCCGATCGTCACCGACGACAGTGCGGTCGCCTGCGGAACACCCAGGTGCTCGGCGAGCATCGCCGGCAGCACACCGCCCGAGCCGTCGGTGGAGAGGTTGCCCGTGATCACGAGGTCGAAACCCGTCCGCTGCGCGGCGGCCGCCAACACGCGAGCGGTGATGCCGAGGTCGGCTCCGACGAGCGCCGGGTCAACGACCTGCAGCGCGGTCGCGGCCCCCATCGCGAGGCCCTTGCGGATCGTCGCCGACGCCTCTTCGGAGGCCATCGAGACGACGGCCACCTCCGTGCCGGGGTTCTTGTCGGCGTAGCTCAGGGCGACTTCGAGCGCCCGCTCGCCGATCTCATCGAGCACCCGCTCGGACGCGCCGCGGTCGGCGAGCCCGGTCTCCAGGCTCAGCTTGCGGTCGCCATAGGTGTCGGGGACTTCTTTGACCAGCACCACGATCTTCATCGGTTCTCCTTCGCGATGGGGACATTCTACGAGATGCGACGCAGTGTCGCGAAACCTGAGACTCAGGTTCACGCCGCGATGCATAACGCGATATGGCGGCAGCGGGATGCCGTGCCGTCCGGCATCCCGACCCGCTCAGCGGTTCGTGAAGGTGGCGGCGCGCTTTTCGCGGAACGCGGCCATGCCTTCCTTCTGATCTTCGGTGTCGAACAGGCCCGCGAACGCTTGACGTTCGAAGCGCAAGCCCTCGGCGAGCGAGCTCTCCAGCGCGGCATCCAGCGCCGCCTTCGCCGCGAACAGCGCCACGAGCGACTTCGCCGCGATCTCCTGCGCGACCTTCTCGGTCTGATCGAGCAGGTCGGATGCCGGGAGGACCCGCGACACCAGCCCCGCCCGCGCGGCCTCATCGGCGGTGATCAGCCGCCCCGTGAGCACGAGGTCGGCGGCGACGTACGGGCCGACCGCGCGCACGAGGCGCTGCGTGCCGCCCATGCCGGGGATGACGCCGAGCGTGATCTCCGGCTGACCGAAGCGTGCGGTGTCGGCGGCGAAGATGATGTCGCACATCATCGCGAGCTCGCACCCGCCGCCGAGCGCATACCCCGACACCGCGGCGATCACCGGCGTGCGGACGGCGGCGAAACGCGCCCACGATCCGAAGTGATCATCCATGAGCATGTCGCGACCCGACTTGCCCTCCATCTCCTTGATGTCGGCGCCTGCGGCGAACGCGCGCTCGCTTCCGGTCACGACGATGGCGCCGATGCCGGGGTCGGCGTCTAACGCCTCAGCGGCGGCGACGACGTCGCGCATCACCTGGGAGTTCAGGGCGTTCAGCGCGTCGGGGCGGTGGAGGGTGATCCAGCCGACGCGTCCTCGCGTCTCGGTCAGGATGGTGGCGTACTCGGTCATGGGTTCACCCTATGACCGAGCGCCCGATGACGACCCGCATGATCTCGTTCGTCCCCTCGAGGATCTGATGCACGCGCAGGTCGCGCACCACCTTCTCGATGCCGTAGTCGTGAAGGTAGCCGTAACCACCGTGCAGCTGTAGCGCCCGATTCGCGACGTCGAACCCGGCATCCGTCGCGAAGCGCTTGGCCATCGCGCACGGGACGGCCACGTCGCGGTCGCCCGCATCGATCGCGCGCGCCGCGTCGCGCACCAGCGCACGGGCGGCGGTGAGGTCGGTGGCCATGTCGGCGAGCGTGAACACGACCGACTGGCGTTCCGAGAGCGCCTCACCGAACGTGAACCGCTCGTGCACGTAGCGCACGGCGCGGTCGAGCGCCCACTGAGCGCCGCCGATCGAGCAGGCCGCGATGTTCAGCCGACCACCGTCCAGACCCTTCATCGCGATGCGGAAGCCGCCACCGACCGATCCGAGCACCGCGGATGCCGGTACCCGCACCTCGTCGAGGATCACCTGCCTGGTCGGTTGCGCCTTCCACCCCATCTTCCGCTCGTGCGACCCGAACGAGAGCCCTTCGGAGTCCGCCGGCACGAGAAACGCCGTGATGCCCTTCGCTCCCAGTTCGCCGGTGCGTGCCATGACGACGTAGACGGCGGCCTCTCCCGCCCCGGAGATGAACTGCTTGACGCCCGTCAGCACGTAGTCGTCGCCGTCTACGATCGCCGAGGTCGCGATGGCGGCGGCATCCGACCCCGCGCCGGGCTCTGTGAGGCAGTAGGCGCCAAGGTCCTGCATGGTCACAAGGCGTGGCAGCCACGCTTCACGCTGGGATGCCGTGCCGAACGCGTCGATCATCCAAGCGACCATGTTGTGAATCGACACGTACGCGGCGATCGTCGGGTCACCCATCGCGAGCGCTTCGAAAATCGCCACGGCGTCTTCGCGGGCGAGGCCAGCCCCGCCGATGTCGTCGCGCACGTAGATGCCACCGAGTCCGAGCTCGCCCGCCGCAGAGAGGACGTCGCGGGGGAACCGTTCTTCGCGATCCCACTCGAGGGAATGAGGCGCGAGGTTCGATTCCGAGAACTCGCGCACAGCGTCGAGGATGGCCGCGCGCTCGTCTGCGGTCAGGGTGGTCGGGGTGGCAGTCATGCTCATGTAGTCACGTCCTCGTGAGACATTTCGACATCATCGTCGGCGCCCGGTAGGGCATGTTGCTCAGACTACGTGACCGCGCGCCGATGCGCGAGGGTCCCGACACCAGCTCGCCGGGCCTTCGGTCAGTCTCCTGGAATCAGTTTCGGAGCACGGTCACCCAACCAGTACTCGATGCCCTCGATCTGCGACTTCTCACGCCCGCCGGGACCATAGAGCTCCTCACGGGACAACTGAAAGTCCAGCTTCCCGCCCTCCACGATGTACTCCAACCGGTACTCCGTTGGCGCCGGAATACCCGCCGCAGTGAACGCATCGGCTGCTGCTTCCATGTCGTCCATCAGGAGGCTCTGCATCTCCCTCACCGTGCCGACACTGGCATCCGTACCGACAAGGTCGCTCGGAAAAACCACAACGCCGTCCTGCTCGAAATAGGCATTGGCCGTCGACGCACCGCGCTCATCCGAACCGTATATGTAGTACGCCGTCACACCCGGCGCGTCCCCCGCGTACTCCGCCGCCAACGACACCCACGACGACGCCAACTCCTGCAGAATCCGCTTCTCTTCGTCCACTCTTGCTCCTACTGTCTAAACCTCAATGTTGGCGTCGGCTTACCGTCGATGAACGAGTTGATCACAAACCTCGTCGGCCGCCCCGTGGCATCACTGACGATGTTGATCTCGACGTCCGTCACGGTACCACCCTTGCTGAGAGCGTCTGCCCACCGGTTCTCGAGCTTCTTGAACGTGCTCAGATTGTGCGTCGATAGCTGGCTGACGATGTTGTCGATCTCGGGCGAACCGCCGAAACGGTCGCCGATCAGATGCCCGGCGTGGTCGCCCGGCAGCTTTCCCGGCGTGTTCCCGTCATGATGCAGACGCTTCTCGCGGCCGGTCAGGTGAAGGTTGTCGGCCTGCACCCGGTCGATGTAGCCGTTCTCGTCGGTGTGGTAGCGGTAGTTGTATTCGCCCGTCGTGTAGGAGTGATTCTTCTTCAGCGTGCCGTCGGCTTCGAAATGATCCATATCGTTCGTACGTCGCCGGTTCTGCTGGCCCTGCCGGCCGGCCTTGACGGGTACCTGCGATATGTCGTCCATTACCCGGGCCGCACTCCGCACAGTGTCGACGATCACCTCGCCGACTTCGTTTAGCACGTCGCGTCCCATGTCAATCACCGCCCAGATTGATCGTCGCGAGGTCGGCGATCAACCGCCCCGTGAGGGTGTCGATGTCGGAAGCATGCTGCTCCAGTTCACCCTCCGCCTGTTCGAGCGCCTCGAGATCGGCGTAGTACTCATCGGGATCACCGACGATCGCCTCGACCATCGGCGCGTCGAGCGCGGCCATGATCACGGCCGGCAGTTCGTTGGCCAGGGGCTCGATCACCGTCGGCAAGATCTGAGCCAGCACCTCCTCGACGGCGGTGTCGACCGCGGCGTTCAAGAGCCGCTTCTTGATGATGAGCATGGGGCCGGCGCCGGCGGCGGTGATCGGATTCGTGAGCATCGCCATCAACGCGATCATCGTCGTCGTCACATCGGCGATGCACTTGATCTTCAACGCGAGGACCGCGCCCGCAGCCACGTCGGTGCCGACCGGAACGGGGCCGAGAATGTCGAGGAGACGTTGCAGGTTCTGCGACCGGTTCACGTTCCAGGCGTTCACGAACGCCGGCCCGGCCTGCCCGCGCATCGACGCGGCGATGTCGCCGTTCACCTTGCGGTCGATCGCCTGGATCCGGCCCTCGAGCTCGCCCGTGAACGTCCCGACGATCCGCCCGACACGGCGAAGCTCATCTTCATCGACGTCAGGCCAATCGAACCCGAGCTTCTCCATCACCCAGATCAGCTCGTTCGGCAACATCATGCCCACGTGGAAACCTCCGCATTCGAACCTATGCGGCGAGACGCGGATTGCGGAAGAGGCAGATCGCGGGGCGTTTCGACTCGCTACGCTCGCTCAACGAACGGGGGGTGCGCTCGCTCAACGACCGGGGGGGTCAGAGACGCTCGATGATCGTCGCGTTCGCCATACCGCCGCCCTCGCACATCGTCTGCAGCCCGTAGCGGCCGCCGGTCGCCTCGAGGGAGGCAAGAAGCGTACCCAGCAGCCGAGTGCCGCTCGATCCGAGCGCATGGCCGAGGGCGATCGCGCCTCCCCACGGGTTGAGCTTCGCGGCATCCGCCCCGACCTCCGCCGCCCACGCGAGCGGCACCGACGCGAACGCCTCGTTCACCTCGTACGCATCGAGATCGTCGATTCGAAGACCGCTGCGCTCGAGGATCCGACGCGTCGCGGGGATGGGCCCGGTGAGCATCATGAGCGGGTCGTCGCCCACCACCGCGAACGCGTGGAACCGCGCGCGCGGCGTGAGCCCCAGCTCGAGCGCTTTCTGCTCGCTCATGATGACGACCGCGGATGCCCCGTCGGTCAGCGGCGAGGAGTTGCCCGGCGTGATCCTCCAGTCGACATCAGGAAAGCGCGTAGCCATCTCTTCCGTGCGGAACGCTGCGGGAAGACCCGCGAGGCCCGCCGTCGTGGTGCCGGGCCGGACGGTCTCATCGACCGCGACCTCTCCGGCATCCGTCACGACCGGCAGCAGCTGCGACAAGAACCTGCCCTGCGCCTGCGCCTCGGCGGCGCGTTCGTGGGACTCGGCCGCGAACGCATCGAGGTCAGCGCGGCTGAGGCCCCAGCGCTCCGCGATCAGCTCCGCCGAGACCCCCTGGTTGACGAGCCCCTCGGGGTAGCGTGCGCGCAGCCCTGGTGAGAAGGGCGACCCGGCGCCCGATGCCGCGAGGGTTGTCGCCGCACCGAGCGGCACCCGGCTCATCGACTCGACGCCGCCGGCGATCACGATGTCGTACTGGCCCGCCATGACCCCCTGCGCCGCGAAGTGCGCGGCCTGCTGGCTCGATCCGCACTGGCGGTCGATCGTCGTCGCGGGAACGCGCTCGTCGAACCCGGCTGCCAGCACCGCCTGCCGGGCGATGTTCATCGCCTGTTCGCCGACCTGGCTCACGCATCCGAGGAGCACGTCGTCGACCTGCGTGGAGTCGAGTCCGTTGCGCTCGAGCACGGCGCGCAGCACGCGGGCTGCGAGATCGACCGGATGGATGCCGCTGAGCGCCCCGCCCGGCTTGCCGCGCCCGGAGGGGGTACGGACGGCGTCCACGATGACAGCGGTGCGGGCGGCGATGCTCATGGCATCCATCATGCCGCGCGCACGGCGGTCGGCGACGCGGACGGGCGCTGAGGTGGGGGCCGGTCAGTAGGCGATGATCGGCAGCACCCCCTTCGCGCGCGCGTCGGCCCATCCGGGCGCGCCGTCGAACGTGACACGCAGAACGTGGATGCCGCGGGACACCTTCGGGACGGTCGCCGAGAATCGTCCGCGGTCACCCTCCCGCAACTCGACCGTCGCGACGACCCGACCGTTGTCGGTGACCGTCACCGTGCCGAGCGGGGCGCTGCGATCATCGGCGAAGACCTTCCCCGACACCCCGACCGAGGCGCCGCTTCGAACGATCAGCCGATCGGGCTGCGCGATCAATCGCGTCGCGACGTCCTGCACCTGGGGCTCGGTGAGGACGGCGACCGAACGGGCGGGCACGGTCAGCGTGCCGGTCGCGGCATCCCACCCGGTCGTCTTCACGACGGCATCCGACCCGTTCGCCTGCGCGGCGGTGAGCGCGAACGGGCGCCCGGTGAGCGTCGGAAGCTGCTGCGTCGTCGCCTCCGGCGACGCATTGAACACGACGAGCGCCCCGGCGAGCTCAGGGTCGACGTCCTCTCCGACGAGGTCGTCGATCAGCATGACGATGACACCGGGAGTCGCTCCTGGCCCGCTCGTCGGGAACGACACCTTCTGCGCGATGCGCTCGGCCGACCCGAGCCGCAGCAACGGCACCTCGTTGCGCACACGCAGCAGGTCGAGGGCGGATGCCTCCGCCGCCGCGATGTCGGCGGCCTGCGGCTTCAGCGCGGGGTCGGCGAGCAGCGGCTGCATGAGAGGCCACTTCTCGCGGTTGTCGGCGGCGGGGGGAAGCCCCGAGCCGAACGTCGAGGACTGCCCGGTCCAGTCGATGCGGTTGAACCAGTCGCCGGAGTCGAAGCTGTTGCGATCGAGCGATTTCGACCGCAGCAGTTCGGTGCCGGCGTGCCAGAACGACGGCGTCTGCGAGAGGGTCACGGTTGCGAGCGAGAGCGTGTTCATGCGCACGCGGTCGGCCATGGAGGTATCCGTCGGCAACTTCAGCACCCCGAGGTCGTACAGGGTCTCGTTGTCGTGCGCGTCGACGTAGGAGATGATCTCGCCGGGCTCTGCGGCGTAGCCCGCCGCCTGCCCGTTGTAGTCGAGCTCCGAGCCCTTCTTCACCGTGCCGTCGGCCGTCGTGAAGGCGAAATCGGCGAGATTGCCGGCGAGGCCGAGTTTGACGAGGTCGGTCTGGTGCGCGAGAGCTGCCAGCGCCTGCTCGGGCGTCCCGTTGACCTCGTTGCCGTTCGAGTCGGTCGCCAGTCCCGTGCCGTACCCCTGACGGAACGTCGATCCGCTGTCGACGGGACTGCCGCCGTGCACGGCATCCCGCAGCCGGTCACTGAACGTGCCGATGCCCGTCCCGCCGAGGTTCCCCTGACGTGCCTGCACGAAGAGGGCGTCGTCGGCGACCTCGCCGAAGTTCCAGCCCTCGCCGTAGAGGTAGACCTTCTTCCCGTCGACACCGTCTTTCTTCAGGGTGAGCTCGTCGAGCGCCGCACGCACGGCGAGCATGTTGTCCTTCGAGTGGTGGCCCATGAGATCGAATCGGAACCCGTCGACCTTGTACTCCCGGGCCCACAGCACGACCGAGTCGACCATGAGCTTCTGCGCCACCTCGTGCTCTGTCGCCACGTTCTGGCAGCAGGTCGAGGTCTGCACCGCCCCGTTCGCGTCGAGCCGCTGATAGTAGCCGGGCACCACCTTGTCGAGCACGGAGGTGTCGCCCTGACCGGCGGCGGAGGTGTGGTTGTACACCTCGTCGAGCACGACCTGCAGGTCCATCGCGTGCAGTGCTCCGACCATCGAGCGGAACTCGCTGACCCGCGCACCGCCCTCGGGGTTCGTCGCGTACGAGCCCTCGGGCGCCTGGTAGTGGTACGGGTCGTAACCCCAGTTGAAGCCGTCGCGCGCAGCCACGGCCGACACGCACGCCTGCTGCTGGTCGGAGTCGGGAGCGAACGAGGCGAGGTCGCAGTCGGGCACCGCCTGCGCCGCACGATCCTCCTCGATCGTCGCGATGTCGAACGAGGGCAGCAGGTGCACCGTGTTGATGCCGGCCGCGGCGAGTTGCTTCAGCTGCGCCGTGCCCGCCGACTCGCGAGTGAAAGCGAGGTAGGTGCCGCGCTCGTTCTCGGGCACCGTCTCGTCGGTGATCGAGAAGTCACGGATGTGCAGCTCGTAGATCGCCCGGTCGACGTCGCGGGTGATCACGGGCGCCTTGGTCCTCGCCCAGGTGGCCGGCTTCCACGCGCGGTCGTCGAGGTCGACCGCGACCGAGCGCGTCGAGTTCGTCGTGAGCGCCACGGAATAGGGATCGGTGACGCGATTCGTCTCGATCTTGCCGGTCGTCGGCGCGTAGACCGCGACCTCCCACAGGTACTCGTCGCCCGTGAGGCGTGTGCCGCCCTTCACCGTCCAGGTGCCGGATGCCGCATCGAAAGCGGCGTCGTGGCGGACGGGTTCGGCCCCGTCGGAACCGGCATCCCACGTCAGAAGCGTCGCGGTCTGAGCCGTCGGAGCCCACACCCGGAACGTCGTCGCGCGCTTCGTGAACGACACACCGAGAGCGTCGTCTTCGACGGCATCTGCATACAGGTCGTCGAGGACACCCGGGATCTGCACGCCGGTGAAGGCGGCGAGCTCTCCGTCGGCGTCGCGCTGGGCGACGGCCAGCTGACCGCGCAGGAGCGCCGCCACGGCATCCCGGTCCTGCCCGTCCACGTGCAGCGCGACGTATCCGGAGAGGGCGGGGAACCGTGCGCGCTGCGCATCGGTAAGGCCCGACTCGATGCGGGTGAGGGCGACGGCGTCGCCGCCGGTCACGGCGCCGTCCGACACCGCCAGCCCGGCGGACGCCGACCCGTACAGCTCCCACGTGGCGCCGGCGGGGTCGGCGCCGAGTTCGCCCGGCCAGGCGAGGGTTTCGGCGTCGATCCAGTGCGCGCGCGACTGACCCGTGCCCTCGAGCGGCGGGTCGGCGGAGATGATCTCGAGCTGGTGCGTCGAGGAGTCGTAGCGGAAGGCGACGCGCTTGCCCTTGGTCGCCGAGAACGCGATGTTGGGCCCGTCTTTCACCCCGCCGGCGCCGTAGTTCTCGTCCCAGCTCAGACCGTGCGCGACCTTCAGCTCGTAGGAACCGGTCGGCAGCTTCGTGGTGGAGAAGTCGTACACGCCGTCGCGATCACCGTCGAGCATGAGCGCCCGCAGGCAGTCGGGAGCCCAGTCTCCCGCGCACCCGAGCTCGGACTGGAACGAGCCGGCAAGCGTGACGACGGGGCCTTCGGCGCTCGACTGCACGACCTTCGTCAGCGGGTCGAACCAGAAGGTGAGCGCGCCGCCAGCGTGGGTGATCGCGATGTTAGGACCGCTGGCGACACCGTTCGCGCCGTAGTTCTCATCCCAGCTGCGCTCCGTCGCGACCTTGTACTCGTACGTACCCGCGGGGAGGTCAACGCTCAGCCGCCACACGCCGTCGACGAGGGTCATCTGCGCCTGGTCGCAGTCGGGAGCCCAATCACCCGCGCACCCCATCTCGGAGTTCAGTGACCCCGCGATGCTGACGGTGTCGTAGAGCGTCGGCTCCTCGGGCTGTTCGGGCTCCGGATCGTCGACGAGGTTCACCCGGTTGCCCACCGACGCATACGTGGATGCCGCGGAGCGGTGGCCGGCGGCATCCGTCGACACCGCGCGATACTCGACGAGGGTGCCGGCGGCGAGACCGGAGACGTGGTGGAAGACGCCGGGGGTCGTGTCTTCCGCCGTGCCCAGCGCCTGCCACTGGTCGTCCCCGACGACCCGCCATGCGAAGCTCGTCTGCCGCCACGACTGGTCGGCGGTCGCCGCGACCGGCGCCTGACCGGAGAGGCCCGCGCCGGCCGCGGGAACGGTCACCTCGATCGGTGCGGCGGCCTCGGGCGCGGTGACCGCGCGATCGGCCTGATAGACCACGGCCGACAGGGCGGGGACGGTGAAGGATGCCGCGGCATCCGCACCCGTCGAGACGGTGCCCTCCGCTCCGTACCGCGCGGCGAACGACCCCTCCGCCGTAAGCGTGGGCACCGTCACCGTCTGCGCACTCGCCGTGTTGTTGAGGGCGACGAGGTACTCGACCTTCTCGTCGGCGTCGACGCGAGAGAACGCGTACACACCGCCATCGGCGTAGCGCTCGATCTGGGCGCCGTCGACGAGGGCGGGGTGGGCCTTCCGGAGCGACGAGAGGCCCGCGACGCGCTCGTACACGGCGGTGTCGGTCGCGTACCGGTCCACGGAGCCGGCGGGCGTCCCGTCGATGAGGGTCTGGTCCCGGTACTCGGCGACCTGGCTCGCGAACAGCGACTGGCGCGCACTCTTGTCGTTTCCGGCACCGACGCCCGTGAAGCCCTGCTCGTCGCCGTAGTAGACGACGGGCTGGCCGCGGCTGAGGAACATCAGATCGTGTGCGAGCAGGTCGCGCTGCTCCGCGTCGGCGGTGTCTTTCAGGAAGTAGCCGATACGGCCCATGTCGTGATTGCCGAGGAAGGTCGGCAGCGCCGTCGCCGACGAGTCGGGTGTCGTATAGCGATCGTCGCCCGCGAACAGCTTCTGCAGCACGGCCGCATTCCCGCCCTTCGCGTAGCTCGTCGCGGCGGACTGGAAGCCGAAGTCGAGCACCGAGTCCATGTCGGTGTCGCGGACGTACGGAGAGAGCACGGCCGGATCGGCGTCGTACACCTCACCGAACATGAAGAAGTCGGGCTTGCCCTGGCTCGCGGCATACGCGCTGATCTTCTCGGTCCACTGCTGCCAGAAGGGGAAGTCGACGTGCTTGGCCGTGTCGATGCGGAAGCCGTCGATGCCGAGGTCGATCCATGCCGTGTAGATGTCGGCGAAGCCGTCGACGACGGCCGGGTTCTCGGTCATCAGGTCGTCGAGGCCCGAGAAGTCGCCGTACGTCGTCGACTCCCCCGAATACGTCGAGTCTCCGCGGTTGTGGTACAGGGTTACGTCGTTCAGCCACGCGGGGACCTTCACGTCGGCCTCGGCCGGGTCGACCACGGGCGTGTAGGGGAAGCTCGTCGCGGCATCCATCGCGGGGAACGTCCCCGTGCCCGCGTAGTCGGCCGGGTCGAAGGGCGTGCCCGCGGCATCCGTGTACGGACGCGTCGCCTGGTCGATGTACCCGTACTCGTTCTGGGCGTAGGAGATGACGTCGGCGGTGTGGTTGGTGATGATGTCGAAGTAGACGTCGATGCCGCGCCCATGCGCCTCGTCGATGAACGCCTTCAGCTCGTCGTTGGTGCCCAGGTGCGGGTCGATGCGCGTGAAGTCGGTGATCCAGTAGCCGTGGTACCCGGCGCTCGCGTTCTCGCCCTCGCCCTGGACGGGCTTGTTCGCGAAGCTCGGGGTGAGCCAGATCGCGGTGGTGCCGAGCCCCGCGATGTAGTCGAGGTTCTGCCGCAGGCCCGCGATGTCGCCGCCGTTGTGAAAGCCGGTCGAGGTCGGATCGAACCCGGTCGCGAGGCGGTCGCCCGCGAGGCCCCCCGCGTCGTTCCCGGCATCCCCATTCGCGAAGCGGTCGGTCATCACGAAGTAGAACTGCTTGCCGTCGCCCTCCTGCCGGACGGGCGGCGCGACGAGCGCGTCGTCGGCGGCGGAGTAGTCGGATGCCAGCGACTCCACCTCGATCGCGAGGCGATGCGATTCGTCGTCGTACACGAAACGGAGAGTGGCCGGCCCTGCGATGGTGAGCGGGATGTTCGCGCCGCCCGCCGCGCCCTCCGCGCCGTAGCTCTCGTCCCAGCCGCCTCCGAGCGCCACCTTGTAGGCGTATGTGCCGGCGGGCACCTCGAAGGTCTGCGCGTACAGGGCGGTGGCGCCGTCGACCGGCACGAGCGCCGTGGCTGCGCAGCCCGGGTCCCAGTCGGCGCCGCAGCCGAGCTCGCTCTGCAGGTCCCCGACGAGCACGGGGCTGCGCTCCGCGGCGAGCGTCGGGGTAGCGGCGAGCGCTACAGCGCCGGCGGCGACGAGGATCGCGCTGGTCGCGAGGGCGAGGGCACGGCGTGCGGCCAGGAAGCGGGTCAACGTCGACGCGGGGTAAGGCACAGTGGGCTCCTGAGGGGTGCGGGCACGGCGATGTGCCCGAGTGCGGTCGCCTCCGAGAATACTGTGACCGGTCACAGGCCGGGATGAGAAACCTCTCATCCCGGGCGGCGACGCGTGGCGCGCCGGGGCTCAGCCCTCGGCTTCCGCAGCGCGCAGCGAGATCGCGGCCGTGCCCGCCTCGTCGACGAAGCCGTCGATGTGGCGCTCGTCGGGTCCGACATACACCGACAGCGGGCGGATGAGCGCGTTCGACGCGGCCTGCTCCATGATGTGCGCCGTCCATCCGACGACCCGCGCCGCCACGAACAGCGGGGTGAAGGTCAGCGTGTCGAAGCCCATCAGGTTGTACGCCGGGCCGGAGGGGTAGTCGAGGTTCGGGTAGATGCCCTTCCGCTCGACGAACTCGCGCTCGAGCGTCGCGTACAGCGCCTCGACGTCGGGCCGGTCGTAGTAGTCGATGAGGGTGTCGAGCGCGGCCTTCATCGTCGGCACCCGCGAGTCACCGCGCTTGTAGACGCGGTGCCCGAAGCCCATGATCTTGCGCTTGTGCGCGAGGGCGTCATCGAGCCAGGGCACGACGTTGTCGGCATCCCCGATCTCATCGAAGATGTGCAGCACGGCCTCGTTCGCCCCGCCGTGCAGCGGACCCTTGAGAGCGCCGATCGCGCCGACGACGGCGGAGTACAGGTCGCTGAGCGTCGAGGTGATGACGCGCGCAGTGAAGGTCGACGCGTTGAAGGAGTGCTCCGCGTAGAGGATCATCGAGCGGTTGAACGCGTCGACGACGATGGGGTCGAACTCCTCGCCGAAGGTCATCCAGAGGAAGTTCGCCGCGTAGTCGAGGTCGTCGCGCGGCGGGATGAGGTCCTCTCCGCGGCGCCGGCGCTGCCCGTACGCGACGATCGCGGGAAGGGCGGCGAACAGGCGGATGCTGCGCTCGAGGTTCTCCTCGGGAGACCCGGTCGCGTCGAGCACCGACCCGGTGCCGGCGAGGTCGCGCGCACCGATGACGCTGACGGCCGAGCGCACCTCGTCCATCGGGTGCGCGTCCAGCGGTGTCAGATCGATCACCGTCTTGACGTCGTCGGTGAGCGCGCGATGGGCGCGCTCGGTCGCGCGCAGGGCCGCGAGCTGCTCGGCATCCGGCAGATCACCGTTCCACAGCAGGTACGCGACGGCTTCGGCGGACTGTGTGCCGGCGAGCTCGTGCACGGGGTAGCCGCGATAGAGCAGCGAGTTCGTCTCGGGGTTGACCTTGCTGATGGCCGTGACGTCGGCGACGACGCCCGCGAGGCCCTTGTGGATCTCCTGGTCGGTCATGCTCACTCCTTCGTGGGGGGGGTTACCGGTCGATGGTGAAGTTGAAGACGTTCGTGTCGAAATGGCTGTACGCCTCGTAGTCCAACAGGTCGTACAGGTCGGCGCGGTGCTGCATCTCGCCGAGGCGGGCGGTGAGGCTGCCCTCGTCGTTCAGCGTATCCAGCGCGCGGCCCGCCGCGCCCATCGCCATCCGCAGGAGCGACACGGGCCAGATGACGATCTGCACCCCGGCATCCCGCAGCTGATCGACGGTGAACAGGTCGCTCTTGCCGAACTCCGTCATGTTGGCCAGGATCGGCACGTCGACAGCCTTCGCGACGGCCTCGAACTCGTCGAGGCCCGTCATCGCCTCGGGGAAGATCGCGTCGGCCCCGGCATCCACCAGCGCCTTCGCGCGGGCGATCGCGGCATCGAGCCCCTCGACGGCGCGGATGTCGGTGCGCGCCATGATGAGGAAGTTCGGGTCGCGGCGGGCGTCGACGGCGGCGCGGATGCGCTTGAGGGCCGTGTCGTCGTCGACGACCTGCTTGCCGTCGAGGTGGCCGCACCGCTTCGGGTTGACCTGGTCTTCGATGTGGGTGCCGGCCAGTCCCGCGTCTTCGAGTGTCTGGATCGTGCGGGCGACGTTCATCGGCTCGCCGAAACCGGTGTCGGCGTCGATGATCGCGGGGAGCTCCGTCATCCGCGCGATCTGCTGGCCGCGGCCGGCGACCTCGGTCAGCGTCGTCAGCCCGATGTCGGGAAGGCCCAGGTCGGCGGAGAGCACGGCGCCCGAGATGTAGACGCCCTCGAACCCCCTCTGCTCGATGAGCCGGGCCGACAGCGGGTTGAACGCTCCCGGGAAGCGCAGGAGCTCTCCTGCCGCGAGGCGTTCGCGCAGGATCCGCCGCTTCTCGGCGGCCGGTGTCTGGCTGTAGAGCATCAGTTCACGTCCCTTTCAAGGCAGGTGCGAGCGGCCCGCTGTTCGTTTCGCAGGAAATCTTGCTCGACAGGACCCGATTCGGGCCCGCCCGCGGCGATTGTCGGCAGAAGTCCTGCGAACCGAACGCGATCGGCGGCGGACGGCATCAGAACAGCCCCTTCGGAGTCGGCACGGAGTCCAGCACGCCGTCCTTGGCGACGATGTTGAGCTCCTGCACCTCGGCGGGGGTCAGCTCCGGCAGGCGCTCGGCGAGGCCGAGGAACCGCTCGATCTCGGCGGGGGTGAGCACCGGCTCGGCGAGCAGGCGGAACTTCGCGACGTAGTCGGCGCGGGCGAAGGGCCGGGCGCCGAGCGGGTGCGCGTCGGCGACGGCGATCTCGTCGACGATCGTCGACCCGTCGGCGAGGGTGATCTCGACCCGCCCGCCGAAAGCCTTCTCGTCGGGGTCCTCGGAGTGGTAACGGCGGGTCCACTCGGCATCCTCCGCCGTCGTGATCTTGTGCCACAGGGCGACGGTGTCCTCTCGGCCCGCGCGCTCGGGCGTGTACGAGTCGACGTGGTGCCAGCCGCCGTCCTGGAGGGCGACCGCGAAGATGTACGGGATCGAGTGGTCGAGAGTCTCGCGGGAGGCGTTCGGGTCGTACTTCTGCGGGTCGTTCGCGCCGGAGCCGATCACGTAGTGGGTGTGGTGGCTCGTGTGAAGGACGATGGATGCCACATTGGCCGGGTCGGCGATCTCGGGGTGCTCGCCGTGGAGCTTCCGGGCGAGGTCGATCCACGCCTGGGCCTGGTACTCGGCGGAGTGCTCCTTCGTGTACGAGTCGAGGATCGCGCGCTTGGCCTCGCCGGGGGCGGGCAGCGGCACGTCATAAGACGCGTCGGGGCCGTCGAGCATCCAGGCGATGACGCCGTCCTCGCCTTCGTAGATGGGCGAGGGCGAGGTCTGCCCGCGCATCGCGCGGTCGACGGCCTCGACCGCCATCTTGCCGGCGAAGGCGGGAGCGTGCGCCTTCCAGGTGGAGATCTCGCCCTTGCGCGACTGGCGGGTCGCGGTCGTCGTGTGCAGCCCCTGGCCGACGGCCTGGTAGATCGTCTCGACGTCGAGGCCGAGGAGGGTTCCGATGCCGGCCGCGGCCGAGGGACCGATGTGCGCGACGTGGTCGATCTTGTGCTTGTGGAGGGAGATCGCGCGGACGAGGTCCATCTGGATCTCGTACCCCGTCGCGATGCCGCGGACGAGCGCCGCACCATCCTTGCCGGTGTGCTGGGCGACGGCGAGGATCGGCGGGATGTTGTCGCCGGGGTGCGAGTACTCCGCGGCGAGGAAGGTGTCGTGGTAGTCGAGCTCGCGCACGGCGACGCCGTTCGCCCAGGCTGCCCATTCGGGGCTCGTGAGGGTCTCGTTCGGCTCGCCGAAGATCGTCGACCCGTGGCCGCCGCGCGAGACGGGGTGATCGAGCGCCTGCGCGCGTGCCGCCGTGACCGGCCCGCGGGTGAGGGATGCCGCGGCGACGGCGGCGTTGTCGATGACGCGGTTGATGATCATGTCGACGACGGCGGGCTCGACCTCGACGGGGTCGGCGGCGACCTCGGCGATCTTGTAGGCGAGCTGGTCCTCACGCGCGAGGTTCTCGTCGGAGCGGTGGACGCGGACGTGGTGGGTGACGGTCATGGGGCTACTTTCCGGTCGTTGAGCGAGCGAAGCGAGTCGAGACATCGCCGCCCTCGAGGGAGGCGAGGATCGAGCTCAGGGCGTTGTGCAGGTGGACGTGGGTGGCGTGGGCGGCGAGATCGCCGTCGCCGGCAGCGATCGCCGCGGCGATGAGGCGGTGCTCCGCGACGGATGCCGCGAGCCGGTCGGGGTTGTCGCGGGCGAGCCGGCGCACGCGCACGAGGTGGGTGCGCACGGTGCGGAGGGCGGAGGTCAGGTAGTCGTTCGACACCGCGGCATCCAGCGCATCGTCGAACCGTGCGATGAGCGCGTAGTACGCGTCGGGGTCGGCGGCGGCGTCGGTCGCCTCAAGGGCCGCGGCGATGTCGGCGAAGACGCCCGTGGTCGAGGTGCGCGCGGCGGCGAGGCGCGCGGCGGTCTCTTCGAGCGCGCGGCGCACTTCGAAGAGGTCCCGGATGTCGTCGGCGTCGAGGTCGCTCACGACGGTGACACGCGGGGATGCCTGGACCACGAGCCCGTCGGCGGCGAGGCGCCCGAGGGCCTCGCGCAGCGGCGTGCGGCTCACTCCGAGGCGGGTCGACTGCTCGACCTCACCGAGCACGGCGCCCGGGGCGAGGACGCCGGACTGGATCTCGTCCAGCAGCGTTGCATAGGCCCGGTCGCTCGCGCGCATGGGATCATTGTATACATAACGCGGAAGAACCAGGGAGAGAAGCGGGTATGCTCCTGCGAGCGTATACAGATCCGCACGGCGTGGTGCGCGCCGACACAGAAGACGCCGTACGCCATGACACGCACCTCGCCGGTCGCCGCCTCAGGACCCGAACAGGTCGCCGTCGTCCACTTCAGATTCTGGTCCGCCCACCTCGACTTCCTCCGACTCCTCGCCAAGAACGGGCTGCTTCACACCTAGAACGCCGTCATCCCCGACGTCGCCGAACGGTCCGGGAGTCCCCACCGGCCGGACGGGGCGCGGAGCGGTTACACGCTCGCCATGATCGCGGGCGCCTACGACAGCCTGCTCGTCGCGTGGCTGCGCCGTGGCGCGCACGAGTCGCCGGAGGAGATGGCTCAGGTCGTCGCCGCCCTGCAGTGGTCGGGGCGGGCGAACCGTCATCGACTACCGTCGAGGGGTGACCTCCTCCCCCGACAGCTACACCGTGGCCACCGACGGAGCCTGCAAGGGCAACCCTGGGCCGACCGGATGGGCGTGGGTCGGCGAAGACGGCCAGTGGGCGGCGGGGGCGATTCCCGTCGGCACGAACAACATCGGCGAGCTCATGGGCCTGCTGAAGGCCATCGAAGACCACGCCGACGTCGCGCACCTCGTCGTGCAGGCCGACTCGAAGTATGCGATCGACTCGTACTCGTCGTGGATGGATGCGCACCGTCGCCGCGGGTGGAAGACCTCGACCGGCGCCCCCACGAAGAACCGCGACCTGCTCGAGCAGCTCATCGCTGCCCGCGACGCCCGGCGCGACGCGGGTCTTCCCGACGTCGTTCTCGAGCACGTGCGCGGGCATCGCGGCCATGTCCTCAACGAATGGGCCGACGAGCGCGCCGTGCGCGGCGCGGAGCACGCGGCGAAGGGCACCGCGAGCGCGTGGTCGTCACTCGGCGGCCTGCACCCGGTGCTCAACGTGAGCGCGGCGCCGGCGAAGAAGCGCTGACGCCCGGCGCCGGCGGCGCGCAGGGTCGGCCGCGCCGGGAGGCGTGGCGTTCGGCGCGCGTCACGTTCCGAAAGACGCGCGTCCCGTTCCGAAAGGCGCGCGTCGCGCTCCGAAAGGCGCGCGTCCCGTTCCGAAAGACGCGCGTCACGTTCCGAAAGCAGGGCCGATCGCGCCCGACGAGGCGCGGCGCACCCCCGGGTGCCGGTTGGCCCTGCTTTCGGGACGCTTCGTCCCGCTGCGAACGCGATCGCGGCGGCGCGGGTCAGGCGACGCGGGTCAGGCGACGCGCGTCTTCGGCGAGACGGTGTAGGTCTCCTCGGGATCGGTCACGGCGACGGATGCGAGCGCGTCGTTGACGGCGGCGTAGGTCGCATCGTCGAGCGTGATGTCCGAGGCCTTGACGGTGTCTTCGAGCTGCTCGGGGCGCGAGGCGCCGACGAGCGCGGCCGAGATGTTCGGGTTGTGCAGCACCCACGCAAGCGAGAGCTGCGGCACCGTGATGCCCGCTTCCTCCGCGATCGGGGTGAGCTTCTGCACCGCTTCGAGCACGTCGTCGGTGAGGAACCGCTTGATGAAGTTCGCGCCGCTCTTCTCGTCGGTCGCACGCGAGCCCGCCGGCACGGGCTGACCGGGCAGGTACTTGCCGGTGAGCACGCCCTGCGCCATCGGCGACCACACGATCTGCGAGATCCCGAGCTCCTCGGAGGTCGGGATGACCTTCCCCTCGATGACGCGCCACAGCGCCGAGTACTGCGGCTGATTCGAGACCAGCTGGAACCCGAGTTCGGTGGCGAGGGCGTGGCCGTCGCGCAGCTGCTCGGCGGTCCACTCGCTCACACCGATGTAGAGGGCCTTGCCCTGACGCACGATGTCGGCGAACGCCTGCATCGTCTCTTCGAGCGGCGTCTCGTAGTCGTAGCGGTGCGCCTGGTACAGGTCGACGTAGTCGACGCCCAGGCGGCGGAGCGAACCATGGATGCCGTCGAAGAGGTGCTTGCGCGACAGCCCGGTGTCGTTCGGGCCCTTGCGTCCGATCGGCCAGTACACCTTCGTGAAGATCTCGAGGTTCTCGCGCGGCTGCCCGGCGAGCGCCTTGGCGAGGACGACCTCGGCGGCCGTGTTGGCGTAGGCATCCGCCGTGTCGAACGACGTGATGCCGAGGTCGAGCGCCTTGTGCACCGTCGCGATCGCGGCCTCGTCGCCCACCTGCGAGGCGTGCGTCACCCAGTTGCCGTAGGTGATCTCCGAGATCTTGAAGCCGCTGTTGCCGAGGTACCGATAGTTGACCATCCCCCCAAGCTAGCGGGCCTCAGCGATACGGAGGGCGAGATCGTCGAGCGCGGGGCGCTGCCCGGCGACCAGGCGCGGACGGGCCTCATCCAGCGGCATCCATTCGGCGCGGTCTACTTCGGGGAAGCTCTTCCTGCGGCCCGACCGGGGCGGCCACTCCATCTCGAACCGTCCGAACTCCTCCGAAACGAAGGGGGATGCCGGAAATCCCGCGCCGTCCCCGATGAACACCGTGACCCGCTTGCCGGACGCATACGCGTAGGTGCCGAGCTCGCCCTCATCGAGGGGCGGCGGCTCGACGCCGAGCTCCTCCCGGAACTCGCGCACCGCGGCATCCCGTGCCGACTCCGCCTCAGGGTCGTATTCCCCTTTCGGAATGGACCACGCCGCCGCGTCCTTCCGCGCCCAGAACGGGCCTCCCATGTGCGCGACGAGCGCCGACACCCCGCCCTCCGGTGCGACCCGGTACAGCAGGATGCCGGCGCTCGTCGTCCTCATTCGCGCGGCATTCTCACGCCCACTCCATCACGCGATCGCGTCGTCGTGACGCGGGCGCGCCTTCGTGTCGCCGTGCTCCGGGAAGAGCCCGAAGTCCGTGGCGAGCTGACCCATCTGGGTGTTGTCGAGCTTGTCGAGGAGCTTGCCCTTGATGAAGTTCGGCCCGGGGATGTTGACCGAGTCGCCGTCGGCGAGGCGCGTCGTCGCCTTCATCAGGTAGCGGATGTCGTAGGTCGAGTTGAAGACCTCCGGCACGCCCCGCTCGATGTCGAGCAGCTGGTACGTCGCCTCCATGGCGGTGCGCACCGAGTACTCCGTCGTGAAGATGCAGTCGCGGGTCGTCTCGGCGAACTGGCCGATGAACGCGAAGTTCACCGACCCCTCGGGCACGACCTGCGGGCGGTCGCCCGCCTGGCGCGGCATGAAGAACGACGTCACGTACGGCATCATGACCGGCACCGTCTTGGCCGCGTTCTTCGCGAGCTCGGGGATCTCGTCCACGGGAACGCCGATGTGGTACAGCCACTCCTGCGCGATCTCCTCACCGGTGCACTCCTGCATCGGCTTCTTGACGAAGTCTCCCTCCTCCTCGACGAACAGGCCGTAGACCCACACGACGACCTCGTTCGGCTTCTGGGCCTTGAAGTGGGGCTGGCGGTTGATCGTCCAGCTCATGAGCCACGACGAGTCCTTGGCGGTGACGATGCCGCCCGTGACGACCTTGCCGGTGAAGGGGCTGCGCTGCGTGATCTTCTCGATGTGCGCGGGGATGCGCTCATCGAGCGTCGTGACCGTCGCCGACTCCCACTTCGTCTTCTGGATGTCGCCGCAGAAGACCTCGGGGCGACCGAAGTCGGGAGACTTCTTGGCGATCTTCTTCCAGAGGTCCCACGCGGGCGCCGGGCCGTCCTTGATGACCGCCGGGGTCTCCTGGTCGCCGTCGTCGGAGTTCTCGGTGAGCGATCCGATCGTCACGAGGCAGAGGTCGTTCTCGGTCAGGTCGACCCCGCCCACCTCGCCGTCGCGGGTCACCCAGTCGATGCGCGTCGCCTGCTTGCGACCTTCGGAGATGTCGAACTGGATGTCGGTGACCTCGTGCTCGAACAGGAAGGTCACGCCCTGGTCGAGCAGCCACCGGTACATCGGCAGCACGAGCGACTCGTACTGGTTGTACTTCGTGAACTTCAGCGCCGACAGGTCGGGCAGTCCGCCGATGTGGTGCAGGAAGCGGTGCAGGTACAGCTTCATCTCGAGCGCCGAATGCCACGGCTCGAACGCGAACATCGTGCGCCAGTACAGCCAGAAGTTCGAGTTGAAGAACTCGTCGGTGAAGACCTCCTCGATCGTCTTGTTCTCCATCTGCTCACGGGTCGCCATGATGATGTTGACGATCTCCTTCTGCCCCTTCTCCGACAGGGTGAAGAGCTTGTTGGAGTGGGCATCCTGCCCCTGCTTCTCCGTGACGCGGCACAGCGAGTAGTTCGGGTCGTCCTTATTGAGCCAGTAGAACTCGTCGAGCACGCTGGCACCCTCGATCTCGAGCGAGGGGACCGAGCGGAAGAGGTCCCACAGACACTCCATGTGGTCTTCGAGTTCACGCCCGCCACGGATGACGAAGCCCTTCTTCGGGTACTTGATGCCGTCGAGCGCGCCACCGGGGAGCTTCAGCTCCTCGAGGATCGTGATGCGGTCTCCCTTCATCTGCCCGTCGCGGATCATGAAGATGGCGGCGGCCATGTTGCCGAGGCCCGCGCCCACGAACCACGCCGACTTGTCGTCGACTCCCGCAGGCTTGCGGGGCCGGGCGAACGCTTCGTAATTCCCACTGCTGTAGTACATCGGTTTCCCTTCGTGGTGGAGCCCTCTCGGGCTCGCGTGGAGCGGTGGCGATCAGGCGGGAGTGCTCGATCGTCGGATGGACAGGCCGGAAGTGATGAGGTCGAATTGGGCGTGCAGGTCGGCGACGCCGCGCGACTGGGTGACGTCGGTGACCGCAAGGCTGAGCGCCGCGAACGCCGTCTCCGCGGCGAGCCGCGGCATCGGGTCGCCGGCGGCGACGTCGAGCGTGCGCGCCAAGACGCCGGCGGCGGCGTCGCGCCACGCGCCGACGAGCGCGCGACCGCGGTCGCGGTGCGGCTCGCCACTCGGGCCGTAGAGGAGCGCCCGCTGGTAGTGCGCCGTGTTCTCGCCCTGCGCCGCGGCGAACGCGATCACCGGGTCGGCGAGCGCCGCAAGAGCGGCGGCGGGATCATCGAGGGCGGCGGCGGCGCGGATGCCGTCGTCGATCGCCTCGGCGAAGCGGTCGTTCAGCACGAGGAGCAGCAGCTCGCTCTTGGTACCGGCGTAGCGGAAGAGCGTCCCGGCGGCGATGCCGGCCTCGCGCGAGATGCGCTGCGTCGTGACGGCGTCGTAGCCGTCGGAGGCGAAAAGACGCGCGGCGACCTCGATGATGCGCGCACGGGTGGCCTCGGACTTACCGCCCACCTTCGGGTCGATATCCCGAACACCACTCATCACGCACCCCCTGCGCTCGATATGAGGTCTCGCTTGTGAGCGTACTCATCTACAGCGCGCGCGGACAGGCCCCCGCCGGACCCATAGGCGAACGAACGGGAACGGTCAGGTGAGCGTCAGGCGTCGCCCTCGTCGAGCGCGGCGCCCTCGGCCGCACCCTCGTCGTAGCCGTCGGCGTAGCCCTGGGCGTAGGCCTCGTCGGTACCGAGACGGAACATGTCGTCGGCGGCGGGGCGCGCGATCGACCGGGCGCCGGGCAGGTCCAGGTCGCCGACGACGTCCGGCATCCCCCGGACGATCGCGACGGGTCGGCCGCGGAGCTTGCCCTTCGCGAGGTCCCCCGCACCGGCCAACTCGTCGGCGAGGCACGGGCGTGTGACGTGGAGGGGGCGCCCCGAGGAGTCGAGTTGCCCGGCGAGTTCGTCGAACACGCGGACGCCCGCCGCACCGATCGCGATGTCGGTCTGCCCGTCGCGCCACGCGCGGCCGAGGGTGTCGGAGATGATCACGCCGACGACCGCGCCGGTCGCGGCGCGGAGCGCGGCAGCGAGCGCGCGGGCCGAGGCATCCGGGTCTTCGGGGAGGAGGAGCACCGTGCCGGGAACGGTGTTCGAAGCGTCGATGCCGGCGGCAGCGCCCACGATCCCGAGACGGTTCTCGACGATGCGGGTGACCGCGCCGCTCTCGCGAACGCGGGTCGCGACGACGCGCACGGTCTCGGCTTCGAGCGCGCGCTCGCGCTCTTCCTCGGGGAGCACGCGCCCCTCGGTCTTGGAGACGATCTTCGAGGTCACGACGACGACGTCGCCGCTCTCGAGCAGCGTGCCCTCGCGTGCGCACGCGTCGAGGACGAGCGCCGCCAGGTCGTCACCTTCCCGCACCTCGCCGATGCCGCCGGGAGCCCAGATCGAGATCATGTTGGCACTCTCTCACAGCCACCGCTCCCCCGGTCACCGTGTGCTGAACACCTGCTTGTCACGCGATCCGTGTTCGGTTCGCAGGAGATCCGTCGCCGAACACCCCGTCGCACCGATTCGATGGGGCCTCGCGCGACGATTGTCCTGCGAACCGAACGCCCGCGCGCGGAAACGGCGCGCGGAATCACAGCGCGGAAAGGGGGCGCGGAGCGGGGGCGCGGAGACCGCCAGCGTCAGTCGATCGGGACGGCCGCGGCGACCTCGCGGTCCTCCTCAGTCGCGACGAGCTGGCCGCACGCCCCGTCGATCTCCTTGCCGCGCGTGTCGCGGAGGGTCGTCGGGATGCCGGCCTCGTTCAGG
This sequence comes from Microbacterium sp. bgisy203, assembly GCF_965345155.1. Classification (GTDB taxonomy): domain Bacteria; phylum Actinomycetota; class Actinomycetes; order Actinomycetales; family Microbacteriaceae; genus Microbacterium. The sequence continues at coordinate 106,120 of NZ_CBDRLZ010000006.1, forward strand.
CGCCGCACGAACTCGCGTTGCACGTCCTTCTCGGACGCCGTCCACACCGAACCGGGCGTCGGGTTCAACGGGATGGGATTCACGTGCACCCAGCCGCGCCCGCGCTCGTTGAGCTTCTGGGCGAGGAGGTCCGCACGCCAGGCGTGGTCGTTCATGTCCTTGATGAGCGCGTACTCGATGGAGACGCGCCGCCCGGTCTTCTCGAAGTAACGGCGCGCGGCGTCGAGGGCCTCGTCGACCTTCCAGCGCGAGTTGATCGGGATCATCTCGTCGCGCAGGTGATCGTCGGGGGCGTGCAGCGACAGGGCGAAGGTGACGGGGATCTCCTCGTCGGCGAGCTTGTTGATCGCCGGCACGAGACCAACAGTCGACACCGTCACCCCGCGAGCGCTCATGCCGAGCCCGTGGTCCTTGTCGACCATCGTGCGGACGGCCTGCATGACGCGGTTGTAGTTGGCGAGGGGCTCGCCCATGCCCATGAAGACGATGTTCGTCACGCGCTCACCCTCGTGCTCGGCGGGCCCGAGCTCGCTGGCGCGGATCGCGGCGTTCGCACGCACGACCTGCTCGATGATCTCTCCCGCGGACATGTTGCGCGTGAGCCCCGCCTGCCCCGTCGCGCAGAACGGACAGTTCATGCCGCACCCGGCCTGGCTCGACACGCACAGCGTGATGCGGCCCGGGTAGCGCATGAGCACGGATTCGACGAGCGCGCCGTCGTGCAGCTTCCAGAGGAACTTGATCGTGTCGCCACGGTCGGTCTGCAGGCGCCGCACCTCGGTGAGCAGGTGCGGCAGCATGCCGGTGACGAGTTCGTCGCGGCCGGATGCCGGAAGGTCGGTCATCTGCGCGGGATCGGACGTGTAGTGCTGGAAGTAGTGCTTCTCGATCTGCTTCGCCCGGAACCTCGGGAGCCCCAGCTCCTTCGCCTTTTCGACGCGCTGCGCGGGCGTGAGGTCGGCGAGGTGCACGGGAGGCATCCCTCGCTTGGGAGCCGCGAATTGCAACAGCGGCTTGCCGTCGGCATCCGTCTTCTGGGTCCAGCCCTCTGTGCGCGGGCGCACCTGGCGTGGGGTGGTCGCGCGGATCGGGGTGGAGTCTTCCATGCTCTCAGGGTACCGGCGGCATCTGGACGGATGCCGGTGATGGATGCCGGTGCCACCGCGCGACCATAGACTCGTCGCCATGAGCAGCGCCGACGCGGGTGGGGGCACACCGTGCACAAGGTGCTCAACAACAACGTCGTGATCCAGATCGACGAGTCGTGCCGCGAGCGGGTGCTGATGGGCCGGGGGCTCGGTTTCGGCTTGAAGCCGTCGGATGCCGTGGATCCCGCGAAAGTCGAGAAGACGTTCATCCTCGACGACGGCGAGGCGGGCGCCCGCGAACTCCGCCTGCTCGACGACACCCCGTACCCGGTGATCCAGGCGGTGGCACGCGCGATCGACGGCGCCGAACGGCGCCTCGGGCGCTCACTGGGGCGCGGATTCACGATCGCGGTGCTGGACCACGTGTCGTACGTGCTCGAGCGGCTCGACGCCGGTGTCCGCATCCCCTCGACGTCGATGCCGGAGCTGCGGCACCCCGGCGTCGGGCCCCATCGCGCACGGCGACCCGCTGTTCTACGCGGTCGCGGTGGAGTCGCTCGCCACGGTCTCCGGCAAGTGAGCCCGTCGGGGGCCCGCGACGCCGGGCCCCCGACCCTCACCCCGACGCACACGCACACGCACACGCACACGCAACGACGCACACACGCAAGAGAAGAGACATCATCATGAGCACCACGACCCCGACCTTCCCCGAGGGCTTCCTCTGGGGCGGCGCGACCGCCGCCAACCAGCTCGAGGGCGCCTACGACGAAGACGGCAAGGGCCTCTCGGTCCAGGACGTCCTGCCCCACGGCGGCATCGGCCAGGCGCGCACCGACGGCCCCACCCCCGACAACCTGAAGCTCGTCGGCATCGACCACTACCACCGCTATGCGGAGGACATCGCCCTCTTCGCCGAGATGGGTTTCAAGACCTACCGCTTCTCCATCGCGTGGAGTCGGATCTTCCCGCAGGGCGACGAAGAGACCCCGAACGAGGCCGGCCTCGCGTTCTACGACCGTCTGCTCGACGAGCTCGAGAAGTACGGCATCGAGCCGCTCGTCACGATCTCGCACTACGAGACGCCGCTGCACCTCGCCGAGACCTACAACGGGTGGGCCGACCGGCGCATGATCGGGTTCTACGAGCGGTACGCTCGCACGCTCTTCGAGCGGTTCGGCTCGCGCGTGAAGTACTGGCTGACCTTCAACGAGATCAACTCGCTCCTGCACGCCCCGTTCATGTCGGGCGGCATCAGCACCCCGAAGGAGGAGCTGAGCGCGCAGACCCTGTACCAGGCGATGCACCACGAGCTCGTCGCCTCGGCGCGCGCGACGCGCATCGCGCGCGAGGTCGCCTCGAACGCGCAGATCGGCTGCATGGTCCTGTCGATGCCCACCTATCCCCTGAGTCCGTCGCCGGCCGACGCGCTCGCGGTGATGGACTTCGACCACTCGAACCTCGTCTACGGCGACGTGCACACGCGCGGCACCTACCCGGGCTACTTCCTGCGGACCCTCCGTGAGAAGGGCATCGAGCTGGAGATCACCGACCAGGACCGCGAGGACCTGCAGAACACGGTCGACTTCGTCTCGTTCAGCTACTACATGTCGGTCGCCGCGACCGCCGAGCCCGAGAGGTACACGTCGGGCCAGGGGAACATCATGGGCGGCATCCCCAACCCCACCCTCGAGGCGAGCGAGTGGGGCTGGCAGATCGACCCGGTGGGCCTGCGGATCGTCTTGAACCAGTTCTGGGACCGCTGGCAGAAGCCGCTGTTCATCGTGGAGAACGGGCTCGGCGCGAAGGACCAGCTGGTCGAGGTCGACGGCGTCAAGACCGTCGTCGACGACTACCGCATCTCGTACATGAACGACCACCTCGTGCAGGTCGGCGAGGCGATCGCCGACGGCGTGGACGTCCTCGGCTACACCTCCTGGGGCTGCATCGACCTCGTCTCGGCATCCACCGCGCAGATGTCGAAGCGGTACGGCTTCATCTACGTCGACCGCAACGACGATGGCTCGGGCACTCTCGAGCGCTTCCGGAAGAAGTCGTTCGGCTGGTACGCCGAGGTGATCCGCACGAACGGCGCGTCGCTGGAGGCGTGATGGATGCCGCAGACAGCGCCGCCGTGACGGGCGTGGGGGCCGGGGAACCGGCCTCCGCGCCGCCCTTCCACCGGAAGGCGATCTTCCTCGACGTCGACGGCACGATCATGCAGGACGGCGTCCACATTCCGCCGTCGGCGGCCGAGGCGATCCGCGCGGCCCGCGCGAGAGGGCACCTGGTGTTCCTCTCGACGGGCCGCGGGATGGCGGAGCTGCAGGGCGAGCTGATGGACATCGACTTCGACGGCGCCGTCTCGAACGGCGGCGCCTTCGCGAGCGTCGGCGACGAGATCGTCGCCGGGTCGCTCCTCACCGCCGACGAGGTCGCGCGGCTGAAGGAGTACCTGACCGAGCGCGGCATCCACGGTTACTTCCAGTCCTACGACCAGATGTTCGCCTCCGCGGGGCTCCCCGAGCTCATCGCGGAGCGGTTCGGGGCGTATGGGCTGCCGCCGAAAGTGTTCCACGCGGACGAGGACTTCGACCCCGCCGAGATGGCGAAGCTCGTCTTCGTCACCGACGACGTGGCCGCCGCCGAGCAGGCGCTGACCGAGCTCGGCGAGGACTTCGCCGTCGTCGGCGGGACGATCCCGCTGGCGTTCGCCGCCTCGGGCGAGGTCGCGCCGAAGGGGGTGCACAAGGGGGCCGCGATCGAGGCGATCCTCGACCGGCTCGGCATCGACCGGGCCGACGCGATCGGCATCGGCGACAACTGGAACGACGCCGAGATGTTCGAGGTGTGCGGCACGTCGATCGCGATGGGCAACGCCGTCGACGGCGTGAAGGCCCTCGCCGATCAGGTCACCACGGCGATCGACGACGACGGCGTCCGCAACGCGTTCGCCGCCAACGACCTCCTCTGACCCGGCTGCCCGCTCTCGCCCTTGTTCGCGAGGGGTCGGCGGGTTAGCTGCCCGTGCGCGGCCAGCGGGCGTTCATCCGAGTGCGCGAGGATGGGAGCGTGACCGGCACCGAGACCCCCTCCCGCACCGTGTTCGTCGACGTCGACGGGACGATCCTCGAACACGGGTCCGTCATCGCACCCTCGACGATCGCCGCGATCCGCGCCGCGCGCGCGAACGGCCACCTCGTGTACCTGTGCACCGGGCGCGCCGAGGGCGACATCCACCCGACGGTCCGCGCGATCGGCTTCGACGGGGCGATCACCAACGGCGGCGCGTTCGCGACCATCGGCACGGACCTCGTCGTGTCGCACACGATGTCACGCCCCGACCTCGACCGGCTCGTCGCGTACTTCGTCGCGCACGGCATCCACTACTTCCTGCAGGCGCACGACCACATCTACGCGAGCCCCGGCGTCTTCGCGATGATGAACGAGTTCGTCCGGCTGCGCGCCGAGCGCCGCGCGGAAGACCTCCGTCACCTCGGTCACGGCGACACCGCAGACCTGCTGGATGCCGTCATGACCGACGCCGCGGAGCGGTACAGCCCCCTCGACGAGGCCGACCTCGACGAGATTGCGAAGGCGGTGTTCGTGAGCGAGGCATCCGACACGGTCTCGCGTGCGCAGGAGGATCTCGGCGACCGGTTCCACGTCATCCCCGGATCGATGCCGCTGCCGGGCGGTTCGAACGGCGAGATCGGGCCGCTCGGGGTCAACAAGGGCGCCGCGATCGTCGAGGTGCTCGGTCACCTCGGGCGGTCGGCGGAGGAGGCCGTGGGCATCGGCGACAGCTGGAACGACGTCGAGATGTTCGAGGTCTGCGGCGTCTCGGTCGCGATGGGCAACGCCGACCCCGAACTGCAGGCGAAGGCCGACCGGGTGACGACCGGCGTGCTCGACGACGGCGTCTGGAACGCCTTCGTCGCGCTCGGCTTGATCTAGCTTGCGCGGCGCTTCGCCGTTTCGACTCGGCGCTCCGCGCCTCGCTCACCGAATCGAAACGCCGCCGCTCAGAGGAAGATGTCGGGGAACAGCTCCGAGTCGGGGGTGCCGGGAACCGCGGCGTAACGCGAGAAGTCGGTGACCCCGGCATCCCGCAGCACGTCCTCCACGATCAGCGTCTGACCGGTGTACTCACGCGCGGGCTTGTTCAGCACCTCGTACGCGGCGTCGGCGTAGACCTCGGGCGTGCGGCTGACCTTCATCATCCGGTCTCCGCCGAGCGAGTACTGCACCGCGGCGGTCGCGATCGTCGTCTCGGGCCACAGGGTGTTCGCGGCGATCCCGGCGTCGGCGAACTCGGCGGCGAAGCCGAGCGTCGCCATCGTCATGCCGTACTTCGCGAGCGTGTAGCCGGTGTGCGCGCCGAGCCAGCGCGGCGTGATGTTGAGGGGCGGCGAGAGCGAGAGGATGTGCGGGTTCGGGGCATCCTTCAGCACGGGGATCGCGGCGCGCGAGAGCATGAACGTCCCCCGCACGTTGACGTCCTGCATGAGGTCGTACTTCTTCGCCGCGAGATCGAGCGAGCCCGACAGATCGATGACCGACGCGTTGTTGATGACGATGTCGATGCCGCCGAACTCGCCCTGCGTCTTCAGGACCGCCTCGGTGATGTCGTCGTCGTTGCGGACGTCGCCGACGATCGGGAGCGCGTGCCCGCCGGCCTCCTCGATGGCCGCCGCCGCCGTGTGCACGGTGCCCTCAAGCTTCGGGTGCGGGGTGTCGGTCTTCGCGATCATCGCGATGTTCGCGCCGTCCTGGGCGGCGCGCAGGGCGATCGCGAGGCCGATGCCGCGGCTGCCGCCCGACATCAGGATGGTCTTGCCGGCGAGGCTCATGCGTTCTCCTTGGGGGTGGCAGGTGCGGCCGGGGTGGCGGGTGCGGCCGGGCGGCTCCTGGTGGATGCCGCGGCGAACGCGGCGACCCGGACGGCGGACTCGGGGGTGTCGAAGCGCGCCCCGATCGAGGCGGCCTCGTCGTCGAGGTTCTCCGCGAACGAGCGACCCGCGCCCGTGCGGATGAGGCGCTTGGCGGTGCCGAAGGCGGCCGTCGCGTTGCCGAGCCAGAATGCCGCGATCTCCGCCGCGCGGGTACCCGGGTCATCGGCGACCTCGGTGACGAGGCCCCAGTCGAGGGCGGTGTCGGCGTCGATGGTCTCGTCCTGCAGCAGCAGGCGCAGCGCTCGGGTCTGCCCGATCGCCGCCGGCAGCAGCGTCGAGACGCCGAGATCGGGGCTCAGGCCGATGTTCGCGTAGCGGCTGACGAACTTGGCGCGGGGGCTCGCGACGATGTAGTCGGCCGTCAGCATGAGGCCGAGGCCTCCCCCGGCGACCGCGCCCTGCACCGCCGCGACGATCGGCGTCGAGGATTCGACGAAGGTGCGGATGCCGTCGTGGATGACGTGCGCCATCGCGGTGACGTCGCTGCCCTTCGAGCCCGAGGTCGACATCTCGATGACGTCGCCGCCCGCGCAGAACGCCGGGCCGACGGCATCCAGCACGATCGCGCCGACCGTGTCGTCGGAGGTGACCTCGTGGGCGAGGTCGCGCCAGCGCTGCCCCATCTCGAAGCCCATCGCGTTGAGCGATGCCGGGCGGTTGAAGGTGAGGCGCGCGAGCGCACCGTCGCGGGTGTAGAGGATCGAGTCGCTCATCGTGTTCTCCGTCGTCCGTTCGGCTTACTTCGGGGCCATGCGGATCGCGCCGTCGAGGCGGATCGTCTCGCCGTTGAGGTAGCCGTTCTCGACGATCTGCTGCACGAGCTGCGCGTACTCGTCGGGGCGGCCGAGGCGCTGCGGGTACGGCACCTGCTGGCCGAGGCTCGCCTGCGCCGCTTCGGGAAGGCCGGCGAGCATCGGCGTCTCCATGATGCCCGGCGCGATCGTGCAGACGCGGATGCCGTAGCGTGCGAGCTCCCGGGCGATCGGGAGCGTCATGGCGTGGACGCCGCCCTTCGACGCCGAATACGCGGGCTGCCCGATCTGGCCGTCGAAGGCGGCGACGGATGCCGTGTTCACGATGACGCCCCGGTCGCCCGACTCCGTGGCATCCGTCTGCGCGATGGCGGCGGATGCCTGCGCGATCACGTTGTACGTGCCGATGAGGTTGACGCGGATGATCTTCTCGAAGTGCGCGAGGTCGGTCGGAGCGCCCTCGCGATCGAGGACCTTCGCGGGCGGGGCGATGCCGGCGCAGTTGACGACGACGCGCAGCGGTCCGTGGGCGCTGGCCTCCTCGACGGCGGCGGCGACCTGGCCGGGGTCGGTGACGTCGGCGGCGACGAACGTGCCCCCGATCTCGGCGGCGCGCTCGGCGCCCGGGGACGAGGGCAGGTCGACGATGACGACGTGCGCGCCCGCGGCGGCGAGGCGCTGGGCGGTCGCGAGGCCGAGGCCGCTCGCGGCGCCCGTGACGAGGGCGGATGCTCCGGCGATGTCCATGGATTCTCCTTCGAAGTCCGAGGTGGCAGTCCGATGTGGCTGCGGACGCATCGCCACGGGTGGTGCCGCGTGCGTGTTGCCGCATGCCACTGCGTGCCAGCATACGCGGGACTGAGTGTCAGGTCATCCCTGCATCAGGTCTCCCCCGCGTCACGTTACCCAGCGGTCCGTCTCGCGCACGACCTTACCGAGGCGGTCGAGCAGTTCGGCGGGGTGGGCGAGCAACGCGCGCGTCTCGGGCCGGCCGACGAGCGCGTCGATCAGCCGCGAGGCGAATCGCGCGTCCTTCTTCCGGTAGCCGGAGAGATAGTGCAGCGTCGCGCGCCATACCCGCGGCTCGCCGTCGATCCCCTCGACGCGCACCTCGAACGTCGGCGTCTCCTCCACGATGCCGCCGATGCCGCCGAAGAGCCCCTCGACGATCGGACCGATCGAGTCGACCAGCGCCGGGTTCGGCGCCCACGTGGTCGGCGGGTCGATCACGATCGCGCGGATCTGCGACCACGGCGCGAACGCTCCCGGGTCGTCGCCGACGTAGGCGGTCGCGCCGCGGGTCGTGAGGCGCACGTGCCGGGCGGCGGCATCGCCGATCGCGAGGCCGGGTTCGTCGGCGTCGAGCGCCGTGAGCAGGCCCTCGCGGCGCAGTGCTCGGGTCGGAGGCATCCTCCATCTCACCACGCTCTCGCCCAGCCGCGGCATCCGGGAGAGGATGGATGCCGTGAGCATCCCGACCAGCGACGTGCCGGTCCCCGCCGTCGTGCGGCGCCTCGCCCACGGAGCCGGGCTCGCGCCGCTGTGGCGGAACGGGCGCGGGGGTCTCACCTTCCGGATCGACGACGGGCGCGTCATCAAGTCCGGGCCGCGGAACGCCGAGTCATCGATGGCCGGCGAGGCCGAGCGCCTGCGCTGGGCGGGCGCGTACACGCCGGTGCCCGAAGTGCTCGACGTCGACGGCGACGAGACGCACGAGTGGCTCGTGACGAGGGCGCTCCCGGGGCTCTCCGCCGTCGACCCGCACTGGGCGGACGCGCCCGAGGTCGCGGTCCGAGCGGTGGGCGAAGGGCTGCGCGCGCTGCACGACGCCCTTCCCGTCGGGGACTGCCCGTTCGACTGGTCGGTGGCCGCGCGGCTCGAGAACGCGGAGAGCCGCGGCATCCGCGTGCCCGACGCGCTGCGCGACGCTCCCCCGGTCGACCTGCTGGTCGTGTGCCACGGCGACGCGTGCATGCCGAACACGCTGATGAACAGCGCTGGGCGCTGGTCGGCGCACGTCGACCTCGACGCGCTCGGCACCGCCGACCGCTGGGCCGACATCGCTGTGGCGTCGATGAGCACCGTCTGGAACTTCGGACCGGGATACGAGGACGCCCTCATCGAGGCGTACGGCATCGCGCCCGACCGCGAGCGCCTCGCGTACTACCGCGCCCTGTGGAACGCGACCTGAGTCCTCAGCGCGCGAGCCAACTCCCGGCATCCCGCTCGCGAATCACCACCGCTTTCGCGAATCGCCGCCGGATGCGCGCGAATCGAGTGGTGACTCGCGCATTCGGCGGTGATTCGCGAGCCGGGGCGGGGCGGCGGGGCGCCTCGCACGACCGCCACGACACGGCGCTGCTGGATGCCTCCTACCGCGCAACCGCGCCGCGCCGCCTCGTCACCGAACTCGACGAGCGCGGCGAACTCGACGAGCGCGGCTGAGCCCGAGGCATCTCCGCACACCCCGCGACGGCACGGACGCGCGGCATCCTCCCCCCGAAGGAATGCCGCGCGTCCGCGGTTCATGCCTGGTCAGCGCACGTCCCTGGTCAGCGCACGTCGGCGTCGACCCAATCCATCGACTTCGTGACGGCCTTCTTCCACAGGCGCAGCTGACGCTCGCGCTCCTCGGCGTCGCCCGAGGGCGTCCAGCGCTTGTCCTCCTGCCAGTTGGCGCGAAGCTCGTCGAGATCGTTCCAGAACCCGACGGCGAGACCGGCCGCGTACGCCGCACCGAGCGCCGTCGTCTCCGCGACGACGGGGCGTACGACCTCGACGCCCAGCACGTCGGCCTGGAACTGCATGAGCGTGTCGTTGGCCGTCATGCCGCCGTCGACCTTGAGCTCGGCGAGATCCACCCCGGAGTCGGCGTTGACGGCATCCAGCACCTCGCGGGTCTGGAAGGCGGTCGCCTCCAGCGCGGCGCGCGCGATGTGGTTGCGGTTCGCGTAGCGGGTGAGACCCACGAGCGCGCCGCGCGCTTCGGGGCGCCAGTACGGGGCGAACAGTCCCGAGAACGCCGGCACGAAGTAGACCCCGCCGTTGTCCTCCACCTTCGCGGCGAGTTCCTCCACCTCGGGCGCGGAGGAGATGATCCCGAGCTGGTCGCGCAGCCACTGCACGAGCGATCCGGTGACGGCGATCGACCCCTCCAGCGCGTATCGCGCCGGCTCATCGCCGAGCTTGTACCCCACGGTCGTCAGCAGGCCGTTCTCGCTCTTCACGATGTCGGTGCCGGTCTGGAAGATCAGGAAGTTCCCGGTGCCGTAGGTGTTCTTGCTCTCGCCCGCCTCGAACGCCGCCTGACCGAACGTCGCCGCCTGCTGGTCTCCGAGGATGCCGGCGATCGGCGTCTCGCGCAGGAGCGACGTATCGCGGGCCTCGCCGTAGACCTCCGACGAGGAGCGGATCTCCGGAAGCATGGATGCCGGCACACCGAACTCCGCGAGGATGTCCTCGCGCCACTCGAGCGTGTGCAGGTCCATGAAGAGGGTCCGCGACGCGTTCGTGACGTCGGTGGCGTGGACGCCGCCCTCCGGCCCGCCGGTCAGGTTCCAGAGCACCCACGTGTCGGTCGTGCCGAAGATCAGGTCGCCCGCCTCGGCCTTCTCGCGCGCACCCTCGACGTTCTCGAGGATCCAGACGATCTTCGTGCCCGAGAAGTAGGTCGCGAGCGGCAGGCCGACGATGTCCTTGAACCGGTCGACGCCCTCGTCGCCGGCGAGCCGGTCGACGATGCTCTGCGTACGGGTGTCCTGCCAGACGATCGCGTTGTAGACGGGGATGCCGGTGTTCTTGTCCCACACCACCGCCGTCTCGCGCTGATTCGTGATCCCGATGGCGGCGATGTCATGTCGGGTGAGGTTGGCGCGGCCGAGCGCGATGCCGATCACCTCGCGCATGTTGTCGCGGATCTCGATCGGGTCGTGCTCGACCCAGCCGGCGCGCGGCATGATCTGCTCGTGCTCCTTCTGGCCGATGGAGATGACCGAGCCCTTCTTGTCGAAGATGATCGCGCGGCTGGAGGTGGTGCCCTGGTCGAGGGCGATGACGTACTGAATCATGAGATGACTTCCTTGTCTGACGGGAGAGGTGGTGAGGGAGGTGGTCGGGATGACGGTCAAGCGGCGACGAAGTGCAGGAGGAGCGGGGCGGCGAGCGCGGCCAGCACTCCGCCGACGAGCGGGCCGACGACCGGAACCCAGGCGTAGGCCCAGTCGCTGCCCCCCTTGCCCTTGATCGGCAGGACCGCGTGGGCGATGCGCGGGCCGAGGTCACGCGCCGGGTTGATCGCATACCCGGTCGGTCCACCGAGCGAGGCGCCGATGCCCACCACGAGGAGGGCGACAGGAACCGCCGTCAGCGGGCCGAGGGCTCCGGGAACGCCGATCTGCACGTCACCGTAGTCGGCGAACGCGAAGATGACGAACACCAGCACGAACGTGGCGATGATCTCGGTCAACAGGTTCCAGCCGTAGGAGCGGATGGCGGGCCCGGTGGAGAACACACCCAGCTTGTTGGCGGGGTCGGGTTCGGCATCGAAGTGCTCCTTGTACGCGAGCCAGCACAGCACGGCGCCGAGGAACGCGCCGACCATCTGCGCGGCGATCGCGACGAGGAAGTGCGTGAAGCCGATCTTGCCGCCCACGAGCAGGCCGATCGAGACGGCGGGGTTCAGCTGGGCACCGGAGTACGCGGAGGTGAGCACACCGGCGAACACCGCGAGGCCCCAGCCCCAGTTGATCATGAGGAACCCGCCGTTGTTGCCCTTCGTGCCCTTCAGGACGGCGTTGGCGACGACGCCACCACCGAGGAGGAGCAGGAGAGTGGTCCCGACGAGCTCGGAGAGGAAGTACAGACCGAGATTGACGTCTTGCATGTCGACATTGACCTTTCATGAGGGACCTGAGGAGGGACCGGCGTCAGGCCGCGCCGGAGCATACGACCGCCGCGCGAGAGGCGGCGACGGCCGGGAAAGAGCCGAACGAGGAAGGAGCCTCGCGGAGGAGGCAGCGGCGCTGGGCCGGCCGTCAGGCCGACAGCGCCGCAACCCCCGCGTGCTCGAGGTCGATGCGGTGCAGGTCGCGCAGAGCGGCCGAGGCATCCTCGATCTCGGCGCGAACGCGCGCGGCATCCCAGCCGAGGGCGGGAGCTGCGGCATCCGCGATCTCGTGCAGCGTGTCGGGCGACATGCCGCCGACGAAGGCGACGGAGGTGCGCCGCAGCAGCAGGTCCATGAGGGTCACGACCTCCTCGCGCTCGGCGAGGAAGGCGATCTCCTCCCGCGAGTATCCGGGTGCGTGTGCGAGAGGGTGCTGCGCAACCGGGAGTGCGGCGAGCAGCTCCGCGGCGTACGTCCCGTAGCGCTCGAGCATGCGGTCGGCGAACGCCGCCTCGTGCGCGCCTCGGTGCGCCTCGACCCAGCGCGTGCGGGCACCGGCATCCTTCGGATACCCCGCCCCGCCGCCGATCGCGAGCTGCGCCGTGGACTGCACCCGACTGCGGCCGAGAAGGGCCAGGGCGTCGTCTGCGACGTGCTCGGACAGCGCGCGGAACGTCGTCCACTTGCCCCCGACGAGACTCAGGACGGGAACGCCCGCGAGCTCGCCCTTCTCGACGCGGTAGTCGCGCGAGACGAAACCGGGTGCGACGTCGTCGTGCCGCGGCAGGGGACGGATGCCGGAGAAGCTGTAGACGATCTGCTCACGGGTCACGGCGATGTGCGGGAACACCTGGGCGATGAGGTCGAAGAAGTAGTCGATCTCGTCGTCGGTGCAGACGACCGGCTTGGTGGGGTCGGCGTCGATGTCGGTGGTCCCCACCATGACGCGGCCCTTCAGCGGGTAGATGAGGACGATGCGCCCGTCGGATGCCTCGAAGAAGATCTCGTTTCCGCGCGTGGCCGCGAGCAGCTCGTCGTTCTGCAGGACGATGTGCGATCCCTTCGTCCCACCCATGAAGCGAGTCGGGTGGCCGAGCGCGGAGTTCGTCAGGTCGGTCCAGGGTCCGCTGGTGTTGACGATGACGCGGGCGGTGAACCCGAACTCCTCGCCCGTCACCTCGTCACGCAGCGTGACCGCCGAGCCGTTCGATCCGACCGCGCTGACGTAGTTCGCCGACCGCGCCGACGCTTCGCGCTGCCCGTCGCGGAGGACGTCGAGTGCGAGGCGCTCGGGGTCGTGCATCGACGCGTCGTAGTAGGTCGCGGTGTACGCGAAGCGCTCGTCGAGGTCGGGGAAGCGCTCGTGCGAGGCGCGGCGCCCGCGGAAGGTGTGCCGCGGCACGGCGCCGCCGTCGCGCGAGAACGTGTCGTACATCGTGAGCCCGACCTTGATGAGCAGTGCGCCGCGCTCGCGTGGCTTGCCGCGGCCGTGCGTGAACAGCAGGCGGAAGGGAGCCGTGAGGATGCCGGAGAAGGTCTTGTGGATCGGGATCGTCGTCGGCAGCGGCTTGACGAAGTGGGGCGCGTTGCGCACGAGCGCGTTGCGCTCGACGACCGCCTCCTGGACGAGCCGGAACTCGCCGTTCTCGAGGTAGCGCACCCCGCCGTGGATCATGTGGCTGGACGCCGACGATGCCCCGGAGACGTAGTCGCCCCGCTCGACGAGCGCCACGTCGACGCCTTGGAGCGCGAGGTCGCGGAACGTCGCGACGCCGTTGATGCCGCCGCCGATGATGAGGACGTCGGCCTCGGGGCGGTCCCGGAGAGCGGCGACGGACGGTCGCGGTGCTGTGGTGTCGATCATCGTCGATCCCTTTCGTCGTTGACGCGCCCTACACTGAACGACGCATGCACATTCGCGCAACCTCGATCGCACGATCGTGCACGCACCGGGACAAATCGCACGATCGTGCGCGGAGAGGACACCCCATGGAGTCGAACGAGGTCACGAACGTGCGCACCCGCGACGCGCTGCGCGCCGCCCAGCTGTACTACGTGCAGGACCTGACGATGGATGAGATCGCCGCCGAGATGCGGATCTCGCGGTCATCGATCTCCCGGTTGCTCTCCTACGCGCGCGAGATCGGCCTCGTCGAGATTACGGTGCACTCCCCCCAGGCCGGGATCGACGGGCTGGCCGCACGGATCTCGGACGCCTTCGAGGTCTCGGCCGAGATCGTTCCCACGTCGACGCACGCGAGCGACGCGGAACGGTTGGGTCGGGCGGCACGCACGGCTGCCCGGCGCGTGTCGACGCTGGCCGACGACAATACGAGCATCGGGATCGCGTGGGGCGCCACGGTCTCGGCGATCGCCCGCGAGCTGCCCGCGCGGCGCCTGCACAATGCCCACATCGTGCAGATGAACGGCGCCGCCAACCCGGTGACGTCGGGGGTTCCGTACGCCTCGTCGATCCTCGAGCGCTTCGCGGCCGCGTTCGGGGCGGATGTGCAGCTCTTCCCCGTGCCTGCCCTCTTCGACGATCCGCACACGAAGGATCTGATGTGGCGCGAACGGTCGGTGCGCCGCGTGCTCGACGCGCAGAGCGACGTGAGCCTGTTCGTCTTCGGGCTCGGTTCCCCTCGCGCCGACGTCCCTTCCCATGTGTACTCAGGGGGGTACCTGACCGGCGAGGATTCCCGCGACCTGCTCCGCAACAGCATCGTCGGCGACTGCGCGACCGTCTTCTACCGCGAGGACGGGTCGAGTGACGGCATCGATCTGAATCGGCGCTCGAGCGGACCGAGTTTCGCCGCGATCCGCCGGATCCCTCGACGGGTCTGCGTCGTGTCGAGTCTGTCGAAGCTCGCTGCGCTCCGCGGCGCGCTCGCCGCGCAGCTGATCACCGACCTCGTCATCGACGAGGGCCTCGCCCGCGCGCTCGCGGACGCGGCCCCCGCCCGCGCGCGCCGCCGCTGACCCCGCCCGCGCCGCGGCTCGCGGCCCGCTCCCCGCACCCAACAACCGGCTCGCGAATCACCGCTTGATTCCCCAATCACCAGCCGATTCGCGCAGAACGCCCGGTGATTCGCGCATTCGGTGGTGATTCGCGAGCCGTGCGGGGGGCCACGCGGGGCGCGCGTCAGCTCGGGCCGAGGATGAAGTTCCAGGTCCCGGCGGCGATCGCGGCGGCGATGGCGATCGCCGAGATCGCGGCGCCAATGCCCACGAGCGCCCACTCCCGCGTGCCGAACGTCGATTCCCTTGCCCACGTGCGCCGGACGGGGGCGCCGAACCCGCGCGCCTCCATCGCCGTCGCGAGCTTCGACCCGCGGCGGATCGACAGCACGAGGAGAGCGAACGCCATCCCGACGAAGCGCCGGATGCGGCCCCGGTCGGCGACGCCGCGGGCGCGGCGGGCGAGCTCGAGTGCCCGCCAGTCGTCGAGGAACAGCCCGATCATGCGCAAGCCCGCAAGAGCCCCGAGCACGAAACGGGCCGGCAGGTGCAAGACCTGCGCGAGCCCGTCGGCGAGGTCGGTGGGGTCGACCGTCACGAACAGGACGACCGACGGCAGCGCCACCGCGAGCACGCGGAAGAACGTCGCGACGGCGAGCACGATCGATCCGTCGCTGATCCGGATGACGAACCACTCGAGGTAGACCTCGCCGGATGCCTCGCCATACAGCAGGATCGTGAGCGCTGTGAGGGGTGCCGCGAGCCAGACGGGCCAGGTTCGCACCCAGAACTCCCGCCACGTGAGCCCCGAGAAGAGCAACAGCACGCTCTCGAGGGCCAGCGCGACGGCCGCCGAGACGATGTCGAGCGTGAGGATCAGCGGAATCGCGATGAGTGCGGATGCCAAGAGCTTCGCGACGGGGTTGATCCGTGCGACCGCTCCGGTGCGCGCGTGCGCGTCGAGCAGCGTCATCGCCGGTCGCCCTCCGGTGCGCGGGGAGCGGCGTCGACGCCGTCGAGCACGAACCTGCGCGCGTGGAGGGCGTCGACGACCGCCTCGTCGTGCGTGATCAGGACGAGCGCGCGGCCTTCGTCGCGCAGCCGCGCGAGCATGCCGACGAGTTCACCCCAGGTGCGGGCGTCCTGACCGAACGTCGGCTCGTCGAGGACGAGCACCCGCGGGGCGGTCGCGAGCGCTGCGGCCACCGTGAGCCGGCGCTTCTCGCCGCCCGAGAGCGTGTAGGGGTTGGCACGCGCGAGCGGGGTGAGGCGCAGACGCTCCAGCAGCTCGTCGACGCGCCGGTCGGCCTCGGCCGCATCCAACCCGAGCGCGCGGGGCCCCACGAGCAGTTCGTCGCGCACCGTGCGGGTGAGCAGCTGGTGCTCGGGCTCCTGGAAGACCGTCCCGATCCGGGTGAGCAGTTGCGTCGACCGCCAGGAGATCGGCGCCGGCCCGGCATCCCCGGCGAGCGGCTCCGTCGCGACGACCTCCCCGCCGGCCGGCGGCAGCAGTCCCGCGAGAGTGAGTCCGAGCGTCGATTTGCCGGCACCGTTCGGTCCCGTGATCGCGAGCACCTCGCCCGCCCGGACCTCGAGATCGATCCCTGTCGCGACGGGTTGATCGCGCACCCTCGCCACCGCGAGCGCGTACGTACGCAGGAGCGCCTGCCCCGGTTTCGCCGCGGGAGGTGGCGGCGGTGCCGGAGGAATGCCGGGAACCCACACGCCGTCGGCGGCGAGACCGCTCGCGTGGGCGCCGAGGACGACGTCCGGCCGCCCGTCCGCCACGACCCCGCCCGCCCCGATCACGACGACGCGGTCGACGAGCGGAAGCCACACATCGACGCGGTGCTCGACGACCACGAGGGTCGCCCCCGACGCGTCCACCGCGCGCGCGACCGCCGCCTGCACCTCGGCGACACCCGCCGGGTCGAGGTTCGCAGTCGGTTCGTCGAGGAGCAGCACACCGGGCCGCATCGCGAGGGCACCGGCGAGCGCGAGGCGCTGCTTCTGCCCTCCGGAGAGCGCCTTGGTCGGCCGATCCAGCGGGACGTCGAGACCGACGGCATCCAGTGCCGCGCGCACTCTCGGCCAGATCTCCTCCCGGGGCACGCCGAGGTTCTCGCAACCGAACGCGACGTCGTCGCCGACGCGCGCGAGGATCACCTGCGAGTCGGGATCCTGCAGGACGAGACCGACACGACCGCGCGCGGATGCCGGGGACTCCCCGCCGACGAGGAGCGTCCCCTCGTCCTCACCCTCTTCGTCGCCGCCGAGCACGCCCGCGATGCCGTGCAGCAGGGTCGACTTGCCGGCACCGGACGCGCCGAGCAGGAGCACGCGCTCTCCCGGCTCGATCTCGAGGTCGATGCCGCGCAGCGCCCAGGCGCGGCGCGAGGCGTGCCGCCAGCCCCAGTCCCGGGCCTTGATGCGGGCGCCGTGCGCCGCGGAGGGCGCGGACACGCGCTCCTCAGACCCGTTCCGTGCGTTCGCGACCCGACGCGAAGCGGTCGAGGGCCCCGGTCGCGGCGAGGCCGCGCGCGAGGAACCACGAGAGGGCGCCGGCGATCAGCGCGCCGGAGACGACGGCGCTGAGGAGGTAGACGATCGTGAAGGTCGCGTCGGCGCCGGCGTACCAGAGGATGAGGTTGTTGATCGCTCCGGCCAGACCCGCTCCGGCGCCGGCGAGGATCGCGACCGGCAGGTTCCAGACTCGGTAGAGGAAGATCAGGAACACGATCTCGGCGCCGAGCCCCTGGACCAGGCCGGCTTCGATCGTGAGGAACCCGCCCCACTGGTTGCCGACGAGAGCAGAGACGACCGCGGCGAGCGTCTCGGTGTAGATCGCGGCGCCGGGCTTGCGGATGACGAGCGCGCCGAGGACGCCGGCGAACAGCCACGGCCCGTCGAGAAGGCCCTGCAGCCCCGGCAGCAGCGGCTCGAGGATCGCCTTCGGGCCGAGGTAGCCGATGTTCCACAGCAGGAAGATCAGGCCGGACGCGACGCCGATGACGCTGGCGACGACGATGTCGACGACGCGCCAGCGGAAGCGGCCGGAGCCGGATCCGGAGGACCCGGTCGAGCCCGACGCGGTGATGGTGGATGGGGACGCGGACGCGTGCATATTTATCTCCTCCCTGCGCCGGCATGATCCGGATCAGGTTCGACGGTCGAAGCGTGGATCGCTTCCTCTCAGCCCGGCTCACCGGACTCCCGTGGGTGGTGACGTCGAGTATAGCGGCGAGCGGGTAGTTTGAGCGGGTGACCATGGAAGACGCCCGCCCCTCCTCGCGGCGCGCGCGCCGAGAAGCGGCGCACGCGGGCGGTGCAGACATCGTCACGGGCGACGACGCCACGACGAGCAGCGATGCGCAGGATGCCGCGGGCGACGGCTCCGATCTCGCCGCGCCCGGTCTCGCCGACGACGACGCGGCGGCCTCGGCGCACGCAGGTGTCGCGCTCGCCTGGCTCAGCGACGACGAGGTGACGCCGCGTTACGCTCCCGCCGACCTGACCGCGTCGACGCACCCCTACGCGGTCGCCGCACCCGACCTGCTCGCCCGGCGTCCGCGCCGCTCACCGGTCCGCGCCGGCACGGTGGCGCCGGTGCTCGCCGCGCTCGGACTCGCCGGCGCGTACGCCGCGTCAACGCTCCTGTGGCCGCTGTACGCCGTCACTCCGACCGTGACCGAGACGGCGATCGCGGACATCGCCGCCCCGGCATCCGCCGTGGCGTGGCCGGCCGAGGGGTCGGCCGCTGTGGGCATTGCCGGGTTCGATTCCGTCGCCGCCTCGACCGCCGACCCTTCGTCGATGGCGAGCATCACGAAGATCGTGACGTCGCTCATGATCCTCGAGCAGATGCCGCTCGCACCCGGCGAGAGCGGACCCGAGTTCGCCTTCACGGCCCGCGACCGCCAGACCTATTACGCCTACCTCGCGGACGACGAGTCGGCGCTGAACGTGCCGGTCGGCGGATCGCTCACGCAGTACCAGATGCTGCAAGGCATCCTCATCGGCTCCGCCGGCAACTACACCGACCGCCTCGCGAGCACCATCTGGCCGACCGACGCGGTCTTCGCCCGCGCCGCGCGGACGTGGCTCGATCAGCACAACCTGCCGGGCATCACGATCGTCGACCCGACCGGCATCGACCGCGGGAACACCGCCGATCCGTCCTCGCTCATCACCCTCGCCCGCCTCGCCCTCGCCGACCCCGTGATCGCCGAGATCGTGCGGACGCCGTCGGTCACCCTGCCCGGCGCCGGCGAGGTCACGAACACCAACGACCTGCTGAGCGACCCGGCGGTCGTCGGCATCAAGACCGGAAGCCTCCGCGGCACCTTCAACCTGCTCGCCGCGAAGGAGCAGGCGGCGGGCGACACGACGCTCCGCGCCTACGCGGTCGCGCTCGGCCAGTCAACCGACGAGGCCCGCGACGGCGAGACGGCGCGTCTGCTCACCGACGTGCTGGCCGAGGCATCCCAGCCCCGCGTACTTCCCGCCGGAACCCCCGCGGGCACCGTGTCGACGGCGTGGGGCGTGACGGTGCAGATGGCGACGGATGCCGACGTGTCGCTGCTTCTCTGGAACGGCGCGAGCGCGGCGGTGACCTCGGATCTCAGCCTCGGCGACGCGCGCGCCGCGAACGACGCCGTCGGCACCGTCGCGACGAAGGGCCCGCTCGGCTCGGCGACGACGGGCGTGCACCTCACGGCCGACATTCCGGGGCCGGATGCCTGGTGGCGCCTTACCCATCCGCTGCAGCTCTGGGGCCTCGCCGACTGACGCGCCGGGCCGCGCCGCCCGCCCTGGCCCCCGGTCACGCCCCGTCCGGCCATCGAGGTGCCGGCATCGGTCGCCATCCCCGACCCGTGACGACCAATCGCGGCACCTGGGCGCGCCCGCCGCGCGCCGCGCCCCGCAGCACGCAGCCCGCACGGCCGGTTCAGAACGGCCAGATCAGCGGCACGTAGACCACCGCGACGGCGAGGTAGACGAGCATGAGCGGCACGCCCAGCTTCCAGTAGTCGCCGAACCGGTATCCGCCGGGCTGGAGCACCATGAGGTTCGCGGGCGTCGCGACGGGGGTGAGGAATGACGCCGCACCCGCGACCGTCAGCGCCATCATGAACGGCAGGATGCTGAGGTCGAGGCTCTGCGAGATCGCGACGGCGATCGGCGTCACGATCAGCACCGTCGCGACGTTCGAGATGAACTGCCCGAGCACCATCGTCAGAACGCACAGCACCAGCAGGGCGAGCTGCGGCGAGGTGGATCCGATGACGGCGAGGACCGCGTCGGCGACGCGGCCCGCAGCTCCCGTCGAGATGAACGCCGCCGACAGCGGCACCATGCCGGCGATGAGGATCACGGTCGTCCAGGAGATCGCCCGGTACGTCTGGGGGATCGTCAGGACTCCCGACAGCACCATCGCTCCCGCGGCGAGCAGGCCGGCGACGGCGGGGGGCACGAGACCCGTCGCGAGGAGCACGATCATGACGGTGAGGATGCCGAGGGCGCGCTTGGCGCCGCGACCGAGCGGCACGCCGCGCTTGAGCGACTGCGGCGGCGTGACGGCGATGACGTCGGGCGAGGCGGTGTAGCGGGTCAGCGCCGCCCACGGTCCCTGGACGAGCACGGCATCGCCGGCCTGGAGGGTCAGGGACCCGGTCACCCCGATGCCGCGCGACGCGTTGGGGCCGCCGTCGTCACCGCGCCGGAGCGCGAGGATGACGAGATTCTCGTCGGCTGTCGTCATGCCGGCGCTGACCGTGCGGCCGATCAGACGCGAACGCGGGGCGATGAGCACCTCGGCCACGCCGTCGTTCGCGGTGAAGATTGCGTCGGTGGTCAGGTCGACGTCGTAGCTCTTGCGGAGCGTCCGCGCGTGCGCGCTGGGGTCGGGTGCCTCGGAGAAGTGCTCGGGCACCCGGGCGGGCAGCAGCCTGTCGCCGCCGAGGGTGACGACGAGGATCGTCAGGACGACGAGCGGGATGCCGACGAGCGCGAACTCGAAGTAGCCGAACTCGCGACCTCCCGCCGCCGCTGCGGCCTCGGAGACGACGATGTTGACGGGTGTGCCGGTGAGGGTGAGGAGCGAGCCTGCGCTCGCCGCGAACGCCAGCGGGATGAGCAGCTTCGAGGGCACGAGCCCCGCACGCACGGCGACGACGACCACGACCGGCAGGAGCGCGGCCACCGCGCCGTTGATCGAGATGAACCCCGACAGCAGGGCGACCATCGCGCCGATGACGATCGTGAGGCGCACGCGTCCGGTGCCGGCGCGGGTCACGACCTGCTGCCCGAGCCACGCGGTCACCCCCGTCGCATCCAGCGCCTCGCTGACGACGAAAAGACTCGCGATGAACAGGACGGTCGGGTCACCGAACCCCGACATCGCCTCGGTGAGGGTGAGCACCCCCGTCGCCCACAGGGCCAGCGCCACCCCGATCGAGACCACCGCGAGCGGCACGCGTCCGCTGATGAACGCGACGACCGCGAGCGCGAGGATCAGGAACGTCCACCCGGCGGGATCCATGGCACGAGCCTATCCCCGGGCCTCACCGCAGTCCGAGCAGCCAGGTCGCGATGAGGAAGTAGATGACGAGGCTCGTCGCGTCGCAGAACGTCGAGATGAACGGCGTCGAGAAGACGGCCGGGTCGGCGTGCACGGCGCGCGCGAGCATCGGCATCGCCCCGCCGACGGTGGCGGCGAGCGTGCAGACGGCGACGAGGGTGAGCCCGATCACCGCGCCGAAGCGCGCATCGAAGACGAGCGAGGCGAGCACGAAACCGAGCGTGCCGAGGAGTGCGCCGAGGACGAGGCCCACACGCACCTCCCGCCACGCGACGGAGAGCACGTCGCGGGCGCCGACCTCGCCGAGGGCGAGAGCGCGCGTGACGGTCGTCGCCGCCTGCGCGCCGGTGTTGCCCGCCGTACCGGTGAGAAGCGGGATGAAGAGGGCGAGGGTCACGACCTCGGCGAGCTGGTCCTCGAAGACTCCGAGCACCTGCACCGTCAGCAGGGCCGAGACGGCCAGGACCAGAAGCCACACGACGCGCGAACGTACGATCCCGAAGACGGGGACGGTGAGGTAGGGGCGGGTGAGCGGCTCCGCGGCGCCCTGCCGGGCGGCATCCTCATCATCGGCGTCCTCGAGGATGCGCGATGCGTCGTCGATCGTGAGGATGCCGACGAGGCGATCGTCTCCGTCGACGACGGGCGCGGCGAGCAGCTGCGCGTCGACGACGCGGCGGGCAGCGTACTCGGCGTCGTCGGTCGCCCGGACGGTGCGGGCCTCGACCATGACCTCGCCGACGGTGCGGTCGGAGGCATCCATCACGAGCTCGCGCAAACCGATCACACCCTGCACCCGCCGCTCGTCGTCGGTCACCGGGAGCATGTAGATCGTCTCGGCGTCCTTACCGCGGTGCTGGACGTGCGCGAGGGCGTCGCCGAGGGTGAGGCGCGGGCGGAGCGCGACGTACTCGGGGCTCATGAAGCGCCCGATGCTGCGCTTGGGGTACCCGAGGAGCGGGAGGGTGAGCTCGCGCTCGCCCGCCGACAGGCCGCGCATGAGATGCTGCGCGACGGTCGCGGGGAGCTCGTCGACCAGCTGGGCGCGGTCATCGGGGTCGAGATCCTCGAACACGCGCGTCGTGTCCTCCGCGCGGAGCCCCTCGATCAACTCGGCGCGCTGGGCGTTCTCGAGCAGCTCGAAGACCTCGAGCGCCGTGTCGCGGTGGAGCAGCCGGTAGAGCACGGCGCGGTCGGCGGCGTGGGGCTCCTGCTCCAGCAGCCGCGCGATGTCGGGCGGCTCGGTCGCCGCGAGCAGCACCGACAGAGCCGCCAGGTCGTGCGCGCGCAGCGCGGCGTTGGCCGCCGCGCGCAGGTTCTCGAAGTCCTCGTCCACACGGCGATTGTCACAGAGCGAGGTGACGCGGCGGTGGCGGCGCGGGACGGGTCGCCGGCGGGGATCCGTCGGAGAGGCCGTGCGCGGGCGGCGACGGCCAGCACCGGCCGTCGGCTCAGCGGCGGTCGGCGGACGCTGCGGGCTCCGACACGGCGGTGGGTGCGCCGGCGAGGAGCTCGCGCGCGAGAGCGGTCGCCCCCGCGACGGCGGCGGGCATCGTGACGACGGCGCCGAGCGGCACGAGGAAGCACAGCTGCGTCGCGACGCCGAAGCCGAGGACGCGAGCGCGGTGGCGGCGCCGCAGCGCACGCCGCTCCGGCGCGAGGATGCCGCGGGCCGCGAGGCCGCGCGTCGTCAGCTCGTCGGCGAGCAGCCACCCCGACATCCCGACGGCGACGACGAAGCCGATGAGGCCCCCGACGACGGGGACGAGGCCGCACAGCGCCGCGATGATCGCGCACACGATACCGCGGAGGAACAGCGCGAGGCCGTCGCGCGCGGCGCGCCAGAATCCGGTCGTGTCCTCGATGTCGGGTGTGCCGAGGTCACCTTCGACGGCGCGCCAGATCCGCTCGTAGAACGGGTCGCCGATGACGAGGGTGAGCGCCGTGAACGAGACGGCGGCGAGCACGATCGCCGCGCCGAGCATCGCCGTGCCGACCGCGACGCGCAGGATGCCTGCCCACAGGCTCGGCCACCCGTCGGCGAACGGGGTGACGAGGTCGGCGAGCGCCGGAAGCGACACCCC
Source organism: Microbacterium sp. bgisy203 (assembly GCF_965345155.1). Lineage (GTDB taxonomy): Bacteria > Actinomycetota > Actinomycetes > Actinomycetales > Microbacteriaceae > Microbacterium. Next base: position 129,422 of record NZ_CBDRLZ010000006.1, read on the forward strand.
GAGAGCGACGAGCGCCGCGAAGAGCAGCACCGAGGCGATCGCCGCGGGGATGAGTCCGAGCGACATCGTCCGCGGGCGGCGGCGCCAGTACCCGAACCCGTGCACGAGCGTCGCGACACCCGCGCCGAACCCGCCCGTCGGCTCTTTCACCCGCTCAGCCTACCGAGGCCATCCCCTCGGCCTGCGCTCGCGCCGGACGCGCAGCGAGATCCAGGCGCGCAGCGAGGTCCGGACGCGGTCAACGGGCCAGGTCGCGCAGCACGTCGGAGACGCGGGTGAGGTCATCGACCGTCCATGCGCTGAGGCGCTCGCCCATCCGGGTTTGGTAATGCTCGCGCGCCTGGCTCAGACGCTCGCGCGCAAGGTCGGTGATCGCCAGCACGCGCGCACGGCGGTCGTCCGGGTCGAGACGGCTCTCGACGAGCCCGAGCTCTTCGAGCTGGCGCACATGGCGGCTGACCGCCGACTTGTCGGTCTGCAGGCGTTCGACGATCGCACTCGCCGATGTCGCCTTGCCGCTCGCGATCGCCGCGAGGACCTGGTAGCCGAGAGGCTGCAGCTCGGGGTGCACCCGCGCCGCGGCGTCTCGCCAACTCGCCCGGATGCGGCCGAACACCGCGCCGAGCTCCTGCTCGACGCGGGCGACGGCGGCCTCGCGGGCCCCGTCCGGCGCCGCCGCGTCGCCCGGGTGGGACGGCTGGGCGGCGGTCGCGGTCATGATCGTCAGTGTACGTGCGTGCCAGTCAGAGATCCGAGAGGCAGCGCACCACCTTGCTCGCCGCGGCAAGCTCGTCGGGGCTGAGGCCGGCGAGGATGGCGCGCAGGCGCGCGGCATGATCGGCTCGCAACGACTGCAGAGCCTCGTGCGCGGCGGGCGTCGCCGCGAGCACGCGCAGGCGCCCGTCCACCTCGTCGGGGCGCGAGACGACGAGGCCGAGGTCCTCGAGGGCGCGCACCTGCCGGCTGACCACCGACTTGTCCATCTCGAAGGCCTCGGCCAGCTGGTGGGCGTTGGCGGTCCCGGTGCGGGCGACGAACGCGAGCAGCTTGTAGCCGGCGGGCTGCAGGTCGGGGTGGATGCGCGACGCCGACTCCTTCCACAGCATCCGGGCGCGGCTGAACATCATGCTCAGCCGCCATTGGAACTCCGCCAGCGCGTCGTCCGCGTCGTCGACTCTCGCCGCGTCCTCTGCCAGTACCCCGGTCACCGTGCGCATGTCAGCCTCGGCGCTCCCCCGCGAGATCCGCCGCATCGGCGACGGTGCGCTCGGATTCCTGGTCCGTCCCGGCATCCGGCACGTCGTCTGCCTGCAGCAGGACAGCTCCGGTCGCGGTCGACGCGCCTACTTCGGCCTCGGCAACGCCGATCGCCGACTCCTCGGCCTGGTCGCGCAGTTGCTCGGCGGCGGTCTTGGTCGACAGCGGCTTGTTCTTCAGGAAGGCGATCGCGATGATCGCGAGCACGGCGAGCGGGATGGCGATGACGAAGACGTCGGCGATGCCGTGCCCGTACGCGGATTCGACGACCGTGCGGATCGTGTCGGGCAGCGCCGACACCTTCGGCACATCGCCCGAGCCCAGTTTCTTCAGCGCATCGAGCTCCGCCTGGCTCGTCGGAACGAAGCCGGCCAAGGCATCCGTCATGTAGTCGGTGACCTTGGTGGCGAGCATCGACCCCATCACCGTCACGCCGATGGTGCCGGCGATCGTGCGGAAGAAGTTGACGTTCGACGATGCCGCGCCCAGCTGAGTGGGCGGAGTGTCGTTCTGCACGATCAGGGTGAGGTTCTGCATGACCATGCCGAGACCCGCGCCGAGCACGAACATGTAGATCGCCACGAGCGTGAAGGGGGTGTCGTAGCGCAGCGTGGACATGAGGGTGACGCCGACGAGGGTGAGGATCGACCCCGTGACCATCCAGCCCTTCCACTTGCCGAAGCGGCTCACGAGCTGACCGATCACGATCGACGCGCCCATCTGACCGATGATCATCGGGATCGTCATGAGGCCCGACTGCGTCGGTGTCGCCCCACGCGCGAGCTGGAAGTACTGCGCCAGGAACACCGAGGTCGCGAACATCGAGACGCCGATCGCGATGGAGGCGATGACCGAGAGCGTGAAGGTGCGGTTACGGAACAGCGACATCGGAACGATCGGCTCGGGGACGAAGAACTCCACGACGATGAACGCGAGGATGCCGACGACCGCGATGATGCCGAGGATCCAGCTGGTGCTCGAGTTCCACTCGAACTGGCTGCCGCCCATCGAGACCCAGATGAGGAGCGTGGAGACGCCGACGGCGAGAAGGACGATGCCGAAGTAGTCGATCGACACCTTGGCGCGCTGCGGCTTGGGCAGGTGCAGCGTGAACTGCAGAAGCACGAGGGCGACGACGGCGAACGGGACGCCCACGAAGAAGTTGGCGCGCCAGCCCCACCAGTCGGTGATGACACCACCGAGGAGCGGGCCGCCGATCGTTCCCAGCGCCATGATGCCGCCGACGACGCCCATGTACTTGCCGCGCTCGCGCGGCGAGATGATGAGGGCGACGGCGATCATGACCAGAGACATGAGGCCGCCGACGCCGATGCCCTGGATGACCCGGACGGCGATGAGCATATTGGTGTCGGTCGAGAAGCCGGCGATCACCGTGCCGACGGTGAAGAGGATGAGCGAGAGCTGGATGAGGACCTTGCGGTCGACCAGGTCTGCGAGCTTGCCCCAGATGGGTGTCGAGACGGCGGTGGCGAGGAGGCTCGCGGTGATCACCCAGGTGTACTGCGACTGGGTGCCGCCGAGGTCGGCGATGATGACGGGCATCGAGGTCGAGACGACCGTGCCCGAGAGCACGGCGACGAACATGCCGACGATGAGGCCCGAGATGGCGGTGAAGACCTCGCGCGCGGATCGCGTGGGAGGCGTGTGTGAGGCGTGATGAGACGTGGCGACAGCGGTCAAAGTGAGGTCCTGATCCTTGCTCAAAGGTTGATCGACATCAACTATACCTCGTTTAGTTGCGTTTTGTCTACTATGGACGAATGTCAACCGTTTCAGGGCAAAGAAAAACCCCCGCTCAGCGGGGGTTTTCTGGCGGTGACGGTGGGATTTGAACCCATGTATCGCGAGCGCAGTCGCCATCGCTTCAATGCCGTGACCGCATAATCCCGCGGTTCGACCTCGTTCCCGGCTCCACTCGCCTCCCTTCATCTGCGTTCGTCTTTACCCACGCGTGTACCCGCTTGAGATATCTCTACGAGACCCCGCGCTAAGTCTCATGTTGACCCATCGCCTCC
>NZ_CBDRLZ010000007.1:0-131665 GCF_965345155.1 Microbacterium sp. bgisy203
CAGTAGGCGACGAAGACCCCGTCGCGGAGGGCGGGGACGGATGCCGAGGCATCCACGTCGGCGGCGGCGAGCACCTCGTCGCGCGCGCCGCGCTCGAGGAGCTCCTGACCCGAACCGCTCGCGGTGAGGAGGTGACGCACCGCCCCGCGCAGACCGCGGAACGACTCGCGCGCCGCGGCGGACTCGGGCGACGTGTGGTCGATGCCGCGGGTGCTCAACGCATCGATGACGGCGCCCGCGCCGAGCAGGTCCTCCACGGCGACCCGGAGGTCGGCGTCGGGCGTGCGCGCGGTCAGTTCGCCCGCGGCGATGACGGCGACGCTCGTGCGATCGCCGTGGCGATGCTGCTCGGCGACGATCGCGTCGGCGACGGCAGAGGCGTTACGCAGGGCACCGAGCAGCACGAGGGGCCGCGGGCCGGACGCGACCGAGGACTGTGCGGCTGTGGGGGGCGCGAGAGCGGCAGCTTGCGCGGCGGTGCGCGTGGCAGCGGCGGCGCGCGCGACAGCGGCGCCGTTCAGCGAGACGGCGTGGGCGGCGGCATCCAGCGGCACGGTCTCCCCCGCGTCGACGCGCGAGGTCACCGTCGAGCTGAAGCGCAGCACGTCGACGACCACGACGACATCGGCGGGCGCGAGGCGGGCGAGTCCCCGTGTTCCCCACTCGAAGCGCACCTGGTAGCGGGACTGGTCGAACGGCGAGGGCATCCTTCCAGCCTAGGCGGGCGCGGGTGCGGGCGCCGGTGCGGGTGCGGGTGCGGGTGCGGATGGGAGACTGTGCGCATGCGGATCATGCTGAAGCTCGTCCTCGACTGCGACGCCGACGCGGCCTGGCGGGCGCTCCACTCGCCGCGCGCCGTCGCCGACCTTTACGGTCCGCTCCTCGACCTCGCCCCCATGGAGGCCGCCGGCATGCCGACGACGCTCGAGCCGGGGGCTGACGTCCCGGTGCGGATGCAGCTCGGCATCCCGAGCGGAGGGCTCGCGCTCGGCGATCAGCTGATCCACGTGAGCGAGCGGTACACGAAGGACGCGAACGGTCCGGTGCGGGTCTTCCGCGACAGCGGCATCCCGCTGACCGGCCCGCTTGCGGCGCTCGACGTCTGGGACCACCAGATGGCCGTCTCGCCCGCGCCCGGCGACGCGACGAAGACGCTGTGGCGCGACCGGCTCGTGATCGGCGGCGCGGCAGCTCCCCTGCTGTGGCCGGCGCTGTGGGCGGCGTGGCAGTGGCGCGGCGCGCGCCTGAAGCAGCTCGCGCCGACGTGGGCGCACGACCCCGAGCTCGCCGGCGACGATCCGGGCGAACCCGAGGTCTGACGCGCGCCGCACCCGCGCGGTCGGGCTACTCGGCGAGCGCCTCGACCGCGGTCACCCGCGTCGCGAGCCGCGTCGGCACCACCGCGGCGACGAGGGTGAGGGCGGCAGTCAGGGCGACCACGAGCAGCATCGTGCCCCACGGGATGCCGGGCGCGACGAGCGTCGGCGACGACCACGACGGCGGCGCGCTGATCGAGCCGAGGAGCGACTGCGCCGCGACCCACCCGTAGACGATCCCCAGCGCGAGGCCGAGAACGAGGGCGGTGATCGTGACGTGCACGGCCTCGAGGAGGACGACGCGGCGCACCTGGGGGGCGGTCAGCCCGAGCGCCCGCAGGAGGCCGAGTTCACGCCGGCGCTGCACGACGCCGATCGTGAGGAGGTTGACGAGCCCGACGCCCGCGATGACCGCTGAGACGGCGACGAGCCCCATCATGATCGCGGCGAACGTGTCCATGATCTGCGACATCTCGGCAGGCGGCTCCCCGCCGGCGGACGCCGTGAGCACGGCCTTGACCGACGCGTTCGCGACAGCGAACATCACGACGAGCGTCACCCCCATGACGACACCGATCGCCATGCGGCTGGACCGCTCGGGGTAGCGGAGCGCGTTCTCGGCGGCGAGATGCGCCGTCGCCGATCGCCCGAACAGCCGCCCCGTCAGCCGCAGAAGCGGCGGCATGACGACGACGGCGCCCAGCGCGAGACCGGTGAACGAGAGGATGCCTCCCCCGAAGGCGACCACGACGCCGAGCGGGCTCACGAGCCCCGCGAGCACCCCGAGGCCGAGGAGCGCGGCGCCGACGGCGAACAGCACGATCGCCGCGGCGCGTCGGCCGCGGGACGAGGCGACCTCGTCGTGCGTGCGGGGCGCGGCGCCCGAGACCGCCTGCAGCGGCGTGACCGTGAGCACGCGACGCGACCCCGACCATGCGCCCGCCCACGTGGTGAGCGCTACGACGACGGCGGGCACGAGGAGCACGGGCTGCAGCACCTGGTACCCGGTCGACAGTCCCAGCGCGGCATCCGCCCACGCCGTCAGCACCCCGGCGCCGGCCGTTCCCGCGACGAGGCCTACCACAGCGCCGATCGCGCCGACGACGATCCCCTGGCGGGCGACGGCCCGGCGCTGCGAGCGCGCGGACGCTCCGATGAGCCGGAGGAGCGCGATGTCACGCGTGCGCCCCGCAACGATCGTCGCGAAGGTGTTCGCCGTCACGATCGACGCGACGTACACCGCGACGCCGACGAGCAGAACGCTCAGGATGCCGACGACGATCGTGACGGTCTCGCCTCCGCCGAGGTACGGGTCGCTCCGCAACCATGCGCCGATGTAGCCCGTCGCTCTCAGGAGCAGGACACCGAAGGCCGTCGAGATACCCGCGACGAGGATCGTCGCGCCCATCCCCCGCTCGCGGAGCCAGGAGAAACTGTCGCCTCGGCCGCGGGTCGCCCAGGCATCCGCCCCTGTGCCGCGGGTTGGCGCCGCGACGGCGGTCACGCCGCCACCTCCGCGGCGAGCATGAACGCCGAGACCTGCTCGGCGCTCTGGCGCGGCTTGTCGGCGACGACCCGTCCGTCGCCGAGGAAGAGCACCCGGTCGGCGTGCGAGGCGGCGACGGGGTCGTGCGTCACCATCGCGATCGACTGGCCGTGCTCGCGGGTCGCCGCCGCGAGAAGGGCGAGCACCTCGCGGCTCGAGCGGGAGTCGAGATTTCCGGTCGGCTCGTCGGCGAAGACGAGGTCGGGGGCGGTCGCGAGGGCGCGGGCGATCGCGACGCGCTGCTGTTGCCCGCCGGAGAGCTCGTGCGGGCGGTGGCGCAAGCGAGCGCGCAGGCCGAGCGAGTCGATAAGGCCCTCGATGCGGGCGCGTTCGAGTGCGGACGGGGTGCGCCCGTCGAGGTCGAACGGAAGGAGGATGTTGCCGAGGGCGTCGAGGGTCGGCACGAGGTTGAACGCCTGGAAGACGAACCCGACGCGGCGGCGGCGCAGGATCGTCAGCTCGAGGTCGGAGAGCCCCGTGATCTCGGTGTCGCCGATCCACGCGCGGCCGCTCGTCGGCGCGTCGAGCCCGGCCATGATGTGCATCAGGGTCGACTTGCCGGAGCCCGAGGGGCCCATGATCGCCGTGAACTCGCCGCGACGGATGCCGACGGTCACGCCGTCGAGCGCGCGGACGGCCGTGTCGCCGGCTCCGTAGCTCTTGCCGAGGTTCTGCACGCGGGCCGCGAGGCCCAGGTCTGTCGTCGTGATCTCCATGCCTTCGACGCTACGGACGGCGGGTGCGCCCGCGCGTCGGTCGGCGGTCGCTGGCGCGTACATCGGGAGGATGATCCGCGTTCCGTCGCGAAAGCAGGCTCGATCGCACTCGCGGAGGCTGGGGCGGCCCCCGTTGGCCGGTTGAGCCTGCTTTCGGTGCAGAACGTGCGGGCGATGGCGAGGTCGGCGCCCGTCCAACGAGGCACCCGCCGGTCGGCCGATCAGGCGAGGCCGTGCTCGAACGCGAACACGACGAGCTGCACGCGGTCGCGCAGGGCGAGCTTGCCGAGAATCCGGCTGATGTGCGTCTTGACGGTCGCCTCGGAGAGGAACTCGCGCTGCGCGATCTCGGCGTTCGACAGCCCGCGCGCGGCGAGGGCGAAGATCTCCCGCTCCCGCTCGGTGAGGTCGCCGTACGCTGCGGGGACGGGCGCGGCGGTCGAGTCGGCGAAGTGCGCGAACAGGTCGCGGGTCGCGGATGCCGCGATGACCGACGACCCCGCGTGCACGGTGCGGATCGCGGCGAGGAGGAACTCGGGGTCGGCATCCTTCAGAAGGAACCCGCTCGCCCCCTGGCGGATCGCGCGGGCCGCCGCCTCGTCGAGGTCGAACGTCGTCAGCATCACGATCTTCGGCGGATCGCCCGCGAACGCCGGGTCGGCGAGCAGGTCTGCGGTGGCCGCGAGGCCGTCGCGCACCGGCATCCGGATGTCCATCAGCACGACGTCGGGCCGCACCTCGCGGACGACCCGGACGCCGTCCTCGCCGTCGCCCGCCTCGCCGACGACCTCGAGGTCGGACTGCGAGTCGATCACCATGCGGATGCCGGCGCGGAAGAGCGCCTGATCGTCGACGAGGACCACCCGGATCGCCGCGCCGCTCACGCCGCCTCCCCGATCGGCAGGCGCGCCCGGACGACGAACCGCCCGCCCTCGGCGGCGGCGTCGAGCGACCCGCCGGCGAGTTGCGCGCGCTCGCGCATGCCGATGAGTCCGTGCCCGCGGCTCGGCGCGTCGCCGTCGGCATCGGCCGTCGGATTCGTCACCGAGAGCTCCACCCGGTCATCGTGCCACGCGAGCCCGACCGCGACGGCGCCCGGAGCCCCGTGCCGGAGCGCGTTGGTGAGCGCCTCCTGCAGGATGCGGTAGACCGCGAGCTGCGTCGCGGCGGGGACCTCGGCGCGCGGGGCGGGGTCGACGTCGACCTCGAGGGCGACTCCCGCCGCACGCACCTGCGCGTACAGCGTTTCGAGGTCGGCGAGGGTCGGCTGGGGTCCCTCCGACTGGGTGTGGCGGAGCTGGGTGAGGAGCATGCGGACGTCGGAGAGCGCCGCGCGCGCCGCCGTCGATATCGTGCCGAGCGCCGCCGTCGCCGCCTGCGGTTCGGCGGCCGCGGCGTAGCGCGCGCCGTCGGCCTGCGCGATGACCACGGCGAGCGAGTGCGCGACGACGTCGTGCATGTCGCGGGCGATGCGGGTGCGCTCCGCCTCGGCGGCCGCCTGCGCCTCGGCGATCTCCTGAGCGCGCCGGTTCTCGCGCGCACGGACGCCGGTGCGCACGAGGGCGCCTGCCGTCCACGACAGGAGCAGTGCGAGGGCCGCCGACACGAAGACCGTCGCCGCGAGGAAGGCATACGTCGAGGCGGCCGTCGCCAGCGTCCAGCCTCCGGCCAGCACGGGCGGCACGACCAGATACAGCGTGATCACGAGCGCGCCGACGATCGACGACGCGAAGCTCAGCCAGTACGCGAGGCGCGTGCCGTACACCGCCGCCGCGTACAGGATGGCGAAGATCGCGAGGTTCGCCGGGAGCGGGGGCAACGCGAACGCCATCTGCACGAGCGCGCCGAACCAGGCGACGGCGAGCGCCAGCGTCGGCGACCAGCGACGGATCGCGAGCCCCGCCGAGAAGACCGCGAACAGCGCGACCGTCGCGACGAACTGCACGCGGGTGAGACTGATGCCCGCCGTGCCGACGAAGCTCAGGAGCACGGCACCCACGAAGAACAGCGCCGCCGCCGTCACGTCGACGACGAGCTGGGTGCGGGTCATCGGTCGGAACACGCTTCGACGCTACGCGACGGGTGCGGCCCCGGCATCCTTCTGCGGATGTATCCGGCAGGCCCCGCGCGGGCGGGGCTTGTCGGCGCTCAGCCCGCGCTCTCGTCGTACTCGAAGAAGTAGAGGCTGTTGCCGCCGCCGTCGGAGACGCTCACGACGCGTCCGCCGGGGATGCCGCGGGGAGGCATGATGACGACGAGTTCCGGGCGGGCGGCGAGGAAGGCGTCGAGGTCGGGCACGCGGTACATCGGTCCGGGGCGTTCGGAGTAGTGGTCGATCGAGACCATGACCTGGATGGAGGATCCGGGAACCTGGAAGGCCACCGTCTCGTCGCCCTCGCTCCACGCCTCCACCCAGTCGAGCACGTCTCGGTAGAACGCGACCGTGGGCCCGAGCTCGCGGACGGGGCGAATAGAGGAAGGTGAGGCCGACGCTCTCCATGGGGCGATTATGCCCCGATGATCACCCCGGCGGCAGAGGGGGTCGCGGCAGAGGGGTCGGCGGTAGAGGGGTCGCGTCTGCCGGGCCGGTGACCGTCGGGCGGTGCTCGAAGAAGGTCTGCAGCACGACGGTCGTGCGAGTCGACACGTTCGCCGCGTGGCGGATCTCGCGGACGAGATCCTCGAGCGCGCGCGGCGATGCGACGCGCGCGAACAGCATGTAGGCCGCGTCGCCGGCGATGGAGTGGCACGCCTCGATCGCGTCGAGGTGCTCGAGCAGCTCGGGCGCCGTGTCGGGCTGGGCAGGATCGAGCGGCGTGATCTCGATGAACGCGGCGAGCGGGCGTCCCACCGCCTCCGCGTCGACGAGTGCGCGATACCCCGTGATCACTCCGCGCGCTTCGAGGCGCTTGAGCCGCGCCTGCACCGCTGACACCGACAGACCGGTCGCGGCAGAGAGATCGGCCAGCGTCGCTCGACCGTCGCGGGACACCTTGGCGACGATCCGCCGGTCGACAGCATCTTCCATGTCTGGAAGACTACCTGTTGATGGCGATCAGCGCCGTAATATTTCCTGCCCGTCGCGTCTTCGGCGGGCCTCTTCCCGATCGGAGGCGCTCACATGTCCCTTCTCGACGCTCACCCCACCGCCGTGAACACCGTCATCGACGACGGGCGCCCGCTCGCGGAGCAGCCCGCATGGCTGGCGTTGAAGGATGCCGCGACCGCGGTGCAGCCCTTGCAGGCACAGGACGGGTCGATCCCCGACTCCGCCGACCACCCCGACGCGTCACGCCTTGTCGAAACCGTCATCGCGTCGATCGAAACCCTCGCGCCGCTGTTCCCGCACGACGCCGCGTACCTCGAGGCATCCGTCGCCGACCTCCGCCGCTGGGAGGACGAAGGATTCGGCGTGCCCGACTTCCTGGACTCGCTCGTCGCGTTCCAGCCGCAGGAGCACCGCGTCGACGGGCTCGCGCACCTCGTCGTCTTCCCGATGTACACCCAGAACGGGTCGCGGAACCGCCACCTCGAGGCGGTGCTGTGCGAGGTGATCTGGCCGGAGTTCATCGCCGAGGTCGAGGAGACGTACACGAACCGCCTGTTCGTGAGCCTGCGCCTGCTCGACTTCACGCCGGGGTACGACACGAACTCGGCAGTCCTCTTCCCCGAGACCGTCGCCATGCGCGAGATCCCCGCGTTCACGTGGGGCGCGATCTTCCAAGATCGCGAGGCCGCGCGGTTCCGGCGCGTGCTGGCCGCGGCATCCGACATCACGAAGCTCGACCTGCCCGCCGATGCGGCGGAGCTGCTCGATGACCAGGCGCTGGCCGAAGAGACGTTTGTCATGTGGGATCTGATCCACGACCGCACGCACATGCGGGGCGACCTGCCGTTCGACCCGTTCATGATCAAGCAGCGGATGCCGTTCTTCCTCTACTCCCTCGAAGAGCTGCGCTGCGACCTGACGGCGTTCCGCGAGTGCGTCGCGCTCGGCGCACGGGGCGACGACATCGGAGCGCACGCGCGGCTCGTGCAGTATGCGGTGATCTTCGACCGGATCTTCCGGTTCGCGATCACCGGGTCGCGGGTGCGGAACTACGACGGCCTCGGCGGGCAGCTGCTGTTCGCGTGGCTGCACCAGCGCGGCGTGCTGCACTGGACCGACACGCAGCTCGCGTTCGACTGGGCCGAGGTGCCGGGTGCCGTCGTCGAGCTGGCCGATGCCATCGACCGGCTGTACTGGGAATCGATCGACCGCCCGAAGGTCGCGCATTGGCTCGCCGCGTACGACCTCGTCCGCTCGGTGCTGACGCCGCACCCCGCCTCGCAGTGGGCGCGGGGGCTGCCCGACGAGGTGCTCGCGGGACCGCCGAAGGCCTACACCGACGCGGTGCTCGACGACGAGTTCCCGCTGTCGATGTTCTTCGAGGCCCTGGAGAAGAAGATGCGCGATGTCATCGCCTCGACCGAGGGGATCACCGGCCGCGATGCATGAGCGCACCGTGCTCCTCGCGGGGGCGACGAGCGCGAGCGGACTCGCGGCGACGCGTGCTCTGCTGCACGCCCGAGGGCAGGTGGTCGCGGTCGGGCGGGATGGCGCCCGGCTCGCGACGCTCGCAGACCTCGGCGCACGGACCGAAATCTGCGACCTCGCCGACAAGGCCGCGGTCGACGCTCTCGTCACCGCGCTGCATTCCGAAGGGGTACGGGTCGACGGCATCCTGCATCTCGTCGGCGGCTGGCGCGGGGGCGGCGGGCTGCCCGGCCAGACGGATGCCGACTATCGCGCCCTCGAAGGCGGGCTCACTTCCCTCCGCCACGTGAGTCGCGCGCTGTGGGACGACCTCATCGACTCCCCCGCCGCGCGGACGGCGATCGTGTCGTCGACGGCGGTCGCCCGCCCGCTCGCGGGCGGCGCGAACTACGCCGCGGTGAAAGCCGCCGAGGAGGCCTGGGCGCGCGCGATGGCGCAGGCCTTCGCGAGGGCCGCGCGCGATGCCGCGACACCGCTCGCCGCGGCTTCCGTCATCTTCCGCGTGCGTGCGCTCACGGGTCTCGAAGACGCGCTCGCGGACGCGTTCGTCGGGCTGTGGGATGCCGACGCCGCCGCGATCAACGACACCGTGATCGAGCTCGCCGCCGGGTGACCGATCATTCCTGCTCGGCCACGCCGCCGCGGGCCTGCGCCGCCGACGCCGGACCGACCGGAGGCCCGGCCTCCGGCCGATGCGACGTCCCGTTCGCTTCGTCGACCTCGTCGGCCGGGGAGGCGTCTGGCGCGACGGCGAACTCGGCCGAGAGGATGCGGTACGACTTCGTCGTGAACGCCACGGGGGCGAAGACGAGGATGCCGAGGAACGGGCGCCCCGCCGACGCGCCTCCGGCGCTCAGGCGCTCAGACCCGCGCGCCCTCAGGCGCTCTGCGGCGCGTCGTCCCCGCGCACCCGGTCGAGGACGCGCGCGATCACCGGCACCGACACGACGATCACCGTGGCGATGATCGCCGCCACCGCGATCGGGGTGCTCTGCAGGTCTCCCGTCAGACGCGCGACCGCGAGCCAGCTGAGGCCCCACCCGATCGCGAGGCCCGGCGCGATGCGCCAGTGCGACCAGGCGGCGAGCGCCACACCGATCACCGCGACCGCGGCGACGACGATGACGCCCAGGACATCGGCCGCCGACTCCCACGACGCCGGCACGGTGACGGTGAGCGCCGCGCCGAGGTTCGCGACCGTCGCGAGCGTTGCCCACCCGAGGTGAAGGCCCGTCGTCGCGTCGATCAGCAGGCCATCCCAGAATCCGGCACCGGGCTCGCGCGTGCGGATGACCTTCACGTACGTGATGCACAGGGCCACGAGGAGTGCGACCAGGACGACCACCGTCGCCCAGATGCCCGCGAACTGCACCGTCACAAGCCACAGCCCGTTCAGCACCATCGTGAGGGCGATCCACCATCCGAGAGCGCGCTGACGTAACCGCTCGCGCTGGGCTGGCAGCGCCTGCCAGATCGTGTAGCCGAGGAGGCCCAGGTAGATCGCCGACCAGATGCTGAACGCCTCCGTCGCGGGAGTGAGGTACGAGGCATCCGGGTCGAAGGCGCCGCCGACGGCGTCCTGGATCGGCGTGCCGCCGAAGGCCCCGATCCCGACCATGTCGCCGATGATCATGAAGCAGAACGCGCTGATGACCGCGATCTGACGAAGGATGTCGTTCGCACGTGAGGTGGCCATGGCGAAAGCCTAGAGCGCAGGGAGAATCTAGGCTGGAGCGGTGACAACGCTCCACGATCGTGATATCCGCGGCTTCGCCAGCGACAACTACTCCGGCGTCCACCCCGAGATCCTCGCGGCGATCGCCGCGGCGAACGACGGACACCAGATCGCGTATGGCGAGGATGCCTACACCGCACGCCTCCAGGAGGTCTTCGCCGCGCACTTCGGCGACGGTGTCCAGGCCTTTCCGGTCTTCAACGGCACGGGGGCGAACGTCACGGGCCTGCAGTCGATGCTGCCGCGCTGGGGCGCGGTGATCGCGGCATCCACCGCCCACATCAACGTCGACGAGGGGGGCGCCCCCGAGCGGGTCGCGGGCATCAAGATCCTGAACGTGCCGACGGATGACGGCAAGCTCACCCCCGACCTCGTCGACCGGGAGGCGTGGGGCTGGGGCGACGAGCACCGCGCGCAGCCGCTCGTCGTCTCGATCACGCAGTCGACCGAGCTCGGCACGCTGTACACACCCGACGAGATCCGCGCACTCGCCGACCATGCCCACGCCCGCGGCATGCGCCTGCACCTCGACGGTGCCCGCATCTCGAACGCGGCGGCGGCGCTCGATCTGCCGCTGCGCGCCTTCACGACCGATGCCGGCGTCGACGTGCTGAGCTTCGGCGGCACGAAGAACGGGGCGCTCGGGGGCGAGGCCGTCGTGATGCTGGATGCCGCGGCATCCGAGGGCCTCGTGTACCTGCGGAAGCTCAACATGCAGCTCGCGTCGAAGATGCGGTTCGTCTCGGCGCAGCTCATCGCGCTCCTCGAGGGCGACCTCTACCTCCGGAACGCGCGGCACGCCAACGCGATGGCGGCGCGCCTGCGGGCGGGCGTCGAGGCGGGGATCGCGGACGGTTCGATCTCGGGCGTCGCGTTCAGCCAGCCGACGCAGTCGAACGGCGTCTTCGCGACATTGCCCGACGGCGTCGCCGACGAGCTGCGGCGCTCGTTCCGGTTCTACGACTGGGATGCGGCGAGGAACGAGGTCCGCTGGATGTGCTCGTTCGACACGACCGAGCAGGACGTCGACGCGTTCGTCGCGGAGCTCGCGCGCCTCACCTGACGCGACCCGACGGCTGAGTCGTATGGCCGATGGTGCTGGAGTGCCCTACTGAGGAGAGTGAGGCCGGTCAGAGCCGATCGGCCATACGACCCATGCCGAAACCCCTCAGCCTTCGGCGGTCTCGTCCCGGCCGGCGTCGGCGACGGGCCTCGCGCTCTTGCCCGTGGCGGAACCGGATGCCGAGGCGTCGTCGGCCTCCGACCCGCCCGCCTCCTGCCCGCCGGCTCCCTCGGAGCGCATGAGCTCCTTGACCTCGGACATGAAGCTCGTCAGCTGCTGCTGCTGCCAGCGCAGAGCGCGCGTGCGGTCCTCCGCGTCGCGGAGCACCGCCTGCGAGTGCTGCGTGACGGTGTCGATGATCTTCTGCGCCTTGACGCTCGCACGGTCGAGGATCTCGCGAGCGCGGAGCTTCGCGTCGGCTTCGACCTGCTGCGACTGCGCCCGCATGAGCTTGTCGAAGTCATCGGCCTTCGCCGTGATGCGCTGCGCGTGCTCGACCGAGGCTGCGACCTGCTCGTTCGCGTCCTGCGTGATGCGCTCCGCGTGGGCGACCGCCTGGTTGTGGAGCATGAGGAACTCCTGCTGCGCGTCATCCTGGCGACGGGTGAGCGCCTCTTCGAACTCGAGCGTACGCATGCGCTGCTCGCGCAGGGCCTCGTCGGCCTCGGCACGCGCCTGCTCGGCTTCGCGGGCGACGAGGGAGCGGAGCGCGGCCGCGCCCTTCTCGGCCTCAGTGCGGATCGCGGCGGCCTCCTGATCGGCTTGCGCGACCTTCTCGGCGGCGTGCGCAGCTTCGCGGTCGAGCTGCGCGGTGTGGGCGGTGAGCTCGGTCTCGATGCGCAGGCGCGCCTGCGCGGCATCCGTCTCCGCCTGCTGCTTCAGGGCGTCGGCGTCGGCCTGAGCGGCGGCGCGCTGCGAGGCGATCTCGTCGCGCGCGGCCTCGAGCAGCCGGTCGGCCTGGACGCTCGCGTTCTTGATGATGACGGATGCCTGCTCCTCCGCGACGCGGAGGACCTCCTCGAACCGCTCGCGGCCCTTCGACGACTCGTCGGCGGCGTTCACCAGCTCGTCGCTGAGGGTCTGCACCTTGTCCTCGGCGTTCGCCGCACGCGCGGACTCGACGGCGAGGTCGGACTGGAGGTTCGAGAGCTTCCGCTCGAGCTCGTCGATCTTCGCCTTGTGCCCCTTGAGCTCGACCGTCGCGCGGTGGTGCGTGTCCTTCAGCTGGGCGAGCTCGTCGGAGCTCGCGCCGCGCTGGGCGGTGAGGGCCGCGATGGCCGCGTCGACCTCGGCCTTGTCGTAGCCGCGGAACGTCGTCGTGAACTCGCCGCCGTGCGACGATCCAGAAGAGGACGAGGCGCCGGATGCCGAACTCTGCGCCCCCGCCATCAGCTCGTCGAACGGCGAGGATCCGGGAACATCATCACGGGGGGACTGGTCGGACACAGGGGTCTCCGCTTCGAGCAGGCGGCAGGGAACGCCGCCGAGGGGGGAACGCGGCCCGGGTCGGCCGACACTCGAATCGTACCCGACCGGGGCCTTGTCCCCACGCGCGAAATGGCGTGCGGAAGACGTGTGGTTGCGGCGCCCGATCAGGCGCCCGCGAGCCACTCCCGGTACGCCTCGAACGAGAACGGACGCCCCAGGAACGCCTCCACCAGATCCGCGGCGTCGCGGCTGCCGCCGGGCTCGAGGATCTCGCGGCGGTAGCGGGTCGCGACCTCGGCGTCGGCGAGGTCACCCGCGAACGCCGAGAGCAGGTCGCGGGCGATGACGAGGCTCCACTGATAGGTGTAGTAGCACGACCCGTAGCCGGTGAGGTGACCGAAGCCGGCGTACGAGTGCGCACCGGCGAGCGGCTGCACCGGCGAGGTCACGCGATACCAGTGCTCGGTCGCGGCCTGCAGGTCTTCGGGCCGGTCGACGTGCAGGTGGTAGGACACCTGGGCGTGACCGAGCTGGCGGCGCACCTCGAGGGCACGGCCGAACGCGTCGGCGACCTTCATCTTCGCGACGAGGTCGGCAGGGATCGGCTCACCGGCGCCGTTCGCCGTGAAGGTCGCGAGGACGTCGGCATCCCACGCCCACTCCTCCAGCAGCTGGCTGGGCGCCTCGACGAAGTCCCACTCGGTCGCGACGCCGGTGAAACGGGCGACGCGCTGGTCGCCGCCGAGGATCGCGTGGACGAGGTGTCCGAACTCGTGGAAGAACGTGACGACCTCGTCGTGCGTCATGAATCCGCGCGCGAAGTTGCAGAGGAGCACCGACTCGGGAAGCACCCGCCCGGTGACGCCCGGGGCGAGGCCGAAGCACGCGGCGTGGGTGTACTTGCCGGCGCGCGGGTGCAGGTCGAGATGGATGCGGCCGAGCCGCTCGCCACCGCGCACGACGTCGTACGAGTGGACGTCGTCGTGCCAGGTCGCGACGTCGACCTCGACGTATTCCACGTCGAGCAGCCGCCCGGTCGTCTCGAGCAGGCCCGGCAGCACGCGATCGAAGGTGAAGTAAGAGCGGACGAGCTGTGCGTCGACCTCGTGGCGCTCGTTGCGCAACGTGCTCAGCAGGTAGAAGAGGTCGGCGACCGTGACCTCGGTCGCCGAGGGGTCGTCCTGCTGCAGCCGGTCGAGGAGCACCGGGTATTCCGCCGCGGCGGCGACGACGGAAGCCGCGTCGAGCCGGTCGAGGAAAGCGGCGATCGCGCGCCCGCCGTGCCCGGGATCGGTGTGCCCGATCATGCGCGTCTCGGTCTCGAAGTCGGCCCAGGAGCCGTAGCCGAGAAGCGCCGCGCGCTCGGCGCGTACGTCGAGGAGTTCGCGCAGGATCGCGTCGTTCTCGGGCCAGGCGAGGTCGTTGTAGGCGGCGACGAGCGCGGCGCGGGTCGCGCGGTCGGTCGCATATTCCCGCACCGGCATGAGGTCGGGGTAATCCGTGGTGAGCACGACGCGTCCGTCGTCACCCGGCGGGTGCTCGTCGATGAAGTCCTGCGGGAGCCCGGCGAGCGCCTCGGGGGCGACGCGGATCTCGCGCCGACCGTCGCGGATGTTGCGGGAGAACTCGAGGCTCAACTCGGTGTCGCGGTCGGTCAGCTCGCGCACCCGCTCGCGCTGCGCGTCGGGCAGGTCGACCCCGCCGCGGCGGAAGTCGCGGAGCACCTGGGTGAGCAGGCGTTGCTGGTCGTGGTCGAGGCGGGCGGATGCCTCGTCGGGCGTGATCGCCGCGAGGGCCGCGAACAGCGCGCGGTCGAGCAGGCGCCCGGCGGCGAGCGCTTCGAGGCGCTGCACGTTCTCCTCCGCCGCACCGCGGACGGCGGCGTCGGGGTGCGATTCGCTGAGGAGGTACACCTCGCTCGTCGCCTGCCCGAGGGCGAGCTCGGCGTCGTTCCAGAGAGCGAGGCGGGCGACGGCGTCGAGGCCGTCGGCATCCGCTCGCGCGAGTCGCGCGTCGAGCTCTGCCACGGCGGCGACCGCGCCCTGCGGGCGCTCGGTGACGAAGGCCAGCCAGCCGTCCGTGTCGGCGGGGAAGGTGAGCGGCTCGGGTGCGGTCATCGTCGGGACATCCATCCTCCGAGCCTACGCGGCGCCACCGACGGGGCCGCCTCGCGCACGTCACGCCGGGTGCGGAGGGCGTGTTCAGCGCAGAGCGCCGACCGAGGCGAGCGCCTGGCGGAGGAGCGTCGAGCGGCCGCCCTCCATCTCGGCGGCGAGAGAGTCGGAGGCCGCTTCGTCGGGGCCCATCCACGTGACCTCGAGCGCGTCCTGGCGGGGCTCGCACGTGCCGGTGACGGGTACCACGAAGGCGAGCGAGACCGCGTGCTGGCGGTCGTCGTGGAACGCGCTCACCCCGGGGATCGGGAAGTACTCGGCGACCGTGAACGGCACGGGCTGCGGCGGGAGGAGCGGGAACGCCATCGGGCCCAGGTCGTTCTCGAGGTGACGGAAGAGCGCGTCGCGGACGGTCTCGCCGTAGCGGACCCGACCCGACACGATCGAGCGGGTGATCTCGCCCAACGGCGTCGCCCGGAGGAGCACGCCGACCTGCGTGACCTGCCCCATCCCGTCGGTGCGGACCGGCACCGCCTCGACGTAGAGGATCGGCAGGCGGCGGCGCGCCTCGGCGAGCTCGACGTCGGTCAGCCAACCCGGGTTCGCGGCGTTTCCCGGGGCGGGGTGGCCGAAGCTGCCGTCGCCGAGGGGATGTCCGGAGCGGCCTCCGCCGCCGATGCCGCCGCCGATGCCGCCCCCGCCGAGGCCGCCGAGGGGATCGCGCGGCGTGGAGTCGTCGTCGCGCTCGTTGGGGTCGGGGTCGGGGGTGCGCACGGCCATGCTCCATGTATACCCCCTCGCGCCGCCGGGCCGGGATGCGCCGTGTCCGCACCCCCTGCAAGGATGGCCGCGTGGACGAGACCCCCGAATTGGACGACGCGGCCGTACTGTGGTCGGCCCCGCCCGCCCTCGACCCGACGGAGCGCGCGGAGCGGCCGGTGCTCGTGCTGCTCCACGGATACGGTTCGGAAGAGGGCGATCTCTTCGGCCTCGTGCCCTACCTTCCCGACGAGTTCGTGGTGGCCGCGGTGCGCGCACCCCTCACGCCGCCGTTCCCCACGCCGGGCTGGTCGTGGTTCCCGATCGAAGGGCTGCAGACGCAGGATGCCGGGGCCGTGACCGCCGCGGCGGAAGCGCTCCTCGCGTGGCTCGATCGGGCGGTGGATGCCGCGGCGTCGGTCGGGCTCCTCGGATTCTCCCAGGGCGCCGTGATCGCCCTGCAGGCGCTGCGTCTGCGCCCCGAGCGCTTCGCGTTCGTCGTGAACCTCGCGGGGTTCGTCGCCGACGGGTCGCTCCCGACCGATGAGGTGCTCGCCGGCATCCGCCCGCCCGTCTTCTGGGGGCGCGGTGCGCGCGACGACGTGATCCCGCCCGCCCGCGTCGCGCACACGATCGAGTGGCTGCCGAGGTTCGTCGAGCTGAGCGGCCGCGTCTACCCGGGCCTCTCGCACAGCGTGTCGGAGGACGAACTCGCCGATGTCCGCGCGTTCCTCGACAAGCAGCTCGCCGCGCTCCCCGCTGACCCCGGGCCCTGACCCCGCCACGCCCGTCACCCGCTCCGGTCGTTGATCGAGTCCCTCGGGCGGAGTCGAGACGCCCCTCCGCCCTCCCGCCGAGGCCCGCTAGACTGGTGAGTGTCCTGGTCCCGAGTGTGAGGAAGACCGTTGAAGGCAATCGACGCCGCGCTGTGATCCTGCGCTGACCCGTCGACCCTTCCGTTTCGGATCCTCGACCTCCCGGACTCCCGCCTCGCCCGATGCTTCATCGAGGCAGCGCCCCCGGCTGTTCGTTCGTCGACGCGCCGCGCCCCACCCCGCGCAGGCCGTCGACCTTCCGCCTCTCCCACCGGAGTCCCGCAGCTTCGCGGGTCCGTGCGTCCGAGGCATCCGGTGTGTGCGGCGTCTGCGCTCTGAACGCCCGTGCTCCGGCACGACATCGGAGGACCCCATGCCCACCACGATCCACTCCCACCCCGCGGTCGTCCTCGACCGCGTCACCTTCACCTGGCCCGACGGCACACCCGCGCTGCACGAGGTCTCCGGCGCGTTCGGCGCCGGCCGCACGGGCCTCGTCGGCCGGAACGGCGCCGGCAAGTCGACGCTCCTCGGTCTCATCGCGGGGCAGCACCGTCCGGCATCCGGCACCATAGCGACGACCGGCGACGTCGACCTCCTGCCGCAGCTGCTGACCCTCGACACCGACCGCCGCGTCGCCGATCTGCTCGGCGTGGGAGCCGCCGTCGACGCCGTGCGCGCCATCGCGGCGGGCGACGTCGATCCGGCGCACTTCGACACGGTCGGCGACGACTGGGACGTCGAGGCGCGCGCCACGGCCGCGCTCGTCGAGGCGGGGCTCCCGCCGGATGCCTTGGGCCGCCGCGTCGGAGAGCTCTCCGGCGGCGAGGCGGTGCTCGTCGCGCTCACCGGCGTGCGGCTGCAGGGCGCGCCGATCGCGCTGCTCGACGAACCGACCAATAATCTCGACCGCGACGCGCGGGCGCGGGTGTACGACCTCGTGCGCCGCTGGCGCGGCGCGCTCGTCGTCGTGAGCCACGACACGACGCTCCTCGACCTCATGGACGACACCGCCGAGCTGTACGGCAGCGCGCTGACGACGTTCGGTGGCGGCTATTCCGCGTGGCGCGAGGCGCTGGATGCCGAGCAAGCGGCGGCGCGCCAGGCCGAGACCGCCGCGCGACAGGTCGTGCGGCGCGAGAAGCGCGACCGCATCCACCAGGAGCAGGTGCTCTCGACGCGCGCGGCGATGGGACGCAAGGCTTCGGTCGAGAAACGCCAGCCGAAGATCATCATGAACGCCCGCAAGCGCGCGGCGCAGGAGTCGGCCGGGCGCCTCCGCGGCGAAGCGGCGGGCAAAGAGGCGGAGGCCCGGGCCGCGCTCGACGCGGCCGAACGCCGGGTGCGCGACGACGACAGCGTACGCATCGATCTGCCCGACCCCGGCGTGGGCGCGGGGCGCCGAATGGCGACCTTCACCGGCGCAGGCCGGTCGTGGGTGCTGCAGGGCCCGGAGCGGTTCGCGCTCGTCGGGCCGAACGGCGCCGGAAAGACGACGCTGTTGCGGCGCCTGGTGGGGTCGGCGACGACCGGTCGCGGTCATGTCGCAGGAGATTTCGCGTCGACGGGCCCGGAAGGGGCGGTTTCGGACTCTGCGGGCGCAGATCTCCTGCGAGACGCGCACGCCGAGGCGCGCACCGATCGGATCGGATACCTTTCGCAGCGCGTGGATGGTCTCGACGAGACCGTCTCGCCGCTCGAGAACCTGCGCCGCGCGGCGCCGGGCATCGGCGACGTCGAGCTGCGCAACCGGCTCGCGCGGTTCCTGCTGCGCGGCGACACGGTGCTGCGCCCGGTGTCGGCGCTGTCGGGCGGCGAGCGGTTCCGCCTGGCGCTCGCCTGCCTGCTGATGGCCGATCCTCCGCCGCAGCTGCTCGTCCTCGACGAACCGACCAACAACCTCGACCTCGACACGGTCGACCAGGTGGTCTCGGCGCTCGGCGCGTTCCGCGGCGGGATCGTCGTCGTGAGCCACGACGACGCGTTCCTCCGCCGCGTGGCGCCGGATCTCGTGCTGGAGCTGCGGGACGGTGAGCTGCATGAAGCGGCGATCGACGGCGTGGAGTCCGACGGGGTGTAGCTGGGCGCGCGTGCCGTGTTCAGTCTTCGCGCGAGCCGCGCAGGCCGCACGCCCCGGAAAGTCGCGGGGCGGCGGTCGCGGATCGCGCGGTGGAACGGAATACGGTACACACCGCGTTCGCCCGTCGCGAGCACCCGACCTGATGTCGGAGGTCGGGGCGAAGATGGGAGGGTGACCGACACGACGACGAGCGCGACGCGCCCCGGGGACTCCTCCCCGGAGGTGCTGGCGCGGTTCGGTCCTGCGACGCAGGACTGGTTCCGCGGCGCGTTCGCCGAGCCCACCTCGGCCCAGGCGGGCGCGTGGGAGGCGATCTCGCACGGCAAGCACGCGCTCGTCGTCGCGCCGACCGGGTCGGGCAAGACGCTGTCGGCGTTCCTGTGGGCCATCGACCGGATCTTCCGCGAGAAGCCCGTCGCACCGCCCGCGCCCGTCGACGACGCGACCCCCGGAAAAGGCCGCGCGAAGAAGAAGTCCGCGAAGGCGAAGGATGCCGCGCAGACGCGCGTCCTCTACGTCTCACCCCTCAAGGCTCTCGGCGTCGACGTCGAACGGAACCTCCGCTCGCCGCTGGTCGGCATCGGCCAGTCGGCGCGTCGCCTCGGGATCGCCGTGCCCGATGTCACCGTCGGCGTGCGCTCGGGGGACACGACGTCCGCCGATCGGCGAAAGCTCGTCGCCGACCCTCCCGACATCCTCATCACGACCCCCGAATCGCTCTACCTGATGCTCACGTCGCAGGCATCCGAGACCTTGCGGGGCGTGCACACCGTGATCGTCGACGAGGTGCACGCGGTCGCGGCGACCAAGCGCGGAGCGCACCTCGCGGTGAGCCTCGAGCGCCTCGACGCGCTGCTCGAATCCCCGGCCCAGCGCATCGGGCTGTCGGCGACGGTGCGCCCGATCGACGAGGTGGCGCGCTTCCTGGGCGGGTCGGCGCCCGTCGAGATCGTCGCACCGCGCGCGTCGAAGACATTCGACCTGCAGGTGGTCGTTCCCATGGACGACATGCTGAATCCGCCTCCGCCCCCGCGCGCCGCCGAAGACGTGGCGCCGGATGCCGACGACGCGGACCCCGACGAGGGCGACGGCGACTGGTTCTCCGCGCCGTCGCAGCCGTCCGAGGTCACCGGTTCGGTGTGGCCCCACGTCGAGGAGGCGATCGTCGACCGCGTGCTCGCGCACCGCTCGACGATCGTCTTCGCGAACTCTCGCCGCCTCGCCGAGCGCCTCACCGGTCGGCTCAACGAGATCTACGCCGAGCGCCTCGGCCTCGAGACCCCCGACCCGACCGTCCCCGCCGCGATGATGGCGCAGGCCGGCACCTCGGCTGGTGTCGCGCCCGTGCTCGCGAAGGCCCACCACGGCTCGGTGTCGAAGGAGCAGCGCGCGCAGGTGGAGGATGAGCTCAAATCCGGCATCCTGCGCTGCGTCGTCGCGACGAGCTCGCTCGAACTCGGCATCGACATGGGCGCGGTCGACCTCGTCATCCAGGTCGAAGCCCCGCCGTCGGCGGCCTCGGGGTTGCAGCGCGTCGGGCGCGCGGGGCACCAGGTCGGCGAGATCAGCCGGGCGGCGCTCTTCCCGAAGCACCGGGGCGACGTCCTGCACACGGCGGTCGTCACGGAGCGGATGCTCGCGGGCAAGATCGAGGCGATCACCGTTCCCGCGAACCCGCTCGACATCCTGGCGCAGCAGACGATCGCCGCGTGCGCGACGGGGGCGATCGACGTCGAGGAGTGGTTCGAGACCGTGAAGCGGTCCGCGCCGTTTCGCACGCTGCCGAGGTCGGCGTATGAGGCCACGCTCGACCTGCTGGCCGGCAAGTACCCCTCCGACGAGTTCGCCGAGCTGCGCCCGCGCCTCGTGTGGGATCGCGACCACGGCACCCTCACCGGGCGGCCCGGCGCGCAGCGCGTCGCGGTGACGAGCGGCGGCACGATCCCCGACCGCGGCCTGTTCGGCGTCTTCGTCGCGGGCGAGACGCGCAACGCCCGCGTCGGCGAGCTCGACGAGGAGATGGTCTACGAGTCTCGCGTGAACGACGTCTTCACGCTCGGCACCACGAGCTGGCGGATCGTGGAGATCACGCACGATCGGGTCAACGTGCTCCCGGCCTTCGGGCAACCGGGAAAGCTCCCGTTCTGGCACGGTGACGGTCTCGGCCGCCCCGCGGAGCTCGGCGAGGCCCTCGGCGCCTTCTCGCGCGAGGTGGTCGCCGCCTCGCCGGAGAAGGCCTCCGAACGGCTTCGGGAGTCGGGGCTCGACGACAACGCAATCGGCAATCTCCTCGCCTACCTCGGTGAGCAGAAGGAAGCGACGGGGAGCCTTCCCACCGACAAGACGCTCACCGTGGAGCGGTCCCGCGACGAGGTCGGCGACTGGCGCATCATCCTTCATTCCCCGTACGGCATGCACGTGCACTCACCCTGGGCGCTGGCGGTGAATGCGCGCGTGCGGGAGCGGCTCGGGGTCGAGGGATCGGCGGTGGCGAGCGACGACGGCATCATCGTGCGGGTGCCGGATGCCGAGAGCGAGCCGCCCGGGGCGGAGCTCTTCGTCTTCGAGGCCGACGAGCTCGAACAGATCGTCACCGACGAGGTCGGCGGCTCGGCCCTCTTCGCGTCGCGGTTCCGCGAGTGCGCGGCCCGGGCTCTGCTCCTGCCGCGTCTCAATCCCGCGCGGCGCTCACCGCTCTGGCAGCAGCGGCAGAAGTCGGCGCAGTTGCTCGAGGTGGCGAAGAACCATCCGACGTTCCCGATCATCCTCGAGACGCTCCGCGAGGTGCTGCAGGACGTCTACGACCTCCCCGCCCTGCTGCGCATCACCCGCGCGATCGGCGATCGCCGTATCCGTCTCGTCGAAACGACGACGACGCAGCCCTCCCCGTTCGCCCGCGACCTCCTCTTCGGATACGTCGGCGCGTTCATGTACGAGGGCGACTCGCCGCTGGCCGAGCGGCGCGCGGCGGCGCTGTCGGTCGATCCGGCGCTCCTGTCGGAGCTGCTCGGCAAGGTCGAGATGCGCGAGCTGCTCGACCCCGACGTCATCGCGCAGTTCGAGGCCGAAGCGCAGCGCCTCGAACCCGACCGGCGCGTGCGCGGCGTCGAGGGCGTCGCCGATCTGCTGCGTCTGCTCGGACCCCTCGATGCGACGGAGGTCGCGACGCGTCTCGAGGACGGCACGCTCGAGACCGCCTCCGCCCATCTCGACGAGCTCGTGACCGCGCGGCGCGCGATCTCGGTGACGATCGCGGGCGCGCCGCGCGTCGCGCAGATCGAGGATGCCGGACGCCTCCGCGACGCGCTCGGCGTGGCGCTTCCCGTGGGCATCCCGGTCGCATTCCTGGAGCCGGTCGTCGATCCCCTCGCCGATCTGGTCGCCCGGTTCGCGCGGACCCACGGCCCGTTCCGCACGTCGGACGTCGCCGCGCGCCTCGGAATCGGTGCGGCGGTCGCGCGACAGACCCTGCAGCGTCTCGAATCGCAGGGACGCCTGGCAAGCGGGTTCTTCCTGCCCGGACCGGGCGGAGGCGACTCGTCCGCCGGCGCCGACAACGACGCCGAATGGTGCGACGCCGAGGTCCTGCGCCGCCTGCGACTGCGATCGCTCGCCGCGATCCGCGGCACGGTGGAGCCGGTCTCGCCCGACGCCTTCGCGCGTTTCCTCCCGGCGTGGCAGCACGTCGCCGCTCCGCTCCCGGGCGGCGCCCGCGCCGAGCGGGGAACCGCCGGCCGCGCGCTCGAGGGCGTCGACGGCGTGCTCGCCGTGATCGAGCAGCTCGCCGGGGTGCCGCTCCCGGCGAGCGCGTGGGAGTCGCTGATCCTGCCGGGGCGGGTGTCCGACTACAGCCCGACGATGCTCGACGAACTGACGGCCACCGGTGAGGTCCTCTGGTCGGGGCACGGCTCCCTCCCCGGTCGCGACGGCTGGATCGCCCTGCATCCGGCAGACACCGTCGCCCTGACCCTCGCGCTCCCCGATGACGCCGAGCCGCCGAGCGTCCTCGAGCAGCAGCTGCTGTCGGCGATGGAGACCGGCGGCGCGTACTTCGCCGCCCAGCTCGTGGCGGCGACGGGCGCGGAGAGCGAGCAGTCGGTCGTCGAGGCGCTGTGGAACCTCACCTGGACCGGACGGGTCACGAACGACACTTTCGCGCCGGTGCGCGCGCTTCTGGCGGGGGGCTCGCAGGCGCATCGCACCGCCCGGCGCACCCCCCGGGCGCGCATGTTCCGGGGCACGCCGCTCGCCGCCGCGCGCCCTCAGGCATCCGCCGCCCCGCACCGCGCTCCGCAGCGCCCCCCGCTGATCGGCGGGCGTTGGTCGCTTCTTCCCGAACCGAGCGCCGATGCCGCGCTGCGCGCCACGGCCGCGGCGAGCGTCCTGCTCGAGCGCTACGGCGTCGTGACGCGCGGAAGCGTGCAGACCGAGGGCGTGCCGGGCGGTTTCGCGCAGGTCTACCGGACGCTCGCCGGATTCGAGGATGCCGGGCACACACGGCGCGGGTACTTCATCGAGAAGCTCGGGGCGGCGCAGTTCGCGTCGTCGGCGACCGTCGACCGGCTACGGACGTTCGCCGCCGTCCCCGACCCGGCACCGCTCGACGCGCTGACCCTCGCCGCGACCGACCCCGCGAACCCGTACGGCGCGGCGCTCGCGTGGCCCGCGCTCGAGGGCGTCGGCCACCGGCCCGGACGGAAGGCCGGCGGCCTCGTGACGCTCGTCGACGGCGCGCTCGTCCTCTACCTCGAGCGAGGCGGTCGATCGGCGCTGGCGTTCACCGACGATGAGGACATCCTCGCCGCCGCCGCGCGGAGCCTCGTCGACACGGCCCGCGCGCGCCGACTCGACACCCTGACCGTCGAACAGGTGTCGGGCGCGTTCGTCTACGGCACACCCGTCGGAAAGGCGCTCCTCGCCGCGGGCTTCGTCGAGTCGAGCCGCGGCCTGACGCTCCGGCGGCAGCGGTGACCGCGGCGGTGCCTGGCGCGGCGGCGGTGGCAGGATGCCTGGAGTGAGGGGCGCGGATGCCTGAGGGCGACACCGTCTTCCGCGCGGCGCGGCGACTGAACGACGCCCTCGCGGGGCAGGAGGTCACGCGGTTCGATCTGCGCGTTCCGCGCTACGCGACCGCCGACCTCACCGGCGAGACCGTGCACGAGGTGGTCCCCCGCGGGAAGCACCTGCTGATGCGCATCGGCGATCAGACGCTGCACTCCCACCTCAAGATGGAGGGGCGGTGGCTCGTCTTCCGTCCGGGCGAACGCTGGCGCTCCCCCGCGTATCAGGCGCGCGCGATCCTGGGTACGGCCCGTGCCGTCGCCGTCGGGTTCGAGATCGCGATGGTCGACCTCGTCCCGACCGACAGCGAGAGCGAGCTCGTCGGGCACCTCGGACCCGACCTCCTCGGGCCCGACTGGGATGCCGCGGAGGCAGCACGCCGGGTGGCATCCGACCCCCGCCCCGTGCACGTCGCGATCCTCGATCAGCGGAACCTCGCCGGCCTCGGCAACGAGTACGCGAACGAGCTGCTGTTCGTTCGCGGCATCCTGCCGACGCGCCCCGCGACCGACGTCGACGCCGCGGGCCTGGTCGACACCGCGGCGCGGATGATTCGCGCGAACCGCGACAGGGCGGGCCGCACCTTCACCGGCGACACGCGCCCCGGCCAGCAGGACTGGGTCTATCGCCGAGAGAACAAGCCGTGCCGCCGGTGCGGCACCCTCATCCGCCGCACCGATCTCGGAGCGAACCCGACGAGCGAGCGCATCGTGTTCTGGTGCCCCGTCTGCCAGACCTGAGCCTGCGGCGCCGGCCACGAAACCACCACCGCCGGCTCCACCACCGCCGTCTCCATCACCGCCCGCTCCATCACCGTCCGAGGTACCGCCCCGGACGGTGATTGAGTGCGAGCACGAGATTCAGCAGGACTGCCCCGACGGCGCTCATCAGCACGTTCTGCCACGGCACGACGAGCAGCGCGGACAGGATGATCAGCACGTCGAAGATCATCATCGTCCAGCCGGCACGGAATCCTGTTCTGTCCTGCACTTCGAGGCCGATGATGTTGACGCCGCCGACGCTCGATCGGTGCCGGAAGAGGATCAGGATGCCGACGCCGGCGAGCAGGTTCCCGGCCATCGTCCCGTACCAGGGTTCGATCCAGTCGATCGGGAACAGGGCATCATGCACGAGCGCCCAGGCCGACACGAGCGCGATCGAGACGACCGTGCGGATCGTGAAGTCCCATCCGCGCCGCCAGACCGCGAGGAGGGCGAAGGGCACGTTGATGAGGGCGAACAGCAGCCAGAAGGGCCACCCCGTCGCGTAGCCGAGAAGCAGCGACAGGCCCGCGGTGCCGCCGGTGACGGCGTGCGCCGCGTGGAGGAGGTGCAGCCCGAGCGAGACCAGGAAGGTGCCGGTGAGGATGCCGAGGATGTCCTCGGCGACCGAGTGTGCCTGCGCCTTGTCGTCGAAGACGAGGGAGGGCGCGGTCGTCGGGTCGGGCTCGGGCGCGGCAGTCACGGCATCCATCATCCCAAGAAGGATGCCGTGCACCGCGCCGCGCCCTGCGGCGGGCGACCGGCCGATCCGTGCGCGGGAATGAATCGCGCACGGATGCCGTTGCATCTGATCTCAGGAGGAACTCTGTGGGCAAGAACTACGTCGACATCGAAGACGATCAGGGCCGGACGCTCCGTTACCGCAAGCACGTGAACGGGCGAGGCCTCATCGCGAACGGTGCCAAGGTGCACGCCAGCGCGCTCGTCGAAGCGGGAGCGTACGTCGAACCGGGCGCCCAGATCGCCGCGGGCGCGCACATCGGGCGCGGCGCGTGGGTCGAACCCGACGCCGTCATCGGCCAGGGCGCCGAGATCGCGCCGCACGCCCACATCGGATCGGGCGCAGCGATCGGATCGCAGGCGAAGATCGGCGTCCGCACGGTCGTCGGCGCGCACGCGCGCATCGCGGGTGGTTCGCTCATCGGCGACGACGAGCAGATCGGCGAGGGCGAGCAGGTCGCCACCGACCGCCGCGGACTGCGCCTCGCCGCCTGACCGCCGCGACACCCCGGCTACGCTGGCAGCATGGCGGCAGGACGAGGCGGGCGCGGAGGCCAGGGCAAGCGCCCCGCCGGCAAGAGGCCCGCCACGGCCAAGAAGGCGCCCTCGACCAAGAAGACTTCCGCCACGAAGGACACGGCGAAGAAGCACACGGCGAAGAAGCCCGTTCCCGTCGCTTCACCCGCTCTGCCCCCCGGCCCCTTCCGCCTCGGCGCGATCGAGGGGGCCACGCCCGGCAAGTGGATCGACGTCTGGCGCGAGCGGATGCCGGGCATCCCGCTCGATCTGGTCGCGCTCGGCATCGCCGACCAGCGCGCCGCGCTCGGCGGCGACACCTCCCCGGCATCCGTCGACGCGGCGCTCGTGCGCCTGCCGATCGATCGTGAGGGGCTCCACGTCATCCCGCTGTATGACGAGCTGCCCGTCGTCGTGTGCGCCGCGGACGCGCACCTCACCGCGGCCGATGAGCTGACCGCCGACGACCTCGCGGGCGAGGTGCTGATCACCCCCGTCGCTCCCCCGCTCGAGGTCGAGATCCCCGGCGCCGACGCGCCCCGCTTCGCGCCGCCCGCCTCGGTCGAGGAGGCCATCGCGATCGCGGCCTCCGGTGTGGGCATCGTCGTCGTGCCGATGTCGCTCGCGCGCCTGCACCACCGGAAGGACGTCGACTACCGGCCCCTCGCGGACGGCCCGCACTCGACCGTGGCGCTCGCGTGGCCCGCGCGCGACGCGGAGACGCCCGCACTCGTCGACGCGTTCATCGGCATCGTGCGCGGGCGCACCGCGAACTCCTCGCGCTGAGCGTTGCACTCCTCACGCCGAGCGTTGCGGACAGACGCGGCGAAGGGGCCGGCGGGTTCCCCACCCACCGGCCCCCGGACGGGTCAAAATCCCCCCGAACCACCGTCCATGCGAGCGACCTGACGTCCACCCCAGATGGCCGTCGTCCCCACGTGCGAGCGCCTGTCGGCGGCCGCGCACCGGTCGTCTCACGGATCATGAGCGTCACCGCCGGCTCCTGATACATCGGCGCCGGAGGAATCTCAGAATCCGTTGCCGTGCGTGAGGAACGGCGTACGGATGCCGGTGCGCTCCGTCGCGCGCGCGAGCGCCTCCGCCGGAGCGAGCCCCGCGGCGAGGTCCGCGTGCACGGCGCCGAGCACCTCGCACGCATCGTCGTCGGCGACGACGACGGGAGCGGCGATCACGGCATCCGCGCCGCTGTGGAGCCACGCACGCGTCATTCCGACGGCCTCCTCACCCCACCGCACCGACGTGCGGCCAGCTTCGCAGGCCGAGAGCAGGACGGTGCGCGGAACGTGCGGCAACCGGTCGACGTCGTAGCCGAAGAGGGCACCGTCGGCCAACTGCAGACCCGAGAAGAGCGGATTGTCGAGGGCGTGCCGCCCGTGGGCGGCGATGTGGAGGACGTCGCCGCGCGAGGCGGCGGCCGACACGGCATCCACTGTCGCGTCCTCGCCGACGAGCACCGCAGCGCCGGGCCAGTGCGCGGCGCCCGTGCGGGCCTCCTCCTCGCCGCGCGCGACGCGCGGGCCGACGGCGAACACCGCGGAGCGCTCCGGTGCGGCCGCGGACGCGCGAGCGTGCACCCAGCGCGACGCCGACGCGGCGACGGTGAGGATGCGCCCGCGAAGCCCCGGAAGCATGCCCCACGGGAGCCCCGCGAGCACCCCGGGTGCGGTGAGCACGAGACGGCGGCCGGGGAGGTCCGCCACGACCCGATCGACGAGCCGGGCCGAGAGACGTTCGAGGTGCCCGTCGAGGGAGCGTGCGACGACGGACGTCATCGGACCCGAGCGCACCGCTGCCGCCATGTCGAGGTCGGAGCGGAGCGCGGGAAGGTCCTTGCGCGCCTCCGACCACCCCGGAAGAGCGATCACCCGTGCGCCGTCGCGGGCCACGACGACGCACGCGAGCCCCTCGCCGCTGAATACGTACGAGGCGATCGCGGTCTCGCCGTCGAGAGCCGCCGCCGCTTCGGCGAGGTCGACGCGGCGCTCGAGGTCGCCCGCACCCGTCGTCGTCCACTGCCGCCGCCGCAGGCTCTCGCCGAGTTCGATGGCGCGGGGGTCGCTCATCCACTCGCCGCCCGCGGCGTCGGCACGGAGCATCCGCAACTCGCTCAGCTCGGCGGCCTGCTCGGGATCTGGCGGCGGGCGCAGCGGGACGACCTGGAGGCTCAGATGACGCGCCCGCTCCGACCAGTCGAACACCGTTGCGGGGTCGGCGGAGCGGAGGGCGGCGGCGAGACCCGCGACCATGAGCGTCGTGCCGTGCATCGCGAACGACGTCTGCAGGTCGAGGCTGCCGAACGACGCACGCCATCCGGTGAGCTCGTCGAGGCCGACCGCGGCGAGCCGTCGGGCCTTCGCGTCGTCGCCTGCGCGGGCGGCGCGTTCTGTGCGCACCTCGTGCGCGAGCATGCGCACCTCGAGCGGAGCGCGCGCGTCGACGCCCGGCATCCGGCCCGCCGGCGCGCCGCGCCGGGCGCGGGAGAGCTCGCGGCTGAGGCGCAGGGCCGCCGCCTCGGCGGCGAGGCCCTCGCGCGCGAGCCGCGTCGCGACGGCGTCGACCTCCGCATCGTCGACCTGCGCCGCCGCCACGACACGCCCCGCACGGTCGATCGCGCCGCCGGACAGCAGGGCGCGCAGGCGCACCCCCCGTGCCCGGTCGGCCCACGATCTCGCCCCGAGCGCGTCGAAGTGCCGAGCAGCGGATGCCGCGACGCGGGCGGCCTCGCGCGGATCGTGACGCAGGAGCGACCGGGCGAGATGGAGCTCGGCTTCGGCGCGGGCCTGCGGCATCCCGTTCGCGCGGAACGCCTGCGCGGCGGCACGCAGCAGGCGCTCCGCCTCGGTGACGAGCCCCGCGTCGCGCAGCGCCTCGGCCATGTCGACGTCGGCGATCGCCGCGTTCGCGGCGGAGGCCTCGGCGACGATCGGGCGCGCCGCGCCCATCTCGCGGATCGCCCGTACGAGGTCACCGGCGAGAAGGGCGGTGTAGCCGAGGTTGTGCCGCGTCTCGGCGAGGCCCATCTCGTCGCCCGCCGTCTCGTACGCCGCGACCGCCGCCTCGAGATCCGCGGTCGCGGCGTCGATGTCCCGGCGCTGCATCGAGACGAGGCTGCGGTTGAGGCGCAGGTTGGCGACGGCGAGCGGGTCGTCCGGGATCGACGCGATGGCCGCTGCGAGAAGGTCGGATGCCTCGTCGAGGCGGCCCCGGTGCATGAGGATCGTTCCGAGCTGCCCCTCCACGACGCCGCGCGTATGCGCCGTGAGGCGCGGGTCCGACAGAGCGTCACGGCACAGCTGTTCCCCCTCGTCGGGGCGACCGAGCTGATCGAGGACGTACGCGCGGGTACCGGCGATGCGGGCGCACAGATCCGGGTCCGTTGCGGCGAGCGCGGCATCGGTCAGCGCGGCATCCGCCTCGCGATAGCGCCGGTCACCGGTCAAGGCGCGGCCCTGCGCATAGAGTTCGGCGGGGTCGGCGTGCACACCCCCAGCATGCCGTGTCCCGCGCGTGTGCGCGCGATTCGCACGCATTCGAGACCAGAACAGAGGGGGGATGCCGCGTTCGGCGGCAGGTCACGCGAGCGCGCCGAGCACCCTCTCGACCGAATCCCGCGCGGCGCCCACGGCAGGCTCCGCCTTCTCCGCGGCGGGCGGCATTCCGAGCGCGGCGGCGACGAGTCCCGCGACGAGCGGAGCCGCGAACGAGGTACCGCTCCATACGGCGAAGCCGCCGCGATAGTCCTCGGGCCCGATCGTCAGGCGGCGCCGACGGTATTGGTCGTCGCGGGCGGAAGCCTGCAGCCCGCCCGTGAAATCGGGAAGCGTGCTCACGACGGCGGCGCCGACCGCGTAGGTCTTCACCCACGGCCCGACGTTCGAGAAGAGCGCCGTCGTGCGCCGGTCGGGGTTGAGCGCCCCGACCGAGATGTGCGGGGCGAGGTCGTCGGGCGCGATCCCGTTGTCCGAGCCCGGCCACGGCCAGAGCGACGCGGGGAAGGTCGGGCGGTCGGTCGCATCGTTCCCCGACGAGACGACGACCGTCGTCCCGAGTCCGCGCAAGACCGAGAGCAGATCGAACAGGTCGCGGGTGTAGAGCCCGTCCTCCGGCGTCTCGTGGTAGTACCCGAGCGACAGATTCAGCACGTCGATCGGCCGCCCGTCCGCGCGCCCGTCTCGGTGGCGCTGCACGAGGATGCCGAGGTCTTCGATCACGCGCAGGAGGTTCGACTCCTCGACGATCCCGAGCGCGTCGGCGACGCGGATCGCGAGCAGCTCGGCATCCGGCGCCTTCTGCCGGATGATCCCGGCGATGAACGTGCCGTGCCCGGCGACCGGGTCGAGCTCGCCGTCGAGCGGGCCGTACAGGTCGGGATAGACCTCGGGGTTCCTCTCGTCGTGCAGGCCTACCGGCACGCCGTCGAGGCGGACGTCACGGTCGACGAGCGTGTCGGGCAGCCAGCCGTGGGCGCCGATGCCGGTGTCGAGGACGGCCACCACGGGGCGCCGTCGACCGTCGGGCACGTCGGTGCGGCCCGGCTCGGGCCCGACCCACGCGACGGGCTGGCGCCCGCCGCTGCCGCAGTCCCCGTACTCGTCGACGGGGTTCGACCTCGAGAACGGGTTCGATCTCGAGAACGGATTCGACCTCGAGAAGGGATTGGTCCGCGTGAACGGGTTGGACCGAGAGAACGGGTTGAGGCCGACCGGGTCGATCGTGAGGATGTGGTCGAGTCCGATGCGGTCGAGCCTCGCTCGGCGCAGCGACTGCCCGGCATCCGCCTCGCCGTTGCGTCTGCGCACGACGTCACCGGCCAGCGCGCGCCGGCGCACCTCCTGCAGCACGCGCCACGCGTCGGGGAGCGCCGGCGAGACGCCGTCCGCCCGCTCCGGCGTGGTGAGGCGCACACGCGTGACGACGGGCGCTCCGCGCAGTCGCGCCTCGATGCGCTCGCCCTCCTGCATCGCGGACCCGTCGAGCCGTTCGCGCTCGACACCCCACCCGAAGACCGCCGCCGCCTCGCGGACGATGTCGACGCTCCGTTCGGCGCGCCCCGGGTCGCCGCCGTCCGAGACGAGGAGCCGATCGGGCACGTACGCCGTCGGGAAGGCCTCGATGCCGTCGAGAGGCTCGGTCCCCGGGTCGAGCACCGTCGCTCTGATGACCGAGCCCCGCGCGCGGTCGCGCCACGACCAGCCCTTCGGCTGCCCGGTGGGCGAAGTGTCGTCGGTGTCGCCGTCGTCGGTGGGCATGCTCTCTCCTCAGGTCACGCGGGGCTGGCAGGGTCGCGGCGGGATGCCGGGACGTCAGATCTCGAAGCGGGGCGTCAGCAGCTCGAGGCCCGCGTCGGGCGAGGGTGCTGCGGTGAGCAGGATGCGCAGTCGCGAGACCCCGCCCTCGACGTCGTCGAACGCGAAGCGCCCGCCGTCGGAGGTCGTGCGGGTCTCGGCATCCTGTTGGATGAGGTGCACTTCGGCGACCTCGCCATCCGCCCACCCGTCGAGGCGGTGCGCGCCGCCCTCGCGCGGGGTGACGTGAACGAGCACGTTGGTGTGGCCGTCGCTGAACTGCAGCGTGAGCATGTCGGCGTCGCCGCGCACGGCGGCGGTCGAGTCGGCCTCGACGAGGGTCAGCAGCGCATACTCGCGCCCGAGGTCGGCCGACGCGACGGCGGCGACCATGTCGTCGACGAGGCCGACGGGCGCAGGATCGACGCCCTCCCAGGTGCGCCGGAGCGCCGCGAACAGCGCTGCGTCGTCGGCGAGGTCGAGGTCGGTGGGTTCAGGAGTCACGGGGGGCCTCATCTCTGGAATCCGCATGGGGATCTCCGCCCATTCCCTCGTGGGCGAGGGCGGTGCGGAGCTTTCCGAGGCAGCGGCCTCGGGTGGGACCGATCGAGCCGATCGGCATGCCGAGGTCGCCGGCGATCCGTGCGTAGTCGGGCCGCTCCTCGAATGCGACGATGCGCAGCAGACGCCGGCATCGCTCGTCGAGGGCGCCCACGGCATGCCAGAGTCGGCGGTCTCGGTCGCTCGTGAGGGCGCGCTCCTCGGCCGACTCGTCGTCGGGCAGGAGCGGCTCGAGGAGGATGTCTTCGGTCGGCCGGTCGCGCTGCTGCGCGCGACCGACGCGCCACGCCTCGCGGCGCGCACAGGTCGTCAGCCACCCCGCGACGGCGCGATCGTCATGGATGGATTCGTGCCGCCGTACCAGCGTGAACCAGGTGGCCTGCACGACGTCCTCGGCGAGCATCCGATCCACGCCGTACGCGCGTACGACCTGCCACAGCACGGGCGTCATGGTGCGGACGAGGTCGTCCATCGCGCGCGTCTCGCCCGCCCGCCACCGCGCGAACGCGTCGGAGGCGCGGGCCCAGATCCCCTCGCCGTGGTCCGAGTGCGCGGGCAGCGCACCGCCGCCGTCGCCCTCGGGGCTCTCCAGTGGCGGCGGCGACACGGCTTCGCTCATAGCGCCCATTGTGGCCATACATGCAGGAGGAGGCCAGGTGTCGCCCTGATACATCCGCCGATGGTTTTCATCGAGACCGTTCTAGACTCGCCGCATGGCCTCGCTCGTCTACCTCTGCGCCCGCCCGCAGGAGGGCGCAGCCGCCGCCGAGTACGAGTCGTTCCGCACCGCGATGCGACGGGGCGAAGACGAGCTGGAGCGCTGGGACCTCGTTCGCGAACCGTTACCGGTCGACGCGGCGGCACGCTGGCACGGAGCCGTCGTCGGCGGCAGCCCGTTCAACGTCACCGACCCCGAGTCGACCAAGACCGACGCGCAGCGGAGGCTCGAGGCATCCCTCGCCCACCTCGCCGAAGAGGCCGCGGCGGGATCGATCGCGGCCCTTTTCACCTGCTACGGCATCGGCGTCGCGACGCGCACCCTCGGCGGCGAGGTGACCCGCGCCTACCCCGAAGACACCGGGCCGACGAGCGTCACGCTCACTCCGGAGGGCCGCCACGACGCGCTCTTCGGCGGCCTCGCCGAGACATTCACGGCGCTCACCGCGCACAAGGAGGGCACCGCGCGGATGCCGGAGGACGCCGTCCTCCTCGCGCAGAACGAGGGATGCCCCGTGCAGGCATACCGGGTCGGCGATCACCTCTGGGCGACGCAGTTCCACCCCGAGCCGACCGGGCGGGCTTTCACCGAGCGGATGGCCGTGTACCGCGACGACGGCTACTTCGCCGCCGGCGACTACGACGTGATCTCGGCGCGGGTGCTCGCGGCATCCCTCAGCGAACCCCCGCGGATCCTCCGCGCCTTCGCCGACACCTTCGCCTGACCGCGCGGACGCGGGTGGCGTCAGCTCTCGACGGCGACGTACTCGGCGTGGTTGCGTGCCATCGGCAGCGGCGCGCTCCCCTGGGGCCCGAGGACGACGATCGAGTCGGGCGACAGGGTCAACGACCGCGCACCCGCGTCTCCCGGACCCCATGCCGTCGTCGTCCCCACCCACACCTCGCGCCCGTCGAGATCGATCCGCCAGGGCTCGGCGGAGAGGTTGAGGTAGATCGTCGCGCCGGCCCGGTGGAGGATCCAGCGCCCCTCGCCGACGCTCTCGCCGCCATGCCCCGATCGGTCCGGGTCGGTCAGCTCCGGGTGCTGGCGCCGCATCCGCGCGAGCAGCCGATACCCCTCGAGCAGGCGCTTGTGCTCGCCGTGCGTGGGCTCGTTCCAGTCGAGCTTCGACCGCTCGAAGGTCTCGGGGTCGTTCGGGTCGGGTACGAGCGACTCGTCCCAGCCCATCTTCGCGAACTCCTCGCGACGCCCCTTAGCGGTGGCCGCCGCGAGCTCGGGCTCGGGGTGCGACGTGAAGAACTGCCAGGGTGTGGATGCCCCCCACTCCTCCCCCATGAAGATCATCGGCGTGCCGGGCGCCATCATCGTGAGGACAGCCTCGATCTGCAGCCGCGCGAAGGACAGGTTCTGGCTCAGGCGGTCACCGGCCGCACGATTGCCGATCTGGTCGTGATCCTGCGCGAACTCGACGAACCGGTGCGAGGGGATGCCTTCCGGGACGGGCTTTCCCCAGGTCATCTCGCGGAACGATGAGTAGGTGCCGTCGTGGTAGAAGCCGCCCGCCCAGGTCTTCGGCAGGGCCTTCGGGTCGGCGAAATCGGCGTAGTACCCCGCCGTCTCACCCGACAGGGCGACATGGACGGCGTGGTGCCAGTCGTCGACCCACTGCGCCGTGAGACCGTAGCCGCCCTCGTCGCGCGGCAGGATCATGACCGGGTCGTTCAGATCGCTCTCGGCGATGAGGATGAGGGGGCGGCTGACCTGGGCGGAGAGCGCGTCGGTGCGTTCGGCGATCTCCTGGAGGATGTGCGTCGGGAACGCCCCCGATTCGTGGAGCGCGTGCACGGCATCCAGCCTCAGCCCGTCCACGTGGTAGTCGCGCAGCCACATCACGGCGTTGTCGATGATGTAGTCGCGGACGGCGCGCTCGTCGAGGTTGACGCTCGCACCCCACGTCGTGTTCTGCCCGTCGCGCAGGTAGGGACCGTACTCGGGCAGGTAGTTGCCGCTCGGTCCGAGGTGGTTGTAGACGACGTCCTGGATGACGGCGAGACCCGCGTCGTGGGCCGCGTCGACGAACCGGCGGTAGGCGCCCGGCCCGCCGTAGTCCTCTTGGACGGTGTACCAGAGCACGCCGTCGTAGCCCCAGTTGTGGGTCCCGTTGAAGCCGTTCACCGGCAGGAGCTCGACGTGCGTGGCGCCGAGGTCGACGAGGTAGGGGAGCTTCGCGATCGCGGCGTCGAGCGTCCCTTCCGGCGTGAAGGTGCCGATGTGGAGCTCGTAGATGAGCGTCGCGCCCGAGAGATCGCGCCCTCTCCAGTCCTGGTCGGTCCAGGGAAAGGATGCCCCGTCGTCCCACGCCGACAGGTCGTGCACGCCGCGGGGCTGTCGCCGCGAGCGGGGGTCGGGGCGGGCACTCTCGGCATCCCCCAGCACGAAGCCGTACTCGTCACCGTTCGCCAGGGCGACGTCGGCGCGCCACCAGCCGGCCTCCGCCGCCTCGACCATCGCGAGCTCGAGGTCGTCATGCCCGGGTCGGCGCAGGCGCACGCGATCAGCGCGCGGAGCCCACACGTCGATGGTCGCGGCGGCCTCGGATGCACCCGAGCTCGGGGTCGCGTCTGTCGTCATGGCCCCATGATGCCCGCTCGCGCCGAGGCGGCGCACCCCCTTGCGGCCGGGCCTCGTAGGTACTCGGCGGCCGGCGCGGGCTGTACCGGCCTGCGGGCGCAGGCGGCGGCGTCCCATCCGTCGGATCGGTGGGGTAGGTGATGACTCCGGCGCCACAGGGGGTGACACACGCACCACCGATCCGACGAACGGTCACGCATCCCGCGCTCACCGCCGGCACGCGTCGGCACGGTGCGAGCGCGCAGGGGGTGCGGTCCCGGCGAGATCGTCGGCGCGAATCGTCGTCACCCGCGAGATCGTCGGCGCGAATCGTCGTCACCCGCGGCGGACACAGC
Organism: Microbacterium sp. bgisy203; assembly: GCF_965345155.1. Taxonomy (GTDB): domain Bacteria; phylum Actinomycetota; class Actinomycetes; order Actinomycetales; family Microbacteriaceae; genus Microbacterium. The sequence goes on from NZ_CBDRLZ010000007.1 coordinate 34,701, forward strand.
GATCTGCGCCGACATCTCCGTAGCGGGCACGGCCGGCAGGCTCGCGCCCGATGTCCTGGCTGGATGCCGAGAAGGCCAAGGCGTCAGGGCGCCGAGCGGACCAGGAGCGCGACCGGGTAGTCGGCGAGCACCTCGGCGAGGCGCGCGGCGCCGCCGGCGACCTCGCGCCCGGTGAGTTCGTCGCGCCACGTCCCCGCGGGGAGCATCACGACGGTGTCGCCCCAGTTTCCGCGCCCCACGAGCCCGAGCGGCAGGCGCGTCGCGATCGCGACCGCGCCTCCGCGGTCGAACGCGATCGCGTGCTCGGACGCCGAGCCTGCCGTCTCGAGCGGCGTGTACCGGGTGAAGAGATCCGGCCGGTCGCGGCGCAGCCGCAAGGCACGTGAGACGAGCAGGAGCTTCGCCGCGCCCGAGGCGTCGACGGGCGGCTGCCATCCGTCGTCGATGCGCGCCAGGAGCGTGCGTCGTGCGGCGTAGTCGACGGGTCGCCGGTTGTCGGGGTCGACGAGGGAGAGGTCCCAGAGCTCCGTGCCCTGGTAGACGTCGGGGACGCCCGGGCCGGTGATCTGGAGGAGCTTCGCAGCGAGACCGTTCGACCATCCGGCATCCGCGATCTCTCGGACGATGTCATCGACGATCCCGCGGGCGGCGCCGAACGCCGACGACACGAGCGCGTGCACGCGGCCCTCGAACGCTTCGTCGGGGTCCTCCCACGTGGTTCCGACGCCGCCCTCGCGCGCCGCCTTTTCGGCGTAGCCCTGCAGGCGCTCCTCGAGACCGGCGTCGTCCGGCGCCCATGCGCCGATGATCGCCTGCCAGAGCAGATTGTCGAGCGGTCCGTCTCCGGTCGAGGCGATCTCGCGCAGCTGGGCGAGCACCGCCGTCCAGCGTGCGGGCATCTCGGCGAGCACCGCCAGGCGCGCCCGCGTGTCTTCGGAGCGCTTCGTGTCGTGCGTCGTGAGCGCCGTGAGGGCGTGGGGCCAGGATGCCGCGCGGCGCGCGAGCGCGTCGTGCAGGCCCGCCACCGACAGCGCGAACTGGCCCGGATCGGCGCCGACCTCGTTGAGGGATGTGAGCCGGCTGTACCGGTAGAACGCGCGGTCCTCGACGCCCTTGGCCATGACGGGGCCGGTCGTCTGCATGAAGCGGCGGGTGAACTCGCCCGATCCGTCGGAGCCGGAACCCTCGAGGAGCAGCGGGGTGAGCACGGCGATCGCGTCGGCGAGGTCGGGGCGGCGTGCGCGGGCGGCCTGGGCGGCGGCGGTGACGTGCTCCGCCCCGGCGGGCAGATACGCGCGGTACACCGCGAAGGCGGCGAGCAGTTCCGCGATCGCGTCGCGGGCGGCATCCGCCGTGAGCGCCCCCTGGGCCGACGCCGGGAGGTTCCGGACGATGCGGCCGACCTCCGCGGCCTGCGACGTGTCGGCGATGTCACGCTTCGTGCCGGCGGTCATCGCGTGCCAGTCCGCGCGTTCGCCTCGGAGCTCCGTGTCGAGGTCGGTGAGCCCAGGCTCGCCGGCCGGGTCGACGAGCACGCGATCGATGCCGCCGAGGGCGTCGTACCCGGTCGTCCCCTCGGTCGCCCACCAGCCGGGGAGCTGTTCGCCCGGCTCGAGGATCTTCTCGACGACGACGTAGGGGCGCGCGGCCCCCGCCGCGCCCGCAGCTCCGGAGGCCTGCGCCGCGACGAGCGCGTCTCCCAGCCGGTCGAGGTACCCTCCCGGGTCGGCGAGGCCGTCGGGGTGGTCGATGCGCAGACCGTCGACGAGGCCCTCCCGGAACCAGCGGATGACCTCGACGTGCGACGCGTCGAAGACGTCGGGGAGCTCGACGCGCACACCCGCGAGCGAGGTGACGGTGAAGAAGCGCCGGTAGTTGAGCAGCTCCGGTGAGCGCCGCCAGAACCCGAGCTCCCAGTGCTGACGGGCGAGGACGTCGCGGACGGCCGCGGCATCCGTCGTCTCGTGCAGCGGCGCGGTGCCGGGCGCGAGCGGGAGCGTCAGGTCGTAATACCGGGCGGTGCCGAACTCGTCGCCGCCGCCTTCGTTCGAGCGGGCCGGCGGGGCGACGCTGATCTCGCCCGCGGCGATCACGTCGTCGGGTTCGCCCCCGAGAATGGGCAGCCGCACACGCCCGCCCCCGTAGGCCCAGTCGATGTCGAAGGATGCCGCGTGCACCGACGCCTCGCCGCGGGCGAGCACGTCCCACCACCACGGATTCTGCTCGGGCGCGACGACGCCCTGGTGGTTCGGCACGATGTCGACGAGGATGCCGAGACCCGCGTCCCGCGCCGCAGCCGAGAATCGCGCGAGGCCCGCGGCCCCGCCGCGCGCCTCGTCGACCTTCGTCGGGTCGACGACGCCGTAGCCGTGCGCGGATCCCTCGGACGCCTGCAGGATCGGGGCGAGGTACGCCCAGTCGACGCCGAGGTCGCGGAGGTAGTCGGTGACGGATGCCGCGGCATCCAGATCGAACTCCGCCCGCACCTGCAGGCGGTACGTCGAGACCGGCTTGTCGCCCATCGCCGCGCTCCCCGGCCTCAGTGCGGCAGCTCGGGCTGCGGGGCAGGGGAGCGCACCATGTCGATCGGTGCCGTATGCGCGGCGAGCGACGCGGCGACCGAGTGGTCGGTGCCGACGGTCTCCTCCTCGAACGCGCGGAGCACGACGACCGACTTTCCTGCGACGTCGAGGACCGCGCCGCCGTCGTGGAGGCCCGAATCGGTGAGCTCTCCGGTCGTGTCGACGACGATCTCCCACCGCGGGCTGTACTCGGCCTTCGGCATGGTGAAGGACACGACGTCGTCGCCGGCGTTGTACAACACGAAGAAGTGGCGGTCATGGATGTCGGCGCCGCGACGATCGCGCTCGCGGATGCCGTCGCCGTTCAGGAAGACACCGATCGCACGCCCGAAGCCCGAGTCCCAGTCGCCGGGCTGCATCTCGGTGCCGTCGGGGCGCAGCCACGCGATGTCGGGGATCGGCGCGCCCTCCTCACGAGCGACGGGCCGGCCGTCGAAGAAGCGCGAGCGGCGGAAGGTCGGATGCTCGCGGCGCAGGCGGGTGAGGGCCCCGGTGAACTCGATGAGCGGCTGGTCGGCGTGCTCCCAGTCGATCCAGGTCACCTCGTTGTCCTGCGCGTACCCGTTGTTGTTGCCGCCCTGCGTGCGCCCCAGCTCGTCGCCGTGGGCGATCATCGGCACGCCCTGGCTGAGCATGAGGGTCGCGAGGAAGTTGCGCTGCTGGCGCGCGCGCAGCCGCAGCACGTCGGGGTCGTCGGTGGGGCCTTCGACTCCGCAGTTCCACGAGCGGTTGTGTGATTCGCCGTCGTTGTTGCCCTCTCCGTTGGCCTCATTGTGCTTCTCGTTGTACGAGACGAGGTCGCGGAGGGTGAAGCCGTCGTGCGCCGTGACGAAGTTGATCGAGGCGACGGGTCGACGTCCGTCGTGTTCGTAGAGGTCGGCCGAACCGGTCAGTCTCGAGGCGAACTCGCCCAGAGTCGAGGGTTCGCCGCGCCAGAAGTCGCGCACGGTGTCGCGGTATTTCCCGTTCCACTCCGTCCACTGCGGGGGGAAGTTGCCGACCTGGTACCCGCCGGGCCCGAGGTCCCACGGCTCGGCGATGAGCTTGACCTGCGAGATCACCGGATCCTGCTGCACGAGCTCGAAGAAGGACGACAGTCGGTCGACTTCGTAGAACTCTCGGGCGAGGGTCGCGGCGAGGTCGAAGCGGAAGCCGTCGACGTGCATCTCGAGCACCCAGTAGCGCAGCGAGTCCATGATGAGCTGCAGCGTATGCGGGTGCCCCATGTTCATGCTGTTGCCGGTGCCGGTGTAGTCGGTGTAGTACCGCTTGTCGTCCTGTTGCAGCTTGTAGTACGCCTCGTTGTCGATGCCGCGCATCGACAACGTCGGACCCAGGTGGTTGCCTTCGGCGGTGTGGTTGTAGACCACGTCGAGGATGACCTCGATGCCCGCCGAGTGCAGGGCGCGCACCATCGACTTGAACTCCTGCACCTGCTGCCCGCCGTCGCCCGCGGACGCGTACGTGTTCTGCGGCGCGAAGAACGCGATCGTGTTGTACCCCCAGTAGTTCGACAGCCCCTTCTCCTGCAGGGTCGAATCGTTGACGAACTGGTGCACGGGCATGAGCTCGACGGCGGTGACGCCGATGCGCTTGAGGTGATCGATGATCGCCGGGTGCGCGATGGCGCTGTAGGTGCCGCGGAGCTCTTCGGGGATGTCGGGATGCCGTTCCGTGAGCCCCTTCACATGGGCCTCGTAGATGACCGAGTCGGCGTACGGCGTCTTCGGCAGCCGGTCGCCCGCCCAGTCGAAGTACGGGTTGATGACGACGCCCTTCATCGCGTACGCGGCGGAGTCGTCGTCGTTGCGCGAGTCGGGCTCGCCGAAGGTGTACCCGAACACGGCCTGGTCCCATTCGACCTGGCCGTCGACGGCCTTCGCGTAGGGGTCGAGGAGGAGCTTGTTGGGGTTGAATCGCAGCCCGTTCTCGGGGTCGTTCGGGCCGTACACGCGGTAGCCGTAGCGCTGCCCCGGCTGCACGGTCGGCAGGTAGGTGTGCCACACGAAGGCATCCACGTCGACGAGTTCGATGCGTGTCTCGGTGCCGTCCTCGTCGAAGAGGCACAGTTCGACTTTCTCCGCGGCGTCGCTGAAGAGCGCGAAGTTCGTGCCACCTCCGTCGAAGGTCGCCCCCAGCGGATACGCGGATCCGGGCCAAGCCTGCATGTTTCCTCCCGTGGTCGTGGCCTCAGCCTAGGCTCTGGACGTTACCGGCGGGTGTCCGCGTGCTGGGGCTGGACGGCGGGGTCCGGGCTTGGTATGCGCGTCAGCGCAGGGCGAGCTGGTCGTCGAGGTAGGCGCTGAGGGGGCGGGTCTGCCCCGTCGCGCTCCAGCGGATGTGCGGCACGTCGAGGACGAGGGAGAGGGGCCCGGATGCCTCGCCGCGCGCGAGGGCGTCGAGGTCGATCGGCGCGGCGCCGAGGTGCAGCACCTCCCCCTCGGCGAAACCACCTCGAGCGGCCGCGGCGGCCCGCTCGGACCTCTCGCGCTGCGCCTGGGCGGTGTACCCACGGGGGGCCTCGGTGCGGGCGCGGAGGACCTCGCCGGTCGCCCAGACCTCGGCATCCCCGATCAGGAGCACGCCGACGTGCCACGCCTCGCCGACCGGCACGATCCGCGGCGCACGCCCGAACCCGAGGAGGCGTCGCGACGCCGCCCAGTCGCCGAGACGCTCGCGCGGAGAGCCCGCAAGGCGCGTCCGCGCGGCATCGAGGATCGCGCCGACGTCGGTCATCGCGGGTCCGCTCATGTCGGGTCCGGCCATCGCGGGTCCGGTCACCGTGGCCCGGGGCGCACGGTGACGTCGCTGATCACCGCGTCGCGCGGCAGGTCGAGCGCCGTAAGGATCGCGGCGACGACGGATGCCGGGTCGATCCAGCGTGACGGGTCGTAGTCGGCGCCCTCCTGCGCGTGGACCTCGGCCTGCATGGGAGTCGCGGTGCGGCCCGGGTAGACGGACGTGACCCGCACCCCATGCTCCGCCTCCTCGCCGCGGAGGGCGTCGGCGAGCGCCTTGAGTCCGTGCTTGGATGCCGCGTATGCCGCCCACTCGGGGTGCGCGGTCAGCCCCGCACCCGAGTTCACGAAGAGCACCTGGCCGCGCGCCGCGCGGACGCGGGGAAGGAGCGCGCGGGTGAGCTCCGCCGGGGCGACGAGGTTGACGGCGAGCTGCGAGGTCCACGCGTCGAGCGGGAGGGCGGCGACCGCGCCGAGCGCCACGATGCCGGCGGCGTGGATGACCGAGTCCACGGCATCCGGAAGATCTGCGGCGGCGACGGCACGGGCGATCGTCTCGGGGCGGGCGAGATCGGCGACGATCGTCGCGCTCCCCGGGAAGGCGGCGGCGAGGTCTTCTGCCCGCGCGGCGTCGCGGGCGACGAGGACCAGCCGGTCGCCGCGCTCGTGCAGGCGCTCGGCGATGAGGCGGCCGATACCCGACCCGGATCCGGTGATGACCTGGTGCGGCATGGCATCCATCCTCGCACCGGTGCGGGACGGACGACGGATGCCGTCAGACCCCGCCGTCGACCGACCGGACGAAGTCGCCGGGCTCCTCGGGCACCATGACGGGGGTGTCGCGGTTGAGGCTCCGGCCGTCGAAGAACGGCTTCGAGCGCGGGAAGAGGTACCAGACGAACATCAGCACGACGCCGACGAGGAGTGCGCCGATGCCGACGACGAACGTGCCGCCGATGCCGAGGAGCACGGTGTATCCGTAGTCGACGTCGTACATGTCGATCGCCGACTGGATGAACGCGTAGGTCAGCATGACGGCGCCGAGGACCGGGAAGATCCCCTTGAACCACAGGTCGCGCGCCGAGCGGCGGAGCACCCCGCGGTAGTACCAGGCGCACGCGTAGCCGGTGATGGCGTAGTAGAACGCGATCGCGAGGCCGAGCGAGAGGATCGAGTCCTGCAGGATGTTGTCGCTGATGAGGGTCATGCCGACGTAGTACGCGACGGCGATGGTGCCGCCAGCGATCGTCGAGAACGACGGCGTCTTGTAGACGGGATGCACGATCTTGAACTTCGCCGGAAGAGCACGGTAGACGCCCATCGCGAGAGTCCCGCGCGCGGTCGGGAGGATCGTCGTCTGCGTCGAGGAGACGGCCGAGATGAGCACGGCGACCACGAGCAGCCAGCCCCACGGGCCGAGGAGGCCGTCGCGGATGGCGAGGAAGAAGTCGTCGGCGTTGTCGGGGTTGCCGAGCCCCGTGCCGGTCTCGCCGAGACCGGCGTACATCATCGCGGCGATCGTGACGGAGACGTAGGTGACGAGCAGGATGACGGTGGTCAGCAGCGCCGCGCGGCCGGGGGTGCGCTTCGGGTCCTTCGTCTCCTCGGTGAGGGCGAGGCAGGTGTCCCAGCCCCAGTAGATGAAGAGCGCGAGGAGGGCAGCTTCCACGAATCCGTGGAAGTCGGTGAACGCGAAGGGGTTCAGCCAGTTCCCGTCGAAGGGGGTCGGGTCGGGCGCGGTGCCGTCGAAGTAGTGCCAGAGGGCGGCGACGACGAAGATGCCGAGCGCGATGTACTGCGCCGCGAGGAGGACGTTCTGGATGCGCTCGCCGATCTCGACGCCTCGCCAGCTGACCCACGTCATCGTCGCGATGAACGCGACGGCGACGAGGACGACCCGCCAGTCGTTGTTGGCGAACTCGAGGCCGAAGATGCTCCAAAAGTAGATCGACGCGATCTGGGCGAGGTTCGCGAGGACGATCATGCCGGCGGCCGCGACGCCCCAGCCGCCCATCCAGCCGACCCACGGGCCGAAGGCCTTCGTCGCCCACGTGAACGTCGTTCCGCAGTCGGGGATCTCGTTGTTGAGCTCGCGGTAGGCGAACGCGATGAACAGCATCGGGATGAACGCGATGACGAAGGCGATCGGCGCCTGCGCGCCCACGGCGAGAACGACGAAGCCGAGCGTCGCGACGAGCGAGTAGACGGGTGCGGTCGAGGCGAGGCCGATGACGGTCGAGCCCCACAGGCCGAGGGTGCCCGCGGCGAGGCCCTTTCCGTCGGAGCGGTCGATGTGTACGGGTGTGGTGGAGCCGAAGTCGGTCATGTCGGAAACCTCCGGGCGCTGTCGGGTTGCGGTGCAGGCTAGCGGCATCCGCGGCGCCCCCACCGCCGCCGTGAGGGCGAATCTGCCGGCGGAGAGTGGACACAGCGTACAGATATCGGAAGTTCACAGGGAAGGGGCTTGCGCGGGGGTGCGCGGGTGGCGAAATGCTAGTGGTGGCGGCGCGGGGGCTGACCGTGACCGCCTTGATGAACCACCGAAGAAATCGAAGAAAAAATCTCCGAGAACGTCGTTGTCATCACCTTCCCCACCCGGGATGCCACCTACGAGGCGCTCACCGCGTTCCGCAACTCGTCGGGCGATTACGGCCTGCAGTCGGCAGCCCTGATCGAGCGCGACGTCAACGGCGCTGTGACCGTGACCGACGGCGGCGACGAGATCGGCGGCACCGCCACGATCGGAGGTTCGCTCATCGGCATGCTCGTCGGCGTGTTCGGCGGCCCCGTCGGCATGCTCCTGGGCCTCTCGTTCGGAACGCTCGGGGGCGCCATGGTCGACGCCTCGCGCATGGACAAGGGGGACGACGTGCTGTCGCAGTTCGCCGAGACGGTCCCGCCGGGGACCAACGCGATCATCGCCGAGACGGTCGAAGAGGACTTCTCGCTCCTCGACGGTGCCGTCGCGCAGCGCGGCGGCGCGATCGTCCGCTGGCCGCTCGACGAGGTGCTCGACACGCTCGAGGCGCAGCAGGATGCCGCCGAGGAGGCCTCGAAGGCCGCCCGCAAGGCCCTGAAGGAAGAGAAGAAGGCCGAGCGCAAGGCATCGCGCGAGGAGCGCATCGCGGAGCTCAAGGCGAAGCACGAGAAGAAGGACGCCTGATCCGACTCACTGACGACGCGGCGGGTGACCCTCACGGGTCGCCCGCCGCGTCGCGTTCGGGCAGCGCATCGAAACCACGGCGCATCGAGCCGCGCGGCGCCGGGCGCGACCGGCAGAGACGGACGACTACCGGGGTGAGCCGTCGACGCCCTGCCGGTGCAGCGCCGACGAGAAGCTCGCGCCGTTGACGTCGAGGTAGAGCTGGCCCTCGGTCACCGACACGGTCACGGTGTTGCGGCGCTCCACGGCATCCGCCGCCTGCGCGATGAACCCGGGATCGAAGCTCGTCACGACGATGCGGTCCTGCTCGTGAATCTTCTTGCCCGCCCAGGTCGGCACGAGGCGCGCCGGATCGCGGTGCGTGTAGACGGCGACGCGCCCCGTGAGCTTGCTGCCGTGGTGGAGCCGTTCGGCATCGGGGGCGCCGACCTCGATCCACGCGGTCTGGCGGCCGGTCGCATCGCGCACGAGCACGGCGGGCTCGTTCGTCGCCGAGACACCCTCGCTGAGCGCGATGCCCTCCGTGTATTCGAGGCAGTAGGCGAGGAGGCGCGTGAGGAGGTACTCCGGGGTCTCGGACGGGTGCTGCGCGAGCCGCACCGTGAGGTCCTCATACACGCCGCGGTCGACGTCCGCGAGCTGAACGTCGAAGGTGTGCATCACTGCGCCGATGGCCATCCTTCGAGCCTAGGCGGTCGGCGGCCGAGGGCTTCGCGGCAGCTCGTGTGGCATGCAGTCTCGGCGGGGCAGTCTCGGCCGGGGCGCCGGTGAAGACCCGCGAGATTCCGCGGCGTCTCGTCTCGGGAGCCGCGGCGCGCGCCCGCCGAGACTGAATACGGCACGCCGGGGCGTGAGAAGATCGCGGCATGACCGCCGCCGAGACCCCCCGCCCGCGCGGCAGCTACGCGAAGGGGGTGGCGCGGCGGCAGGAGATCCTCGACCGGGCGATCGAGGTCTTCGCCCGCCGCGGCGCGCAGCGGACGAGCCTCCGCGCGATCGCGCAGGAGGTCGGCGTCACGCACGCGGCACTCACGCACTACTTCGGGTCGCTCGACGAGCTGCTCGTGGCGGTGTACCGCGAGTCGGAGGAGCGCGGCGAAGGGGATGCCGACGCGCCCATGTCTCCGGCCTGCGCCGACACCTCCGCCGGCGCCGACAGAGCGGACGGTCTCGACGCCGCCGCGGGCGTCGACACCGTCCGCTCGCCGGCGCCGCTGCAGAGCCCCGCCGAGGCGATGCGGGTCTCCGCGGCGGCGAACCGCGAGATCCCGGGCCTCGTCGAGCTGTACTCGACCCTTGTCGCCTCGGCGCTCGACGGCGCGCACCCGGCGGCGCACGAGTTCGCGACGACCCGTTTCGCGCGCTTGCGCGCCGAGCTGTCCGACCGGGTGCGTGCGCTGCAGGCATCCGGCTCGCTGCGCGCCGACGTCGATCCGGCGCTCGTCGCGGCGCTCGTGATCGCGGCATCCGACGGCCTGCAGACCCAGTGGCTGCTCGATGCCGACGTCGACCACGAGGCCGCACTCGCGCTCCTCGACCGCCTGCTCACCCCCTGACCCCTCCTCCCTCCCCTGGCCCCTCCCCCTGGCTCGCGAATCACCGCCGGTTGCGCGAGTCACCGCCGGATTTGCGCGCATCGCCCGGTGATTCGCGAAAGCACCGGTGATTCGCGAGCGGTGCCACGTGCACGGCGGGCGGCGTCAGACGAAGCGCACGGCGGCCTGCAGGCGGGTGCGGACATCGAACAGCTCGTTGCCGCCGATGTCGCGCGCGCCGGTAAGGCCGCGGCGGAGGACCGTCGACAGCGCCGAGCGGGCGACGACGCCGACGGGGGTGCCGCGGACCTTGCCGATCTCCTCGATCGCGGTGGGTACGTCGTCATCGGGCAACACGACGATCGCGCCGCCGAACTTCACGCGGGCGCTCCGCGCGAGGGCGCGGGATGCCGCGACGAGGTCGCCGATCGGCGCGCCCTCAACCCCGTCGCCGATGAGCTCCCCGCGGCGCAGGCGCACAGGACCGCCGAAGTCCTCGCTGAGCACCGCGTACAACCCGCTCGGCCCGAGGACGATGTGGTCGAGCTTCAGCTCGGGGTCGCGCGGGTCGGCGGCGACGTCGTGCCACACGGTGTACCCCATGCCGAGGTCGCCGACGATGCGCGCGGTCTCCTCCTCGGCGAGCGCGTCGGCGAGAAGGCGCTTGAGCTCCCGCGGTGCCGACCGGACGAGCGCCGGGTCGTACGGGTCGGGGAGGTCCGCCCCGCGCCCCACCCACTCGCGCATGAGCGTCAGGTACCGCTCGCGCCGCCACCCACCGGGCTGGCCGAACGACCGCGCACGGGGTCGCGTGTCGGCCCCGCGCCCCGGCGGCCTCCAGCCACCCGCGCCACCGCCACCAGAAGCGGAGCCGGAGCCGGGACCGGACCCGCCCGGCCCGAACCGCGGCGCCTCCGTGCCCCCGAACCCGTGGCCGCGGTCGTACGCCGCGCGCGCCTCGGCGGTGCCGACGAGCTCCCACGCGCGCTGCACCTGCACGAACAGCGCGGCGTCGCCTCCCGTGTCGGGGTGCGTCTGGCGCAGCCGCAGGCGGTAGGCGCGCCGGAGGTCGTCGTCCGAGGCATCCCACGCGACAGCGAGGACCTCGTACGCGGATGCCGACAGGGGAGAGTCGAACACGGTCGCCTCGTCAGCCCCACAGGGGCGTGGGCGGTGCCCACGCGAGCGCCTCCGCGGCGATGCCGTCGGGCCCGTCGGCGACGTCGGCGAGGGAGGCGGGCGACCAGGCTGGCGTCCGGTCCTTGTCGACGACCTGCGCGCGGATCCCTTCGACGAGGTCGGGCTGGGTGTGCGCGAACCACAGCACGAGGCCGTACTCCTGCGCGAGCGCGGCGCGCAGGTCGGGCAGCGCGCGCGCCGAGCGGACGGCCGCGAGCGAGACGGCGAGTGCGGTCGGCGAGAGCTCCTCGAGCGTGTCGGCGGCGGCGGATGCCTCAGCCTCCGGCCGGGCGCGCAGGCGGTCGATGATCTCGGTGACGGTGTCGGCGGCGAACGCGTCGTCGATCCACTCCCGCGCGGCGGCGAGCGCGGACGGCTCGGGGGTCTCGTCGAAGAGCAGCACGATCTCGGCGGGCGTGCCGGGGTCGGCGCGGGTGAGGAGCGCGTCGCGCAGGTCGTCCAGCCGCTCGCTCGGGACCATCGCGTCGGCGAACCCGGCGTAGATGGCGTCGGCGGCATCCATCGACGCGCCCGTCAGGGCGAGGTACTCGCCGACGCGGCCGGGGGCCTGCGCAAGAAGCCACGACCCGCCGACGTCGGGCGTGAACCCGATGCGCGTCTCGGGCATCGCGAGGCGCGAGCGCTCGGTGACGACCCGCACGGACGCGTGCCCGGCGAGGCCGATGCCGCCGCCCATCGTGACGCCGTCGGCGATCGCGACGATCGGCTTGGGATACTCGAAGATCCGCGCATTGAGGGTGTACTCCGGCACGAAGAATTCGGCGGTCCGCTCGGGCTCGCCGTCGACGATCATCTGGCGGAGCCCCCGCACATCGCCGCCGGCGCACAGGCCGCGCTCGCCCGCCCCTTCGATCAGGACGAGCTGGACGTCGGCGTCGCCCTCCCAGTCGTCGAGGGCGGCGGCGAGCCGCTCGATCATGCCGATGTCGAGCGCGTTGATCGCGCGCGGCCGGTTCAGGGTCAGGTGTCCGACGCCGCTGTCGGAGCGAACGAGAACGGTCGCGTCCTCGTCGGGTCGGGGGCTGGTCGAGTGCTCGCTCACCCGGCCAACGTTACCCGCGTGCGGCGCACCGGCCGCCCCGGCGTGCATGGTCGCCGCGGCGCGGCACCCCACGCACCGTGGGCATCTCCGCCAGGATGGACGTGACGCCCCCACCGACGAGAGGCCCGCGATGCCCGAAGGACTGGTGCTCGAGTTCACCGATGTGACCAAGCGCTTCGGCGGCGTCTCCGCCGTCGACGGGCTCACCGCCCGCGTCGAACCGGGCACGGTGACGGGCTTTCTCGGGCCCAACGGCGCGGGGAAGACCACGACGCTCCGCATCCTCCTCGGACTCGTCCGCGCGACCTCCGGCACGGCGACGATCGGAGGGCGCCGCTACGCCGACCTCCCCCGGCCCCTGCAGACCGTCGGCGCGGCGCTCGAGGCATCCAGCTTCCACCCCGGTCGCACCGGCGCGAACCACCTCAAGGTCTATGCGCGCGCGGCGGGGCTGCCCGATCGGCGCGTGGACGAGGTGCTCGGCCTCGTCGGGCTGACGGATGCCGCAGGGCGCAAGGTCGGCGGATACTCGCTCGGCATGCGGCAGCGGCTCGGACTCGCGTACACGCTGCTCGGCGACCCGGGCGTGCTCGTGCTCGACGAACCGGCGAACGGGCTCGACCCCGAAGGCATCAAGTGGCTCCGCGGGTTCTTGCGGCGACTCGCCGACGAGGGCCGCACGGTGCTCATCTCGTCGCACATGCTCGCCGAGGTCCAGCAGACGGTCTCGGCGCTGCTGATCATCTCGCGCGGCCGCCTCGTCTACCAGGGCGATCTCGCCGGGCTCACGCAGCCCGAGGACTATACGACCGTCATCGACTCTCCCGACCGCGCCGCTCTGGGCGCAGCGCTGGATGCCGCGGGCATCGGCTACGAGCCGCTGCGCACAGGGTTCACCGTGCAGTCCTCCGACCCGGCCGCGCTCGGGGCGATCGCGGCCGGCGCCGGCGTCGCGCTGTCGAACCTGCAGCGCAAGGGCCCGGCCCTCGAGGAAGTGTTCCTCGGTCTCGTCGACGGGACGCGCGTGCAGGCGGCGGATGCCGCGCCTGTGGTGGCCGAGCCGGCGCCTGTGGTGGCCGAGTCGGGGGCGGCGGCGCCGGTTGGTATGGCCGATTCGGCGCCTGCAGCCGAGTCGGCGGGGGTGGCAGAGTCGACGGCGGCCGATCCGGCGGCCTCGCTGGATTCGGACGCTGCCGAGGAACCTCATGCGGAGCCTCCCATCGAACCCGAACCCGAACCCGAACCCGAACAGGCCCTCGACCCGGACGTCGATCCCGAACCCGAACACGCGGACGTCGATCAGGAGGAACCGCCCGTCCCGGTCGATGCGCCCGCGCACTGGGACGAGGGTCAGGCGCGCACCGATGCCGACGACGAAGCCGACGCGTTCTTCGCCCGATACGACGCCACCGTCGACCCGGAGCCGACAGGCGAGATTGCCCCCGTCGAGGGACCCACCGAGGCATCCTCCGTCGAGGCATCCACCGAGGCATCCCCCGTCGAGGCATCCGCCGATGAGCCATCCGACTCCGAGGAGGAGCGATGAGCCTCGCGCGCGCCACCCGCTCCGAGCTGACGAAGCAGTTCACCACATCGATGTGGTGGATTCTCGCGCTCGTGATGTTCCTGTACGTCGGCGTGACCGCCGGCGGCCTCGGCGGCACCCTGGGCGCCGTCGCGAACGGCACTCTCGGCCCCGACGCGGTCAACGGCCCGGCCCTCCCCGTCGATGCCGTCCCGCCGGTCGTCTACAGCATCGCGACGTCGGTCGGGTATGTCTTCCCGCTGCTCATCGGCACACTGATGGTCACGAACGAGTTCCGACACCAGACGCTCACCCCGACGTTCCTCGCGACCCCGCGGCGCGGCGTCGCGCTCGGTGGCAAGGTCGGCGCGGGCATCGTCATGGGGCTCCTGTACGCGGCGGTCGGGATCGTCGCGGCGGTCGGGATCGGCGCCGCCGCCCTCGCCGCCCTGGGCCTGGACACGCTCCTCGACCGGAGCGAGACATGGGCGATGATCGGTCGGATGGTGATCGCGCTCGTCCTGTGGACGCTCATCGGCGTCGGCGCCGGCACGCTCATCCGCAACCAGGTGGCGGCCGTGGTCAGCGTGCTCGCGTTCACGCAGTTCATCGAGCCGATTCTCCGCACGATCAGCGCGTTCATCGAGGGACTCTCCGACGTCGCGAAGTACCTCTCCGGTGCGGCCTCCGACGCTCTCGTCGGCGCGAGCATCTACACCTCACTCGGCGGCACGGATGCCTCCGGCGGCGGCCTCGACTGGTGGGTCGGCGGGCTTTTGCTGCTCGGGTACGCCGTGGTCTTCCTGCTGCTCGGCTGGCTCTTCAGCTGGCGCCGCGACGTGAGCTGACCGTCAGCGCGCCGGCTCCGCCGGCGAGGAGCCGGTCGGCATCCGTCACGCGATGGCGGGGCGCGGCGTGCGCCGCGGGCGTGGCGCACGCGCGGATGCCGGGGCTTCCGGATCGTCGGCCGCGGCGACGATCTCAGTCACGGGCGCGGCGGCATCCTCGCCCTCCAGTCGCAGCGCCCGAACGAGCTCGAGGCCGTGCCGTGTCGTGAGCAGCAGGCGCGAGAACTCTGCGCTCTCGTCGAGGTCGATGATGACGCCCGCGCGGCGACGGCGCACGACGACGAAGTCGCTGCCCCCGGCCGAGGCCCACGTCCCCATCGCCACGACGCCGCGGACGAGCGTTCCGAGGCTCGGCACACCGCGCAGCCAGTTCCACGGGTCGTCGGTGAGCTGCACCTTCTGGATGAGGTCGCGCTCGATCCGCACCGACGTCGACCGCCGCGAGAGGGCGCGTTCGGTGCCCGAGAGCACGACTTCCAACTGCGTCGAATCGAGCAGCAGAGTCACCATGACTTCAGTCTGCCAGCGTCCGCGCCGCGCGGCGCGCCACCGGGGCAACGATCGTGTCTCTTCCCGCGCGCCCCTCTCGCCCCGACTCTGGCTCGCGAATCACCGCCGGTTTCGCGAATCACCGGCCGTCTCGCGCGAAACCGCCGGTGATTCGAGAAATGCCGGGTGATTCGCGAGCCGCATGCGCGCGAACGCGAGCGGGCGAGACGCGAGGCGAGCGAGGCGCGGGGCAGCCCGGCGCGAGGGTCAGACGGCGAATTCGTCGGTCGCGTGCGGCAGCGGGAACTTCTGCACGGCGGCGATCAGGCCGCCGACCGTCTGCTCGCGCGCGACGACATTCACCCCGAGGCCGGCCTTCCGGGCATCCTTCGCCGTGCGCGGACCGATGGCGGCGATGACGGTGGATGCCGGGATGTCGGGGAACTGCAGGTGCACCTGCTCGGCGACCGAGCCGCTCGTGACGAGGATCGCGTTGATTCGCCCGCTCTCGACGTCGTGCGCGATGCGTTCGGTCACGGGCACGCCCACCGTGCGATAGGCGACGACGCTCCGGACGTCATGCCCTGCCTCGGTCAGACGCTTGGTGAGCACCGGCTTCGCGATCTCGCTGCGCAGGGTCAGGATGCGGCGCGGCTCCGGCTCGAGCTCGAGCAACTGGGCGGCCATACCGGCGGCGGAGTTGTCCTCGTCGGGCACGAGGTCGACCTTGTAGCCGACCGCCGCGAGCGCCGCCGCGGTCGTCTCGCCGACGGCCGCGACGCGGGTCGTGGAGGGGATCTCGGCGCGATACGCGTAGAGCACGTCGACGGTAGTCGCGCTCGTCAGGGTCACCCAGTCGAACGCACCGGCGGCGAGGTCGGCCAGCGCCTGCTCGAGCGTCTCCTGGTCGGTGGAGGGCGCGAAGTTGATGAGCGGTGCGATCACCGGGACCGCGCCCTGGCTGCGAAGCGTCGCCGCGACCGAGTCGCCCCACGGACCGCCACGCGGCACCAGCACGCGCCAGCCCTTGAGGGGCTTGGCGGCCGCGGCGTGCGGATCTGTGTTCATGCTCGACTCTCGTGATGCTCCGTCGGACACACGTGATCGCACATCCGACCTCGTCGGACCCGGGCGTCCAGCTGCTGTGTGCCTCGGGTCGGCTGGGCCGGCAGCCTATGCATCGTCGCCACTGCCTGGTACACGAGCATACCCCTGAGCCCGGTGCGGGGTGCCAGCGCGGTCGGAGCGCACCATCGTCACCGCGTGTACAGACGCACGATCCCCCACACCGCGAAGCCCACCGCCGCAGCGATACCGACGGCCGCCGCGATCGCTCCGTTCGGATTGCTGCGGGCGAATCCGCGCGCGTCGGCGACGACGCGGTCGGTCGACCGCGCAACCCGCTTGGGGACGTTCGTCTTCTCCTCGATGGCGGCGAGGGTCGCCTTGAGCTCGGCGCGTGCCTTCTCGACCGGGTCGGTGATGCCGAGGGCGACAGCCGTCCGCGGAACCGGGGTCGAGTCGGTGCGCGCAGGCGCCGAGGCCTTCGTGCTCTTCGCGGGCGAGCCGCTGCGGGAGGTCGGTTCAGTACTCATCGGTCACGTCCTTCACGATGCGGGCGTCGACGGCGATCGCCTGGGCGGGGGTCTCGGTCGAGCGGAGCTTCTTGAATCTCAGGAGCCCGAGGATCGCCGCGATGACGGCCAGCAGCAGACCGACCACCAGCACGATGAGCGACGCGACCCAGGGCTCCATCCACGAAGACAGCCCGATGATCGCGAAGGCCCCGAGGGCGGGGATCGACCAGAACAGGAAGAAGAGGGCCACGACCAACCAGACGCCGCCGAGGCCCGCCTGCTTTCCCGTCTTCTTCGCCCATGACTTCGCCGAGTCGATCTCGGCGACGATGAGGTTGCGGAAAAGCTCGGGCACCTCCCCGATCAGGGTGAAGAGGCTGTCGTCGGCGCGGTCTCGGAATCCGCGGGGAGTGCTCATCTCAGTCGTCCGCGGCCTTCTTCTCGATGCCGTCCTTGATGTCTGCGACGGCCTTGTCGGCGGAGCGCTTCGCTTCGTTCGCCGAGATGCGGGCTCCGAGTGCGACCTCGTCGGCCGAGTCGTCGGCGGCGATGAGCGCCGCGTCGAGCTTCTGGCCGGGCGTCGTGCCCTTCGAGGCGGCCTTCGTGACCTTCACCGCGCCGTCCCAGAGGGCCGACGGAAGGGCGAAGGCGGCGGACTTCGTGAGTTCCTTCGCCTTTCGCACCTGCTTCTGGACGGGCTCGGTGTGCCAGAGCTTGCCCACGCCCGCCTTGATCTGCTCGTACCGCTCGCGCCCGGCGCGCGTGCCGAAGACGTACCCCGCGGCGAACCCCACGACGATCCCGAACTTGCCTCTCATGGTGCTCCTCACGGTCGAAACGGTGTGATGTAGGTCCCAGGGTAACGCCGTATGCCGCGGCGGGCATCCGCTCTTGCCAGAGGCGCCCCAGGCTGGTATCGCCGCGTCACGCGGAGCGGTCGGCTCCCCACAGGACGCTGGTGCGCAGGCGATCGACCTCGGCGACCGTGTCGGCGACCACCTGCGCGACGCCGCTCCCCGCGAGACTCGCGCCGACGACCGCGAGACCCGGGTGCTCGTTCACCGCGGCACGGACGGCGGCGACCCGCTCGGCATGGCCGAGGGCGGATGCCGGCGGTGCCGCGTCGACCCGGCGCAGCGCGCTCGCCCGCGGGGTGCCCATCGCGACCCCGAGGAGCCCCCCCGCGGCGCGCGCGGCATCCGTCGCGGCGTTGTCCGCGTCGCGCGTCGGATCGGCGGGCAGCGTCACGCGGACGACGTGGCGCCCGGGACCGGCCGCGGCGGCGAGCCACGGCCAATCGACGGTCGGAAGGGTGAGGGCGACCGCGTCGGTCGGGCCGGGATCGAGGGGATACACCGCCCGGCCGCGCGGCGCGGCATCGAGCGCGGGGGCATCGACGACGAGGGTCACGACATCGCGCAGGGTGGTGGAGATCGGCTCGGTCCGAATCCCCGCCGTCGCCAGCAGCGCGGATGCGGCGACGGACGGAGACGCCAGGATCACGACATCGGCGACGAGAACGCCGACGCCGTCGGAGGTCGAGGCGTCGTCGAGCGCGATCGTCCAGGCATCCTCGCGCGTGAGCGTCACCGGGCGGACACCGGTGCGGAGGTGCGCGCCGAGGTCGCGGAGGCGCTGGACGAGAGCGTCGGGCAGCCGGCCGTAACCTCCGCGGAGCGTCGTGCGGCGGGGCTCGTCGTCGGGCAGGAGGTCGAGGGCCGCCCCCGCGAGCGATCCGGTGCGGGTGAGCGCGGTGCTGAGGCCCGGCGCCGCGACCTCGACGTCGATGTTGTCCGGGTCGGTGCTGTACAGCCCGCGCGTGACCGGCGCGACGAGGCGGTCGGCGACGAGGTCGCCCATGCGCGTACGCACGAGGCGGCCGAGACTGCGCTCGTGCCCGATCGTCAGCGGCGGGCGCAGGCGGTCGAGGTAGGCGCGCCACGTGCCTCGCCATCCGATGACCCTGCGCACGTCGTCGGCCCACGGGTTCGCCGGGATGCCGAGGACCGTCCGTGTCGGCAGCGGCGCCGCCCCACCCGCGTTCGCACCGCCCGCCTTCGCACCACCGGCCTTCGCACCGCCGGCCTTCGCACCACCGGGAAGCCCCGCGATCCAAGCCGGGTGCGCGGCGGCATCCTCCACCTCGGGCAGCAGGCGCAACTCGTCGAGCAGCGCGTGCAGGGCAGGGGATGCCGGGGGGAACGCGTCGGCGACGAGATCGACCGGCAGCCCGTCGAGTTCCACCGTCTCGACAGCACCCCCGAAACGTTCCGCGCTCTCCAGCACGGTCACGTGCGCGCCGATCTTCGCCCATTCCAGCGCCGCGACGAGTCCCGCGACACCCCCGCCGACGACGGCGACGTGCGTGCGGCGTGCGCGGGCCAGGAGGTCCGGGTCCTGCGGGTCGGGACGCGGGTGGTCGAGGTCAGGGTCGTCGGGCGCGGCCATGGCATCCATCCTCCCACCGCCGGCCGGGGACGCGCCGGGACCTGAGCGGCCGCGCGTGGGACGATGGATGCCATGGCCCTGCACATCACCGACGACGACGCCGCCGACGCGCTGCTCACGCAGAACCCGCTCGCGCTTCTGATCGGCATGCTCCTCGACCAGCAGATCGCGATGGAGACGGCCTTCACCGGCCCGTTGAAGATCGAGCAGCGCACCGGGTCGCTCGACGCGGCATCCCTCGCGGCGTACGACCCGGACGCCTTCGTCGAGGTCTTCAAGGAGACGCCCGCCGTCCACCGGTTCCCGGGGTCGATGGCCGGGCGCGTGCAGGCGCTCAGCCAGGCGCTCGTCGACGATTGGGGTGGGGATGCCGCCGCGCTCTGGACGTCGGGTGAGCCCGACGGGGCGACAGTCCTGAAGCGCCTGAAGGCGCTCCCCGGCTTCGGCGAGCAGAAGGCCAAGATCTTCCTCGCGCTGCTCGGCAAGCAGTACGGCTTCACGGGGTCGGGGTGGCGCGAGGCATCCGCCCCCTATGGCGACGAGGGGTCGTACCGCTCCGTCGCCGACATCACCTCGCCCGAGAGCCTGACCAAGGTGCGGGAGTACAAGCGCGCCGCGAAGGCCGCCGCCAAGGGCTGAGGCCCGCGGCCACCTCACCTCACCTCACCTCACCAAGGCAGGAGATCTCACCGAGACAGGATGCCTACCCGCGCGGCGGTCCTGTGTGCGCGATATCTCCTGCGTCGGTGATCCACCCCGCGCCCCCGCCCCCGCGAGGCCGCACGCCGGACATCGACGGGTTATCCACACCCCGCCACCTCCCGCGCCGTGAGCGCCGCTACCGTGAAGGGCATGCGTCGGCATCTGCGATGGATCGTCCCCGCCCTCCTCGCGGCGGCCGTCTATCTCCTCGCGATGTGGGGTGTCACCGCTCTCGCGGGGCCCGACCGCTCGCCGACGCCCAACGAGACACTCGGAGCACTCGGGCTTCTCGCCGTCGCGTTCGTCGGCCCGCTCGTGCTCGTCGTCGTCGCCATCGTCCAGGGCGTGAAGACCTACCGCGCAGCGCGACGGCGGCGCGGGCACTTCAGCAAGGGCGAACTGCGTCTGGCCGGAGAGCGCGCCGCCCATCAGCACGCGTGGGACAACGCCCGCGCGCTGCGCGCCACGCTGCTCCGCCGCGAGGTACCGGCCTCGATCGATCAATGGGATCTCGCACCCTACGCCGGAGAGCTGTTCTTCGCCGCCGTGCCGACCTCTTATGCCCGCTACTACGGCACCGACGCCCGTTACACGACGACATCGAGCTTCGCGTACGGCAGTCCCGCCTTCGTACTGGGCGTCATGGCAATCACTGGCATCGGCAACGCAGCGTCGCGATCGGCTGCGCGGCAGCAGGCCCGCGAGCAGTGGCGCGACTGGCAGCAGGCGCACGTGCTCGTCAGCAACCACCGGCTCGCCGTCCGCACAGCTGAAGGCTGGCTCAGCTTCGACTACGGGGCGATGACCGCCGTGTATCCCGAGGTCGCCGCGAACACCCTGGTGTGCGAGTTCCCCGGCGTCGCACCCCTCCTCCTTCAAGGCCCGCACGCGCCGCTCGCAGCGGTGATGTCGGTCTTCGCCACCCGCGGAGCGGACGGCCTCGCGAGGCATCCGTCACTCTCCGCGCTCGACTGACGCGACGGCTCGCGCCGCTTGCGCCGACACTCCTCACGGCCACAGGAGATCTCACCGAGACAGGATGCTTACCCGCGCGGCGGTCCTGTGTGCGCGATATCTCCTGCGTCGGTGATCCACCCCGCCGCCCCACGCCCTCGCGCCGCGCGCGTCAGGCGCCGCGCAGGCGCTCGGCGAGGTAGTTGACGAGATCCGCCAGGTCGACGCGCTGCTGCGCCATCGTGTCGCGATCGCGGACGGTGACGGCCTCGTCCTCGAGCGAGTCGAAATCGACCGTGACGCAGTACGGGGTGCCGATCTCGTCCTGGCGGCGATAGCGGCGCCCGATCGCGCCGGCGTCATCGAAGTCGACGTTCCAGCCCTGCGCACGCAGCGCATCGGCGACCTGACGCGCGAGCGGCGAGAGCTTCTCGTTGCGCGAGAGCGGCAGCACCGCGACCTTGACCGGCGCGAGGCGCGGGTCAAGGGCCAGGACGGTGCGGGTGTCGGTGCCGCCCTTCGCGTTCGGCACCTCCTCTTCGCGGTACGCGTCGACGAGGAACGCCATCATCGCGCGCGTCAGACCGAAAGAGGGCTCGATGACGTACGGCACGTAGGTCGTGCCGGATGCCTGGTCGAAGTACTGCAGCTTCTGCCCCGACGCCTCGATGTGCGACGAGAGGTCGTAATCGGTGCGATTGGCGACGCCCATGAGCTCGCCCCACTCCTTGCCGGCGAAGCCGAAGCGGTACTCGACGTCGATCGTGCCCGCCGAGTAGTGCGCCCGCTCGTCCTCGGGGACGTCGAACTGCCGCAGATTCTCGGGATCGATGCCGAGCTCGATGAACCAGTCCCAGCAGGCTTTCACCCAGTGCTCGAACCACTCCTGGGCCTCCTCCGGAGGCGTGAAGTACTCGATCTCCATCTGCTCGAACTCGCGCGTGCGGAAGATGAAGTTGCCGGGCGTGATCTCGTTGCGGAACGCCTTGCCCACCTGGCCGATGCCGAACGGCGGCTTCTTGCGCGACGCGGTGAGGACGTTCGAGAAGTTCACGAAGATGCCCTGTGCGGTCTCGGGGCGCAGGAAGTGCAGGCCCGACTCGTCATCGACGACGCCCAGATACGTCTTGACGAGACCCGAGAACGCCTTCGGCTCGGTGTACTGCCCCTTCGTACCGCAGTTCGGGCAGGGAATGTCGGCGAGGCCGTTCTCGGCGGCGCGACCCTTGCGCGCCTCGAAGTCCTCGATGAGGTTGTCGGCGCGGAAGCGCTTGTGGCAGTGCAGACACTCCACGAGCGGGTCGGTGAAGGTCGCGACATGGCCGGATGCCTCCCACACGCGCTTCGGGAGGATCACCGACGAGTCGAGGCCCACCATGTCGCCGCGACCACGGACGAAGGTCTGCCACCACTGCCGACGGATGTTCTCCTTGAGCTCGGTGCCGAGGGGACCGTAGTCCCAGGCGGAACGCGAGCCGCCGTAGATCTCACCGGCCTGGAACACGAACCCGCGGTGACGGGCGAGGGCGATGACTTTGTCGAGGCGGGAGGGCTCGGCCACAGGTGGCTCCAAATGGTCGTGTGCGCGAAAGCGCGAGAAGGCGGATGCCGGGGGCGCCGGGGGTGCACCGGCATCCCTCGATTCTACCGACGTCGGCGCCGCGCTCCGCGGCGGGTCCCAGATGACGGGGTGCCAGATCAGGGGATGCGGTGCCCCGCGGCGCGGAAGAGCTCGTACCACTCCGGGCGGGTGAGCGGGAGGTCCGACCCCGCGGCCGCTTCTGTGACCCGTTCGGGGGTCGTGGTTCCGAGCACCACCTGCATGCCCGCGGGATGCCGGGTGATCCAGGCGGTCGCGATCGCGAGGGGCGTCACGGCGTATTGCGCCGCCAGGCGGTCGATGACGGCGTTCAGGTCGGCGTAGGCCGGCGAACCGAGGAACACCCCGGCATCCGTCCCCGACTGCAGCGGCGACCACGCCTGGATCGTGATGCTGTTCACGCGGCAGTAGTCGACGATGCCGCCGCCGTCCTCGGTGACCGCCTGCGCGAACCCGGACATGTTCGCCGCTACGCCCTGCGCGATGATCGGCGAGTGCGGGATCGACAGCTGCAGCTGGTTCGCGACGATCGGCTGGCGCACCGCCGTCCGCAGCAGATCGATCTGGCGCGGCGTGTGGTTGGAGACGCCGAAGGCGCGTACCTTGCCGCTCTGTTCGAGGTCGTCGAACGCGCGCGCGACCTCGTCGGGCTCGATGAGCGGATCGGGCCGGTGCAGCAGCAGGATGTCGAGGTAGTCGGTGTCGAGCGCCTGAAGCGAGCCCTGGACGGAGCGCACGATGTGGTCGTACGAGAAGTCGTAGTACGGGCCGTCCTTGACGATGCCGGTCTTCGACTGGATCGTGATCTCGGCACGCTCGGACGGGCTCAGCCGCATTGCTTCGGCGAACCGGCGCTCGCACGCGTGCAGCTGCGGCCCGTAGATGTCGGCGTGGTCGAAGAAGTCGATGCCGGCGTCGCGCGCGGCGCCGACGAGCGTGCGCACCTCGTCGTCGCTCGACTCGGCGATGCGCATGAGCCCGAGGACGACGTTCGGGACGGTGGAGGCGGTGGGGCCGAGGGGGACGGTGGTGACGGCAGGCATCCGTCGACTCTAATCGCGCGCGCCGGTGCGGTCGAGGCCCCTCGCGGTCCGGGCGCCCCCGTGTCAGGGTGAAGGGCATGGATGCACGTGAGGTTCGCTGGCCCGCCGCCCCCGTCGCCGACTGGGAGGACACGCGCGACACGCTGCAGTTGTGGACGCAGATGGTCGGCAAGCTCCGACTGGAGCTCACCCCGAAGGTCAACCACTGGTGGAACGTGCCGCTGTACGTGGATGCCCGGGGTCTGACCACCTCGCTCATGCCGTGCGGCGCCCACGGGCTCGAGGTGCGCTTCGACTTCTCCGGTCGCACGGAGTCGGGCGGCCACGAGCTCGTCTTCGAGCGCACCGACGGCGCGACGCGCACCATCGCCCTGCGCCCCCGCACGGTCGCCGACTTCTACGGGGAGTTCGTGGAGGCGCTCGCCGCGCTCGAGGTGCCCGCGACCATCTACCCCGTGCCGGTCGAACTCGCCGTGGCGATCCCGTTCGCCGACGACGAGACCCACGCCTCCTACGATCCCGCGGCGGTGACGCGGTTCTGGCGGACGCTGATCACGGCATCCGAGGTCATGAACGACTTCCGCGCCGAGTGGGACGGCAAGGGCAGCCCCGTCCACTTCTTCTGGGGCGCGTTCGACCTCGCGGTCTCGCGCTTCAGCGGCCGCCCCGCGCCGCAGCACCCGGGCGGCGTCCCGAACTGCCCCGACTGGGTCATGTACGAGGCGTACGACGCCGAGGTCTCCAGCGCCGGCTACTGGCCGGGCGGCGCCGACGAGGGCGCGTTCTACTCGTACACCTACCCCGAGCCCGAGGGCTTCCGCGAGCGCGATCTCGGGGTCGAGGGAGCGTACTTCGACACCGCGCTCGGCGAGTTCGTCCTCCCCTATCGCGCGGTGCGCGAGGCGGACGACCCCGACGCGCTACTCCTGGCGTTCCTCGAGGCGACGTACCGGGCGGGCGCCGAGACGGCGGGCTGGCCGCAGGCGACGGATGCCGCGACAGGTGCCGAGGGGCCCGGCGTCAGCTGACGAACGTGATGGTCGCGGGGTAGCGGTACCACTCGCCCTTGTTGGCTTTCAGCGCCGCGATGATCGAGAAGACGATGTTGAGCACCCAGATCGCGGCGAGCAGGAAGAATCCGATGACGACGATCGTCAGGATGCCTGCCACGATGCTGGCGATGAGCAGCGTGAGCTGGAAGTTGAGCGCCGTCGCGGTGTGTGCGCGCACGAACGGACCGCGGTCCTTGAAGACGAGGTAGCCGATCAGCGCCGACCAGAAGCCGAGGAAGATGCCGCCGACGTGCACGAGTGTCGCCCACATCCGCTCGTCGGCGGGATTCATCGGCTGCGGCCCCGGGGCTGCGCCGTACGGAGGCTGCGGAGGATACGGCGGGTTGGTCATGGCACCCAGCCTACGGGGATGCGGGGGCACCGGCCGGGCGCGTGTCGGGGAACCTCGATAGGGTCGAAGGACAGCTCGATCCCCCTCGACACAGCTCGACCCCTCGACAAAGCTCGACCCCTCGACAAAGCTCGACCCCTCGACAAAGGAGCCCCGTGGACGTCTTCGCCGCCGGGGGCACCATCGTGATCGTCTCGATCGCCGTGGTCGCCGCCATCATCCTGCTGATCTTCCTGCTCATCATGGTGCGGGCCTGGTACAAGGTGGCCAAGGCCGACCAGGCGCTCGTCGTCGTCGGTCGCAACCAGAAGAACGCCTCGGGAGAGTCCTCGCGCATCTCCGTCATCACCGGGGGCGGCGCCCTCGTCAACCCGCTGACGCAGCGCGCCGAGATGATCTCGCTGCGCGCGCGGCAGATCAAGATGGAGCCGACGGCCCAGGCATCCAACGGCGTCACGGTGAACGTGTCGGGCGTCGCGCTCGTGAAGATCGGCTCCGACCCCGAGTTCGTCCGTCGCGCGGCCGAGCGCTTCCTGTCGCAGGACGGTGCGATCGAGCAGTTCACGACCGAACAGCTCGAGGGCGCGCTGCGCGGCGTCGTCGCGACCCTGACCGTCGAGCAGCTCATGAAGGACCGGCAGAAGCTGTCGGACCAGATCGCCGAGGGCATCAAGAGCGACCTGCTTGCGCAGGGCCTCATCCTCGACTCGTTCCAGATCCAGGGCATCACCGACAAGAACGGCTACATCGACGCGCTGGGCGCGACCGAGGTCGAGCGGGTGCGCCGCGAGGCCGACGTCGCCCGCATCAACGCGGCCCGCGAGGTGCGCGCCCGCCAGATCGCGACCGACGAGCAGAACCTCGTCGAGCAGACCGCGTTCGACAAGAACTCCGCCGCAGCCGCCGCCGAGGTCGGTCGCGCCCGCGCCGAGGCCGAGCAGGCCGAAGCGCTCGCCCGCGCCGAGCGCGAGCAGGCCGTTCTGCTCCAGGGCGCCGAGAACAAGCAGGCTCAGCTCGACGCCGACATCAAGAAGGTCGCCGACGCGTCGCTCTACGAGCGGCAGCGGGCGGCGGATGCCGCGGCCTACAGCGAGGTCAAGGCGGCCGAGGCGCGCGCCCAGATCGCGGCGCAGGAGGCCGAGGCCACCCGCCTGCGCGCGCAGGCCGAAGCCGAGTCGGTGCGCCTCGTCGGTGAGGCGCGGGCCGCGGCGATCGAGGCCGAGGCCGAGGCGCTCTCGCGCAACCAGGAAGCTCTCCTCGCGCAGCGCGCGCTCGAGGCGCTCGTGCCGATGATGACCGAGTTCGCGCGTGGCTTCGACAAGGTCGGCTCGATCACCGTCCTCGGCGGCGAGGGCGCGTCGTCGCACATGGCGGCCGAGTCGGCGTCGAGCATGCGCGCGTCGTTCGACGCGATCGAGGCGGCGACGGGCATCGACCTGCGCCAGGTCATCCAGGGTCAGGCGACGGGGCGCGGAATCGCGCAGGGCATCCGCGAGGATGCCGCCGGCTCCGCGGCGCGAGGCGATGCGGGTGACGCGCAGGCGACCGACGCCGCCGACGCGTTCGCGGCGGCAGCCGAGCGACCGACCACTCCGCCGCCGAGCGCCTGACGACACCTCACCCGTACCCGCACCACGCCGTCACCCACGTCAGCAACCGGGCCTTCAGGTCGGGCGGTGCCGCGAGCGTCACCTGACCTGGCGTCCCGTCGACGGTGACGTCGAGGGTGAAGACGGTGCCGCGCTTGTCCTCTGCACGGCGTGCGGATCGCACCGCGCCGGCACGAGCGGCAGCGTGACCGTGGCCGCCGGGCGGGCATCGCCGGCGATGTCGATATCGAGCGCCAGGAGCCCGGCATCCACCCCGATGAAGCTCAAGAGGTTCGTCTCGCGGATGCCGGTGACCTCGAGCGCGCCCTCCTCTGATCGGGGGACGACGGAGAGCTGGAGCTCGGCGGGCTGACCCGCGGCAGACGGGGTGAAGGCGCCGAACCCGACGTCCGCCATCTCAGCGACCCGGGCCGCGGCACAGTCTCGCGCGTGGAGCGCATCGAGGAACGGGAACACCTCCGCGGCCGGGGCCGATGCCGTGCCCGCGCGCCCATCGATTTCGTAGTCGACCGTGACGGTCGAGCGCGGGGCGTTGGTCGCCGAGGCATCGCTGTCGCTCCCGCACGCGGCATCCGGCAGCTGCACCCGCACGTTCAGGGTCGCGCCCGCCGCGACGGTCGACGTGCGCTCGATGACGCGCGTCGCCGACCCCGCGAACCGCGGGTCGTCAAGGCGCACCGCGCCGATGCGGATTGTGCCGTCGGTGCCGTTCCGGATCTGGACCTGCGCCTGCCGCTCCGCGACGTCCGACCGGAGCTGGGTCACCGCGACGGTGATGCCCTGCGGCAGCGCGCCGTCGGCGGCGGTCGGCACCGGCGCGGGCGCGTCCGCAGCGCACCCTGCGAGCATCATCGCGACGAGCGCCACCCCGAGTGCGCGAGCCGTCTTCAGTCCCCCGGGACGTAGCACCCCCGATATCGGCGGTTGTCGGCCTGCACGCTGTCTCCCGGACTGAATACGCAACACCAGCTCGCCGGCACCGCCCGCGGTGGGACACAATTCAGGCAGAGTCGCCCGCCCGAGCCCCCGAAACGGCGGACGACGCCGTTCTGCCTGAGTTGTGTTCCGCTCCGCTCGCCAGACCGGCATGTGCACCGCCGCTCAGCCCCGCTCAGCGCCGCTCAGCGGCGCAGCTCGACGCGCGCGACGGTCGCATCATCGAGCGCGACGGGGTCGATCTCGACGCCGATGCCGGGCCCGGTCGGCACCCGCACGTGCCCGTCCTCGAGGACGATCGGCTCGGTCACGACGTCGCGCGTGTAGAACCTGTTCGACGCCGACACGTCGCCCGGCAGCGTGAACCCCGGGAGCGCGGCGAGTGCCGCGTTCGCCGCGCGGCCGATACCGGTCTCGAGCATTCCGCCGCACCAGACCGGTACACCGGCGTCGCGGCACAGATCATGGACGCGCACGGCCTCGAGGTAGCCGCCGACCCGGCCGGCTTTGATGTTGATCACGGATGCCGCGCGAAGCGCCAGGGCGTCGGCGGCCGCCTTCGCCGACACGATCGACTCGTCCAGACACACGGGCGTGTGCAGGCGCGCCGCGAGGGTCGCGTGGTCGACGATGTCGTCCTCTTGGAGCGGCTGCTCGATGAGAAGGAGGTCGAACCGGTCGAGCTCGGCGAGGATCTCGACGTCGGCGAGGGAGTACGCGGAATTGGCATCGACCTGCAGGGGAATCGCGCCGAAGGCATCCCGCACCGCCGCCGTGTCGACGACGTCCCGCCCGGGTTTGATCTTGATCTTGATGCGGACGTACCCCTCCTCCAGGTAGCGGCCGACCGCCTCGACGAGCGCCGCCGGATCGCGCTGGATGCCGACCGACACGCCGCTCGGGATGCGGTCACGTACGACGCCGAGATACTCCCCGAGCGGCCGCCCCTCGGCGCGGAGCGCGGCGTCGAGCACGGCGAGCTCGAGTCCGGCCTTGACCATCCGGTGCCCGACGAAGGGCTCCAGGATGCCGGAGACGTCCTCCGGCGCGAGGGTCCCGGCATCCGGACTCCCGGCATTCAGCAGCGCCGGCACGAGAAAGCGCTGCGCGACGTCCCACGCGCCCTGCGTGTACTCGCTCGAGTACAGCGGTGCCTGCTGGGTGACGATCTCGCCCCAGCCGTCGCCGCCCGCCGTTCGCGCGCGGACGACGATCACCTCGCGCTCGGTCTCGGTGCCGAACGATGTCGTGAACGGCGAGACGAGCGGAAGGTGCAGGACGCGCAACTCGACCGCCTCGAGGCGGACCGGGGCGGCGGGGCGGGCGATCGGCATGGGGTCAGGCTACGCCGGGAGTCGCGGCGTTACGACGCTCGTCAGTCGTCGACGACGGTGACCGTGACGTCGATGTTGCCGCGCGTCGCGTTCGAGTAGGGGCACACCTGGTGCGCCGCGTCGGCGAGCTGCTGCGCGACGGCGGGGTCGACCTCGGGGATGTTGACCTCGAGCTCCACGGCGAGCCCGAATCCGCCCTGACCGTTCGACCCGATGCCGACGCGCGAACCGACGGTCGATCCGTCGATGGCGACCTTCTGCGCGCGGGCGACGGCCTGGAGTGCGCTGTGGAAGCACGCGGCGTAGCCGGCGGCGAACAGCAGCTCCGGGTTCGGGGCGCCCCCGGCGCCGCCCATCTCCTTGGGTACGCGCACGTCCGTGTCGAGGATGCCGTCCGCCGTGCGGACGTGGCCGTTGCGGCCGTCTCCGGTGGCGAGTGCTTCGGCGGTGTAGACGATGTCCATGGGGATGATTCCTTTCGATGGGGGACTTTCGACGGCGACCTGGCCGCCCGCGGTGTGCGGCAGCAGGATGCCGCGGCTCAGGCGGCCGTGCGCAGCTGCGCGGCGAGCGCGCGCATGTTCTCGGTGATGGCGCCGAGACGCTCGAGCAGGTCGCGGGGGTGGCCCGTTCCGTCGAGAAAGGCGCGCACGAGGCATCCGGCGGCCTCGCGCACGGCGGCGAGCGTCGCACGACCCTCACTCGTAAGCGCGACCCGGACGACGCGCTCGTCGACAGTGTCGCGGCGGCGGGAAGCGAATCCGCGCGCCTCGAGGCGGCGCAACAGCGGCGAGAGCGTCCCGGAGTCGAGGTGCATCTCGTCGCCGAGATCCGACACGGTGCGACCGCCGGCATCGTCCGCGGCCAAGACGACCATCGCGAGGTACTGCGGGTAGGTGAGGCCCCACGGCTTCAGCACCTCGCGGTACGCCTGCGTCGTCGCGTGCGAGGCGGTATACATCGCGAAGCAGACGTAATCGTCGATCTCCGAGGTCATGACTTCATGGTTGCACGCAATTGAATTGCGCACAACCTTTCCGATGCGCGTCTCAGAGTGCGTACGCGTCGGGGTCGTCGGGCCGGGGCGCGCGCAGCGCCGCCGGAAGCGGCCACGGCAGCGTGACCCGCTCGGTCGGACGGCTGACGTCGCCGAAATCCTCGGCCTTGAC
The DNA here is from genome assembly GCF_965345155.1 of Microbacterium sp. bgisy203. Lineage (GTDB taxonomy): Bacteria > Actinomycetota > Actinomycetes > Actinomycetales > Microbacteriaceae > Microbacterium. Next base: position 64,600 of record NZ_CBDRLZ010000007.1, read on the forward strand.
GACGATGCGCTCGGGTGTCACCTCGAGCAGCCGCACGCGGAGGGGCACCGCGCCCTCGCGCTCGAGCACCCACGGGTCGGCGAGGTACGCGAGACCGCGGCGCTCGATCGCGTCTTCGGCATCCAGCCATTCGGCATCCGCCACGACCTCGCGTCCGAGCAGGTCGAGCGCCCGCCACCGCTCGCCGTCGGGCAGGATCCAGCCGACGAGCTCACCGTCTCCCCGCCGGTGCGGCGTCGCGCCGTCGAGGGTCCCACCCGCCGCGCTCACGGCACCTGCGCGAACGCCCGCACCGGGAACGTCCCGAAGCCTTCGACGGCGGGCGGGGCGGCGGTGAACAGAGCGCCCGAGGCGGGCAGGTCGCCGAGCCGGGTGAGGTGCTCGACCACATGCACGCCGGCGCCGAGCAGCAGCGTGTGCGCGGGACGTTCGCCGCCCGACTCGGTGTCGTCGATGTTCACGGAGTCGATGCCCACGAGCGTCGCGCCGTCATCGATCAGTCGCCGGGCGCCCTCGGCTGTGAGGAACGGCGCGCCGCGGCCGTACTCCGGGGCGCCGAAGTGTCGGTCCCACCCCGTGTGGATCAGCACAGCGGCGCCCTGGAGGTCGCGGTCCGCGAACGCCTCGGGCCCGATGCCGCGGCGCTCGGCGGTCCAGGCCTCGGTCAGGTGGAACACCTCCGCCCGCAGTCCGACGAGCGTCGAGAGGTCGAGCCCGGCGAGGTCGGGCCCGTCGAGGTAGCGGTGGAAGGGGGAGTCGAGGTACGTGCCGGTGTTGCCGATCATCGTGATGACGTCCATCGCGAACTCGGTGCCGGGCGCGTACGTCGCGCGAGAATTCTCGCGCGTGAGGAACGGCGTGATCTCGGGGGCCGGGAGCCCGGGGTACGTCACGAGCCCGGCGCGGATCGGGTGGCTGAGGTCGACGACGGAAAGAGGTGCGGTCACGGGGTCAGCCTAGGGTCGCGGCCGGCGCTCCGCGCTCAGCGCCTCCCGAAGAGGTACCCGCGCGCATCGTCGAACCCGACGACGGCGAACCCGTCCTCGTGCAGCCCGAGGAACGCATCGCGCACCCGGTAGCGCCACTCGAGCGCTTCTGCGGGGTCGGTCAGGCGCAGGGTCTCGATGTCGGGCGGCACGGCGACCGTGGTCACGACGTCCTCTTCGCGAGGTGAGCGCGCGGGGGCGGCGAGCGCCCACGAGACCATCAGCCGGTCGGTCTCATCGCCGCGATTGACGGCGTCGTCCATCGGTCCGTACTGATCGACCAGATACTCGGTGACGCGCGCGCCCAGCACCCGCAGATTGAAGTGCGCGTTGCGGGCGACGAGCGGATCGAACGTCCACGTGATGTGCCCCACCGACCGCGCGAACGCCCAGTCGCGCTGATGCTGCTTGAGCAGTCGCCCGAGTCCCTGCGAGCGGTGACCCGCCAGCACCCCGGTCACGTGCGAGTGCATGGACCGTTGGGCAGGTTCGGCGAAGAAGGCGACGGATGCCCCGATCATCCGCTCCTCGCCGCCCGCGGCATCGGCGGCGTAGAGGCCGACCGCGTAGTTGCCCGAGTGCGCGAGCGCGCGGATGAGGTTCGGCGGCATCCCACCCCGCTCGCCCCACACGTCGTCGAGGACCGCCGCAGCGGCGAAGACCTCCTCGACGGTCTCGAGGGGGCGGATCGTGACTCCGATCGGGGTCTGCACGTCGTCGTCGGCCATAGCGCCACCCTAGGCCCCGTCCATCCGCGGCGCCGAACACGCATGCCCGAGCGCGGGCGCGAGTACTCTCGTCGGCATGAGTTCCCGCAATCCCGTGGCACCCACCCCTGAATCCGAGGGCGACAGCGACACCCGATTCTTCGGGCAGCCCCGCGCACTCGCCAACATCTTCGGCGTCGAGATGTGGGAGCGCTTCAGCTTCTACGGCATGCAGGGGATCCTGCTCATCTACCTGTACTACTCGGTGACCGACGGCGGCCTCGGCATGGACCGCGGCATCGCCGGCGGCATCGTCGGCGCCTACGGCGGCGCGGTCTATCTTTCGACGATCCTCGGCGCATGGGTCGCCGACCGCATCCTCGGCCCCGAGAAGGTGCTGTTCTCCAGCGCGATCGTCATCATGTGCGGCCACATCGCGCTCGCCCTCCTCCCCGGATTTCTCGGCGTCGGCGTCGGTCTCGTCCTCGTCGCGGTGGGATCCGGTGGTCTCAAGGCCACGGCGACGAGCCTCGTCGGCATGCTCTATTCCGCCGACGATCCGCGCAGGGATGCCGGATTCTCGCTCTTCTACCTCGGCATCAACCTCGGCGCGTTCGCCGGCCCGCTTCTGACGGGCCTCCTGCAGTCGACCCTCGGGTTCCACTGGGGCTTCGGGCTCGCCGCGGTCGGCATGGCCCTCGGTCTCACCCAGTACGCGTTCGGACGGAAGAACCTGCCGGCCGAGGCATCCCACGTGCCCAACCCGCTCCCGAAGAGCCGCTATCCCCTGATGACCGGGGTCGCGGTGGCGGGGATCGCGGTCATCGTGCTGCTCATCGCGATCGGCGTCATCCGCGCCGACAACCTCGCGATCGTCGTCATCGTCGTCGTCATCGCCGCGGCGATCGCGTACTTCGTCGTCATCCTCTCGAGCCGCCGCATCACCGGCGTCGAGCGGAGCCGCGTCTGGGGCTTCCTGCCGCTGTTCATCACGTCGGTCGCCTTCTGGTCGCTGTATCAGCAGCAGTTCACGGTGCTCACCGTCTACTCCGACAAGCGCCTCGACCGGAACCTCTTCGGCTGGGAGATGCCGGTGTCGTGGGTGAACTCCATCAACCCGATCTTCATCATCATCCTCTCGGGCGTCTTCGCCGCGATCTGGACGAAGCTCGGCACTCGCCAGCCCTCGACGCCGGTGAAGTTCGGATTGGCGACGATCGTCATGGGCGTCGCGTTCCTCCTGTTCCTGCCCTTCGCCGGCGGCGGCGAGAACTCGACGCCGCTGATTGCGATCGTCGGCATCCTGTTCGTCTTCACCGTCGCCGAGCTGCTCCTCTCGCCGGTCGGGCTCTCGGTCACGACGAAGCTCGCGCCCGACGTCTTCCACACGCAGATGGTGGCGCTCTTCTTCCTCTCCGTGTCGCTCGGCACGGCGATCGCCGGAGAGCTGTCGAAGGTGTACGACCCCGACAACGAGGTGCCGTACTTCCTCACCCTCGGTGCCGTCGCGATCGTCATCGGCATCCTGCTGCTCGTGTCGGTGAAGCCGGTGCTGAAGCTCATGCGCGGCGTGCGCTGACCGTCGCGGAGCGTCATACGACGTGAGCCGCGAGGGGCGCGGTCGTAGGCTGAACGCGCCCGTCGCGTCCGTCCAAGTCGTGTCCGTCGAAGGAGAGTCATGCCCATCGCCACCACCACCTCGGGGAGCCTCCCGCGCACCCCCGCGCTCATCGAGGCGAACGCCGCACGGCCCGTCGCCGACGACGGCTTCACGCTGCTGTCGACCCCCGGGGTGGACGCGCTGACGACGACCGCGGTGGCCGATGTCGTACAGCGGCAGCGGGATGCCGGGATCACCCTCGTCGGCGACGGCGAGTTCGGCAAGGCGATGTCGAACCCGGTCGACTACGGCGCCTGGTGGGGCTACTCGTTCCAGCGGGTCGGCGGGCTCTCGCTCACCGAGGTCAACGCGTTCACAGAGCCGCCCGTGGCGTCCTCTCCCGGCGACGTGCGCCTGACGAGCTTCCTCGACCGCCGCGACCGACAACGCTTCCCCGCCGTCTATGCCGAGGCGGTCGAGACCGGCACGGGGGCGACCGCGTTTCCGACGACGACCGGCCCGCTCGTGTACCGCGGGCAGGATGCCGTGGCCTCCGACATCCGCAACCTGCAGGCTGCGCTGAAGCCGGGAGAGCAGGGCTTCCTCACCGCGATCGCCCCGGGTTCCGCCTCGCGTGTGCGCAACGACTACTACGCGAGCGACGAGGAGCACATCTTCGCGTGGGCCGACGCGCTCCGCGAAGAGTACCGGGCGATCGTCGAGGCGGGACTCATCCTGCAGCTCGACGACCCGTCGCTCGCCGAGAACTTCGACCAGATCAGCCCCGAGCCCTCGATCGCCGACTACCAGGCGTTCACCAAGATCCGGGTCGACGCGATCAACCACGCGATCGCAGGACTGCCGAAGGATCAGATCCGCCTGCACGTGTGCTGGGGATCGTGGCACGGCCCGCACACGACCGATGTGGCGCTCGCCGACATCCTGCCGGTCGTGCTGACCGCGAATGTCGGGGCGATCTCGTTCGAAGCGGGAAACGTCCGTCACGAACACGAAGCGGGGGCGTGGGCGGATGCCGCGGCCTCCGGCATCCTGCCCGACGACGTCGTCCTGGTGCCCGGTGTCGTCAGCCACGCGACCAACGTCGTCGAGCATCCCGAGCTGGTCGCTCAGCGTCTGCGCCGCTACGTCGACATCGTCGGAGCGGACCGCGTGGTCGGCTCGACCGACTGCGGCCTCGGCGGGCGCATCCACCCCGACATCGCGTGGGCGAAGCTCGAGGCCCTGGGCGAGGGCGCCCGCCGCGTCTGACGCGCGCTCTGTCCGCCCTCCCCCTTTCTCACCTCCCCTCAACCTCGCCCCCACCACGCCTCAACCTCCCCTCGCCACCCCGCGAAAGGTCGTAACCGGCGGACGGCGGATGCCGTGACCGGGCGCGCGCTGGGGCAGAATCGAAGGATGACCCCGGTCCATCACCCTCAGCTTCCCGCCGACCACGCGTGCCTCATCGTGCACGGCAGCGACAAGCCCGGGATCGTCGCCGCCGTCTCGGCGATGATCACCCGCATCGGCGGAAACATCGTGGCGTTCGACCAGTTCTCCGACGACCACCGCGGCGGCGCGTACTTCCAGCGCGTCGTGTTCCACCGCCCCGACTTCGCCGCGGACCGGCCGAGCATCGAGGCGGAGATCGGGCGGACGCTCGCCGACTTCGAGCTCGAGTGGGAGCTCACCGACCAGTCGGTGCCCAAGCGCATGGCGATCCTCGCGTCGAAGCAGGACCACTGCCTGCTCGACCTCCTCTGGCGGCACCGCCGCGGCGATCTGCCCGTGACGATCCCGATGGTGATCTCGAACCACACCACCACCGCCGAGGACGTGCGGAGCTTCGGCGTCCCGTTCTTCCACGTGCCGTCGGTCGCGGGGCCCGACAAGTCGGCATCCGAGGAGGAGATCCTGAAGCTGCTCGTCGGCAACGTCGACTTCGTGGTGCTGGCGCGCTACATGCAGATCCTCTCGCCCGAGTTCCTCGACCGCCTCGGGGTTCCGGTCATCAACATCCACCACTCGTTCCTGCCCGCGTTCATCGGCGCCGAGCCGTACAAGAAGGCGAAGGAGCGCGGGGTGAAGCTCATCGGTGCGACCTCGCACTACGTCACCGGCGACCTCGACGAGGGGCCGATCATCGAGCAGGACACCGTGCGCGTCACCCACGCCGAGTCCGCCGCCGAGCTCGCCCGCCGCGGCGCCGACGTCGAGCGCCAGGTGCTCTCGCGGGCCGTGCTGTGGCACGCCGAAGACCGCGTCATCCGCCACGGCAACCACACCATCGTCTTCTAAGCGCCCGTCTTCTCAGCGCCGCCGGGTCGCGCGCCGCATCCCCCCGCGAGACCGCGCGTTCTCGACGAAACCCGCCCAAACGACACCCGGTCTCGTCGAGAAGACAGGGTCTCGGGGGATGGCTGACGGCGCGCCACGCCGCGGGCGCGCGCGGGGGGGCGCGGGCGCGGTCGCGCGCGCGGGCGCGCGGCGGCGGGTCAGAACACGTACTCCATGAGGTCCGAGCCCAGGGCGCGGAAGGCATCGTGCGCGCGCAGACGGTGCGCGATCGACAGGTCGTCGAAGCCGACGAGCAGGGCGTAGGCAGCGCCGCCGCGCGGGCCGGCGAGCACGCCCGCCTCGGCACGGATGCCGTCGGCGCGGCCGGTCTTGTTGACGAAGAGCATCCGGTGCCGGTCGTCTTCGTGCGCGAACGGATCGAGTGCGGTCGCAGCGCCGACGAGGGCGAGGTCCTGGTTGAGGTTCAACCACTCGCCGACCTGCGCGCTCACGGCGGGAGACACGACCCGCGCGTTCACGAGCGCGGCGAAGAGCGCGGCGAGTTCCCCCGCCGACGAGATCGCGACCTGCGGGGCGTCGTCGGGCCCGCGCACATCGCGGAACCGGTCGAGCATCGCCGTCTTCTCGAGCCCGATGTCATCCATCCGCGAACGCACGGCGTCGAGCCCGACGCGGCGCACGAGCGCGTTCGCGGCCGCGGCGTCGGACGCCGCAGCCGCCAGCACCGCCAGGTCCACCACCGGAAGCGCCGGAGCCTTCAGATGCTGCCACAGTCCCCCGACCGCGACCGGCTCGACCGACCCCCGGTCGAGGATCTCGAACGGGTCGAGCTGGCCGAACTCGATCTGCGCGGCGACCTCGATGAGCAGCGGCACGACGCCGATGCCGCCGACCGGCAGCGTCAGGTGCTCGTCGCCGCTCAGCACCTCTTCGCCACTGTCGAGGTCGGTGACCTGCACCGACACCTGCGCACCGGCCGCCGACAGCACATCGAGCGCCTTCAGCGTGCCGATGAACGAGCGCTGACGTAGCGATGCCCGCCGCGGCAGTGTCCGCTCGCCGGCTGCCGCTCGGCGCGTCGTGGGGGCGGATGCCGCCGACGCGGCCGCCTCGCGCGCCGCGCGCCGCGGCGAACCATCCGCCGCCGCAGCTGCCGAACCACCCGACGCCGCACCACCAGAACCACCCGACGCCGCACCACCGGCGGGATCGCGCTGCTCCCCCGCCGCGCCGCGACGGGTCCGAGGACTCTCGGTCACCAGATCGTCACACGCTGATCGGCGTCGAGCCAGAGCGCGTCGCCTTCACCGACCTCGAACGCGTCGTAGAACTCGTCGATGTTGCGCACGATCTGGTTGCAGCGGAACTCGTTCGGCGAGTGCGGGTCGATCGTGAGGAGGCGGATGGTCTCGGCATCCCGTCCCTTCTGCTGCCAGATCTGCGCCCAGCTCAGCAGCAGGCGCTGGATGCCGGTGAACCCGTCGATCACGGGCCCGTCGCCCTCCTCACCCGTCGCGGCGAGGTGCAGGCGGTAGGCCTTGATCGCGATGCCGAGCCCGCCGAGGTCGCCGATGTTCTCGCCGATCGTGAGGGCACCGTTGACGTGGTGGTCCTCCGACAGGCCCTGGGGGACGAGCGCGTCGTACTGCGCGATGAGGGCGCTCGTGCGCTCCTCGAACGCGGCGCGGTCATCGTCGGTCCACCAGTCGCGAAGCGCCCCGGTGCCGTCGAAGGCCGACCCCTGATCGTCGAACCCGTGGCCGATCTCGTGGCCGATGACGGCGCCGATGCCGCCGTAGTTCGCGGCGGCATCGCGCTCGGTCTCGAAGAACGGGTACTGCAGGATCGCCGCGGGGAAGACGATCTCGTTCATGAGCGGGTTGTAGTACGCGTTGACGGTCTGCGGCGTCATGTACCACTCGTCGCGGTCGATCGGGCCGCCGAGCTTGGCGAGCTGGCGGTCGTGCTCCCACGCGTTCGCGCGCAGGACGTTGCCGATGAGGTCGGCGGCGTCGACCTCGAGCGCCGAGTAGTCCTTCCAAGTCGTCGGAAAACCGACCTTCGGGGTGAACGCCGCGAGCTTCTCGAGGGCGCGCTCGCGGGTCTCGGGGGTCATCCACTCGAGCGTGGAGATCGACTGCCGGTAGGCCTCGATGAGATTGGCGACGAGCTCGTCCATCTCGTCCTTCGCGGCGGGCGGGAAGTGCTGCTCGACGTAGACCTTGCCGACGGCCTCGCCCATCGCCGCCTCGACGAAACTCACCCCGCGCTTCCACCGCTCGCGGTTGACGGGCACGCCGGAGAGCTCCGTGCCGTAGAACGCGAAGTTCGCGTCGACGAAGTCGCTCGACAGGAACGCCGCCGACGCGCGAGTGAGGTGCAGCCGCAGCCACGCCTTCCAGTCGTCGAGGCGCTCATCGACGAGAAGCCCGCCGAGGCCGGCGAGCGCGCTCGGCTGGTTGACGTTGATCTCGGCGAATCCCGTCTGGTGGCCGGGCGCGACGGCATCCAACCACGGGTCGAGATCGACCCCGACGAGGGCTTCGACATCGTCCCACGTCATGAGGTTGTAGGTCGCGACGGCGTCGCGGGTGCGGACGTTGTCCCAGTGATGGCTGGCGATCTCGGTCTCGAGAGCGAGGATCCTGTCGGCCTGCGCCGCGGGCTCCGCGACCCCGGCGAGGCCGAGCACGGTGGTCGCGTACTCGCGGAACGCGGTGCGGGTGGCGTCGAAGTTCTCCAGCCGGTAGTAGCTCTCGTCGGGCAGCGACAGGCCCGACTGCACGAAGAAGACGACGTACCGCTCCGGGTTGCCGGGATCGGGCTCGATGTAGGTGCCGATCATGCCGCCGACGCCCTCGCGCTCCAGCTCGCCGACGGTGCGCAGGAGCGTCGGGATCGAGTCGATCGCGTCGACCCGCGCCAGCTGGTCGCGCAGCGGCGCCGCCCCGAGCGCCTCGATCCGCTCCGTGTCCATGAAGCTCGTGTAGAGGTCGCCGATCTTCCGCGCCTCGGTGCCGGGCTCCGCGGTCGTCGACTCCTCGACGATCGCGCGGACATCCTTCTCGGCCTGCTCGGCGATGAGGTGGAACGACCCCCACCGCGCTTTGTCCTCGGGGATCTCGGTGCGCTCCAGCCAGGCACCGTTGACGTGCCGGAAGAGGTCGTCCTGGGGGCGGATCTGGGCGCTCAACTCGGACAGCTCGATACCCGAGCGGGGAGGGTTCTCGGTCATGCATCCACCATAATCCGCGGCCGCTCGGGCGTCGTCCGGATCGGCGCCGTCACCCTCGACGCGCGTGCGCGGCGGTGCCATCATTGTCCTGCAATGTCCGCCCGGGGGAGCGGAGGGGCGTGGGCGGACCTCGCGGGACTGTCCGCGCGCGAGCGCGATGTCGTGGAGCACGTTTTGCGCGGGATGACGACCCAGCAGATCGCCGCGCAGCTCCGCCTCTCTCCCTACACGGTTCAGGATCATCTGAAAGCCGTCTTCCGCAAGACCGGTCTCCCCTCCCGCCGGCAGCTCGTCGCCGCGCTGAGCCACGCGTCCACCGAAGCGCCTTCGCTCCCCGCGTGAGGGAGCCACGTCGAACCGTCGCGAAGAAATCCCCCTGATCTGGGATACCGGACGTCCGCCCCGGCGGGGATCCTTGACTCGCACGCTGCGACGACAGACGGAGGAACCCCCATGAGTGGTGTCGACATCACGATCGACGTGAAGAAGGTCGGCCACCTGATCGGACCGCTCCGAGAGACGTGGCGCATCGACTTCCAGCGGCTTCGCATCGTCAAAGCTCAGGAGAGTTCGGGCGACGAGCCGTACTTCGCCACGATCGGCTTCCGCTCCCGGCTCATGACGAGAGGGTCGACGAGGGTGGCCTGGTCGCGAATCATCGACGGCTCGTGGGCGGAGAACTCCAAAAGCTCCACCGAGCGCTCGATCCCGCCTCGTCAGGGGTGCGTTCGCTTTCCGGATGTGGTCCGGGTACGCACGCTCGCAGACGGGCTGCCTGAGATCATCGGGGTCGTCTTCGTCAGCCTCGAACAGGATGCCACCCCCTCCGGCGACATGAAGATGTTGCTCGATCGGGTGGCAGCTCAGCTCGAGACCGAAGTCGCCGCACTCGTCGAGAACATCACGGTGGGCGCCGACCCGGAAGAACTCAAGAAGAAGGTGGCGGAGGCCGTCGCCCGCGTATCGGCGGCCGTGATTCCCAGCGTGAGCGAGAAGGTGGGGATCCTTCTCTCCTCCTGGGGCGACGTGGACGATCTGACCGGTCTTTCCGTGCACGTCTACGCCGCTGTCGGCGAGGGCATCGGGGGGACGGGATTCCCGCGCCTCGCCGACGGATCGCTCATCGAAAGGCACAGGCAGGACTCGCAGGACTATCTCATCGAGGGGTACGTCAGCCGTGAAGGCAGAGCCGGTTGGGAGAGCCTGGACAGGACGACGACGAGCGCACCCTCCGTCTGCTCATGGGGAGCGGGACGTCTCGACGTCTTTTCGCGCGGGAAGGATGGGGCGCTGCAGCATCGCGCGAAAGACGGCGCGCAGTGGCACCGGTGGGAGAACCTCGGTGAACGCCTCGCGTCAGAACCGGCCGCCGCTTCGTGGGGCCCGGGACGGATCGACATCGTCGCGCTCGGCGAGGATCGATCCGTGCGTCACCTGTGGTTCGAGAACCAGTGGCAGCCGTGGGAGTCGCTCGGCGGGGCGACCGGCAACGCTCCGGCGCTGTGCAGTTGGGGACCGGGCCGACTCGACGTGTTCATCCGCACCGATGCCGGCACCCTCGGGCAGAAGTACTTCGACGGAGGGTGGAGCGGGTGGGGCGAACTCGACAGCACCCAGATCTATGACCCCACCGCGGCGTCCACGAGGTTCGGCAGGATCGACCTCGTGGCCCGCACTCTGCAAGGCACCCTCGTGCACAAGTGGTTCGACAGTGGGTGGAGCGCATGGACGCGTATCGACCACACGGCGACGCGGTTCGCGCTGTTCGCGGCGGGACCGAGCGATCTGCGACTGCTCCTGCTCGACAGCGACGAGAACCTCTCCATCGCATCCTTCGACGGCCGGACATGGACGGGGTCGCAAAGACTCGGATCCGGTCTGTATTGGGGCGCCGCGGGCACACGCTGCGGGCGAGACCTCCACGTCGTCTCCGGGACCGTCGCCAACGATCTGGTCCACGCGACCGCGAAATCCCGCTTCGGACTCGGCCGACGCAGTGGGACACACTGCGCGCCGGCGCCGTGACGGTCGATCGCGCCTGAGTGCTCACGGACGACCCGCGTGCTCGCGGACAGAGAGGACCCTGCCATGATGCGATACATCGCGCTCGCCGTGTCGAGCACCTCCTACCTCCGTTGCACGGGCGGGTCGATCGCCGATTTCGACGGTGAGGGGATCGGGCGCGAGACCATCTGGCTGAGAGAGGTCGTCGACGACCATCGCGTCCGTCTGCGGAACCTCGCGCACGGGGGCTACCTGGGATCGCCCGCCGACCCGTCCCGATGGTCGAGCAGTTGCCGCATGCTGCGACACGACGACCCGGCGACCATCTGGACGGAGGTGGCGCCCACCGGCGAGCACTTCAGCTACGAGACGGCCGGGGGTCGGTTTCTCACCGCGTCTCCGTGGATCGGCTACGGCAAGTCGGATGGGCAGTCGGGCGTCTACGCCACGACCCGATCGACAGAGTTGATCGGAGTGGACAGGACGGCGGACGGCAGGGTCTCCGCAGGCGACGCGACCTCGATGTTCCTGTCCTACGTGCCGCCGGACGCACTGCTGCCGTGGCCGGGGAACGGGCGCGGGTCGGTCGAAGAGTACATCGCGCGCCACTCGGGCGGAGTGCGGGGACTCCTGTACAGCGCGCTCGACCGAGCGGGGCGTGAGAAGCTCGCCCGCGAGATGCAGCTGACGATCGAACCCGACGTCACACTCTCCCCCGAGGCGCTGAAGAACCTGACGTCGCTGAAGAAGCGTCCCCCGACGACGCAGGCTCGGCCCACCTTCCCGCCGCAGTGAGCGCGTCCCGCCTCAGCGCGGCACGTCGGTCGTGGAGCACCGCGGGGCGGATGCCTCGTACTCGCCCGCGAACCGGGCCTTCGTCCACTCGATCGCGTCCTTCACCATCGGCGAGTAGTTCTCCATCACCTCCGCGTGCTCGTACCCCGCGTAGCGGCGGTAATCGATGCGCTGTCCCGCGTCGCAGACGCGCTGTGCGTAGGCATCCTGCGTCGCGATCGGGATGATCGAGTCGCCCCCACCCTGCCCGAGGAACAGCGGCGGGCCGATCGTGGTGGGCGCGACGTTCTCGCGCAGATGCGTGCCGAGGGGTCCGTACGAGGGGTCGGTGGAGAAGAGCTCGGGGTCGATGCTCGTCCCCACCACGGCGAGGATCGACAGCGCCATGTCGGGATCGGTGAGGCACCGTTCGGACATCGCCCGCATGACGGGTTGCAGGCCGGGACGGATGTACCGGGCGTAGGTGATGTCGGGGTAGATGTCGGAGAACGCCTCGAACGCGTACGACGCGAAGACGAGCCCGCCCGTCACGTCCGAGACGTGGTCGACGAGCGCCGGCGGGTCGCTCGCCGCGGCGAAGGCCGCAACGCCGCGGATCCACACATCGGGGGCGTACTCACGCGCGAGGGCCCCCGTCCACAGCGCCGCGCCGCCGCCCTGCGAGTGCCCCCAGACGACGGTGCTCGGGCCGAGGTTCGCCTCGTCGAGCTGCCGCGCCGCGCGGACCGCGTCGAGCGAGGCGTACGCGCTCGCGGGGCCCAACAGGTACGGGTGCGGACCCTCGGTGCCGAGGCCGATGTAGTCGGTCGCGACGATCGCCCACCCCTCGGCGATGAGCTTCTTGACGGGGTACAGGCCTCCCGACCAGAACGGGCGCTCCTGCGCCGACGGCGCGCAGTGGCGGGCGTAGCCCGTCGTCCCGTGGTCCCAGTCGATCACCGGCCACGGGCGGTCGGGGTCGCCGCCGGTCGGGACGACGACGAGACCGCTCGCGACGCGGATCTTCCCGTCGAGACCCGTCGTCGTGTAGAGGATGCGCCAGCCCTCGGCATCCTGCGGCACTTCGCGGGTGAACGGCTCGGCACGCAGCAGCTGCCCCGGTTCATTCGGCACCGAGCGCGGCGCCGTGTAGAACTCGCCGACCGACGTCACGCTCTCGCGCAGCGGCGCCGTGACGATCACCGCGGCGACGGCGACCGCGACCGACAGGCCGGCGCCGACGAGCCGCCCCCAGCGCACGCGGTGAGGACGGTCTTCGCGCTCGTCGTCGCTCGTCGCGCCGCGGCGCATCAGAGCGCGGACACTCTTCCACAGCTCGGTGAGGCCGCGGATGATCAGCCACGCCCCGAAGACGATTGCGACGACGAGGAGCGTGATGTCCGGCCAGCCCAGGGCGAGGATGCCGAAGATGATGCCGGTGAGGCCGAATGCGGCATCCGACACGCGTTCGTCCCACGCGCGGTTCGGGAGCAGGGCCGATCCGAGCCCCGCGGCGCCGTTGACGATCAGAAGGATGCCGGTGATCACAGCGAGCGCGCGGACCGTCAGGCCCGGCCACGCGAAGACGACGATGCCGAGCACGATCCAGCCGACCGGTAACGCGAGGCGCGCGATGCGGCGCGGCTTCGAGAGCCCCGAGATGTCGGGCATCTCGATGAGGTCGATGATCCCGGTGAGCACCATGCCGGCACCGACGAGGATGGCGAGCGCGTCGAGCGCCGTCGTCGGACGCAGGAACACGACCGCACCGAGGGCGATCGACGCGACGGCGAACGCGATGCGCAGCCACACGGGCGTCTTCCGCAGGAAGCGCGCGACCGCGAGGCGACTCACGATGCCGGTGCGTGCCATCGTCACAGCGTACGAGACCCTCCGGTGGGAGAGCGGTGAACGCGGAGGGGGTTGCGCTCCGCACCATCCCCCGATCATGTTCCCAGTCGTGTCTGCGGGAGGTCGTAGGCTCGAGGGCGTGCCCGCCCCGACCCTCAACCGCGAGATCCTGCGGCTGGCGGTCCCCGCGCTCGGGGCGCTCATCGCCGAGCCGATGTTCCTCATCGTCGACGCGGCCCTCGTCGGGCACCTCGGGGTCGTCCCGCTCGCGGGCCTCGGCATCGCGTCGGCGATCCTGCAGACGATCGTCGGCCTCATGGTCTTCCTCGCCTACTCGACGACCCCCGCCGTCGCACGGCGGTTCGGTGCGGGGCAGCACTCCGACGCCGTCCGCGCCGGGATCGACGGCCTCTGGCTCGCGCTCGGCCTCGGGGTGGTCCTCGCCGTCCTCGGATCGGCGCTCACGCCCGCGCTCGTGGGGGCGTTCGGCGCGACCGAGGCCGTCTCGGAGCAGGCGGTCATCTACCTGCAGCTGTCGATGTGGGGCCTGCCCGCGATGCTCATCGTCTTCGCGGCGACGGGCCTTCTCCGCGGCATGCAGAACACCGTCACGCCGCTGTGGATCGCGGGGCTCGGCTTCACCCTCAACGCGCTCCTCAACGCCCTGTTCATCTACGGGTTCGGCTGGGGCATCGCCGGGTCGGCCGCGGGGACCGTCGTCGCGCAGTGGGCGATGGTGGGCGCCTACGCGGTCGTGGTGGGGCGCCTGGCGCAGCGGCATGCGGCATCCCTGCGCCCGCAGCGCGAGGGACTGCGCGGCTCGGCCCGTTCGGGGGGCTGGCTGTTCCTGCGCACGCTGTCGCTGCGCATCGCGTTCCTCGCGACCGTCTTCGTCGCGACCGGTCTCGGCACCGACGAGCTGGCCGGCTGGCAGGTCGCGTTCACGATCTTCTCCACCGCCGCCTTCGCGCTGGATGCCTTGGCCATCGCCGCCCAGGCGCTCATCGGCCGAGGGCTCGGCGCCGACGACGAGCCGTTCGTGCGGCGCGTGCTCGGACGCACCATCGCGTGGGGCCTGTGGTTCGGCGTCGTCGTCGGCGCGGTGATCGCCGCACTGTCGGGGGTGATCGGGCTCCTCTTCACGGGCTCGGCGGACCTCGCGGCGCTCATCCAGCCCGCTCTCCTCGTGCTCGCCGTCGCGCAGCCGGTGTGCGGCGTCGTGTTCGTTCTCGACGGGGTGCTCATGGGCGCGGGCGACGTCCGCTACCTCGCGCTCGCGGGCGCGCTGAACCTCGTGCCGTACTTCCCGGCGCTCGTCCTCGTGGCGGTGCTCCACCCGACGGGAGCCGCGGGCCTCGCGTGGCTGTCGGTCTGCTTCTTCGGCGTCTACATGCTCGCCCGGCTCGCGACGCTCGGCTGGCGCGTCCGGCGGCCGGAGTGGGTCACGGCGGGGGCGTAGGGTCGTCGCCCGGAGCCACGTGCCCGAGGCGGTGCGCGAGGATGACGGCGTGGACGCGATCGCGCGCTCCCAGCTTCGCGAGCACTCGCCCGACGTGGGTTTTCACCGTCGATTCGGCGAGGAAGAGCTCCGCCGCGATCTCGGCGTTGCTGAGCCCGCGGGCGACGGCGAGGTAGACGTCGCGTTCCCGCTCGGTCAGCCCCGAGGCGGGGTCGGTCCGAGGCGCGACCGGGCTCGCTGCCCCCGGGGCGGGGACTTCCGGGGCGGGTAGCGCGACGTGCTCGAGCAGGCGCCGGGTGACCCGGGGCGAGAGCACCGCATCGCCCCGGCGGACGGCGCGGATCGCGGCCGTCAGCTCGGCGCGCTGCGCGTCCTTCAGCAGGAACCCGCTGGCGCCCGCCTGGATCGCGCCGAACGCGTACTCGTCGAGATCGAACGTCGTGAGGACGAGCACCCTCGTCTCCGGCGCCGTGCGCACGATCTCCGCGGTCGCCCCGATGCCGTCGAGGCGCGGCATCCGCACGTCCATCACGACGACATCGGGGGCGGTGCGCCGCACCTCGTCGACCGCTTCGAGGCCGTCGGATGCCTCGCCCACCAAGATCATGTCGGGCTCGGCCTCGATGACGAGACGGAAGCCGACGCGGATGAGCGCCTGGTCGTCGGCGAGCAGCACCCGAATGGGCGCCGGTCCGGCAATCGGCTCAGCGGCCTCCGGCATCCGCCGCCTCCTCCCGCACGCCGGCGACCCGCCGTCCGGGTGCCGCATCCCGCCTGCCCGGATCCGCCGCCGGCAGCGCGCCGTCGGTGCGCGGAATCGGCAGTCGCGCGCGCAGCACCCACCTCCCGGCTCCGTCGGGCGCCGAGACCACGGTGCCGCCCACGTGCGCGGCGCGCTCCGCGATCCCGCGCAACCCGAATCCGCCGCCGTGTGCCGGCGACGCGGGCGAGGCGTCGTTGACGATCTCGACGGCGACCGCGTCGTCGTCCGTGCCGATCCGGACCGTCGCAGCGATCGCGTGAGGCGCGTGCCGCATCGCGTTCGTCAGTCCCTCCTGCACGATGCGGCCCACGGCGAAGGCGACCGGTCCGGGCGGGACCGGCGGCCCCGTCGTCGCGAGGGTCACCGGGTAGCCTGCCCGCTGCGCCGAGGCGACCGTCTCCACCGGGTCGGCGGGCGTCGTCGGTGCCAGCGGCGCGTCCGGATCGTCGCCGCGCAGCACGCCGAGCATCCCGCGCATCTCGGTCAGCGCGCCCCGGGCGACCTCGGCGGCCGCCGACGACGCCTCACGCGCCCGGTCGCCGTCGCCGGTCGCCGCCGCTCCTTCAGTGAGCGCGACGACGACGGTCAGAGAGTGCGCGACGACGTCGTGCATCTCTCGCGCAATGCGCTCGCGTTCGGACGCCGCAGCGAGCTGCGCCTGCTGGTCGCGTTCGAGCAGCAGCTGACGCGATCGCGCGATGATGGCCTCGACGTAGCGTTTGCGGTTGCCGACGTTGACGCCGACGAGTGCGCCGATGAGTCCCATCACGGCGTCGGCGAACAGCACGTTGAGGGCGATGCGGAGGTCGGTGGGGCCGAGCGCCGCCAGCGTCGTCCCGAAGACGGCGAGCGCGCCGATCCCGCTGGCGAGCGCGATCGTGCAGGCGCGCGCCGAGCGGTACACCGCCACCGTGTAGGCGGCGACCATGACGAGCACGCCGGTGACCGGACTCTGTGCCACCATCGCCGCGGCGGAGGCGACGATGGTCGCCGCGAAGACGGCGAGCGGCCACCGACGCCGCCACACGAACAGCACGCAGGTCGCGACCACGAGCCACGGCCACGCGACCCACGGCGCACCCGACACGGACGAGCCGCCGCCGTTCACCCCGGAGCCGCCGGATCCTCCCGTGGAGGCGACCGGAACAGTCGACAGAAGAAGGCACACGATCGCGATGAGGATGTCGCTCAGCAGCGGATGCCGCGCCCAGAAGCGGCGGAAGACCCCCGGCGCGCGCGGCAGCAGCAGGTCGTCCTCGGCCGGGGCCGGGACGGGCCTGCTGCTGCGGCGGGACGACATGAAAGGGACTCTATGCCGAGACGCCGCTCAGGCGTCACGGCTTCGGAACACGCCCCAGGCGAGCAGGAGGCCGCCGGCGGCCCAGGCGGCGAGCGCGGCCGCCGCCGGAGCTGCAGGGGCGGGGTCGGAAGACACCGTGATCGTCGCGAAGATCACCGTGCTCGAGGCGTACATCGGGAGGTAGTGTGCGACTTCCGCGACCCACGCCCAGTCGGGATCCGGCGTTGCGAAGAGGCTCACGACGATCGGGAGGACGAACAGCACACCGACGGTCGCCGCGATCGCCCCGGCGCCGCTGCGGAGCAGGAAGCCGAACGACAGCCCGATCAGCGCGAAGACCGACATCGACAGCGACGCGGCGATCAGCGGCATCCACGTGTCTCCGAAGGACGCCCAGTCGATCGCGGTGTCGTCGCTGAGCAGCGGGGTCACCGCGACGGCCGCGGCTACGAAGATCGCGAGCGAGGCGAGGAACATCGCCGACGCGACCACGATCGCCTTCGCGAGCAGCACGGCACCGCGCACCGGCACCGCGGTCAGGGTCGAGCGGATCATCCCCGTGCCGTACTCGCCGGTCACGGTGATCGCGCCGAGAATGCCGGCCAGGAGCATCGTGAACTGCACAGGCGAGACGACCGTGTGGATGCCGGTGAACCCCGGCACGTTCATCGAGCCGGCGATCAGTGCCCCCACCCCGATCGTCACGAGCGCGGTGAGTCCGATCGACCACCACGTCGAGCGCAGCGTCGAGAACTTGATCGCCTCGCTGCGGACGGCCCGCCCGAAAGTGAGGCGCTCGTCGTCGGCGGGGGTTGCGAGCGAGGGGCGGGTGAGGGCGGCGGTGGTCATGAGAGCTTCTCGATTCGTGTGTCGTCGTGGTGTGCGCCGGTCGCGGGCAGCGCCGGGGAGCGGTACTCGACTGCCTCGCCGGTGAGCGCGAGGTAGGCGTCTTCCAGCGACCCGGCGGTCGGAGTCAGTTCGTGAAGCGGGATGCCGGCCGCGGCCGCGGCATCGCCGATGCGCTGGGGCGTCGCGCCCGACACCTCGACGAGGCCCGGGCCCGAGGAGGCGATGGAGACCTCAGGACCGGCGATCAGCGAGACGAGCTCGGACAGACGCGGGCTCCGCACGGTCACGCGTGTCGAGGTCCACGCCTGAACGAGCTCGCTCAGCGCGGCATCCGCCAAGACCTTCCCGCGGCCGAGCACGATGACGTGATCGGCGGTCTGCGCCATCTCGCTCATGAGGTGGCTCGACAGCAGCACGGTGCGCCCTTCGGCGGCGAGGTGCCGCACGAAGCCGCGCACCCAGCGCACGCCCTCGGGATCGAGCCCGTTCACCGGCTCGTCGAGGATGAGCGTCTGCGGGTCGCCGAGCAGCGCCGAGGCGATGCCGAGACGCTGGCCCATGCCGAGCGAGAAAGAGCCGGCGCGCTTGTTCGCGACGGTCGTGAGCCCGGTGAGCTCGATCACCTCGTCGACGCGGGACGAGGGGATGCCGTGGGTCGCGGCCATCGCCCGAAGGTGATTGCGCGCGGTCCGGCCGGAGTGGACGGCCTTCGCGTCGAGGAGGACGCCGACCGACCGCAGCGGCGCCGGGAGGCGACGGTACTCGGCGCCGTCGACCTGCGCGCGTCCCGCCGAGGGGCGGTCGAGGCCGACGATCATCCGCATCGTCGTCGACTTGCCGGCGCCGTTGGGTCCAAGAAACCCCGTGACGATGCCGGGGCGCACGGTGAAAGAGACGTCGTCGACGGCCGTGTGGGCGCCGTATCGCTTGGTGAGGTGCTCCGCAGTGATCATGCCCTCGACGCTACGGACGGCCTCGCGCGCGCACATCCGCCGCGGGTGCCGTTCTGGGCGACGAAGATGGCACCTTCGGAGGATTCAGGTGCCCAGCCGTCGCCGCCGGTGCGCGGGGCTCACGCCCAGCGGCGGCACCACTCATACATGACGACCGCGGCGGCGGCGCTCGCGTTGATCGAGCGGGTCGAGCCGTACTGGGTGATCTCGACCGCGCTGTCCGCAGCGGCGAGCGCCTCCGGCGAGAGTCCCGGCCCTTCCTGACCGAACAGCAGCGCGCACCGCTCGGGGAGCTCGGCTCGGTCGACCGGCACCGACCCGGCGACGTTGTCGACCGCGACGATCGGGATGCCGGCATCCTGCGCCCACGCGGCGAACGACGCGACGTCGGGGTGATGGCGCACGTGCTGGTAGCGGTCGGTGACCATCGCGCCGCGCCGGTTCCAGCGACGCCGGCCGATGATGTGGACCTCGGCGGCGGCGAACGCGTTGGCGCTACGCACGATCGAGCCGATGTTCATGTCGTGCTGCCAGTTCTCGATCGCGACGTGGAAGGCGTGCCGGCGGGCGTCGAGATCGGCGACGATCGCGTCCATGGTCCAGTACCGGTAGCGGTCGATGACGTTCCGGCGGTCGCCGTCGGCGAGGAGGGCCCGGTCGTAGCGCGGGTCGTCGGGCCACGCCTCGGGGCCGCCGGGCCACGGGCCGACGCCGACGGGGAGCTGCGGCTCGACCGCGGGTTCGGCCCCCGCTGCGGCGTCGGCTTCGGCCTCGGCGGGCCCCGTCTCATCCACCCGACCAGGCTAGCCCGGCCCGCGTGCGGTGATCTCGGTACTCCCGCGCTCCGCGCGGACACTCGATCAGCGAGGTGCAGGGCCCGGCCCACGCGGACACTCGATCAGCGGGGTGTGCGCCGGCGCGACACAACTCAGGCAAAACCGCCCTTTCACGCCCCGGCACGCGCCCGGCGCGGCGTTCTGCCTGAGTTATGTGATCACACGACTCGAGACCATCAATTTTTCGGCGTCCCGAAATCTCCTGCTATCTTTTCGGCATGTCGAAAACTGCGCGCGATCCGGAGGCCACACAGGTCCCCGCCCGCCCGGCACGCCCGGGCCGGGCGGCGTGGCTCCTCGGCCCCGCGCTCGTCGCGGGCGTCGCGTACCTCGACCCCGGCAACGTCGCGAGCAACATGACCGCGGGCGCGCGGTTCGGCTACCTGCTCGTCTGGGTCGTGGTGCTCGGCAACGCGATGGCCTGGCTCATCCAGTACCTCTCCGCGAAGCTCGGGATCGTGACGGGCCGGAGCCTCGCCGAGACCCTCGGCGACCGCATCCGCAACCCGTGGGCACGACGCCTGTACTGGCTGCAGGCCGAGCTCGTCGCGATGGCGACCGACATCGCCGAGGTGATCGGCGGCGCCGTCGCCCTCTGGCTCCTGTTCGGCGTGCCGCTGCCGATCGGCGGTCTCGCGACCGGAGCGGTCTCGATCGGGCTCCTCTTCGTCCAGCAGCGCCGCGGCGCGCGGAGCTTCGAGTTCGTCATCATCGGCCTGCTCGCCCTCATCGCGCTCGGCTTCACGTACGGCGTGTTCGCCGCCCCACCGGATGCCGGGGGCGTCGTGTCGGGGCTCGTCCCGCGCTTCGAGGGCACAGAGTCGGTGCTCCTGGCCGCCTCGATCCTCGGGGCCACGATCATGCCGCACGCGATCTACGCGCACTCCGCCCTCGCGCGCGACCGCTTCACGGCGCCGGGCGCACGCCCCGAGGACCGCGCCGCGGGGGTCACCCGCGTCCTCCGCGCGACGCGCTGGGATGTGACGATCGCCCTCGTCATCGCCGGGACGGTCAACCTCTGCATCCTGCTGCTCGCCGCCGCGAACCTCGCGGGCGTCCCGGGCACCGACAGCCTCGAAGGCGCATACGCGGCCCTGAAGACCGGGCTCGGCGTCGGCGTCGCGACGCTCTTCGCGGTCGGCCTCCTCGCCAGCGGACTCGCGAGCACCGCGGTCGGCGCGTACGCGGGCGCCGAGATCATGCAGGGCCTCCTCCGGGTTCGGGTGCCGCTCCTCGTCCGCCGCCTCGTGACGCTCGTGCCCGCGATCGTGATCCTCGCCGCCGGCGTCGACCCCACGTGGGCCCTCGTCCTCAGCCAGGTCGTCCTGAGCTTCGGCATCCCGTTCGCGCTCATCCCCCTCGTGCGGCTCACCGCGCGCCGCGACGTGCTGGGCGCGCACCGCAATCGCTGGTGGACGACCGTCGCCGGAGCGATCGCCGCCGTCCTGCTCGTCGCGCTGAACGCGCTCCTGCTCTGGCTCGTGCTGACCGGCGTCTGACCCGGCGCCGGACCGTGCAGGGATCCGGCCGGATACCCTGGAGCGTGCCCACCTCCGCCGCGATCGACGACTACCTGAAGACGATCTACCACCACACCGAGTGGCAGAGCGCTCCGGTCACCCCGTCGCAGCTGGCGGGCGAGCTCGGACTCGCGCCGTCGACGGTGACCGAGATGGTGCAGAAGCTCGCCGCGCAGGGACTCGTGTCGCATCGGCCCTACGGGCCGGTGTCGCTGACGGATGCCGGAGAGCTCCGCGCCGCCGCGATCATCCGCCGCCACCGCCTCATCGAGACCTGGCTCGTGCGCGAGTTCGGCTACGCGTGGGACGAGGTGCACGACGAGGCCGAGGTCCTCGAGCACGCGATCAGCGACCGGCTTCTCGAGGGGATCTCGGCGCGGCTCGGGCATCCGACGCGCGACCCGCACGGCGACGCGATCCCCGATGCGGACGGCCGCGTCGACCGGGAGCCGTTCGTCCTCCTCGCCGAGGCGCACCTCGGCCACACCGGCCGCGTGCTGCGGGTGAGCGACCGCGATCCGGCGCTGCTGCGCGCGCTCGAGAGCGCCGGTGTCGACGTCGGCCATACCGTGACGGTCACCGGGCGCGGCGCGGTACAGGTCGACGCGGGAGAGACGATCGAGCTGCCGGATGCCGCGGCATCCGCCGTCTGGCTCACCGCCTGAGCCCCCGAAGCGCGCCGCGGTTCTTCGGAGATCCGCTGTTCTTCGGTCGTTTCGGCGAGTTCCCTCCGAAGAAGCCGCGATCTCCGAAGAACGCGCGACCCGAAGAGCGACCTCAGAACAGCGCGAGGCCCGCGACGTAGCTGACGGCCATCGTCCCGACGCCGACGAAGAGGCTTCGCGCGAGCACCTTGACGACGCTCAGGTGCCCTGCCTGCGCCGCAACGACCGAGGTCACCGTGAGTGAGACGACGACCGCGATCACGATGACCGTGTCTTCGATCTGCCCGGGCACGAGCCACGTGACCAGCAGCGGAATCGCCGCACCGACGACGAACGCGAGCGCGGCGGCGATCCCCGACCAGATCGGCGCCGCAGCGGCCATGAGCTCGTCAATGCCGTACTCCGCATCGAGCTGCGCGCCGAGCGCGTCGTGCGCCGTGAGCTCTTCGGCGACCTTCCGCGCCGTCTCGGGGGTGAGTCCGCGTTCCTCCCAGAGCGCCGCAAGCTCGTCGATCTCCCCGACCGGGTCGAGGGCGAGCTCGCGCGACTCCTCGTCGACGATCCGTTGCTCGGCCTCGCGCTCCGCGGCCTCCTCCGCCCATTTGGCGCCGCCCGTCGACAGCGCTCCCGCGATCGTCGCGGCCGTCGCGGCGAACAGCAGCAGCCGGTCGCCGGCGCCGGCGCCCGCGAAGCCCTGGAGCACACTCGCGGTCGCGACGATCCCGTCATTGGCATCGATGAGCCAGCCGCGGAAGCTCCCGGCATCCGTCAGCGCCGTGCGCAGCCGGTGCCAGCGCGAGGGAAGGGCGACGGCACCGGCGGCCGCATCGGCGGGGTGCGCGGGTTCGGTCATCGCGCGCGCCTCCGCGCGGAGAGGTACTTCCACTGCACCCCGGTCGCGTGCTCGGCGTAGTTCCACAAGCGGGCGCCGACCGTCTCGTCGCGGGCGATCGCCGCGGGAGTCGCGAGCCGCGGCGCCCCGCTCACGACGCGCGACGGACCCCAGAACTGGCCACCCTCGACCTCGGGATCGACGAGCGCGCGCACGAGCGGGCGCGCGCCGTGCTCCTTCGACTGGGTGATCGGCGCCTGCAGGTTGTCGAAGAAGCGTTTCGTGCGCGAGGGCTCGTTGACGCCCAGGATGCCCCGGGTCCGCCCGCTGATCGCATATCCCGGGTGCGCCACGACGCTCGCGACGGGGACGTTCGCCGCCCGGAGGCGCCGGTCGGCCTCGAGGCCGAGCGCCGTCGTCGCGACCTTCGACTGCACGTATGCGCGCCACGGCGTATAGCCGTTCTCGAGCTCGGGGTCGATCGGGTCGTAGCGCCAGAGCGACGTCGACATCGATCCCACCCACACCATGCGTCCGCGCCCCGCGGCGAGCGGCAGCAGCAGCTCGCCGGCGAGCGCGTAGTGCCCGAGGGCGTTCGTCGCGAAGACGATCTCGTGCCCGTCGGGTGTCGTGTCGCGCCGGGGCGGTGGGTGCACGATACCGGCGTTCAGCAGCAGCCCGTGCAGCCCCGCGCGACCCCGGACGGTGGCGGCGGCGGCCCGCACCGAACCCAGGTTGCTCGTGTCGAGCAGGAGGGTGGAGATGTCGGCATCCGGTACCTGGCGGGTCACCGCGGAGCGCGCCGCCCGGAGCCGGTTCGGGTTCCGCCCCGTCATGATGACGTGCGCTCCCGCCTCGGCGAGCTGCATCGACGAAAAGAAGCCGAGCCCGGCGGTCGAACCGGTCACCAGGTAACGCCGCCCCGCGAGGTCGGGAAGGCGCTCAGGATCCCAGTCGTCTCGTCCCCGCGGATCCTTGGCCACGGGATGAGACTACGACGATCGCCGCCACTAGGCTGGCCGCATGCGGACACGGGCCGATATCGAATGCTGGCTGACCGACATGGACGGGGTCCTCGTCCACGAGAACGTGCCGATCCCGGGGGCCGCAGAACTGCTCACGCAGTGGCGCGACACCGGCACTCCGTTCCTGGTCCTCACGAACAATCCCTTCTACACGCCGCGCGATCTGAGCGCACGGTTGAAGATCTCGGGTCTCGACGTGCCCGAGGACCGCATCTGGACCTCCGCCCTGGCGACCGCCGAGTTCCTGCGCTCGCAGCACCCCGGGGGCACGGCGTTCGTCATCGGCGAGGCGGGGCTCACGACCGCCCTCCACGAGGCCGGCTACATCATGACCGAGAGCAGGCCCGACTACGTCGTCGTCGGCGAGACCCGCAACTACTCGTTCGGCCGCATCACGCAGGCGATCCGCTTCATCAACGCGGGCGCCCGGTTCATCATCACGAATCCGGATGCCACGGGCCCGACCGCCGACGGCGTCGTGCCGGCGACCGGGTCTTTCGCGGCGCTCATCACCCACGCGACGGGCAAGGACCCGTACGTCGTCGGCAAACCGAACCCGATGATGTTCCGCTCCGCGATGAACCGCATCGGCGCGCACTCCGAGAACACGGGGATGATCGGCGACCGGATGGACACCGACGTCGTCGCGGGAATCGAGGCGGGCCTGCACACGGTGCTCGTCCGGACGGGCATCTCCGACGACGCCGAGATCGAGCGCTACCCCTTCCGGCCCGATGAGGTCCTCGACTCGGTTGCCGACCTGGTCTCGACGACCCCGATCGAGTCGGAGAACCCCGAAGGGCTGGACACACCGCTGTGAACGAGTTCGAGCAGAACCTGCTGTTCGCGACGACGACCGTCATCCTGCTGGGGACATTGGTCGTGTTCGTCGTGCAGTTCCTGCGGAACCGCGGAAAGGACGACTGATGGCGATCGTCCTCATCGTCACGGCGTTCGCCCTGCTGATCATGGCGCTCGTCCTGTTCCTCCGCGGGCGGAAGGATGCCCCGCAGGGCACGCCCCTGCCGAACGGTCGCGGCATCATGCTCCTCACCTTCGCGGGACTCATCTTCGCGCTCGCCTCGCAGCTGCCGTTCTTCCAGAGCTGACGGGCCGCTCGTCCCGCTCGCACTGACGGGCCGCTCGTCCCGCTCGCGGTGGGCGGGATTCTCACGGCGCTGCCCTCGCCCGGCCGCCGCCGCGCGTCCTACGCTGGAGGCACATGCTGTTCCCGACGAAGGGATGGACCATGAACGACACGATCGTCGTCGGCGTGACCGGCGCACCCGTGACCCGCAGAGTCGTCGCCTGGGCTTCCGCCCGCGCGGCCGCCCGTGACCAGAGCATCGAGCTCGTCTCGGTCGTCGGCGGAGCGATCGGCGCCGTCGGCGAGGGGGATGTCATCGACCGGGCGCTGACCGCGGCGCAGCACCTCCTCGACGACGAGGCGGCCGAGATCCGGCGCACGGCCCCCGGCGTGAAGGTGACCACCCGAGTGGATGCCGGAAACCCCGTCGCCGTGCTGATCGAGGCATCCGCGAAGGCCGCTCTGCTGGTGATCGGCAGCGACTACCGGGGTCCCGGCTCGGGCCCCGCGCGCGGGGCGCACGGGGTCCGCATCGCGGCCGGCGCGCACTGCCCCGTCGTCGTCGTGCCCGACATCGACGACCTCGACGCGCCGGAGCGGTCGGGCGTCGTCGTCGGTATCGACGGCTCGGAGGTCAGCGAGGACGCACTGCGGTTCGCGGCGGCAGAGGCCGACCGACTCGGCGAGAAGCTCGTCGCGGTGAGCGTCTGGACGCCCCTGGAGGCGCCGCGGAACGGCCTCGCCGTGTACCCCGACCTGTACCTGACGAACATGCAGGCCTCGACCGAAGAGGTGCTCGCCCTCGCGCTCGCCGGCCTCGCGTCGGACTACCCCGACCTCGTCGTCGAGCGGGTCGTCGCACGCGGGTTCCCGTCGCAGGTGATCACCGAGTACGCGCGGACGGCGCGTCTCGCCGTCGTCGGCACCCACGGGCGCGGCGCGATCGCGCGCTTCCTGCTCGGCTCGATCAGCCAGGAGGTCCTCTCGCGCCTCGTGACCGTCACCGCCGTCGTCCGCTGACGCCTCGTCGGTGAGCGGCGCGTTTCGACTCGTCGCTGCGCTCCTCGCGCAGCGCGTCGAAACGGCGCGACCCCCTACTGGGGCGCGAGGCCCAGGTCGTCGAGGTCGATGATCGAGCGCCATTCGTAGCCGGCATCCTCGATCACGGCCTGCGCGCCCGTCTTGCGGTCGACGACCGTGACGACGGCGACGACCTCGGCGCCCGCCGCCGCGGCGACCTCGGCGGCCTTCAGCGGGGAGCCGCCCGTCGTCGAGGTGTCCTCCACGATCACGACCCGCTTGCCTGCGACCTCTGCGCCCTCGATCTGGCGTCCGCGGCCGTGGTCCTTCGGCTCCTTGCGGACGACGAAGGCATCCACCGGGGAACCCGCCGCGACCGACGCGTGCAGCACCGCGTTCGCGATCGGGTCGGCGCCGAGGGTCAGCCCGCCGACGGCGTCGACGTCGAGGTCGCGCACCGCGTCGAGCACGAGCCGCCCGATCGCGGGGGCGGCGCGGTGGTCGAGCGTGAGCTTGCGCATGTCGACGTAGTAGGTGGCCTTCTTGCCGCTCGACAGGGTGAAATCACCGTGGAAGACGGCCTCGTCGCCGATCAGGGCGATGAGCGCCTGACGGTCGGATTCGAGCGCGGGAGTGGAGGCAGCGGTCATGGGGATGAGTCTACGGAAACGATAAGAACGCCGACTTTTCACCGGCGTAGCGGCGAGGGAGCCCGAAACCCCGCCCCTATAGTCGGGGACGGAACACACGGGAGCAGGACCTACACGGGAGCACCACCATGTCGCGGATCGGTATCGTCGCCGAACAACCCGGGGAGAACCGCGTCGCGGCATCCCCCATGACCCTCACGAAGCTGCGCGGCCTCGGCTACGACGTCGTCGTCGAGCGCGGCGCGGGCATCCGCTCGTCGTTCCCCGACGACGCCTACGTCGACGCGGGCGCCGCCATCGTCACGCGCGAGGATGCCTGGGCCGCCGACATCGTCCTGAAGGTGAACGCGCCCACGGATGCCGAGATCGCCCTCCTCCACGAGGGTTCGGTGCTCATCGGCATCCTGAGCCCCGCGCTCCGGCCCGAGCTGCTCGAGCGCCTCGCCTCCCGCGGGGTGACGGCGCTCGCGATGGACGCGGTGCCGCGCATCTCGCGCGCGCAGTCGATGGACGTGCTCTCCTCGATGGCGAACATCTCGGGCTACCGCGCGGTCGTCGAGGCGGCGAACGAGTTCGGTCGCTTCTTCACCGGTCAGGTCACCGCCGCCGGCAAGGTGCCCCCGGCGAAGGTCCTCGTCGCCGGCGCGGGCGTCGCGGGGCTCGCCGCGATCGGCGCCGCGTCGAGCCTCGGCGCGATCGTGCGGGCAACCGACCCTCGCCCCGAGGTCGCCGACCAGGTCGCCTCGATCGGCGGCACCTACCTCGAGGTCGTCGTGCCCGACGAGGCCAAGGAGGTCTCCTCCGACGGGTACGCGAAGGCGACCTCCGCCGCGTACGACGCGGCCGCCGCGCAGCTCTACAGCGACCAGGCGGCCGACGTCGACATCATCATCACGACGGCGCTCATCCCGGGCCGCGCGGCCCCGCGCCTCATCACGGCGGCCGACGTCGCCTCGATGCGCCCCGGCAGCGTCGTCGTCGACATGGCCGCCGGCCAGGGCGGGAATGTCGAGGGGTCGGTCGCGGGCGAGCGCGTCGTGACCGAGAACGGCGTCGTGATCCTGGGCTACACCGATCTCGCCGGACGCCTCCCCCAGCAGGCATCCCAGCTGTACGGAACCAACCTGCTGAACCTCCTCACCCTCATGACCCCCGGCAAGGACGGCGCCCTCACGATCGACGAGACCGACGTCGTGCAGCGCGCCGTGACCGTGACCGAGGCGGGGAGCGTGACGTGGCCGCCGCCGCCCGTGCAGGTATCGGCGGCGCCGGCGAAGCCCCAGGCCGCGCCCGCGCACGCTCCGGAGCCGAAGAAGGGCCTGTCGCGCTCGGCGAAGACCGGACTCACGATCGCGGGCATCGCGGCGCTCTTCCTCGTGTGCGCCGTCTCGCCCCCGCCGCTGCCGCAGCACTTCCTCGTGCTCACGTTGTCGGTCGTCATCGGGTTCTACGTCATCGGCAAGGTCGCGCACTCGCTGCACACTCCGCTCATGAGCATCACGAATGCCATCAGCGGCATCATCATCGTCGGTGCGATGACGCAGATCATCACGCCGATCCCGCTCGTACAGGTCCTCGCAGCGATCGCCGTGCTCGTGGCCTCCATCAACATCTTCGGCGGATTCGCCGTTACCCGCCGCATGCTCGCCATGTTCCAGAAGGGCGACCAGAAGTGACCGATTCACTCGTCGGCGACGCCGCCGGCCTCCTCCTCGCGCAGTCCATCGCGGTTGCGGCATATATCGTCGCCGCGCTCCTGTTCATCCTCGCGCTCGCCGGTCTCAGCAAGCAGGAGAGCGCCCGTCGCGGCGTCGTCTACGGCATCACGGGCATGGCGATCGCGCTCGTGGCGACCTTCCTCCTCGTGCTCGCGAGCGGCGTGGCGCTGGGGAACCAGGGCGCGCTGTACCTCGGCATCGGTCTGATGATCGTCGCGATCGCGATCGGCGCGGCGATCGGACTCTGGCGCGCCCGCGTCGTCGAGATGACGGGGATGCCGGAGCTCATCGCGCTCCTCCACTCCTTCGTCGGCCTGGCCGCTGTCCTCGTCGGCTGGAACGGGCACCTGTACGCCGCGGGCATCGCGCCGGAGCTCGTCGGCATACACCACGCCGAAGTGTTCATCGGGGTCTTCATCGGCGCGGTCACCTTCACCGGGTCGATCGTGGCGTTCCTGAAGCTGTCGGGGCGCATGTCGTCGAAGCCGCTCATGCTGCCGGGGAAGAACTACCTCAACGTCGGCGCACTCGTCCTCTTCGTCATCCTGACGGTGCTGTACGTCATCACCCCGTCGATCTGGCTGCTCGTCGCCGTCACCGCACTCGCGCTCGCGCTCGGCTGGCACCTCGTCGCCTCGATCGGCGGCGGTGACATGCCGGTCGTCGTGTCGATGCTCAACAGCTACTCCGGGTGGGCGGCGGCCGCGGCCGGTTTCCTGCTGAACAATGACCTCCTCATCGTCACGGGCGCCCTCGTCGGATCGTCGGGTGCGTACCTCTCGTACATCATGTGCAAAGCGATGAACCGCTCGTTCCTGTCGGTCATCGCGGGCGGCTTCGGCATCGAGGCTCCGCGCGCCGACGCCGAAGAGGAGGGAGAGGCGCACGAGACGGATCCCGGTTCGGTCGCCGATCTGCTGCGCGAGGCATCCTCGGTCATCATCACCCCGGGCTACGGCATGGCCGTCGCACAGGCCCAGTACCCCGTCGCGGAGCTCACCGAGAAGCTGCGCGCCCGGGGTGTGGACGTGCGCTTCGGCATCCATCCCGTCGCGGGGCGCCTGCCGGGCCACATGAACGTGCTGCTGGCCGAAGCGAAGGTGCCCTACGACATCGTGCTCGAGCTCGACGAGATCAACGACGACTTCGCGCAGACCGACGTCGTTCTCGTCATCGGCGCGAACGACACCGTCAACCCCGCCGCGGCCGAGGACCCGGGCTCGCCCATCGCCGGCATGCCGGTGCTGCACGTCTGGGAGGCGAAGGAGGTCGTCGTCTTCAAGCGCTCGATGGCCTCGGGCTACGCGGGCGTCCAGAACCCCCTCTTCTTCCGCGACAACACCCAGATGCTCTTCGGCGACGCGAAGGACCGCGTCGTCGACATCATCTCCGACCTCTGACCCCGCCGGCTGACCCCCTCTCCACCCCCCTCCCGGCTCGCGAATCACCACCGGTTTCGCGAATCACCGCTTGTTTCGCGTGAATGCGGCGGTGATTCGCGCAGAGAGCGGTGATTCGCGAGCGCGGGGTGGGGCGCAGGAGGGGGCAGGAGGGAGGGGCGGGGGTGTCGGCGGGCGAAAGTAGGGTGGATGCCATGCGCATCGCCACCTGGAACGTCAACTCGATCCGCGCCCGCGTCGTCCGCACGGTCGAGTTCTGCGTCCGCGACGACGTCGACGTGCTGCTCATGCAGGAGATCAAGTGCAAGCCCGAGCAGTTCCCCTACGGACCGTTCGAAGACGCCGGCTACACCGTCGAGGCGCACGGCCTGAACCAGTGGAACGGGGTCGCGATCGCGAGCAGGCATCCCATCGAAGATCTGCAGATCGGCTTCCCCGGCATGCCCGGTTTCGCGAAGGGCCATGACGGACCGGATGCCCCGCAGGAGGCGCGCGCGATCGGCGCCACCATCAACGGCGTCGAGCTGTGGAGCCTCTACGTCCCGAATGGGCGGGCGCTCGACGACCCGCATTACGCCTACAAGCTCGCGTGGCTCGAAGCGCTCCGCGGCTACACGGCCGACGCCCTGCGCGCGAACCCCGACCTCCCCCTCGCCCTCACCGGCGACTTCAACATCGCCCCCACCCCCGACGACAACGGCGACCCGACGGTCGTCGAGGGCCGCTCGACGCACGTGTCACCGCCCGAGCGCGAAGCGTTCCAGGCGCTGCTGGATGCCGGACTCTCCGACACCGTGCGCCCACTCATCCCCTCGGGCTACACCTATTGGGACTACCAGCAGCTGCGCTTCCCGCGGAACGAGGGCATGCGCATCGACTTCGTCCTCGGATCGCACGCGTTCGCCGACGCCGTGGTGGGCGCCGGCATCCACCGCGACGAGCGGAAGGGTGAGATCCCGAGCGACCACGTCCCCGTCTCGGTCGATCTCGACCTCGACGGCCCGGACGACGACGACCGTCCGATGATCTTCTAGCCGGTCGCCCGTCAGCTCTCGTAGCGGGCGATGTGGGTGTGGAAGGCGCGGAGGAACGTCAGCAGGAACTCGCGCGTCCCTTCGTTCGCGACGGCGCCGTCCTCGGTGAAGAAGTCGGGGCCGGTGCGGATGTACGCCTCAGGTCGGCCGAGGAGCGCCGCGCCCTGCGACGACAGGATCGCCTTCAGGTGGTTCTGCGCGACCGCGGTCGACACCGCGCTGCCGCTCGCGCCGATGACCGCGACGGGCCGGTCGGCGATCGCGCTGGTGCCGAACGGGCGGGTCGCCCAGTCGATCGCGTTCTTCAGGACGCCGGGGATCGAGCGGTTGTATTCCGGCGTCACGAACAGGAGAGCGTCGACGCCGCCGAGCGCCTCCTTGAACGCGGTGCCGACGGGCGGGAAGTCCTTGTCGTACTGCGAGCCGTAGAACGGCAGCTCGCCGATCGCGATGTCGGTGAAGGTCAGCTCGGCCTCGGGTGCCAGCTTTCCGAGCGCCTCGGCGAAGCGACGATTGAGCGACGGGACGGAGACGGAGCCGACGATGACGCCGACGGTGTACGCGGTCATGGATCCTCCTCGGGGTCGTTCCTCCATCCTCGCGCACCGATGCGATCCGTCGCAGGGGGGATGCCGCGGCATCCGCTCCCCCGTACGTTGGATCCCATGCGCGTCTCCCTCCGCTCCCGGGCTGCACGGCTCCGACCGGCGCTCGTGCGCACGGTCACGTCCGACGAGCTCCGCGCCGATGTGTGGCTCGCCGCGGCGCTGTTCGTCGCGGCGATCCTGAGCGCCTGGCTCGGCCAGGTCGCCGGCATCTACGGCACGGACGGGCCGGCGTTCAGCTGGGCTCTCGTGTTCGCCGCCGCGCTGACGATCCCCCTCGCGTTCCGGCGCCGCTTCCCCGAGCTCACGGTCGTACTCGTCGCCGTCGCGTTCTTCCTGGGTGTGACGTTCCGCATTCCCGAGGTCTACGTCGGAAACGTCGCGATGTTCATCGCGATGTACACCGTGGGCGCGTGGGTCGCGGATCGCCAGCGAGCGAACGGCGTGCGACTGGTGGTCGTGATCGGGATGTTCGTCTGGCTGATCGTCACGACGTTCCAGGCGGCGATCTCGCCCGATGACGATGGGCTCTCTCGGGCCGGGCTCTTCTCGCCGTTCGCGGCGTTCATGATCATCCAGTTCCTCGTGAACGTCGCCTACTTCGGCGGCGCGTGGTACTTCGGCGACCGCGCGTGGGCGCAAGCGCAGGCGCGCGCCGTGCTCGAGGAGCGCACCGCCGAGCTCGAACGCGAACGCGAGATCACGGCGGCCCAGGCGGTGGCCCTCGACCGCGTGCGCATCGCGCGCGAGCTGCACGACGTCGTCGCCCACCACGTCTCGGCGATGGGTGTGCAGGCGGGCGCCGCGCGAGCCGTGCTCGACCGCGACCCGGCGGCCGCCCGCGCGTCACTGGGGTCGGTCGAGGAGTCGGCGCGCAGCGCCCTGACCGAGCTGCGTCAGCTCCTGGACACACTGCGCACACCGGATGCCGGGGCCCCGAGCGACTCGACCCTGAGCCTCGCCGCCCTCCCCGATCTCGTCGCGCACGCGGAGCAGAACGGCCTGCCGACGACGTACGCCGTCATCGGCGCCGCGCATCCGGTGCCCGAGGTCGTGCAGGTGAACCTGTACCGCATCGCGCAGGAGGCACTGACGAACGCCCGCCGGCACGCGGGGCCGGATGCCTCCGCCGACGTGCGCCTCCGCTACGCCGGCGTGGGCGCGCCGGCCGTCGAACTCGAGGTGACCAACACGGGTCGCGTGCTCGCCGCCGCCCGTCCGGGCCTCGGGCTCGTCGGCATGCGCGAGCGCGCCACGGCTTCCGGCGGCACGATCGAGACCGGCCCGCGTCCGCGCGGCGGCTTCCTCGTGCGCGTGTCGGTCCCTCTCGACATCGCCGCGACGGAGGGCACCCGATGAGCGCCCCGATCCGCGTGCTCCTCGTCGACGACCACGCCGTCATGCGCGCGGGGTTCCGGATGATCCTCGAGGCCCAGGACGACATCATCGTCGTCGGCGAGGCCGGCGACGGCGAGGGCGCGGTGGCCCAGGCATCCGCCCTCTCGCCGGATGTCATCTGCATGGACGTGCAGATGCCCGGCATGGACGGCCTGGACGCGACCGCGCGGATCGTCGAAGAGTCGGGACCGGGTGGCCCCGCCGTCGTGGTCGTCACGACCTTCGACCGCGACGACTACCTGTTCCGGGCGCTCGCGGCGGGCGCGAGCGGCTTCCTCCTGAAGAACGCGGGGCCCGAAGACCTCGTCGCGGCGGTGCGGGTCGCGGCCGCCGGCGACGCGCTCCTCGCCCCCGAGGTGACCAAGCGCGTCATCGAGCGCTTCGCGGCCGCGCCCCCGAGCGGACCGGTCGCGACGCCGCGCGAGGGGTCGCGCGAGCCGGACCGGCGTGACGAGCCGCGCATCGCGGTCGACCTCACCGAGCGGGAGACCGAGGTGCTGCGCCTGCTCGCCGACGCGCGGAGCAACGCTGAGATCGCCGCGGCGCTCTACATCGGCGAGGCCACCGTGAAGACGCACGTGTCGAACGTGCTGCAGAAGCTCGGCGCCCGCGACCGCGTGGCCGCGGTCGTGTTCGCGCACCGGCACGGGCTGGCCTGAGTCGGGCACGCGGCGGTCATCAGTCGGATGCCGGAACGACCGCTGTCGCGGGAGCACCGACACCGACCGGCACGGGCACGCGCGCCGCGGCCGCACGCCACAGCCACACGACGCTCTCGACGAACAGGGCCACGACGATCAGGTTCCGCAGGAGGAGCACGAACGCCGGTACGGGCTGCGCATCGACGAGCGGCATGTAGAGGATCGGGAAGACGAGACTCGTGAGGACGCTCGCGACGGCCACCGCGATCGCGATGCGACGCCACCCGCGCGGGTCGACCATCACCCCCACCGCGACGATCGGCGCGATCCAGAGCATGTACTGCGGCGACCCGACCTTGTTGAAGACGATGAGGGTCGCGGCGAGCGCGAACGAGCCGCGCAGGACGAGCCGCTGCTCGAGCGCGGGCGTCAGCCGCCGTTCGCGCGCCGCGCGGGATCGCGCCATCCACAGGAGCGCGACGATCCCGAGGAACACGACCGGCATGAGCAGCGTCACGAACTCACCGGCCGCGTAGACGCCGGGGCCGGAGACCTCTCGTGTCGCCAGTTCGTAGTTCTGGCGGATCGCCGCACCCGGCACGCGCAGCACCGCTCCCCACACCCACGGTGTCGCGATGGGGGCCTCGAGCTGCAGCGCCCGGTCGGACTGAATGGTCGCGAAGCTGAACAGGTTCCGGATGCCGCCGCCCACCGCGACCGCGGCGACGACGCCTGCGGTCAGGGCCAGCCCTCCCGCGACGACCCGCCACCGCGTGCGCAGGACGGTGACCGCTGCGGCGGCGATCGCGATCGGCCAGACCTTGATCCACGTGGCGGCCGCGATGAGCGCACCCGCGACGGCGGGTCGCCGAGCGAGCAGCACCAGGCCGGCGATCGCGAGAGGTGCGGCGGCACCCTCAAGGCGCAGCATCGACACCGGCGCGAGCAGCACCTGGATGAGCAGCCAGTACCAAGCCGCCGGGTAGTCGGCGATCCGGCGGAATCCGCCGGTGAGCGCGGCGATCGCGGCGAAGTTCCCCGCGGCCATGAGGATCAGCCAGAGCGCCTGGAAGAGGTACGGGCCTGCGGCGATCGACAGCATGATCGGCGCGAGCGCCCCGGCGGGGTACACCCACGGGAAGTCGAACACCGGCCAGTAGCCGTGGATCGCCTGCTGCGCCCAGAGACGGTACAGCGGCAGATCCCCCTCGGTGCCGCCTGACACGATGACATGGACGATGCTCAGCGCGTAGACGACGTGGAGCACCGCGAACCCCGTCAGCAGACCCCTTCGGGTCATGCCGAGCTCTCGGAGACGCCCGACCGTCCCGCTCGGTGCGTTCATCCGCCGGACACGTTCCGCGAGACTCGTCACGTCCGGAGCCTATTGAGGCTCGGTGTCCGGTGGGTGGATGCGAGATTGCCATTCTCTGTGAATCGGCTGTATCGGCATCCCCGTCCTCCCTCGGCATCCCCGCCCTCCCTCCACGTCCCCCGCCCGTGGGATGCCGAAGTTCCCCCCGCCGGGGGAGGTGAGCGCAGCCGTCGCGCCGTAGCGTCGACATCATCCCCGAGAACCGGGGTATGACACGCCACCCCCGGGAGGACGCATGCTCGAACTGAGCGGGATCACCAAGAACTACGGCACGCATCGCGTGCTCGACGATGTGAGCTTCACCGTCGCTCCGGGCCGGCTCACCGGTTTCGTCGGCGGCAACGGCGCCGGCAAGACCACCACGATGCGGATCACCCTCGGGGTGCTCTCCCGCGACGCCGGCGAGGTGACGCTCGACGGCGCCCCCGTGACCGCCGCCGACCGCCGGAGCTTCGGCTACATGCCCGAAGAGCGAGGCCTCTACCCGAAGATGCGGGTCCTCGACCACATCGTCTACCTCGCGCGCCTGCACGGCTTCGACAAGGCCGAGGCGACGACCCGCGCCGAGGCGCTCCTCGTCGAGCTCGGTCTCGGCGAGCGCCTGCAGGACGACATCGAGACGCTCTCGCTCGGCAACCAGCAGCGTGCGCAGATCGCCGCGGCCCTCGTCCACGACCCGAAGGTGCTCATCCTCGACGAGCCGTTCTCGGGACTCGACCCGCTGGCGGTCGAGGTCGTCGCCGGCGTCCTCCAGACGCGCGCGGCCGCCGGCGCCGCGGTGCTGTTCTCGTCGCACCAGCTCGACGTCGTCGAGCGCCTGTGCGACGACCTCGTCATCATCGCCGGGGGCACGATCCGCGCCGCCGGCACCCGCGACGGGCTGCGCGAGCGGTTCGCCGGCCACCGCTTCGAACTCGTCTCCGCCGCGGATGCCGGATGGCTCCGCGAGGAGCAGGGCGTCGACGTCGTCGAGTTCGACGGCGGCTACGCCCTCTTCGACGTCGACGACGACGAGACCGCCCAGCGGGTGCTCCGCCGCGCGGTCGCCGTCGGCGACGTCGCGAGCTTCGCACCCCGGCATCCCTCCCTCGCCCAGATCTTCAAGGAGGTCATCCAGTGACCGCGCACACCCCCACCTTCGCCCAGAGCGTGTGGCTCGTCGCCGAGCGCGAGATCGGCTCGAAACTGCGCAGCAAGGCGTTCCTGATCTCCACCGGCATCCTCTTCCTCATCGCGCTCGTGAGCGTCGTCTGGGGCGGGTTCGCCGCGCAGTCGCAGAGCGCGACCCCCGTCGCCGTCACGTCGCAGACCGCCCCCGTCGTCGCCTCGCTCGGCGACAGCGTGGACGTGACGCAGGTGTCGGATGCCGACGAGGCGCGGGGCCTCGTCGCCGACGGCACCGTCGACGCGGCGATCGTCCCCGGCGGCGCCGAGCCGTTCGGCTACACGATCGTCGCCGATTCGTCGCCGCCGGCGGGGCTCATGCAGATGCTGAGCCTCACCCCGCCGGTCGAGCTCCTGAACGCCGACCCCACCGACGGGTTCGCCCGCTACATCGTCGCGCTCGGGTTCGGGCTGGTGTTCTTCATGGCGGCGCTCACCTTCGGATCGACGATCGCCCAGTCCGTCGTCGAGGAGAAGGCGACGCGCGTCGTCGAGCTGCTGATCTCGGCGATCCCGGTGCGGGCGCTCCTCGCGGGGAAGGTCGTCGGGAACACCATCCTCGCGATGGGGCAGATCATCGGACTCGCCGCAATCGCCGTGATCGGCCTCACGGTCACGGGACAATCGGCGCTGCTGTCGGGACTCGGCGCGCCGATCGCGTGGTTCGCGGTGTTCTTCCTCTTCGGCTTCGTGCTGCTGGCCGCACTCTTCGCGGCGGCGGGCGCGATGGTCTCGAGGCAGGAAGACATCGGATCGACCACGACGCCGCTGACCTTCCTCGTGATGGCGCCGTACTTCCTCGTGGTGTTCTTCAACGACAACGAGCTCGTGATGACGATCATGTCGTACGTGCCGTTCTCGGCGCCCGTCGCGATGCCCGTGCGCATCTTCCTCGGCACGGCGCAGTGGTGGGAGCCGCTCCTCTCGCTCGCGATCATGCTCGCCACGTGCGCCGCGGCGATCTGGGTCGGCGCGAAGATCTACGAGAACTCCATCCTCCGGATGGGCGCGCGAGTCAAGCTGTCGGAGGCCCTCGCCGGCTGACCGACACGACTCGAGGCGGCGGTGACCGAGGCTTCCGGTCGCCGCCGCAGCGTCAGCGCTCGACGAGCACCCCGTCGGCATCCGCCCACACGTGCGCGCCGGGACGGAAGACGACCCCCGCGATCTCGACGGGCACGTCGACCTCGCCGACGCCGTCCTTCGCGCTCTTGCGCGGGTTCGAGCCGAGCGCCTTGACGCCGAGCGGCAGCTCGCCGATCGCCTCGCGGTCGCGGATCGCCCCGTGCACGATGACGCCGGCCCAGCCGTTCTCGACGGCGGATGCCGCGATGAGGTCGCCCACCAGCGCCGACTCGAGCGACCCGCCGCCGTCGACGACGAGCACCGCGCCGTCTCCGGGGGCCGCGAGCGTCGCCTTCACGAGAGCGTTGTCGCGGTGGCAGCGGATCGTGCGGACCGGGCCGTCGAACGCGATGTTGCCGCCGATGTTCTGGAACTGCAGGGCGAGGGAATCGAGCTCCTCGCCGCGCTCGTCGTACAGGTCGGCCGTCGCGATCGTCGTCATGGGCCCACGTTATCGCCGGTCGGCGCGGCGACCCTCGGCATCCGTGCGGAAAGATCCCCCGACCTTCCGACGAGCGCAAACGTCCCCCGGTGTTCGTGGCGGTGTTCTCACGGCGTCATGTTCAGTGGGAACACATCCGCGGTGCATACGGTTGGATGGATCGGGCCGATGATGTCCCTCTGCACGCACCCCCAGACATCATCGGAGAGAACATGAGCCCCGCCGTCACCGAAGCCCCCATCCTCGACGTCCTCGCCGAGCGCTGGAGCACCCGCATCTTCGACAACGCCGCGCCGATCGACGAAGACGCGCTCGCGAGCGCGCTCGAGGCCGCCCGCTGGGCGCCGTCGGCCAACAACACGCAGCCGTGGCGCTTCGTCGTCGCGCGCCGCGGGTCGGAGGCGCACGCCGCGATCGTCGATGCGCTCATGGGCTTCAACCAGGCCTGGGCGGCGGATGCCGGTGCGCTCATCGTCTTCGCGACGGTCACCTCGCTCGACGGCGCACCCCTCGCCTGGGCCGCGTACGACACCGGCCAGGCCGCCGCGCACTTCACGGTGCAGGCGCACGCGTCGGGCCTGCACACCCACCAGATGGGCGGCTTCGACCGCGACCGCATCGGCGAGGCGTTCGGCTTCGGCGATGCGCTTGTCGCGATGACCGTGATGGCCGTCGGCGCGCTCGGCGACGTGGACGCCGCCCCGGCGTCTCTGCGCGACCGCGAGAGCACGCCTCGCACCCGCCGCCCGATCGCCGACTCGGTCGTCGTCGACGCCTGAGCGTCGCCTCGCTCGGCCTGACCCGCCGGACCCGCGCTCGCGCTACGCCGCGGGCGGGTTCAGGTCGGGGTGGAGCACGCTCACGAGAGAGTAGGCCTCGCCGTCCGCGTCGGGGCCGCGAGACGTGAACTCCTCGAAGAGCGCCCCGAGCCGCTCGCGCAGCTCGTCGAGGTGCACCGGGTTCAGGCGCAGTCCCATCCAGGTGACGTCGACATCCTCCGGATCGACGCCGACGAGCTGCTCGCGCATCGTGTCGAGGATGAGCACGGATGCCGCGGGAACGGGCGCATTCCACGACAGCCCGGTCGCGCGGTAGGGCACCTCGCGCGCTCCACGCGTCCCGCGGCGCACCGGGTCGGCCGCGAGGAGCCCCGCGTCGGCGAGAGTGCGGACGTGGTGCAGCATCGTGCCGGGGTTCACGTCGAGCAGCTCCGCGAGTTCCTTGTTCGTGCGCGCGTCGAAGGCGCACAGGCGCAGGATGCGCAGCCGGAGCGGCGAGCTCAGCGCACGCGCGACGGCCTCCGCATCGGCATCCCCCGCCCGCGCGTTCTCTGCCGCGTTCGCCGCTGCGCGGGCGCTCTCCGCCGCGCGGGCGTTCTCCGCTGCGTCGGCATTCCGTGCCGCGCTGGCCACATCTCGAGCGTGGGTCACACGCCGAGACTATGCGACTGATTGACAATTCTCAATCGCTACCGCACGCTATCCCCGTGCCTGAATCACCCGACCCCTCTCACCCCACCGACGCCGTGGCGTCGCCCCCGGGACGGTCGCTGTGGCACGACCGGAACTTCCTCACGATGTGGTCAGGGCAGGCGTTCAGCCAGTTCGGCGCGCAGATCTTCGAGCTCGCCCTGCCGGTGCTCGCGGTGCTCCTGCTGCACGCGACGGAGGCGCAGGTCGGCTATCTGACCGCCGCGGCCACGGCGGCGTTCCTCGTCGTGGGACTTCCCGCCGGCGCCTGGATCGATCGGATGCGCAAGCGCCGGGTGATGATCGTGGCCGACGGCATCCGCGCCCTCGCTCTCGCCGCCCTGCCGCTGCTCTACCTCGCCGGGCGCCTGGAGATGTGGCACCTGTACGTCGCGGCGCTCGTCGTCGGCATCGCGACCGTGTTCTTCGACGTGTCGTACCAGAGCATCATCCCCTCGCTCGTCGAGCCCGACCAGATCGCCGAGGCGAACGGCAAGCTCGAGTCGACGCATCAGCTCGCCTCGCTCGCCGGTCCCGCGGTCGGCGGCGGACTCGTCGCCCTGGTGTCGGCACCCG
Organism: Microbacterium sp. bgisy203; assembly: GCF_965345155.1. Lineage (GTDB taxonomy): Bacteria > Actinomycetota > Actinomycetes > Actinomycetales > Microbacteriaceae > Microbacterium. The sequence continues at coordinate 103,961 of NZ_CBDRLZ010000007.1, forward strand.
TCGCGATCGTCGTGACCGTCGCCACCTACCTCGCCTCGATGGTCGCGCTGATCTTCACTCGCGACCACGAGGTCCGGCGCGAGGCCACCGATCACGCGCCCCTCCACCGCGAGATCGCCGAGGGGCTGCGTTGGGTATTCGGCAACCCGTATCTGAAGCGCATCGTGGCGACCACGTCGATCTCGAACTTCTTCTCGACGATCGTCTTCACCCTCGTGCCGATCTTCTATCTGCGAATCCTCGGCTTCTCACCCGCGACGATGGGGCTGCTGCTGTCGCTCGGCGCCGTCGGAGGCCTGCTGGGCGCCATGCTCGCCGCGCGCATTTCACGCCGCATCGGCGAGGCGCGGGCGATTCCGGTGAGCGCGATCGCGTTCGCCGTCGCGATGGTGCCGCTACCGCTCGCCGCCGCGCTGCCGCAGGCATGGGCGTTCACGCTCCTCGTCGTGCAGACCTTCACGATGAGCATCGGCGTCGTCGTCTACAACATCACGCAGGTGACGTTCCGCCAGCGCATCACCCCGTCGCGCCTCCTCGGGCGCATGAACGCGTCGATCCGCTTCTGCGTGTGGGGCGTCATGCCCCTCGCGGCGCTCGCGGCGGGTTGGCTCGGCTCATGGCTCGGCACGATCCCGACCCTGTGGATCGGCGCGCTCGGCGGACTGCTCGCGACGCTCCCTCTCGCGTTCGGACCGTTCTGGCGCACGCGCGACCTCCCCGCTGCGCGCGCCTGACCCACCCGACCCCCGCCCCGCGAGACCGCCACCGGCCCGCGAGACCGCGCAAATGTCACGTTCCCGGCGCGGGATCGTGACATTTGCGCGGTCTCGCGGGGTGGTGTGCGTCAGTCCTCGAGCAGCTCCGCCTCGATGACGTCGTCATCGTCGGCGTCGCCCGGGGCGGCGCCGGATGCCGAAGCCCCCGGCGTCTCGACGGGCGAGGGGCCCGAGCTCGTCAGCACCAGCTGCGAACCGTCGGCCGCGAGGTCGACCTTGACGAGATCGCCGTCGTGCACGCCGCCGGAGAGGAGCGCCATCGCGAGGCGGTCCTGGATCTCCGACTGGATGAGGCGCCGCAGCGGACGCGCGCCGAAGATCGGGTCGTAGCCGCGCTCGGCGAGCCACGCGCGCGCGTCGGGGGTGACGGCGAGGGTGAGGCGCCGGTCGCGCAGGCGCCGCTGCAAGGCATCCACCGACAGCTCGACGATCTGGGCGAGGTCGGCCTCGGAGAGCGCCGTGAACATGACGATGTCGTCGAGCCGGTTGAGAAACTCGGGGCGGAACGCCGTGCGCACGAGGGCCATGACCTGCTCGCGCTTCTCCTCCACGGTGAGCGTCGGATCGATGAGGATCGGCGACCCGAGGTTCGAGGTGAGGATCAGGATGGTGTTCGTGAAGTCGACCGTCCGGCCCTGCCCGTCGGTGAGGCGGCCGTCGTCGAGCACCTGCAGCAGGATGTCGAAGACCTCGGGGTGCGCCTTTTCGACCTCGTCGAGGAGGACGACCGAGTACGGGCGGCGACGCACGGCCTCGGTGAGCTGGCCGCCCTCTTCGTAGCCGATGTATCCGGGAGGGGCGCCGACGAGCCGGGCGACCGAGTGCTTCTCGCCGTACTCCGACATGTCGATGCGCACGAGCGCGCGCTCGTCGTCGAAGAGGAACTCGGCGAGCGCCTTCGCGAGCTCGGTCTTGCCGACGCCGGTCGGACCGAGGAAGAGGAACGAGCCGACGGGGCGGTTCGGGTCGCTGATGCCGGCGCGCGAGCGGCGCACCGCGTCGGACACGGCCTTCACGGCATCCTTCTGCCCGATGAGCCGCTTGCCGAGCTCCGACTCGAGGTTCACGAGCTTCTCGCTCTCGCCCTGCAGCAGGCGCCCCACGGGGATGCCGGTCCAGGCGGCGATGACGCCGGCGATGTCCTCGTCGGTGACGTGGTCGTTGACCATGCGCGCGCCGCCCTCTTCGGCGTGCTCGGCTTCGGCGAGCTGCCGCTCGAGCGCGGGGATCTCGGCGTAGTACAGCCGCGACGCCTTCTCGAGGTTGCCCTCGCGCTGGGCGCGCTCGGCGTCGCTGCGCGCCTGGTCGAGCTTGGTCTTCAGGTCGCCGACGGCGTTGAGCGAGGCGCGCTCGCGCTCCCACCGGGCCTGCAGCTCGTCGAGCTTGCCCTGCTCGAGCTCCAGGGTCTCGCGGAGGGTCGCGAGCCGCTCCTTCGACGCGGCGTCCTTCTCGCGCTTGAGCGCCAGCTCTTCGAGCTTCAGCCGGTCGACGTGTCGGCGCAGCTCGTCGATCTCGAGCGGTGCCGAGTCGATCTCCATGCGCAGGCGCGACGCGGCCTCGTCGATCAGGTCGATCGCCTTGTCGGGCAGTTGGCGGCTCGGAATGTAGCGGTTGGACAAGGATGCCGCGGCCACGAGCGCGCCGTCGGCGATCGCGACCTTGTGGTGGGCCTCGTACCGCTCCTTGAGTCCGCGAAGGATCGCGACGGTGTCTTCGACCGACGGCTCGCCGACGTACACCTGCTGGAAGCGGCGCTCGAGCGCGGCATCCTTCTCGATGAACTCGCGGTACTCGTCGAGGGTCGTCGCGCCGATGAGGCGCAGCTCCCCGCGGGCGAGCATCGGCTTCAGCATGTTGGAGGCCGCGACCGATCCCTCGCCGCCGCCCGCGCCCATCAGGGTGTGCAACTCATCGATGAAGGTGATGACGCGACCATCCGACTCGGTGATCTCTTTGAGGACGCTCTTCAGGCGCTCCTCGAACTGGCCGCGATACATGGCTCCGGCGACGAGGGCGGAGATGTCGAGGGAGATGAGCTCCTTGTCCTTGAGCGACTCGGCGACGTCGCCGGCGACGATCCGCTGGGCGAGGCCCTCGACGACGGCGGTCTTGCCGACGCCGGGCTCGCCGATGAGCACCGGGTTGTTCTTCGTGCGGCGGGTGAGCACCTGGCTGACGCGACGGATCTCGGAGTCCCGCCCGATGACCGGGTCGAGCTTCCCCTGCCGTGCGCGCTCGGTGAGGTTGATCCCGAACTGCTCGAGCGGGCTCTGCTGCTCTTCTTGCCCGGGCTGGGGCTGCGCGTTCATGCGTTCTCCCTGAAATCGGCGATGTCCACAAAGTTGAGTTGTCTACGCTCAACTTTACTACGCGGCTTTACTACGCGGCGGCACGCGGCGGAAGCCGCACGGGCCACACGTTCACACCGTAGCGAAGCGCCGCGGCCCGGTCACTAGGTGGCGCACACAACGTGCTCCAGAGATTCCGACATCCGCGCTCCGATCAGGCGGCGGGCATGGCCTCGCCGCGCATCGCGCTCGCGTCACCCGGGCACGCGAACCGCGCCCGGTACGCCGTGGGGCTGAGGCCCAGCATCCGCGTGAAGTTCTGACGGAGGACCGCCGCCGACCCGAAGCCGGCTTCGAAGGCGATGGCGTCGAGGCCGAGGTCGGTCTGCTCGAGCAGACGCTGCGCGTGGATGAGGCGCTGGCGCGCAAGCCACGCTGCGGGCGTCGTGCCGTAGTCGGCCTTGAACCTCCGCGCGAACGTGCGCGGCGACATGTGCGCGCGGGCCGCGAGCTGATCGACCGACAGGTCGAGGCTGAGGTGTTCGAGCACCCAGTCGGTGACCGGCGCGAGCGACAGCGACGTCGACACGGGCAGCGGCGCTGCGATGAACTGCGCCTGCCCGCCGTCGCGCTGCGGCGGCACGACCATGCGGCGCGCGATCGTGTTGGTCATCTCGGCGCCGAGCTCGATCCGCAGCAGGTGCAGGCAGGCATCCAGCCCCGCCGCCGTGCCCGCGCTCGTGATGATCCGGCCGTCCTGGACGTAGAGGACGTTCGGGTCGACCTCGATGTCGGGGTACATCCGCGACATCGTGTCGGCGTAGCGCCAGTGGGTCGTCGCGCGCTTTCCGGACAGGACGCCGGATGCCGCGACGACGAACGACCCGCTGCAGACCGTCAGCACCCAGGCATTCCGATCGACCGCGCGCCGCACGACTTCGCAGACGCGCTCGTCGACGCTCTCCCACGCGCTGCGCGGGATCGGGGTGATGACGACGAGATCGGCCTCGTCGGCGAAGGAGAGGTCACTGTCGACGTTGATCGAGAAGCCCAGGTTGCTCGGCACGGCGCCCGGCTCAGGGGTGACGATGCGGAAGTCGAAGTTCGGGATGCCGTCGTCCGACCGGTCGAGGCCGAAGGCCTCGCACGCGAGGCCGAACTCGAACGGCGAGAATCCGGGCTGGACGACGCAGGCGACGGTCTTCATGGCAGAAATCATACACATGCCGTCCGTCCTGCCACTCGTGGCAGAAGGATGCCGGTCGTAGCGTTTCTGCCATGTTCACCGTCATCATCGTCTTCGGTCTCCTGTCCGTCATCGCCGCCTTCGGCACCGCCCGCGCGTTGCGCGACGACGGCTACCGCCGCGTCCCCACCGATCGGTCGCGCTTGCCGTGACGGGTGCGCCCCACAGAGCACCCGCGTCCCGCAGAGCACCCTCGCCGCGCAGAGCGCCCTCGCCCCGCAGAGCACCCTCGCCCCGAGAGTCCTCGTCCCCTTAGAGTGGGGCCACCCCCGCAATGAGGAGCGCGCCATGACCACGCCGAACCCGCAGCCGACCAACCCGCCGCCGGGCCAGCCCACGCCGTACGGCGCTGCCGCTCCGCCTCCGGCCGGCTATCCGGCCGCCTCCTACGCGCCTGCAGGCTGGAACCCGCCGCCGCCCGCCGCATCCTCCAGCACGTCGACGACCGGGCGGGGACTCGCGATCACGTCGATCATCCTCGGGTCCATCCCGCTCATCCTCAGCCTCTTCATGTTCTTCGTGTTCCGCGCAATCCGCCTGTCGGGGAGCTACGAGGCCTACCAGGTGGCGTACTGGATCTCGGACATCCTCTCCGCCGCGGTCGGCGTCGGCGCGATCGTCTGCGGCGCGTTGGCGCGTCGCGAGCAGCCGCTGCTCGGCGGAATCGGCATCGGGCTCGGGATCGCGGCCACCGTCTCGACGCTCATCTCGCTGATGTTCTCGGTGGTCGGCTACCTCTGACGCCGCGGCAGCGTCTCCAGCGCATCGAGCAGCGCACCCGCCGAGCGCGCCCAGGCGAACCGCGCGATGTGCTCCTCCCCCGCAGCGACGAGCGCGGCGCGGGCGTCGGGATCGTCGAGCGAGCGGATGCCGGCGGCGAATGCGGCGGCATCCTTTCCGGGGGCGTACAGGGCGCCGGGGCCCGCGACCTCGCGGAAGATCGGCATGTCGGTGACGACGGCGGGCACCCCGAGCTCGAGCGCCTCCGCGAGCGGAAGGCCGTACCCCTCGTCGAGCGAGGCCGAGACGAGCACCGCCCGATCGGCGAGGAGCGCGGCGTACTCGGCATCCGTCACCCCGCCGTGGAACACGACGCGCCCACCCGCGGGGTCGATCAGCGCCTCGAGCTCGGTGCGGCGCGCCGGTGAGATGCGCGACAGCAGGTGGAGGGTCCGCCCGGGCAGCTCGGCCACGGCGCGGATGAGCGTCTCGACGTTCTTGTAGGGCATGAACGACCCCATGTAGACGAGGTTCTCGGCTCCCGGGACGACACCGCCGGCGCCGTCCGCCTCCGGCAGCAGCGCCGCGAGCCGTTGCGGCGCGTTCGGCACGACGACGACGGGCCGCTTCGTCAGCTTCACCCGAGCGAAGTCGGCGGCGCTCGTCTCGCTCACCGTCGCGACGACGTCGGCGCCGTTCAGAGTCACGCGCTGCGGCACGTAGGAAAGGTGGAACAGGCGCCACCCGAGGCGGATCGGCGCAGGGAGGTCGCGCGGGGGTGTGCGGTGTCGGTAGTAGATCATGTCGTGGAGGGTCAGCACGAGCGCGTAGCGGCGCCCGAGCGAGCCGAGGGTCTGCATCGGCGAGAACACCGCGTCGGGCCGGTACCGGTTGAGGCGGAGGGCCGCGAACGGTTCGAGCACGGAGGTCGGTGCGTGGATGCGGAGAGCACGCGCACCCTCGGGCAGATGCGCCCTCTGCGCCTCGTCGTGGATGAGGAACACCACATCGACCCCGCGCGCCGGTGCCTCCGCCGCGACGGCGGCGGCGAGCTCGGTCGAGTAGCGACTGATGCCGTCGTGGAAGTCGGTGCGGATGTAGCGCGCGTCGAACAGCAGCCGCATGTGCGCGCTCACGGCTCGAGCGGTTCGCCGCGGTAGAGCTTCTCGAACGTGTCGAGCGTCTTCTCGATGTCGTGGATGTCGACGCCGTCGAGAGATGCCTGCTGCATGCGGAGGTACTCCTCGGGCGACGCGGTGAGGACGCGACGGAGCTTGTCGGCGAGGTCGTCGACATCGCCCGGCTCGAAGAGATAGCCGTTCACCCCGTCGTTCACGAGGTGCGGCAGCGCGACGGCGTTCGCGCCGACGACGGGCAGGCCCGACGCCATGGCCTCCATCGTCGCGATCGACTGAAGCTCGGCGATCGAGGCGATCGCGAAGACGTCGGCCCGGGTGTAGGCGGCGCGCAGCTCTTCTTCGGAGACGCGCCCGTGGAAGGTGACCCGGTCCTGGATGCCGAGGCGCTGCACGACCTGCTCGAGGCTCTTGCGCTGGTCGCCGCCGCCCACGATGTCGAACGTGATCGCCGGCAGCTCGGGCGCGAGCTTCGCGACGGCCGCGAGGGTCACCTCGACGTGCTTCTCGGTCGTGAGGCGGCCGACGAACAGCACGCGGTGATGCTCCCGCGGCGTGAGGTCGGGGGTGTAGTTGCCCTTGTCGATGCCGCAGCTGATCGGGATGACGCCGTCGATGTCGATCGTCTGCTCGAGGAACTCCGCCGCTTTCCGCGTCGGCGTCGTCACGGCGCGCGACATGTCGAAGGTGCGCTTCGCGTCGTCCCAGGCGAGCTTGACGACGACCTTGTCGAGCAGAGGCGGCAGGGTCGTGAAGTCGATGATGTTCTCGGCCATCACGTGGTTCGTGGCGACGACGGGAATGCCGCGCTGTCGGGCGATCCGGGTGAGTCCCCGCCCGATCACGATGTGCGACTGGCTGTGCACGACGTCGGGCTGGACGTCGGTGAGGATCTTCCGGGCGTAGTGCTTGGCGCGCCATGGCCACACGAAGCGCAGCCAGTCGTGCGGAGGCCAGCGGACGCCGGGCAGCCGGTGGACGGTGATGTCTTGACCTTCGATGTTCTCGGTGAACACGCCGTGGTTGCGGTGGCCCACGCTCGGGGTGACGACGTGGACATCGTGACCGCGGGCGGCGAGACCGGCGGAGAGCCGCTCGGCGAAACGGGCGGCGCCGTTGACGTCGGGGGCGAACGTGTCGGCCGCCATGACGATCGTCAGCGGCTCATGCGCGGGGGGAGTCACAGGTGGGTGGCTGCCTATCTGTGCGGCGTCGCCGACGGGTGCGTCGGACCGCCCCGAGTCTACCCGAGGGGTCGGCGACGACCCCGGAACGGGGGCGCTGTGCGCGGCATCCTTTTCACGGCATTTCCCCGGCCGCACTGTGTCCGCGGGCCGCCGCAGCAAGGTCTAGCCTGGCGACAGAGGGCGTCGGATCAGCACCGAGCCCCACCACCGAGAGGAACGCCATGAGCGCCTTCGAGTACGGACCCGTCGAGTTCTACCTCGTCACCCTTCCGGACGACGGGCCGCCCGCGGCGGTGCTCGAAGCGCTCGCCGACGACGTCGCGTCGGGGACCGTGCGGGTGCTCGACTTCGTGATCGTCCGGACCGCCGCCGACGGGTCGTACACGACCGCCGAGTACGACGGCGAGCTCGAGCTCCACTCGCCCGGAATGGCGGGCGACGAAGACATCGAGGAGCTCGCCGAGCTGCTCGATCCCGAAACGGTCGCCGCCGTCGTGGTGCTGGAACTCACCTGGGCGCGCGTCCTGTCGGGTCACCTCGCCGCCGCGGGCGGAGAGGTGCTGAGCGTGGAGCGGATCCCCGCTCCCGTCGTGAACGCCCTCGTCGACGCCGTCGACGAGGAGGACTGAGGGGGACACCATGAGAAGGAACGGACGCCCGGGCCTCATCGGCCTGGCCGCACGCACCGCGGTCGTCGCGGGAACGGCGAACGCCGTCAACGCCCGCGCCGCCGAGAAGCACCACACCGCGACGCAGGCGCAGCTCTACCAGGCGGCCCAGCAGAAGGCGCAGGTGGAGGCCGCCGCGCAGGCCGCCGTCGCGCAGCAGATGGCGGCCGCACCGGCTGCAGCTCCCGCGGCGGCATCCGCGCCCGCGGCCGCCGCACCCGTCGTCGACGTGGTCGCCGAACTGCAGAAGCTCGCGGCGCTGAAGGATGCCGGGGTGCTCGACGACGCCGAGTTCGCGGCGGCGAAGGCGAAGCTCCTCGCCTGACGCGCGGGGCACGGGGCGCGGGGTGCGGGGCGCCGTCGAGGTGCCGAGATCCGTCGGTCGGGGCGACGCGTTCCGACCGAACGCGGCAACCCGAGCGGCGGATGCCGTCGGCGTCCGCGCCGCCTACGCTGGGACGATGATGCGCCTGCACGCCGACGCCGACCCCGCCCTCTGGGTGCCCGTCACCGGGTCGCTGGGGTTGCGCGGGCGGCGACGCCGCAAGCGCGCGATCGGCATGCTCTTCGCGCAGGCGAACGCCGCGATGGGCGCGGCGCCGCGCGCGGGCACCGGTTTCGCCGCGTGGGCGGCGAGCCAGGCGGCGCCGCTCCTGCTGCGTCAGGCCGACGGGCGCGTGCTCGTCTGGACGTGGAAGGACGACCCTGAGCTCGTCGTGGCGCTCGCGCAGATCCAGCAGGCGACGTCGCAGCTGCGGACGGCGCGCGCCATGATGCCGATCGAGTACGACGACACCGAGGACTTCCGCTCGCCCTACCTCGGCGTCGGTGAGAAGCTTGCCGTCCCGGTGCCGCGCGCGAGCGGCGGGGGGACGGCGGCGGGCACGGGACCGGGCGCCGCGGCATCCGTCCCGCCGTACGTGACGTACACGTGGGATGCCGGTTCGGCGTTCGTGACCCTCACCGCCATCGGCGGCGACCGCGAGCGCTTCGGCACGGTCGAGCGCGCGCTCGATGACCTGGCACGCACGCTCCGGATCGTCGACGACGTGGCGGTGGGCGAGTCGCCGACCGTGCTGCGACTCGACCCGAGCTGAACCGGGACCCGAGCTGAATCCCGCGCCAGCGCGCGCCTCAGCGGTCAGGCGGTCCCGACCTCGCGCGGCGGCGCGGCGTCGTCGTCGCCCGAGAGCCAGCGCGCGAACCACGCCTTCGGGTCGCCGCCGAAGAGCAGCTCGCGGACGAGCAGCGTCAGGGGGATCGACAGCAGCGCGCCCAGCGGACCGATGATGAACGTCCAGAACACGACCGAGAAGAAGCTCAGCGTGAGGGTCAGGTCGACGGCGTCGCTCACGAACTTCGGCTGGATCATCACCTGCAGCGTGACGTTCACGACGCAATAGATGCCGATGACGACGAGCATGAGCGGCCAGCCGCCGACGACGAGGGCGAGCAGGGCCGGCGGCACGAGACCCAGGATGAACCCGATGTTGGGGATGAAGTTCGTGACGAACGCGAGGATCGCCCAGACGACCGGCACCGGGATGCCGAGCGCCCACAGCGCCAGGCCATCGATGACGGCGACGACGAGTCCGAAGCTCGCGTTGACGACGTAGTAGCGGCGGACCGACCGGTTGTAGCTCTCGGCGCGGCGGACGAACGGGGTGACTCGGGCGCCGAAGCGCTCCTCGGCGCGGGTGTACCGCGCATCGTCGACGGCCATGAAGATGACGTAGGCGAGCACGAAGAAGAACGCCGTGACGACGCCGAGCGCACTGCTGCCGAGGGACGTCGCGAAGCTGACGAGCGTCGCCGGGTCGAGCAGGGAGGCGGCGGCGTCGGATGCCTGGTCCTGCAGCCCCAGGCTCCCGAGCCACGCGACCAGCTGGTCGGCGGTGGCGCGCAGATCGTCGGCGGAGTCACGGACGAGGCCCACGAACGCCGTGCCGGAGTAGGCGAGCATCGCCGCCATCGCGGCGAGCACGAGGTAGGCGACCGCGATCACCGCGGTCGTCGCCGCCCAGCGCGGCCACCCGCGCCGCTCGAGCGGTCGACGCACGGGCTCGCAGATGATGACGATGACGGCGGCGAGTGCGAGCGGGCCGATGATCTCGCGAGCGAGGTAGACGCCCGCGAGCACCAGCACCGCCGCCGCGAGGCCGAGCAGCGCCGACAGCGTGGGCGAGAGCGCGCGGGAGGCCGGAGCTGTCGTGGTCGTGGCGCGCGTCATGCGGAAACGCTACCCGGTGTGCGCCGCCGGGGCGGTGCCATCATGGGCGCATGGCCTCCGTTCCGCTGTCTGCACCTCTCTCGACCGCCGACCTCGCGGCGCAGGGTCGCGACCGCCGCCGCGCGACGCCGCGCCGCTCGATCGCGAACCTCGTGACGACGGGTCGGGATCCCCTGTCGATCCTCGACGCGCAGAACGCGTCGCGCGTGGCCGAGCTCGTGCCGCTGCGCACCGAGCGGATGTCGGCGAGCCCGTTCACGTTCTATCGGGGAACCGCCGCACTCATGGCCGCCGACCTGGCGGCGGGGCCCTCCAGCGGCATCCTCGTCGCATCGTGCGGCGACGCGCACGTGTCCAACTTCGGCTTCTACGCATCGCCGCAGCGGACGCTGGTGTTCGACCTGAACGACTTCGACGAGGCCGCATGGGCGCCGTGGGAATGGGATGTGAAGCGGCTCGTCGCGAGCATCGTGATCGCCGCCCAGGCGAGCGGGCGCGACGGCGCGGTGACGCGCACCGCGGCCGAAGGGGCGGTGCACCAGTACGCGCACGCGCTGCGTGAGAGCCGCGCGTCGTCGCCGGTGGGCCGGTACTACCAGCACTTCGATGCGGCCGGCGGGCTCGGTGACGGCAGCTCGTCGGCGCGTCGCGTGCTGCGCGACGCGATCGCCGACGCCGAGGAGAGGACGTCCGAGCGCGCGACGCGCAAGCTCACCACGCGCGGCGAGGACGGCCTGCGGCGATTCGTGGAGCAGCCCCCGACGATGACGCACATCGACGACGCGGCGACGCGCGAGATCACGGGGGCGCTCGAGAAGTATCTTCTGACGACGCGCTCGGACATCCGGCTTCTGCTCCGCCACTACGTCGCCTCCGACACCGTGCGACGGGTGGTGGGGGTCGGAAGCGTCGGGACCCGCTGCTACGTGAGCGTCCTCGTCGACGGTGACGGTCACGCGCTCCTCATGCAGACGAAGGAGGCGGGCCGCAGCGTCCTCATCGAGTACGGGGGCTGCGCCCAGCCGTCGGAGATCGACGAACTCATCGCGAACGAAGGGGAGGGAGGTCGTGTGGTGGCGCTGCAACGCATTCTGCAGGGAGTGTCCGACCCGTTCCTCGGCCACTTCCGCGGGCCCGCTCACGACTACTACGTGCGGCAGTTCCGCGACATGAAGGGCGGGATCGATGCCGAAGCCCTCGACGACGCGTCGTTCGTCCTGTACGCGCGCGCCTGCGCCGCGGTTCTCGCCCGCGCGCACGCCCAATCCCCGACGGCGTCGCTCGTGGCGGGGTACATCGGCAACGCGCGTGTGATCACGCAGGCCCTCCTCGACTGGGCGTACGCCTACGCGGAGGTGTCCCGCGCCGACTACGAGGCCTTCCTCGCGGCGAGGGCGTAGATCTCGCTACTGTCCGGATCCGAGGTGCGGATGCCAGAGCACGAGGTCCGTCTCGCGGCGCACACGCGTGCCCTGACGGAGCGTGACGACCGAGCCGGATGCCGCGGCCGCGAACACCCGGGAGCGCCGGTCGGCCTCGACCTGCAGGCGGCCCTCGAGCTCGCGCACCTGGCGGCGGAGCCCCCGCACCGTGTTCTCCAGCTCGATGACGCGCGCGATCGCCGCGAGGCTCATGCCCTCGGCTGACAGCGCCGCGACCTCGCGCAGCTGCTGCACGTGCCGCAGGGAGTAGCGCCGCGAGCCGCCCTGCGTGCGGGCCGGCACGACGAGACCGAGTCGGTCGTACTGACGCAGCGTCTGCGGGTGCATGCCGGCGAGCTCGGCGGCGACCGCGATCGCGAAGATCGGGGCCTCCTCGTCCGGGTCCTCGTAGGGTTCTCGCTCGGCCATGATCACTCTCGTGCCTTGCTGAGCAGGTCGGCCCGCGGGTTCTCCTTCGGCTCGAGCTCCTGGAAGCGCTCCAGCGCCTCTCGCGCCTTGTCATCGAGGTGCGAAGGCACCGCCACCTGCACTTCGGCCAGGAGGTCGCCCGTCCCCTTCGAGGTCGACACGCCGCGCCCCTTGACGCGCAGTACGCGCCCCGACGGAGTGCCGGGCGCGACGCGGAGCTTCACGGAATCGCCGCCGAGCGTCGGCACCTCGATCGTCGCGCCGAGCGCCGCCTCGGTGAAGGTCACGGGGACCGTCACGCGAAGGTTCAGCCCGTCACGCGTGAACACCGGATGCGGGCGCACCGTGACCTGCACGACGATGTCGCCCGACTCGCCGCCGTCCGGCGACGGACGGCCGCGGCCGCGCAGACGGATCTTCTGGCCGTCGGCGACCCCCGCGGGGATCTTGACCTTGAACGGCTTTCCGTCCTCCCCTGCGAGGGTGATCGTCTCGCCCTTGACCGCGGTCTGGAAGTCGAGCGTCGTCCGCGCCGTGACGTCGGCACCCTTGTGGGGGCCGCCGTAGCCGCGGAATCCGCCCGAGGACTGGCCGAACCGTCCTGATCCGAAGCCGCCGCCGGAGGCCTGGCCGAACATCGAGAACAGGTCGTCGAAGTCCGCCTGCTGGTACGAGCCGCCGCGCGACTGACCGAACCGGCTGAAGACGTCCTCGAACCCGCCCGCCCCGCCGGCGCCCGGCGCCTGGAAGCGCGCACCACCCGCACCCATCGCGCGGATCTGGTCGTACTCCTCACGCTGATCCTTGTCGGAGAGGATCGCGTACGCCTCGCTGATCTCCTTGAACTTCGCCTCGGCGGCGGGGTCTCCCTGCGTCGAGTCGGGGTGGTACTTGCGGGCGAGCTTGCGATAGGTCTTCTTCAGATCGGCCTCGGAGACGTCCTTCGAGACGCCGAGGACCTTGTAGAAGTCCTTGTCGAACCAGTCTTGACTGGCCATGGACACCCCCTCCGGTCAGTCGGCCGAACCGGCGACGACGACCTTCGCCGGTCGCAGCTCGATGGTGCCGAGACGGTAGCCGACCTCGACGACGTCGAGGATCGTGCCGTCCTCCACGCCGCCGGGGTTGGGGGCGTAGAAGATCGCCTCGTGCTGTTGCGGGTCGAACACCTCGCCCGCGACGCCGTACGTCTCGACGCCCAGACGCGAGACGATGCCGCGGAGCTTCTCGGCGATCACCGCGAGGGGCGACCCCTCGGCGAGGTCACCGTGCTTCTCGGCGCGATCGAGATCGTCGAGGACGGGCAGGAGGCCCTTGGCGACCGATCCCTTCGCACGGGCGATCTCCACCTCGCGCTGCTCCTCGGTGCGCCGGCGGTAGTTGGCGTACTCCGCCTGCAGGCGCTTGAGGTCGAGGAGCAGGTCCTTGTCCTCGTCGGATGCCTCGGCGACGGCCGCCTCGTCGGACTGCGCCGTGTCGAGGATGTCGTCGACCGTCAGCTCGTCGTCGGTGGTCTCGTCTCCCTGCGACTGGGGGTCGGATGCCGCGGCATCCGACCCCTCATCGCCGGGGACTTCGTCGATCGGCTCTTCGAAGTCCTTCGTCATGTCTCGGCTCTCTTACTTCTTCTCGTCCTCGTCGTCGACGACCTCGGCGTCGATGACGTCCTCTTCGGGGTTGGGCGTCTCGCCGTCGCCGGGCTGACCGACGTTCGGGTCGGCCGGCTCACCGGCCGCCTGCGACGCGGCGTAGATCGCCTCGCCCAGCTGCGACTGCGAGGCGTTCAGCTTGTCGAAGGCCGTCTTCACGGCAGCCTCGTCATCCCCGGCGAGCGCGGTCTTCAGCGCGTCGACGTCGGCCTGGACGGAGTCCTTGACCTCGGTGGGGAGCTTGTCCTCGTTGTCCTTGATGAGCTTCTCGATCGAGTACGAGAGGGTCTCGGCCTGGTTGCGGACCTCGGCCGACTCGCGGCGCTGCTTGTCCTCGGCGGCGTGCTCCTCGGCCTCGCGCACCATGCGGTCGATGTCCTCCTTGGGGAGGCTCGAGCCGCCGGTGATCGTCATCGACTGCTCCTTGCCCGTGCCCTTGTCCTTCGCGGACACGTGCACGATGCCGTTGGCGTCGATGTCGAAGGTGACCTCGACCTGCGGGATGCCCCGGGGCGCCGGCGCGATGCCGGTGAGCTCGAACGTTCCGAGCGGCTTGTTGTCGCGGGTGAACTCGCGCTCGCCCTGGAAGACCTGGATGGCGACCGACGGCTGGTTGTCGTCGGCGGTCGTGAAGGTCTCGCTGCGCTTGGTCGGGATGGCCGTGTTGCGCTCGATGAGCTTCGTCATGATGCCGCCCTTGGTCTCGATGCCGAGGGAGAGCGGGGTGACGTCGATCAGGAGCACGTCCTTGCGCTCGCCCTTGAGGACACCGGCCTGCAGGGCCGCGCCGACGGCGACGACCTCGTCCGGGTTCACGCCCTTGTTGGGCTCCTTGCCGGTCTCGCTCTTGACGAGCTCGGAGACCGCGGGCATGCGGGTCGAGCCGCCGACGAGGACGACGTGGTCGATGTCGTCGACCTTGATGCCGGCCTCGCGGATGACATCGGCGAAGGGCTTGCGCGTGCGGTCGAGGAGGTCCTTGGTGAGGTCCTCGAACTTGGCGCGCGTGAGCGTCTCCGACAGCGACACGGGTCCGTTCTCGGTGAGCGAGAGGTAGGGCAGGTTGATCGAGGTGCTCGTCGAAGACGACAGCTCCTTCTTCGCCTGCTCCGCGGCCTCCTTGAGGCGCTGGAGGGCGATCTTGTCGCCCGAGACGTCGACGCCCGTCGTGTCCTTGAACTGCTTGATCAGGTACTCGACGACGCGCTGGTCCCAGTCATCGCCGCCGAGGCGGTTGTCGCCGGCGGTGGCGCGCACCTGGATGGTCGAGAAGTCGTCGTCCTTGCCCACTTCGAGCAGGGACACGTCGAACGTTCCACCACCGAGGTCGAAGACGAGGATGAGCTCGTCCTCCTTGCCCTTGTCGAGGCCGTACGCGAGCGCGGCAGCGGTGGGCTCGTTGATGATGCGGAGGACGTTGAGGCCCGCGATCTCGCCGGCCTCCTTCGTGGCCTGACGCTCGGCGTCGTTGAAGTACGCGGGGACCGTGATGACGGCATCCGTCACGGAGTCGCCGAGATACTGCTCCGCGTCGCGCTTGAGCTTCTGCAGGATGCGCGCCGAGATCTCCTGCGGCGTGTACTGCTTGCCGTCGATCGGCTGCGTCTTCCAGTCGGTGCCCATGTGGCGCTTGACCGACGTGATCGTCCGGTCGACGTTGGTGACGGCCTGGCGCTTGGCGGGCTCTCCGACCAGCACCTCGCCGTCCTTGGTGAATGCGACGACCGAGGGGGTCGTGCGGAATCCTTCGGCGTTGGCGATGACGTTCGGCTCGCCGCCTTCGAGGACGGAGACGACCGAGTTCGTCGTTCCGAGGTCGATGCCCACTGCACGTGCCATGTGTTTCTCCTTGCTCTGAGCGTGTCGCTCTGGGTTGTGCGATCGGCGCCCCTCCCCGGGCGCCGGTCCTTCTGAAGCCTTCTCGCAAAGTTGAGTCACTAAAGCTCAACTTCGCGATGTCTCCACATTACCGGGGCCGCCGCAGCCCTGTCAAGTGAACTTGATATGACAAGTATCAAGTCTTATGGTGACGTCGCAGAGTGTCGTTCAGCTGTCGCTGAGTGCCGTTCAGCTCTCGAGGGCGACCGCGATCCGCCGCGCCGCCGCGTGCAGCGCGGGGACGGCGCGCGCGATGAGGTCGTCGGTCATCCGCGGCAGCGGCCCCGACACCGAGACCGCGTACGACGGCGCGCTCGACCCCGGAATCGGCACCGCCACGCAGCGCACGCCGATCTCCTGCTCCTGCTCGTCGAGGCAGTAGCCGCGCTCGCGCGTCTGTGCGACGGCATCCGTGAGCGCCGTGCGGTCCGTGATCGTGTGGGTCGTGCGTGCGGGGAGGGATGCCTGGGCGATCAGCCGCGCCGCGCGTTCCGGGTCGAGGGTCGAGAGCATCGCCTTGCCGACGCCGGTGCAGTGCAGGTCGACGCGCCGGCCCACCTCGGTGAACATGCGCATCGAGTGCCGAGACGGCACCTGAGCGACGTACTCGGCCTGCGCGCCGACGAGCATCGCGAGGTTCGCACTCTCGCCGAGGTCGTCGACGAGGCCTTCGAGAACGGGCCGGACGGCGGCCCCGAGGGCCGGGGTCGCTGCCCCACCCAGCCGCACGAGCCGCACGCCGAGGGCGTAGCCGGCGCGGTCGGGGAGGCGCCGCACGACACCGAGCTCGACGAGCGTGGCGAGGAGGCGATGCGTCGTCGACTCGGCGAGCCCGGCGGCGGCGGCGATCGTGGCGAGTCCGGCGGACCCTCCGGCATCCGCGATCGCGTCGAGCACCGCGAAGGTGCGCGCGACCGACTGGACGGAGCCGGAGCGAGCGGAGGCCGCGTCGGGGTTGCGTTCGGGTTCGGGTTCGGAAGGTGCGGAGGATACCGGTATGCTCATAGCACTTCCATTATATAGGACTTGTCTTCCGCAATGCGGAATTCTGACGAGCGAAGAGGAGCACCTCGTGACCATGACCGACAGCACCACGCGCACCGAGCGGGCGGGCCTCTCCGTCGACGACCGGCTTCTCGACTACATCGAGAACGACGTGCTCCCCGCGGCGGGCCTCTCCGCCGACGCCTTCTGGCGGTCGCTGGCCGCGACCGTCGCCGAACTCGGCCCGCGCGGCGCGGCCCTCCTCGCCGAGCGCGACCGTCTGCAGGCGCAGCTCGACCAGTGGTACCGCGCGAACCCCGGCGTGCCGACCGATCTCGAAACCCACCTCGAAACCCACAAGGCGTTCCTGGGCGAGATCGGCTACCTGCAGCCGGAGCCGGAGCCGTTCCAGATCTCGACGGAGGACGTCGATGTCGAGATCGCCCACCTCGCCGGCCCGCAGCTGGTCGTCCCGGTGACGAACGCCCGCTTTGCCCTCAACGCCGCCAACGCGCGCTGGGGCTCGCTCTACGACGCCGTCTACGGCTCCGACCTCATCGCCGACGGGGGCGAGACCGCGAAGGGTGCCGGCTACAACCCCGCCCGCGGCGCGGTCGTCGTCGCGATGGGCCGCGAGCTCCTCGACATGGCGGCGCCGCTCACCGCCGGCTCCCACGCCCAGGCGACCTCCTACGCCGTCTCGCCCGAGGGCGCGCTCGTGGTGTCGCTCGAGGACGGCACGACCGCGGGCCTCGTCGACGCGGCCGCGTTCGCCGGATACACGGGAGATGCGGCATCCCCGGCATCCGTGCTCTTCGTCCATCACGGGCTGCACCTCGACGTGCTGATCGACCCGTCGAGCCCCGTCGGCGCGCTCGACGCGGCGGGCGTTGCGGACATCGTTCTCGAAGCGGCCGTGACGACGATCATGGACCTCGAGGACTCCGTGTCGGCGGTCGACGCCGAAGACAAGGTCCAGGGCTACTCGGTCTGGCAGGGGCTTCTCTCGGGCGAGCTCACCGTCACGTTCCAGAAGGGCGGCCGCCCCTTCACCCGCTCGATGAACGCCGACCGCACCTACACGGCGCCGGACGGCTCCACGCTCACGTTGCACGGCCGTTCGTTGATGCTCGTGCGGAACGTCGGCATCCACATGTACACCGACGCGGTGCGGGATGCCGCCGGCGACGAGATCCCCGAGGGCTTCCTCGACGCGTTCGTCACGGCCGCCGCCGCGATCCCGAACCTCCGTCAGGAGACGACGCTCGCCAACACGCGCACGGGGTCGCTGTACATCGTCAAGCCCAAGCAGCACGGGCCTGCCGAGGTCGCGTTCACCGTCGAGCTGTTCGGCCGCGTCGAGAACGCGCTCGGCCTCGCGCCCCGCACCCTCAAGATCGGCATCATGGACGAGGAGCGGCGCACCTCGCTGAACCTCGACGCCGCGATCGCCGCGGCATCCGATCGGGTCGTGTTCATCAACACGGGGTTCCTCGATCGCACCGGCGACGAGATCCACACCTCGATGGAAGCCGGCGCGTTCCGCCGCAAGGGCGAGCTCAAGGGCCAGCCGAACATGGTGGCGTACGAGAACGCGAACGTCGACGCGGGGCTCGCGCACGGCCTGCCCGGGCGCGCGCAGATCGGCAAGGGCATGTGGGCGATGCCCGACCTCATGAAGGACATGTACGAGACGAAGTCCGCGCAGCTGCGCGCCGGCGCGACGACCGCGTGGGTGCCGTCGCCGACCGCCGCGACGATCCACGCGGTGCACTACCACCAGGTCGACGTCGCAGCCGTGCAGGCGGAGCTGCGCTCGCGCCCGCGCGCCGACATCGACGAGATCCTGCGCGTACCCCTCGACCCCACCGCATCGTGGAGTGCCGAGGAGATCGCGACGGAGCTCGACAACAACGTCCAGTCGATCCTCGGCTACGTCGTGCGGTGGGTCGACCAGGGCGTCGGCTGCTCGAAGGTCCCCGACCTCGAAGACGTCGGCCTCATGGAGGACCGCGCGACCCTGCGCATCTCGAGCCAGCTGCTCGCGAACTGGCTGCGCCACGACGTCATCACGCGTGCGCAGGTCGACGAGGCGCTCGCGCGCATCTCTCCGATCGTCGACCGGCAGAACGCGGGGGATGCCTCCTACCGCCCGCTCGTGGCGGACGACGGCACCGAGTCGCTGTCGTTCCAGGCCGCGCGCGATCTGATCGTCGACGGCGCCGACCAGCCGAACGGCTACACGGAGTTCATCCTGCACCGCTATCGCCGCGCGCAGAAGAACGCCGACCGGGCGTAGCGCGCTCGCGCGCGGTCACGGGGGTCGCTGAGGTCACGGGGTCGCGGAGGTCACGGGGTCGCGGAGGTCACGGGGGTCGCTGAGGTCACGGAGCCAGGAGATATCACCGAGACAGGACCGAAACACCGCATACGGTCCTGTCTCGGTGATAATTCCTGTCTCGGTGACGCGGCGAGCGTGGCCGGCGCCGCGCGTCAGTCGTCGTAGCGGCGGCGCGGGCGGTCGTCGCGGTCGCGACGGTCGGAGCTCTTGTCGAAGCGCTTCTCGGGGCGCTTCGCGGAGCGCTGGAACCGGTCGGGCTTGATCTCGATGAGCCGGCCCGAGATGCGGGTGTTCTCCAGGCGCGCGAGGGTGTCGCGGGGCAGGTCGGCGGGCAGCTCGACGAGCGAGAAATCGGGGCGGATCTGGATCGCGCCGAAGTCCTCGCGCCGCAGGCCCCCCTCGTTCGCGAGGGCGCCGACGATCTGGCGCGGCTCGACCTTGTGCCGGCGTCCCACCTCGATGCGGTAGGTCGCCGTGGGGCCGCCCCGGCGTTCGCGGCGCGGACGGTCGCCGTCACGGTCCCCGCGGCTGCGGTCGTCGCGATCCCCGCGGCTGCGGTCGTCGCGATCCCCGCGGCTCCGGTCGTCGCGGTCGAAGCGCTCGCGGCGCGGCGGCACGTCGGCCTCGGCATCCAGCAGCAGCGGCGTCTCGCCCTGTGCGACGACGGCGAGCGCGGCGGCCACGTCGGCCTCGGGCACGTCGTGATGCGTGACGTAGTGGTTGATGATGTCGCGGAAGCGGTCGATGCGCTCGGTCTCGGCGAGTGCGGCGGTGATCGCGTCGTCGAAGCGGGTGAGGCGCGTGGCGTTGACGGCATCCACGCTCGGGAGCGACATCTCGGTGAGCGGCTGGCGGGTCGCCTTCTCGATCGAGGCGAGCATGCGGCGCTCGCGCGGCGTGACGAAGCTGATCGCGTCGCCGGTGCGGCCGGCGCGGCCCGTGCGGCCGATACGGTGCACGTACGACTCGGTGTCGATCGGCAGGTCGAAGTTCACGACGTGGCTGATGCGCTCCACATCGAGTCCGCGTGCGGCGACGTCGGTCGCGACGAGGATGTCGAGCTTGCCGTCCTTGAGCTGGTTCACGGTGCGCTCGCGCTGCGCCTGGGCGATGTCGCCGTTGATCGCGGCGGCGGTGTAGCCGCGGGCGCGGAGCTTCTCGGCGAGGGTCTCGGTCTCGTTCTTCGTGCGGGTGAAGACGATCATCCCCTCAAAGGGCTCCACCTCGAGGATGCGGGTGAGGGCGTCGACCTTCTGGGGGTATGAGACGACGAGGTAGCGCTGCGTGATGTTCGCGGAGGTCGTCGTCTTCGCCTTGACGTTGATCTCCTCGGGGTCCTTCAGGTAGGTGCCCGCGAGGCGGCGGATCTGCGCCGGCATCGTCGCCGAGAAGAGCGCGACCTGCTTCGTGTCGGGGGTATCCGCGAGGATCGTCTCGACGTCTTCGGCGAAGCCCATCTTGAGCATCTCGTCGGCTTCGTCGAGGACCAGGTACTGGAGTTCGGAGAGGTCGAGTGTTCCCTTGTCGAGGTGATCCATGATGCGCCCGGGCGTGCCCACGATGATGTGCACGCCGCGGCGGAGGGCCGAGAGCTGCTGGCCGTACCCCTGGCCGCCGTAGACGGGCAGCACGTGCACGCCGCGCAGGTGCCCGGCGTACGACTCGAACGCCTCGCAGACCTGCAGGGCGAGCTCGCGCGTGGGGGCGAGGACGAGCGCCTGCGGCGTCTTCTGCGACAGGTCGAGGCGGGAGAGGATCGGCAGCGCGAACGCGGCGGTCTTCCCGGTGCCGGTCTGCGCCGTGCCGAGCACGTCGCGCCCGTCGAGGAGCGGCGGGATCGTCGCGGCCTGGATCGCGGAGGGTGTCTCGTACCCGACGTCCTTCAGCGCCTTCAGTACCGCCGGGGCGAGGCCGAGGTCGGCGAAGCCGGGGGCGGTGGGGGGCTCGGCGGCGGGCTCGGCGGGGGAGGATGCCGCGGCATCCGCGTGACGGCCCGGGACGTCAGGGGCGTCATCCCGGGTGGCGGTGTCCTCGGGCGCGGTGTCTGCGGTCATCTCTCAACGGTACCGGTCGGCCGCTGGGAGAACAGCGGTCGCCGGCATCGCTCCCCGCACCCTCACACCCTGGCCGCCGCACGCTCACGGCGCCGACGCTGACGCGCCGACGTCCACCGCGTGAACCCCTTCCCGTCGGGGATACGGGCGAGAATCGGCCCGGCGATCATCGTGATCAGCACGTATGCGGCGGCGAGGGCGGCGAGCGACCGGTCGATCCCCGCCCCGACCGCGAGCCCGGCGATCACGATCGAGAACTCCCCGCGCGGTGTCAGCGCGAAGCCCGCGCGCCAGCGCCCCGCCTCGGCGATGCCCGCGCCGCGCGCCGCCAGATACCCCGTGAGGATCTTCGTCGCGATCGTGATGGCGGCGAGCACCGCCGCCGGAAGGAGCATCGGCACGAGGTCGGCGGGATCGGTCGAGAGCCCGAAGTAGAGGAAGAAGATGGCGGCGAACAGGTCCCTCAGCGGCGTCAGCAGCCGCTCCGCCTCGACCGCCGTGCGGCCCTGGATGGCGATGCCGACGAGGAACGCGCCGACCGCCGCCGACACCTTCACCTCCGACGCGAGGCCGGCCACGAGCACGGTGACCCCGAGGACGGCGAGGAGCAGCGCCTCGGCATCCTTCGTCCAGAGCAGCCGAGAGAAGCGTTTGCCGTGCCGGAGCGCGAGATAGAGGATGACGACGACGGATGCCAGGGCCACCACGACGGTGATCGCCGCGGGGCCGAGATCCATGCCGACGAGCAGCGCCGTGAGGATCGGCAGGTAGAACGCCATCGCGAGGTCTTCGATGACGAGAATCGACAGGACGGTCGGCGTCTCGCGGTTGGCGAGGCGGCCGAGTTCGTGCAGGAGCTTCGCGACGACCCCCGACGACGAGACCCACGTGATGCCCGCGAGGACCATGGCCCCGACCGGTCCCCACCCGAGCAGGAGCGCGAGCACGGCCCCGGGCACCGCGTTCAGCGCCATGTCGAGGGCGCCGGCGCCGGCGGAGGTGCGGAGGTTTCCGACGAGCTCGCGCGGGCTGTACTCGAGGCCCAGCATGAGAAGGAGGAGGATGACCCCGATCTCGGCGCCGACGGCGATGAAGCCCTCCGCGTGATCCACCGGGATGAGGCCGCCCTCGCCCAGGGCGAGCCCGCCGACGAGGATGAACGGGATCGACGACACCCCGAGGCGGTGCGCGAGCCGCGCACACAGGGCGATGCCGAGCAGGAGCGCACCGATCTCGATGAGGTCGAGTGCGCCGTGGTCCATCGGGAGCCCGGCCCTCAGTCGCCCGAGATGATGCGCACGAGGCGATCGAGGCCCTCGCGCGTGCCGACCGCGACGAGCGCGTCGCCGACGTCCAGCCGGTCGGACGGAGAGGGCGCGGGGGTCACCGCCGACTCGCTCACGATCGCGACGACGGAGCACCGGGTCAGGGTGCGCGCGCGGGTGTCGCCGAGGGTCTTGCCGACGTAGGGCGAATCGGCGCGCACGGGGATCAGTTCCATCGCGAGCCCCGCCACCTTCTCCTGCAGCCCGGCGAGCTGCGTGAGGATGAGCGACCCGCCGAGCACCTCGGCGATCGCGGCCGCCTCGTCGTCGGTCAGCTCGACGGTCTCGTCGGTGCGGTCGGGGTCGTCGGGGTCGGAGAGCGCAAGCTCGCGCCCGCCGTCGCGGAAGTTGACGACCGACACGCGCCGGCCCTCCGAGGTGAGGACATCGTGGCGCACTCCGATGCCGGGAAGTTCGGCGCGTTCGACATGGACGGGCATGCCCCCATGATGGCACCGGCCTTGCCGCCGCGGCGGCGCCCGACCGGAGAAAACCCCGATGCCGGGGTACTCTGACCCGAGGTCCGCGCCGACGCGGCACCGACTGTGCACCACACGCTGGGAGACCCCAGCTGTTCACCAAAGGGCCCTAGCGTGACGAACATGTCCCTCCCCGACCAGCCCGCGCCCGACGCCGTCGCCGCCGGGACAGCCACAGGAGCCGTGAACACGGAGCCCGTTCCCCGCAGACGTGTCGTCTCCTGGGCGTTCTGGGACTGGGCGACCCAGCCGTACAACTCGGTCATCCTGACCTTCGTCTGGGTGTCGCTCTACCTCGTCTCCGACTCGTTCCTTCCCGCCGACGTCGCCGCACAGAACGCCGACGGCGACCTCGTCTGCTCCCGGGCGGCGGATGCCGCGACGGAGTACTGCCGGGGGCTGTCCGACCTCTCGGAGTGGTACGGGTGGGTGACGTTCGCCGCCGGCATCCTCGTGCTGCTCCTCGCGCCCGTCCTCGGGCAGCGCGCCGACGCGCAGGGCTCGAAGAAGCGCTGGGTGCTGGGCGGCACGGCGGTTCTCGCCCTCGTGCAGTTCGCGCTCTTCTTCGTCTACGCCGAGCCGCAGTACTTCTGGTTCGGCGCGGCGCTCACCGCCCTCGGATCGGTCGCGAGCGAGATCGCGGGCGTCAGCTACAACGCGATGCTGCTGGACGTCTCGACGCCGAAGACCATCGGCCGCGTGAGCGGCCTGGGATGGGGGCTCGGGTACATCGGCGGCATCCTCGCCCTCGTCATCGTCGTCGCACTCACGGCCGCGGATTGGTTCGGCCTCGACGTCTCGGGCGGCCTCGCCTACCGGCTGATCGCGGTGGGCGCGGCCGTCTGGACGATCGTGTTCGCGCTGCCGTTCGTCTTCAACGTGCCGGAGTCGCCCGCCCGGCCCGGGCGCCCGCGCGTCGGATTCTTCGCGAGCTACCGCGTGCTCGTCCACGACATCGCGGCGCTGTATCGCGACCACCGCCCGACTTTCTGGTTCCTCATCTCCAGCGCCGTCTACCGCGACGGCCTCGCGGGCGTCTTCGCGTTCGGCGGCGTGCTCGCGGCGGTGTCGTTCGGCTTCACGCCGACCGAGGTCATGATCTTCGGCATCGCGCTGAACCTCGTCGCCGGCGTCTCGACGATCATCGCGGGGCGTCTGGACGACCGCTTCGGCGCGCGCGCCGTGATCGTCTCGGCGCTCGTCATCCTCGTCGCGAGCGCGCTGTTCGTCTTCTTCCTGCGCGAGGACGGCAAACTCGTCTTCTGGATCGGCGGCATCGTGCTCTCGGCCGCGGTCGGGCCCGCCCAGGCATCCAGCCGGTCACTCCTCGCCCGCGTCGCGCCGAACGACATGCAGGGCGAGGTGTTCGGCCTCTACGCCACGACCGGGCGCGTGATGAGCTTCCTCTCGCCGCTGCTGTGGTCGCTGTTCATCGGCTGGTTCGGCGCGACGCACTACGGCATCCTCGGAATCGCGCTGATCCTCGTGCTGGGGCTCGTCCTGCTCCTGTTCGTGCGGCTGCCGAAGCACGAGCGGGTGCGCTGACACGCGACACCCGCCACCCGGCCACCCGCCACCCGGCGCCCGGCGCCCGGCTCAGTCGCGTTTGCGCGGCGTCCGCCACAGCGTCGGCAACCGCACACCGCGTTCGTTGCCGCTCTCGACGTCGAGGCCGTAGTGCTCACCCACGTAGTCGACCAGCTGCGCGCGCTCGGCCTTGTCGTACACGCGCCGCTCGCGCTGGAACGCGATGACCGTCGACCAGCACATCAGGAGCATCACGACGCTGAACGGCAGCGCGATCGTGATCGCCGCGGTCTGCAGGGCCGTCAGGCCTCCGGCGAGCAGCAGCGCCACGGCGAGCACAGCGGTCACGAGCGTGAAGAACACGCGGATCCAGCGGCGCGGCTCGACGTCGCCGCCGGTCGCGATCATGCCCATCACGAGGGCTCCCGAGTCGGCGGAGGTGATGAAGAAGATGCCGATGAGGAGGATCGCACCGATGATCAGCACCTGCGAGGCGGGCAGCTGCGCGAGCAGCTGGAAGAGGGCGCCCTGCAGGTCGACCGATCCGTCGGCGGCGAGCATCGACCCCGGCTCGCGCACCTCCTGCTGGAGGGAGGTGCCGCCGAGCACGGCGAACCACAGGATGCCCGATGAGGGTCGGCACGATGAGAACGCCCATGACGAACTGGCGGACCGTGCGGCCCTTGCTGACACGCGCGATGAAGACGCCGACGAAGGGCGCCCACGAGATCCACCAGCCCCAGTAGAACGACGTCCAGGCGCCCTGCCACACCTCGCCCGCCTCGCCCTGGAAGGCGCTGACGGTGAAGCTCAGCCCGACGAAGTTCTGCAGATAGGCGCCGATCGACTGCACCCATTCGCGGAGGATATAGGTCGTGTCGGCGGCGAACAGGACGAACACGAGCAGCGCGGCGGCGAGCAGCAGGTTGAAGCTCGACAGCCACTTCATCCCCGTCCGACGCCGGAGAGCACCGATGCCAGCACGAACGCGGTGATGACCGCGATGATGGCGATCTGCATGACGGTGTCGGGCCGGCCCCAGCCCGCGCTGGAAAGCCCGGAGCTGATCTGCAGGACGCCGAGGCCGAGCGAGGTCGCGACGCCGAAGACGGTGCCGACGAGGGCGAGCGTGTCGATGACGTTGCCCCACGTGCCGCGCACGCGCTTGCCGAGGAGGGGCTCGAGCGCCCAGCGGATCGAGACCGGACGACGCCGCCGGTGGATCGCGTACGCGAGGGCGACCCCGATGACGACATAGATGGCCCACGCGTGGATGCCCCAGTGCAGGTAGGTCTGCACGAGCGCGCTCTGCGCGAGCTGCGCTTCGGTGCCCGTCACACCCGGGCGCGGCGTGACGAAGTGCGACAGCGGCTCGCTGACGCCGTAGAACACGAGGCCGAAGCCCATGCCCGCGGCGAACAGCAGCGAGAACCATGCGCCGAGCGAGAACTCGGGCTCGTCGTCGTCCTTGCCGAGCGTGATGTCCCCCAACGCCCGAAGCCGAGCACGAGCGCGAACGCCACGAAGAACGCCGCGATCAGCACGTAGTACCAGCTGAAGGTGCGGATGATCGTCGTCTGCACCGCGGTGAACGTCTCCTCGGCGACCGTGGGGAAGAAGATCGCGAACGACGCGACGGCGACGATGATGACGGCGGCCGGCCAGAACACCCAACGGGCGAGGGGGCGGGGGGCGCGAGGGTCTGCGGCCGGGGTCGGAGTGCTCTCGGTCATCGTCCCAGGATAGGCGGGCTGATCGGGAGGTTCCGGCTCGGCGACCGCGTCAATCGTGGCCCGGCCAGGCATCGGCGAGCTTGGCGAGAAGCCGGACGAGCTCGGCGCGCTCGGCGGGAGTGAAGCCCGAAAGCGCCTGGGCGAGGTGCTCGCGGCGCTGCCCGCGGAAGCCCCGGGCGACCTTCGCGCCGTCGTCGGTCAGGGCGATCCGGGTGCGCCGGGCGTCGTCGGGGTCGGCCTCGCGGCGCACGAGCCCGAGGTCGACCGCCTGCTGGACGAGGCGCGACGCGCGGGGCTGATCGACGCCGATGGCCTGTCCCAGCTCGCTGACGGAGAGGGGGTGGGATGCCGCGGCCAGCGCTTCGAGCAGCCGCATGCGCGCGGGTCCGCCGACGCGCGTGCCTGCGCCCGCGCCCGCGGTGCGAGGTTCGCCGTCGCCGCCCGCACCGGAGCGCGCGGCGCGCGGGTCGCCTCCGTCGCCGTCGAGCCACGCATGACCGGGATGCCGGTGGGGGCCGCCCCGGCCGCGCGGTCCGAATCCGCCGTGGCCGCCGTGGCCACCGTGGCCGCCGGGACCGCCGAACCCGCCGGGGCCGCCGAAACCGCCGGGGCGGCGGCCGCGGAGCCGTGCGAGCGCCGCGGCGATCGCGTCGAGGTCGCTGGCGCTGAGAGCGTCGGCGGAGGCGGAAGCCAGGTCGGCGGGGTCCGGGGCGTCGGCGTCCGGAGCATCGGTGGGGGAAGGCATCCTTCAAATTTACATGCGAGTTGACATGCTTTTGCTTTTCATGTCATACTGCATGTACATGTCATACGACATGCACCGCGTCCGATCTGAAGGGCGCCCCCGATGAAAGGACTTCTCATGGAGAACATCACAGCTACTCCCCCCACCACCCCGCGTCCGTTCGGCTTCTGGCTGCGCGCGACCGATCGGCTGATCGCCCGCGAGTTCGAGCGCGCCTTCGAGAGCGAGGGGGCGACGCGCCGCGACTGGCGGATGCTGAACCTCCTCGCCGACGACACGATCGCGCCCGAGGTCGCCGCCCGACTGCAGCGCCGCGGCGGCGGCAAGATCCGCGCGCTCATCGAGCGCGGCTGGGTCACCGAGGTCGACGGCGCCTGGACGCTGACCGACGAGGGACGCGCCGCGCACGCTCGGCTGAGCGAGGCCGCCGGCGGCGTCCGCGCGAAGGTCGCCGCCGCCGTGTCGCCCGAGGACTTCGCGATCACCGTCGCGAGCCTCGAGGCGATCGCCCGCGAGCTCGGCTGGGACCCGGCGGAACGCCTGCCCCGCTCCGGCCGTCGCGGCCCCCGCGGCCTCGGCCACCGTCACGGCGCCGCCCACCGGCACGGCTTCGGCCCGCGGCATGACTTCAGCCCCCGGCACGACTGCGGGCCCCGTCACCGCGAGGGCTTCGGCCCCCGCGTCCACGCGGACGAGTGCTACGGCCGCGCGGCCGACCGCCACGCTCACGGCCGCGGCGGCCACAGCCACGACCATCACACCGCGGAGCGCGCGTTCGAGCGCGGCTTCCAGGCGGGCTTCAGCCGTGGTGCCGAGGCGCACCGCTCCTGACCGGCGACCCACCACGCCCTGGTGGGCGGTCGCGAGAAGACCCTGACCGCGCCCGCTG
>NZ_CBDRLZ010000008.1:0-120570 GCF_965345155.1 Microbacterium sp. bgisy203
CAGTTGCCGCGTGCGCCCGCGTCGGTCGAGCCGACGTCGGTGCGGTGGAAATTCTGGAACGAACGGGATGCCGTCGGCCCCCGCTGGCCGTGGTACCGGTTCAAGTACGGGCCGGTGCCGTAGGGGTTCTCGGCGGCGGACGAGAGTCGGAAGAAGCAGAGCTGGCCGATCTTCATCCCGGGCCACAGCTTGATCGGGAGGGTCGCGACGTTCGAGAGCTCGAGCGTCACGTGCCCCGAGAAGCCCGGGTCGATGAACCCCGCGGTCGAGTGCGTGAGCAGGCCCAGGCGCCCCAGCGACGACTTGCCCTCGAGGCGCGCGGCGATGTCGTCGGGGAGGGTCACCTGCTCGAACGTCGAGCCGAGGACGAACTCGCCGGGGTGCAGGATGAACGGCTCGTCGGGCGCCACCTCGATGAGGTGCGTGAGGTCGGGCTGATCCTCGGCAGGGTCGATGAAGGGGTACTTGTGGTTGTCGAACAGCCGGAAGTACCGGTCGAGACGCACGTCGACGCTCGACGGCTGGACCATAGCCGGGTCCCACGGGTCGAGGCCGACCCGTCCGGTCGAGATCTCGGAGCGGATGTCACGGTCGCTGAGGAGCACGCCTTCAGCGTAGTGCGACCGCGTGCTGGCCCGTGCCCCCGCCGCCGCCGCCAGGCGCCGGCGCGCGCGGGGATGATCGCGGCGTCGCGCATGCGCGCGACGAACCGCTCCGCGATGAGGTCGAGGCCCTCCTGGTCGGGGTGGAGCCGGTCGTAGAGCAGCCCGGCATCCCCCTCGCCGAACAACTCGCGGCCGTCGATCACCGTGAGGGCCGGGTCGTCGCGGACGGCGGCGACGTCGGCGAGGATCTCGCGGGTGCGGTCAAGGTCAGCGCGCCGAGATCGCTCTCGAGATCGCGACGCGCGGCGTGCATCACGACCAGCACGGGAGGCACAAGCGAAGCAGGCGATGAAGGCGGAGGTCGCGTTCCTCCGGGAGGTCACGGGAGCGAAGATGCGCGAAGGCGTCTCGGACGGGTGGTGATCCGCTGGTGAAGGATCAGGCTGGGGCGACGACGGCTTCCTTCGCGGCATCCTGAACTCCTGCGGCATCCTGAGCGTTCGCGGCATCCTGGACCTTCGCGACGAGCTCGGCGGCCATCGCCTGGAGCGCCGGGGTGTCGCGGGCCACGACCGCGTCCGGGTCGCCCAGGTGCCAGTCGGGCGTGTAGTCCGTGCGCTCGATCACGAGCTGCGGCTGCGTCTCGGCGAGGTCGATGCCGATGAACTGCAGGACGCCGGTGAGCTGCGCCGCCGACAGAGGTCCGCCCTGGCCGCCGTAGCTGACGATCGCGCCGGGCCGCCCGCGCCATTCGGCGCCGAGGTAGTCGATAGCGTTCTTGAGCGATGCCGGGTAGCCGCCGTTGTACTGCGGGGTGAGGAAGACGACGGCATCCGTGTCGGCGATCTCCGCCGCCCAGCGCTTCGTGTGATCGTGCGCGTACTGGCCCAGGGCGGCCATGACCGGCTCGTCGAGCATGGGCAGGGCGATGTCGCGGAGGTCGAGCACGCGGATGTCGGCGTCCACCGCGTCATCGATGACAGCGGCGATCGAGGCGCCGAGCTGGTCGCCGATGCGGACGGGGCGGGCGCTGCCGACGATGACGGCGATGCGGGGACGGGGGTGCGACATGGGAGGTCCTTTCCTGAGGCGCCCGTGCTTCCGGGGCCGCGGAGTGGAACAGATATATGCAGACGCATATTCCCCGGGTGTGGGCGACGGATGCCATGGAGATCGGCATCTGACCGAACCTCAGAGTCGAGGTCTCGGTGTGGAC
Source organism: Microbacterium sp. bgisy203 (assembly GCF_965345155.1). Classification (GTDB taxonomy): domain Bacteria; phylum Actinomycetota; class Actinomycetes; order Actinomycetales; family Microbacteriaceae; genus Microbacterium. The sequence continues at coordinate 1,822 of NZ_CBDRLZ010000008.1, forward strand.
GACCGAGATCGCGCAGGACCGCGAGCGCCCGACTATGCTGGAGGAACCGAGCAGTGCGCACGGCGTGAGACGCAGGTGCATCGCGAGGCCTCGGGGCTGTAGTTCAATGGCAGAACTTCTGCTTCCCAAGCAGACAGCGCGGGTTCGATTCCCGTCAGCCCCTCCACCATAGAAGACCCCTGGTCGAACGCCTTTCAACGCGTGGCTTGCAGGTTCGCGCAACGGTGCCCCGGCGTCCCCGCTGCACCGCCCCGACGGTATTGGCAACGGCCGATTTCGAGGCGCTACCGCACGGGCCACCGCAATGGCCTGGGCTACACGGCCGGCCGGCCGGCACCCCTTTGCTACGTCGTGAGCGAATGGGTGTCGCGTCCGCGATGAGTTCATCGTGGTGTGCGCGGGACCCTCGACTGATGACTCAGCGATGTTTCATGCGCGCGGCGATGCGACCGTCGAGTGCGGTGAGCTCTCCCATGAGGTCCGTCGCCGCCCACACGCGATTGCGTTTGCGTCCGGTGATCTCCTGGACGATCCCGTCGGCTTCCAGACGAGCGAGCGCGGTGTACACGGACTGGGCGGCGGTGCCGACGATCTGCTCCACCTCGTCGGCGTTCATCACCGGGTTGTCGAAGAACGCGGGCAGGAGCGCGGCGGCCGTCGACCCGCGGCGAGCGCCAGTGCGCTCGGCCCAGTCGGCCGGAAGCTCCTTGATGCGCTGGACGGAGACGCGTCCCTCTTCGGCTGCCACGGTAGCGGAGGTGAGCATCACGGAGAGCAGCGGGGTCAGGTTGCCTTCGCGGTAGTCGCCGAGGGCGTCGAAGTAGCCGTCTCGTCGGGCGAGGAGGCCGCTCGCGACCGGGACGACGGTGTTCGTCGTGACACCGCGGCGGCGAAGGATGGCGCCGATGAGCGCGCGCCCGATGCGTCCGTTTCCGTCTCCGAACGGGTGGATGGATTCGAACTGGGCGTGCGCGACGGTCGCCTGGAGCAGTGTGGGCAGGTCGTCTCTGTTCGCGAAAGCGATGAGGTCGTCCAGCAGTTCGTCGAGGAGGTCTGCGGGCGGGGGAACGTAGATCGCTCCGAGGGGGCTATGGTCACTCCCGCCGATCCAGTTCTGGTCTTCTCGGACCGTCCCTGCGTAGGGGCCCTCGTCGGGGTCGTCCCTCATGAGGGCGGCGTGCGCGCGCACGAGGTCGGAACGTTCGATGCGGCCACTCTGACCGGCGGATTCGACGAGAGCGTTCAGCGCCGCGGCACCAGCGACCATGCTGACTGCCGAGGCATTTGACCTGTTCCCGGCAATCGCGCGTGCGAAATCGTCGACGGATGCCGAGACCCGTTCGATCTTCGATGAGGCGACGGACTCGCTGCGGATCAGAAACCTGGCGAAGGCGCGTGGTTGGCCGGTCGCTTCCGCATCCATCGCTCCGAGCGCACCGAGCGCTCGTTCGTTTGCGGCGATCAGATCCGCAGGGAGCGTGAAGGCTCGCTTCGAAATCTTTGGGGGGACTCGGGTCTCCACCTCGCGGAGCATCCGATCTGCCTTGCTGCCGCCGCGGATCGCCTGCTGCCACGAGACGGTGGGCCGGCCGTGCGGTGGCAGTTCGCCCGCGGGCTCAGACGTCCACCTATCCATGACCAGCCCATTCTTTATTCTGTGTTACGCACTCTAACTCAGATTAGGGATGCCGGTACTCCAACTTTCGGGCGATCTGTCGCAGCGACCATGGGCAACCGCGCGCAGCGGTTCGCGGTGGTGGGTGACCCGGGCGCGCTGCGGCTCGGTTCAGCGGAGACGGTCGAGAGCGCGACGTCGATCGCGATCGCGAACGCGGCACCGGAGGCTGCCGTGACGGGACCGCTCGCCGCCACGGTGAACGTCCCATTCACGGTCGAGGTTTCTGCCGATGATCCCTCATCAGCTGACCTCGCCTCAGAATTCCAGTACCACGTCGACTGGGGCGACGGCTCACCCGTCCAGGTGGTGATCGGCGCAGCCGACCCGCCGATCACCCACACGTACCGTACGCCGGGATCCTTCACCGCGTCGGTCACCGCGACGGACAAGGATGGCAGCACTGGGAAACCCGCGACCGTGACCGTGGTCTCCCGTGCCGCGCCTGCGCTCGGCGGAGGCGCGTCGATGCCGCCCGCGGTCGGCGGAGGCGCGTCGATGCCGCCCGCGGTCGGCTCACAGAGCGGCGGATCAGGCTCTCGGGATACCCCGCCCGGGAACGCGGACAGGACGTTGCCCCGCACAGGATCGACAGCTCCGTCGGCGGTGCTCCTCGGGGCGTTGACTCTGCTGGCAGGCGGATCCGTCGCCCTGGCGTCGTTCCGTCGCCGTACTCGCCGCCGCTGACGGGTGTGCGCTCCGTGCCGCGCCGCAACCCCTTGGACCCCATCGCCTCCCCGGGTGAGGCTGGTGGTCGACGCCCTCTCCGGCGCCGCGGTCGACGAAAGGATCCGCCGTGACCACCCGACGAGCCGCCCTCTCGCTTCTCGCCGCTGCGGCGCTCGTCCTGTCGGCCTGCGTGAGCACGGCGCCCGTCGACCCCGCGCCGAACGGTACTGCGCCCCGCACGGAGGCATCCGCTTCTCCGCCGACGCCACCCCTCTCGGCCGGCGAACCGACGACCGTCGTCGACGGCCTCGACGCGCCGTGGTCGATCGCATTCCGCGGCGACGCGGCGCTGATCAGCGAACGCGACACAGGCGCCGTGCGCGAGGTGGTCGGCGACGGATCGCGCGTCATCGGCACCGTCGACGACGTCGTCCACGGCGGCGAGGGCGGACTTCTCGGGCTCGCGGTCGACGACGACGGACGCCTCTACGCGTATTCGACGGGCCCGTCCGGCAATCGCGTGCAGCGGTTCACCGTGACGGGCGAGCCGGGATCGCTGCGCCTCGGCGCTGCGGAGACGATCATCGACGGCATCCCCTCCGCCCGCACACACAACGGCGGGCGCATCGCCTTCGGACCCGACGGCATGCTGTATGTGACAACAGGGGATGCCGGTGACCGCGGCGCCGCGCAGGATGCTGGCAGCCTTGCGGGGAAGATACTGCGGATGACACCCGATGGCGATGCGCCGGCAGACAACCCTTTCGCCGGGTCGTTCGTCTAGAGTCTCGGCCACCGCAATCCGCAGGGCATCGGCTGGATGACCGACGGCACGATGCTCGCGAGCGAGTTCGGCCAGAACACCTGGGACGAGCTCAATGTCATCACGTCCGGCGGCAACTACGGCTGGCCGGACGTCGAGGGCACGGGCGGGGGCGATCGCTTCATCGACCCGGTGCAGCAGTGGCCCACGGATGCCGCGAGCCCGAGCGGCCTCGCGATCACCCGGGGCGCGGTCGTGATCGCGAACCTCCGGGGCGAGCGCCTGCGCAGCGTGCCGGTCGACGACCTCGGTGGGGCGAGCGAACTGCTCGGCGGGGAGTACGGACGCCTTCGTGACGTGACGGTGGCTCCCGACGGATCGCTGTGGATGCTGACCAACAACACCGACGGGCGCGGATCGCCGCGGGACGGCGACGATCGCGTGTTGCGGGCGGTGGCGGGGTCTTAGGTTCTAGGTTTTAGATTCTCAGGGCCTTCCTGCTTCTCTTCGAGGGTCAATGTCGGAGGGTACCGCTAGTGTCGTATATATGAACGATTTCGAGATGGTCCCGACTGGTGATGGCGACCTCGCCGCGCTGGCGGAGATCGTCGCGGGCGTCGAGAACGTCGACGCGGCGCTGCGTGCGGCGGAGGTCGGTCAGACGAGGCTGCTCGCCCGGGCGGGGCAGCTCGCGGCGGCGCAGGCGTCCGGGTCGCGCGAGTCGGTGCGGGTGCACGAGATGGCGCTGCGATCGATCGCGGCAGAGCTCGGCGGAGTCATGCGGATCACCGACCGGACCGTGCAGCGGCGGATCGACGAGGCTCGCACGATCGTGGAGGACTACCCCGCGACGCTCGCCGCGTGGGAAGAGGGCCGCATCACGCGCGGGCACGTCCGCGTGATCGTGGATGCCGGCTGCGTCGTACCCGCAGACCGGCGTCACGCGTTCGAGGTCGACGCGATCTCCCGGTGCGAACAGGACACCCCGAATCGGGTCAAGCCGGGGCTCGACATCCTCGCCGAGCGATACGCGGAACGCTCCTTCACGGAGCGCCACCGCGACGCCGCCGCGCAGCGATGCGTGCGGTTGGTGCCGGGGCTCGACGGGGTGTGCGAGGTGATCGCGACGGTCCCGACCGTGATCGGCGACGGCATCCTCGACCGCCTCACCCAGCAGGCCCACGCCGTCATCGACTCCCGCGAGAAGGACGACGGCGACACCCGCAAGATCGACGAGGTCCGCACGGACGTGTTCGCCGACCTCCTTCTCACCGGCGCCCCTGCGCTGGACCCCACCGCGAGCGGTGACGGGGCGGGCGCGTTGGGCGCGATCCGCGCGCAGGTGCAGGTCATCGTGCCCGCCCTCACTCTCCTCGGGGCCGACGACGGGCCCGCCGACCTCGTCGGCCGCTCTCCGATCGATGCCGACACCGCCCGCTGCCTCGCCGCAGCGGCACCCAGCTGGACTCGCGTGCTCACCGACCCCGTCGACGGCACCGTCGTCACCATCGACCGTTACCGCACTTCGATCCCACAGCGCCGCTACCTCCGCGCCCGCGACCAGCACTGCCGCTTTCCCGGATGCCGTCGCCCCGCGATCCGCTCAGAGATCGACCACACCATCGACGCCGCCCTCGGCGGACCGACCGCGCTCGGAAACCTCGCCCACCTCTGTCAGCGACACCACTCGATGAAGCAGTTCACCCCCTGGAGAGTGCGACAACTCAGCCACGGCACCCTCGTGTGGACATCCCCCACCGGACGCGAATACCGCGAAGACGCCCCTGCCCCACCCGTCGCCTTCCAACCTGAGACACGGCGCGACACCGTGCGCGCCGGCGGCACCCTGCGCGCCGGCGGCACCGCGCCCTTCTGAATCGCGCGCCGACTCAGGCGGGTTAGTGCAGGTGGGCGACCCGCCCGGGTGATATCAGGTGAGTGAGCCCGTCCACCCGGCGCGGCGCTCCGGGTACCCGACGGGAACGAAACAGTCTCCGCCGTCAGCCCGCGCCGGCGGTGCCGCACTCGGTCACGCCGTCGACGGGACCCGCGCCCACACCCGATAGCGCGGCGCGCACCAGCTCCGGACTCGGCAGATCGCCGTGCGATCCGAGCGCGAGCGCCGCGAAGCGGTGCCCCTCGACCAGGCGATCCGCCTCGGCGGCCCCACCCAGCATCGCGCGCAGGTACCCGGCAGCGAACGCGTCGCCGGCACCGTCGGGTTCGACCACGTCGACGACCGGTGCCGGTACGAAGACCGGGTCGCTCTCCGCAACGAACGACGTCGCGCCGACCTCACCGTCTTTGACGACGAGGTGTCCCACCTCGAGGTACGCCGCGATCTCGTCCGCCGTCGGTGTGCCCCACAGGGCTTCCGCCTCATCGCGGCCGACGAAGACGATATCCGCGGCGCGGGCGAAGCGCCGCAGGACGTTGGCCGCGGTGGCGGCATCCGGCCACAGCGACGGCCGCATGTTGACGTCGAAGCTGATGACGACGCCTTCCGCGCGCGCCGTGGCCATCGCCGCATCCACGAGGTCGGCACACGACGCGGAGAGGGCGGGCGTGATGCCCGTCAGGTGCAGGACACCCGCTCCCGACAGCGGCATCCGCGCGAGATCGACGGGCGACAGAGCCGAGGCCGCCGATCCGGAACGGTAGTAGTGCACTCGTGTCCCCGCCGGCCGCGGGTCCTTGACGTACACGCCCGTCGACCTGTGGGAGTGTTCGGCGAGGGACACCTCGACGCCGTACGCCGCGACGGCGGCGTGCACCCGGTCGCCGAACGGATCGTCGCCGAGCGCGCTCACCCACGTCACGGGCGTGCCCGACGCCGCCAGATAGCACGCAAGATTCGACTCCGCACCGCCGATCCCGACGGCGAGCGCATCTGCCTTGCCCAGCGAGTCGGTTCCCGGCGAGAGCTGAATCATCGTTTCCCCGAGCGTCACGACCCGCGGCGTCATCAACGCCCCGCGAGAAGTTCGGCGAGCGCCGGAATCTGCGCCTCGTCTTCGATCGCCGAGCCGACCGCGACGACGCTGACCCCCGCGTCGAGGAACTCCGCCGCGTTGTGCGCGCTCATCCCCCCGGTGGCGACGAAGCGCACCTCGGGGAACGGACCCCGCATGTCGCGGAACCACGACGCACCCAGGCGCGCCGCCGGAAAGCCCTTCACCCAGCGCACACCGTGTCGGAGCGCCGCGTGGATCTCGGTCGCCGTCGCGACTCCCGGAAGGTGCGGGATGCCGAGATCCACCGACGCCTCGAGCACCTCACGCGACGTTCCCGGCGCCACCGTGAACGCCGCCCCGCACTCTGCCGCGAGCCGCACGCCCTCGGGGTCGAGGATCGTCCCCGCCCCCACGCACAGCCCGCGTTCCGCGGCGCGGGGCGCGAGGGTGCGCAAAGCCTCGGCATCCGTATCGCTCTGCAGCGGGATCTCGACCATGTCGATACCGAGATCCCAGGCACGTTCGGAGAGTTCGACCGATCGTTCGACGCCGAGTCCACGGAGGATCAGCATGAGCGGGGCGGCGGAGAAGGCGTGGTCGAACCAGGCGTTGGAGTCAGCACTGACTTGAGGGGAAGACACGAGTCCATCCTCGCACCCGAGCACAGCCCGAGGGGGCCCGCGCTAGGATGCGCACAACCGGGAGGCTCCTCCGACTCCACCCCGCGAGCACCCTCGACCCCTTGCCGGGCAGCTCCGACGAACTGGACGTACACGATGCACGACTCCGAAAAGCGCGCCGACCGCATCCTCTCCGCCGCGCGCAGCTACCCGTGGGTGACCGCGACGATCGTCGTCGCGATCGTGGGCCTCATCCTCACGTTCGGTCCCCTCACTTTCGGATCCGTCGACGGCAAGACGGTCGCCGCGTGGCTCGTCAGCGCGTACTGCATCCTCGTCGCGGCGGTGCAGGCGTGGGGGATGATCAAGGAGCTGATGTCGGGCGCGGTCGGTCTCGACATCCTCGCCATCACCGCGATCATCAGCACCGTTGCGATCGGCGACTATTGGGCGTCGCTCATGGTGTGCCTCATGATGACGGGCGGCGAGGCCCTCGAGGACTACGCCAATCGCAGCGCCCGCAGCGAAGTCAGCGCCCTCCTCGACCGCACGCCGCGGACGGCGCATCGCGTCGCCGACGACGGCACCATCACCGACATCAGCGTCGATGACGTGGCGGTCGGCGACCTCCTGCTCGTCAAATCCGGCGAGACCATCCCCGTCGACGGCACCCTCGAAGACGACGACGCCGAGCTCGACGAGTCCTCACTCACCGGCGAAAGCCTCCCCGTCACCCACACACGCGGCGACGGCGTGCTCTCCGGCTCGGTCACCGGCGAGAGCCCGGCGCACGTCCGCGCCACCGCACGCGCCGCCGACAGTCAATACCAGCAGATCGTCGCGCTGGTCGAATCGGCATCCAACAGCAAAGCGCCGTTCGTCCGCCTCGCCGACCGATTCTCCATCCCGTTCACGATCGTCGCGTTCCTCATCGCCGGTATCGCCTGGTGGGTCTCGAAGGACCCGACGCGATTCGCCGAAGTCCTCGTCGTCGCCACCCCGTGCCCGCTCCTCATCGCCGCACCCGTCGCGTTCATCGGCGGCATGAGTCGCGCCGCCCACGAGAACATCGTCGTCAAGAGCGGCGGCACCCTCGAGCAGCTCGCAGGAGTGAAGTCCGTCGCGTTCGACAAGACGGGCACCCTCACCTACGGACGCCCCGAAGTCGACCACGTCGATGCCGCCCCCGGCTTCGCCGTCGCCGACGTCAGCCGCTACGTCGCCGCCGCCGAGCAGTACTCGTCGCACGTCCTCGCCCACGCCCTCACCGGACTGACCGACGGCACCCCGGAACCCGCGACCGACATCGAGGAGACCTCCGGCAACGGTGTCGCCGCCACCGTCGACGGACATCGCGTCGTCGTCGGCAAGCGCTCCTGGGTGATTGACGAGGCGTTGGATGCCGACACATCGTCACTCCCGGCGGAGACGCCCCTCGAAGCCGGGCAGATGGCGGTCTCCGTCGCCGTCGACGGCGTCGCGGCCGGCCGCGTCGTCCTCACCGACCACGTCCGCGCTAACGCCGCCGACACCGTTCACAGGCTCCACGACCTCGGCATCCGCAACACCGTCATGCTCACCGGCGACGCGCAGGCGACCGCCGACCGCATCGCCGGCGTCGTCGGCATCTCCGACGTCCGCGCCGGGCTCCTCCCCGCCGACAAGGTGGAGGCCGTGTCGAATCTCACCGACCGCCCCGTCATGATGGTCGGCGACGGCGTCAACGACGCGCCCGTCCTTGCCGCTGCCGACGTCGGCGTCGCGATGGGCGCCAAGGGATCGACCGCCGCCAGTCAGTCCGCCGACGTCGTCATCATGGTCGACGACCTCGGCAAGGTCCCGCAGTCGATCACGATCGCGCGCCGCACCGTCCACATCGCGACGCAGAGCATCGTCATCGGCATCTCGCTGAGCGTCATCCTCATGGTGATCGCCGCCTTCGGCGTCATCCCCGCCGTCATCGGCGCCGCCCTGCAGGAGAGCGTCGACCTCGTGTCGATCCTCAACGGCCTGCGCGCGTCGAAGGCTCCTCGTCGGAAGCGCGAGGCAGCGCGCGCCGAAGCGCCCGCCCACGCCGCCTGAAGCCGCGCCCGCGCTCCGCTCAGACCAGCTGCCCGGCGCTGCGCAGCACCCGCGGGTCGGCGAGTCGCTCGGCGAACGACTCCGCGTCGGCGTCGGCGGGCAGACCCCTCACCCGCACGGTCGTCGATTCCCCCGGCAGCAGTGTCACGAGGGCGCGCTCGGCGACGGCATCCGGTGCCGCCTTGTCGACGAGCAACGTGACGTCCCGCGCGAAGGTGCGCGCCGCGAGCGTCACATCGACCGCGCCCTCCTCCGCCGGCGAGACGGTCACGTCGAGCTCCGGTGCCGGCAGCGCGCTGTCGCGCGGCTCGGCGAAGTACCAGAACCCACGCTCCTCACCGAGGGTCGCGACGAGGAGCTCCGCGGCGACCACGGGGACGGGCGCGTGACGCTGAAGGGATCCGCTCCCGCGGACCTCCGCGCACCCACGACGCTGCAGGTCGCCGCCGTGAACTCGCTGACACCGAACCCCGCCGCGATGCAACTGTCCATCACGGTCCACCCGGTCGCGACGGGCCTCCCCGCTCCCGCCCTCACCGCAACCGACCTCCCCGCGGGCCTGACGTTCACCGACAACGGCGACGGCACGGGGCGCATCGCCGGCACGCCGACCGCGCCGGGACGCTCGACGGCCACCCTGACGGCGACCAACCGCGTCGGCAGCGCATCGGCGCCGTGGACCATCGAGACGACGGCAGCTCCGTCGTTCACCTCGCCGGCGACCGCGCGCGGCGCACTCGGCGACGCGCTCTCGGTCGCGGTCACCACGACCGGCTACCCCGTCGCAACGCTCGCCGCGACCGGCCTCCCGGCGGGCGTGACGTTCACTGACCGCGGAGACGGCACCGGCGTGATCGGCGGCATCCCGACCGTCGCGGGCGTGCACGAGATCGAGATCACCGCGGCATCCTCCACGGGGTCGGCCACCCAGGCACTGAAGCTCACCGTCACGCAGGCGCCGTCCTTCGCCCTCCTCCCGCAGGTGGCCTTCACCGCGGGGACCGCCGGGTCGTTCACGTTCTCGGCCGCCGGGTTCCCGCCGCCCGCGCTGACCCTCACCGGAGCGCTGCCGCGCGGCGTCACCTTCACCGACAACGGCGACGGCACGGGAACCCTCGCGGGCACCCCTGCGCCAGATGCCGCCGGACACTACTCCGTCACCATCACCGCCGCCGCGCTCCCGACCATGCCGAACCCGGTCGCCCGGCTCGCCCGGGTCGCGCCGCTCGAAGCCGCCGCCGGCACCGACAGCATCGTCGTCGAGTTCACCGTCGCCCCGGCCGCGGTGACACCGACGCCCACACCTACACCCACACCGACGCCGACACCCACACCGACGCCGACGCCGACACCCACCCCGACGCCGACGCCCACCCCGACGCAGACGCCCACCCCGACACCCACACCGACGCCCACACCGACGCCGACGCCGACACCTACACCGAGCGCCTCGCCGACACCCACCCCGGCACCGACGCCGACACCCACACCGAGCGCCTCGCCGGCAGCCACCCCGGCCCCGACCGCGACGCCCGCGGCATCCTCCTCCCTCGCCGCCACCGGCGCGACGCTCGGGGGCGGGCTCGGGTGGGCGCTCGCGGTCCTGCTCTTCGGCCTTGCGCTCTTCCTCGCCCCGCGCGCCACGTCGCGGATTCGGAGATAAGGCACGCATTCGGATGCCTGGGCTTCAGGCATCCGAATCCGTCGCACATCTCCGAATCCACGACAGCCCCGCTCAGGCGACCGGCTCGACACCCTTCCGCGCGCGGCGCCCGGCGGCGCGCACCGCGCCGATCGACGCCGCGATCACGAGGGCGATCCCGACGATCTCCAGCGCCGCGAGGTGCTGGCCGAGCAGCACGAAGCCTGCGAGTGCGGCGACGGCCGGCGCGAGGCTCATGAGGATCGCGAAGGCGGATGCCGGGAGCCTCCGCAGCGCGACGAGTTCGAACGCATAGGGCAGCGTCGACGAAAGGATCGCCACGGCCGCCCCCAGCGCGAGGATGTCGATGCGCAGCAGCGCGCCCTGCGCCTGCACGATGCCGAAGGGCAGCGACACGAGCGCGCCGATCGTCATCGCCAGGGCGAGCCCGTCGAGCTTCGGGAAGGCCGCCCCTACCCGCGCCGACGACAGGATGTAGTACGCCCACGCCGCCGCGGCGCCCAGAGCGAACACGACACCGAGCGCGTCGAGCCTGTCCCACCCGCCTCCGGCGAGCGCGACCACACCGGCGAGGGCGAGTCCCGCCCACAGCCACGACGACGCGCGCCGTCCGGCGATGATCGACAACGCAAGCGGACCGAGCACCTCGATCGTCACCGTCACTCCGAGCAGCAGCCGCTCGAGCGCGAGGTAGAACAGCCCATTCATGACGGCCAGAACGAGGCCGAACTGCACGACAGCCGCCCAGTCACGCCGCGAATGTCCGCGCAGTGCAGGCCGCGCGATGAGCATCAGCACCAGCGCCGAGAACAGGAGTCGCAGCATCACCATGCCGAGAGGGCCGACTCGATCGAACAGGAGCACCGCGACCGACGCCCCGACCTCCTGGCAGGCCAGGCCCGCGACTACCAGCCCAACGGCGCCCGTCGCCGAGCCGCGCGCAGCCGCGCCGCGCGTCACGGAATCGGGCAGACGGCGTTCGCCGTCACCTGCGCGCCCATGTCCTCGGCCGTCCAGGGGAGGCCCGCGTCGGGCGTCGTCTGCCCCGACGCCGCCGGAGCCTTCGACGCGATCGCCGCGAGCTCCCACGCAAGGCTCCGCACCAGCACGTCCGAGGCGCGCGAGTTGTTCAGCACGACGACGATCGTCATCCCCGTGTTCCGGTCCGCGAACGCCGCCGTCAGGTACCCGGGGATCGACCCGTACTGTCCGATGAGGGAGCCCGCCTGGTAGGCGCCGCCCGTCGCAGTGAACCACGACGGGGCATCCGCGCCCGCCGGCAGCGGATCGTTCCAGCGCGCCTCACTGTCGAAGGGCCGCTTCGCCATCGCGAGTCCCTGCGTGTAGCGCCCGAGGTCGGCCACGTCGGAGACGACACCGGATGCCGTGAACCCGGCGCTCGACGACAGTGCGGTGACGTCGACGGGGGCGGCGCACGCGACACTCCCGTCTTCCGCGTTCGGCGACCACAGCCCGTGCAGATCGAGGTCGACCGACCGCGTCGGCAGCGAGCTCGCCGTCATGCCGTTCGGCCCGAACACATACTCCTGGAAGAGGTCGGCCGCAGAGCGCCGCGACGCGTGCTCGAGCGCGATCCCGAGCAGCACGTACCCGGTGTCAGAGTCGGCAAACGCGGCGCCCGGCTGCGTGTCACCGGTCGCGGCGAGCCCGTAGGACAGGAGTTCGCGCGGGTTCCAGACGCGCTCGGGGTTCTTGAAGAACCTGTCGGTGAGCGCGGGCGTGTACGAGGCGATGCCGCTCGTCGAGTCGCACAGCTGCCCGAGCGTCACCGGTGTCTGCGATGCGAGGCTCGCGACGTACTTCGAGGCGGGGTCGTCGAGCTCGACGACGTCGTCGGCGACGAGACCGTAGAGCACGTCGCAGGTCATGGAGCGCGTCACGGCGCCGGCCTTGAAGGAGCTCGTCGTCCCCGCGGCCGCTCCGCCCGGCATCAGCGATCCCGACCCGGCGACCCAGGTCCCCGACCAGGGCGCCCACACGCCGACCACCGCGCCGGAGGCGCCCGACCCGGCAACCGCCCGCTCGACCGCGGTCTGGAGCTGGGTCTGCACGTCGGCGGGCAGATCCGCGTCGACCTGCGCCGGCAGTTCGACCGTCGCTGAGGCATCCGCCGAGCACGCCGCGAGCGTCAGGGCCAGTGCGGTGGCGCACGCCAGAGCGACCAGTCGTCGCCCGCGAACGGAACGCGGCATCCCTCACCCCCGAAGTCTCCTCCCCAGCGTAGGCCACGGCGCGCACGCGCCCGTGAGCGGCGACACGCAGATGAGAGGTCTGTCATGAAGGGGTCCTCCGCCGGGATGCCTAGGCTGAAGCCATGACCCACGCCTTCGACGACGCCGCCCTCGCCGGCGTGCTCGGCCACATGAACGACGACCACGCCGACGACAACCTCCTCATCGCCCGCGCGTTCTCGCCGCTCGCCGACGTCATCCGCGCCGACATGGTCACCTTCGACGGCGGTGCCGGGCAGTGGCACGTCTACACGGCCGACGGCGGCGAGGACGTCATCCGCGTGCCGTGGCCGGGCGGCCCGATCACCGAGCGCCGCGAGGTGCGCCGCGAGATCGTCGCGCTCTACGATGCGGCGTGCGCGCGCCTCGGCGTCGCCGCCCGCCCCCACGTCTGAGCCTTCGCGCGTCCCGGCCCTCCGCCGATCGAGTGCGCCGCGGAGCGGGCGTGTAGCGAGATCACCGCCGTTCAGCCGTCACATAACGACTCCCTCACAACCTTCAGTTTAGGTGAGCCTTAGTTTCAGTTATGCTGACGCTCATGGTCGACCTCACCCCGTTTTCGACCGCGCTCCGCGAGCGCTCCCGCACCGCGCACTCCGGCAGCGAAGGCGCCGGCTTCATGAGCGATCTCATGAAGGGCGAGGGCACCCGCGACGACTACATCGCCCTCGTCGCGCAGCATTGGTTCATCTACGCCGCGCTCGAAGCCGGCGCCGAGCGGATGAAGAGCGACCCCGTCGCCGCCCCCTTCATCACCGAGAAGCTCACGCGCCTGCCGGCCCTCGAGGCCGACCTCGCGTTCCTCCTCGGGCCCGACTGGCGCGAGCGCATCGCCCCGCTCCCCACCACCGAGCGCTACGTCGCGCGCATCGAGGAGGTCTCGCGGAACTGGGCGGGCGGCTACGTCGCGCACCACTACACCCGCTACCTCGGCGACCTGTCCGGAGGCCTGTTCATCGGCAAGCTCATGGCCCGTCGCTTCGGATTCGAGACGAACGGCATCGGCTTCTACATCTTCGACGAGATCGCCGACCCCGCCGCGTTCAAGGACGTCTACCGCGCCCAGCTCGACGCCGCGCCGTGGGATGCCGCGGAATCCGAGCGCGTCATCGACGAGGTCCTCGCCGCCTACCAGCTGAACACCGACCTGTTCGTCGACCTCGCCGCCGCCAAGGCATCCGCCGCCTGAACATCCCGCCGCAACCCCCGCCGTGGGGGGGGGTGCGGCGCGGGGGTCAGAACCCGGCGGCGCGGACCCCGGCCATGAACCGGCGGACGTCGGCATCCACCAGGATGTCGCTCGGTCGGAGCGGGCGGGTCAGGTACAGCCCGTCGAGCGAGGTCAAGCGCGACAGCGCGACGTAGGTCTGGCCGGGCGCGAACGCGCCCGAGCCGAGGTCGATCACGGCGCGGTCGTACGTCTTGCCCTGCGACTTGTGGATCGTCACGGCCCACGCGAGCCGCAGCGGGAACTGCGTGAACTCCGCCGCGATCTCGCGCGTCAGCTTCCGCGACCCCGGGTCGTAGGCGTAGCGGAACCTCTCCCACACCGTCGGCTCGACGTCGTGCTCCTCACCGTCGATCTCGACGCGCACCGTTCCCCCGGCGATCCGCGTGACCGTCCCGATCGACCCGTTCACCCACCGCGGACCGCCGCCACCAGAGCCGCTGCCAGGCCCGAACCCCGGGACGTCGTTGCGGAGGAACATCACCTGCGCACCGACCTTCAGCTGCAATTCGGCGTCGGCCGGGTACGCGGCATCCCCTCGCCCGAAGTCGCCGGAGATCTCGGCGCGCGCCGTCTGGACGGGGCCCGGCAGCGCGTCGAGGTGGCGCTGGTTGATGCGGTTCACGATGTCGTTGCGCGTCGCGAGCGTGATGATCGGCGGCTCACCGTCGGCGGGCTCGGGTACGGGCCGGGCGCCGGCAGCGTTGAGCATTCCGGCGATGTCCGCCGTGACGACGCCGTACCGCACGGCATTGAGCATCGCCTTGAAGCCGTCGTCGGACTGACGGTGGATCTCGCGCAGCTCGCGGATGTTCAGCGGCGCCCCGACCCGACCGAGGTCGAGCAGGCCGTCCGAGCGCACCGCGCCCTGCGCCACCGTGCCGCCCAGGCCCGTGCCCGACCCCGACGAGGGACCGGCCCACACCTGCGCGTCGAAGAACCAGAACGACCGGTAGTGGTCGTCGACGTAGCGCCGCTCGTCGCCCCGCGGCGGAACGGGTGAGAGCTGATACGGGTCGCCGAACATCACGATCTGCACGCCGCCGAACGGCTCCGCGCGGCGCCGACGCGCCTGCCGGAGCGAGCGGTCGATGGCATCCATCAGGTCGGCGTTCACCATCGAGATCTCGTCGATGACGAGCGTGTCGATCGCGTTCAGGATCTTCCGCGTCGGCTCCGACTGCTCGAGCTCGCTGTCGGCGATGAGCCCGATCGGCAGGCGGAACAGCGAGTGGATCGTCTGCCCCTCGACGTTCAGCGCCGCGACACCCGTCGGCGCGCACACGGCGATCTGCTTGTCGGTGTTCCACGCCAGGTGCTGCAGCAGCGTCGACTTGCCGGTGCCCGCGCGTCCCGTCACGAAGACGTGCTCGCGGGTATCTTCGATGAGACGGTAGAGCTCCTCCTGCTCGCGCGACAGCGACGTCGGCGACGGGGGCGTACTCACCGGACCATGCTAGCTACCAGGGTGGGTTTCCTAGACTGGGCGCGTGGGGAGGGCGACAGACGTGACGGACGCGGGCGGCGTGACGGATGCCGATTCGGCGCGCCCCGTCGCTGCACCGTCGCTCCCGACGACGCAGACGGATGCCGTCGCCGCCCCGCCCCGCCGACGCCGCCGTACGCTCGGCCGCGACCTCCTGGCGCTGGGCATCGTCGGCATCCTGCTCGTGGGTGCATTCGGGGCGACGGCGGCGGCCCTGTACCGAGACCTCTACAGCCCGGCGGCGTTCGTCGAGCGTTACCTCGATCTCCTCAGCCGCGGTCAGGCTGCGGAGGCCCTCGCTCTCCCGGGCGTCGCGGTCGATTCGGCCCAGCTCGCGGCGTCGGGTCTGCCGCCGGACGCGAGCGAGGCACTCCTGCGGCAGGCGGCCCTCGCCCCGTTGACGGACATCGTCGTGACGGAGGAGCGCGTCGACGGCAGCGTGACGGTCGTCACGGCCACCTACGGCGCCGGACGGCACGAAGGCAGGACGACCTTCCGCGTCGAGCAGGCCGGACAGGTGGGACTCGCGCCGACGTGGCGTTTCGCGACCAGCCCCCTCGCGGTGATCGACCTCTCGCTCCGCGGCGCGACCGCGTTCTCGGTCAACGGCTTCGCACTCGACACCCGACAGGTCTCCCCCGACGGCGTCGACGCCGATCCGCTCGAGCCGGTCGATCTTCTCGTGTTCTCCCCCGGCCTGTATTCGATCTCGGTCGACACGGCGGTCTCGACGAGCCCCGGCGTCGCGGTGCTGTCGGACTCCCCCCAGGCGAGCATCCCCGTGTCGGTGCAGACGCAGCCCACCGAGAAGTTCACCGCGGCCGTGCAGACCGAGGTCGACGCCTTCCTCACCGCGTGCGCGACACAGGAGGTCCTCCAGCCCACGGGATGCCCGTTCGGCCTCGTCGTGCAGAACCGCATCGTGAGCCCGCCGGCGTGGACGATCGAACAGCAGCCCACGATCAGCCTCGCCCCCGACGGCGCCCAGTGGAAGATCGACCGCACGCAGGCGGTCGCGCACATCAAGGTCGACATCCGCTCGATCTACGACGGCAGCATCCGGACCCTCGACGAAGCCGTCCCGTTCTTCGTCGGCGGCACGGTGACGATCCTCCCCGACGGCACCGCCTCGATCCAGGTCACCGACGGCAGCTGACACTCAGCGCCGTGTGCGCGCGTCGCGCTCGGCGAGGCGCGCGAGGCGCGCGTTGTACTCCTCGAGCTCCGCGTCACCCGTCCGATCGGCCTGACGGTCGGCGCGCTTCTGCAGCCGGGCATCCGACCGGCTCCACTGGATCGCGACGGTGATCGCAAGGATGAGGGTCGGGATCTCGCCGATCGACCACGCGACCCCGCCGCCGGTGTACTGGTCGACCAGCGGCGGGTCTCCCCACGTACGCCCCATCGACCCGAACCACTCCGCGACGAACAGGCCCTGCGCCATCATGATCGCGATGCCGAAGAAGGCGTGCATCGCCATCACGCCGATGAGCATGAGCAGCCGGAACGGATGCGGCAGGCGGTAGGGCACCGGGTCGACGCCGACGAGCGACTGCACGAACAGGTACCCCGAGATCAGGAAGTGCGCGATCATCCACTCGTGCCCGAGGTGGTCGTACAGGCTCCACCGGAAGAGCTCGGAATAGTAGAACGCCCAGAGCGACCCGATGAACATCGCCGCCGCGAAGAAGGGGTTCGTCACCACGCGCGCGAACGGCGTGTGCACCGCCCAGAGGATCCACTCGCGGCCGCCGCGTGTGCCGTCCGAGCGCTTCGCGATGGCACGGGATGCCAGGGTCACCGGCGCCCCGAAGACCAGCATCATCGGAATCGCCATCGACAGCAGCATGTGCCCGACCATGTGCATGCTGAACAGGTAGTCCTGGTAGGCGTTGACCGCACCGCTGGTCACCCAGAACAGGAGCGCGAGACCCGCGAGCCACAGCACCGTGCGGTAGACCGGCCAGGTGTCGCCGCGGCGGCGGAGCCGCCAGACGCCGACGAGGTAGAAGAACACGCCGAATCCGACCGCGAACGTCCAGAGCAGGTCGATGTCCCACATCGTGAACCAGCGCGCCGGGGTGAGCTCCGGCGGCAGCGGAGAGCCGGTCAGGCGCTCGGCGGGCGTCGGCGTCCTGATCACCGTGTCGACCGGCGGGGGTGTGCGGGCGAGCGCGACCGCCGCACCCGACGCGATGCCCATGAACACGAACTCGAGCGCGATGAGCCCCCAGAAGCGGCGCGCCGCGGCATCCGTGCGGATGCGGGCGATGAGCACGCGCCGGTACGTCGCGCCGAGCACGCCGAGAAGAAGGAGCGCCGCGACCTTCGCCCCGAGGATCATCCCGTACGGCGACAGGAGGTTCTGCCACGACACGACGCCGACGACCGCGCGCGCGACGCCGGAGAGCGCGACGACGACGAACGCGGCGAGCGCGAGCGTCGAGTAGCGCGCGAGCACGGTAGCGAGGTCGTCGCCGTCGAGCTTCGGTCGCAGCACGACGAGCAGGAGCAGCCCGCCGAGCCAGACCGCCGCCCCGATGATGTGAAGGGCCAGCGCGATGACGGCGGTGTCGTGCCCAGCCTCATCGCCGGAGTGCCCCTGCGTCGCCATCGGGATGAGCGCGGCGATGGCGAGGCCCGCGACGATGAGCGTCGAGGTCCACCCGCGTACCGCGAAGGTGAGCACCGTGAGGCCGGCGCCGGCGATGGTCGTGATCGCCCACGCGCGCCCCGGCTCGGTGTCGACGAGGAAGCGTCCGAGCTGTTGGCCGAACTCCGCGCCCGCGCTCGGCGTCGCGTTGAAGATGTTGAGGAAGGTGAGGAATGCGACGGCGGCGCTTGCGACCGTGAAGACGGCCGCAGAGACGGATGCCGTGTCCAGCGCGGCGTCGAACGGCTTCGTCTCGGCCTTCAGCGCGAACAGCGCGAGCACGAGCGATCCGACGAGGCCCGCGGCGGTCAGGTTGACCGCGAGCGTCGCGATGGGAAGGCCCCAGCGAACGACCGGTCCGGAGTCCTGGAGCAGCTGCGGCGCCGCCCCGCCGCCATAGAGGAGCCCGACGATCAGCGCCGCGAGCGCGGCGACGACGAGGATCGCGGGACCCGCGACCCGAAAGGCTCGGGATGACACCCGTCCAGCCTACGCGGACGCGTTCCCCCCGCTCGTCGAGTGCCGCGCGGCGGCGTCCAGCGGCGGTGCATCAAGACCCCCAGGCACCACGAAGGGGGACACCGCAGACCCGCAGGCCCGAGGCATCCCCCTCCGGAAGCGACTTACTTGACCGAAGCCTTGAGCTTCGAGCCCGCGGTCACCTTGACGCGCTTGCCGGCCGGGATGGCGATCTCGGCACCGGTCTGCGGGTTGCGGCCCGTGCGCGCGGAGGTCTCCACCGTCTCGAACGAGAGGAAGCCGGGGATGGTGACCTTCTCGCCCTTGGCGACGGCCTCGGACACGGCGGAGAACAGGCCGTCGATCACGCGGGTGACGGTGGCCTGGCTCTCGCCCGTGGCGCTGGCGATGCTGGCGACGAGCTCGGTCTTGGTGATAGCCATAGGGTTTCCTCCAGACGGCAGCGTGTGCCGCCTTCAGTTACATCGGACCGGGCGACTGCCCGGGTTGGTCGGAAGGACCGGTC
Source organism: Microbacterium sp. bgisy203 (assembly GCF_965345155.1). GTDB lineage: Bacteria > Actinomycetota > Actinomycetes > Actinomycetales > Microbacteriaceae > Microbacterium. The sequence continues at coordinate 20,852 of NZ_CBDRLZ010000008.1, forward strand.
CCGAATATACCCACGAACCGCGGATTCCCGCGGATTTCCGGGCGTTCGACGTCATCTTCCCCGGCGTGTCGCGGTGCGTGTAGGTTCTCGGCGAAGATGGCGGATTCTTAGATGAAGTGGCGGACAAGTGGCGGATCCGAAAGATTGGTGAGAACGATGCGTGTAAGTGCCGTGTCGGTTCCTATCCGAAATGACAGATTCCGCGGGTAGTTGGCATGCACCTAGCAGTCCTGCCATTGGCTGGGGGTGAAGGGTTACTCGCTCACTCGATTAGGGGCGAACCGGCTACATTCGACAGGCTTGTGCTCGTGTGCACAGCTGTGGAGTGGTGGGAGCGGCATCAGGTAGTGCTCTACCTCGCAGCGATCGCCGTGGGTGCGGTGGTCGGTCTACTCGTGCCGGCGGTGGCGGATCCGCTCGAGTCGGCGATCAATCCCGTGCTCGGGTTGTTGCTGTACGCGACGTTCCTGGGGGTGCCGTTCACGGCGATCGGCCGGGCCTTCACGGATTGGCGGTTCCTGGGCGTCGTGCTCGTCCTGAACTTCGTCGTCGTGCCGGTGGTCGTGTTCGGGTTGAGTCGCGCCGTGGCGGCTGATCAGGCGGTGCTCGTTGGGGTGTTGTTCGTGCTGCTGACGCCGTGTGTGGATTACGTGATTGTGTTCACTGGCCTGGCTGGCGGTGCACGTGCGCGGCTGCTTGCTGCCACGCCCCTGCTGATGCTTCTGCAGATCGTGTTGCTGCCGGTGTACCTGTGGCTGATGGCCGGCGCCGAGGTGGTGGGTGCGTTCGACCCGCATCCGTTCGTGGAGGCACTTCTGTTGTTGATCGTGCTGCCGCTCGTTCTCGCCGCCGCCACGCAGCTGCTGGCGAAACGGTTCCGTGCCGGCCGCGCGATCGAGGGCGTGGTGCTGGCGGCAATGGTGCCGCTGATGATGCTGACTCTCGCCGTGGTGATCGGCTCGCAGGTCTTCGGCGTGAGCAGCGCTCTCGGCCAGCTGCTAATCGCGGTTCCCGTGTTCGTCGTGTTCGTCCTAATCGTGGCACCACTCGGTGCGCTCCTCGGGAGCGCGGCACGCTTGGATGTTCCCAGCCGCCGGGCGGCCACGTTCAGCGGGGTCACCCGCAACTCGCTGGTCGTGCTCCCGCTCGCTCTCGCGCTGCCGGCATCTTTCGCTCTGACGCCGTTGGTTGTAGTGACTCAGACCTTGGTGGAGCTCGTCGCAATGGTGGTCATGGTCGCCGGGGTACCGCGACTCATCCGCCCTCGCATTAGTACAGCGGAGAATGTATAGTCAGCCTGTGCTGACTCTTACTTCTCGCCTCGATGTGATGAACCGGCTGGGTCGGGCGATGGCCGACCCGACCCGTTCCCGGATCCTCCTCACACTGCTGGACGCTCCCGGCTACCCGGCTGAGCTGGCACGAGATCTCGAGCTGACCCGCACGAACGTCTCGAATCATCTGACGTGCCTGCGGGGCTGCGGGTTGATCGTCGCCACACCGGAAGGTCGGCGCACCCGGTATGAGATCGCCGACCCGCATCTGACCCAGGGGTTGCGACAGCTGCTCGAGGCGGTCGTCGCCGTCGACGAGGGCGCCCCGTGCATGGACGATCAGTGCGAGTGCTGCGCATGAGCCTCATCGACCGTGACCTGCTGCCGGTGGCCTGCACGCTGACGCCCGGCGCTGGTGCTGCACAGCTAGCCGCGTGGCAGGAATTCAACGACGACTACCTCCTCGACATCGACAGGACGGCCGCCCAGATCACCGTCCACTACCCAAAGATCGACGACGCGACCGCCCGGCTGACGGAGCTGGTCCGCACCGAGCAGTCCTGCTGCGCGTTCGCGACTTGGGCGATCGACACGACCCACCCCGACCTGCGCCTTTCCGTTACCGGCACCGATGACGCACTGGCCGCGCTCACGTTCCTAGAGCAGACGCCCGCCCCCGCAACGAAGGAGAGCGTGCAGTGAGCGAAGAGTGTTGCGGCCCCAACGAGCCGCGCAAGCCCGGTACGGTCCGGCGCATCGAACTGTCCCGGCCGCTCTCGACCGGTGACGCCTGCTGCGCCGCGGAACCCTCCTCCAAGACCGCGGCGCCAAGCGCGGTGCACGATGCGGGCGATGCCTGCTGCGGCCCCGACCTCGCCACCACCCCCACCGAGGCGGACGAGGAGCCGGAGGTCCGCCCGCCCTGGTGGCGCGACTTCGCGTTGCTTCCCTCCGCGCTGTCCGGGCTGTTCCTCCTCGCCGGATACACGTTCGAGTGGACTGGTCTGCACATCCCGGCGCTGGTGCTGCAGTGGGCGGCGCTGCTCGCCGGCGCCTACACCTTCGTCCCCGGCGCGATCCGCCGCCTCATCCGCGGTCGCCTCGGGGTCGGGCTGCTGATGACCATCGCCGCGATCGGCGCGGTCCTGCTCGGCCACGTTGGCGAGGCCGCGACCCTGGCGTTCCTGTTCTCCCTGGCCGAGGCGCTTGAAGACCGGGCGATGGACCGCGCCAAGGAAGGCTTGCGCGCCCTTCTGTCCCTCATCCCCGACACTGTCCGCGTCTCCCGCCTAACCAGCGACGTCACGATCCCCGCCGCGGACGTGCGTGAGCTGGACATCCTCGTCATCGGTGCCGGCGATCGCATCGCCACAGACGGCGTGGTCGTGGAGGGTAGGTCGAGCCTGGACACGTCGGCGATCACGGGCGAGTCGATCCCGGTCGAGGTCGGCCCCGGCGATCCGGTCGCCGCCGGTTCGGTCAACGGGGCGGCGACGTTGCGGATCGAGGCAACTGCGGACGGCCGCGACAACTCCCTCACCCAGATCGTCGCCCTCGTGGAGCAGGCCCACGCCCGCAAGGGCAACCGGGCACGCCTCGCCGACCGGATCGCGAAGCCGCTCGTTCCCGTCGTCCTGATCGCCGCTGCCGTGGTCGCCCTGTTCGGGCTGCTGGTCGGCGACCCGTGGACCTGGATCGAACGCGCCCTCGTCGTCCTGGTTGCGGCATCCCCGTGCGCGCTGGCCATCGCGGTGCCCGTGACGGTGATCAGCGCGATCGGAGCGGCGTCAAAGTTCGGCGTCGTCATCAAGTCAGGTGAAGCGTTCGAGCAGCTCGGCACGATCCGCGCCGTCGCCCTCGACAAGACCGGCACCCTCACCCGCAACGAGCCCACCGTCGTCGACGTCCAGCCCGCACCCGGTATCACCCGCGACGACCTGCTCGCCTGGGCCGCCGCCGTGGAGGCCACCAGCACCCACCCCCTCGCCGCGGCCATCATCGCGGCCGCACCCGTCGCCAGCCCCGCAACGGAGGTGGTCGAGGAGGCCGGGCATGGCATCACCGGGACCGTCGACGGCCGGGCGATCCGGGTCGGCAATGTCCGCTGGCTCCATCCCGCCGGCCAGCAGTTGAACGCGGAGGCGATTGCCGCGCAGGGCATGACCGTCGTCGTGGTCGAGGCGGACGGGCAGATCGCCGGCCTGATCGGCGTGCGGGACGAGCTGCGCCCGGAGTCGGCCGAGACGGTCCGGATGCTGCAGTCGCAGGGCATTGAGACCATCATGCTCACCGGCGACAACACCCGCACCGCCCACGCCATCGCCGCCGAGGCGGGCGTAACCGACGTTCGCGCCGAGCAGCTGCCCGCCGACAAGGCCGCCGCGATTGAGGCGCTCGTCACGCAGCAACCGACCGCGATGGTCGGCGACGGCATCAACGACGCCCCGGCACTGGCGACGGCGACGGTCGGGATCGCGATGGGTGTGAAAGGCTCCGCGGCGGCGATCGAGTCCGCCGACGTCGCCTTCATCGGCCACGACCTCCGCCTCATCCCCGGCGCCCTCGCCCACGCCCGCCGCGGCCGACGCATCATGACCGCCAACATCGGTCTGGCTCTGGCGATCATCGTCGCGCTGTTCCCGCTCGCCCTGTTCGGCATCCTCGGGCTCGCCGGCGTCGTGCTGGTGCATGAGATCGCCGAGGTCGTCGTCATCCTCAATGGCGTCCGCGCCGCCCGTCGCCCCGCTGCGCTACGGCAACTCGCCACGGTGCCCGCTCGCCAGCCCGAACCCGCCCACGCCTGACCACCGACCCCTCGCCCCGCGGTGGCAGAACACCGCCCGACTTGGAACCGGCCCTTGTGAAGACCCCCATCAAAGCCACCTTCGCCACCGTTGCCGTCGTCATCGTCCTGGTTGACCGGCTAGCCGCGCCGGACCCGGCCGGCGCTGCCGGCGCTCCCGTGCTCGGGTGAACCGGGCTCCGAATGGGTTTAGGTGCGCACGGTAGGCTGTGGGCGATGGTCTCTTCGGCCCGGACTCCGCAATCCGTGACGCTGAATGAGCAGTTGTTGATAATGAGGCTCATTACCAGCGTCGGTTTGGCGTTGCTGCTGATGCTGGGTCTGGCAGCGACGGGTCACACAGAGGCGGACGGTTCGACTCCTGTCCCGCTGGTGATTTCTGGGTTGATGGACCCGCATGTCGAGCCCGTGGCAGACGCCCCGGCCGAGCATGAGGCGGTCGCCGGTGCCGTCGCTTCTGGGCCGGACGCGTTGGTGGGCGCTGCGCTGTGCATACTCGGCGTGTTGTGCGGGCTGACGTTCATGGTGGTGCCGCGAGGACTGTGGCGTCGGCGGATACCTCCGGTGCTCGGTGACGGACCACGAATGCCTTCGCTGCTTCCGGCGCCGGCCGCCCGTGCTCACCCGATCGTCTTCTCGCTGACTCAGTTGGGCCTTTCCCGAACCTGACATCTGGCACGCCGCCCTTCCGGGTGGCGCTTCGTCCCGGGCTGCGTGCCCGGGTTCTGTCCTGTGCCGTGTCTTGGTTTGGAGTACCCGATGAAAACCCCTGTGAAGGCGACGCTCGTCACCATTGCCGTTGTGGTGGTGATGGTGATCGCCGCGTTGATCTATGTCCTTGTCAATCAGAGCCAGTCCGCTCCACCTTCATCTGGGGGCGGTGACGCATCCCCGCAGGTGGTGCGGGAGAGCTCGCATGTCCTCGACGACGGCGGGGAGGGCGCTGTCACCCTGGTGGAGTTCCTCGACTTCGAGTGCGAGGCGTGTGGCGCGTTCTTCCCGATCGTGGAGGATATGCGGGAGCAGTTCGCTGGGGAGATCACGTATGTGGTCCGCTACTTCCCGCTGCCCGGTCACTTCAATTCGAAGAACGCGGCGGTCGCAGCGGAAGCGGCCGCGCAACAGGACCGGTTCGAGGACATGTATGTCCGGCTGTTCGAGACTCAAGCGGAGTGGGGAGAGGCGCAGGAATCTCGCGCCGACCTGTTCCGCGGCTTCGCGGAGGAGATCGGTCTGGACATGGCCGCCTATGACGCCGCCGTGGCGGACCCGGCCACGACGGAGCGGGTGGAGCTGGACTTCGAGGAGGGCCAGGCGCTCGGCGTGAGCAGCACACCGACGTTCTTCCTCGACGGTGAGCTGCTCGAGCTGCAGGAGTGGGACGACCTCGAGAACGCCATCCAGGCTGCGGTGAACGGTGGCCAGTGATGAGGGCGGGTTTGACGCATCGGCGGGCGATCATCGTCGGCGCCGGGCAGTCCGGGCTCGCGGTTGCCGCGGCTCTGAGCGCGGAAGGGCTGCGGCCGCAGCACGAGTTCGTGGTGATCGACGCCGCCAGCACGGGGCAGCGTTCCTGGTCCTCACGGTGGCATTCGATGGAGCTTCTCAGCGACGCCCGGCATAGCGCGCTGTCTCCGCGGCGGCTGCTGGGGGACCAGCGCCGGCATCCGCGAGTGGACGAGATGGCGGACTACCTCACCTTCGTGGAAGCCGGGCTGGGCGTGGAGACGGTCTGGGGCATCCAGGCGACCGGGGTGGAGCACCGCGGGAATGGTTCGACTTTGCTGCTGTCGACGACGGCAGGGGAGGTGCAGACCCGCAACGTGATCTGCGCGACGGGCGCGGCCGCGCACCCGCGGATTCCGGAATGGGCACCCCGATTGACGGTGCCCGGGGTAGTGCTGCACAGCAGCGAGTACCTGTACCCGAAGCAGATCCCCGTCGGCGACCTCCTCATCGTGGGCGGCGGGAACAGCGGCGTGCAGCTGGCCCGCGAACTGTCCGCGTCGCACACCGTGACGCTGTCCGTGCGAACCCGGCGGCAGCATCGCCCCGCGATGAGCTATCCCGCCGCAGCGGGGGAGAGGGTGCCGCTGTTCTCGCGGGAGCGTCGCCCCGAGCCGGTCTTCGGCGACAGCTATGAGCAGCTGCGCCGCGCCGGGGTCACGATCGCAGCTGCGGTGGAGGACGCTACCGGCGCCGTGGTGATCTTCGCTGACGGCACGCAGGCATCCCCCCGCTCGGTGATCCTCGCCACCGGCTACACCCCAGGCGACGATTGGCTCCCGGAACCGGCCCGCGTCGACCGGCCGCGGCGCACCCTGACCGGGCTGCCCGGGCTGTTCGTGGCGGGGATGCCGCAGTACGGCGGCCGCGGCTCCGACACCCTCGCCGGGGTGTGGAAAGACGCGACGACGATCGCCCAGCACATCATCAACCGGCCCTGAAAGGACCACCGCTTTGACCACCGTCACCGACCACGAACACCCGCACCGATCCGGCCCACGGAGACGCGTCCTTCTCCTGCCCACTCTGACGACGCTGTTGCTGGCCGCCGGGCTCCTGTTCGCCACCGCGGCGCCCGCCGCCGCGCACGATGAGATCGTCTCCTCCTCCCCGGAAGCCGGATCCACGGTCAGCGTGGTCCCGGAGGAGATCTCGCTGACGTTCAGCGGCGAGATCCTCACCGATTTCAGCGCCGTGATCATCGAGGTGGTCGCCCCGGACGGGCAGAACATCGCATCGGGGGATCCGGTCATCGACGGGACCACGGTCACCCAGGCGGTGACGCCCGGTCAGGCGGGCGTGCACACGGTGCGATGGCGGGTCGTCTCCAGCGACGGGCACCCGATCAGCAACGAGTACCAGTACACCGTCGAAGCGATCACCGTCCCCACCAGCGCCCCCACCCCCGAAGCGACCGAGGAGCAGACACCCGACCCGTCTCCGACGTCCACCGACACCACCGGGAACCCCGGTCACGGTGAGCCCTCCGGGGGTGGGGAGCTTCTGCCGATCTTGGCCGTCGCCAGCGGCGTGATCGTGCTGGGCGGCGCGCTGGTGGTCGTGCTCATGGTGGCCAGAGAGCGTCGTCGCCGCGACCGAGCAGCCGCGGCCGCCGCGGATGGTGGACCCGCCGACGACCAGCAACAGAAGGAGAACCCCTCATGAAATGTCCGGTCGACGGGACCGCCCTGCTGATCACGGAACGCTCCGGGGTCGAGATCGACTACTGCCCGCAGTGCCGGGGCGTCTGGCTGGACCGTGGCGAGCTCGACAAGATCATCGACCGTGCCGCCGACCTCGCCGGCGGCGGCCGGCAAACCAGCACCGCCCCCTATTCGCGGGAGGGCGACCACCGTTCTGACCGCGACAGGGATCATCACGGTCGCTCCGGGCGTCGGCGGAAGGAAGGGTTCCTCGGTGACCTCTTCGACTTCTGACACCAAAGGTCTCTTCCTGATCGCCGGTCTGATGGCCGGGGTATCAGCGGCCCCCGCGAACGCACGAGGAGCCGCTGATGGTTCGTGAGCAGACCCGGCGGTTCGCGGTCGCGTGCCTGGCCGCCGCTGTGGTGGTCCTGGTCGACCAGGCGACGAAGGCGGCCGCACTGGGAGGGTTGAGTCAGGAGGAGCGGATCCCGCTGCTGGGGGATCTGCTCGGGCTGCAACTCGCGTTCAACCCCGGCGCGATCCTCTCCCTCGGAGCCGGGGTCACCGGGCTGCTCACCCTCCTCGGGGTCGGTGCCGTGGTGCTGCTGCTCGTCGCCGCCGCGCGGGCGCGGACCGGAGGGTGGGCGCTGGGGATCGGCCTGATCCTCGGAGGCGCGATCGGGAACCTGATCGACCGGCTGTTCTCCCCCCCTGGGTTCGGGGTCGGGCACGTCACCGACTTCCTCGCCTACGGGAACCTGTTCATCGGCAACCTCGCCGACGTCGCCCTCGGCGCCGGCGTCATCGTCCTCGGCCTGAGCCTGTGGACCCGACACCGCCGCTCCCGCGCCAGTGCGGACAGCGCGGCGCCTGCGACGGGCTCCGTGGTGAGCGGGTCATGATGGCGAAGCAGCGGACCCCGTCCGTATACCAGCGCAACGCGTTCGCGCCGGGGCTGCTCGCGGCGGCGGTATTGTTCCTCGCGCCGGTACTGATGGGCGGGGACTGGTTCACCGTGGTGCTGTTCGTCGCGGCGATCTTCGCGGTCATCGTGGGGTGGTTCGCGATCCAGGCGCGGCAGTGGTGGTGGTTGCCGGTGTTCGTCGTGATCGCCGTGATCTGGAACCCGGTGTTCCCGTTCCCGTTCACCGGCCCGGTGTGGACTGCGGCGCAGCCGGTCGCCGCGGTCGTGTTCCTGGTCGCCGGCGCCCTGATCAAGGTCAAGCGCGCATGATCCGCCGCCGCGTCCTTGCCGCCATGACGCTGGTCGCGGCGCTGCTGCTGGCCGGGTGCACGTCCAGCGACTCGCTCGCGCAGCAGTACCGGGACGGAAGCGAGAAGGGCTACATCGCCGGTGACTTCCAGATCGTCGAGATCCCGGATGCCGACCGCGGGGAGCCGGTGGTGTTCGAGGGCGTCACCGAGACCGGGGAGACGGTGTCCAGTGACGACTACCGCGGCGGGGTGCTGGTGGTGAACTTCTGGTACGCCGCGTGCGGGCCGTGCATCGTCGAAGCCCCGATGCTCGAGGAGGTCTGGCAGGAGTATCAGGACCAGGGCGTCGCGTTCCTCGGGGTGAACACCTACGACCAGCCAGCCACCGCACTGTCGTTCGCCCGTGACAACAACGTCACCTACCCGAGCGTGATCGACGTGAACGACGGACGGGTCAAGCTCGCGTTCGCGCAGGTCACTCCGATCCAGGCCACCCCCACCACCTTGGTCATCGACCAGGAGGGGCGGGTCGCGGCGCGGATCATCGGGCAGTTGGCCAGCGCGTCGATCCTGTCCACCCTGGTCGCCGACACCCTCGCCGAGGACACCTCATGAATCCGGGAGCGGTGATCGTCGACGGCGCCCTGTGGGTCGCGATCCCGGTCGCGATCCTCGCCGGGCTGGTGTCGTTCGTGTCCCCGTGCGTGCTGCCGCTGGTGCCTGGCTACCTCGGCTACCTCGGCAGCACCACCACGACGACCGCGGCCCCCACGCTGGACGGGGGGCGCACGGTGACGGCGGAGCGCGCGCGGCTGCTGCTGGGCGTGACATTGTTCATCGCCGGGTTCACCGTGGTGTTCGTCGCCGTCACGATCCTCGGCGGCACCTTCGGGTACCTGCTGCTGCAATACGCCAATGTGCTCACTCGCGTCTTCGGGGTCGTCATCATCGCCCTCGGCCTGGTGTTCCTCGGCTTCTTCGGCATTGCCCAGCGCACCCTCCGCCCTCGCGCCCAGGGTAGGACCGGGCTGATCGGGGCGCCGCTTCTCGGGTTCGCGCTCGGCGTCGGCTGGACCCCCTGTATCGGCCCGACGCTCGCAGCGATCATCTCTATGTCGTGGAACCTCGGTGACCCCGCCCGCGCGGGCCTGCTCGGGCTCGCGTACTCGCTGGGCCTGGGCATCCCGTTCCTGATCCTCGCGGCCGGATGGGGGTGGGCGTCCCGATCGGTGACGTTCCTGCGCCGCCACATCCGCGCCCTGAACATCATCGGCGGGGCCATGCTCATCGCCCTCGGCCTGCTGATGGTGACCGGGCTGTGGACGGCACTGATGTCGCAGCTGCAACAGGTGGTGATCAATGTCCCCCTCCCGCTCTGACACCGGCATCGACGTCACCGCCGACCCGCTACGCCCCGGCGACCACGCCGACAGCGAATCCGCGACGGAGATCACCCAGCCGGCGCTGGGCATCACCGGGTGGTTGCGGTGGGCATGGCGGCAGCTGACCAGCATGCGCACCGCATTGGTCCTGCTGCTGTTCCTCGCGATCGCCGCCGTCCCCGGGTCCCTGTTCCCGCAGCGCAGCGCCGACCCCAACGGTGTCATCCAGTGGGAGCGGGACAACCCTGACGTGTTCCCCCTCGCCGATGCGGTCGGCCTGTTCGACGTGTACCTGTCGCCGTGGTTCTCCGCGATCTATCTGCTGCTGTTCACCTCCCTGATCGGCTGCGTGATCCCGCGCGCCAAGCACCACTACAAGGCGCTCCGCTCCCGCCCGCCGCGCACCCCGGCCCGGCTGTCGCGGCTCTCGGACTACCGGGAACTGACCTTGCCGAAAGAGGAAGGGCAGACCGACCCGGGCGCGCACGCGATCGACGTTGCCGCAGAGCAGCTGCGGAAGGCCGGGTACCGGGTGGAGCGCTACGACGCGCGCGGAGCCGCGTCGGTGTCGGCCGAGCGCGGCTACCTGCGCGAGACCGGCAACCTGATCTTCCACGTCGCCCTCGTCGGCGTGCTCGTCTCGGTCGCGATCGGCGGGTCGTTCGCGTACACCGGGCAGCGGGTGGTGGTGGAGGGCACCACGTTCGTGAACGCGCTCAGCGACTACTCCTCGTTCAACCCCGGCCGGTTCATCGACGGCACCGGCCTTGCCCCCTATTCGCTCACCCTCGACAACTTCCAGGTCTCCTACCGGCTGCCCGGCACACCCGGCGCAGGCCAGGCCGGCGACTTCTCCGCCGACATCACCATCCGCCAACCCGGGCAGGACGACCGGGCGCAGAGCGTGATCGTGAACTACCCGATCACCGTCGACGGCGACCGGATCTACCTGCTCGGCAACGGCTACGCTCCCACGCTCACGATCCGCGACACCGCCGGCGAGGTGGTGTACAGCGAGTCGCAGCCGTTCCTGCCGCAGGACTCCAACATGACCTCGCTGGGGATCATCAAGATCCCGGACGGGCTGCCCGAACAGGTCGGGCTGGTCGGATTCTTCTACCCCACCCAGGGGGTGCTGCCCTCCGGCGCGTTCACCTCCGTCTACCCCGACGTGGTCAACCCGATGCTGACTCTCAACGTGTTCAGCGGGGATCTCGGCATCGACGACGGCACTCCGAGGTCGGTGTACACGCTCGAGGTCGACGGTCTCACCCAACACACCGGCGGCGACACCGCCGCCGACTCCCTCGAGCTCACCCCCGGCGCCACCGTCGACCTGCCGAACGGATGGGGCACCATCACCTGGGAGGAGGTTACGGCGGAGGAACCGGTGAAGCGGTTCGCGTCGCTGCAGATCCAACGCGACCCCAGCAGCGGCTGGGTGCTCGCGTTCTCCGTGCTCGCCACCCTCGGCCTGTTCGCCGGCCTGTTCGTGCCCCGCCGCCGGCTCTGGGTGAAAGCCCGCACCGGCCCGGACGGTGTGCACCTCGAGTACGCGGGACTGGCCCGCGGCGAAGACCCCGCTCTGGCGCGCGCCGTCGACGAGTTCGCGACCCGCCACGCGCACGCCCTCGGCGTAGACCAGCCTGCGAAGGACACACCGTGACGACCGTGTGGATCCCGGACGCCCCGCCGACCCTCGGCGGGTTCCTCACCCCGGCCCCGCTTCCGGCTCCGGTGCTACCGCTCCTCGCGGGACTCCTCGCGGTCGCCTACCTGGCCGGTGCGATCCGGATGTGGGTCCGCGGCCGCGGCTGGCCGGTGTGGCGGACGGTCAGCTTCCTGCTCGGCTGCGTCGCCCTCGCCGCGGTCACCGGCCTGGCGGTGGAGAACTTCGGGTACGCCCTGTTCTCGGTGTTCATGTTCCAGCAGCTCACCCTGATGATGGCGATCCCGCCGCTGCTGGTCCTCGGCTCTCCCGGCACCCTGCTGCTGCGCGCCACCCCGCACCACGGCCCAGGTCTCCTGGTGCTCCGCGCCGCGCACGCCGGGCTACGCAGTCGCACCGCACGGTGGCTGCTCAGCCCGTGGCTGGCGGTGCCGCTATACCTGGCCGCGTTTTACGGTCTGTACCTGGCGAACTTCGCCGATCCGATCCTGTCCACCGTCACCGGCCATACCCTCCTCGAGGTCGGGTTCCTGGTCGCCGGGATGCTGTTCACCATCCCGATCCTGTCGTCGGACCCGCTGCCGGTGCGGATGAGCCACGGCGGCCGCGCCCTGGACGTGTTCGCCGAGGCCGCCCTGCACGCCTTCTTCGGCGTCTTCCTGATGATGGCCACCACTACCCTCATCGACGGGTTCGCCGGCCCGACGAGCGCGCTGGGCATCGACCCGATCGAAGACCAGCGCCTCGCCGGCGGGCTGGCCTGGTCCTACGGCGAGGCCCCCACCTTTCTGATGCTCATCTACGTCATGCACCGCTGGTTCCGCGACGACACCGCCCAAGCGGTCGCCGCCGACCGTCGCGCCGACGCACACGGCGACCCTGAGCTCGACGCGTACAACGACTACCTCACCCGACTCCACCAGAAAGACACCTGACCGATGCGCACGCCTTTGCCGACACCCGTCCCGGCCGCCGCGCCGGAGCAGGAGACGCCGCGCCGCACCGTGGCGGCATGGTCGCTGCCGGTGTGGGCGGCGGTGCTGGCATCCGCGGCCGCCGGCCTGCTGCTGGATCTCGCCTCCGCACCGGTGGGGTGGTGGCCGTTGACGTTCGTGAGTGTCACGGTCGCCCTGGTGGCCCTGATCGGCCGCAGCATCGGCGGGGCGCTGCTGGTCGGCACTGTGTTCGGCGCCGTGTTCTACACGACCCATCTGGTGTGGGTGGGGGAGTTCCTCGGCCCGGTGCCGTGGCTTGCCCTCGCCGGGCTGGAAGCGGTCCTGTTCGGCGCGGGCGCGGTGCCGATCGCGCTCGCCTACCGGTGGACCGCCCGCTATCCGGCCCGCGGCCTCGTGCAGCTGCTCGCGGTACCGCCGCTGATCGGGGTTCTGTGGACGGCCCGTGAGGTGGTGATGGGTGCGTGGCCGTACTCCGGGTTCCCGTGGGCGCGCCTCGGGATGACCCAGGTGGGCGGCCCGCTCGCGGAGGCCGTGTCGTGGACGAGCGTGACCGGCCTGTCCCTGCTGATCGTCATTCTGTGCGCCTCTGTGGTGCAGTGGATCCGCGCCGGCGGCATCCGCTTCATGCTCGGGTTGCACCCTGCTGTGAGCGTCGCCGCTCTCCTGGTGATAGCGCCGCAGTTCCCCACCGCGCCGGCCGGGGAGTTCCGCGTGGGATGGGTGCAGGGCAACGGCCCCACCGGGTACTTCGACGACAAGGTGCCCGGCGACGTCCTGGCCGCGCAGACCGCCGCCACGGTGCCGCTGTACGGGCAGCCGATGGATCTGCTGGCCTGGCCGGAGGGCGGCGTCGACGCCGACCCGCTCAGTGATCCCGCCGCCGCCGAGGCGTTGGACCGGGTCGTGCGCTCGGCCGGGGCGCCGTTGCTGATGAACGCCGCCACCACCCGCGGCGACGATGTCTTCAACACGTCCCTGCTGTGGACCGCGGATCCCACGGGCCGGCAGTGGCACGACAAGGTCAACCCGGTCCCGTTCGGCGAGTACGTGCCGGACCGGTGGTTCTACGAGCTGATCGTCCCCGACCTGGTGGGCTTGATCCAACGCGAATACACCCCCGGCAGCAACCCGCCGCTCGTGCAGGTCGGCGACGTCGGGGTGGGGTTGGCGATCTGCTTCGACGTGATCTACGACGCCGTGATCTGGGACGGTGCCCGCGCCGGCGCAGAGGTGTTCGTGTTCCAGACCAACAACGCCGACTTCCGCGGCACCGACGAGAACCTGCAGCAGCTCGCGTTCGCCCGGATGCGCGCCATCGAAACCGGCCGCGCGGTCGTCAACGTCTCCACGGTGGGCACCAGCCAGGTCATCACCCCGGACGGCACCACCGTCGACAGCATCGGCGTCGACACCGTTGACGCGTCGATCACCACCGTCCCGCTGCGCACCGGACTCACCCCGGCGGTGATCCTCGGTCCCTGGCTCACCGCTCTCATCGTCCTCGCTGCCGCCGGCGCTCTCACCGCGGCGGGGTTCTCCCACCGTGCCCGCACGCGTGCGGCCGCCGCAGATCGTTCGACTGATCCGGGGAGGCACCCATGAACACGCCACGGATGAGGCCTGCCGGAGGTCGACTGGCCTGGTCGCTGCGAACGCTGGCGACGGGCAGCGATCTCACCCTTCCTGGTGACCTGACGGCGGAGGAGTGTGGGTGCGCGCCCACGCCCGCGGAGAGCCGCGCATTCCGGGCCGGGGTGAGCCGGCGCACTCTGCTGACGGCGGGAACATTGAGCGCGGCCGTGGACTCGCTGGCCTGGCTGGAAGCGAACGCGGGCTGACCGATGTGCACGGATCTACCGCGCCACCCCGCTCGCGGGCACCCCCTGACCGCAACGACGAAGAGGACGACCCTGCCATGACCGGAACCGACGCGCTCTCCCTCGACGGCATCTCACTGCTGCTGGTGTGGACGGCGATCGCCACCTACCTGCTCGCGTTCATCGCGTACACCATCGACCTGGCCGGGCGCTCCGTCCCCGCCAGCGTCCCGCAGCGGGAGCCGGTCCTGGCCGGCGCTACCGCACGGGCGGGCCAGCAGACGGACAACGCCCAGAGTGGGTCGGTGGACAGTGTTCGCACGCCGCCCGCGCAGCGTCAACGGCTGCTGTGGGCGCGGATCGGGACGTCGCTGACGGTCCTCGCGTTCCTGTTCCACCTGGCCGGCACCATCCTGCGCGGCATCGCCGCGGAGCGGGTGCCGTGGGCGAACATGTACGAGTTCGCGCTGACCGGCACGGTCTTGATCGTGGCCGTCTACCTGCTGGTGCTGCGCCGCTACGACCTCCGCTTCCTCGGTGCGTTCCTGATCGGCATGGTGGTGCTGCTGCTGGGTGGCGCGACGGTCTCGTTCTACGTCGAGGTCGTTCCGCTGATGGATCCGCTCAAGAGCGTGTGGCTGGTCATCCACGTCTTCGTCGCGTCCCCGGCCACCGCCCTGTTCGCGATCGCCTGCGGCATCTCCATCACCCAGCTCCTGCAGGCCCGCCGGGAGCGCCGCACCCGAGCATCCTCGGACACTGCCCGCGCCGACGGTCTTGGGTTTCTGCGCACTCTGCCCGCCGCCGACGTGCTCGAGTCCCTCGCGTACCGGTTCGCGATCGTGGGGTTCGTGTTCTGGACGTTCACCCTGATCGCCGGCGCGATCTGGGCCAACGACTCCTGGGGTCGCTACTGGGGCTTCGATGTCAAGGAGGTGTGGACGTTCGTGATCTGGGTGCTCTACGCCGGCTACATCCACGCCCGCGCGACCCGCGGCTGGCGCGGCACCCGCTCCGCCTGGCTGTCCATCATCGGGTTCGTCGCGGTGCTGTTCAACTTCACGATCGTGAACATGTTCTTCCAGGGCCTCCACTCCTACTCCGGGCTCACATGACCCCGCACCCCTGCCCCGCCCTCTTGCCCGAGCCGAAAGCACGCACATGACCCCGATACTCTCGATTCCCGCCACCACGGGTGCGGATGCCACTGAACGCGGACAGCGGTCACTCCGACCGCGACAGGAATGACTCCTCGCGTCTTGCGGGTCGCAGGGCCTGCGATCCTCGGCGGGGTCGCACTCATCGCCTTGGTCGGGGCGTTGTGGTTCGGTGGGGGTGCTGCGCAGATCCCACTCGGCGACGCCGGCCCTGTTGTGCGCTGGGGGCTTCCGGTCACGAAACTGGTCGTGAATCTCGCCGCCGCGGGCATGGTCGGTGTGCTCGTGACCGCCTTGTTCACGCTGCGGGCCGGTGAGCGCGAGTTCGACGTCGCCCTCGATACCGCGTCGATCTCTGCAGCCCTGTTCACCGTGGCCGCGGGCGCGACCGGGTTCCTCACGCTTCTCAGCGTGTTCAACCCGGCCATCGACGCAGGCCCCCAGTTCGGTGCCCAGCTCGGCCGGTTCCTCGTCGAGCTCGAGGTCGGCAGGACATGGCTGATCACGACGGTCGCCGGCGCCGCCCTCACCGTCCTGACATTCGCCGTGCGGTCCTGGGTCGGGACGCTTCTGGTCGCCCTGGTGGCGGTGGCCTCGCTCGTGCCGATGGGCACGCAGGGGCACTCCGGCGATGACGCCTTCCACCACGAGGCGATGATGGCGCTCATCCTGCACATCATCGGCGCCGCGGTGTGGCTCGGCGGGCTCCTGCTGCTCATCGCCGTCCGTCCAGCCCTCGACCGTCGCCGCATCCCCGATCTCGTCGCCCGCTACTCGAGCATCGCTCTGGCCGCGTTCGTGCTCGTCGCCGTGTCCGGCACGGTGCGCGCCGCCATCGGCCTGCAGGAGTGGTCCGATCTGCTCTCGCCCTATGGCGCGATCTTGGGCATCAAGGTCGTCGCGCTCGTCGGCCTCGGCCTCTTCGGGGCGTGGTACCGCACCCGCCTGATCGGCAGGATGCGCAGCTCCGACGCGGCATCCCGCCCTTTCTGGATGCTCATCGCGTTCGAGCTGGCACTGATGGGTGTGGCCAGCGGCGCCGCCGCAGCGCTGGCCCGCACTCCGCCACCGAACCCGGCCCCGCTTCCCGAGATCCCCTCGCCGGCAGAACGCCTCACCGGTGCCCCGCTGCCCCCGGAGCTCACGATCGAACGGTGGGTCACCGCGTGGAACGTGGACATGTTGTGGGCGGTGCTCGCCGGGTTCGCGATCTTCTTCTACCTCGCCGGGGTGTGGCGGCTGCGCCGGCGCGGCGACGCGTGGCCTGTGTATCGCACGATCATGTGGGTCGCCGGCATGGTGCTGCTGGTCTGGGTCACCGGCGGCGTCGTCAACGTCTACCAGGACTACCTGTTCAGCATGCACATGGTGGGGCACATGCTGCTCACGATGGCGATCCCGGTGCTGCTGGTCGCCGGCGCCCCGGTGACCCTCGCCGCCCGGGCGATCCGCAAACGCGACGACGGCACCCGCGGCGGGCGGGAGTAGATCCTGTGGGCGGTGCATTCGCCCGTCGCCCGCATCCTGACGAACCCGTTCGTCGCGGCCGCCCTGTTCATCGGCTCACTGTGGGTGTTCTATTACACCGACCTGTTCCGCTGGTCGCTGTACGACCACCTCGGCCACCAGTGGATGATCGCGCACTTCCTCATCACCGGCTACCTGTTCGCGCTCTCCCTGATCGGCATCGACCCGGTGCCGTGGCGGCTTCCCTACGCCGGCAGGCTGCTGCTGCTCATCGGCGTGATGGCGATGCACGCGTTCTTCGGTATCGCGATCATGATGCAGTCGGGGCTGATGGTCGCCGACTGGTTCGGGTCGATGGGCCGCACCTGGGGTGCCACACCGCTCGAGGATCAGTACACCGGCGGCGGTATCGCGTGGTCGATCGGTGAGATCCCCACCCTGATCCTCGCGATCACGGTCGCGATTCAGTGGAGTCGCAGCGACGCCCGCGAGACCAAGCGCCGAGACCGGCACGCCGACCGCACCGGCGAAGCCGAGCTCGAGGCCTACAACGCACGCCTCACCGAGCTCGCCGACCGCGATGCTCGCAGCCGCAGATAGGGCGCACTACGTGACGACGAAAGAGGAGCTCGCCGACCGCTACGGTCGGGGACCGCGGCCCATCCGCCGCCGCGTGTTCGGGGTCACCGTCGCGACGGCGGCAATCCTGTCTGTCGCCGGGCTTTCGTGGCTGACTGTCTCGAACTCGCTTGACGACGTCGGATTCGACGAGACGGGTTACGAGCTGGTCGATGCGCGCACCGTGACGGTGTCGTTCCAAGCCACCCCGCCCGCTGGGACGTCGTTCGCATGCGCGGTGCAGGCATTGGATGAGGACTTCGGCATCGTCGGTTGGCGGGTCATCGAGTACCCCGCGTCCGAGGAGATCACACGAGCACTCGTGGAGACGATCCCGACCGTCGCGCAGGCAACGACTGGCACCGTGCAATCCTGCTGGGCCACATAGCCGCGCAAGGGAGGCCGTCGCCTGCGCCGGCTGAGTCTCTCAAGCGGTGGGCCTGTCTTCGTGGTCGATGCCGTGGTGCTCTTTGCCGCGCTCGAAGTTGAGCAGGCGGAGTGCGTTGCCGACGACGATCAGGGTGGAGCCTTCGTGGATGAGTACGACCGCGCCGATGTTCAGGCCGAGGAAGGTGGCGAGGATGAGGAACGCGACGATCGCGAGGCTGGCGATGAGGTTCTGCCGGATGATGCGGCTGGTGGCGCGGCTGAGCCGCACGGCGAACGGGACGCGGCCGAGGTCGTCGCTCATCAGCGCGATGTCGCAGGTTTCCAACGCGACGGTGGAGCCGGCGGCGCCCATCGCGATGCCGACGTCGGCGCGGGCCATCGCGGGGGCGTCGTTGACGCCGTCGCCGACCATCGCGATCGGTCGGTGGGTTTCGGCGAGGCGGGTGATCTGAGCGACTTTGTCCTCGGGGAGCAGTTCGCCGATCGCGGTGTCGACGCCGACTTCCCGGCCGACCGCGTCGGCGACGCGCTGGTTGTCGCCGGAGATCATCACGAGCTGCCCCACGTTCGCGCCCCGGAGCGCGCTGAGCACCTGGGCGGACTCCGCGCGGGACGCATCCATCACGCCGACGATGCCGAGGAACCGGTCGCCACGGCGGATGATCATCAGCGTCTGCCCGGAGTCCCGCGCCTGCGTGTACGCGTCGGCGAGCGTGCCGGTCAGCGCGAGTTGCTGCTCGTCGAACATGCGCAGGTTGCCGACGTCGACCCGCTCGCCGTCGATCGTCGCCGTGACGCCACGCCCGACGACCGCGTTCAGGTCTGTCGCGGTGAGGCGCTCGGCCTGGGGGACGCGGGGCTCGAGGTCGCGGACGATCGCCTCGGCCAGCGGGTGATCGCTGAGCGCTTCGACAGCGACCAGAGTGCGGATCAGCTCGGACTCGGGCACGTCGGCGGCGGGGGTGACGGACGTCACCCGGGGGGCACCCCAGGTCAGGGTGCCGGTCTTGTCGAACGCCATCGCCTTGACCCGCCCGAGCGTCTCGAGCGGGGCGCCGCCCTTGACGAGCACCCCGGCACGCGCAGCACGGGCGACCCCTGCCAGCACCGCGGCCGGGGTTGCGATCGCGAGCGCGCAGGGGCTGGCGGCGACGAGCACGGTCATGGCGAGGTAGAACGCGTCGGGGAACGGTTGCGCGAACGCGAGCCAGGAGATCAGGAGGGTGACGGCGACCCCGAGGATCACGGCGGGCACGTACCAACGCTGGAACCGGTCGATGAACTGCTGTGTGGGGGAGGCGGCCTGGTCGGCGGAGCGGACGAGCTCGACGACCTTGCTGAGCGTCGAGTCCGCGGAGGTCGCGGTGACCTCGACCTCGAGCACGCCGGACCCGTTCACGGTGCCGGCGAACACACGGTTGGCGGCGGGCAGGGTGTCGACGGTGCGCATCGCCCGCTCCGGGTCGGCCACCGGCTCCTTCTCCACCGGAATCGACTCCCCGGTGACCGCGGACTGATCCACCGCGGACACCCCGGAGATCACGAACCCGTCTGAGGGAATGCGGGAGTTCGGGCGGATGACGACGATGTCCCCGACGACGATCTCCTCCACCGGCACCTCCACCGGCTCGTCCCCGCCGCGGCGCACCAGGGCGCTGCGGGGAGCGAGCTCGGCCAGGGACTCGATGGACTTGCTGGCACGGCTGAGGGCGTATTCCTCGAGCGCGTGGCCGAGGCTGAACAGGAACAGCAGCACCGCCCCTTCCGCCCACCGGCCGATGAGGGCGGCGCCGATCGCGGCCACCAGCATGAGGAAGTCGACCTCGAACTTCCCTCGCATCGTCGAGGCGATCGCGGTGCGGAACGTGAAGAACCCACCGAAGAAGTAGGTGGCGAGGAAGAACACCAACGGCCACCCGACCATCGGCAGCCCCAACGCGAACTCGGCGATCATCCCGCCGGCGTAGGTCACGCCCGCGGCGATCGCGAACCACAGCTCCCACCGGGCCGAACCGTGGGAATGGTCGTGCGTCTCCGCAGCGGGCGCGGTAGTCGTCGGGGAAGAAGCAGTCATGCGACCAGGATACATCACAAGATCATGATATATTGTAGTTGTGAATGATTATCGTGGTCGGAGGGCACAATGGTGAGCATGGCCGGTACTGAGACGCGTCGGGAAGCAGGCACCCTGTCCGTAGCGGATGCTGAGCGTCTCGCCGAGATCATGCAGGCACTGGCGTCACCTGTGCGGCTGCGCATTCTGAGCGCGCTGAGTGTTCAGCCGAGCACCGTGACCGACCTCAGCGAACAGCTGCACATCGGACAGACGACCACATCGAACCATTTGCGGCTGCTGCGGCATCTGAGCCTGGTCCTTGGCACGCGCGACGGCCGGCACATCCACTACTCGCTCTTCGACGACCACGTCTCCGAACTGCTCGAGGAGGCCATCGGGCACCTCGAGCATCTGCCCGGCGGAGGATGACGCCTGCCGGAGCTCCCCGATTGACGAGAGTATTCCCGTTCACGTCGGGGGGCGCTGCTGCGGCCGGGGAGAGCGCGTCGCTGCCGGTTCGGACACGCTGCATGGTGTGTAGCCGATCGCCGCGACGGCCATGAGCTCTTGTAAGAATCCGCCACTACTCGCGGAATCCTGAACCCGAAACCCCAGCCAACTACCGTGGAATCGCGGCATTCCTCGCCATCTCGAGCGGGAACCTACAGTGCGGATGCGATCCGTGTGACGCGTGTGACTCACGGATTCCGCCGCTCGCCGCGGAATCGGATGAGCGACGCAGATTCGGATGCCGGTGGCCCCGGCATCCGAATCCGGTGCTCATCTCCGATTCTGCGCACTCCCGCTGGGTTCCGAAGGCGGGCGAAGGAGCGGGCGAGTCAGGCGGCCAGGACGGCGCGGGCCGTCTCGGCGAACGCGGGCGCGACCCGGTCCGGCCCGTCGAGATACCCGCCGACCAGCGCGGCGTCGCGCAGCAGCACGAGCGAGGCGGCGGTGCCGGCGGCATCCGGATATCCCGCATCGTCTGCGAGCCGGCGCAACGCCTCGCGGAACCACTCGCGGTGCTGGGCGATGAGCTCCCGCACCGGCCCCCGGTCGGGATACTCCGCGGCCGCGTTGATGAAGGGGCATCCGCGGGTGTGGCGCTCGCGGATGTCGGCGGAGATCGCCTCGATGACGAGCTCCAGCAGCGCGCGCGGGTCGTCGGTGACGGCGGCTGCGTCGACGAACGTCGCCCGCAGGCGCTCGTCCTCACCGCCGAGGTACGCCAGAACGAGGTTCTCCTTGCCGCCGAACTGCTTGTACATGGTCGCCCGCGTCACGCCCGCGACCTCGAGGATGCGGTCGACGCCCACCGAATGGATGCCTTCGGCGTAGAACAGGGCGGTCGCGGCGTGCAGCAGGCGATCGCGCGCGGACATCCCGGAGAGTGCGATCCGGTCGACGGCGACATCCGGTGTGCTCATCCACACATTCTCGATCATCTCGTCCGATCCTTGCCTAGATAGAACGTTCGGTCTACCATCTGACCATGACCACCGCGGCGAAGACCCCCATCGTCCTGATCCACGGCCTGTGGATGACCCCGAAGAGCTGGGACACGTGGGCGGGGCGCTTCCGGGCGGCCGGCCACGAGGTGATCGTGCTGGGCTGGCCCGGCGTCGGTGATCGCTCGGTCGAGGACATCCGCCGCGACCCCTCGGCGCTGCGCGACCACGGCATCCGCGAGATCGTCGACCACATGACGCGATCATCCGGGCGCTGCCGGTCGCGCCCATCATCATGGGGCACTCGTTCGGCGGCCTGTTCACCCAGATGCTCGCCGATCGCGGGCTCGGCGCGGCGTACGTCGCCGTCACGCCCGGCCAGCCCGCGGGCATCACGACACTGCCGGCATCCACCATCTGGACGGGTACGCCGATCCTCGCGAACCCCTTCGGCAAGCGCGGTGCGAAGCCGATCTCGAAGAGCCACTTCCACTTCACGTTCGGCAACGACCTCACGCGCGCCGCGTCCGACGCGATCTGGGAGGAGTATGCGATCCCCTCGGTGAACCGCGTGTTCTTCGAGGGCGTCGCGGCCGCCTTCAACGAGAAGGGCGGCGCATCGCACGTCGACTTCGGACGCACCGACCGCGCGCCGCTGCTCGTGATCGTCGGCGAGCGCGACCACGTCGTGCCCCCCGCGATCGGCCGCGCGATCGTGAAGAAGTACCACGCGAGCGGCAGCCCCGCTGTCGTGGACTACCGGGAGTACCCCGGTCGCACCCACCGCATCGTCAGCCAGGACGGCTGGGAGGAGGTCGCCGACGACGCCCTCGAGTGGGCGACAAGGCACGCGGCATCCTGACCTGCCCGCGCGGTCCGCGGCGATATCGCGCTCACCGAGAGCCCAGCAGGACGATCCGTTCGTCTCCCTGACCGTCGGCGACGCGCAGGACGACGTGCTCGCCGGCGGTCCGGACGACCTTCCGCTCCGGAGCCGCGTAGCGCAGCGAATCGACCATCTCGCCCGTCACGGCGTCGAACACCCGGATGTACGCGGCATCGCCGTCGTGGGGCGCGAAGATCTCGTGCAGGGGGAAGGGCGCCGCCGGTTCGACGATCGTCACCAGCTCGTCGCGCGCGCTGATCGTGGCGCCGTCGGCGACGCCCGTCTCCCACCGGGCGTCGCCGGTCAGGGCGTCGCCGACGACCACACGCCCGCCCTCGAGGCGAAGCTCGCTGCCCGCGCCGAATCCGATCGCGTCAGCCGGTGCGTCCAGGTCGCTCACCGCGAAATCGTCGGCGGCAACCTCGCGGATTCCGCCGGTCGTCGCGTCGAACACGGTCACGACCTCATCGCCCGAGAGCACCCACGCGTCCCCCGTGACGAAGGCCGTATCGCCGGGGAGCCGCTCGCACGCGATCTCGCTCTCGAGGAGCTCGGCGGGAAGCGCCACCTACAGACGACACTGCGAGCCCTGCGTCGAAGCGATCACCACGTGCGAGGAGGATGCCAGGACCACCGCCTGCTCAGGAACGGTCCGCACGACCTCACCCGTCGCCACCGACCGCACCTCGGTCGACCCGTCGGTGCCGCGGGTGGCGAACCAGGCCGGCGGTGCGGAGAAGCGCATCGTGGTGCCTCGCAGCACATCCACGCCGTCGAGGAGCGCGCCGATGTCGACCACCTCACGATCGGTGAGCGTCCACTGCGCCGCGGCCTCTTCGGAGTCGGCGTCGCTCCACGAGCGCCCGACGACGGGGCACGGCCCCCTCCCCGGGCACGTCGCGACGACGAAGCCGTCGTCGCTCGCCGCGATGATCCTTTGGCGCTCGGCGACGGCGACGATCGTCGGGCTCCCTGACCCCTCCTTCGGGTCGTACTGCGGGCCGATCGCCGACCACCCCCGCGAAAGCGGCATGATCCACGAGGGCGCGTTGTAAGCGTAGAACCCTGCCACCCAGACCTGCCGTGCCCGCGGATCAAGCAGTGCCGCCGCCCGCGGGTCGAGCAGCACGAGGCTGTCTCCCTGAGGGGCAGCGGCGAAATCGGACGTGTCGTCGACCCACGTCGCACCGTCGGCAGTCTTCGTCGCATACGCCGCGGCGGTCACCGCCCACGGCACCGCGACGCCGACGGCCAGCACCGCCACCGGCGCCAACCACGCCCACCACCGCGCACGGCCGACGAGAGCGCGCACCATCAGGAAGACACCGATCGCGAATAGCACGAGACCCGAGACATACCACCCGGTCCCGAACCTCCACCCGGCGATCAGTGCGGCGAGCCCCGCCGCCGACAGAGTCACGCCGAGGATCAGCACGGTGCGGCGTCGACGTGCGGCCGCGGCATCCGAGTGCGGCGTCTCTTCCGTGGCGTCGTCCATGGGGCGTCACCCTAGCGCGACCCCTCCTCCGGACGCCAGAGACGCGAAACGCCCGCCCCGGCGCAGAGGCCGGAGACGGGCGTTTCGTGAAGCGGGTGCTTACCAGCTCGACTTGGTCACGCCGGGGAGCTCCCCGCGGTGGGCCATGTCGCGGAAGCGGACGCGCGAGATGCCGAACTTCGAGAGGTGGCCACGGGGGCGACCGTCGATGGCGTCGCGGTTGCGCACGCGCACCGGCGATGCGTTGCGCGGGAGCTTCTGCAGGCCGACGCGGGCGGCCTCGCGGGCCTCGTCGGTCGCGTTCGGGTCGACGAGGGTCTTCTTCAGCTCGGCACGCTTCTCGGCGTAACGGGCGACGACCTCCTCGCGCTGCTTGTTGCGCGCGATCTTGCTCTTCTTGGCCATGAGATCAGCGCTCCTCTCGGAATTCGACGTGCTTGCGGATCACCGGGTCGTACTTCTTCAGCACGATGCGGTCGGGGTTGTTGCGGCGGTTCTTGCGCGTCACGTAGGTGTACCCCGTGCCGGCGGTCGAGCGCAGCTTGATGATCGGACGGACGTCCTGAGCCTTCTTCGCCATTAGAGCTTCACACCCTTCGCGATGAGGTCCTTCACGACCGATTCGATGCCGCGGGCGTCGATGACCTTGATGCCCTTGGCCGAGACGTTCAGCGTGACCTTACGGCCGAGCGACGGAACGAAGTAGGTCTTCTTCTGCACGTTCGGGTCGAAGCGGCGCTTCGTCCGGCGGTGCGAGTGCGAGATGTTGTGACCGAAGCCGGGAACCGCTCCGGTCACCTGGCACACTGCTGCCATGGTGATTACTCCTTCTGTACCGTGAGGCCGGACGGCCCCACCCAAGATCCCTTGTCTGCACCCCGCTCGAGACCGCACGCGATCTCCGGTCGTCGAGCGAGCCGGGGTCGAGTCGGAACGAGAGGGGTACGAACTGCGTGCTGGAGTGCGCGCAGACAAAGAGTCAGTCTAGCACGGCGCGACTTGTGGATGAATTCCGCGCCCGGCATCCGCTTCCTGCCACGCTGTGCTCAGGCCGCGGGCGCGGCCACGGGAGGACGCGATGAGCCAGCTCGAGCCGGATGCCGGGACGACCACGACCGCGGGTCACGATGCCCCCCGCTGGCCGAGCACTCCCTACGCCCTCGCCGACACGACACGGTGTCCGGCCTGCTTCTCCGCGATCGCGGCGACCGAGACAGGCGCCGCCCCGACCACCTGCACGACGTGCGGGCTCTCCCTCGTCGACGGTCGTCTGGCATCGGTGCTGCGCGCCGGCCAGGACATGCTGAGCCTCGAGCTGCACCGCCGTGCGCTGATCGGTGCGGTGCGGCACGATCAGCGCACGGCCGAACGTGCCGAGCGCGCCGCCGCCGAGGCGGTCACGGTCACCCCGGCGCCCACCACCCCGGCTCCCGTCGCGCCGCCGCCCGTCGCGCCGCCGCCCGTCGCGCCGCCGCCCGTCGCGCCGCCCGCCGTCGCCGCGCCTCCCTCGCCTCCGCAGACTCCCCCTCCGGCGCCTCGCCGAGAGCGCCCGCGCATCTCGGTGCCGGTGCTGCTGCTCACCATCGGCGTCGTGCTGGTCGGCATCGCGGCGATCTTCTTCCTGACGCTCGCGTGGTTCGTCGCGAGCATCGCCGTCCGCGCGCTCATCATCGGCGTCATCACCCTCGCGACGATCGTCACGGCCTCGCTCCTGCGCCGGCGCGGCCTCGTCGCCACCGCCGAGGCGGTCGCCGTCGTCGGGATCGTCCTGGTGGCGCTGGATGCCTGGGCCGTCCGCGCCAACGACCTGTTCGGCGCCGCGGGCGTCGACCCCGTCCTCTACGCCGGCATCGCGACGCTCGGCGTAGGCATCCTCTTCCGTGCGTGGGCACGGGCCTCGACGCTGCGGGCGCCCGACATCGCGTCGATCCTCGCCCTGCCGACCGGCGTCGCTCTCATCGCCGCAGGCCTCTCCGACCTTCCGACCGGGCCCGCGACCGTCGTCGCCTTCCTCGCCGCATCGGTGGGATGTCTGGCCTTCGCCCTTCCCGCGCCCTGGTCGAGCGCGCGCGAAGAGTCCGGCGCCGAGCGCACCGCCCTCGCCCTCATCGGCGTCACCGTCCTCGTCGTCGCCGCCGCGACCGAGTTCGTCGCCGGTGACACCGCGTTCGTCCTCTGGGCCGTGCCGCTGACGGTCGTCGCCGCCGGGGCCTGGTGGCGCATCCTCACCCTCCGGAGCGACCGCATCCGCGGCGGCATCGCGGGCCCGCTCGGGGCCGTGGCCGTCTGCACCGGCGTCGCGGCTGCGGCCGCGATCGGCTGGCAGCTCGCCCTGCGCGACCCGTCGCCGTGGTTGTGGGCGCTGCTCGGTCCGCTCGTCGCGGTCGCGGTCGCGGTCGCCGTTGATCGCGTACGGGCCCGGGCGCACCTCCCGGTCGCCGCGCTCGTCACCGCCGGCGCGATCGCCGCGCTCAGCCTCCTCGTCGCGATCGTCGCCTGGCTCGCGCGTGTGGGCCCCGCGACCGCCGACTGGGTGGCCTGGCGGACGCCCGCCGTGCGTCCTGCTCCCGACGCCGACGCCTGGGTGCCCCTCATCGCCGCCGTGCTCCTCAGTCTCACCCTGGCGGCTTCAACGACGCTCCGCAGACGCGAGCTCCGCGGCATCCTCCCGGCCACAGCGACGGTCCTCTTCATCGCCGGGGCCGCCGTCACGGGCATCCCGCTCGTCATGGTCGCCGGCGGCGCACTCACCGCGGCGGGCGGCGTCCTGCTGGCACGCCGCGACGGCTCACCGGTGAGCTGGGGCGCGCCGGTCGGCGTCGGCGCCGCCGCGATGTACGTCGCGGGCGCGGCGCACCCCGCGCTCTGGACCGGCGCGGCAGCACTCGTCATCGTCCTTCCGCTCGCACTCTCCCGGGCGATCCGCGCCCGGGGCGCCGCGCAGGCGGCGTTCGCCGTCGTGTCCGTGTTCCTCGCCGCTCTCTCCGCCGTCGTCGCCCCTCAGGCGATCGCGACCGTCCTCTCGGGCCGCGGCGGCGACGCGGGCGGAACGCTCCTCGCTGCGATCGCCCTCCTCGGCTGGGTCGCGGCGATCACCCTCGCGATCTGCCTGGCACTCGCCGCTCGTCGTCCGTCCTCGGTCGAGGCCGCCACGGTGCGGTCGCTGACCCTCACGGGGCTGCTTCTCGCGACGCTCTCCGTCCTGCCGCTTCTTCTCGCCGCAGTCCCCCTCCTCTCCCCCGCTGCCTTCTCGACGGGCGCCGGCGCGGGAGGCGCCTTCGCGTCGGGCGCGGTCTCGGTCGCGATCGGCGAACCCGCCGCGGGCCTCGCGCGCGCCATCGTCCTGTGCGCGGCGCTCGCCCTTCTCGCGCTCGGTCTTCCCGACCGTCGGCGAGAGCCGCAGACCGCCGACGGCGTCGAGAGTGTCGCGCGGCCGGACGGCATCCGCATCTTCGCCGCCGCCCTCCTCGGCCCCGCTCTCGCCACGGCTGTCAACGCGCTGGGCCAGCTCGCCGGCGGGACCGACGCGACGCCGATCGTCGCCGTCGGAGCGCTCGCGCTCCTGTGCGGCGCTGCCGCCCTCGCCGAGTACCGCACGTCCCCGTCCGGCCGCCGGGCGGCGTCGGCGGTGCGTACCGGCGCCGACTCCGGCGCCGCGTTCGCCACCCTGCTCACCGCCACACAGGCGCGTGCCGATCTGGCCTGGCTCGTGCTGCTGCTGATCGCCGTCGGCATCGGCGCGACGAGCATCACCCGCGGGTGGGCCGCGCCCCGCAGCGACGCGCTCCCGGGCGTCCCCACGACGCGGAGCGCCGGGGCATCCCTCCTCGCCGCCCCCCGTCGAGTGCTCGTGTGGCCCGCTTTCGCCGTCGCCACCGCGGCGCTGTGGACGGCGCTGACGGATGCCGCGCGTTCGGCGCTCGCCGGCGGGGCCGCCGTTCCCGCACTCGAGGCCTACACCGTCCCGCCCGCCGTCGGCCTCGTCGTGCTCGCGCTCGTCCTCACCTGGCTCCGCCGCCACGCCGAGGCGACGGTCGCGGGCGCTCTCGCCGGCGTCGTCGGGCTCGGGGCCGCCGCGCTCGGCATCGTCCCCGGCGAGGTGATGCCGACGGCGTCGGCGCGAACCGTCGTGGCTCTGCTCATCGGCGCGGTGGTGTGCGCCGCGCTTCCGTGGACACCCGCGCGCCGCGTGCCGGGCGTGTCGCTCGCGGCCACGACGACCGGACTCGCCGCTGCGCTCCTCGCGACCCTGACCCTCACGCTCACCGCCTCGAACGCGTCGACGAGTCCCGCCGTTGCCTCATGGACGGCGGTGCCCGTCGCCGCTGCCCTCCTCGGTGCATCGGGATTCGCGTCCGGATTCGCGACGGGATTCGCGTCGGGATTCGCGACGGAGCGCCGCGCCGGCCCCCACGCCGTGACGGCGCAACGCGAGTTCGCCGCCATCGCTCCGGGCGTCGCGATCGTCTTCTCGTCCGGGATCTGTGCCGCATTCCTGCTCGGACGCGAACTCCCGCTCGTCGCCACGATCGCCCTCGCGGCGCTCCTCGTGCTGTCGATCGTCGCCGCGGCCGTCGGGCGCGCGCCGTGGAACGCGTCGACGCGCTGGTGCGCCCTCGGGGGCGCCGCGCTCATCGCCGCCGTCACGGCGCCGCGCGTCGACGCGATCGAGATCCTGAGCCTCCCCGTCGCGCTCACCCTCCTCGCGGGGGCGGCCCTCGCGATGCGGCGCCTCTCGCGCACCGGCTCCCCCTGGCCCGGCATCGAGACGGTGCCGTGGCTCGCGGGCGTCACCCTCGCGATCGTCCCGAGCCTCCTCGTGCCGCCGACGCCTGTCCGTTCGTGGCTCCTCGTCGCCGCGTGCCTCCTCGCCGCCGTCGGCGTCGCCGCCGTGACCCCCGCCCGGACGCGCGACCTCGCGGCATCCACCGTCGGCATCCTGCTCGGCGGCACCGTCATCGCCGGATGGTTCGGCATCCTCTCGCTCAGCGACCCGCACGGCCTCGCCGTCGGACTGGTCGCCGGGGCGGGCGTCGCCGCGGTCGGCGCCGTCCTCACCTGGCGACGCATCCCTCCCGTCGGCCTCTCCGTCGGGGCGGCGACGGCCGGCGCGGTGGTCGTCGCCCTCGCCGTCGTGACGCGCGGTTCGGGCTCCATCGGAGAGACGCTGCTGATCGCGGGCCTCGCGGGGCTCGGGGCGCTCGTCGCGGCGACATCGCTCGGCCGCGCCGGCTGGATGCCGACGGGGGCCGCGCTCGCGATCGGCGGCGTCGCCGTCGCGATCATCGCGATCGGCGTGCGCCTGGTCGCGCTCGCACCGATCGCCGATGCCGGGCTCGAGCCTGATGTCTGGTTCCTCGCCGCAGCGCTGCTCGTCGCCGCCGTGGCCCTCATCGCACTCCGCGCGAACGCCGCGACGGCGCCCCTGGTCGGCATCGCGCTCGCGACCGCCCTCGCCGGCGTCGCGTTCGGCGAAGCGTGGTCGATCGCCGCCGGCGACGCGTCGCTCCAGACCGCTCGCGCCGCGGTCACCGTCATCCTGCTCACGGCGGCCTCCGTCGCCGCCTCGCTCTGCCGGGAACGGATCGGCGTCGTTCCCGCGATCACCGGCGCGATCTCGGTCGCCGTCGTCGCGGTGGCCGCGCTCACCGTTGGCGCCGCCGATCCGATCGAGATCGTCACTGTCGTGCCGGCGCTCGGCCTCCTCATGCTCGGTGTGCGGCGTCTGCGCACCGACCCGGCGGCGCGCACGTGGCCGGCGCTCGGCCCGGGGCTGCTGCTCGCGACGGTGCCCTCGCTGATGCTCGACTTCGGCCCCAACGAGCTCTGGCGGATCGTCGCCCTCGGCGTCGCGGCCGTGACGCTCGTCGTCATCGGCGCCACCCGTCGCCTTCAGGCGCCGCTCGTCGTCGGGTCGATCGTGCTCCTCATCCACGCGCTCGCGCAGCTGTGGCCGTGGGTTGCGAGCGCCTACGACGCCGTGCCGTGGTGGCTGTGGGTCGGCCTCGGCGGCATCCTGCTGATCGTCATCGCGGCGCGGTACGAGAAGCAGCTCGGCGCGCTGCGCGCGGCCTACGCGACGGTCGCCGGGCTGCGCTGACGCGCCGGAGTGCGCGCGCTCCCGCGTCGTCCGTCGCTCAGGGCGTCGGCCCGGCGCCGCGGCCCCAGCGGAACACCGACACGGTCGGATCGCCCGCGATCCAGAACCGCCACGGGAAGGCATCCGTCCCCGCGACGCCCGCCACCCCCACGCGCGGACCCGAGGAGACCTCGCCCACCGGCATCTCCGGCAGCCACAGCCGGGCGAGCGCGCCCGCCCGCGGCTCGCCCGTGACGGCATCGATCCCGTCGTGGTCCGGATGCCGAAGGCCCACGGCATCTCCCAGCCGCCCCGGTCCGCGCGCGAGGTCGCGCGACGAACGTGCCGCCCGGCGCCGAGCGAACGCGGCATCCTCCCCCTCGATCACTTCGCCGGCGCGCAACAGAATTCCGCCCGCGACGCCCTCCGGGCCGGTCACGACATTGACGCACGAATGGATGCCGTGACTGAGGTACACGTAGAGATGCCCGGGCTCTCCCCACATCGTCGCGTTCCTCGCCGTCGGCCCCATGCGGGCGTGCGAGCCGGGGTCGGCCACCTCGCCCGTCCCGGCGCCGTGGTACGCCTCGACCTCGGTGAGGCGCACCGCGACGGTCGCCTCCGCGAGCGCCGCACCGGTCGTCACCTCGAGCACGCCGCCCAGGAGGCGCGGCGCGACCTCGACCGGCAACCCGGCGAGTGCGGCCCGGGTCGCGGGGACGAGCCCCACGCGTCGGTCCGCGGAGCCCGCGCGCCCGCCGCGCTCAGCCACGCGGGGGCACCTGGCACCAGGAGATGTCGAACCCCTGCAGCGCGACGACCTCCTCACCGCGCTCGTCGCCGGCGATCGAGACGACGTGCGTCTGGACCGTCTGCGGGAGCGGCAGCAGGTGCCCGTCGTACGGGTTGTCGACCGCGTTCGGTGCGACGAGGAACGCGGCGTAGCGCCCGCTCGGCGAGACGCACGTCTCGATCAGCGTGTCGGCGGGGGCGACCTCGAACACGGGATCGGCGGCGCCCTGCGCATCGACGACGTTCACGGTCGTCGAGCGCACCGTGAACCCGTCGAGGATCGCGAGTGCCCGCAGCGTCGTGCCGTCGGCGAGCGGGGTCACCGTGTTGACCTGGCCGAGCGCCGGATCGGTCGCGGGGAGCGGAACCTCCTGCGCGGTCGCGAGGTCGATCGCGACGGGTCCCTCGACGCGCTCGACCACGACGGTCGTCGAGCCACGGGCGATCCCGTCGATCGCGACGGCGTTGCCGAGGGCGACGGGGGCGGTCTGCGCGGCGTCGGCCGTGGGAGGGGTCACGAGGGTCAGCGCGCCGTCGAACGTGAGCATCAGGAGGGTGTCGGTGCCCGGCACGAAGCGCCAGTCGTCGACGCGCGACTCCCCGCCCGTGCGGACGATCTCGGTCGGCGCAGCGTCGTCGCCGGACGACCCGATCGGGACGGTGAACAGCAGGCTCTCGCGGGCGCCGGCCGTCCCGATCGTCGCGTCGGTGAAGGTGTAGCCGATGAGGTTGCCGCGATCGGCGCTCTGCAGGTTCGAGATCGTTCCCGTGCCGGGGAGGGTGAGCTCGCGCGCCCCCTCGCCGTCTCGGTCGGTCACGATGAGGTGGGAGTGGCCGTCGTCGTCGAGCGTCGAGATGACCAGGTGCGACGCCGTGGCGCGGAAGTCCTCGATCTGCGGGTCGGAGAAGACCGGCACCGCGGCATCCCCCTTGAGATCCGTCCGGAAGATCGTGTCGCCGTCGCTCCCGCGCTGGAGCAGGAAGGTCTCGAGCGGCGGCGTCGTGAAAGTCTTCGTGAGGGTGGTGGATGCCCCGCCGCCGAGCCCCCGCACGTCCGTGATGGTGACCGTGTACTCGGTGTCGTCCCAGAGGGGCAGCGCGAAGCGGATGCCGACGCTCCGCCCCGACGTGTCGACGGTGACGTCCGCCGCGGGCGAGACGTGCACCTGGTCGGGCGTCACCTCGGCGAGCGACTGCGTCGTCGTGAAGATGAGGCGGGCGCCGGCGGCGTTGATCGCCGCGTCGGGGTCGACGCTCACGCGCGTGACGCGCGGGCCCTGCGCGACCGAGACGGCAGCGGTGGTGAGCCCCACGACGGCGAGGAGCGCGACGACCGCGACGAACGCCGAGAGGAATGCCCGCGAGCGGCGTCGGCGGGTGCGCGCTCGGCGCGTGGAAGCGTCAGTACTCATACGGATCGCGGGGCTCGTCGACCTGCTCGACCGACGTCGGGTGGATCGCGAGGCGCCCGCCGTCGTCGCGGATGGTGCCGGTGACCGTCACCCACTGCCCCGTCTCGACGTCGCCACCGGTGGCGATCGGGACGCTCGCCGGCTGCGCGTCGATGACGCAGTGCGTGATGACGAGCCGCGTCAGCGCGAATCCGCCGTCGGCGGGCGTGGCGAAGCCCGTCAGGGTGACCTGGTCGCCGTCGAACGCCTCGGGGTTCGTCGCCGTCGCGAACACGCTCGCCCACTCGCCGACGCCGAACGTCGCGGTGTCGCCCGTCGCGGCGAGCGCGACGGTGTCGGCGCCCTGGAAGAGCGGCGCCGACCCGGTGTCGCGCTGCATCGCGATCTCCGCCGAGAGGGTCGCGGGAGGAGTGAGGAGGATCACCGCGACGACGCCGGTCGCGACGATGCCTCCGCTCACGGTCGCGGCCGTCGACCACGGTGTGGCGACGGGATGCGCGTGATCATCGTGCGCGTGGCCGTCGTGCGCGTGGCCGTCGTGCGCGTGCCCGCCGGAGCCGTGGTCGTGCCCGTGGTCGAGCTCGGCGCCGCGCGGCAGCGCGAAGCTCACCGCGCAGCCCACGAGCGCGACGATCGCCATCGACACGGCGAACCAGGTGGATGCCGGGTTGATGTACAGCGCCAGCTGCCCCGTCAGCCACAGCGCGATCGTCACCGCCGACAGCGCCGCCGCGAGCCCGACGCCGAGCAGGCGCGACCCGGTGAACTCGCGGACAGAACGCTTCTCGTCAGACAAGGACGTTCACCACCGATCCGAGCGCGGCGGCGAAGAGCACGACGATCACGACCAAGCCGACGAGCACCTTCGTGCGGAACGTCGTCCGCAACAGCGCCAGCATCTTGACGTCGACGAGCGGACCGACGATGAGGAACGCCACGAGCGACCCCGGCGTGAAGGTCGACGCGAACGACAGCGCGAAGAACGAGTCGACATTCGAGCAGATCGCGACGATCATCGCGAGCGCGATCATCGCAACGATCGACAGGGCCGGGTTCGATCCGATCGCGAGCAGCGCATCACGCGGAACGACCACCTGCACGGCGCCCGCGAGCGCCGACCCGATGATGAGCGCGGGCATGACGGCGCGCAGCTCGATGACGAACTGCGCGAGGCTCTTCCGCCCCCGATTGCGCGGCAGCGCGGCATCCCTCTCATGGGTCAGCTCGCACGTGGCGGCGAAGCGCTCCGTGAGGAGGGCGTCGGGGTCGGGATGCCGACTGTACAGCCACCCGATGAGGTTCGCGACGGCGAAACCGCCGAGCAGGCGCGCGACGAGGATGCCGTCGTCGAAGCCGAACGCCTGATGCGTCGTGATGATCACGATCGGGTTCACGATCGGCGCCGCGATGAGGAAGGTCAGCGTCTCGGGCACCGTGAACCCGCGGATCATCAGCCCCCGGGCGAAGGGGACGTTGCCGCACTCGCACACCGGCACGAGCATGCCGAGGAGCGAGAGGACCATCCGGCGC
Organism: Microbacterium sp. bgisy203; assembly: GCF_965345155.1. GTDB lineage: Bacteria > Actinomycetota > Actinomycetes > Actinomycetales > Microbacteriaceae > Microbacterium. Next base: position 54,453 of record NZ_CBDRLZ010000008.1, read on the forward strand.
GCCCACGCGCGGCGCGGCATCCAGCGCTCGATGACGCCCGGCGGCACCCACACCTGCACGACGATCGACAGGAGAACACCCAACACGACGAACGGCATCGACTCGACGAGCACGCTGATCGAGAGGGTCAGGCCGTCCTGCAGGCGCGTCGGCAGCGCCGGTCCGGGTGAGAGGAGCGCGACGACCACGAGGCCGGCCGCGACGAGGGCGCCCGCCGTGAGCAGTCCCCCGCGACGGAGCGTCGGGTCGCGTTCGAGACGGCTCGTGCGCGGCGCGAACGTCTGCTCAGGCACGCTCACTCGCGGCGGCACGTTCACCCGCGGTGGCGGCGAGAGCCTCGAAGGCGGAGCACTCGGCGCACAGACCGAAGATGTCCACGACGTGCTCGGCGTGCGTGAAGCCGTGGGCGCTCGCGGTGCGCTGCGCCCATTCCTCGACCTCGTGCGCTTCGATCTCCACCGCTTTCCCGCAGGAACGGCAGATCAGATGGTGGTGGTGGCCGGTCGTCGTGCAGGCGCGGTAGATCGCCTCGCCGTCGGGACTCTGCAGCTGGTCGGCCTCGCCCGACGCGGCGAGGGTCGCGAGCGCGCGGTAGACGGTTGCGAGCCCGATGCCCGTGTTGTCGTCACGGAGCGCCGCGTGCAGGTCCTGCGCGCTGATGAAGCCGCCGGCGTCGCCGAGCGCCGTGCGCACGCGATCGCGCTGCCACGTGTTCCGCTGGGCCTTCGGCTGGGGCATGACGCGAGTCTACCGACGGGCCTTCGGAGAGGGCTGGGAACCGAGCATGCGGCTCACGCGGCGCTTCCGGCGTTCTCGGCCGCGACGACGTCGGGCGCGGCCGGGCCGCGCGAGACGCGTCCGCGCCGGTTCCCGACGATGCGGCAGACGAGGTAGATGAGGAACGACAGCGTCGTGATGTACGGGCTCACCGGCAGGGTGCCCATGACCGCGAGCAGGATGCCTCCGACCGCCGACACGATCCCGAACAGCGCCGCGAGCAGCGGCACCGACACCGGCCCCGACGCGACGCGGAGCGCTGCGGCGGCGGGCGTGACGACGAGGGCCATGACCAGCAGCGCGCCGATGATGTGGACGGCGGCTGCGACGACGAGACCGAGCAGCAGCATGAAGCCGAGCGACACCGCGACGGTCGGCACCCCGCGCGCGGCCGCCGACTGCGGATCGAGCGAGTCGAAGGTCAGCGGTCGCCAGATGATCAAGAGCGCGACGAGCACGAATGCCGAGATCGCGATGAGCCAGCCGAGTTGGTCGTTCTGCACGGACACGATCTGCCCGGTCAGCAGGCCGAAGCGGTTGGCGCTGCGGCCCTGGTAGAGCGACAGGAACAGGATGCCGAGGCCGAGCCCGAACGGCATGAGCACCCCGATGATCGAGTTGCGGTCTCGCGCGCGGGCACCGAGGACGCCGATGAGCGCCGCCGCGATCACGGACCCGACGATCGATCCCGTCACGACGTCGAAACCGAACAGGAGCGCGGCCGCGGCCCCCGCGAACGACAGCTCGCTGATGCCGTGCACCGCGAAGGCCATGTCGCGCTGCATGACGAAGACGCCGATGAGGCCGCCGACGAGACCGAGGACGGCGCCCGCCCAGATCGAGTTCTGCACGAGGGCGAGGATCTCGAGGTAATCCGAAGCCCCGCCGAAGAACGCGGTGCCGATGTCGTCCCAGCTCACGCGTCATCCTCGTGGTGATGATCGAGCTCGTGATGATGATGCGCGCCCTGCTCGGCATCCGGCGCACCGACGACGACCAGTCGCCCGCCCGCCCGCAGCACGAACACGGGTGTGCCGTACAGCGCCGAGAGCACCTCGGAGGTCAGCACCTCGGCGGGCGATCCGAGGGTGAATCGCCCGTTCGCGAGGTACAGGATGCGGTCGACGGCGCTCAGCACGGGATTGATGTCGTGGGTCACGAGGAGGACCCCGGCACCGGCGCCGCCCTCGCCTCTCCGACCTGTCTGCGCGCCGACGCGGTGCGCGTCGATCAGCCGCACGACAGCCTGCTGATTCGCGAGGTCGAGGCTCGTGAGGGGCTCGTCGCACAGGAGCAGACGCGGATCGTCGGCGAGCGCCTGCCCGACCCGCAGACGCTGCTGCTCACCGCCCGAGAGCACGCCGACCGGCTGGTCGGCGAACGCTCGCGCGTCGACCTCGTCGATCAGGCTCTCGACGCGCTCCCGGTCGCGCCGACTCGGCAGCGGCAGACCGAACCGGTGCCCGTTCACACCGAGCGCGACGAGGTCGCGGCCGCGCATCGGGGTCTCTGCGGTGAGGGGGCGCGACTGCGGGAGGTAGCCGACGTGCCGGTTGCCCTTGCGGTGCACGCGCTCGCCGAGCGTCTCGATGCTGCCCGAGCTGAGCGGCTCGAGCCCGAGGATCGCCCGCAGAAGCGTCGTCTTGCCCGAACCGCTCGGCCCGAGCACCGCGACGAGCTCGCCGGGGGCGACGTCGAGGTCGAGGCCGCTCCACAGCGTCCGGTCGCCGCGCCGGAGCGACGCGTTCCGGATGCGCAGGACCGGCGCCGGGGACTGCGAGGTGCTCACTCGGCGAGGCTAGCCGAGATCGCGTCGATGTTCGCCTGCATCCACGTGAGGTAGGTCTCGCCCTCGGGGAGAAGCTCGCTGACCTCGTTGACGGGGATGCTCTGCGCCTTCGCAACCGAGATCACCTGGTCGGTCTCGGGTCCGCCCGTCTGCGCGTTGACGAAGAGGATGCGGACGGTGCCGCCCTCGAGGATGCGCGTCGCCTCGAGCAGCGTCGCGGGGGGAACGTCCTGCCCCTCCTCGACGGCTTCGCTGAAGGCATCCGGCGTCGCGTTCTCCAGGCCCGCCGCGGCGGTGAGGTAGAGCGGCACGGGCTCGGTGACGAAGATCTGCTCCCCGCCGTGGGCCGCCGCGATCTTCTCGAGCGAGTCCTCGAGGCCCTCGATGCCCTGCGCGAACTCTTCGTAGTTCTTCTCGTACGTGTCGGCGTTCGCCGGGTCGAGCTCGCCGAGCTGGTGCGCGATCTCCTCCGCAACGTGCGCGATCGTGTGCGGGTCGTACCAGACGTGCTCGTTGAAGCCCTCGACGTGGCCGTGCCCGTCGTGGTCGTCGTCGGCGTGGGTCTCGTCGGCGTCGTCGGTGTGCTCGTGGCCGCCGTTGCCGGGCCAGTCGTGCGAGAACTCGACGGCCGTGACGACGGGAGCGTCGGTGCCGGAGGAGTCGATGAGGGTATCCATGAAGGCGTCGTAGCCGCCGCCGTTCTCGATGATCAGGTCGCCCTTCGAGACCGCCAGCTTGTCGGAGGCTGTCGCCTCGTATTCGTGCGGGTCGGCCGAGACCGAGTCGATGATCGAGGTGACCTCGATCGCGTCGCCGCCGATCGCCTCCGCGATGTCGCCGTAGACGTTCATCGAGGCGACGACCGTGATCACCCCGTCGTCCGATGCCCCCGAGCTGTCGGCGTCGGAGCCGGAACCCGCGCAGCAGGCGAGGGCGAGGACGGATGCCGCGCCGAGCGCGACGGTGCCGAGAAGTCTCCGTGAGGTCATGCGACGATCCTATGCCTACTGATAATCGTTCTCAAATTTAGGTGCTCCGCAGGCGCCACCCCCATCGCGCGGAATACCCCCCGGGGGTATCCTGTTGTTGCCGACAGCGGAGGATTCCCGCCGCGCGAGGAGAGCAGATGACCGACCCGATGCACCACCACCCGGATGTCGCCACCCCCGACACCGATACCGACGCGACGGTCGACGACGCGACGGTCGACCACGCCGCGCACCACGACATGGATGCGCACCACGATATGGACGGGCACGCGGGGCACGACATGCACGCCGGGCACGACATGCACGCGGGTCACGACATGCACGTCGGGCACGACATGCACGCGGGTCACGGCGGTCACGACATGGGCGGGCACGCGGGGCACGGCGGGCACGCGGGTCACGTCGCCCGCTTCCGGCGCCTCTTCTGGATCAACCTGATTCTCGCCGTCCCTGTCGTCCTCCTCTCGCCCATGTTCGCGATGCTCATCGGGTACGAGCTGCCCGACGTCCCGGGCATCTCGTGGGTCGCGCCGATCCTCGGCACCGTCATGTACTTCTGGGGCGGGTGGCCGTTCCTCACCGGCGCCGTCGAGGAGTTCCGCGCCCGGCGGCCCGGCATGATGATGCTCATCGCGCTCGCCATCACAGTCGCCTTCGTCGCGTCGTGGGGCGCACGTCTCGGCATCCTGCACCATGATCTCGAGTTCTGGTGGGAGCTGGCCCTGCTCATCGTCATCATGCTGCTGGGCCACTGGATCGAGATGCGATCGCTCGCCGCGACGACGTCCGCGCTCGATTCGCTCGCCGCGCTCCTGCCCGATGAGGCCGAACGCGTCGACGGCGACCGCATCGTCACCGTCTCGCCCTCCGAGCTGCGCGTCGGCGACGTCGTCGTCGTGCGCCCGGGCGGCAGCGTCCCCGCCGACGGCCGCGTCGTCGACGGCACCGCCGACATCGACGAATCGATGGTCACGGGCGAGTCGCGGCCCGTCACGCGCGGGGTCGGCGACACCGTCACGGCGGGCACCGTGGCGACCGATTCCGGGCTCCGCGTGGAGGTCACCGCGACGGGCGACGACACGACGCTCGCCGGCATCCGCCGCCTCGTCTCCGAAGCGCAGAGCTCGACCTCTCGTGCGCAGCTGCTCGCCGACCGCGCCGCCGCATGGCTCTTCTGGTTCGCGCTCGGCGCCGCGGTCGTCACCGCGATCGTCTGGACCGCGATCGGCGACCCCGACAGCGCCGTCGTCCGCACGATCACGGTGCTCGTCATCGCCTGCCCGCACGCGCTGGGACTCGCGATCCCCCTCGTCGTCTCGATCGCGACCGAGCGCGCCGCGCGCGGGGGCGTGCTCATCACCGATCGACGCGCGCTCGAGGCGATGCGGACGGTCGATGTCGTCGTCTTCGACAAGACCGGCACCCTCACGACCGGTCGCCCGACCGTCACCGACATCGCGGCGGAGTCCGGGCACGAGCGCGACGAGATCCTCGCCCTCGCCGCCGCGGCGGAGGCAGACAGCGAGCATCCCCTCGCGCGTGCGATCGTCGCCGCGGCCGACGAACGCGGACTCACCCGCTCCACGGCCACGGGCTTCCGCTCCGCGCCCGCGGTGGGCGTCACCGCGACGGTCGACGGTCACGAGGTGCGCGTCGGCGGCCCGCGCCTGCTCGACGAGGTCGGCGGGCGCGAGTCGGATGCCGCCGGCGCGTGGCGTCGCGAGGGCGCGATCATCCTGCACGTCGTCGTCGACGGTGCTGTCGTCGGAGCGCTCGCCCTCGCCGACCGGGTGCGTCCCGAGTCGCGCGAGGCGATCGACGCCCTCCACGCCCGCGGCATCGAGGTCGTCATGATCACAGGGGATGCCGAAGCGGTCGCGCAGTCCGTGGCATCCGAGCTCGGCATCGACCGGGTGTTTGCGGGCGTGCGCCCCGAAGACAAGGCGTCGCGGATCGCGGGCCTGCAGGCCGAGGGGAAGAAGGTCGCGATGGTCGGCGACGGCGTCAACGACGCCCCCGCGCTCGCGCAGGCCGACGTCGGCATCGCGATCGGCGCCGGCACCGACGTCGCGATCGCCTCGGCGGGCGTCGTCCTCGCGAGCGACGATCCTCGCTCGGTGCTCTCGGTCATCGAGCTGTCACGGGCGAGCTACCGCAAGATGCGGCAGAACCTGTGGTGGGCGGCGGGCTACAACCTGATCTCCGTGCCGCTCGCGGCGGGAGTGCTCGCCCCCATCGGCTTCGTGCTGCCGATGTCGGTCGGCGCCCTGCTCATGTCGGCGTCGACGGTCGTCGTCGCCCTCAACGCCCAGCTGCTGCGACGCCTCGACCTCTCGCCGGAAGCGAGCGTGCGTTCCGCCCGCACGCGCTGAGTGGGGATGCCGGGCGCGCACGCGATCTGCCGATGTCCTAGGCGGAACGTAGACTCAGATAAATGAGAACTTTCTCATAATCTAGTCACAGCCTGGAGTCAGCATGACCGACCCGTCCACGTCCCCCACGCCGCCGCCCGCACCCCCGGTCGGTCCTTACGCCCCGCCGACGAACCCGTACAGTGCGCCGGCCGGTCCTGCCCCTGTCGGGGCAGTCCCCCAGCCGACGAATCCCTACGCGGCGCCCACCGCTCCCGCGCAGCCGTACCTCGCCGGCGCGCCGACGGCTCTGTCCCGGCCGGGTGCGCAGCCGGGCGGCAAGAGCTTCATCGCGACCTGGCTCTTCGCTTATCTCCTCGGCTTCCTCGGCGTCGACCGGTTCTACCTGGGCAAGATCGGCACCGGCATCCTGAAGCTCGTGACGTTCGCCGGTCTCGGCATCTGGTGGCTCGTCGACGTCATCCTGGTGCTGAGTGGGTCGCAGAAGGACAAGTGGGGGCGTCCGCTCGTCGGGTATGAGCAGTACAAGAAGGTCGCTTGGATCGTGACAGCAGCCCTCGTCGTACTCGGAATGATCATCGGTGCCGTATCGCCGAAGCCTGCAGTCTCGGCTGTAGCCGACCGACCGGCCGCACTCGTCTCACCCGCCGTCGATGAGACCCCCGCGGAGGATGAGAGCCCCGCCGCCGAAACGCCCGTCGTCGAGGAGCCCGTCGCGTCCCCCACCGCTGAATCCGCGCCTGCGGCACCTGCTGCCACTCTCTCGCAGCAGAACGCCACGCGCTCCGCGGAGAGCTACCTCCGCTTCACCGCGTTCTCGCGCACGGGTCTGATCTCGCAGCTGGAGTACGAGGGATTCGAAACGGCCGACGCAGAATACGCCGTCGACCACGTCACCGTGGACTGGAACGAGCAGGCGGCCAAGTCCGCACAGTCCTACCTCGAGTTCACCTCCTTCTCTCGCCAAGGTCTCATCGACCAGCTCCTCTTCGAGGGGTTCACCGCTGAGCAGGCAGAGTACGGCGTCGCCGCCGTCGGCTACTGATACGGCGAGAGGACACATCATGGAACCTTCCGCGATCCTCACGTGGACCCTCCAGCGCGAGATCCCGATCCCCGCCGACATTGAACCTCTGCTCCTGCAGGGCGAGCAGGCCGTCGCTGCCTTTGCGACGTTCCGAGACTCGGCCGTCTTCACGACGAAACGTCTCATCGTGCGTGACGCGCAGGGCATGACGGGCAAGAAGGTCGAGATCTACTCCTTGCCCTACTCGGCCATCAATATGTGGTCGAGCGAGAACGCCGGCACGCTCGACTGGAACTCCGAGCTCGAGCTCTGGACCCGCGCGGGGCACATCAAGATCAAACTCGGCCGCGGTATGGATGTACGGCGTCTCGATGCACTCATCGGCTGGGCGGCGTTGCAGAGTTCCTGATCCGCGCACGGCGTCGACGCGTCCGCCGCCTGAGGACCGGGCGAGGCGGCGACGCGTCGACATACCGCGACGCGTCAGCTCTGGTGCGCCCTCACGTAGGCGACGACGGCGTTCGCGTGGCCGTGTCCGAGGCCGTGGTCTTCTTTGAGAACGCGGACGACCTCCATGTGGCCGTCGCCTTCGGTCAGCCTGTCGGCGGCGATGTCGAGCCACTCCTGCACCGGACGCCCGTACTGCCTCTCGATACCCGGGAAGTAGCTCGCCGGTCCCTTCGGCTTCGCCCCCTCCGGGATCACCGGTGCGATCACTCGCCCTGTCGTCATGGCGTCACCCTATCCGCAAGCCGCCTGCCGATCCACCGGTCGAGCCACCGGTCGAGCCCGACTGCACGGAACCGGGGAGCGCGGGCGCCTGAGCGCGACCCTCAGTCCAGCAACAGCGCCGGCTCTTCGAGGATCGACGCGACGTCGGCGATGAAGCGGCTCATGCCGTCGCCGTCGATGACGCGATGGTCGAACGAGCCCGACACCGTCGTCACGAAGCGGGGTCGCACCTCGCCCTCGACGACCCACGGCTTCTGACGGATCGTCCCCATCGCGACGATGCCCGACTCCCCCGGGTTGATGATCGGCGTTCCGGCATCCATCCCGAAGACGCCGATGTTCGTGATCGTGATCGTTCCGCCCTGCTGGTCGGCGGGGCTCGTGCGGCCCTCGCGCGCCGTGAGCGTGAGCTTCTCGAGCGCCGCGGCGAGCTCGCGCAGGCTCAGGTCCTGCGCGTCCTTGATGTTCGGGACGAGGAGCCCCCGCGGGGTCGCCGCGGCGATGCCGAGGTTCACGTAGTTCCGGACGTGGATCTCGGCCGACCCGTCCTCGTTGTCGATCCACGCGGCGTTGACCGTCGGCGTCCGGCGGCACGCCCAGATGACGGCGCGCGCCATGATCAGCAGCGGCGACACCTTGATGTCGGCGAAGTCGGGCGACGCCTTCAGGCGCTTGACGAGCTCCATCGTGCGCGTCGCGTCGACGTCGGTCCAGACGGTCACGTGCGGCGCGGTGTACGCGGAGCGGACCATGCCGGATGCCGTGGCCTTCCGCACCCCCTTGACGGGGATGGTCTCCTCGCGGCCGGGGAGGGAAGCGGCGGATGCCGGAGGCACCGGCGCCATGCCTGAGACGGGGATCGTGCGCTCGCGCTCGACAGGAGCGGCGGGGGTTGCGAGGTTCCGGAAGACGCTCGCCTGCTCGGCGTGGGCGACGACGTCGTCGCGCGTCACCTCGCCGGCCGGGCCGCTCGGAGTCACTTGCGCGAGCTCGACGCCCAGGTCGCGCGCGAGCTTGCGCACCGGAGGCTTCGCGACGACGCCGACCGACGCCTTGACGGCGGCTGTCCGCTCGGCGGGCCGGGCGCTGCGCCGCGAGGCGACCGCGCCGCCCGTGCCGTAGCCGACGAGCACGGCGCCTTCACCTTCGTCCTCCGCGGGGGCCGCCGGCTCGCCGTGCGCCGACAGGCCGGCGGCGGCATCCGGCTCTGCGGCACCGCCCGCGATCGTGATGATGGGGGCGCCGACCGTGACGGTCTCGCCCTCGGGCGCCAGGAGCTCGCCGACGGTCCCCGAGAACGGCGACGGCAGCTCGACGAGCGACTTCGCGGTCTCGATCTCGACGAGGACGTCGTTCACCTCGACGGTGTCGCCCGGCGCGACGCGCCACTGGACGATCTCGGCCTCGGTGAGTCCTTCGCCGACGTCCGGCAGGTGGAAGGTCTGCGTGCTCATGGTTTCTTCCTCTTCCTCTTCTCCCTCTCCCTCGCCCCCGCCCCCTGACCGCGAAACTGCTTCTGCGCCTCGAGACTGCGGCTACTGACCACTGTCTCGACCTACAGATGCAGTCTCGCGGTCATGGGGGGGGTGGCGGGAGGGTAGGCGTGGGTGGTCAGTAGGCGAGGGCGCGGTCGACGGCCTCGAGAATGCGATCGGGGTCGGGCAGGTATACGCCCTCGAGCTTCGCGGGCGGGAACGGCACGTCGAAGCCCGACACCCGCAGCACCGGCGACTCGAGCGCGAAGAACGCCCGCTCCATGACGGTCGCCGCGACCTCGGAGCCGACCGACGCGAAGCCGGGCGCCTCCTGCGCGTAGACCATCCGCCCGGTCCGGCGCACCGAGTCGAGGATCGGTCCATAGTCGATCGGCGAGATCGAGCGCAGGTCGATCACCTCGCACGACGTGCCCTCGCTCTCGGCGAGCGCCGCAGCCTGCAGCAGGGTCGTCACCATCGCGCCGTGACCGACGAGGGTCACGTCGGTGCCGCGCCGGACGATCCGCGACGCGTGCAGCGGCAGGGCGCGCTCGGTGGTGTCGACCTCGCCCTTCATCCAGTACTTCGCCTTCGGCTCGAGGAAGATCACCGGGTCGGGCGAGGTGATGGCATCCTGGATCATCCAGTACGCGTCGTTGGGCGTCGAGGGCGACACGACCCGCAGGCCCGCGGTGTGCGCGAAGTACGCCTCGGGACTCTCCTGGTGGTGCTCGACGGCACCGATGTGCCCGCCGTAGGGGATGCGGATGACGACCGGCATCGAGATCGCGCCCTCAAGCCGGTTGGTGAGCTTCGCGAGCTGCGTCGTGATCTGATCGAACGCGGGGAAGACGAACCCGTCGAACTGGATCTCGACCACCGGACGGAACCCCGCCATCGCGAGCCCGATCGCCGTGCCGACGAGACCCGACTCCGCAAGCGGCGAATCGAGCACGCGCCGATCACCGAACTCGGCCTGCAGCCCCTCGGTCACGCGGAAGACTCCGCCGAGCTTGCCGATGTCCTCGCCCATGAGCAGGACGTGGTCGTCAGCGGTCATCGCCGCGCGCATGCCGGCGTTCAGCGCCTTCGCGAAGGGCATCGTCGTCGTCGCGGCCGCCGCGGACGCCGCCGCGGTGTCGGTTCCGGTCACCGCGGTCATGCCGCACCTCCCTCGAAGGATGCCTCGTAGTCCGCCAGCCACTGCGACTGCTGCGCCATCAGCGGATGCGGCTCGCTGTACACGTGCGCGAACATCGACGACGGTTCGAGGCCGCCGAGCTCGTTCGTGCGCACCCGCACGTCGTCGGCGTAGGCGGCGGCTGCGGCATCCACCTCGCTGAAGAAGGATGCCGCCGCGCCGCGCCCCTCCAGGAACGCGCGCATGCGGGCGATCGGGTCGCGCCGCGCCCACGACTCCTCCTCGTCGGAGGCGCGGTACTTCGTCGGGTCGTCGCTCGTCGTGTGGGCGCCCATGCGGTAGGTCATCGCCTCGATCGCCTGCGGGCCGCCGCCGGCGCGCGCCTCGTCGAGGGCGAGCTTCGAGACCGCGTAGCTCGCGAGCACGTCGTTGCCGTCGACGAGCGTCGAGGGCATGCCGTACCCCGCCGCCCGCGCGTGGAGCGGCGCACGCGACTGCGTGGCGACGGGCACCGAGATCGCCCACTGGTTGTTCTGCAGGAAGAAGACCTGGGGCGTCCGATAGGTGTTCGCGAACACCATCGCCTCGTGCACGTCGCCCTGGCTGGACGCGCCATCGCCGTAGTAGACGACGACCGCGGCATCGCGCTCGGGGTCGCCGGAGCCGCAGCGCCCGTCGAACACGAGACCCATGCCGTACCCCGTCGCGTGCAGGGTCTGCGACCCGAGGACGAGCGTATAGATGTGCGCGTTGCCGTTCTTCGGGTCGGTCGGGTCCCATCCGCCGTGCGTGAGCCCGCGCATGACGCGGATGATGTCGATGGGGTCGACGCCGCGGATCGTCACGACGGCGTGCTCGCGATAGCTCGGGAAGAGGTGGTCCTGCGGCCGCGCCGCCCTCACCGACCCGACCTGCGCCGCCTCCTGGCCGTACGACGGCGGCCACAGCGCGAGCTGCCCCTGGCGCTGCAGGTTCGTCGCCTGCCGGTCGAACGCGCGGACGAGCACCATGTCGCGGTAGAACGTCTCGAGCTCGGCATCCGTCAGCGCATCGATGAGCGGCAGGAAGCGTTCGGCTTCGGGCGTCGGGGCGAACGTTCCGTCGGCCGCGAGGACGCGCACGAGTGCCGGGTCGTCAGACGGGGTCATGTTTCCACGGTAGACCCGGACGCATGCGCCGTTCTGCATGACGCCCATAACGGATGCCGCGGTTCGCCGTCCGCGCGAGACAAGGATGTCGGTCGCCGCTCGCTCGCGACCGAGCCGACCTCGGGGACGGTGCGCTACCACGCGAAGATGCGCGGCGATGCGGGCGGAGGAGAGCACGACATCACGAAGCTGCGCGGCGCTCTCGCCCGCGAGTACAGACGGAACGTGCAATACGTCTTCCAGGACCCGTACGCCGCCCTGAACCCGTCGCTCACCGTCGGCTACGCCCTCGCCCGGCCCCTGCAGAACTACCTCCACGTCCGCTCCCGCGAAGCCGTCGAACGGGCCGCCGGCCTCCTCGAGGATGTGGGACTCACCCCTGCCGGTCGCTTTCTGGGGCGGCTGCCGCACGAGCTCAGCGGAGGTCAGCGTCAGCGCGTCGTCATCGCCCGCGCACTTGCCGCCGAGCCGCGCCTCGTCATCGCCGACGAGCCCATCGCGAGTCTCGACGTGTCGATCCGCGCCGAGATCCTCGAGGTGCTCCAGTCGCTCGTGAAAGACCACGGCGTCGGCATGCTCTACATCACGCACGACCTCTTGAGCGCCCAGAGCCTGGCGAACCACGCCATCGTGCTGCGCGAGGGCGTCGTCGTCGAGCAGGGTCCCGCGTCCGAGGTCATCGATCATCCTCGCGAGGAGTACACCCGGCAGCTGCTCGACGCCATCCCGAACCCGTTCGAGTCCCGCTCGGCATCCGCCGCGCAACGTGTCCCCTCACCCGCAGAGACCTCGCCCGCAGAGACCTCACCCGCAGAGAAGGAGTCCGTCGCATGACGACCGCCGCACCGCAGACCATCGCCCTCGACGACGACATCCGGGAGCTGACGGCGGAGGAGGTGGATGCCTCGATCCGCTGGCTGTGGGAGCACGCGAACGGCGACCTCGACAGTCCCGGATGCGGGCTCGTCCTCGACCGCGACGACCTGCCCGATGTCGCGACCGTGGCGGCGACCGGGTTCGCACTCGCCGCGTGGTGCGTCGGTGTCGAACGGGGCGTCCTCACCCGCGCGGCCGTCCACGACCGCGTGCGGGCGACCCTGCGCACCCTGGAGGAGTCGGTTCCGCACCGCAACGGCTTCCTCGCGCACTTCGTCGACCCGCAGACCGGCGAGCGCCGCGGACGCTCGGAGTACTCGACGATCGACACGACACTCGCTCTGTGCGGGGCCGTGGCGGCGGCATCCTTCTTCGCGGACGACGACCTGAGCGCCCGCGTCGACCGCCTGCTCGCGCGCATCGACTGGCACTGGCTGGTGGACGAGACCGACGGGCGCACCGTCCTGCGGATGGCCTGGGTCGGCAGTGCGGGCGACGACTACGCCGACGGTGCCGACGACGCCGGCTTCGTCAGCGCGTGGACGATGACGGCCGAACAGCTGCCGATGTATCTGCTCGCGGCCGGGCATCCGGCGGTTCCGCAGGAGCTGGCGCAGGCGCTGTGGCGCGGGGTCGACAAGCCGGTCGGGGCGTACGGCGGGCACGAGTGCGTGTACGAGCCCGGCGGCACGCTCTTCACCTACCACTTCCCGCTCGCGTTCTACCCGTTCCAGCGTGTGCGCGACCTCGATGGGCGCAACTGGTGGGCGAACGCGCGCGAGGCTTCGCTCGCCTCGAAGGCGTGGTGCGCCGATCAGGCCGGCACCTGGCGGACATTCGCGGCGGGGCTGTGGGGTCCGGCCGCGGGGTTCGGTCCGCACGGGTACGTCGTCAATGGAGCCCGACCGTCGGCCCACGAGCCGCGCTGCGACGGCACGGTACCGCCGGTGTCGCTGTTCGGCGCGCTCCCGTTGGCACCCGACGAAGTCTCTCCGGCATTGCGGCGCCTGCGCGACGAGCACCCGGGGGCGTGGAACCGCTGGGGCGCGACCGACGGCGTCAACCTCGAGCGCGACGAACCCTGGTACGCCGCGCCGCGCTACGGCCTCAACAAGGGGGCGACCGCGCTCCTGGGGGCGACGGCGCTCGGTTCGACGCTCGTGTGGGATGCCTTCGCCGGCCACCCCTGGATCGCTCGCGGCGCCGAGAAGCTGGGATTCACAGCCACCTGAGCACGCGCCCGCGGACGTCAGGGCCGGATCGAGCGGATCGCCGCGATGAGGATGCCGAACGCGAAGATCGGGATCGACGAGATCACCGACGTCCAGGTGCCGGTGATAAGCGGCAGGCCGAGCGCCACGATGACTCCGAAGGCGAAGATCGCGATGATGATCCCGCGCCACAGGGCGTCGGTTCGCAGGGCGTCGGTCCGCTGGGCGTCCGTCCGCCGGGCGTCCGAACTCCGGGCGTCCGTGCTCGCGTGGTCGGTGGTCTTCGTCGTCTCACTCATGGGCGCCTTCCCGTCGGTGGGTGGCACACACGCTATCGGGGCGACGGAGAAAGCGCCATCACGGCGACGACGACGAAGAGGTGTGCGCCGCAGTGCGCTGCGCGACCGCGACGACCTCGGCGATCGACTCGTGCTCGCCGATCGAGATGCGCACACCGTCACCGGCGAACGGGCGGACGATGAGGCCCGCCTCCTCGAACGCGGCGGCGACCTCGAGAGCGCGATCTCCCGCCGGCAGCCACACGAAGTTGCCCTGGGCGTCGGGCACGTCCCACCCTGTCTCACGCAGACGCGCGACGAGGGCGTCGCGGCGCTCGGCGATCTCGGCGACGCGCACGCGCAGCTCGTCCTCGGCGTCGAGGCTCGCGAGCGCGGCCTCCTCGGCCTGCGCCGTCACCGACAGGGGGATGCCGGTCGTCCGCGCGATCGCGAGCACCCGCGGGTCGCCGACGGCGTAGCCGATGCGGAGGCCCGCAAGCCCGTACGCCTTCGAGAACGTGCGGAGCACGACGACGTTCGGGTGCCCGGACGTAACGACCAGGGCACCGTCGACGGCGTCGGGATCGGTGACGAACTCGGCGTACGCCTCGTCGAGGATGACGAGCACGTCCTGCGGCACCCGTGCGAGAAACGCCTCGAACCCGTCCTGGGTCACGACGGGCCCGGTCGGGTTGTTCGGGCTGCAGACGATCACGAGCCGGGTGCGCTCGGTCACGGCATCCGCCATCGCGTCGAGGTCGTGGCCGCCGTCGGCGTCGTTCGGCACCGTCACCGCGGTCGCCCCGGCCACCACCGCGAGCCCCGGGTACGCCTCGAACGAGCGCCAGGAGAAGAGGATCTCGTCGCCCGGCCCGCTCGTCGCCTGCGCGAGCTGGTACAGGATCGACACCGACCCGGCCGCGACGTGCACCGCGTCGTCGGCCACGCCGAACCGCTCGGCGAGGCGGGCGCGCAGGCGCGGGGTCGTCGCGTCGGGGTAGCGGTTGAACGACACCGCCGCCTGCACCGCCTGCACGACACCGGGCAGGGGCTCGAACGGGTTCTCGTTGCTCGACAGCTTGAAGGCCTCGGCCCCGGCCTGCTTCCCCTGCCGGTAGGGCGGGAGCGCGGCGATCTCGGGACGGACACGGACGGGAAGATCGGTCACGCGACGAGTCTACGAGGACGCGCCGTGACAGCGTCGGCGGGGCATGACACACTGAGCGCACCATGCGCTTTCTCATCCGCGTCGTCGTCAACGCTTTCGCCATCTGGGTCGTCACCCTCATCCCCGCGCTCGGCACGACGGTGATCCCGTTCGCCCCCGGCGAGACGGCGCAGCTCGTCATCAGCCTGCTGGTGGTCGCGGCCGTGTTCGCCCTCGTCAACACGATCATCGGCACGGTCATCAAGGTCGTCGCGTTCCCGCTCTACATCCTGACGCTCGGCCTCATCTCCCTCCTGATCAACGGCTTGCTTTTGGTCATCACGGCGTGGTTCACGCAGTGGTGGGGTTGGGGGCTGCGGGTCGAGGACCTGTGGCACGGCATCCTCGCCGCCCTCGTGATCTCCCTCATCAACTGGATCTTCAGCGTCATCCTGCGCCCTCAGTCGAAGCGGAACTAGGGGTCGACGACGTACCGAGCGGGAAGCTCGGCACGCCCGGTACCCGCGGCACACCCGGCACACCGAGCCCGTCCGGGTGAGGGGCCGGCGGATCCGGCAGAACCCGTTCGGCGCTGTACTCGAACACCTCGACGCCGACCGCGGTGTCGAGCTCGTCGAACTTCTCGTAGACGGCATCCATGCGAGGGTCGCCCGACGCGTCGAGCATCTCGGCGGTCTCCCGATACTTCTCCAGCATGTGCGGCGCCGCGAAACCGTCGCCGAACATCTCCGTGAACACGGTGCCGGGCGTCTCGCGCGACACGACGATGCTGCCGGGTGCGCCCGATCCCGCGGCGAAACCGCCGTTGGAGAGCGCCGAGAAGGGATCGTCGCCGTGGCGCAGCGCGACGTTCAGCGTGTCGGGACCGACATCGGCCTGCACCGGGCCGCCGATCGTGACCATGACGTCGGATTCGTACGGGCCGGACACGACGAGGTGCGACACACCCGCGCCGCCCTGCGAATACCCCACCGGGTTCACGACGTCACCCGGCTGCGCCCCGGCATCTTCGAGGGCCGCGCGGATCGCGGCCTGCGACGCCGACTGCCGCCCGAACTGGTTGTCGAGGTTCGACTGCCAGTCCCACGCCTCCTTCTCGTCGTCACCCCCCACCGTGCCCGAGACGTAGACCACGAACTGTCGCGACCCGTCGGGCATCGCGTACCGTTCGACCCGCACGCGCGTGTCGCTGCCGGAGGGCACCCGGTCGACGAGGTCGGTCATCTTGGTCGGCGCGGTGCCGCTCGTCGTCGAGGTGCGCGTCACCGTCACCGGCACGGGCGGCCCCTGCAGCTTGTCGTCGCGCGTGATCACCCCGAGGCCGGTGAGCTTCGTGCCCGTGATCCCGCCGACGAGGCCGAGAAGACCCGCCGCCATCGCCGCGGACCACTGCTCGTCGGGGAGCGCTCCATCGAGCACCTGCAGGCCCGGCAGGATCGATTCCAGGCCGTACTGGCGCCCCAAGGCATCCACGTCGTGCTCCCAACTGCGCTTCGCCTCCTTCGCCACGCGCCCTGCGAGCTCGGGGTTCGACGCCAGGAGATCGCCGATCTGGGCGCGGATGCGCTGCGCACTGATCTCGTCGCCGGATGCCGCGGCCACGAGCGCCTGCGCGCGCAGCTCGACGATCTCGTACGTGTCGGCCATCGTGTCGAGGTCGGTGGCGAGCCGGCTCGCGCGCTCACCCGCCTCGGCTGCCGCGCCCGTGGGAGGTGCCGACCACACCTCCCGCTGCCGGAGGATCGCACCCGCACGCGCGAGGTCTGCGGCCACCCCCTCGCACCCCGTCATGAGCGCGCGGAGGTCTGTGGCCGCAGCGCGGAGCGTCACGGTGTCGACGGCGACGATTCCGCCGCTGCGGATGTCGAGTTCGTCCTCGTTGCCCATGATCACACCCGCGCCTTCGTACGCCAGGCCAGCTCGTCCTGCGCGAGCGCCACATCACCGTCGACGACGGAGATGAGCCGCCCGAGCGCGCGCAGACGCTCGACGAGCTCCGCGACGCCGACGCGATAGGCGTCGGTCGCGCGTGACTGCCAGTTGGTCGCGTCGGCGAGGGCATCGGCCCGGTTGCCCAGCGCGAGCGTGTCGGAGGCCGCGTCGCGCAGCAGCCGCCGGGCCGTCGCGAACGCCTCGAGGGCGAGGGAGTCGGTGTAGGGGTCCATGCGTCGACCCTGCACACTGTCGGCCGCGCGTGGAGCGGCGGATGCCGGATCGGTGGACAACCTCGCGAAACGGTCACCTGGGGAGGAGCCGATGACGGGCGCGGCACCGCGGCATCCCTTCGCCTGTTCCGCCGTCTTCCGCCCGCTCTTCCGTGCGGCCGCCGTCCTCGCCACAATGAGGGGATGCCCGATCGTGTCGCGCCGTTCCGCGTCGCCTTCGTGTGCACGGGGAACATCTGCCGGTCGCCGATGGCCGAGGTCGTCTTCCGCGGCTTCGCGGAGCGCGCGGGCCTCTCCGACCACGTCGCCGTGACGAGCTCGGGAACGGGCGACTGGCACGTCGGCGAGCGCGCCGACGCGCGCACCGTCGAGGCGCTCCGCCGCCGCGGCTACGACGGCACCGCCCACCGCGCGCGGCAGTTCTCCCTCGACGACTTCGATCGCAACGACCTGATCGTGCCGCTCGACCGGTCGCACGAGCGGATCCTCTCCAGCTGGGCGCGCACGCCCGACGACGCCGACAAGCTCGCGCTGCTGCTGTCGTTCGACGAATCCGCCGGCGGCGTCCTCGACGTGCCCGACCCCTACTACGCGGGCCCCGAAATGTTCGACGACGTGCTCGGTATGATCGAAAGCGCGAGCCGGGCGCTCTTCCGGCAGCTGGAACCCGCGATCCGTCCCACGTCCTGAGCGCCCGATGTCCCCGATCGGAGCATCCCCGTGCCTTCCTCCCTGCCCCCGCAGCCCCTGAGCCCCCTCGACGGACGGTACCGCGCCGCCGTCTCGGGGCTCGCCGACTACCTCTCCGAGGCGGGCCTGAACCGCGCCCGCGTCGAGGTGGAGGTCGAGTGGATCATCACGCTCACCGATCGCGGCCTCTTCGGCGCGACACCGCTGACGGATGCCGAGAAGGACAGCCTCCGCGCTCTCTACCGCGACTTCGGCCAGGCCGAGATCGACTGGCTCGCCGAGAAGGAGGCGGTCACCCGCCACGACGTGAAGGCCGTCGAGTACCTCGTCCGCGACCGGCTGTCGTCGCTGGGACTGGATGCCGTCGCCGAGCTCACCCACTTCGCGTGCACGAGCGAGGACATCAACTCCGCCTCGTACGCCCTGACCGTCAAGCGCGCCGTCGAGAACGTCTGGCTGCCGAAGTTCCGCTCGGTCATCTCGGCGATCGCGGACCTGGCCCGCGAGCACCGCGACGCCGCGATGCTCTCGCGCACCCACGGCCAGCCCGCGACCCCGTCGACGATGGGCAAGGAGCTCGCCGTCTTCGCGTGGCGTCTCGACCGCGTCGCGCAGCAGATCGAGAGCGGCGACTACTTCGCGAAGTTCTCGGGCGCCACCGGAACCTGGTCGGCACACCTCGCCGCCGCGCCCGACGTCGACTGGCCGGAGCTCTCCCGGGAGTTCATCGAAGGTCTCGGCATCCACTTCAACGTCCTGACGACCCAGATCGAGTCGCACGACTGGCAGGTGGAGCTCTACGACCGCGTGAAGCACGCGGGCGGCATCCTGCACAATCTCGCGACGGATGTCTGGACGTACATCTCGCTCGGGTTCTTCGCCCAGATCCCCGTCGCCGGCGCGACCGGCTCGTCGACGATGCCACACAAGATCAACCCGATCCGGTTCGAGAACGCCGAGGCGAACTTCGAGATCTCAGCCGGGCTGTTCACGACGCTCGCGGCGACCCTGGTCACCAGCCGCATGCAGCGCGACCTCACCGACTCGACGACCCAGCGGAACATCGGCGTCGCGTTCGGGCATTCGCTCCTCGCCCTCGACAACCTGGGGCGCGGCCTGCAGGAGATCCTCCTCGCCCGCGACGTGCTGCTGGCCGACCTCGACGCCAACTGGGAGGTGCTCGCCGAGGCGATCCAGACCGTCGTCCGCGCCGAGATCGTCGCGGGGCGCTCGCAGATCACCGACCCGTACGCGCTCCTCAAGGACCTCACGCGCGGACGCCGCGTCGGGCAGGCGGAGCTCGTGGAGTTCGTCGAGGGGCTCGACATCGGTGCGGATGCCAAGGCGCGGCTCGTCGCGTTGACACCCGCGACCTACACGGGTCTCGCCGACCCGCTCGTCGACGAGGTGTAGTCCCGCCCGGAGTCGTCACCTGCCGGCAACCCGCGGTCCACTCGCCGTTGCGCAGGCGCCGGTTGCCTGGTCCGGAGGCGTTCGACACCCCGTCGACGCCGCTTCGGACAGAGGAGACCTCCACTCATGGCACTTCACCCCCCGCGCCGCCGACGCACGGTCGTCGCCGCCGCCGCCGGTGCGGCCGCACTCACCCTGTCGTTCGCCGTCGGCGCCGTGCCTGCGCTCGCGGCCGACACGACGGACGACATCACCCAGAACGGTGGCGCCACCCGCAACGACGGCGACATGACCCAGGCGCTGCGCGACTCGATCGTCGACGGACCGGCCAAGAACGTCATCCTGCTCATCGGCGACGGCATGGGCGACTCGGAGATCACGGTCGCCCGCAACTACGCCGAGGGCGCGGCGGGCCGCTTCGCCGGCATCGACGCCCTGCCCCTCACCGGTCAGTACACGACGTTCTCGGTGCACGAGGACGGCACTCCCGACTACGCATCGGAGTCGGCGTCGACCGCGAGCGCCTGGTCGACGGGCACCAAGACGGTCGATGGGCGGCTCAGCGTCGATGTGAACAAGAAGCCTCAGGCCACGCTGCTGGAGATCGCCAAGGCGAACGGACTGAAGACCGGGAACGTCTCGACGGCCGAGATCCAGGACGCGACGCCCGGCGCGCAGATCTCGCACATCTCCAAGCGCGGCTGCTACGGCCCCGACAAGACCTCGACCGACTGCGCGTCGGAGGCGCTGGAGAACGGCGGCCTCGGCTCGATCAGCGAGCAGCTGCTCAACGTGCGCCCCGACGTCGTCCTCGGCGGCGGCTCGGCGAGCTTCACCCAGAAGGCGAAGGCGGGGCCCTGGAAGGATCAGACCCTGTTCCAGCAGGCGAGCGCCCGCGGGTACCAGGTGGTCTCCGACCTCGCGGGTCTCGACGCGGTCACCCGCGCCGACGCCGACGCCCCCGTCCTGGGTCTGTTCACGCCCGGCAACTTCCCCACCCGCTGGGTGGGCCCCGCCGCGACCGACCTGCCCGCGGGCGGCGCGCTTCCGGCCGCCGCGCCGTGCACCGAGAACCCCGAGCGCCTCGCGAGCGGTCTGTCGCTCGC
Organism: Microbacterium sp. bgisy203; assembly: GCF_965345155.1. GTDB lineage: Bacteria > Actinomycetota > Actinomycetes > Actinomycetales > Microbacteriaceae > Microbacterium. The sequence continues at coordinate 74,810 of NZ_CBDRLZ010000008.1, forward strand.
CGCGCTGACCGAAAAGGCGATCGGCCTGCTCGATGGCGACCGCGGATTCTTCCTGCAGGTCGAGGGTGCGAGCATCGACAAGCGCGACCACGCCGCCGATGCGTGCGGTCAGATCGGTGAGACGGTCGACCTCGACGAAGCGGTGCAGGTCGCGCTCGCTTTCGCGAAGGCGGACAAGAACACGCTGGTCGTCGTGACCGCCGACCACGCGCACACGAGCCAGATCGTGGGCGAGGCGATTCCCGGGCTGAACACCCACCTCCTCACCCTCGAGGGACAGGAGATGATCGTCGCGTACGGCACGTCACCCGCGGGCGGCTCGCAGCAGCACACCGGAGCGCAGGTGCGCATCGCCGGGTACGGCCCGGGAGCTGCGAACGTCGTGGGCCTGACCGACCAGACCGACCTGTTCTTCACCGCCTCGCGCGGGTGGAACCGCGACCTCGCGGCGCTGTCGCGCGGCGCCACCGGCTCGGCGCCCGCCGCCGTGAAGCCGGGTGCGCAGTTCGACGTCACGGTCTCGGGTCTCGCCGCCGACTGGCAGGCGACGGGCGTGGTCGCCTCCGACCCCGTCGACCTCGGTCAGACCGACGTGCGCTCGGGCGTCGCGACCTACCGGGTGACCGCACCCGAAGAACCCGGCGACCACACCGTGACGGTCACGGGCGTGCAGACCGGCACCCGCGTCGTGGTCCCGTTCCGGGTCGACGCGGCGGCTCCGGTCGACCCGGCGCCGTCTCCGTCGGCGTCCGAGTCGGCGGGTGCGGTCCCCGGCGCGGGCGGTGGCTCAGACGCTGCGGGGACCTCGGGCGGCGGCCCGCTCGCGGTCACCGGCGGCACCGTGCCCGTGACGCTCGCGGGCCTCGCGCTCGCGCTCGTCGCCGTCGGCGGCTACCTGGTGCTGCGCCGACGGCGCCTGCAGCTGCTCGGCAGCTGACCCCGACGCGCAGCTCAGGAGCGAGAGTCGTCGGATGCCGCGGCATCCGGCGACTCTCCGCCGTTTTCCGACTCGGGCAACAGCACGGCCCGGTCGACGGGCTTCGCGACCTGAGCGGGATCTACGGCGAGCATGAGGAGCGCGATGATGACGAGCGTCGCGATGAACGCGATACCGGCGACGATGAGCGACACGATGACGACCTGCATACGCTGATCGCCGCTCAGGTCTTGGAAGAATCCCATCGACACGAGGGTGATGATGCCCGCGAACAGCGCGGCGGCGAATGCGAAGCCGAGCAGCTGCACGGGCTTCATGAGGTCGCGGCGGGTGGGCGCGCGACCGGCATCCTCGCTCTGCGGGTCGGACGGGTGGTGCTCGGTCATGCGGCCTCTCCTGCGCGCGGTGCGTCGGCCGCGTGCTCGTCGATCGGTGCTCCGCCGCGTGCCGTCACATCGGTCGACGTCACCTCGCGCCGCGGTGAGAAGCCGGCGATGCCGAGGAACACGGCGACGATCGCGGCGTACCCGCCGAACAGGCCCACTCCGATCGTGATGCCGGTGAGCGTGAAGGGCTCGGGTCCCGCCTCGCGGATGACGTACTCGAGGCTGTAGGCGGGGTTCACGACGAGCAGCGCGACGGCGAGCGCGAGCGTGATCGCACCGATGAGGATCGCGTCGCGTGCGGCGGGGTCGCCGGTGCGGCGCGCGCGGATGCCGGCGATCAGCTCGATCAGGCCGGTGACCGCCGCCCAGGCGATGACGAGCACGAAGAACGTCGTCGTGGTGCGCAGCGGCGGGATGCCGGATATCATGCCCGCGACGAGGTTCACGACGCCGAGAAGGATCACGACGCCGCGCGAGTCCGCCGGGTAGACGAGCCAGGCCGCGGCGAAGAAGACGATCGCGCTGGCGATGGCGTAGCCGCTGAAGACCGCGAGCCCGACCGCCGCGGAGTGATCGGCGGTGAACGTGATCATGATCGCCGCGACCGCCGCGAGGAAGGCGCGCGCGAGCTGCACATGCCGCACCTCGAAGGTGCGCGACGTCGCATCGGTCACGTGGGGGCTCATCCGGTCAGACGGAACGGGAACCCCTCCAGTCTAGGCGCCATCGCGGAGGGTGCCCTGCGGTACGTCAGCCGGCGGCGCGGGCGACGAGGGTGCGGAGCTCTGCCTTCACGGCATCCGTCACCTCGACGACGGCGAAGGAGGTCGCCCACATCGCCCCGTCGTCGAGGTGCGCCTCCTCCTGGAAGCCCACCGTGCCGTAGCGCGTGTCGAACTTGGATGCCGGCTGGTAGAACACCACGACCTTGCCGTCGCCGTCGGCGTACGACGGGAAGCCGTACCAGGTCTTGGGCGCGAGCTGCGGGGCGACCTCGGTCACGATCTGGTGGAGCGCGACCGCGACCTCCTTGTCGACGCCGTCGAGCGCATCGATCGCCGCGATGCACGCCTCGAGCTCCTTCGCGGTCTTCGCCGCGCCCTTCAGCCCCTTGCTCGCGCGCAGCTCGTCGGCGCGCTGGCGCATCGCGGCGCGTTCGTCGTCGCTGAACCCGCTCTTCGTGTCGGCCATGTCAGTCCTCTCCCTCGACCTCTTCACCGCCCGCGGCGCGGATCGCCGCCACGGCGCGCAGGACCGCCACAGACCGCTCCTGGTCGGGCGCCGCGTCCTCGCCGCCCGAGACAAGCGCCGCGAAACGCGCCACCTCGTAGATCATGTTGTTTTCGGCTGCGACCACCGGATGCTCGGTACGCGTGCCGTCGCGCAGCGTGACGACGATCATCCGGGGCGCCGTGATCTCGTCGATCTCGATCGTGCCCCGCTCGCCCTGGATCTCGTTCGGCCGGTGCGAGAAACCGATCTTCGAGAACGACACCTGCACGACGTGACCCGGGTAGCGGAGCACCGCGGCTCCTGCGCCGTCGACGCCGGTCGCCACGCCGACGAGCTCGCCCGTCACCGCGTCCGGCGCGCCGAAGAGCTCCACGGCGGCGCTCAGCGGGTACACCCCGAGGTCGTACAGGGCACCGCCCGCGAGTGCCGGGTCGAAGATGTTCGGCGTCTCCCCGCGCAGCACGAGGTCGTAGCGTGCCGAGTACTGCGCCTGACCGAACGACGCGAGCCGTACCGGCGCGATCTCGGGCAGGAGCTCCGCGACGGTCGCGAGCCCGGGGTCGTACGCGTTCCGCATCGCCTCGAGCACCACCACGCCGCGCTCCTGCGCCGCCGCGACGAGCTCCTCGAACTCCGCCGCCGTCGGCGTGGCGGGCTTCTCGATCAGCACGTGCACACCGGCCGCGATCGCCGCCCGCGCCTGCGCCGCGTGCGCGCCGTTCGGAGACCCGACGTAGACGGCGTCGATGTCGCCCGAGGCGAGCAGGGCGTCGAGGTCGTCGGCGGAGCTCGGGATGCCGAGGCGCTCCGCGAACGCCCGCCCGCGCTCCGCGTCGCGGGAGAAGACGACGTCGATGCGGATGCCGGGCACGTGCGCCACGGCATCCGCGAACCGCTCGGTGATGGTGCTGGTGCCGATCGTCGCGAGTCTGATCACGCGGCTCAGCCTAGGCCGCGGCCGTGCCGCGCGGGGCCTGCTCGTCCGTGCGCTGCCCGGTGCGTTCGGTGCGTTCGGTGCGCTCGGTGCGCTCGGTGCGCCGCGCGTAGGCGGCGGCGCTGCGGCTCGAGAGCGCGAGCAGGATGAGCGTGTCGACGGCGACCGCGACCATCGCCCCCTCGGAGTCGAACGATCCGCCGTTCGCGAGCCACACCCCGAACGCGACCGCGATGTCGACGACCGCGATCACCATCACGAGGACCCGGGCCGCGTTCCGCCCCCCGAAGATCAACACGGCGAGAATCAGCTCGACGGCGGCCACGACGACCGTCGCGGTGACGAGGCCGCCGTTCGAGGACGACGCCGCGCCGCCGAACGTCGATCCCAACGCTCCGGTGATCGCGTCGATCACCGTGCCGGCGTCGCCGAGAGTGCCGTCCCAGCCACGGAAGACGCCGAGCGCCGCGAGCACCCCGACGAGCGCGCGCGTGAGGAGCAGGGCCGCGCCGGCCACGATCGTCACCGGTCGGTGCATTCCGGGGTCGTACGGCGTCGGCGCGAGAAGGGTCTCGGCCCCTTCGGCCGCGGACCGTTTCTCGGGGAGCCGGTCAGGATCGGCGGGGGCACCGCCCGACAGGACGGATGCCGCGGAGACGGATGCCCCGGCGGCCTGCGCGGAGCCGGCGGCCTGCGCGGTCCCGGCATCCTGCGCGGTCCCGGCATCCCGGCCCGCCACCCCTTCACCCAGGTGCACGATCGGGAGCGCCCCGTCGGTGCGTACGGAGTCGCCGCCGCCGTTGCGCGTGTGGTAGCCCGTCGAGAAGTTCTCGACGACCTCGACGCGCGGCGGCGTGCTCGAGGAGGCGAGCGTCGCGAGCACGTGGTCGCGCTCGATGTCGATGTCGGCGTCGATCTTGTGCGTCACCTGCAGCGTGAACAGCGACAGTCCGACCGAGCGGTCGAAGCTCGCCGTCGCCACCCAGTCGACCTGCGCGCCGCCGGGGAGGAACCATCCGTCCGGGCACCGCCAGAAGCGCACGTGGTGGCGCTGCGAGGGGTTGCCGTCGACCTGCTGCTCGAACGCGATGTCCTGCTCGCGCCCGAAGAGGAAGAGCGAACTCACCGGCGCCGTCGGGTATGACCGGCGGCGCACGGCGGCGTTCACGATCCGAACGCTCGAGCGGAAGCTCACGGGGTCGGCGATGCTCCACCCGGCATCCGTCATCGCGCGCTCGAGCGCGGGCCGGTCGCCGATCGCGGCGAGGTTCACCGGGTCGCCGAGCAGTCCGTCGCTCGTCCGCGCCCGGCCGATGAAGTAGTCGGGCACATAGATCGCGGTCAGGATGCGGTGCAGCCGCGGGAGCGTCAGATACGCGAGCGCCAGCCAGAACAGGATCGCGATGGCGATGCCCCACCAGCCGACGTCGAACGTCTGCGTGAACCCGATGACCGCGAGCCACACGGAGGCGGCTCCGGCGAAGACGAAGAAGAAGCCGTCGAAGGCCGCGCCCACCGAGTCGCGCCGGGTCTCCCCGGCCGCACGACTGGGGGCCGCCACGGGATTCAGCCCTCGGCGAGGAACGCGAGGGCCGCCTCGCGGAAGACGCGCGATCCGGGGGCGTTGAAGTGGTGTCGCCCGGGGATCTCGACGAACCGGCCCTCGGGGCACGCGGCGGCGAGCGCCCTGGAGCCTTCGATCACGGCATCCTCCGTACCGGTCGCGAACATCACGGGCTGGGTGGGAGCGTGTGCGGGGTCGGGATCCATCGTCTCGGAGGCCCGCATGCCGAGCGCGATCGCGAGGAGCGCGCGCAGGTCGTTGCCCGGCACGCGTTCGGTGAGCGCGATGTAGTTCTGCGTCACCGGATCGGTCACGGGCGTCCCGTCCTCGACGTAGGCGCGCACCTGATCGATGTCGAGGCGCGCGAGCGGGATGCCGTCGGGCACACCGCCGAGCACGGCGCGCGGGATCCGGTCGGAGATGTCCTGAACGACCTCCCAGCCGACGCGCGCACCCAGCGAATAGCCGACGTAGAACGCCTCGTCGACGAGGTACGTGTCGAGCACCGTTTCGACGTCGGCGGCGAGCTGGCGTAGGTCGTAGTCGCCCGGTTCGTGCGGCTTGTCGCTCGCACCGTGGCCGCGCTGATCGAGGCCGATCACGCGATAGCCGGCGCGAAGGAGGTCGCGCACCCAGCCGGTCGCCACCCAGTTGTCCTTCGTGCTCGAGGCGAACCCGTGGACGACCACCACGACGGGCGCGTCGAGTTCTCCCCAGGAGTAGGTGGCGATGCGGAGCCCGTCGCCGACCATGATGAACTGCGGCGCGGGCATCTCGGTGAGCTGCGGGATGGCGCCGGGAGCGTGCTCAATCGATGACACGGATCTCCTTCCAGAAAGCGACGTACCCGGAGAAGTCCTTTCCGACGCGCTCTATTCCCGACGCGTACGGGTGCGGGTAGCTCCATGCGCGGTCGGGCAGCTCCGTGCCGTCGATCTGCAGGGTGAAGTACTGGCACTCGCCCTTCCACGGGCAGGTGTAGGGCGTGGGGCTCTCGGTGAGGTACGCGGTGTTCACGCTCGACGGCGGGAAGTACCAGTTGCCCTCGATGGAGATGAGGTCCTCGCGCGGCGCCTCGGCGATCACGGTGTCCTCGAACACGGCCTTCATGTCGACCTCCTCGCTCCGGCGCACGGGCGGCGCGGGGCGAGGCCCACGCTACTCTGCGCGGGTGAGCTTGCGGGCGCTCTTCCGCGCCGCGCGCTCTCCCCTCCGCGCGGCGCGCCCCTTCCGGCGTACGACCGGAATGGGCGCGGTGACGACGGCATCCACCACCATCGATCCGTCGGTCGGCCCGATCACGGGGATCGCCATCGTCGGGGTCGCCTGCACCGGATCGACCGGAAGGCGCGCGAGGCGACGGTCGGCGGCGACGTATGCCGGAATGAGAATGAGACACGCGCCGACCCACGCGAGGGGATTCGACCACACCACGCCCTCGAACCCGAACAGGTGGCCGAGGAGGATCGCCGCGGTCACGCGCATGACGAGCTCGACGACGCCCGTGACGGTCGGGATGACGGCGTTGCCGAGCCCCTGCAGCGTGCCGCGGAGGACGAAGAGGACAGCGAGCGCTGGGTAGGTGACGCCGTTCACCAGCAGCATGAGCGCGGCGAGCGCGACCACCCGATCGGACCCGTCGCCGACGAACAGCCGCACCAGCGACGAGCCGAACGCGATGAGCAGGGCGCCGAGGACCAGCGCCGCGATGATGGCCATCCCGAGCGCCTGGCGCACGCCGCGGCGGATGCGGTCGGGGCGGCGCCCGCCGAGGTTCTGCGCCGCGTACATCGACGCGGCGAGGCCGATCGACTGGAGCAGCGCGACCGCGAGACCGTCGACCCGCGACGCCGTCGTGTAGGCGGCGACCGCGTCGGCGCCGAGGTTGTTGAGGGCGACCTGCACCGTGAGGGTGCCGATCGCGATGATGGATGCCTGGAACCCCATCGGCAGACCGAGACGCAGATGCGCCGCCAGGTCGGCACGGGTCACCCGCCAGTCGAAGCGCCCGACGTGCAGCACCGGCACGCGGCGACGGACGAACTCGAGGCACAGGATGACCGAGATCGCCTGCGAGACGACGGTCGCGAGCGCGGCGCCGGCGACGCCCCATCCGAGGGGTCCGACCATGATGATGACGAGCGCGACGTTGATGCCGCAGGCGATCGTGAGGAAGACGAGGGGCGTCCGCGAATCGCCGATCGCGCGGATGATCGCCGCGAGGTAGTTGAACGCGACCATCGCGCCCGCGCCGAGGAAGCTGATCTGTGCGAACACGGTCGCATTCTCGAGAAGCTCGGGCGGCGTCTGCAGGAGCATGAGCGCGGCACCGGCGAGCGGCGGGGCGAGCACCGTGAGGACGACGGTCGTCGCGGCCGAGAGGATCGTGCCCGATGCCACCGAGCGGCGCACCGCGGTGAAGTCCTGCGCACCGAACGCCTGCGCCGTCGGGATCGCGAATCCGCTCGTCATGCCCCACGTGAAGCCGAGGAGCAGGAACAGCAGCGCGCCGGTCGCGCCGACCGCGGCGAGCGCGTCGACGCCGAGGTGGCGCCCGACGACGATCGCGTCGACCACCTGGTACAGCTGCTGGACGACGTTGCCGATCAGCAGCGGCACCGAGAACGCAAGGATGACGCGCCACGGGCTGCCGGTGGTGAGGATGCGGGTCATGACGGAGCGACCGGATTTCGAGACGGGAGCGAGGGGGCGAGCGGCGGAGAATGCCGAAGGACGCCTCGACGAGGCGCCCGGACTCCTAGATTATCGAATCGATTCGAGGACGGCAAGTCCGAATCAGCCCGAATACCGGCCCCGATTGCGCAGGGGGTCGCCCGCGCGACGGGTCAGCGACTCCCGGCGGCGGGTCGGGCGGCGTCGGCATCCGCGTCGGCATGCGTGTCCGTGTCGACGATGGGGATGGACTGCGTGAAGGCGGCGGCGCGCTCCTCCGCTTCGGCGCTGCCGGTGAACAGACCCACCGGCTCGGTGATGGGCTCGTCCGGAAGGATGTCGTCGACCGCGGCATCCGCCGACTCCGTCATCATCACGCGCTGCGTCGGGATCGCGTCCGGCGCCACCCGCTGCACCCACGCGACCATCGCCTCGCGCACCACGCACCGCAGGTCGAAGAGGGTCGGCGCGTCCTTCGCCGTCACGAGGATGCGGATGCGGACGTACCCACCCACCGCGTCGGTCACCTGCAGCACGTTCGCGCGGCCGTCGTAGAGGTCGGTCGATGCGAGCACCTCTTCGAGGTGTGCGCGCATCCGCGCCGGCGACACCCGCCAGTCGACGTCGAGTTCGACCGATCCGAGCAGTTCGCTGCCCCGCCGGGTCCAGTTCTGGAAGGGCTGCGTCGTGAAGTACGTGCACGGCAGCACGAGGCGGCGGTCGTCCCACAGATCGACGACGACATAGCTGAGGGTGATCTCGCCGATCCGGCCCCACTCGCCTTCGACGACCACGACATCGTCGACGCGCAGCGCATCGCTGAAGGCGATCTGCACGCCCGCGAACACGTTCGCGAGCACCGACTGCGCCGCGAGGCCCGCCACGATCGAGGCGATGCCCGCCGAGGCGAGCAGGCTCGCCCCGAACGTCCGCACCGCGGGGAAGGTCAGTAGGATCGCGCCGATCGCGATGACCACGATCACGGCGATCGCGAGGCGGCGGACGATGAGGGTCTGCGTGCGCACCTTCCGCGCCACCCGATTGTCGGGGACGTCGATGCGGTAGCGCCCGAGGGTGAGATCGGTCGCGAAGGCCACGAGGCCGCTCAGCAGCCACGCCGATCCGAGGATCAGCAGGATCGTGAAGACATGGTCGAGGACATCCCGGTCGCCCTCCCCGGCGAACGGGAAGGCGATCGCGAACGACATCCACAGGGCGATCACGAGCACGACGACACGGAACGGTCGTCGCACGTTCCGTACGAGCGACTGCGGCCAGGCCTGCCGACGCGCCAGGAGGCGCACGGCCAGGGCGACGAGCGCGGTGAGTGCGACCGCGGCGACGACCGCGACAGCGAAGGCGATGGCGAAGCGGATCCAGGTGTCCTGCATGTTCCTCCTCGGGCGGTGGGGGTGGGTGGGGCGAGTGCTCCACGTTAGGCGGTGCACCTGTGACGCCAGCGACCGCGCCCGGTGCGCGGGTGGACGGGCGGTACTGTTGGACGCATGTCCGTGGGTCTTCTCGCCGTCGTCGACGACATCCTCAGCGCCGCTCTCAAGGCCTCGGCCAAGTCGGCCGGTGTCGTCATCGACGACGCCGCCGTCACGCCGCAGTACGTGCAGGGCCTCAGCCCGGCGCGGGAGCTGCCGGTGGTCGGGCGCATCGCGCTCGGGTCGCTCGCGAACAAGTTCCTCGTCATCATCCCGATCGCGATGCTGCTGACCGCCTTCGCCCCGTGGGTGCTGCCGTGGCTCCTGATCGTCGGCGGCTCGTACCTGTGCTTCGAGGGCGCCGAGAAGGTGCTCGAGTGGTTCGGCTTCCACCACGGCGGCCACGACGAGGGGGCGCGCGACGAGAAGCGCCTCGTCGCGGGAGCCGTCCGCACCGACCTCATCCTCTCGACCGAGATCATGCTGATCGGTCTGTCGAACATCGACGCCGATCTCAACTTCTGGACGCGCCTGGCCGTCCTCGCCCTCATCGCCCTCGCGATGACCGCGCTCGTGTACGGCGCCGTGGCGCTGCTCGTCAAGCTCGACGACATCGGGCTGAAGATGGCGAAGAGCTCGTCGGAGCGCGTCCGGCACACGGGCACCCGCATCGTCCGGTCGATGCCCGCGGTCTTCCGCACCATCTCGATCATCGGAACCATCGCGATGCTCTGGGTCGGAGGCCATCTCGTCATCGCCAACCTCGCCGAGGTCGGCTGGCACGCGCCCCTCGATGTGCTGCACGCCGTGGAGCACGTCCTCGAGCCCGCCGGCCCCGTCGTCGTCTGGCTGGGTGACACGCTCCTCTCCGCGATCGCGGGCCTGGCCATCGGCCTCGTGATCGTCGGGATCGTGCTCGTCATCGGCAAGGCCTTCGGCAAGAACCTGAGCTTCAGCGAGGGCCACGCCGCGGTGGATGCCGCGGCCACGAGCGAGCGTTGACGGCGCGCCTCAGGGCGCGATCGTGACCTCGAGGCCGCCGTCGGCGGCAGGCGAGACGCGGATGCCGGAGGCATCCGGCACGACCCAGGTCGCTCCGTCGGGGGCATCCGCCGCGGCCTCCGCCGCAGCACCGACGCCGATCACGCGCATGCCCGCCGCAAGCCCCGCCGCGATGCCGTTCGGCGAGTCCTCGACGACGATGCAGTCCGCCGGATCGACGCCGAGCAGGCCCGCCGCGGCGACGAAGCCCTCCGGGTCGGGCTTGGAGCGGGCGACGTCCTCGGCGGTGACGGTGGTCTGAGGCATCCGCAGCCCCGCCGCGCCCATGCGTGCGGCCGCCAGCTCGCGCGTCGCGGAGGTGACGAGCGCATGTGGGAGATGCTCGAGGTCCTCGAGCAGGGCGGACGCGCCGTCGATCGCGACGACGCCCTCGGTCTGGGCGGTCTCGGCGGCGAGGAGCTCGCGGTTCTCGGCGACGTTCACCTCGTGCGGGCGGTCGGGGAGCAGCATCGCCATCGAGTCCTGACCCTGCCGCCCGTGAATGATCGCGAGCGTGCGCTCCGGGTCGACGTCGTGCGCGAGCGACCACTCGGTCCAGAGGCGCTCGACGACGGCGTGCGAGTCGACGAGGGTGCCGTCCATGTCGAGGAGGAGAGCGGCGGCGTGCGTCGTGACGCCTTCCGCGGCGGCCGTCGTCGGAACGGCGGTGCCGGTGACGGATGCCGGTACGCGCAGCGCCGCCCACCCGCCGCCGAGCGGCGGCACGTGCCAGCCGGCGCGGAGCGCGCCGTCCGGCTCGCCGCCGTCCGGCTCGCGGACGACGATGACACGGTGCGGTGACGTCGTGTCGACGACGTGGACGAGCACCGACCCGTCGGAGCGTTCCTCGCCGCGCGTCGCGAGGGTCAGGTGGGTCGCGGCGTTCGTGTCGCAGGAGTTTTCGCTCGCGGGGCGGCCGCCATGGCCGTCTGAGGCCTCCGGAGCCCGATTCTCCTGCGAGCCGAACACCGTCTCGCGCCACTCGCTGCCGACGGCGAACTCCCCGACGCCGGGAAGGGTCAGCACCCACCCGTCGCTGTCGTCGACCAGGACGAGACCCTCCGTGTCGAGCGGGACGCCGTCGTAGATCACGAGCGTCTCGCGGGCGTCCCACGTGTCGCGCGGTTCCCCCAGCGACGCGGGGCTCTCCGGGCCGGCGCCGCCGGCGGCATCGGCGATCTCGACCGCCTCGACGAACGCCCAGAACGCGCGGAGCGTCGCCTGCGTGTCGAAGGTCGCGCCCTGGTAGGCGATGACGAGGCCCTGCTCGGGAAGTACGAGGCCGAACTGCCCCGCCGCGCCGTCGAGGCGGAAGCCGTGCCGGCCGCGCCACACCTGGTAGCCGTAGCCGAGCGACCAGTCGCCCACCTCGCCCTCGGCCGCGGCCGGGCCGTCGAACACCGCGGTGTCTGACCAGGGGCGGCTGAGCTCCTCGACGTACCACGCGGGCACGACCCCTGCGCCGTCGACGACACCGCCGTCGCCGAGCATGATCGCGGTGCGCGCGAGGTCCTCGACCGTGAGGTGGAACCCCGAGGCGCCGTGCTCGATGCCGCCGAAGGGACGCATCCACCGGTCGCCGATCCCGAGCGGGTCGAGCAGGCGCGGGCGGAGATACACCGTCAGCGGGTCGCCGGTGAGGGCGGTCACGATCGCCGAGAGGGCGTGCGTCGCCGGGGAGTTGTACGCGAAGTGCGTCCCCGGCGCGTGCTCGGGTGCGACCGAGAAGAGACGCCGCGGGTCGTCGCCGATCGCGTCGATCTGGGGGCCGCTGTGCCCCGTATTCATCGTGAGGAGGTGCCGCACCGTGATGCCGGCCGGGTCCTCGACCCCGAGAATCGCACCCGCATCGCCGTCGAGCGAGAGCCGCCCCTCGTCGGCGAGGAAGCCGATCGCGAGCGAGGTGAAGGTCTTGGATGCCGAGTACACGAGCGCGGGCCGGTCGAGCCGGTACGGCGCCCACGCCGTCTCGAACGCGACCTCGCCGTGTCGGGCGACGAGCAGGGCGTGGGGGTCGAGCCCCTCCTCCTCGAGGCGGTCGGCAAGGGCGAGGAAGGCCGGGGCCGGGATGCCGAGGTCTTCCGGATCGCGGCGGACGAGCGGACGCGAGGCGAGGCGAGGCATGGATCCACCCTACGGCGAGGGGTCGGGGACGGCGCTCGCGTCGCCCCCGACCCGTGCCACGATGGGACGATGGCAGACGCATCGACCCGGCGGGCCTGGGCGGACGGAACCTGGACGCACCCGCCCGTCTCGGCCCGGGAGGACGGCGACGACCTCGTCGTCGCGGCGGCCGCGTCGAGCGACGCCTGGCGTCACACCGCGTACGGCTTCGTCCACGACAGCGAGCACGCACTCGTCGCACCGTTGGCTGCGGGAACAGCGGCGGAGGTGGAGTTCACCGCCGACTTCTCCGCCCAGTTCGACCAGGCGGGCGTGTTCGTACGCGTCGACGCGCAGCGCTGGGTGAAGGCGGGACTCGAGTATGCGGACGGCGTGCTGGGGGCGGGAGCGGTCGTCACCGACGGGTTCTCCGACTGGTCGGTGGGGGCGGTGCCCGAGTGGCTCGGGGAGCGTGTGCGCGTCCGCGTGAGCCGGACGGGAGACGCCCTCATCGTCCGGGCAGCGGTCGTCGGCGAGCCGCTTCGACTCCTCCGGGTCGCACCGTTCCCGGCATCCCTCACCGCGGCGGCGGGACCGTTCGTCGCCGCACCGACGCGCGGGGGCCTCACCGTGCGCTTCCACGCGTGGCGGACGGGAGCGGCCGATGCCTCCATCCACTAACCGACCGTCGCCGCCGGCCCGCGAGATCCGCGTCTCGGCGGCGGTGATCACCGATGCGGACGGACGGCGTCTGCTCGTGCGCAAGCGCGGGACGACCGCGTTCATGCAGCCGGGCGGTAAGCCCGAGCCGGGCGAGACGGCGGCGCAGACCCTGGTGCGCGAACTGGGCGAAGAGCTCGGTCTGCGCCTCGACGAGAACGACCTCGAGCCGCTCGGCGAGTTCACCGCGTCGGCGGCGAACGAGCCCGGGTTCCTGGTGGTCGCGGACGTCTTCCGCGTCGACATCGGCGCGCAGACGCCCGTGCCGGATGCCGAGATCGCCGAGCTCCGCTGGATCACGCGCGCCGAGGCATCCGAGCTCGAGGTCGCGCCGCTCGCGCGCACCTACTTCCTGCCGGAAGCCTGACCCCGACGGTCGCCGGTCACCACGAGCTCTTGCGGTAATCCTTCAAGAAGACGCCGAACAGGTCCTCGCCTGCCTCGCCGCGGACGATCGGGTCGTAGACGCGCGCCGCGCCGTCCACCAGGTCGAGCGGCGCGTGGAAGCCCTCCTCCGCGAGGCGCACCTTCGTGAAGTGCGGGCGCTCGTCGGTGATCCAGCCCGTGTCGACGGCCGTCATCAGGATGCCGTCGGTCTCGAACATCTCGCGCGCGCTCGTGCGGGTCAGCATGTTGAGCGCCGCCTTCGCCATGTTCGTGTGCGGGTGGCCGGGACCCTTGTAGCCGCGGCCGAAGACGCCCTCCATCGCCGAGACGTTCACGACGTAGGTCCGCCGGGCCGTCGAGGCGGCCATCGCGGGGCGCAGGCGCGAGACGAGCAGGAACGGCGCCGTCATGTTCGCGAGCTGCACCTCGAGCATCTCGAGCGGTTCGACCTGATCGACCGACTGAGTCCAGCTGTTGACGTGGTGCTCGTCGGGAACGAGCCCGCCCGCGTCGATCGCGGTGCCGGCCGCGAGCCGCTCGAGGGACGACGATCCGGCGGCCAGTGCCTCCGAGGTCAGGGCCTCGGCGGTGAGCTGATCCGCGTCGCGCGCCGCCGCCGCGAGGATCGGGTGCGAAGACACCGACTGGGCGAGCGCGAGGGGATGCGCGTCGTTGGTGTGCCCGAAGGTGAGGAGCTCGGGAAGCGGCCCGGTCGGCAGCGGCGCCAGCTCGGCATCCACGAGCGGCTTGTACGCGCCGGCGGAGCGGCGGACGGTCTGGGCGGCGTTGTTGATGAGGATGTCGAGAGGCCCGGCGGCGGCGACCGCGTCGGCGAGGCCGATGACCTGCGCGGGGTCGCGCAGGTCGATGCCGACGACCTTCAGCCGGTGGATCCAGTCGCCCGAGTCGGGCAGTGCCGAGAAGCGCCGTACGGCGTCGCGGGGGAAGCGGGTCGTGATCGTCGTGTGCGCTCCGTCGCGCAGGAGCCGCAGCGCGATGTACATGCCGATCTTCGCGCGGCCGCCGGTCAGCAGCGCCCGGCGCCCGGTGAGGTCGGTGCGCGCGTCGCGCTTCTGGTGGCTCATCGCCGCGCAGTCGGGGCAGAGCTGGTGGTAGAAGGCATCCACCGTCGTGTACAGCTCTTTGCAGATGTAGCACGCGCGCGGCTTGATGAGCTCGCCCGCCGTCGGAGCGGCCGTGCGGGCGGCGAGCGGGATGCCGCGGGTCTCGTCGTCGATCCGGTCGGGCGCCCCGGTCGCGGTCGCGGCGACGACGGCGCGGTCGGCGTCGGCGATGCGCTGGCGCTTGTCCTTGCGGGCCTGGCGCTTGACGTCTTTGTAGAGCTTGCCGGTCGCGCGCCGGAGGGCGATGTAGTCGGGGTCTTCCGGGTCGAGGTCGGCGGCGGCGGCGATGACGCGCAGGGCGATCTCGAGCTCAGCGGGGTCGACGGATCCGGGAGCCGCGGCGGAGGCCTCGGAAGGCGCCTCGGGCGCGGGCGCGGACGGGTTTTCGGGCACAGGAGAGTGTATCGAGGCCACCTGAACGGTAGCCTCGCCGCGTGAGCGATCCCACGACGTTCGTGCTCGATGGCACCCGCATCCAGAGCATCGCGACCTTCTACGATGAGGTGAACCGCGTACTGATGTCGGGGGAGGACTGGACGCTCGGCCCGAGCCTCGACGCCCTCGACGACCTCCTCTACGGCGGATTCGGCGCTCTCGCGGACGTCGAGCACCCCGTCATCGTCGTGCGCGAGTCCGCGCGGGTCCGTGCGGCGCTGGGCGCGACCGCGACGCGGGAGTACTACGCGGAAAAGCTCGCCCACCCGGAGACGTTCCACGTGGAACGCTTCACCACCGCCCTCGCCGAGCTGGATGCCGGGAACGGCCAGACCTACTTCGACCTCGTGCTCGACGTGTTCGCCGGCCACCCCGACGTGCGACTCGTTCTCGACTGAACGCCGCGCACGCGGTTGACTGAGCGCATGCTCGCAGCCTTCATGTATGGTGCCGGCGACGTCCGCGTCGAGACTGCACCCGACCCCGTCATCCAGCACCCGACCGACGCGATCGTGCGGACCGTCCGCTCCTGCATCTGCGGATCCGACCTGCACCCCTACCACTCGCAGAAGGAGGGGACTCGGGGACGCCCGGTCGGGCACGAGCTGATCGCGGTCGTCGAGGAGGTCGGCGCCGACGTGCGGACGCTCCGCCCGGGCGACTTCGTCATCGCGACCTTCGCCTTCCAGGACAACACGTGCGTGTACTGCCGCGAGGGCCTGCAGACCTCCTGCGTCCACGGCGGCTACTACGGGCGCCCCGACACGGGCGGGCTCCAGGCATCCCTCGCCCGCATCCCGTGGGCCGACGGCTCGCTCGTGAAAGTGCCGGACGTCGATCCGGATGCCGCGGATCCCGGGCTTCTCGCGTCGCTTCTGACCCTCTCGGACGTGTACCTCACCGGGTACCACGCCGCGCACGTCGGCGACGTGGGCCCGGGGCGGACCGTCGCGGTGATCGGCGACGGCGCGGTCGGACTGTCGGGGGTGCTCGCGGCGCGCGAGCTCGGCGCGGAGCGGGTGATCCTCATGGGGCGGCACCCCGACCGGACCGCGCTCGGCGTGCACTTCGGGGCGACGGAGGTGGTCGCGGCGCGCGGCGACGAGGGCGTCGCCGAGGTGCGTGACCTCACCGGCGGCGAGGGAGCGCACGTCGTGATCGAGGCGGTGGGACTCCTCCCCGCGTTCGAACAGGCGGCCGGGATCGTCCGGGCGGGCGGTGTCATCTCGCGCGTCGGACTGCCGCAGTTCTCGCAGATGCCTCTCGTGCGCGAGCTCTTCTACAAGAACGTCCGGATCGCCGGCGGACCGGCGCCCGTCCGCGCCTACATCGACGCCGCACTCCCGCGGGTGCTCGACGGGGCGATCGATCCGGGGCGCGTCTTCGACCGCACGCTTCCCCTCGCCGACGCTCCGGAGGGCTACGTCGCGATGGACGCGCGAGAGGCGCTGAAGGTGATGCTGACACCATGACACGGGACCTCACGCGCTTCCGGCTCGTGCCGATGCGCCCGCGCGACGCGCGAGAGTCGCACCGGGCGGCATCGTCGCTCGAGCTGTTCTTCGACCTCGTGTTCGTCGTCGCGGTGAGCATCGCGTCGTACGAACTGCACCATGCGCTGACCGCCGGGCACATCGCCGACGGCATCGCGAACTACCTCATCGTCTTCTTCGGCATCTGGTGGGCGTGGATGAACTTCACCTGGTTCGCCACGTCGTTCGACACCGACGACTGGCTCTACCGGGTGTGCACGATCGTGCAGATGGGCGGGGTGCTGGTGCTCGCCGCCGGTATCAAACCGGCCTTCGAGCACCAGGACTTCCGGGTGCTGATCTTCTCGTACGTCGTCATGCGCCTCGCCCTCGTCGCCCAGTGGCTGCGCGCCGCCCACGGATCGAAGAGGCTCCGGAAGACGGCGCTCACGTACGCGATCGGCATCACCGTGGTGCAGGCGCTGTGGCTGCTGTCGCTCCTCCTGCCGCACGAGGTGTTCCCGTTCGCCCTCGTGTTCCTCATCGCCGCCGAGCTCGCCGTGCCGGTGGTCGCCGAGCGCCGGGGAACGACGCCCTGGCATCCGCACCACATCACCGAGCGTTACGGACTGTTCACCCTCATCGTCCTGGGTGAGAGCCTCCTCGCCTCGGCGAACGCGATCATCGAGGCGCTCGATGAGACCGACGACATCCTGCCGCTCGTCGAGATCTCGGTGCTGACCCTCGTCGTGACGGCGGCGCTGTGGTGGATCTACTTCTGGCCGCCGCACCACGAGGCGATCGGCACACTCCGCCAATCGATCCGCTACGGGTACGGGCACTACTTCATCCTCGCGGCGGCGGCGGCGCTGTCGGCGGGCATCGAGGTGGAGATCGACGTCATCACCGGCGAGAGCCACCTCACCATGCCGTGGGCGTCGTTCGCCTACACGATTCCGATCGCGATCTTCATCCTGGGCGTCTGGATCCTCGCGATCCGCCCGCACGGCGACCGCATCGTCAACACGGTCGTGCCGGCAGGCGCCGTGCTCGTGCTGATCGACCCGATCATCCCCGTGCCGATCGCGCTGACCGCCGTCATCCTCGTCGGGATCGTGGTCGTGCTCGTTTGGCGCACCCCGGTCTCACGCGGAGGTCACGGCGGCGGTACTCACGGCGGTGACGTCGCCGACACGAGCGCACGGGCGTCGTCGACGCCCTGAGACGAGTCGCTCCACGCGATGCCGAGCACGCGCGCCCGAGCCGGGTCGAGCGGCAGGTAGACCACACCGGGGTCGGCACGGCCGGGTGTCCGCGGCAGGATCGACACCCCGAGCCCTCCGGCGACGAGGCTGCGCATCGTGTCGATCTCGCTGGACTCGAAGGTCGTCGTCACGCGCACCCCGGCATCCGCGAGGACGTCGGCGACCACCGTCCGCAGCTCCGCGATGCGCGAGAATCCGATGAAGTCCTGCCCTCGAGGGCGGCGAGCGCCGCGGGCCCGGCGCGGCGGGACGCGGCGAGCGGATGGCCGGTCGGAACGGCGATGCACAGCGGCTCCTCCACCCGCGGCTCCCAGTGCACGCCCGCCGCGGTGAGACGAGGTTCGGCCGCGGGGAGCGGGCCCGTGCACAGCGCCACATCGATCGCGTCGACCTCGAGCCAGCCGTAGAGGTCGCGCGCGAAACCCTGTCGCAGCGTCACGCGGACGTCGGGCCGCAGGCGCCGGAACTCCTGGACGTACGCGGGCACCATCCACCGCGCCACGGAGTGGAGGAAGCCGACCCGCAGGAGTCGCCCGTCTTCGGCGATCGTGTCGGCGTGGCGGCGCGCGGCGTCGAAGGCATCCAGCACCGCCGCCGCGTCGGCCCGGAACGCGACGCCGCGCGCGTTCACCTCGAGCCGTTTGCCGATGCGGGCGAACAGGCGCGTGCCGACGGATGCCTCCAGCCGCGCCAGCGCCCGCGACACCGTCGACTGGTCGACGCGCAGTTCGGCCGCCGTGCTGCGGGTGTTCTCCGTCTCGGTCAGGGAGAGGAAGATCCGCAGCGCCTGCTCGTCCATGGAGCGATCGTACGACGCTGATGTACGGAACGCATTGAAACGGCATCCTGCGTCATTTCGCTCATCACGCGGGGAGGAGGATCGTGGATGCCGTGGCCGCCGCACTCGATTTCACCCGCACCGGGTCGATCGCGCGCGTCTCGCGCCGCACGCCGCAGTACCGGAGGATCCTGCTGCTCCTCGCGGCGGGCGGGCTGGCGAACTTCGCGGCCGTGTACTTCCCGCAGCCGCTCCTGCCGCAGCTCGCGGAGTCGTTCGGCGTCTCGGTGGGGTCGACGGGACTCGCGCTCTCGGTCGCGACCGCCGCCATGATGCTGGGGCTCCTCATCGCGGCGCCCGTCTCGGATCGGCTCGGCCGCGTGCCGACGATGGGCGGGTCGCTCGTCATCGCCGGCATCCTCACCGCGGCAAGCGCTCTGTCGCCGACCTGGGAGGTGTTCCTCCTCCTCCGCGCCGGGGCGGGCGTCGCGCTCGCGGCCCTACCCGCCGTCGCGATCGCCTACCTCCGCGATGTCGTCCACGACGACGCGCAGCTCGAGGCCAACGCCACCTACATCACCGGCACCGCGATCGGCGGCGCGCTCGGGCGGCTCGCGCCCCTGCCGCTCGCCGCACTCGGTGGGTGGCAGCTCGTCACGATCGTGCTGGGCGCGCTGAGCGTCGCGATCGGCGTCGTGGTGTGGGCGCTGCTGCCGGGCGACCGCGCGCCGGCGCAGTCGCTGACGGTGCGCGACCTGCTCGGCGGCGCGCTCTCGTCGCTGCGCGACCCCGTGATCCTCGTGCTGTGCCTCATCGGCGCGCTCAACATGGCGGTGTTCGTCGGCCTGTACAACGCCGTCTCGTTCCGTCTCGACGCGCCGCCGTTCTCCCTCGGCGCCGCGGAGGCTCTCGTGTACCTCGCGTATCCGCTCGGTATCGCCGCGCCGACGTTGTTCCGCCGCGTGGCCGCGCGCCGCGGACGCGCCACGGCCACCCTCGTCGGTGTCGGGGCGATGCTCGTCGCGATCGGCGTGCTCCTCGTGCCGAGTGCGATCACCGTCTTCGCGGGCCTCGGCATCCTCACCTTCGCGTTCCTCGGCACGCACTCGATCCTGACGGGCTGGGTCGTGGGTCGCGCGCACGCGGTCGGGCGTTCCACGGCTCGCGCCTCGAGCGCGTACCTCCTCGTCTACTACCTCGGCAGCACCCTGTCGGGCACGGCGTCGACGCACCTGTGGGAGAGCGGCGGCTGGAGTGCCGTGACCGTGCTCGCGGTCGTGGCGATCGCCGCCGCGGGAGCGCTGTGCCTGCTCGTGTCGCGGCGCGCACGGCGCCCCGCCGGCGCTTAGACCCCCGGCCCGAACACCGCCCACTCGCCCTCCGACACGACCTCGACACGGTCACCGTCGACGACGATCGCCGACGCGTCGTCGAGCGCGTATGCCGTGGACGGCATGCCGGGTTCGGACAGCAGATCGTGCGCCCACTGCGCCGCGACGTCGCGGGTGTTCTCGCTCCAGCCGGGGTACTCGAGGTGCGGGAAGATCGAGAAGTCAACGACGCCGAGGGTCGCGTCACCCTCTCCGGGCCTGCGTTCGACGAAGTGTTCGCCGATCCGCGGTGTGAGCGCCATGCTCCCGGCGCTCACCCCCACCCAGACGCTGTCGAGCTCGGGCAGCAGGTCGGCGAGCCCCGATTCCCGCATCCAGTCCGCGAGGTAGACGGCCTCGCCTCCGTCGACGAAGAGGACGTCGGCATCCCGCACCCACGGCTCCCACCGCTCGCGGCCGATCGACGGCAGCGCCGTCAGCTCCAGCACCCCGAGCGAGCGCCAGCCGAGATTCGTCAGCCAGTCCTCGCCCCGCCCCACGATCGATCGGTACACGGAAGCCGGAGAGCACATCGGATGCCCCCACTGGGCGGTCGGGATGAACAGCGCGTCGGCCTCGTCGATCGGCTTTCCGAGCAGACCCTCGAGCGCGGCGCGGATGCTGTCGTTGGTGACGCCGCCCGAGGTCAGGAGAAGCTTCACGCGAGCCCCGCCTTCCCCTTCACCGGCCGGTAGCGCACGAGGAACGCCCCCGACGCGAAGTCCTGGCGATCGACCAGTTCGAGGTCGACGCGGTCGCGCAGCCCCGCGAGGAGAGTGGGCCCGTGGCCGGCGATCACGGGGTTCACCATGAAGGCGTACTCGTCGATGAGGCCCGCGTCGGCGAGCGCGAGCGGCAGCGTCACACCCCCGACCGAAAGACCTTCGCCCGGCTCGGCTCTGAGACGGCGGATCTGCTCGACGACGGCGCCCGTGTCGCCGGAGAGGAGCTGGGCGTTCCAGTCGACGGAGGCGAGCGTGTTCGACGCGACGTACTTCTTCGCGCGGTCGAGCGCGTCGGCGAAGGGGTGCTCCCACTCCTCCATCCAGTCCGGCCACACGCCGGACGGCGGCCGTCGCCAGGCATCCTGCATCATCTCGTACGTCACTCGGCCGAAGATCTGCGCGTCCGCGCGCTCCATCTCCCGCGTCCAGTAGGCCATCGACTCCGCATCGGGGGCGACGCCGGCTTCATGGTGGACGCATCCGTCGAGCGTGATGTTGATCGAGTATCGAAGCGGCCTCACCGTGAGCCTCCCGCGTGGATCGGGTCGATCGGGTGCGTTCCGTCGACTGCCGCCGACGCTACCTTCTGCCACCGACGCCCGCCACGGCCCGACCCCTAAGCTGACTGCATGAAAGCGACGCCACACCTCGCAGAAGCGGACGTGCGAGCCGGAGCGCGCCGCGGCTGGCGAGCGGGTCTCGCCCTGCTCGTGGCCGGATCGCTCGTGACGCTCGCCGCGTGCTCCCCGCGGGCCGACGATGGCGGCGGTGACGACGGTGACTTCGCCGACGACGGGTGCACGAGCGTGGTCATCGCGACCTCGTCCGAGAAGGTCAACATGCTCGACGCGCTCGCCGACGCGTTCAAGGACTCCCCCGAGCACGAGGCGCTCGACGAGTGCGCCACCGTCCGCCCGATCAACGTGTCGAGCGGCGAGGCCGCGCGCATCCTGTCCGCGGGCGGCGACTGGCCCGCGGCCGACGAACGCCGCTGGCCGACGATGTGGTCGCCGGCATCCACCGTGTGGACCGAGCGCGTCGCCGCCGCGGCATCCCCCTCACTCCGGGGCGAGCCGGCGTCGTTCACGCACACGCCGGTCGTGTTCGGCATGCCCGAGACGATGGCGCGGGCGCTCGGCTGGCCGGATGCCGAGATCGGCATCCCCGACCTCGAGAAGCTCTGCACCGATCCCGACGGCTGGGGGAGCGTCGGGAAGTCGGTGTGGGGGTCGTTCAAGATCTCGAAGACGAACCCGAACACGTCGACGACGGGACTGTCGGCGATCCTCATGCAGTCGTACGCCGCCTCGGGCAAGACGAGCGACCTCACCGCCGACGACGTCGCCGCCTCGGCCGACTTCTCGCGCGCGTTCGAGGAGTGCGTGATCCACTACGGCGACACGACCGGCAAGGTCCTGACGACCCTCTACGACGACACGCAGAACGGGTCGGGCGGGTCGGGCTACGTCTCGGCGATCGCGCTCGAAGAGACCTCTCTCCTCAACTACAACCAGGGCAACGCCGATTCGCACACCGTCGAGCCGGGCGAGAAGCTCGTTCCCCCGAAGGAGAAGCTCGTCGCGGTGTACCCGTCGGGTGGGTCGATGTGGTCCGATAACCCAGTGACGGTGCTCGGCGCCTCGTGGGTGACCGACGAGCAGCGCACGGCCGGCGAGGCGTTCGCGGCGTTCCTGCAGACGAAGCCGGCGCAGGAGATCCTGCCGGAGTACGGCTTCCGTCCGCTGGACGAGAGCGTGCCGCTCGGAAAGCTGTTCACGGCGGAGTACGGGGTGGATGCCGACAAGCCCGCCGTCACGCTCCCGCGCCCGGGCGTCGATGTGGTGTCGGCCGCGATCGACCAGTGGGCGCAGATCCGCAAGCCCTCGTCGGTGCTCGAACTCATCGACATCTCCGGGTCGATGGACGATCCGATCGGCGACGGCCGCTCGAAGCTCGACGGAGCGATCGAGGGTGCGCAGTCGACGCTCGACCACTTCCGTTCGAGCGACGAGGTGGGGGTCTGGGCGTTCACGACGGGGCCGGCGAACGGCATCGTCGAACTCCGAGACGTCACGGCGCTCGGCTCCGACCGCGAGCTGCTCGGCGACTCGCTCAACGACCTCCGCTACGCCGACCGCGAGGGGACGCCGCTCTACGACGCGATCGCGGCGGCGTACGACGAGATGTCCGCGCGCGCCCAGCCGGGCAGGATCAACGCGATCGTCGTCCTCTCCGACGGGCAGGACACCGATTCGGCGATCTCGCTCGACTCGCTGCTCGCCAAGATCGGCAAGAGCTCCCGTGAAGGCGGCGACGACGCTCCCGTCCGCATCTTCCCGATCGCCTACGGCGAGGGGGCCGACACGAGCGTGCTCGCCCGCATCGCCGACGCGACCGGCGGGCAGTGGTTCGACGCCTCCGACCCCGAGAAGATCGACCTCGTGTTCGCCTCGGTGATCAACAACTTCTGACGGGTTCGGCGCGATGTCCTCTGAGATCCACGCGAACGTCGACTCCGGCGGGTACATCGACGACGCCGTCGCCGGCCTGAAGACCTCGCACGTCTGGGTGTCGTCCGAGGTGGCCGACGCGGGTGCGATCGCGCAGGCGGTGCAGGATCAGATCGGGGATGCCTCGGTGGGCGTCGCCGTCTTCTCCGACAACGCCGCACTCGAAGCGTCGGGCCGCGAGATCGTCTCGCAGCTGGCGGCGCAGACCGACTACGACACGATCATCGTCGCGGTCGGCGACGACCTCTCGGCCGGGTCGCGCGCCCTTCCGAGCGGCGAGGCGATGCGGATCGCGAACGAGGCCGAGGCCCAGGCCGGATCGACGCAGCAGGCGCTCGTCGAGACGGTGCAGCAGGTCGAGGATGCCTCACGCACCTCCCCGGCGACCGGTGGGGTCGACGGGGGCCTGGTCGTCGGGATCGCGCTCGCCGTCGCCGCGCTGCTCGCCGTGGGCGGGGGGATCGTCGCGCTGCGGCGGCGCTCTCGGTCACAGCGGCGCGGCCGTCCGGCATCCGGTGCCCTTCCGGCCGAGGTGCGCCCGCACGTCGCGACGCTGCGCGAACTCTCACGCGAGTACGCGACGGTCGGAGCCCAGGGAAACCCCGTCGCGACGGAGACCGCGCAGCAGCTCACGGCGATCGCGACGAACACCGAGGAGCTCTTCGCCCGCATCGATCGGCGGAGCGGGTCGCGGGGTGGCTCGCGGGGCAGGTCACCAGACGGGGGCGGCGACCGCTCCCTGGCCGAAGTCGAATACGCGGCGAAGCTCGGCAAGCTCTCGGCAGCCGTGAGCCGCGACTATCTGCTCGACATCCTCGCCCACCCCGACCTCTGGGACGATCCGGGCGAGCGCACCCGCGAGGTGCAGGGCGCCGTCGAGGCGGTCTCGACCGAGCTGCTGGAGAACATCCGCCAGGTCAACGCGAGCCGCGGGCTGCACTTCCAGGTGTCGCTCGACGGGCTGATCGGGCGTCGCAAGGAGCTGCAGGACTGGGACCGGGCCTTCGGGTCCGCGAGCGGAGGCGAGACGCCGTGACCGACATGCCGCCCGCCCCTGCCGCGCTGGCCGAGCGGCGACACCGCGAACGGCGCGCGCTGCTCGTCTCACTCATCGCGTCGATGGTCATGGCCGCCGGTGCGCTCGTGCTCGGCGTCGTCAGCGGCATCCGCATCATCCTGTTCGACGGAACCTACATGGCCATCGGCCTGATCCTCTCGTGGGCGTCGCTGCAGGCGGCGCGCGCCGCGGCATCCGGTCCGACCCGACGCTATCCGTGCGGGCGGGATGCGCTCGCCCCCCTCGTCGTCGTGATCTAGGGGCTGGCGCTCGCCGGAACACTCATCCTCGCCTTCGGCGATGCGCTCGTCGTCATCCGCGACGGCGGCAGCGAGGTGAACGTCGTCGTCATCTCGATCTACGGTCTCGCCACGGCCCTCATCGGTTTCGGCGTGGCGTGGTGGCTGCAGCGCGCGGCACGCGGCTCCGACCTCGTCGTCGCCGAAGCCGCCCAGTGGCGCGCGGGCACGGTGCTCAGCGTCATCATGTTCGTCGGGGCGCTGGTCGTGCTGGTGCTCGAGCGCACTTCCGCGCGCGACCTCGCAAGATACGCCGACCCGGCCCTCGTGATCATCGCGTGCCTCGTGCTCGCCGTCATCCCGATTCGCCTCGTCCGCACGGGGGTAAACGAACTCCTCGAGGGCGCGCCCTCGCCCGAGCTCGCGAGGCGGATCGCGGCGGCGGTCGACGAGGTGCGCGCGCGGTTCGCTCTGCCCGAACCCGTCCTGCGGGCCGGCAAGGTCGGCCACAAGGTGTACGTCGAGGTCGACTTCGTCGTGCCTCCGGGCTCGTGGAGCATCGCGCAGGAGGACGACGTGCGCCGCGCCATCATCGCCTCCCTCGCGCCCACCGAGCTCGATGTCTGGGCCTACGTCGCCGTCACCTCAGACCCGGCGCTCGCGGAGTAGACCCCCAGTAGACGCCGAGCAGCCGCTCACGGGTCAGCGAGGCGGCGGCCGCGACCGCGCCGATGACCACGACGCCCGCGCCGAGCGTCGACGCCACGATCTCGGGCGCCGGCATGTGCAGATCGGTCGGGAGGTGCGCGCGCGCCGCGGTCACGACGAGTCCCGCCCCCTCCGCGACGGCACCGGAGATCACGATGCGGCTCGGGTCGAAGACGCTCCCCAGCACGACGACGATACGCGCGAGTCGCGCCCCGAGCCGGTCGACGATGCGTGCGGCATCCGCATCGCCCGCCTCGGCGAGCGCGAGGACGTGCTTGCCGTCGAGGTCGTCACCCAGCCGACCGATCGACGAGTCGTGTGCGATCGTGCCGCCGGCGATCTCGTCGCGCGCCCACTGGGCCGCGACATGACCCAGGCCGTACGCGCTCCCGACCCCTTCGACGTGGTCGAGGGCGATCATCTCCCCGACGCCGCCGTGCGCTCCGCGGAGGATGCGCGCATCGACGACGACCCCCGCGCCCAGGCGCTCGCCGGCGAGCAGGGTGACGTAGTCCCGGCATCCGATCGCCGCGCCCACCGCACCCTCGGCCTCGGCCGCGAGGGACGCGTCGTTGTCGATGCGGACGAGCGGCGCCCACCCGAAGAGGTCGACGAGGCCGGGGTTCATGAGGTCCCAGAAGCCGTCGGGATGCCGCGGCGACGCGCCCCGGGCATCGACCGGCGCCGGCACGCCGACCGCGATCGCGAGCACGTCGGCGCGCCCGCGGTCGGCGGCGGCGAGCGTGTCGTCGACGGCGTCGGTGAGGAGCCGGCGGCGCACGTCGACGTCTTCGCTGAGGGCGTCCGCGTCGACGCGGCGCGCGACGATCTCCCGCGAGCGGAGGTCCGTCATGACGACCGTGACGTGCGCGCGTCCGGCGTCGACGCCGATGAGGACGCCGACATCGTCGCGCAGCTCGAATCGCCGGGCGGGGCGGCCCTTGCGATACTCCCCCGCGTTCCGGGCATTGGGAAGCTCGCGCAGCAGACCCCGGGCGACGAGCCCGTCGAGGGCCTCGATGACGGTCGAGCGCGTGAGACCGGTTGCGGCGATCGCGTCGCTCGCGGTGAACTCGCGCACCGTCCAGGCGTACCGCCACATCGCCTCGGCGCTGGTCGGGAGCGGGGCGGACGCGGGAGCGGCGGACGACAAGGGGTTGACCTTTCCTCGGAGACACAGCAATATTGCCCGTAGCAAGTTGATTTGGCGACTAAATCTATTCGCCGGATGATCATTCTCTCGAGGATGCGACGGAGGACGATGGTGTCTGGAAGATCTCGGCGGGTCTGGCGGATCGTCGCCGCGGCCGCATCGGTGGCGCTCGCGGGGACGTTCCTCGCCGGGTGTTCGTCGGACGGCCGTGAGACGATCCGCTTCACGTTCAGCAAGCGCGAGGCGCTCGACTTCATGAACAAGACCGTTGCCGACTACAACGCCTCGCAGGACAAGGTGACCGTCGTCATGGACACCTCCGGCGTCGACGTCGTCTCGGCGAGCTTCGTGCGCGGCAACCCGCCCGACATCATGCTGGCCAACTACAACTTCGAAGTAGCCCGTTTCGTGCAGCGGTGCGCGCTCTCCGACCTCTCCGGAACGGACGCCGCCGGCACGATCCGCGACGACCTCGAGCCGCTCCTCGCCCAGTACGGCACGTGCGAAGGACGCACGAGCGCGCTGCCGTACTCCGTCATGGCCGCCTCGGTCATTTACAACCCGCAGATCTTCGCCGACAACGGCCTCGAGGTGCCCACCACGTGGGACGAGCTGATCGCGGTCTGCGATGCGCTCCAGGCCGCCGGGATCACGCCGTTCTACGCGACGTTCAAGGATGACTGGACGATCGCGCAGGGCTGGTACGACTACTCGATCGGCGGTTCGATCGACGTGCTCGACTTCTTCACCCGCCTGAACGCCGAGGGGGCCGACGTCGGTCCCGACTCGGAGGTGTCGTTCCAGAAGGACTTCGCCGCACCGATGGACAAGATGCTGCAGCTCACGTCGACCTACGTGAACAGCGACGCCGAGAGCCGCGGCTACGGCGACGGCAACCTCGCCTTCGGGCGGGGTGAGGCCGCGATGTACCTTCAGGGACCCTGGGCATTCAGCGAGATCGCGAAGACCGCGCCCGACCTCGAGCTCGGCACCTTCCCGCTGCCGATGACCGACGACCCCGACGACAACGCGGTGCGCGTCAACATGGACCTCGCCGCGATGATCCCGGAGGGCTCGCACCACAAAGAGGCGGCGCGCGACTTCCTCGAGTACCTCTACGAGCCCGACCGCATCCAGGCGTACAACGAGTCGCAGCTCGGCTTCTCACCGCTGAAGGATGCCGAGCCGCCGACCGACCCCCGCGTGGCCGGGATGATCCCCTACTACGACGCCGGAAAGGTCTACCAGGGTCCCTCGGTGCTCGTCCCCAAGACGATCCCCGTCTCGAACTACGCGCAGGCGATGGTGTTCGGGGCGAACCCGGCATCCACCCTGCGGACGATGGACCAGGACTGGGCGCGCCTCGCGTTCCGCCAACCGAACCCTCAGGCCAGCTCGCAGCCGACCTCTCAGCCGAAGGAGTCGTCGCAATGACCGCGACCAGCACCGTCACGACGGGGTCCCAGGCCCCGATCCGCCACAAGCGGCGACGCGTCGAGCCGATCTACTACTTCTTCCTGTTCCCGACGCTCATCCTGTTCACCCTCGCGATCACCGTGCCGGGCGTCATCGGGATCTTCTTCAGCTTCACCGACTCGATCGGCATCGGCGACTGGAACTTCATCGGCCTGACGAACTACATCGCCCTCTTCAACGACCCGGCGATCCTGCAGAGCTATCTGTTCACATTCGGCTTCGCGATCGCGACCGTGATCGTCGTGAACGTGACGGCGTTCCTCCTCGCCGTCGGACTCACGTCGAAGATCCGCTTCAAGACGGGCCTGCGGACGGTGTTCGTCATCCCGATGGTGATCTCGGGCATCATCATCGCCTACGTCTTCAACTTCCTGTTCTCGAACTCGCTCCCCGCCGCCGGCTCCGCCCTCGGCATCCCGTGGCTCGAATCGAGCATCCTCGCGAACCCTGACCTCGCGTGGGTCGCGATCGTGATCGTGACCGCGTGGCAGGCGATCCCGGGGGCTCTCCTCATCTACATCGCGGGGCTCCTGTCGGTGCCGGCGGATGTTTACGAGGCGGCCGATCTCGACGGGGCGAGCAAGCGCCAGCAGCTCTTCCGCATCACGCTGCCGCTGGTCGCGGGATACGTCGTGATCAACATGATCCTCGGCTTCAAGGGCTTCCTGAACGCCTACGACATCATCGTCGGCCTCACGAACGGCGGCCCGGGCACGGCGACCCGGAGCATCGCGATGACGATCATCGCCGGGTTCAACGGCGGCGACTACGCCTACCAGATGGCCAATGCGACGATCTTCTTCATCGTCGCCGTGCTCATCTCGATCCTCCAACTCTCGCTCACGCGCGGAAGGAACCAGGTCTGATGACCACTTCGCAACCGGCCCTCGCCTTCGAGCAGGCCGACACGGAACTGACCACCGGCGGCGTCGCGACCCAGGGCGGCAAGAAGCGGCGCGACACGGCATCCGGCCGCCCCGAGCGGGTCAACTGGTCGACGACGATCATCCTGATCCTCTGCTCGGTGACCGTGCTGCTGCCGCTGTACGTGACGATCTCGATGGCGTTCAAGACGACCGGTCAGGCCGTCGACGGCAACGCGTTCTCGCTGCCGATGCCTCTCTCGATCGAGGGCTTCGTGCAGGCGTGGAACCTGACGAAGTTCCCCGTGGGCGCCGCGATCTCGCTGCTCGTGACCGCCGGCACCGTCGTCGCGACGATCCTCCTCGCCGCGTTCGCGTCGTACGCGATCGTGCGCAACTGGGACCGGCGACTGTTCCGCTACTCGTTCTTCTACCTGCTCGCGGCGATGTTCATCCCGTTCCCCGTCGTCGCACTGCCGCAGATCCAGCTGACCGGTCGGGTCGGGCTCGACAACCCGTTCGGCGTGATCCTGCTGGCGACGATGTTCCAGCTGAGCTTCAGCGTGCTGCTGTTCACCGCGTTCCTCCGCTCGATCCCGATCGAGCTCGAGGAGAGCGCCCGCGTCGACGGGGCGAGCACGTGGCAGACGTTCTGGCGGCTGATCTTCCCGCTTCTGGCACCCATGAGCGCGACGGTCGGGATCTTCGCCTTCCTGTACGCCTGGAACGACTTCATGATGCCCTCGCTCATCATCGCCGATCCGGCGCTGCAGACGCTTCCGGTGCGGCAGAACCTCTTCCAGACGCAGTTCAGCAACAACTACAACGTCGCCTTCGCGTCGTACCTCATGGCGATGGCGCCCGCCATCATCGCCTACCTGTTCACGCAGCGCTGGGTGATGGAGGGCGTCACGCAGGGCGCCGTCAAGGGCTGACGCCCGGTCGCGGATCCGTCTCGCCGATCTGCCGATTCCACCGATCCAACCGATCCACCGATTCCACCGATCCACCCCGACCCGAAAGGACTCCTCTCCGTGACTCTCCCCGATGAGCTCATCCGCGACGACAGCACCGCCGACACCGCACCGTGGTGGCGCCAGGCGGTCGTCTACCAGATCTATCCGCGCAGCTTCGCGGATGCCTCGGGCGACGGGATCGGCGACATCCCCGGCATCCTCTCGCGTGCGGACTATCTCGGATCGCTCGGGATCGACGCGGTCTGGCTGAGCCCGTTCTACCCGTCGGCGCTCGCGGACGGCGGATACGACGTCGCCGATTACCGCGACGTCGACCCGCGCCTCGGGACGCTCGACGACTTCGATGCGATGGTCACGGCGCTCCATGAACGGGGGCTGAAGGTCGTCGTTGACATCGTGCCGAACCACACCTCGAATCTGCACGCCTGGTTCCAGGAGGCGCTCGCGGCAGGCCGCGGGTCGGCGGCCCGCGACCGGTACATCTTCCGCGAGGGGTCGGGCCCCGATGGAGCAGAGCCGCCGACCGACTGGACCGCCGCATTCGGGGGCAGCGCGTGGGAGCGGGTCGAAGACGGGCAATGGTACCTGCACAGTTTCGCGATCGAACAGCCCGACCTGAACTGGGCGAACCCGGAGGTGCGGGCCGACTTCGTGAAGACGCTGCGCTTCTGGTCGGATCGCGGCGTCGACGGGTTCCGCATCGACGTCGCCCACATGCTCACGAAGGACCTGACCGAGCCGCTGCCCTCGGCCGCCGAGCTCGCCGACATGCCGGTCGACGGGTCGCACCCGCTGCTCGATCGCGACGACGTACACGGGGTGTACGCCGAGTGGCGCGAGGTCTTCGACTCGTACGACCCGCCGCGCACCGCCGTCGCCGAGGCGTGGGTCGCCTCCGATCGGGTGCCGCTGTATGCGAGCCCGACGAGTCTCGGCCAGTCGTTCAACTTCGATCTGCTCGTGGCCGACTTCGACGCCGCGCAATTCCGCGACATCGTCACCCGCAACATCGCCCTCGCCGCCCGATCGGGCTCGTCGAGCACCTGGGTGCTGTCGAACCACGACGTGTTCCGGCATGCGACGCGATACGGGCTGCCGGTTCCACCCGAAGACAGCGCCGTGCCCAAGCGCCACGGCGGCGGATGGCTCGAGGCCGGCGCCGACCAGGGCGTGCTCGACCGTGCGGCGGGCGAGCGCCGCGCCCGCGCGGCGACATTGTTCGTGCTGGGGCTTCCGGGGTCGGCGTACCTGTATCAGGGAGAGGAACTGGGGCTGCACGAGGTCGCGGAGATCCCCGCCGACCAGCGTCAGGATCCGACTTTCTTCCGCACGCATCAGGAGCAGTTCGGTCGCGACGGCGCACGCGTGCCGCTGCCCTGGACGGCGTCCGGTCCCTCGTTCGGATTCGGCGACGACGGCGCGCACCTGCCGCAGCCGGCGTGGTTCGCGGAGTACGCGGTGTCGGTGGAGGACGGCGATCCCGACTCGACGCTGTCGCTCTATCGGCGCGCGCTCGCGCTGCGGCATGAGCTGCAGACCGCGGAGGACCTCGAGTGGATCGAGACCGGTCGTGCCGACGTGCTGCACTTCCGCCGCCCGAACGGGTGGGAGGTCGTCACGAACTTCGGTACGGAGCCGTTCGCGCTGGATGCCGGAGAGGTGCTGGTGTCGAGTGGCCGCTCGGGGTCGGCGGGTGCGGTGCCGGGCGAGACGACGGTCTGGCTCTCCGGCCACTGAGGGTTCCGGGGGGCTGTGGCTGCTCGGGGCTGAGG
Source organism: Microbacterium sp. bgisy203 (assembly GCF_965345155.1). Classification (GTDB taxonomy): domain Bacteria; phylum Actinomycetota; class Actinomycetes; order Actinomycetales; family Microbacteriaceae; genus Microbacterium. The sequence continues at coordinate 106,142 of NZ_CBDRLZ010000008.1, forward strand.
GTTCCGGGGGGCTGAGTAGGCTCGCGGCATGAAGAGCGAGCAGGTCGATGAGCGCGACTCGGCGTGGGAGGACGACCAGCCTCGGTTTCGCTTCTCCCTCTTCACGGGGGCGGGAAGCGCGGTTCGAACGATGGACCTCTGGGACTGCACGGTGACTCAGGCGCTGGTTGCCGCGAGCGAGTCGGACGACGAGGGGCTGTGGTCGCTCGCGCTCGTCGGTGAACGCGACGGGGTGCGCGGCCTCACGTGGCTGTCGGGCTACGACTACAACGATGCGCCCACCACGCCGACGCAGTGGCGAGCGCGGGCGGAGATGCAGAATCGCTACCTCTCGCGCCGCGCGATCCGCGGGGACCCGATCGTGCTCCCGAACGGGCTGCGGGTGGTCAGGATGTTCCCGGAATGGGTGGGCGGCCCGCTGTGGGAGAGCTCCACCGACAACTACCCGGCCGACTCGCTTCTCTTGGGGCTGTCCCCCGCCCTCAGCGCAGACGTGGCTGAATGGAACGAGCAGTGGGGCCGGCGTGACGTCGATGAAGCGCTTCCGAACGAGGCCGCATGGCTGGCGCGCGGCTGGGAACTCTGGGCGCGCGTCCGAGACGAGCTGGCGGGCGTCGCCGAGGTGCACCCCGAGTTCGCATACTGAGAGTTCGCATACTGAGCGTCTCGTAGATATATCGCTCATTCTCCTCCGGTGCTCTTGCATATGGTCGCAGTTCTGTTCTATGCTGGTGGTGGCGGTCATCCTCTCATGTGGCCGCAAGGGTAGAGCCGGCGGTGCCACCGGACGTTGAGATATCGACGTCAGGAGTGCGTATGGACCGGCTACAGCGAGACCCCCACTGGGCGGAGTTGTCCGCGCTGGTGTCGCGGGCGGAGGCGAACCGGGTCGAGATGTCGCGGTTGCAGGCTGAGCGCGCCGAAGTGTGTGCCGAGGCTCTGGACCTGGTCGCACTGCGGGTGGCGCAGCTTCAGGCGGCGCGGGGCGCCGGACGTGGGGGCGGCCGGGGTGAGATCGGTGACACGATCCCGTTGCGGGAGGTGATGGCCGAGCTGTCCGCGGCGCTGCGGGTCGGGGAGCGGACCGTGTCGTCCTGGCTGGGTGATGGGGCGGCGCTCGTGTCGACGTATCCCGCGACCCTCGACGCGCTGCGTGAGGGGCGGATCGATGACCGGCATGCGTCGGCGATCATCGACGGCGGCATGCCGCTAGACCCCGAGCGGCGGGCCGAGTACGAAAGCCTCGTCCTCCCCCTGGCCGAGACGGAGACCGCGGCATCCGTCCGGGAGAGCGCCCGCACGATCGCAGCGCGTCTGCAGCCCGACATCGTCGACACCCGCCACCAGGAAGCCCTCGCGGCACGTCAGGTGAAGACCTACGCCCTGCAGGACGGACTCGCCCGTCTTCTCCTCGACGCTCCCGCCGTGCTCGTCCAGGGCATCTTCGAGCGGATCACCGACATGGCGGCCGCCCTCGACACCCCCACGCCCGGCGACGGGGATGTCGGCGGTGCGGATGCCGCAGCATCCGGCGACCCCGACGGTGAGCCGGACGACGACGACCGGACCCTCGACCAACGCCGCGCCGACGTCGCCTGCGATCTGCTCCTCTCCGGCGCGCCCACCGCGCACGGCGACGGCGGACTCGGTGCGATCCGCGCGACCGTGCACGTCACGGTGCCCCTCCTCACCCTCGCCGGACTCGACAACGCTCCCGCGACCCTCGACGGGCACGGCCCCATCGACCCCGGCACCGCCCGCATCCTCGCCGCCGGAGCATCGTGCTGGGAACGCGTCATGACCCACCCGATCACCCACGAACCCCTCCGCATCGACACCTACCGGCCCAGCACCCGGCTCCGCCGCCTCCTGAACGCCCGCGACCGCCACTGCCGGTGGCCCGGATGCCGCAGACCCGCCCCCCGCTGCGACGCCGACCACACCATCCCCTTCTCCGAAGGCGGCCCCACCCGCACCGACAACCTCGCACTGCTCTGCCGACGCCACCACCGCCTCAAGCACGCGTCACCGTGGCACATTCAACAGCTGGGCGGGGGAACACTCGCGTTCACCTCGCCGACCGGGCGGCGCTACCGCAGCAACGCACCACCAGTCGCCCAAGCCGCCCCCTCAACGACCACCGATCCCCCATGGCGACGCCTCCTCAACACCGCCTACGACCCAGCCGACCCCGCCGGGTCCTGAGCCGCTCGCTAGCCGCATGGCGGTGCGCGTCAGCGCGGCCGCGCGTCATCCGTCGTGAAGCCGTCGCGCTCGGCCCGTTCTTCGAGCGTCTCGAGTTCCTGGAAGAACGTCACCTGCCAGTTGCCCGGCCCCTGCACGCGCGCGTTGATCGTGCGGAACGGCGTCTCGATCGGCGGCGCGATCTCGGCGGCCCCGGCATCCTGCGCCGCCTTCGTGGCGGCCACGGTGTCGGCGACTTCGAGCGCGATACGGAGGGTCCCCGGCGCGCTGCGCGGAGCGCCCTCGACGTCGTCGATGTTGTGCACGTGCGTCGGTGTGGCCAGCTCGATCGTCGCGACGCCGGCGTGCAGGATCGACACCCGGTCGTCACCCTCGGTCGCGAAAGCGGGCTGTTCCGGCATCCCCAGCACATCGCGGAAGAAGCGGACGGCATCGTCGAACTCGGTCGTCTCGATGATGAGGCGGAGCTGGCGAGGCGGGTCGGGATGGGTCATGTCGCCATTTTCCGCGCCTCTCAACGCCGCTGCCATCCTCGGCGGGTGAGGAAGCGGTCCAGGATCGCGGAATGCCGTTTCGCGGTGACGGGATTCAGCGCCAGGCCGCCGACGTGGACGAGGAGGATCACCGCGACGGTGAGGTAGTACGCGATCATCACGTCGCCGATCCCCGCCACCAGCATGTCGGGCCCGGCGCCGAGCGGTACGCGCGAGAGATAGCGCTCGTCCCACGCCCTCGCGAGGAGCGTGGGCCGCACCGCGAGCTCGCCCCACGCGATCATCGCGACCCCCGCCGCGCAGACGACCGACGCGTCTCGGCCTCGCGACCACATCGGGCGCATCCCGCGCACCGGCCACACGTACCGCTCCCCGTCGTTCACTCGCGTCATGACGAGAAGGCTCGCGCCCACGAGCCCCGCCGCCACGTGCACGGCTCCGGGGAGTCCGCCCCATCCGCCGAGGCGGCGGGCGCGCAGGTGAAGTCCCGCCTCGGCCGCGACGTGCACCTGGACGAACAGGCCGACGAGGGCGAGAACGAGGATCGCCACGCTGAGCCACGCCTGCACGCGCGCGTTGCGTGAGCGTTGCGCTGCATCGTCCGGCCGACGGGCGAGCGGCGGCATTGCGGTCATTCCGCGTTCCCTGCGTCCGTGGCGAGATCGTCGAGGAGGCGATCGACTCCGGCGACCACCACGTCGGCGCCGAGGAGCTCCTGGTTGGCGGCGCGCACAGCGTCCCACCGCGACCGATCCATGCGGTAGCGCACCTGAGTCGCGGCCTTCCCGTCCCGCACCGCGCGCCATATACCGTCGCGGACATATCCCGTGCGCAGCGATACCGCATTGGACGCCGCATTGTCCTCGAACGCCGACGACGTGACGGACTCGGCGCCGAGGGCCTCGAAACAGAAATGCAGCATGAGCGCCCTCATCCGCGTGCCGATGCCACGACCCTGGTACGCGCGACCGAGCCACGAACCGGTCTCCACCTCACGGAGTTCCGCCCAGCGATCACCGGAGGCGCTCTGGATGCCGACCGGTTGGCCATCGACCCGAACGCCCAGCTCGAGTACGAGTCGCTTCGGCGTCACCAGCGAGCGCGCGGACCACTGAAAGGCGAGAACACTCCGCGCGACCTCGCGGGGCGTCCCGCGCGTCCACGGGTAGTTGAACGGCATCGCGTCGTCATCGTGCACGCCCCGTCCCGCGAGGAGGGCGAGATCCACGGCGAGGGCATCGTCGATCCAGCGCATCTCGAGATCACCGGCGCGGACGCGCGCCCCGGCTGCGGGCCAGAGATCGATGAGAGCGGCGGGGTTCCCTGAGGATGTCATCTTTCGATTCTGGCGGGTGTCAGCACCTCTACGCGGTTACCGAAGCCGTCGCGCGCGTGAAACCTGGTGAAGTACTCCAGCGTGTCGCGCTCGACCCACGACACCTCGAACCCGGCTGCGTCAATCTGCGCGGCGATCGCCTCCAGCGCATCGACATCATCAACGACGAGCGCCGGATGCGCCTTCTTGGCCGGGACGAAGGGATCATCCACTCCGAGGTGCAGCTCGGCCGTCACGACGTCACCGTCGAACGCGCGGAACCAGCACCCGCCGCGGCCCGCCAGCGACGGCGGCTTCTCGACTTCCGTCAGCCCCAGCGCGTCGCGGTAGAACTCGCGCGCCCGATCCTCTTCGCCCTGCGGCATCGACACCTGCACATGATGAAGCTTCACGATCCTCCAAAGTCTCTCGACATCAAGATACTTTGAGGAGCCGCGATTGTCAGCGCACCATCCGCGCATCGGTGATGAGCGGCGCGTGCGGATCGATCTGCTCGGTGCCGTCGAACGCGAATCCATTGCGCTCGTAGAACCGCGTCGCGCGCGGATTCTCCTTCGCGACCCAGAGCTGCGCCGGACCGTTGCCGAGCGTCGCGTCGAGCAGCGCCTGCCCGACACCCGACCCGTACGCTCGCGCAAGGACGTAGATCGCGTAGAGCGCGCGCTCGCGCACGGGCGGCTCGCTCGCCTGAGCCGACGACGGCCCCGCCCACGCGAATCCCACGAGGGAGCCGTCGTCCTGCTCGGCGACGCGCACTGTCATCTCGGCGCGCGGATCCCCGAGGACGTGCGTCCACATCCGATGTCGACCGGCGATGTACTCGTCGGTGAAGAAGTCGTCGGGCAGGAGGTGCGCGTAGGCCTCGCGCCACGTCGCGACGTGGAGAGAGGCGATCGCGTCCGCATCCTCCGCGACCGGCTCGCGGATCGTGATCGTCATCCGCCCATGCTGTCAGAAGGCGCCCGACCGGAGGATTCCGCGACGAGGCGCTGCAGGTGCGCGTACTCCTCCGCCATGCCGGGGTTCCGCACGCGCGGATCGTCCGAGGAGCCGCGACGCTGAACGTCATCGAGGTAGCGCCGGTCGGCATCGAGGCGCGCGGCGGCATCCCCGCCGACGGTGCCGTGACCCGGGATGACGAGGGATGCCTGATCCGCGTACGGCGCTAGCATGTCGAGCGCGGCGAGGTAGGCGGGCAGGTCGTCGGGCCAGAACGGCAGCGGCAGCTCGATGTCGCTGAGCATGTCGCCCGCGATCAGCACCCGCTGCCGTGGCAGCCATAGCGCGGTGTGGCCGGGCGCGTGCCCGTCGTGGACGACCAGCTCCACGTCGACGCCGTGCGGCAGCGAGGATGCCGGGATCGCCTCAGCGCCTGTCACTCGCCCCATCAGGTCGACGAGCTCGGGAGGGAAGTCGGAACCGAGGTTCTCGACGAGTCCATCCCGTTCGGATGCCGCGTATCGCTCCGTCGTCACCGACGCCCAGCGGGGCGCCGGCCCGAAGCCGGGATGCCAGAGCAGGTGGTCGTGGTGCGCGTGCGTCGCGAACCCGCCGGCGACGCTCAGCCCCCGGTCGGCAAGCGCGGCAGCGAGGCTGTCGAGCTCGTCCGGCATCCATGTCGGGTCGACGAGCAGAGCGGTCTCGCCGTCCGTGACGATCGTGCTGGTGGTCGACATCCGCCGACTCGTGGCGACCAGCACACCGGGCGTGACCTCGTGGAGCATCCGTCCATTCTCGCGCGATCGCGGAGAGCACGGCGCACCGGGAGCGTCACGCCCATCACGTCGATGCCGCACCCGCGCGCTCACCCGCCCCGGAACGCCTCCCACAACGCCGCCCACTGCGCGACATCGAGATCGCGCGGAAGCGACCCTCGCTCGACCGGCACAGCGTCGACGCGCCGCGCCGCGCCGGAGCCCGACGCCATCCCGCGAAGGATCTGGCGCACGTCGCGCCCGCGGCCGGTGAAGACGTCGCGTACGAATCGTTCGTATCCGCGCCGGTCACGCACTGCCACCAGCGGATCCGCGCGACGAGAGATCGACAACACTCCGCCGTCGACACTCGGCATCGGTCGAAACCCGCGCGCCGGCACCCTGCCGTGCAGGCGGAACTCGAACCACGGCGCGGACTGCGCGGTCATCATGGTGCTCCCGCCGACGCCCGCGCGCTTGCGCGCAACCTCCCACTGGGTCAGGAGAACCGCCTCGCGCCACTCCTTCTCGCGGAGGAGTCTCCGGAGGATCGGCGTCGTCAGATGGAACGGGACGTTCCCGACCACCACCGGTTGCGTGATCGGGTACGACAAGACGTCGGCGCGTTCGAGACGGACGCGTGCCACCCTGGCACGCAAGCCGTCGACACGGCGCTCGTCGATGTCGATGGCCGTCAGGGGGCGGCGAAGGACAGCGAGTTCGGAGGTCAGAGCGCCGTCGCCGGCGCCGATCTCGAGGATGCCGCCCTCGGTCGCCGCGACGAGCGCGACGATCCGGGCGATCGTCGGAGGGTGGACGAGGAAGTTCTGGCCGAGTTCATGTCGGCCACCGGAGGATGAGCCTCGAGACGAGGCAGAGGATGAATGAGTACGCACGAGCGCTCCAAAGCATGGGATCGGAGCACTCCGGCACAGCGTGCGTCAGGAGAGGAGAGAACGCGCTGCCGGAGTGCCAGGGCATCCGGAAGACGGCGCGCTTACGCGAGACTCAGCGACGGCGCCGTCAGGCGCGACGGTCGCGAATCGTGAAGAAGCGCCCCATCACGGGCGCCGCGTGTGTTGTTCCCATACCCTCGAGCCTACCGCGGGGCTACCCTGAGTCCACCGACAACGGCAGCGTCGCACGGGAGGTCTCATGAGCGGGTTCAACGAGCGGGTCATCGAGGAGTTCCGCCGAAGCGGCGGCCACGTCGCGCAGTTCGGATCGTCGCTCGTGCTCCTCCATCACCGCGGCGCGAAGTCGGGCATCGACCGAGTGAGCCCGGTCGTGTCGATCCGCACGTCTCCCGACACGTGGCTCATCGCGGCATCCAAGGCCGGCGCCCCCGACAATCCTGCCTGGTACCACAACCTCCGCGCGCACCCCGAGATCGAGATCGAAACGCCGGGCGACGGCACCGTCGCGGTCACCGCCCGCGTGCTGGACGGCGAGGAACGGGATGCCGGATGGCTGCGCTTCACCGAGGCATCCGACGGCTTCCGTCAGTACGAGCAACGCACGACGCGCACGATTCCCGTCATCGAGCTGCGTCGCGCGGAGTGACGGGAGGCGTCACCGACAGCACGCGAGCGGCGCGGATCAGTCGCGCACCCGCGAGGAGTACGACGACGTTCAGCAGGAAGACGATCACCGTCGCTGCCGGCACGTTACGGCTGCCGACAGCGATGCCGACGAAGAACAGCGGGATCGTCAAGACGGTCATGAGAAACGCCGCCGCCGCGACCCAACCGATGGACTTCTCCTCGCCCGGTGTCGACCTTCCGACGGGCGCCAGACGGAACGCCCTGCGCGAGAGCTCCATCGCGATGAGCGCGTCGACGACAGCGATCGCCCCGACCGCGAACAGCCACCCGTCGGCGGTCGCGCCGGCGAAGGATGCCCCCGCGGTGATTCCGAGCAGGACGCACAAGACGAGCTCGACGACGCCGATCGCTCGCGGATTCGCTCGCTCCGAACTCCTGCCCGACCTCACGCCCCACCTCCCACGCCCACCTCACACCTGACGGCCAGCCTAGGCGTGTGAACCGGAAGTTCATCGACGCCCCGGAGCGTGTCCGAACGTGAACTCGCGCCCGTCGCCGCCCTCACTACCCGAGCACCTCGACCCCGAATCCCGCGACGACCGTGCGCACCTCGGCGAGGTAGCGCTGCGCCTGGTCGGTGAGGGGGATCGCGGAGTGACCGATCCAGCCGATCTCGATGCGCTCGTCGACCGCGAGCGGCACGGCGACGATCTCGGGGTCGAGGTCGTCGCTGATGATGCCGCTCGAGATCGTGTAGCCGCCGAGCCCGATCATGAGGTTGAAGATCGTCGCACGGTCCGAGACGCGGATCTCACGCGCGCTCGACAGCGTGGACAAGATCTCCTCGGAGAGGAAGAACGAGTTGTTCGCCCCCTGATCGAACGTCAGGCGCGGGAGGTCGGCGAGGTCATCGAGCGTCACGCGATCCCGCGCCGCGAGCGGGTTCTTCCGTGAGATGAAGATGTGCGGCTCGGCGAAGAACAGCGGCCGGAACGCGAGCCCCGAGTCGCGCAGCAGTTTGTCGATGACGTTCCGATTGAAGTCGTTCCGGTACAGGATGCCGAGTTCGCTCCGGAGCGTGCGGACGTCTTCGATGATCTCCCACGTGCGCGTTTCCCTCAAGGAGAACTCGTACTCCGCCGCCCCGCTCGCCTTCACCATCCGCACGAACGCGTCGACCGCGAAGGAGTAGTGCTGCGTCGAGACGCCGAGGAGGCGCCGCGACGGCGGCCGCCCGAGGTAGCGCTGCTCGAGGAGCGCGACCTGCTCGACCACCTGACGCGCGTACCCGAGGAACTCCACGCCCTCGGCGGTGAGTGTCACCCCCCGCGCGGAGCGGACGAGTAGTGCGCGCCCCACCCGGGTCTCGAGGTCCTTCATCGCCGCCGAGACGGTCGGCTGCGAGACGTAGAGAAGGTCGGCGGCAGCGCTGATCGATCCTTCCGCCGCGACCTCGATGAAGTAGTGCAGCTGCTGCAGCGAAATGCCGCTCGACGCCTTGACCATAGCCAAAGGCTATACCGGCGCATAGTTACATCGAGTTTCCCGATGGATCCCGGATGCCTGCACGATGGGGGATCATGCCGAACGACTTCACCTTCCATCTCTCCACGACGCGATTCGACGAGGACTACGCGCCCGCCGAGAGCTCGCGCATCACGACGAACTTCGCGAACCTCGCGCGCGGAGAGCACCGTCAGCAGAACCTCCGGAACGCCCTGACGATGATCGAGGGGCGCGTCAACGACCTCGCGCACTGGGACAACCCGGCGCGCGACCGCTACGGCGTCGAGCTCGACATCGTCTCCGTCGCGCTGGAGTTCACCGGCCCGGGCGCCACGACCGACGAGCAGTTCCCCCTTCTCGAGTTCTTGGACGTGCAGATCGTCGACCGGCGCACCGGCATCCGCCGCCACGGCATCGTCGGGAACAACTTCTCCTCCTACGTGCGCGACTACGACTTCAGCGTCGTGCTGCCGGCCGCGCAGAAGGCCGCCGGCGGGTTCACCGTTCCCGAGGATTTCGGCGACCTGCACGGCAAGCTCTTTCAGGCATTCCTCGCCTCGGATGCCTACCGCGCGCGCTTCCCGCAATCGCCCGTCATCTGCATCAGCGTCTCGACGAGCCGCACCTACGAGCGGACGGCCAACCACCACCCGGTGCTCGGCGTCGAGTACGCGCAGGACGCGTTCTCGCTCACCGACGAGTACTTCGGCAAGATGGGGCTCGCATCGCGCTACTTCATGCCGCCCGGGAGCGTCGCCCCGTTCGCGTTCTACTTCCGCGGCGACCTGCTCAACGACTACACGCCGCTGCAGCTCATCGGCACGATCGGCACGATGGAGACGTTCCAGAAGATCTACCGACCCGAGATCTACAACGCGAACTCCGCCGCCGGAGGCGTCTACCGGCCGAGGCTCGACCAGCAGGACTTCTCGCGCACGCAGGTCGACTACGACCGAGACGAGCGCAGCCGTCTCGCCGTCACGCAGGGCCGCTACACCGAGGAGCGCTTCATCGCACCCCACGGCGAGCTGCTCCAGCGGTGGGCCGCGGGAGAGCTGGCGGGCGAGCTGGCTCCCTTCGCATGAACGCGTCCGGTGCCGGACTGCTCCCCACCGCCATCGTCGGGAGCCTCCCGAAGCCGTCCTGGCTGAGCGAGACCGAGAAGCTCTGGGGCGACTGGAAGCTCTCCGGCGCCGAACTCGTCGAGGGAAAGCAGGATGCCTTGCGCAGCGCCGTCCTCGAGCAGGAGCGCCGCGGCATCCACATCGTCAGCGACGGCGAGCAGACCCGCCAGCACTTCGTGACGACCTTCATCGAGCACCTGAGCGGCGTCGACTTCGAGCGGCGTGAGACCGTGCGCATCCGCGACCGGTACGACGCGAGCGTGCCGACCGTCGTCGGCGCCGTCAGCCGCGAGAAGCCCGTGTTCGTCGAGGATGCCAGGTTCCTGCGCTCCCTGACCGACCGCCCGATCAAGTGGGCGCTGCCCGGCCCCATGACGATGATCGACACCCTGGCCGACCGGCACTACGGCAGCCGCGAGAAGCTCGCGTGGGAGTTCGCGACGATCCTCAACGAGGAGGCGCGCGAGCTCGAAGCGGCCGGCGTCGACCTCATCCAGTTCGACGAGCCCGCCTTCAACGTCTTCTTCGACGACGTGCGCGACTGGGGAGTCGCGACGCTCGAGCGAGCCGCCGAGGGGCTCCGCGCCGAGACCGCCGTACACATCTGCTACGGCTACGGCATCGCGGCCAACACCGAGTGGAAGGCGACCCTCGGGTCGGAGTGGCGTCAGTACGAGGAGTCCTTCCCGCTGCTGCAGCGTTCGTCGATCGACATCGTCTCGCTCGAGTCCCAGCACTCGCACGTGCCGATGGACCTCATCGAACTCGTCCGCGGAAAGAAGGTCATGCTCGGCGCGATCGACGTCGCCACGGACGAGGTCGAGACCCCCGAGGAGGTCGCCCACACCCTGCGCCGCGTGCTGCACTTCGTGGATGCCGAGAAGCTCATCCCGTCGACGAACTGCGGCATGGCGCCCCTGCCCCGCCGGGTCGCGCTCGAGAAGATGAGCGCGCTGAGCGCGGGAGCGGCGATCGTACGCGACGAACTGCGCTGATCAGCGCTCGAGGACGACGGCCAGGCCCTGGCCGACGCCGATGCAGATGGCGGCGACGGCGACGCCTCCCCCGCGGCGGGCCAGCTCGTGCGCCGCGTGCCCGATGATGCGTCCGCCGGACGCACCGAGGGGATGGCCGATCGCGAGCGCACCGCCGTGGACGTTGAGACGCTCGGGATCGAGCTCGGGCCAGCCTGCCAGGCACGCGAGCGACTGAGAGGCGAACGCCTCGTTCAGCTCGACGACGTCGACGTCCGCCCACGTGCGCCCCGCGCGCGCGAGCGCCTTGTTCGCCGCCTCGATCGGCGCGATCGGGAAGTCGTCCGGGTCGACCCCGTGCGCCGCGCGGCCCGCGATGCGGGCGAGCGGCTCGGCATCCACCGCGCCCTCCGCGCCGATCAGCACCGCCGAGGCGCCGTCGTTGATCGGCGAGGAGTTGCCCGCCGTCACCGTGCCGTCCGCGGCGAACAGGGCGGGCAGTCCCGCGAGCTTCTCGAGCGAGGTGTCGTCGCGGATGCCTTCGTCGCGGCTGAGCGTCGTACCGGGCACGCCGACGATCTCGCCGTCGTAGACCCCGTCCGCCCAGGCCTGCGCGGCGAGGCGGTGCGAGCGCACGGCGAAGGCATCCTGATCCTCACGAGAGATCCCCCACTCCCGCGCGATCTTCTCGGCGGACTCGCCGTTGCTGATGGTCCACGGCGTCGGCAGCGCGGGGTTGGTCATCCGCCAGCCGATCGAGGTGTTCCACAGGGTCTGATTGCCGACGCTCGGCCACGGCTTGGGCGACTTCTCGACGACGAACGGCGCGCGGCTCATCGACTCGACGCCGCCCGCGAGCACGATGTCGGCGTCGCCGGTCTCGATCGCGCGCGACCCCTGCATGACCGCCTCGACGCTCGACGCGCAGAGCCGGTTGACCGTGACGCCCGTCACACTCGTCGGGAACCCCGCGAGCAGGGCGCCGAACCGCGCGACGTTGCGGTTGTCTTCGCCGGCCTGGTTCGCGTCGCCGAAGACGAGGTCGTCGATGCGCGCGGGGTCGATGCCCGTCCGCTCGACGGACGCCCTCATCACGAGCGCGGCGAGATCGTCGGGCCGGATGCCGGAGAGCGCTCCTCCCGCCCGTCCGAACGGCGTGCGGACGGCGTCGTAGACGAAGGCGGCGGTCATGGCTGCTCCTGTTCGGTGTCGGTCGGGTCGAGCCCCACGAGGTCGAGCCCGGTCAGCTCGGCGAGCGACGCGACGGTGTTGTCGCCGAACGCCTCGCGCACGGCGAACCCGCCCTCGGTGACGTCGAAGATCGCGTGATCGGTGTAGACGCGCGTGACGCAGGCCGCCCCCGTGAGCGGATACGTGCAGCGCTCGACGAGCTTGGAGGTGCCGTCACGCGTGAGCAGATCGGTCATGACGTAGACGTTCTTCGCGCCGATCGCGAGGTCCATCGCGCCGCCGATCGCCGGGATCGCACCGGGCGCTCCACCGCAATGCGGTCTCCGACGGATCGTTGCATCGATCGAGCGCGCTCAGCTCGCTCGCGCAGAAGATGGCAGGAGTGCGCGGCACGTGCGCCTCTACGGTTTCGATGTCAACGCCGATCGGCACGGGGGCGGCTGCGACCATCACCCATGCCCCTGCGTGCGACCAACTAACGAACACCGCGTCATAGTCGCCGGTGCGAGACCGGATCCGGGGTCTACCGTGGCCAGGTGCTCCGCACACGCTGCAACGCTGCTCTATGCGCACCTCGTCCGGCGGGGTGCGGGTCAGCGACGACACCGCCACACGCGCAATAGCCCGAACCGCGATAAACGCGGCCTGTTGAGCGGCGTTCGAAAGTCCCTTCACACGGTCGGCCTCGGCGGTCGATAGCAGGTGTGGGTGATGCCGGAGGGTTGCCAACGCGACGTCAGCCCGAGCGATCGCCCCGATCACCGGGATCCCAGGCGGGAGCGGCAGCGAATCGCCGAGACGGCGCAGCGCGACGAGGTCGTCGTCCACCGAGCTCGAGTTGCCTCCCGGGCCCGTCACCGATGGCCCGCCCAGGCGCGGATCGCCTCGGCTGTCGCGGTGGGGGCATCGAGATGGACCGCATGACCCCCGTCGATCACGACGGTGCTCCCCTGCGAGGTCAGGTGGTCCAGGCCTGCCTCATGCGAGGCCACCAGGATCCGATCGCTGCGGCCGAGAACGAGCAGCCAGGGGATGGTGGTCGACTGACGTGTCGAGGAGACCGTAGTCGATGTGGCGAGTTGCTGCCGCAGCGGGAGCGGGAAGCTCGCGAGCTCCGTGGCGACGCGCATCTGTCCATCCTCCGTCTCCGCGGAGAGCGCCGCCAGCGATCGGTCGTGGCCGTGCGTGCGCGGCAGATCGTCGGCGATCGCCGCGTACGCCTCACTCATCGGCTCCGGACCGGGCAGCCCGCCGATCGTCACGATGCCGGCGGGAGCCGCGCCCGCGCGCAACGCAGCGCCGAGGACGGCTGTACCAAGGGAGAACGCGACAACGAGGGTGGGGCGAGGGTCGGCGAGGTCGCTGCGCAGTCGATCGGCGAGCGCGTCGAGCACGGATACCGCACGAGCTCCCCTCTGGAGGGAGATCGCGTCGTAGCGATAACAGACGACCTCCTGCGACGGAGGAGGGTCAAGGTCCCTCAGTAGCGGACCCCAGGATCGGGGACCCAACCCGTACCCGGGAATGAGGATTAGGCGACGGTAGCGCACGCTGCTACAGCCACTGGCCTACGGGCCGCACGCCTCGGGCTGCCGCATTCAGATGCTCGGTCAGCATCGCGGGCGTGTCTGCGACGACGACAGCGCAGGCCAGCCGTGCGAGGAAACCCCGGGGAGGGAGCCGGGCCTCCATACCTAACTGGCCAAGGATACGGACGCTCTCGCACCAGCTCGCATCGACGAGCGCATCGTCGACCTCAATGTCCTCGAACACCAGATCTCGCTCCGGGTAGAAGAACTGGATGCCTGCGCAACGTGCGCTTGGATCGTGTGTGGGCTCGGCGGCAGGCTGCACGCCCATCGCCACGTGGCCGGCGACCGCGCCGGGCCTGACACCCGTGACGAGGGAACCCAGGTAGGGAATGAGGTCTCCGCCGAGTCGGCCGTTGACCTCGACGATCTTGCACCCGGTCGCGGTCACCATGACCTCGACGTGCACCACGACGCGGTCAAGGCCGAGGGCTAGGACGGCTGCGCGAGTGACCTCCAGGAGATCTTGCGGCCGGAGTTCTTGTTCGATCAAGTTCAGCGCGGTGCTCTTGCCGCCGCCCCACGGCGAGTTCAGGCCCACGGTCAGCGTCTCGAACCGCGCGTCCACGGCAACGTTGGCAACGGCGACCGCCACCGCATGCAAGCCCGTCAGATCCTGTGTCGCCGGGTTGTCATCGAACAAGTACGACGACTCCGTCACAGCCCCTCCTCTCTCAGTCCGGACCGGTATCCCGTCCACAGCAAATTGCGGGGATGCCAAGTGCCTGCCAACTACCCGTGGAATATGTCATTTCGGCGTGGAACCTACAAC
>NZ_CBDRLZ010000009.1:0-112683 GCF_965345155.1 Microbacterium sp. bgisy203
AGCCGCGCAGCGGCGAGTCGAAACGCGACGCCGCAGAACACGTTTCCACTCGCTGCGCTCGGTCAACGACCGGCGGACTCGGCCATCCCGGTCGTTGAGCGAGCCGCGCAGCGGCGAGTCGAAACGCGACGCCGCAGCACACGTTTCGACTCGCTTCGCTCGGTCAACGACCAGGGAGCGGCCGACTTGCTGTCAATCGTTGCAGGCCCCCGCTAACCTGATATCAAGCTCCTTCTCAGGAGTCCTTCAGAAATGGGGCAGTCATGACCACAGATTCATTCGAGAAGAGCGCGACGAACGGCATCCGGACCGCCCTCGGTCTCGGCGGCCTGCTGGCTCTCGTCGCAGGCTTCGTCATCGTGTTCCAGCCCGTCGGAGCGGCGAAGTTCGTCACCCTCGTGCTGGCCGTCTACGCGATCGCCGCTGGACTGGTGTACATCGGACTCGGCGTCTTCGCTGCCGGCAAGACCGGATGGGCTCGGATCGGGCACATCCTTCTCGGACTCGTCTTCATCGCCGCTGGTATCGTCGCCTTCGCGAACCCCGCGCCGACGACCGCGTGGCTGGCCGTAATCGTCGCGATCATGGTTGGTATCGCGTGGGTGATCGAGGGCGTTGTCGCGCTGTCGACCCTGAGCCTTGCAGCTTCGAAGGGATGGACGGTCTTTTTCGCCATCGTCTCGATCATTGCCGGGATCTACCTCATGTTCTCGCCAATCCTGGGCGCTCTGACCCTGTGGTGGATCCTCGGAATCGCATTGATCGTGATCGGCATCGTGAACATCTTCCGCGCGTTCTCGTTCGGCAAGTAACCGCACCGACGCAGAAGCGCCCCGGGCATCCATCGGATGCACCGGGGCGCTTCTGCGTGAAGGGATGCCTGCCGCTCACCCCACGGGCAGATGCCGCTGCCACCAGTCGAGCACCGCGTCGAAACGCTCGACACGATGACGCGGGCGTCCGGAGCGGGTCAATTCGTGATCCTCCCCCGGGAACACGAGCATCTCGGCGGGTGTGCCCTGGCGCTTCAGCGCACTGTAATAGCGGGTCGCCTGTTCCAGCGGGCAGCGGAAGTCGAGTTCGGAGTGCAGCACGAGTGTCGGCGTGACAACGTTCCCGACGGCGGCCATCGGGCTCTGCGCCGCGATCTGAGCGGGTTCCACGCCGACGTACTCGTCGCCGAAGAACGAGCCGATGTCGCTCGTGCCCTGGAAGCTCACCGGGTCGAGGAAACCGCGCTCGACGATGGCGCCGGCGAACCGGTGCTCGTGCGCGATGATCCAGGCCGTGAGGTACCCGCCGTACGAGCCGCCCATGATCCCGACGCGCGATGCGTCGAGGCGGGCGTCGTCCGCGAGGACGCCGTCGAGGAAGTCCATCACGTCGTGGAAGTCGACCGTGCCCATCGCCTGCCGGATGCTGCGACCGTGGGCACGCCCGTACCCGGCACTCCCCCGCGGATTCGCGTACACGACCGCGTAACCCGCGTCGACGAGCACCTGCGTCTCATCGAACAGATGGATGCCGTAAGCGGCATACGGTCCGCCGTGGATCTGCAGGATGACCGGGAAAGGCCCCTCCCCTGCCGGTGCGGCGACCCAGCCGTGCACGGGATACCCGTCGCGACCGGCGACCTCGCGCTCTTCGGGGACGACGACGCCGGCCGCGGCGACGGCCTCGCCGAACGACGTGAGCGGTCCGGCCCCGACGAGAACCAGTTCTCCCGCAGAGCTCTCCGTCGACACCGAGGCGACGACCCGCTCCCCCGCCTCTCCGACGGATGCGGCGTGGCCGGCGACGTCGACGTCGCCGCCGAGAACCGTGCGGATGCTGCCGTCACGGCCGACGCGCAGCAGTTCGACCCGTCCGCGGGCGCGGCGCTGGACCAGGAATCCGTCGGCGAGGGGGGTGATGTGCGACCCCACCTCGCCGAGATCGGTCGACTCCGGGTCGGTCAGCGCGCGCGGCCCGTCAGCGTCGAGCAGGAAGAGCGTGACGCCCGGCGCGACGAAGTCGACGCCGTCGGCACCCACGTCGTTCGCGAGGAACGCGATCGCGCCGTCACCGGCGACCGCGATCTCGCCTACGGAGAGATGCGCGTCGCGAGAGAGGACCTCGCGGGCGCCGGAACCGTCCACGGCCAGCGCGACGACCGACGAGCGCATGTCCCGACGGTGCGTCTCGATCTCGTCGGGCACGGTGAGGATCTCGGTGCCGTCGGCGGTGAAGACGACGCCGAAGTGCGACGTGTTCCCCTCGGTCAGCCGCCGCGGCGTCGCGCCGACGACACGCTTCTGCGGTGCGGCCTCTCCCTCCGCGCGCACGGCCGGCGCGGGGTCGTAGAAGGGTTCGGCGCCGGTATCGGGCGCGTCGATGACGAAGACGTGCGCGGGCCGGTCGCCCAGGTAGCCGAGACCGTTCGCGTGCCAGCGGATGCCGGTGACCCGCCGCGGCGACTCGCTCGCGGCGTCAAGGCCGTCGACGGTGCCATAGCGGCCGGGCTCGGCGATGCGGGTCGTGTACGCGAGGGACGCACCGTCGGGCGACCAGGCGAAGGCGCCGACGCCCGAGTCCGTGTCGGTGGCCTGGACCGGCTCGCCACCTCCGGCATCCACGACGAAGATCTGCGCGGTGCCGTCCGCGTCGCTCCGGACGAAGGCGACGCGCGATCCGTCGGGTGACAGACGCGGCCGCCGGTCGGCGACGCCGCGGGTCAGACGCCGCGGGGCCCCGTCCGGCAGGTCGACGCGCCAGAGCTGCCCGACGTTGCGGTTCGCCGCGATGTCGGGGCGTGAGGTCGCGAACACCGCGAACGCGCCGTCCGGCGCGATCGTCGGGCGTCCGACCGAGACGAGCGTGTCGATGTCGACGGCGCGCACGCTCACTCCCCTCCGAACGAGCTCACGTCTCCGACGAGCCTCGTGTTGTCCGCCGCGATCGGCTCGACGGCGGCGAGGGCGACCTCGGCCGCGAACTCCGACACGTTGTAGAGGCGCCCCGCCGACTCGCGGCGCGTCGCGATCGCGCCGGGGTTCGCGCGCTCGAGGAGCGTCGCGGTGATCGTCCCCTCGATCATGTCTCCGGAGACGACGACGAAGTCGACGCCCTCGGCGGCGAGAGCCGGGATGCGCTCGCGGAGCGCGTCTTCGCCGGCGCGCTTGGAGAGGGCGACGGCTTCGTATTCCGGCATCGTCGGGGTGGTCCGGATGA
Organism: Microbacterium sp. bgisy203; assembly: GCF_965345155.1. Taxonomy (GTDB): domain Bacteria; phylum Actinomycetota; class Actinomycetes; order Actinomycetales; family Microbacteriaceae; genus Microbacterium. Next base: position 3,211 of record NZ_CBDRLZ010000009.1, read on the forward strand.
AGTGCGCCTGGTGGCTCGTGACGAAGACCACGCGCGCGCCGCCCGGCACGGTGCTGTCCTTGAGGAGCGGGAGCGCGGCATCCAGCACGTTCAGCTGCGCGTCACGGTTGAGGACGAGCGCGTAGTCCTCGCCCATGCCCGACTCCATGCCGCCGGACGCGTTGAGCACCAGGATGTCGAGCTTGCCGAAGCGCTCTCGGATCTGCTCCATCATGTCGGCGACGGATGCCTCGTCGGTGAGGTCGGCGCCGACGACGAGCACCTCGACGCCGAGCTCGCGCAGCTGCGCGGCGAGCTTCTCGGCCCGCGGCGCCTTGTTCCGGAAGTTGATGACGACGTTCGCGCCGGCCTGCGCGAGGTAGGCCGCGGTGTCGGCGCCGATCCCCCGGGAGGAGCCCGTGACGAGCGCGGTCGTGCCGCTCAGGGTGCCGGAAGGGATGGGCTGCGACATGGGGACTCCTGCAGGATCGGGGCGCGGAAAGGGCATGGCCGCGGCATCCGTTCGCGCCGCGGGCATCTCTCCGACACTACAGGCGCGGCACTGTCAAGCGTCCTGCGGGTTCCGCTATGGCTCGGCGCCGGAATGGTAGCGTGCAGACAAGACGACGAATCGGAGCGATGGTGCCGGATCTCACCGAGTACATGTGGATCGCGTGGATCGTGCTCGCTCTCATCTTCGTGATCATCGAGCTCACGACGCTCGAGTTCACCTTCCTCATGCTCGCGGCCGGAACCCTCATCGGCGGCCTCGGCGTCAACCTGCTCGGCGGCCCGTGGTGGCTCCAGGTCTCGGCGGCCGCCGTCATCTCGGCGCTGCTCATCTTCACCATCCGCCCGCTGCTTCTGCGCTCACTCCGGAGATCGAGCGCCCTCCAGCCGACCAACGTCGATGCGATCGCAGGTCTGGGTGGGCGGATGGCGTCCTCCTTCGTCGGCGACCGGGCGGAGGTCCGCCTCGACAACGGCGAACTGTGGACGGTCTCCCCCGCCTCCGCCGACCTCGGCCTCTCCGGCGGTGACCGCGTCGTCGTGACGGCCGTCCGCGGGGCGATGGTCGAGGTCGCGCCCGCGCCGACGGCATCCGAATCCCCCCACCCCACCGACAGCACCGACAGGAGCGCCGACTGATGGTCGACCCCGGAGCCTTCGCCGGACAGATCTTCGTGATCGTCCTTCTCGTGGTCATCGCGATCTTCGTGGTCGTGGTGCTCTTCCGATCGATCCGGATCATCCCGCAGGCCTACTCGGGGGTCGTCGAGCGGCTCGGACGCTACCAGCGCACCCTCTCCCCCGGTCTGAACATCCTCGTCCCGTTCATCGACCGCCTCCGTCCGCTCGTCGACATGCGCGAGCAGGTCGTGTCGTTCCCCCCTCAGCCGGTGATCACGGAGGACAACCTCGTCGTCTCGATCGACACAGTCGTCTACTTCCAGGTCACCGATGCGCGGGCGGCGACGTATGAGATCGCCAACTACCTCTCCGCCGTCGAGCAGCTGACGACCACCACGCTCCGCAACGTCGTCGGCGGGCTGAACCTCGAAGAGGCGCTCACCAGCCGCGACGAGATCAACGGGCAGCTCCGCGTCGTCCTCGATGAGGCGACCGGCAAGTGGGGTCTGCGCGTCTCGCGCGTCGAGCTGAAGGCGATCGACCCGCCGCACTCGATCCAGGACTCGATGGAGAAGCAGATGCGCGCCGAGCGCGACCGCCGCGCCGCGATCCTCACCGCGGAGGGATCGAAGCAGTCGCAGATCCTCGAGGCGGAGGGACGTCGCCAGGCGGCGATCCTCGGTGCCGAGGGAGACAAGCAGGCAGCGATCCTGCGAGCGGAGGGCGAGGCTGCGGCGATCCAGAACGTCTTCGACGCGATCCACGCCGGGCGCCCCGACGACAAGCTGCTCGCCTACCAGTACCTGCAGACGCTGCCGAAGATCAGCGAGGGCTCGTCGAACAAGCTGTGGATCATCCCGAGCGAGTTCACCGAGGCGATGAAGGGCCTCGGCTCGGCCTTCGCCGCGGACGCCGGTGCCGCGGCGACCGCGACGCAGGCGGGCGCGGGGACGGCCAGCACGGGCACGGCAGGCACAGGCACGGCAGGCACAGGCACAGGCGCGCAGGCGGCCGGCGTGACCGCGCGGGATGCCGGAACCACCCGGCCGGTCGCCGACAGCACCGACGCGTCGTCGGGCGTCTGAGCACGCACCCCGTGCACCCGTTCCTCGCCGACGCGCCCGCCCCGCGCGTCCTCGCGCACCGCGGCTTCGTGCCGCCCGACGCCGACGGGATCGTCGAGAACACGCTCGCCGCCTTCGCCGCCGCGCACGCCGCCGGCGCCGCCTACGTCGAGTCCGACTGCCACCTCACCGCCGACGGCGTCGTCGTCCTCTTCCACGACGGCGATCTGTCGCGGGTGACAGGCGACCCGCGACAGATCGCCGCGGTGACGCACGCGGAGCTCGTGCGCATCATGGCCGACCGCGGCGGAGTCCTCTCGGTGCGCGAGGCGCTCGACGCCTTTCCGACGCTGCGGTTCAACCTCGATGTGAAGGCCGAGCGGGCCGCACTCCCCCTCGGTCGCGCCGTCGCGCCCCAGGCCCACCGCGTGCTCCTCACGAGCTTCTCCGATGCGCGCCGCCGCGCCGCGATGGATGCCGCGGAGCGCGCCGGCGGGAAGCCTGCGACCTCGGGGGGTCAGGCGACCGTCGGGCGCGCGGTCGCCGCCGCGGCGACGGGCTCGGGCGCTCTCGTGCGACGGGCGCTGCACGGCATCGACGCCCTGCAGGTCCCCGAACGGGTCGGCGCGCTGCGTATCGCGACGCCCCGGTTCGTGCGTGCGGCGCATGCGGCCGGTGTCGAGGTCCACGTCTGGACGGTGAACGACGAGATCGCGATGGAGCGCCTGCTGGACATCGGTGTCGACGGGCTCGTCACGGACCGGACGGACATCGCACTCGAGGCGGTCGCCCGCCGACGACGCTCCGTGGCCTGACGACCTAGGGCGTGTCTCCCATATGTTAGGTGAGGCTCGCGGGATGCTGGCTAGGTGAGGTCGACGGGTTCGCGGTATCGGGTGTTCACGGACGAGCAGTGGGAGCGGATCGAACCGTTGCTGCCCTCGAACTCTGGGCGGCGCGGTCACCCGTTCGGCGAGCATCGGCGGGTCGTGGAGGGCATCGCCTACCGGTTCCGCACCGGGATCCCGTGGCGTGATCTGCCTCGCGAGCAGTTCGGGCCGTGGCAGACGGTGTGGAAGCGGCATCGCCGGTATGCCGGCGACGGGACGTGGGATCGCGTGTTGACTCAGATCCTGGCGGAGGCGGATGCGGCTGGGAAGGTCGACTGGTCGGTGTCGGTGGACGCGACGATCGTGCGTGCGCATCAGCACGCGACGAATACGACCCGTCCGGAGCAGGACACAGGGGGCGGGATCGAATCACAAGAATCTGCCTTGGCAGGAGGTTGAGCCGCCCGGTCACGGCATCGGCCGCTCCCGTGGCGGGTTGACGACGAAGATCCACCAGGCCGTCGACGGTCGCGGGAGACCGTTGGCGATGGTCGTCACCGGCGGGCAGCGCAACGACGGCGCGATGCTCACCGAGGTGCTCGCGGAACTCTACGTCCCCAGGGTTGGTCCAGGTCGGGCGCGCACCCGCCCCGACGCTGTGATCGCCGATCGCGCCTACGCCACCGGCGTCATCCGCAAGGAGCTGCGCCGTCGAGGGATCAAGGCCGTCATCCCGGACAAGAAGGACCAGATCGCCGCGCGCAAGCGTCGCGGCAGCCGCGGCGGACGCCCCTATGGCCTCGACGCGGCCGCCTACCGCGGACGGAACGTGATCGAGCGGTTTTTCGCCCTTGCCAAGCAGTGGCGCGGGATCGCCACTCGATACGACAAGCTGGCGATCACCTACCGCGCCGGCGTCACGTTCTGCAGCATCCTCACCTGGGTTCGGCTACTGGAAGATACACCCTAATAGAAATCGACGACGGACATCACTCTGGTTGTCTGCTCGTTGAGCGACGGATAGGAGTGCATTTCTAGCGGATTGATGAGGTAACCCGTCGCGTCGATCGTGCTGAGCGATTCGAGCTCACTGCCTTTTGCCCACGCGGCGGCAAACTGTTCCGGAGCATCAATTGCATATGCGACTGTGCATTCGCCGATTTGACCCATCAGGACCTGCGTAGATTCGCCGTTGATCGTGAGCGGCGCCGGTAACCAGAGCATGTCGTCGATAGCCGTATCGATACCGGCACTTGGAAACAACCGCGCCTGCTCCAGCGAATTCGCAACCAGGAGTGCGGATAACCGAACGTCTCGCTCATCTACCCATATACCTGATGTGACCAACGCACGTCCCGCGGGGGCTGAGGCTGCCAGGGTGACATCTCGGGCGGCCTCAGTGACCGGTCCATTCCAGCCATACAGCCACCGAACAGTGTCGTTCTCGGAACGATGAAATCGCGCCTCAAGGAGCGGATACGTTGGCGGGTGGTAGCCCTTCATGTTACTTGGAGTAGTAGCCCGCACAGTAGCTGTACGTATTGGCCGAGTTGCTGAGAACAACTCGGTACGTCGCCTTGCCCGTTGAGACGGCAGTGAACGGGACGTTAGCACCGCCACTATTTGAGGCGTTCCCCTGGGCCAACAGCGATCCGTTCGGTCCGTACACGTTAATCAGTCCATACGGATAGCTAGGTGGAAAGACAGTGACGCCAACGCCAACCGCACGAATCTGGCTTCCGTTGCGCACGAGCTGCACCTGGTCGCCACATGCCGGTGTCGGTTCGCGGAAGGGAGCAACGGTCACTTGCGATGCGCTCGACACTCCACCAACGACGTTTAAGTTCGTGGATGCTTGCGCGGGGTACGCACTGAAGACTGCGACTGCGACCATCGTGAGGCCGACCAGTCCGGAGGCGATTCTGGTTTTCATGTCATCTCTCATCCCGCGACCAAGGTTTGCCGCTCGATTGCGAGCTTAGGTTGGTAGCGCCTGTGCCGATAGGGGGGCTCTTACACGAGTGGGACTGCTGCATTTTCACCTGGCAGCGCGTATTGGGAGACACGCCCTAGTCCACGGGCCTGTCCGTCGGGCCGGGTCGGCCTGAGCATCGGCTGTGAAAGCGCATGCAGAGGCATCCGTTCGGATGATGCGCACAGGTGGACGCGTTATACCTGAGCGAGACGAGAGGACCACACAATGGCAGATCGCAGCCTGCGCGGCATTCGACTCGGCGCTTCCAGCCTACAGAGCGAGGAAGGCGTCGTGTTCCACGAGCGCGCCAACCACACGTACGTCTGCACCCAGTGCGGGCGCGAGACGACCATGACCTTCGCGTCAGACGCCGAGGTACCCGAGGCTTGGGAGTGCCGCACGTGCGGCGCCGAGGCCGTTCTGCGGGTCGGCGACGGCGTCGCCGAGATCGATCACTCGGGCGACAAAGTCGCCCGCACCCACTGGGACATGCTCATGGAGCGTCGTACCATCCCCGAGCTCGAGGAGCTCCTCGAAGAGCGTCTCGCCCTCCTGCGCGCCCGTCGCGGCGCCGGTGCCGGCGACGACGCGGCTCGCCTCACGGCCTGAGTCCGCACCACCGCGACACCGCGAACACACTGCGTCGACGATCCCCCTGACGTCGGCCTCCGGATCACTCGGAGGCCGACGTCTTCGTCGTGCCCGGAGCGACGCTCTCGTCGCCCGACTCGGCGCGGCGCCGCGCCCGGCGCGCGAGCAGGCCGATGCCGAGAAACGCGACGACGCTCCCCCAACCCAGTACGAGCTGCACCGCGGGGCCGACGACGACGGCTCCCGTGAGTCCCGTGCGCAGCGGCACCTCGGTGAGCATCGCGCCCGGCTGCGCCTCGGGAAGGCTGTCGATCTCGGTGCCGTCGGGCGCGATCACCTGACTCGTCCCGACGGTCGAGAGGTTCACGACCGTTCGCCCCGTCTCGATCGCGCGCATGCGCGCGAAGGCGAGCTGCTGCAGGTTCTCGTCGGTGTCGCGGAAGTCGGCGTTGTTCGTCTGCAGCAGATAGATCTCCGCGCCGTCGCGCGCGCCCGACCAGATGACGTCGTCGTAGATCACGTCGAAGCAGATGGCGAGGCCGACGCCGACGCCGTTCACATCGAAGAACGGCGGATTCGTCCCCGGCGTGTACTCGCGCTGGATGAGGCCGATCAGGTCGGGCGCGAGCATCTCGTAGAACCACCGATCGGGGACATACTCCCCCATCGGCACGGGGTGGGACTTGTCGTGGATCGCGAGGGGGTTCTCCGCCCCCGCCTCCCAGAGCATCGAGGTGTTGAAGGTGTCCTCCCCGCGCTGGGTCGCGGCGTTGACGACGAGAGGGGCGTCGACGGCCTTCGCGAGGCGGTCGAGCACCCGAGCGACGGACTCGTTGTGAGTGGGGTCGGCATCGATGCCGCCCTCGGGCCAGAGGAGGACGTCCATCGGCTCGCCCACGATCGGCTCGGTCGCGTCGAGCTGCGACTGGAGGATCGCATACGGCTCGCGCTCGTCGAAATAGCCGGCGGGACCGTTCCCCTGCACCGAGCCGACGGTCCAGGTACCGGCCGCGGTGGTCGGAAACTGTGGCGTGACGAGCAGTACCACCGCGACGACGAGCGCGGGCAGCACCGTCGTCGCCGAACGCCGGCCGCCCGCTCGCAGGGAGCGCCAGGCACCCGCGCGCACCCACTCGATGACCGCCGCGACGAAGAACACCATGAGGAAGGTCAGGCCCGTGACCCCCGTCCACGACGCGACGTGCGCGAGCGGGCTCTCCGACTGGCTCATGCCGATGCGCGCCCACGGGAACCCGGTGTAGGGCCACGACCCGAGAAAGAGCTCGCGCGCCGTCCAGATGCCCGCGATGAGCGCCGGAAGCGCGAGGAGTCTCCCCCACCGCCCGGGCGCGATCCGCGGCATCCAGCGGTAGGCGAGGGTCAGCGCGATGCCGGTCACCCCACCCAGCAGCGTCTCGATGCCGGCGAGGGCGAACCAGGGAACGAGACCGAGGTATCGCGTGATCCACGCTATGTGGATGAGGTAGAAGGATGCCAGGAACACCGTGCCGACCGCCCACGCGCCCCACGCCGAGCGGCCGATCATCGGGACGAGCGCCATCGCGACGCCCACGAAGGCGAGCGGCCACCAGCCGACCGCCGGGAAGGCCAGGTCGAGCACGAACCCGCCGAGCGCCGCGACGATGAGGGCCGCCCAGAGTGGCAGCAGTGCGGGCTGGTCGGAGATCGATCGACGGCGGGGGGAACGGTCGGGCACGTCTCGAGCCTAGGCGTCGTTGTTCAGAGCGAGCCGTAGACGACGATGCCCCGGCGCACGGCTTCGAGCGCCTTCCGCGCGGTCACGGCCACGGGGGGCTCGGCGACGATCGAGAGCTGATCGAGGAGGTCGATCGTCTGCTTCGTCCAGCGGACGAAATCGCCTGCGGCGAGGTCGGCCTCATCGAGCACCCGGTCGAGCGTCGCGCCGCGCGCCCAGGAGTGCATCGCGGTCGCGAGCCCTGCGGCGATCGGCTCGGTGCCGGGGAGGTGGTGGTCCTGTTCGAGGTCGTCGAGCCGCGCCCAGAGGTCCTGGGTCTCCGACAGCGCCCGTCGGAAGGGGCCGCGCGGCAGCCCGTGCTCGCCGGGTCCCGCCTCGTCGCGTCGCGGCTCGTAGACGAGGCAGCACGCGAGCGCGGCGAGCCCTGGCGCATCGAGCGAGGTCCACAGCCCCTGCCGCAGCGCTTCGGCGACGAGCAGATCTCGCTCGCCGTAGATCCGTTTCATCGTCGCGCCGGCCGAGGTCAGCGTGGCCGTGCCGTCGTCGGCGACGCGCACATAGTCGAGGGCGACCAGCACGTCGACGACACGGTCGAAGACGCGCGCGACGGTGCCGGTGCGCGCGGAGATCTGGCGCCGGATCTTCTCGACCCGCCGTTCGAGCTTCGCGTACCGCTCGCCCCAGCGGGCGTGCGCCTCGCGGTCGGGGCAGGAGTGGCAGGGATGCCGCTGCATCCGGCGCCGGAGCGAGGCGATCTCCTGCTGCCGCTTCTCGCGGATGCGCGCGGGCGCCGTCCGATCGGCGCGGTTCAGCTTCTCGAGCTCGCTCAGGTCGCGCCGGATCCCTGCGTACTCGAGGAAGTCGCCGCGATCGCAGGTCATCGCCTCGGCGTAGCCGGCGAGCGACTGCTCGGCATCCTTCACCTCCCGCGCGAGCCCGACGACCGCTCGATCGGCTTGGAACTGGGCGAAGGACGACTCGAGGATCTCGCGGGCCTCGTCGCGCCCGAACTGGTCGATGAGGTTCACCGCCATGTTGTAAGTCGGTCGGAAGCTGGAGTTCAGCGGGTACGTGCGGCGGGAGGCGAGGGCCGCGACCGCCTGGGGGTCGAGCGCCTCGGTCCACTGGATGACGGCGTGGCCCTCGACGTCGATGCCGCGCCGTCCCGCGCGTCCGGTGAGCTGCGTGTACTCCCCCGAGGTGATCGCGACGCGCGCTTCGCCGTTGAACTTCTCGAGCTTCTCGAGCACGACCGTCCGCGCGGGCATGTTGATGCCGAGCGCCAGGGTCTCGGTCGCGAAGACGACCTTCACGAGCTTGCGTCGGAAGAGCTCCTCGACGACCTCTTTGAAGGCGGGAAGGAGTCCCGCGTGGTGAGCAGCGACGCCGCGCTCGAGGTTGTCGCGCCACTCCCAGTAGCCGAGCACCTGGAGGTCGTCCTCGCCGAGCGTGCGGGTGCGCTCATCGATGACGCGGCGGATCTCGTCGCGCTCCTCGCGGGTCGTGAGGCGGAGCCCGGAGCGGCGCACCTGCTGGACGGCGCCGTCGCAGCCGGCTCTGCTGAAGATGAAGAAGATCGCGGGGAGGAGGTTCGCCCGCTCGAGGAGGCGCACCACATCGGGGCGATCGAGCCGCTCGATGCGCTGCACGTTGGCCGAGCGGACGGGCCGCGTGCCGCCCTTGCGGGGCCGTCTGCTCGGGTAGCCGTGGCTGCGGTGGTCGGACGAACGATGCTGCTGCGCCTGCCGATTGTTCTCGTACCGTGCGCCGCTGCCGCCGCGGATGCGCATGAGCTCCTGGTTGACCTGCGCGGTCGCGATGCCCGCGCGGTCGTCGAAGAGGGGCAGCAGGTCGCCGCGCACGAGCACGTGCTGCTCGAGGGGAACGGGGCGCGTCTCGGAGACGATCACCTCGGTGTCGCCGCGGACGGTTCCGAGCCAGTCGCCGAACTCCTCCGCGTTGGAGACCGTCGCCGACAGCGAGACGAGCTTCACGTCCTGCGGGAGGTGGATGATGACCTCTTCCCACACGGCGCCGCGGAAACGGTCGGCGAGGTAGTGCACCTCGTCCATCACGACGTAGCGCAGGCCCCGCAGCGCTGGCGAGTCGGCGTAGAGCATGTTGCGGAGCACCTCGGTGGTCATCACGACGACGCGGGCGCTGCCGTTGATGTTGGTGTCGCCGGTGAGCAGGCCCACCTCGCTCTCGCCATAGACCTCCTGGAGCTCTCGGAACTTCTGGTTCGACAGCGCCTTCATGGGCGTCGTGTAGAACGCCTTCTCGCCCGCGCTGAGCATCGCGAGATGGATGGCGAACTCGCCGACGATCGTCTTTCCTGCGCCGGTGGGGGCGGCGACGAGGACGCTCCAGCCGTCTTCGAGCGCCTGGCACCCCGCGATCTGGAACGGGTCGAGGTCGAACCGCTGCATCGCGGCGAACGCCGCCGTCAGCGGGTGGGCGCGCGCCGCCTGCGCCTGCGCGTAGCGCGCGGCGGGATCGCTCACGCGAGCGATCCGAGCTCGGCGGCCGTGCGCTTCGCGCGGCGCCGGTCGAAGAGCATCGACAGTCCGGCCGCAGCGAAGAACAACACGATGAGGATGCCGGCGAGCAGGAACGTCGAGACGATGTCGGCCGGGGGCGTCGCGATCGAGGCGACGACGATCGCGATCACGACCGCCACGCGCCAGCTCTTCATGATCGCCTTGCCCGACATGACCCCGGCGACGTTGAGCGCGACGAGGAAGACGGGCAGGACGAAGGCGATGCCGACGATGAGCAGGAGCTTCAGCACGAAGTCGTAGTAGTACTTGGCGTCGTACAGCGCCGACGTGCCCTCGGGCAGGAACTCCGCCATGAGCCGCACGATGTTCGGCATGACGAGCATGCCGGTCGTGACCCCGGCGAAGAACAGCGGCACGGCCGCCGCCACGAAACCCACCGTGTATCGGATCTCCTTGCGGGTGAGCCCGGGCATGATGAACGCCCACAGCTGCCACAGCCAGATCGGTGCCGACAGGAGCAACGCGATCGCGAACGACATCCGCAGCTTCAGGTCGAAAGCACCCGTCACCGTCGTGTACATCACTTCGATCTTCGCCGTCTCACCGCGCTGCTGGGCGAGCTCGTGCACGGGCTGCGTGATCAGAGCCATGAACGGATCGGTGAGGAAGTAGGCGACCACCATGGCGACGACGAGGGCGATCGCGGCGATCACCAATCGCTTGCGCAGCTCCCGCAAGTGCGCGGCAAGAGACATCCGCTTGTCGCGCCGCGGGCCGTCCTCGGTTCCGATCGGCGGGTGTTCGGCCGTGGCCACGGACGTCGTCAGGAGGTGGAGTCCGGCTTGCCGGGCGTGGCCGGGTCGGCCGCGGCCGGCGTCTGTGCAGCGGGCGCGGCGGTGTTCTCGGCCGTTCCGGCGGTGGAGGATGCCGGGGCATCCTCCTCCTTCATCGCCTTCATCTCGCCCTTGAACACGCGCGCGGACTGCCCGAGGCTTTTCGCGAGTGCCGGGAGCTTCGCCGCGCCGAACAGCAAGAGGATGACGGCGAGGATCAGCAGCCACTGCCAACCATGAGGTCCCATGATGATCCTTCCGATGAGGGCGGGAGAACCCCAGTCTACCCATGGCGGTGATGAGAGTCCTATGGGACGGCGCCGACTCGCCGCGCTCAGCGGTAGAGCTCGAGCCCGGCGCGGGCCCACTCCCGCGCGGCGTCGCGGACGTCGGGGGGCGAGAGGACTTCGAGGGCCCCGCCGAAGCGGGCGGCGAGGCGCTTGACGCTGCGGGCGTCGCCGAGGCGGATGCCGGCGGTGCGGAGGCCCCCCGCGTCGCTCCGCCGCTCGATGACGTAGTCGCCGAGGAGCGCCTCCGCCCCGATCGGGTAGCGGACCTCGACCTCGACATCGGTCTCGCCCGGCTCGAAGAGGTCGGGGACGGCGTCGGCGGCGTGCGTCGCCGCGATGTCGGTGAGCCGGACGTCCGAGACGCGGTCGAGGTGGAACGTCCGCATCGCCTCGCGCAGGTGGCACCACCCCTGCAGGTACCACTGCCCGTCGGCGATGTGGACCTTCACGGCATCCACCGTGCGGGTCGTGGGCGGCGCGTCCGGAGCGCGGTAGTCGAACGACACCGCGACGCCGCGCTGGAGCGCGTCGGCGACCGCGATGCGGACGTCGTCGACCTCCTGCGGGGCGACGATCACGTCGGCGGGGGCGCTCGACGCGCCGCGCGCGAGCTTGGCGAGCAGTCCCTGGACGATCTTCGACCCGCCCGCGTCGCCGACGCCGGGGAGCGAGGCCGCGAGCTGCAGCCCGGCGAGCAGTGCCGCCGCCTCGCGTGCGCTCAGCCGCGGCGTTCGCTCGAGGCCGACCGAGTTCGTGATGAGGATGATGTCCTGCTCGTCGAGCAGGTCCCAGTCGATGTCGAAGAGGTCGTTCGCCATCTGCCAGAAGCCGCCGTCGCCGGGCAGGCCGATGACGGTGAGCTTCTCGACCATCGCACGCATCTGCTCGGGCTCGACGTCGAAGTCCGCCGCCGCCTCGGCGAGGGTGACCTCGCCCTTCGCGATGAGATACGGCACGAGCTGGAGGATGAGGGCCGCGCGGTCGGTGGCGACGAGCGGGCGCGCGCTCATGCCGCACCTCCCCCGTCGTGGACGTGGCGGCGGGCGACGCGCTCGAGCCGGGCGATGACGGCGGCGCGGAGGTCGGCCGGCTCGACGACGCGCACCTCAGGGCCGTACGAGGCGAGCTCGTCGGCGAAGATGTGCACGTCGACGTAGGGCACGTGGATGCCCTGTTCCGCGGGCCGCGACCGGCGGCTGAGCCGCAGGGCGGCCTCGGTGCCCGGCGTCACCTCCAGCAGGGCCTGCTGCCGTGCGGCGACGTCGGCGAGGCCCGCGAGCGCGCGCTCCCCCGCACCCTCGCGCTCGCCGAGGTCGAACCGGGTCTTCGTGATCTCGACGTCGGAGACGATCCGCGCGAGGAGGAAGGTGCGCACGTCGTCCTGATCGAGATCGAACCCGTAGACATGCCACCGCCCCTCGTACTCGACGAGAGCGAGAGGCCGGATGCGGCGCAGCCGCGCGGCATCCTCCCCCGGCTTCGCGTACGAGAATCGCACGACGCGGCCGAGCTCGATCGCCTGCTGCAGGGGATCGAAGGAGCTTTCGCGCAGGCTGATGCGCGGCGAGTACCCGATGATGGGCGCGTCGACATCGATGCCGAGGGCGCGGATCTTGCGCAGGCCGCTGCGCGCGTCGGCGGACATCGAGCTCTCGCTCCAGACGCCGCTCGCAAGGTTCAGCACCGCGAGCTCGGCGGGCGTGAAGGTGAGGTCGGCGGGCAGCTCGTACTCCGTCGTGGGAATACGGTAGCGCGCCTCCCGGAGGTCGTCGGGATCGGCGTAGTCGCCGATCGTCTCCACCTGGATGCCGAGGGAGCGGAGCGTCTGCTTGTCGCGCTCGAACATCTTCTCCAGGGCGTCCTTCGACGCCCCCGAGGTCGCCTGTTCGCGATAGCCCGCGACGGAGGCGAGGATCGTCTCCTTCGTCAGTCCCGGCTCGGTCGCCATGAGGGCGACGACGAGATTCACCAAGCGCTCTTCGGGCGCGGTGCGGGTCGACGAGGATGCCACCCGCCCATCCTAGGCGGCGTCGAGCGGCGCGACGCGGCCCACCCCGCCCTGTGTCGGAGATGCGGCCGGGCTTCGCACGCGTGCGCTCAGCGTGTCGCGGCTGCGGGCGCGGGGTCGTCGATTCCCAGGATGTCGACGACGTAGACCGTCGCGCGCTGACCGTCGGCGGCGGCTCCGGGGTCGACGACCATCAGCTGCGATCCGACCGTCGCGCCCTGCACCGCGTCGGCGAAGACGTCGCCGGAGGTCACGGTGCGGCTCGCCCCGTCCTCCCACGTCGACTCGGTGACGGTCTTGCTGTCCCACTCGACGGCCAGCACGTGCACGCGCGCCGCAGCGATATCGTCGACGACCGCGCCGTCGCCTTTCTTCAGCGTCTCGACGACACGCTGGTCGGGCGCCGAACCCGACGGGATCACAAGGCCGGGTCGGCCGCCGGGGGCCAGGACGACCGACGGCATGCCGCGCCGGTCGTTGTACTGCGGCGCGCCGTCGGCGGCAGGGAGGTACACCTTCGTGAGGTCGAGCGTCACCGCGAGCGCCTCGCCGTCGCCGATGCCGAGGTTCTGCGCCTGATTCGGCGACATGCCGGTGGACGCGGGAACGGCCCCGACGATGCGCGACCCCTCTGTGGCGCACATCATCATGTCGGCGAAACCGGGCAGGTTGTTCCGCCACTTCGCGATCGTCTGCGGCGCCAGCGTCTCGGTCGTGATGGTCTCGCCGGTCGCGCCGCGCGCGACGGTCACCGTGAAGGCGACATCCTGCTGCTCGCTCGTGACTCGGGTGCCCGTCCCCACCTTCTCATCGGCGTGAACCGTCTCGTCCACGTAGAGAGGCGGTTGGACGGTCATCGAGGGCTTGCCGAATTCGCCGTCGGTCTCGATGAGGTCGAGGACCGTGGTGTCCGAATCGACGCGCTCGCACGACGACGAGGCGGACGAGGACGCCGGTGCGGACGAGCACGCGACGAGGGTCACCGCGGTGAGCCCGAGGACGGCGAGAGCGGCAGGGATCCGAAGCACCGGATCAGTCTACGGCTCCCCCGTCGGCGTCCTCGTCCGCCGCGGCCGCGCCCGCGGATGCGATGCGGGCGCCGTCGAGCGCGCGCTGGGCCTCGCGGACGCGCTTGCGGAGGTTCTTGTCGGTGATCTCCCGGTCGCCGACGGCGCCGGGGGTCCAGACCTCGACGTCCGCGTCGGCGTAGCTCGGCTTCTTGAGCGCGCGCTTGCGGACATCCGGGGGCACCGCGCCCGGCGCGAGCCTGCGGGCGGTGATGAGGAAACCGGTGTGCGCCACCATGCGATGGTCGGGGCGCACCGCAAGACCCTCGACGTGCCAGCCGCGCACCATCGTCTCGCTCGACTCAGGTTCGGTGAACAGGCCGGTGCCGCGCAGGTACTCCGCGACACGGCTCAGCTGGGTCGCGGTCGCGACGTAGCAGATCACCACGCCGCCGGGCGTGAGGGCGTCGGCGACGACGTCGATGCACTCCCACGGGGCGAGCATGTCGAGGACCACGCGGTCGACGGTGCCCGGCTCGACCGCAGCGGGAAGCTCCTCGACGAGGTCGCCGACCACGACCTTCCAGCTCTCCGGATAGGCGCCGAAGAACGTCTCGACGTTCGCCTGGGCGACCTCGGCGAACTCGTCACGACGCTCGAACGACCAGAGACGGCCAGCCGGCCCGATCGCGCGCAGGAGCCACAGCGACAGCGCTCCCGACCCGACGCCCGCCTCGACCACGGTGGCGCCGGGGAAGATGTCGGCCTGGGCGAGGATCTGCGCGGCATCCTTCGGATACACGATCGCCGCCCCCCGCGGCATCGACATGACGAAGTCGCGCAGCAGCGGCCGGAGGGCGAGGTACTCGTGTCCCCCGGAGTTCACGAGCACAGACCCGTCGGGCTGACCCACGATCGCCTCGTGCTTCAGCACACCGTGGTGAGTGTGCAACTCGCCGCCCTCGCGGAGGGTGACGGTGTGCATGCGGCCCTTCGGTCCGGTCAGCTGCACTCGGTCGCCCAGGCGGAAGGGGCCGCTCGGGCGCAGGTCGGACGCCGGGGCGGCGGAGAGATCGGTCATCGTGCGGAGCCTTTCGCGGCGCGGGCCGAGTGGAGGTCGGCGAGGTCGCCGAGGGTGCGGCCGTCGAGGGTCGGCCAGATGGCGTGGGCGCCGGTGCCGACGAGCGACACCATGAGCGGGACGCCGACGGTCGTCACGCCCGCGGCGACGGCGGCGCGGACACCCGTCGCGGAGTCTTCGATCGCCAGCGCACGGGCGGGATCGACGCCGAGGGCGGCGCAGGCCTGCAGGTAGGCATCCGGGAAGGGCTTGGGCCGCGTCGCCTCGTCGCCCGAGACGATCAGCTCGAACACGCCCGCCTGAGCGGGCGGCAGTGCCGCGACGACGAGCTCCGCCATGCGGCGCATCGACATCGTCACGAGCGCGCAGCGCACGCCTGCGGCGCGGAGCTCTCCGAGCAGCTCGAGCGCCCCGGGCCGCCACGGGAGGTCGCCTTCGCTGAGGCGCGTCATGACCTGGGCGGTGAGGTGGTCGACGATCTCCTGCGTCGCCATGCGGACGCCCGCCTCCTGCAGGATCGCGGCGGAGGTCTCGAGACCCTTGCCGACGAGGCCGAGCGCCTGCTCGTGCGTCCACGAGCCGCCGAAGCTCTCGACGAGCGCGGTCTCGGCCGCCATCCAGAACTTCTCGGTGTCGACGAGGGTGCCGTCGAGGTCCCAGAGCACGGCGTCCGGATACGCGGAGGTCATATCGGCGGATGCCTCGGCCGACGCGCCGGATGAAGGCTCGGAGAGGCCGTCGTGGGGCGTGGAGGACATCCCTCCATCGTACGACGTGCGCATCCGGCGGCCCTCTGCGCCCCATGCGCGGCGGCCGGCGCGTATCGTGGGGGCAACGATTCGCCAGGACGAGGAGTGGTGTGGACGAACTGGGTCAGCGGGTGCTCGTGGTCGCCTTCGACGGATGGAACGACGCGGGCGAGGCGGCCTCCGCGGCCGTTGCGCACCTGCGCGAGTCCGGCGCCTACCGCGAGGTGTTCTCCGTCGATCCCGAGCTCTACTTCGACTACCAGTACACGCGGCCGCAGGTGCGGATGGATGCCGACGGTGCCCGCAGCCTCGTCTGGCCCGATGCCACGGTGTGGCGGCCGCTGCACCCCTCCGACGGCACGCGCCTGTGGCTCCTGTCCGGCTTCGAGCCGGCGCGCGCGTGGCAGGCGTTCGTCGCCGAGCTCATCGACGCGGCCCTGCGCGAAGACATCACGGGCATCGTCGCACTCGGCTCGATGATGTCCGACGTGCCGCACACGCGCCCCATCTCGGTCTTCGCGGGCAGTGAGAACGAGGCGCTGCGTGCGGCGCTCGGACTCGAGAAGCCGACGTACGAGGGTCCGGCCGGAATCCTCACCGTGCTGTCGACGGCCGCGGAGGATGCCGGCATCCCCTGCGCCGCTCTCTGGGCCAGCATCCCGCACTACGTCGCCGGGCACAGCCCGTCGCCGAAGGCGACGCTCGCGCTCCTCGACCGCCTCTCCGACCTGACGGGTGCCGTCATCCCCCGCGGCGAGCTTCCCGCCCAGTCGCTCGCGTGGGAGGCATCCATCGATGCGGCGGCGTCGGACGACGAGGAGATGACCGAGTACATCCACCAGCTCGAGCAGACGCGCGACACGTGGGACTCGCCGGAGGCGTCGGGCGACGCGATCGCGCAGGAGTTCGAGCGCTACCTCCGCCGCGGCGGCGGTGACGGGCAGAAGGGCCCGGGCGGTCCCGGTCAAAGCGGACCGGGGCAGGGGCCTGACGGGCCGCGGCGCTAGTGAGCGCGGCGGCTCGGTCGCGCGGAACGCTCAGTAGGCCGACAGCACCCCGAGGCTCAGCAGGATGATGAGCACGATGCCGAGGACCACGCGGTAGATCACGAACGGCAGGAAGCTGCCGCGCTTGAGGTACTGCATGAGGAAGGCGATGACCGCGAGGCCGACGACGAAGGCGATGATGGTCGCGACGACCGTCTCCCCCATCGTGAACACTGCCGAACCCGGCTCTTTGATCGCGTGGTACAGCTCGTAGAGGCCGCTGCCGAAGACGGCGGGCACGGCGAGAAGGAAGGCGACCTCCGCCGCGGCGGGGCGGGTGAACCCCAACGCGAGACCCATCGTCGTCGTCGCGCCCGAGCGCGAGACGCCGGGGATCAGCGCGAGCGACTGCGCGAGGCCGAGGGCGAGGCCGTCTTTCAGGGTGATGTCCTCCTCGTTGCGCGTGCGTCGCCCGAGCGCATCGGCGGCGCCGAGCAGCAGACCGAAGACGATGAGGACGATCGCGACGAGCCAGAGGTTTCGGAACGTGTCGCGGATGACGTCCTGGAAGAGGAAGCCGATGACGCCGATCGGGATCGTGCCGATGATGACGATCCAGCCCATCCGCGCGTCGGGGTCGTTGCGCGGCACGGCGCCGGTGAGTGAGCGGAACCAGCGGCCGACGATCCGGACGATCCGCTTCCAGAAGTAGACGAGGACCGCGAGCTCGGTGCCGAGCTGGGTGATCGCGGTGAAGGTGGCACCGGGGTCCTGCGCCGACGGCAGGAACTCACCGATGATGCGCAGGTGTGCGCTCGACGAGATCGGCAGGAACTCGGTGAGTCCCTGCACGATGCCGAGGATGATCGCGTCGAACATCTGAGGGCCTTCCGGGTTTCCTGGCGGGGCGTGTCGCGGTGGTGCGGCTCAATACGAGCGGAGAAGGTCGACCAGCACCCGCTGACCGAAGACGAGGGCGTCGATGGGGACCCTCTCGTCCACACCATGGAACATACCCGTGAAGTCGAAGTCGGCCGGAAGGCGCAACGGCGCGAAGCCGTACCCGGCGATGCCGAGTTCGGCGAGCGCCTTGTTGTCGGTGCCGCCGCCCATCAGGTACGGGACGACCGGGACGCCCGGGTCGTGCCGGTCGAGAGCGCCCACCATCGCCTCGACGAGCGGGCCGGCGAACGGCACCTCGAGCCCGATGTCGCGGTGGACGATCTCGATGACGATGTCGTCGCCCACGATGCGCTGGATCTCGGCGAGGACCTCGTCCTCCTGCCCGGGAAGGGTGCGCACGTCGATCGCCGCCGTCGCCGCGTCGGGGATGACGTTGTGCTTGTAGCCGGCCGTCAGCCCCGTCGGGTTCGTCGTCGTCCGGAACGTCGAACGGAGGAATCCGGATGCCGGGCCGGTCGCGTCGGCCACGGCATCCGGGTCGGGAGTCTGCGCCTCGTTCGGCAGACACGCCTCGTTCGGCAGACAGAGGGCCGCGAGTCCCTCGACGGTCTGCCGCGTCGTCTGTGTGAGGTCGATCGGCCAGGTCGTCCGGCCGAGGGCGGCGACCGCCTCGGCGAGGCGCGTCACGGCGTTGTCGGGGTGGAAGCGGCTGCCGTGGCCTGCGCGGCCCATTGCGCGCAGGCGCAGCCAGACGAGGGCCTTCTCCCCCACCTGCAGGAGGTAGGCGCGGCCCGGCTCGCCGTCGTCGCCGGGTCGACCCACGCCGATCGAGTAGCCGCCGACCTCGCTGATGGCCTCGGTCGCGCCCGCGAACCACTCGGGCCGATCGCGCACGACCAGCTGCGAACCCTCGACGCCGCCGTTCTCCTCGTCGGCGAAGAAGACGAGGACGAGGTCCCGCTCGGGCTGCTCGCCGGCCCGCAGGAGCTCTGCGACGGCGCTGAGGATCATGGCATCCATGTTCTTCATGTCCACCGCGCCGCGCCCCCAGAGGAGGCCGTCCGCCACCTCGCCCGCGAACGGGTCGACGCTCCAGTCCGCGGCGACGGCGGGGACGACGTCGAGGTGGCCGTGCAGGACGAGCGCCGGCTTGTCGGGGCTGCGCCCCGCCACCCGCGCCATGACGTTCGTGCGCCGCGGAATCGGCTCGTAGTACTCGACCTCGAGGCCGAGGGATTCGAGGTACGCCCCGACGTACTCCGCCGCCTCCCGCTCGCCATGGGCCCGACCCTCGCCGTAGTTGGTGGTGTCGAAGCGGATGAGGTCGCGCGCGATGCGCGCCACCTCGGGCAGGTCGTCGGTCATGCCCTCCACGCTACCGGGGGCGCGTGCATGTCGACGTCGGATGCCGGGTCGTGCGACGTCCGCGGGGAGCCGGGCTTCTTCGGAGATCCGGGCTTCTTCGGACGGATTCGGCGCGAACCCTCCGAAGAAGCCGCGATCTCCGAAGTACGCAGGGGTCGCGGGCGTCGCGCGAACGGGAAAGGCCCCCGGATCCTGTCGGACCGGGGGCCTTCACACTGTGCGCGAGGGGGGACTTGAACTGATCCGTTCCCCCTCGCGCCCGCAACCCCGTATCGACGTTCTGCCGCATGATTCCGCGGTTCCTGCGAGGCCCACCTGTGGATAACTGCACCGCGATTCACAACCTAGCAGCGTCGGTAGCACATGAGTTAGCACATGAAATCGGGCCGGATCACGAGAAGCGGCCTATCCGATGGCCACGCCAAAGAGTGCCCCAATGGCGTATGTGGCGATCATGGTCGCTGAGCCCATGACCACGTTCCGGAGAATTGCGCGACCGCGCGGCGCGCCACCGAGCGCAGCGCTGATCCAACCGGTGAGGAAGAGGCCGATCACAACTGCGATGGCTGCGATCCAAACTCGGTGTCCGCCGACGGGGAGCAAGATCATGATGAGTGGGATCAGCGCTCCAACGGCGAACGCAATGAACGATGACACGGCGGCTGCCCACGGGCTTGTGAACTCTTCATGGTCGATTCCGAGTTCGACCTCTGCGTGAGCGGCGAGAGCGTCCGTCTCGGTAAGCTGCACCGCGACCTGATGCGCGAGGTCATCTGAGAGGCCCCGCTGTCGATAGAGCTCGGTGAGTTCTTCAAGCTCCTCCTCGGGCATGGTTTCGAGCTCCCACCGTTCTTTTGCGATGAGCGCTTTCTCTGTGTCGCGCTGGGTGCTCACCGAAACATACTCTCCGCCAGCCATTGAGAACGCCCCGGCAACTACGGCGGCGATACCGGCCGTCGCGATTGCCAGTACGTTGTTTGGTGTAGCGGCAGCGACACCGACGACGACACCCGCGGTAGAGATGATGCCGTCGTTTGCGCCGAGCACCCCTGCACGTAGCCAGTTCAAGCGTTGGCCCACGTTCTGCAGGTGGGCTTCGCCGGGATGCGGCGTGGTGCTTGAGTCGGATGCCATATTGTTCATTTCCTGTCTTGGGGGTCTGCCCCGAGTCTTGTTGACAGTCGGGGTTTGGGGTGATCAGGCCGCTTCTGCGTCCTTGTAGATCATCTCAAATTCGATGGGGGTGAGTTTGCCGAGGCCGCGTTGGCGGCGTCGGCGGTTGTACTTCGTTTCGATCCAGGTGACCATCGCGAGGCGGAGGTCGGCGCGGGTGTCCCAGCGCCTGGTGTTGAGCACGTTCTTCTGGAGCAGGCTGAAAAAGCTCTCCATGCTCGCGTTGTCTCCGGCTCCGTAAGACCGGCCCATGGAGCCGACGAGGCCGTTGTTCTTCAGGAGGTTCTGGGTGCGTTTCGCGCGGAACTGGCCTCCTCTGTCGGAGTGGCAGATCGTGCCGTGAGGTGAGCGCAGCGCGATCGCGTTGCGCATCGCCGCCCGCGCCAGGGACGACTTCATGCGGGTGTCGATGGAGTAGCCGACGATCTTGTTCGACCAGACGTCTTTGATCGCGCAGATGTAGAGCTTGCCTTCTCTGGTCGGGTGTTCCGAGATGTCCCACAGCCAGACCTTGTTCGGCCCGTCGGCGACGAACTCGTGCCGGACGACACCGTGCTCGTCGACGACCGCGAGGAGGTCGTCGTGCGGCGCAGGTCCCGTGCTGCCGGGCTTGCTGTGTTTGCGATGGTGGGACGCGTGAATCCCCGCGATCCGGCAGAGTCGATGCACTCGGTTCTCGCTCGCGGTGATCTCGTGCTCGGTCTCGAGCTCGTCGGTGAGGAACCGGTACCCGAGGGTCACGTCGTCGGCATGGAGGTCGTAGAGCACGTCGATCAGGTGCGCGTCGTCCCAGTCCCGCTGGGAGACCAGGGCTTTGAGCCACTGGTAGTACCCCTGCCGGGACAGGCCGAGGACCCGCAACGCCACCGCGACCGGCACCCTCACGGGAGCGCCGGCCGCAGCCATCTCGTGGACGAGCGGGAAGACTATTTTCCCGGCAGGTTCGCCTGCGACAGATACGCCGCAGCCCGCCGCAACACCTCGTTCTCCTGCTCCAGCAGCCGGATTCGCTTGTTCGCTTCACGCAGCTGCTTGCGCTCGTCGTCGGTTAGGCCGGCGCGTTTGCCGTCCTCGACGTCGGCCTGCTTCAACCAGTTCGACAGCGAGCCTTCGGAGATACCGAAGTCTTTCGCGATCTGCGCCAACGGCGCTTGACCCTTCCGGGCCACGGCCACGACATCATCGCGGAACTCTCGGGGATAGGGCTTTGCCACAGAAACATCCTTCCAGCGAGGACGAATCCTCACAGTTCAGATGTCAACCAAACTCGGGGCAGACCCTGGGTCGTGCTGAAGTGAAGTTGTTCCGTCGATGCGACTGGTGATGATCGTGTGATTCGCTCAGATCGTGGGCCGACTGCACGGAGTGCGCCGAGGATGGCCACCAGGTCAACGACTTCTTGCAGCCACGCGCCGAGGAGTGCTGGGAGGAACCCGAAGGCTGCGATGAGCATGAGGCCGACGCTGATGATGATGCCGAGCCAGATGCTTTGCAGTGCGATCCGCACGGTGTCCTTGCCGATGCTCACCGCGCGCGGCAGGGCCGAGAGCGTGTCGTAGCGGTTCACGATGTCCGCAGACTCCGATGCTGCGGTCGCACCGCGCGCCCCCATTGCGAAGCCAATATCCGCAGCAGCGAGCACCGGGGCATCGTTGAGGCCGTCACCGACCATGATGAGCGGGCGGGGCTGCACGCTACTGACAATGCGAACTTTGTCGCCGGGGCGGCACTCCGCGTGCACCTCGCTGATTCCAAGGCGCCGCGCGATGGGTTCGGCGGTGGCTGCAACGTCTCCGGTGACCATGAGCGTACGCTCGATACCGAGTGCGCTCAGCTGACGGAGAGCCTGGGCTGCTTCTTCGCGCACTTGGTCGCGCATGACGATGGCTCCGGCGAAACGGCCATCGACTGAGACGTAGATTGCGAGTTCCCCTGGAGCAAGGTCTGCCAGCACGAGGTCCGGCGCGGAGTGGCGCACCCAGGAGGGCTTGCCGACACGAACCGTCACTGCCTCAGGTGCGTCAGGAGTGCGGAACACAGCCGCGACTCCGTTTGTCGCGATCTCCTCGGCATGTTCGGCTTCGACGAGCGACAGGCCGTGCTGTTTCGCGGCCTGCACGACGGAGTCCGCAAGCACGTGAGAGGAGTACACCTCCGCTGAGGCTGCGAAACGCAGCAGCTCGTCTTCGCTGGCGCGGTCGGCGGGCAGAAGGCGTTCGAGCACTGGCTTGCCGGTAGTGATGGTGCCGGTCTTATCGAATGCCGCCGAGCGGGCTCGTGAAAGCTGTTCGAGGGTGCCGCCGCCCTTGACGATCAGCCCGAACCTCGCGGCACGGCTCATGCCACCGAGAAACGCGACCGGCGCGGCGATCAGCAGCGGGCATGGGGTCGCCACCACCAGCACCTCGGCAAACCGGACAGCCTCTCCACTGACCGCCCACGCGATCCCGGCGATCACGAGCGCGAGCACTGTGAACGGCACCGCGTACCGATCTGCGAGCCGCACGACTTTGGCTTTGCTCCCCGCGGCTTGTTCGACGAGCCGA
Source organism: Microbacterium sp. bgisy203 (assembly GCF_965345155.1). Classification (GTDB taxonomy): domain Bacteria; phylum Actinomycetota; class Actinomycetes; order Actinomycetales; family Microbacteriaceae; genus Microbacterium. The sequence goes on from NZ_CBDRLZ010000009.1 coordinate 25,940, forward strand.
ACAATCTGCTGATACTCGCTCTCGGCGGCCGGAGCCGCAGCCCGCATGGTGACTGCGGCTTGTCCATTTACCGCACCGCTCGACACTTTCTCTCCCGCGTCACGCTCAACGGGCAGGCTTTCACCGGTCAATGACGACTCATCGAACACGGCGTGCTCGGAGACGAGGATCGAGTCCACAGGCACGAGTGCACCCGGCCGCACCAACAACAGATCACCCACCTCGACTTCTTCGACCGGTATGTCCTCGGTCGTGACCTCGGCAGTATGCCCGTGCATGTCCGCGCCGGGTGCGCTTGGGGCGAGGATGCGCGTGGCCTGCTGGGGTGCCTTACGCAGCAGCGCGGTCAGTTCCCGCTTCGAACGGTTCTCAGCGTAATCTTCGAGGGCCGCCCCGCCGGTGAGCATCAGCACCACCACGAGCGCCGCCCACGGCTCCCCAACGAGCACTGCAGCGGTGATTGCCGTCACCGCAAGAATGTCGAGCCCGGCGTGCCCTCGGATGAGCTGCCGGATCATCCCGACCGCCTCCCACCCGGCAATCACGAGCGCATACGCACCCACAATCCAGCTGGCCGACTCAATGGCCGGAGTCGCTAAAAGAACCAACCCGATCATAGCCACCAACAGTGTTGCGATCACGAGTGGATATGCCCTGACCAGAGATGAAAAACGGCTCATGCTTCAATCCTCCCAGGCGGGCACGCTTCTCGCATTGTAGGCCAGCCTCGCCTGAGTATCCGCGTAGCGCGTTCAGAGCAGCAATGCCCCGGCTCCTGCGGCCCCGAGCACTACCGCCCATGCCGGTGTTTTCCAGGACGTGAGTGCGACAAACGCGAGTGCCGCGACGACGAGTGATGCGGCGTTCGTGACACCCGCGGTGAATACGGGGTCGTACAGCGCGGCGGCGAGCAGCCCGACGACTCCGGAGTTCACGCCCGTCAGCACACGCTGCACTCTCGGCGCACGACGCAACCGCTCCCAGAAGGGCAGCACCCCCATCACGAGCAGCGCAGACGGCAGAAAGATCGCGAGCAGCGCAATGGATGCGCCGAGCAGCCCACTCGGGCCGCCCGTGGTGACCGCTCCGAGAAACGCGGCGAAGGTGAACAGCGGCCCTGGCACCGCCTGCGCGGCACCATACCCCGCGAGGAACGCACCCGGCTCCACCAGTCCAGTCTGCACTGTCTCAGCCTGCAAAAGCGGGAGCACGACATGCCCGCCGCCGAACACGAACGACCCCGCACGATAGAAGGTGTCAATCAGGCCTACCGTGGCGTTGCCGGTGAACACAGCAAAAATCGGCAACCCTGCGAGCAGCATGACGAACAAAGCCAGGCTCAACCATCCGACTGCGGGCCGCAGGCGCACCCGGAAACGCGGTTCATCGTTCTCGGTCGTGCTCGGGGATCGACAGACGAAGAACCCCGCGATCCCGGCCAAGGCCATCGCGCCGAACATCGTCAGCGGGCCGGGTACGAGCAGCACGACAGTGAGCACCCCGACAGCAATCGTCGCTCGTCGCGCATCAGGCGTGAGTGACTTTGCCATCCCGAGCACAGCATGACCCACGACCGCGACCGCCGCAGCCTTCAGGCCCAGCACCCATCCAGCCTGCGATACGTCGCCAAGGGTCGATACGCCGAGCGCGAACCCGAACAGCAATACCGCAGATGGCAGTGTGAACCCGAGCCATGCCGCGACAAGACCGAGTATTCCAGCTCTCTGCAAACCGATCGCCATGCCGACCTGGCTCGATGCCGGGCCGGGAAGAAACTGGCACAATGCGACAAGATCCGCATACGCGCGATCACCCAGCCATCTGCGTCGCTCGACGAACTCTGCTCGAAAATACCCAAGATGAGCGACCGGGCCACCGAACGACGTGCACCCTAACCTCAAGAACACCAGAAGGACCAGCAATGGCGCGCCAAAGTCGGTTCGACGGCCAACTTCTGCGGATAACATTTCTTACTCAGAATGGGGCACCATCCGGGACTGGCGCTACTCGCCGCGCTGCATTCACGCAGTGTTCACTCGCGGCTCAGAAGCCGTCACCGACTTACGCGAACCTTCCGTGTCGCACAGTGCGATTCTAAGATCGCTCTGCTGACTTCTGAATGAACGTATGCTACCGTGGTAGATAGATAGAGTTTCTAGTTTAGAAACATTGGTGGTGAGAGCGATGCAGGGCGGCGTGATCTTGCTCCGGGGCACCGGGGCTGATGCGCTGCGCTATGTCGAGGCCGACCGCTCGCGTGCTGACGACTACTACCTGTCTGACAGCACCGGGGTTCAGTACGCGGTGCTCGACGCTTCGGGCGAGGCCGTGAGTAGTCGGGTGCTGACCGCTGACGAGTATGCGGGATGGGTGGACTGGCTCAATCCCGATACCGGCGAGCAGATGGGAAGGCCTCGCCTCGCGGGGTTGGATCGGCAGGGGTCGCCCCGGTTCGCGGAAATGGTCATCAACACCCCCAAGAGCCTGTCCGTCGCTGCCGCCTTGCATCCCGAGGTATCCAAGGCGCTGGACGCAGCACAGCAGGACGCCCTGGCGGAGATTCTGCGGTGGCTCGCCCAGTACTCCGTGACTCGTGTCGGCCCGCGCGGCAAGCAGGAGGTCGTACCTATTGAGCACATGCAGGTGGTCGGCATCACGCACCGGACGAGCCGGGCCGGTGATCCTCACCGGCATATCCACATGCAGATCGGCGCCCGTGTCTGGGCGGCGGGCAAGTGGCGGGCGCTCGACACGGCGGCGACGTTCCGGCAGCAAGGCGCGATCCGCGCCCTCGGTACTGCCGTGATCGCCGCCAGCCCCGAACTCGCGGAAGTGCTCGACCGTCACGGCCTCCTCCTCGACCCGGTGACTGGCGAAGTCACCGAACTCGAACCGTTCAACGCGCTCATGTCGAAGCGCGGCGAGCAGGTGCGGAAGAACCTGGAACGGCTCGAAGCCGAGTGGGAGACGGCGCATCCGGGCGAGACGATGGGGCCGGTCGTCTCATCTCGGCTGACAGCGCAGGCGTGGGCGTATGAGCGCCCCGCGAAGAAGCCCACGACCTTGCGGGAAGAGGAAGCCTGGCTGACCGAGCTCCGCGAGGTCGGCTACGACCCCGAACACCTGGCCGGCATGCCGGCGCGTGTGCCGGTATCACCGGATGAGGTCTCGGTGCAGCGGATCGCATCGCGTGCGCTGGATCGTTGCGCCGTAGCAGAGTCGGCATGGACTCGCCACACCGTGCAGGAACACGCCACCCGCATCATCACCGAGGCGGGCGTGCGTGCCACCCCGCAGGAGTTGCGCGAACTGGTGACCGTTGCAACGACGCTCGCGCTCGAGGATTGCTTCTCGATCCTGCCGCCTGACACCGCTACCCCGGAGCATGTCGCGCACCTCACGAGTTTGCGGGTGGTGCAGGTAGAGACGGAACTGCGCGACCTCATCACCGCCCGAACACCCGACCGCGAGCCGAAACACGGCGACGTGCGCGAGCACGCGGCCGCACTCGGGCAGCAGCTTGACCCTGGCCAGCTCGTCGCGGCCGCAGCGGTCGCCTCGACTGATCCGTTGGTGATCGTGGAGGGCGCCGCAGGCGCGGGCAAGACCACGATGCTCGCCACCGCGATCCGCGCCGCTGAGCAGCGCGGCGGCAGGGTGCGGGTGGTTGCGCCGACCAAGCGTGCCGCCGAGGTCGCGCACCAAGAACTTGGCGTGCCCGCCGAAAGCGTCGCCGCCCTCGTCTACGCGTACGGATGGCGCTGGAACCAGGACGGCGTATGGACACGCCTCGCCCCAGGCGACACCGATCCGATGACTGGCGGAACCTACACCGGCCCACCCCGAGACGCGCAGGTGCGCCGTGGCGAGCGGATCGTCGTGGACGAGGCCGGGATGCTCGACCAAGACACCGCACTCGCCCTGTTCACCGTCACAGCCGAGACGGGCGCAACCCTCGCGCTCGTCGGCGACCGCGCGCAACTGCCCGCAGTCGGCAGGGGCGGCGTGCTCGACATGGCCGCACAACTCAGGGGCCGCACGTTCGACATGGATGAGGTACACCGCTTCACCAACCCCGCCTACGCCGAGGTGACCGTGCAGATGCGCGACCGTCGCAACCCCGGCGAGGTGTTCGACCGGCTGCGCAAGCTCGGGCTGATCCGGCTCCACACCGATGCCGACGAACTGCGCGAAGACCTCGCCACCAGCAGACACGACGGCGACGCCGTCACCGTCGCATCGAATGACGAGGCGGCCCGGCTGAATGATCGCATCCGAGACGAACGCACCCGCGCGGGCATCGTCGACGACACCACCACGACCACCGGCAGCGACAGCCTCAGCATCGGGCGCGGTGATCTGATCCAGACCCGGCAGAACCGCGCCGACCTGGGCGTGGCGAACCGGCAACCGTGGATCGTCCAACGAGTCGAGCAGGATGGGTCGCTCTGGGTGCGTGACGCGCACAGCGACCGCAAACGCGAACACTCAATCCGCCTGCCCGCCGAGTATGTGCGCGAGCACACCCACCTCTCCTATGCCGCGACCGCCTATGGGGTGCAGGGCGTTACCGTGCCCGCCTCGCACACCGTCCTCACCGAGCAGATGGGCGGCGCGACCGTCTATGTTGGCATGACCCGCGGCCGAAACGAGAACACCCTGCACGTCGTCGCGGAAAGCATGGCCGACGCCCGAGCGCAGTTCATCGAGGCGATCGAACGCGACCGCGCAGACCGAGGACTCGCCGACGCGACCGAACGCGCGGCCGAAGCGGTGCGCGGCCTCGTCGCTGACGGCCCGGTGAAGCTCGTCAACGACGAGGTTGTCCGACTCCTGCGTGACGCTGAGCGCGCCGAGCGAACGGCCGAGAAGTGGGAGCAGATCGCGGAGCGGCTCGACCAGCAGCAGGCCAACCACCAGGCGGAGGACGAGCAAAGCGCCGAGATGATCCGCGCCGCCGAGACTCACACAGCCCAAGCCCGCGCCGAGGTCGTCGCGGAGTTGGTGCCGCAGGCCGTCGAGGACGGCGAAACCTACCTCACAGCCGTCACCGCCGAGAGCACCACATCGGAACGGCTCGCCACGTCGGGCAGGTTCGGACGACGCCGAGCGCGACAGGAGTACCAGGCCGCGACCGAGCGCACCCACACGGCACGCGAGCAGGTGCGCGACGCCTGGGGTGTACTACCGCGCCACGGTGACGGCCTCACCGAGTGGGCCACCACCGCTGCCGAGCGGCGTGCCGAGAACGACCCGCGAGTGATCGACGCTGACCGCCGCCTCGCGGATGCGCAGTCTGGGCGGGCGGCGCTCAAAGACCAGCACAACCGCGAACGCCTCACGCTGCTCGCGCGAGAGTTGGGGGTCGAACGGGTGCGTCGTGACCCGATACGAGCACGGTTCATCCGCCCCGACCGCGAAGCCCGCAACGTGCACGCACAGGCGGCGGTGGCGCGGCGCGATGCCGAGGAATTGCGCGCCCTGCCGCCCGAGCAAGCCGCCGCACTGGTCGAAGTGAAGCGTGCAGCGGCAGAGCAGGTCCGGCAGCTTGCCGCTGACCGCGCGCGGCGACTGCGCGGCACGGTAGAGCAGCACCACCCGAGCACAGAGCCACGGCGTGAAGGCCCGAGCCTGGGCTTATAGGCCGAGCGAGGGGCCGCTGCGCGGATCACAGGGCGACGCGCCACCGAACGCCTCAGGCGGCTGGAGGTTCCAGCGGCGCTGCCGGGCGGCGTCGAGCGCGCGATCCAACGTCTCCGGGTCGCGCACCGACCGGCGAGTGGTGAAGCCCTGTGCGTGCCCGTCCAGGCTCGCCGTGAGCCGGTCGGAGCGTGCGGCGTCTTCGACGGTGACGAGGTTCGGGCGGATCAGCGCGTCAAGCCCGGAGTGATCTTCCACGATGGCGAGGGTGCGGGCATGGGCGAACACGTCGCCGGGGATCTGCGACCAGTCGATCACCCACCCGGCATCGCGGGCGAGCTGGTTGAAGAAGACATGCTGACTGCGCGTGTTCACGTCACGGAACGGATGGATCGCCGTCGTCTCACCCCACACCCACGCCAGCCCATCCGAGAACGCATCCACGTCCAGGTCGCGCAGGTAGTCGCGCTGGGCGAGCGCACCAAACACGCGCTCCGTCTCGGGAACGATGAACTGCGGGCGGCAATGCGCAATGCCGGTGCCGCCGGGATGGGTGTCGGTGGCGCGAATCTCGCCACCCCAGGAGTACATATCTTGCGTCAGGTAGGCGTGGATCGCTTGCAAGTGCGGCAGATCGTAGCCACCAGCGACGGGGTGCTCGCGTAGCGCACCCATGCGGGCACCGATGAAGTCGGCCTCAGCATCTTTCCAGTCGTCGTAGTCGGTGATGCCGAACGTGTTGACCAGAACATCGCTGCCCGGATAGGTGTACCGATCAGGCATCGCGACGCCGAGCGGTTCAGGCGGTGCGAGCGGCCAGGCGTGCGCGGGTACGGGCGGCGATCACTTCGACAGCCTCGTCCACGGTGATCTCGCCGCGCACCTGGCGGGCCAGAAGCTCCAGCCCCTCGGGGGTCATCTGCTCACCGGCGGTCTGCTGCCCGGCCTGCACCTCAGTGAGCACGCGCTGAACGTGCGCCTCGGATACGCGAGTCTTCGTCGCCATAATGGGGTGCCTCCTTGTGGTCGGCTTCGTGAGTTCAGTCTACGCGGCACGTCCGACAAAGCGCCCGACGACCAGCACGGGAGTGCCGAATCGGCACCACCAGCCCTGTTCACCGCGCGGGGGTGCCGGGAACCGTGGAGTGTGCGTCGTCGCCGTCGAAGATGCGCAGGAACTTCTCTCGTGGAATCACGACCCGCCTGCCGAGCTTCACGGACGGGATCGACCCGTTCTCGATGCTCGCCGTGATCGTGCGGGGATCGACCCCGAGCGCCGCCGCAGCCTCCGCCCGTGTAATGACCGCGTTACGGGAGGCCCGTAAGTCGTCCAATGTCACCGATATGTCTCTCATCGCCCTGCCTGCCGTCCCTAATCAAGAGTCCTGAGTTCCCAATAAAGTACAGTATGGTGCTTGACGAGTCAAGAGCGGGCATGTACGTTCCTAGTATGGAAACAGAACGAGTGCGGGGAAACCCCGCCGGGATCACGCACGAGCACGTCGCCCAGAACCTCCGCACCGCACGCCAGGCCATCGGCATGGACGTGCGCACCGCCGCCCGGCTGATGACCGAGGCGGGCCGAAAGCTCTCCCCGTCGGGGATCAGCAAGATCGAGAACGGCGACCGGCGCGTGGACGTGGACGACCTCACCGCCCTCGCCTACATCCTCCGCACCACACCCGCAGCTCTTCTTACCCCGCTTGCTGAGGCGGTCACGCTGACCGGGGTGCCCGAGTCGTTCCTACCCGAAGAGATACAGGCATGGGTCGCAGGCGCCGTGAAGCTCACCACCGAGGACTTGGTGCGCTACTGGAAAGAGCAACGCTTCCAAGCGATCAACTCGGCGCACTGGGCCGAGGAAATACTCGCCAAGTACGACCGCGGCCAGGTTGGTATCACTCCGCGCGAGGTGTACCAGGAACGCTACGACGTGCAGACCGCCCGCGAGGAACACGCCACCGGCAGGCTGTTGCAACTCGACCCGAACGCCTCACTCGCGTTCGAGTAACGAACCACCACGAGAGAAAGGAGCAAGGTCTATGGCACCAGCCAGTCACCCGCCGCCGGACGAGGCGGCACCGAGCAGCGTTGAGGGGGTGAAGCAGAAGCAGCAGCGACGTTCCCGGTCGCGGCATCAGGGATCGCTGGGCGACTACCAGACCCGCAAGGGGCGACGGTGGAAGTTCCAAATCTATGTGCTGATCGACCCGGAGAAGCCCGAGCTGGGCGAGAAGCGGCTCACCCGTGGCGGGTTCACCGACCTCGAAGAAGCACAGGCCGCGCTCACCGAGGCGCTACGAAAGAAAGCGAGGAACGAGAAGTTCCAGGGCAAGACCCCCACGGTCGGTGTGTACGCCGAGCATTGGATGTCGAGCTTGCGGCTGGCCGATTCCACGATCAAGGGGTATCGGAAGATCATCCGTAACCACATCACCCCCGACCTGGGTCGCATCAGGATCGACAAGCTCACCGCCACCCGCATCGGCTCCCACTACCGGGAGTTGGAAAAGAGCGGGCGCAAGGACGAGTACGGCAAAGGCAAACCACTCTCGGCCAACAGCATCCACAAGGTGCACGTCGTCCTCGGCGCGATCCTCGACGCCGCAATCGACGATGGGCTGATCCAAGTCAACCCGGCAAAGAAGAAGCGCACCGTGAACGCCCCGAAGTCGTCACAGGTTCGAGCGCAGAAACCGGAAATCGTGACCTGGACGGGCGAGCAGCTACAGACATTCCTCACTTGGAACGAGAAGGAACTGCAAGACGAACTGTTCCCACTGTGGCGACTGATCGCCTACACCGGGATGCGACGCTCCGAAGCTCTCGCGCTCAGATGGAACGACATCAACACCAAGACCGGGCGCATCAGCATCCGGCGAGCGGTGAACACCGAGGACTGGACGACCACCAAGACCACGAAAACGGGCACCGCCCGCGTGATCGACGTGGACGCCGCGACCCTCAAAGTGCTCGCCTCCTACAAGGTCGCCCGCGCCGAAGTGTCGTTCGATTTGGCGAAAGCCGATGCGTATGTGTTCGGTGACGACGAGGGCAAGCTGCGCTCACCCGACGCCATGACGAGCCGCTGGGATCGCCGCATGAACGGGCTCGCCAAGGCACACCCGACGCTGCCCCGCGTGACGATCAAGGGGCTGCGCCACACGCACGCCACACTCCTGCTGGAGCTTGGCGAGCATCCCAAGGTAGTACAGGAGCGCCTGGGGCACTCCACCATCACAACCACGATGAACATCTACAGCCATGTCACCCCGACGATGCAGAAAGCCGCAGCAGACCGCTTCGCGGCCCATCTCGGTGGGGCTTAGCACATATCTCAGCACATGGCACGAAAATGACCCCCAACCCGGTGATCTAAACCCCAGGTCAGAGGCCATTTTCTGTTCGTGCGCGAGGGGGGACTTGAACCCCCACGCCCTATACGGGCACTAGCACCTCAAGCTAGCGCGTCTACCTATTCCGCCACCCGCGCAGGTGGTGTTTTTCGGTTTCGCAACCGAGGATCGACATTACCACGTCACGGCGGCGATCGACCAATCGGCGCGATCGACAGATCTCCAGCGTCGCCCGACGCGGTCACCCCATCGAGACGCCGAACAGCAGCCCGAGGAGGTAGGTGACCGCGGCGGCGCCGTAGCCGATCGCGAGCTGGCGAAGACCCCGCTTGAGCGGCGACGTGCCCGAGAGCAGTCCGACGGTCGCGCCGGTGAGCATGAGCGCGGCCCCCACGAGCACGAGCGCGACGATGATCGCGGGCGCGCCGCTCATGCCGAAGATCCAGGGCAGGACGGGGATGATCGCGCCCGATGCGAAGAACAGGAAGCTGGATGCCGCCGCGCCCAGCGCACTGCCGACGACGTCATGGTCGCGGTGCGCGGGAGCGGGATGGGCGGCCGCCGACGCCGACGGCGCCTGCCCGGCCTGCGCCGCGCGGGCGCCCTCGAGGACGCGGCGAGCGCGAGCCTGGGCTTCGTCCGAGGGGATGCCGCGGGTGCGGTACACGAGGGCGAGCTCGTTCGCATCGAGGTCGAGGTCGGGGAGGATCTCGTCGCCGTAGCTGTTCGGCTCCGTGGCATCGAGCAGTTCCCGCTGCGAGCGCACCGACACGTACTCGCCCGCTCCCATCGACAGGGCGCCCGCGAGGAGCCCTGCGATGCCGCTGAAGAGCACGAACTGGCTCGCGACGCCCGTTGCGCCGATGCCGAGGACGAGGGCGAGATTCGAGACGAGTCCGTCGTTCGCGCCGAACACGGCGGCCCGGAACGTGCCGGACAGTCGGCGCCGGCCGCGCGCGGCGAGGCCCCGGACGACCTCGCTGTGGATCTTCTCGTCGGCGGCCATGCGCGGCGTCGCGAACGGTTCGGTGTCGTACGGCGAGCGCGTCTCGGCGCTCTGCGCGAGGGCGAGCACGAAGATCGACCCGAATCGGCGCGCGAGGACCCCGAGCATGCGGCTGCGCAGGCTCGGCGCGGGGAGCCGCGCGGGCTCCCCGCCGAGGAGGGCGATCCAGTGGTCGGCGTGCCGGCCCTCGGCATCCGCCAGCGCGAGGAGGATCTCGCGCTCCTCTCCCTCGCGCCGCTCGGCGAGGTCGCGGTACACCTGCGCCTCCGAGCGCTCCTCGGCGAGGTAGCGCGCCCAGCGGCGCCGGTCGGCGGCGATCGGCGTGCGGGGCGGGGCCTCGGTCACGGCGCTCCATTCGTAGTGTCGGGATGTCGGGATGTCGGGATGTCGGGGGCCGGCGTCCTGGTGCAGGAGCGCCGACGCGTCGAGAGCAACCGTATCCAGCGGGTGCGGCCGCGACGCCCGGAACGCCGGGATTGCCAGCATTTCGGGGTTCCGAACCGACGCGACATCCGTGCGACTCAGCCCTCCACAGCGGCGGCGAGGGCACGCGCGAACCCGCGCTCGCCGCGGCGCATGACCTCCCGGTGGGCGAGGACGTAGAGCGGGCGCAGCACGGGGCTCAGCGCGCGCATCCACGGCCGCCGCACGGCCACCTCCCACGTCCAGACGAGGTCGGAGGCCGGCGCCCCGGATGCCGGTGCCGTGGCTGCCGATACCCTGGGTGCCGGTGTTCGCGCGATCTCCAAGCGCCCGCGCCCCGCGAGGTCGCCGTCGCTCGTCGCGGCGATCACGTGCGGCGGCGCCACCTCGGTGAGCGTAAGCCGGACCCGGAGGCGATAGCCGAGCGGGCTTCGCACCTCGAGGGCGAGGTCGTCGCCGACAGCGGGACTTCTGACACCGAGAGGGTCGACGCGGACGGCGGGCCACCAGGGCAGGCGCCCTCGTCGGAGCGCGTCCTCGAGCATCTGCCAGCACCGCTCCGGCGACGCCGCGACCTCCCAGCGGGAGACGAAGCGGAAGACGTCGGCGGGCATGGCGCGAGTGTACGCGCGCCCGCGGACCGCCTCAGGACCGCACGCGCGAGCGCAGCACCTCGATGCGCGCCTGCAGCTGCGCCACCGTGGCGCGGGCGACTTCGGGACCGCCGCAGATGCGGCGGAGCTCCGCGTGCACCGATCCGTGCGGTTCGCCGCTCTGGCGGGCGTAGAGGCCCACGAGGCTGTTGAGAAGCTGTCGCTGCTCGCGGAGCGAGCGGTGCAGGGCAGGCGGCAGCGCGGCATCCACTCCCCCGGCATCCGCCACCTCGGGTGCGGCTCCTTCGTGGGCCTCGCGCGCCTTGCGGTGGCGGGTCTGCCGCGCCTGGCGCTGCATGAGGAGCTCGTGCACGTGCTCGGGTTCGAGAAGTCCCGGGAGCCCCAGGAACTCCTCCTCCTCGGGGGTGCCGGGAACGGCCAGCTGACCGAACTCGCGCCCGTCGTACAGCACCCGGTCGAAGTGGGCGACCGAGCCGAGCGCCTGGTACGAGAACTCCTGTTCGAGATCGTCCGAGGCCTTGTCCTCGCGCTCGGCCTCGGCGAGCAGCGTGTCTTCCAGGCCGTCGTCGTCGCCCGACTCGCGGTCGAGGGCGTGGTCGCGCTCGCGCTCCATCTCGCCCGCGAGGGTGAGGAGGACCGGCACGTTCGGAAGGAAGACGGATGCCGCCTCGCCGCGCCGCCGGGCTCGCACGAAGCGCCCGATCGCCTGCGCGAAGAAGAGCGGCGTCGAGGCGCTCGTCGCATAGACCCCGACCGCGAGACGCGGCACGTCGACGCCCTCGGACACCATACGGACGGCGACCATCCAGCGCGTCGTCGCGTGAGCGAACTCTTCGATCCGGCCCGAGGCGGCCTTGTCGTCGGAGAGGACGACGGTCGGCGCCTCGCCGGTGATCTCGCGGAGGATCGCGGCATACGCGCGCGCCGCCGTCTGATCGGTCGCGATGACGAGTCCCCCGGCATCCGGCACGTCCTGCCGTACCTCGCCGAGACGCCGGTCGGCGCTGCGGAGGACGGCGGGGATCCAGTCGCCCTCGGGATCGAGCGCCGTCCGCCACGCCTGCGCCGTGACGTCCTTCGTGTTGTCCTGCCCGAGGTGCGCCTCGAGCTCGTCGCCCGCCTTAGTGCGCCACCGCATCTTGCCGGCGTAGACAAGGAACAGGACGGGCCGGACGACCCCGTCGGCGAGCGCCCTGCCGTAGCCGTAGTTGTAATCGGTGCGCGAGAGGCGGATGCCCTTGTCGTTCGGGTGGTACTCGACGAACGGGATCGGGGCGGTGTCGCTGCGGAACGGGGTTCCCGACAGCAGCAGGCGCCGCGTCGCCCGTCCGTACGCCTCACGGAGCGCGTCGCCCCAGCTCAGCGCGTCGCCGCCGTGGTGCACCTCGTCGAGGATCACGAGCGTGCGCCGCTCGTCGGTGAGGAAGCGGTGCACCGACGCCTTCACGGCGACCTGCGCGTAGGTGACGGCGACGCCGTGGAACTGCCGGGAGTGCGTACGGTGACGGTTGCTGAAGCGCGGATCGAGCCGGATGCCGACGCGTGCCGCGGCATCGGCCCACTGGGTCTTCAGATGCTCGGTGGGCGCGACGACGACGATCCGCTCGACGACGCCGCGGCGGAGGAGCTCCGACGCGAGGCGCAGCGCGAAGGTCGTCTTTCCGGCTCCCGGGGTCGCGGCGGCGAGGAAGTCGCGCGGGCCCTTCCCGACGCCGTCGGGGCCGTCCGCGCCGAAATACGCCTCGAGCGCCTCGGCCTGCCAGGCCCGGAGGTTCTGGGCGGTACCCCACGGGGCGCGCTGGGGGAAGGACGGCGACAGGTGCTCGGCGGCGAACGACCCGAACTGGGTGTGGTTCTCCTGCTCTGCGTCCACTGCCCCCTCTTCCGTCACGACTGACCACCCTAACCCCGGGCTCCGACGTCGTCGCCCCGCCCCCGGCTGCGACGTCCCGACCACCGGTAGCCTCGAAGGGACACACGTCAGGAGATGCGATGCGCAAGAACGACCCCACCCCCGACGAGCACCGCTCGCCGTACGTGCCGAACGAGTCGGCCCACCCGTGGCGCCGCATGGTCGCGATCGGCGACTCGTTCACCGAGGGCATCGGCGATCCGATTCCCGGTACCGACGGGCACCGCGGCTGGGCCGATCGCGTCGCGGAGGTGCTCGGCTCGCAGGTCGACGACTTCGCCTACGCGAACCTCGCCGTCCGCGGCAAGCTCATCGGACAGATCGTCGCCGACCAGATCGAACCGGCGCTCGCGCTCAATCCGGACCTCGTGACCTTCTCCGCCGGCGGCAACGACGTCATCCGTCCCGGAGGAGACCCCGACGTCGTCGCGGCGCAGTTCGAGGATGCCGTGGCGCGCCTGAGCTCCCAGGGCGCGACGGTCGTCGTGTTCACCGGCATCGACACCAACTTCACGCCCGTGTTCCGAGGCATCCGCGGGCGGGTCGCGATCTACAACGAGAACATCCGCGGCATCGCCGACCGGTACGACGCGATCGTCGCCGACCAGTGGGCGCTGAAGGAGGCGCAGGACATGCGCTTCTTCGACGACGACCGCCTGCACTACAACGCACTCGGCCACCACGAGGTCGCCCGGATGGTGCTGCGGACCCTCAACGTGCCGAACGACCTTCAGCCGATGCAGCCCGACCCGCTCCCGACCCTGACGTGGCGCGCCGCGCGGGCGAACGACCTCGTCTGGGCGCGGACGCACCTCGTCCCGTGGGTGCTGCGGCGCGTGCGGCATCAGTCATCCGGCGACAACATCACCGCGAAGCGCCCCGACGCCCTCCCAATGATTCCTTCCGAGAACAGCGGCGCCGCCGAGACCACGGCATCCGGACTACCCGTGACGACCGAGGCACCCGCGAAGGATCGCCTGGCGGGGCCCGGTCAGCCCGTCTGATCCCCGCCTCACCGCCGCGTCACCCCCGATCGTTGAGCGACGAGCGCAGCGAGGAGTCGAAACGCCCCTGCTCGGCCGGCGCCGCGTGTCAGCGCAGTGCTCCCGCGTCAGCGCAGGGCCCACGCGTCAGCGCAGTGCCCAGAGGGCAACCGCTGCGGCGGACGCCACGTTCAGCGAGTCGACGCCGCCCGCCATCGGGATCGTGACGATCGTGTCGGCTGAGGCGAGCGCGTGCGGCGACAGCCCGTCGCCCTCGGATCCCATCACGAGCGCGACGGGGCCGGGCCGCGCCGCGGCGAACGCGTCGAGCGGCACCGCGCCGTCGGCGAGTGCGAGCGCGGCGATGTGGAGGCCCGCGTCGTGTAGCAGCGCCCGGCTCGCGGCCCAGCCGCCGGTGCCGTCGGGCGTATCCTCCGGCAGCCGCGTCCACGGCACCTGGAACACGGTGCCCATGCTCACGCGGACGCTCCGGCGGTAGAGCGGGTCGGCGCACCGAGGCGTCACGAGCACGGCATCCGCGCCGAGGCCCGCGGCGGCCCGGAAGGCCGCGCCGACGTTCGTGTGGTCGACGATGTCCTCGAGGACCAGCACGAGCCGGGCGCCGGCGACGACCTCGGACACCGGCGGCAGCACGGGCCGATGCATCGCGGCGAGCGCTCCCCGGTGCACGGCATAGCCGGTGAGGGCTTCGGCGACGGCATCCGTCACGACGTACACCGGCGCATCGCCGTCCGCTGATTCCGTCGACACGAGGGGCAGGATGCCGTCGAGTCATTTCTCCTGGACGAGCACCGACCGGGGCTCGTGGCCCGCCGCGAGGGCACGGGCGATGACCTTGGCGGACTCGGCGATGTAGAGGCCCTCGGCGGGTTCGGTGCGCCGGCGCAGGGCGACGTCGGTGAGGTCGCGGTAGTCGGACAGCCGCGGATCGGCGGGGTCGTCGATCGTGGTCACCGGCATCCCTCCATGCTCGCATGTCGCTGCGCGGACGCTGCGTAACATCCCCGAAAAGCGACGGGCGTAGGCTCGAGACAGCCGACCGGTGCGGAGGGGGTGTCATGACGACCGTGCTCGAGTTCGATGCGCAGACCGCCGCCTCCGTGGGGCGGGCGATCGACGCCCTCGCCGGCCGCCGCGTCGCGGTGCTCACCGGCGCCGGCGTCTCGACCGACTCGGGCATCCCCGACTACCGCGGCAAGGGCGCACCCACCCGGACGCCGATGACGGTGCAGCAGTTCTTCACGAGCGAGTCCGCGCGGCGGCGCTACTGGGTCGGCAGCCACCTCGGCTGGCGGGCCTTCGCGGCATCCCGCCCCAACGCCGGCCACGAGGCGCTCGCCCTCCTCGAGCGCGACGGCATCGCGACGGGCGTCATCACGCAGAACGTCGACGGTCTGCACCTGCGGGCAGGAAGCAACCGCGTCGTCGAGCTCCACGGCACGATGCGCCGCGTGCTGTGCACCCACTGCGGGCAGGTGTTCGACCGCCGCGACCTCGCGGAGCGCGTCGAGCACGACAATCCGTGGATCACGGTTCCGGATGCCGTCGAGCTCGGACCCGACGGCGACGTGCTGCCCGCCTCGAGCGAGGGCTTCGTGATCCCCGCGTGCAGCGTGTGCGGCGGGGTGCTGAAGCCCGACGTCGTCTTCTTCGGCGAGTACATCCCGGTCACGAAGTTCCAGGAGGCGGAGCAGCTGCTGGCCGCGAGCGACGCCCTGCTCGTCGCGGGTTCGTCGCTCGTCGTGAACTCCGGCATCCGCCTGCTCGATCGTGCGCGCAAGCGCAAGCTCCCCATCGTCATCGTCAACCGCGGCGAGACGCGCGGCGACGCGCGTGCGACCGTCAAGATCGACGCCGGGACGACCGAGGTGCTGCAGGCGTTCGCAACGGCCCTGCCCGCAGCGCGGTGACTTCCCTGCCCGCAGCGCGGTGACTTCCCTGCCCGCAGCGCGGTGACTTCTCTGCCCGCAGCGCGGTGACCTTCCTGCTCGCAGCGCGGTGATCTTCCTCTCAGGACGCCCGGCTACCCTCGAAGAGTGACGACCCTCCTCCTCGTGCGCCACGGCGAGACCGACTGGAACGCCGCGCGGCGCATCCAGGGCTCGACCGACATCCCCCTCAACGAGACCGGCCGCGCCCAGGCGCGCGAGACCGCCGAGATCCTGCGCGTGCGGTTCGCCGGGCTCGCACCGGTCGTCGTCTCGAGCGACCTGTCGCGCGCGAGCGAGACCGCCGAGATCATCGCCGAGGCGCTCGGCGTCGAGGGGCCGCGCACCTACCCGCAGCTGCGGGAGCGCGCGTACGGCGTCGCCGAGGGGCTCTCGATCGAGGAGTACCTCGCGCAGTACGGGACGTTCGACCGCGAGAACGTGCCCGGGGCCGAGACGACCGGGGAGCTTCGGGATCGCGCCGTCGCCGGCATCCGCCGGGTCGTCCGCGACGCGCGCCGCACCCACGCCCCGCTGGACGTCCCCGTCATCGCGGTCGCGCACGGCGCCTTCATCGGGCAGCTCATCCGGCACGCGAGCGGCGACACGCTCCCCCTTCCCGGCGAGCGGCTGGCGAACGCGTCGACGCACGAGTTCCACCTCGAACGCGACCGCCTGACGGTCCGCGCCTACGCCGCCGTGCCCATCGCCTGACGCGGGGCGCGTCTCCCCGCCCTCGCTACCCGCCCGAGCGGGCGAGGACCGAGCGCGCATGGCGCAGCACCGGCTCGTCGATCATGCGTCCCTCGTACCGGAAGACGCCCCGTTCCCCCTGCGCCGCGTTGAGCACCCCGCGCGCCCACGCGAGAGTGTCGTCGGCGGGACGGTATGCGGCGCGGATCGTCGCGACCTGACCGGGGTGGATGCAGGCGGATGCCGAGAACCCGCTCGCCGCGGCATCCTCCGCCTCCGCCCGCAGACCCCGGTCGTCGGCGATGTCGACGTGGACCGCATCGATCGCGGCGACGCCCGCCGCTCCCGCCGCGAGGAGCACCCGCGACCGCGCGGCGCGCGCGACCTCGCGGTAGCGTCCGTTCGGCTTCCGGCTGGAGGTGCCCCCGAGCGAGGCGACGAGATCCTCTGCGCCCCACATGAGCCCCACGACGTTGGACGCGGCGGCGAGTTTCTCGGCGGCGACGATTCCCCGAGCCGTCTCGCACAGGGCGATGACCTCGAAGCGCGTGTCGATGCGGAGGACCTTCTTGGGCGACTCGGCCTTCGGCAACATGATGAGGCGGTAGTCGGTCTGCGACAGCGTCGCCATGTCGGCATCGAAGTCGGGCGTGCCGAGCGCGTTCACCCGCACGATCACGCGGGACGGGTCGAGCGAGGGCACGTCGAGCGCCGCGTCGATGAGCGCACCGCGGGCGGTCGGCTTGTCGCGGGGCGCGACGGCGTCCTCGAGGTCGAGGATGACGGCATCCGCCCGCTCCGCGGCCTTCGCGTACCGGTCCGGCCGGTCGGCGGGGCAAAAGAGGAGCGCCGGTCCGAGGTCGAACGCGCCGCCGGTCACCGCGCGCCTCCATCCGCGAGCCCGAGCGCCCGGGCGATGAGGAGCAGCTGCACCTCGGTCGTGCCCTCACCGACCTCGAGGATCTTGGAATCGCGGTAGTGCCGCGCCACGGGGTACTCGTTCATGAAGCCGTTCCCTCCGAAGATCTGCGTCGCGTCGCGCGCGTTGTCCATCGCGGCGTCGGATGCCGTGAGCTTCGCGAGCGCCGCCTCGGTGCCGAACGGGCGACCGGCGTCGCGCAGGCGCGCCGCGTGCAGCCAGGCCAGTCTCGCAGTGTGGACGCGCAGCTGCATGCGCGCGAGCATGAACTGGATCGCCTGCCGCGAGCCGAGCCGCTCGCCGAACACCTGGCGCGTCTGCGCGTAGTCGACGGCGGCCTCCAGGCATCCTTCCGCCGCGCCGGTGGAGAGCGCCGCGATCGCGATGCGACCTTCGTCGAGGATGCCGAGGAAGTTCGCGAACCCGCGGCCGCGCTCGCCGAGGAGGTTCGCCTCGGGCACGCGCGCGCCGGTGAAGGTGAGGGGGTGCGTGTCGGACGCGTGCCAGCCGACCTTGTCGTAGGCGGGTCCGACCTCGAACCCCGTGGTGCCGTTCGGGACGATGATCGTGGAGATCTCGGGGCGCTCGGCGCCGTCCATGCCGGTGCGCGATCCGGTGACGGCGGTCACCGTCACGAAGCGGGTGATCGACGTGCCCGAGTTCGTGATGAACTGCTTCGCGCCATCGACGACCCATTCCCCGTCGTCGAGGCGGGCGGTGGTGCGAGTGGCTCCGGCATCCGACCCCGCCTCGGGCTCGGTGAGACCGAAGCCGGCGAGGGCGCGCCCGGCGAGGAGGTCGGGGAGGAGTTCGCCCTTCTGGGCCTCGGTGCCGAAGCGGAAGACCGGCATGGCGCCGAGGCTGACGCCGGCCTCGAGGGTGATCGCGATCGACTGATCGACGCGCCCGAGCGCTTCGATCGCGAGGCCGAGCGCGACGTAGTCGCCGCCCTGGCCCCCGATTTCCTCGGGGAACGGCAGGCCGAACAGGCCCAGCTCCCCCATCGCGTGGACCAGCGGGATCGACAGCGTCTTGGTGCGGTCCGCCTCGTACGCCTGCGGTGCGACCTGCTCGTCGGCGAACGCGCGCACGAGGTTCGCGAGCTCGAGATGGTCGTCGTCGAGCTCGTACGTCGACAGGTCGATCACGCTCATCACATCTCCTTCGATGTGTCCTTCGATGTGCCGCAGTCACGATCCGATCACAGGTGCGATCGCCAGGATCTCGCACGCCGCGACGTCGGGTTAGTGTTCCGTCACCGGATGCTCCCAGGTTAGCGAGGATTAACTGGAATGACAACGAACGGTCGCGACGAGTCCTCCCGCTCGTTCGGCACCGAGCGCGAACGCGCCAAGGCCGAACGCCACGACGCGCTGCTGCGCGAAGCGGCCCGGCTGTTCGCGGCGGATGGCTTCGACGGCGTGAGCCTCGAGGACATCGGGGCGTCCGTCGGCATCACGGGACCGGCGGTCTACCGGCACTTCGCAAGCAAGCGGACCCTGCTCGGCGAGATCCTGAGCGCCGCGAGCGAGGACCTCCTCGACGGAGGGCGCCGCGTCGTCGCGACCGAGGACGATCCGGCGCAGCAGCTGCGCGAGCTCATCGACTTCCACGTCGAGTTCGCCCTCTCCGACGCCGATGTCATCCGCGTGCACGATCGTGAGCTCCGCCACCTCTCCGAGGACGACCGGCACCGCGTGCGGCGCCTCCAGCGCGAGTACGTCGACCTGTGGACCGCGACCCTCGCGCGCCTGCACCCCGACCGATCGGCCACCGACCTGCGAGTGCGCGCGCACGCCGGTTTCGGCCTCATCAACTCCACGCCCCACTCGGTGCGCGACGCGGGAGACGAGACGGATGCCCACGTGCACGACATCCTCGCCGACATGGCCTTCGCAGCGCTCGCCGCGCACTGACCGGCGCCCCCGTCACACGAGCAGAAGAGCGCGTCCGGGGTCGCGCAGGATGTCGCCGACCGCCGCGAGGAAGCGCGCGCCCTGCTCCCCGTCGACGAGCCGGTGGTCGAACGACAGGCCGAGGGTCATCACGTCGCGCAGGGCGATCTCGCCGGCGTGCTCCCACGGGCGCCGGCGGACGGCTCCGACGCCGAGGATTCCGGCCTCGGGCGGATTGAGGATCGGCGTGCCCGCATCGATCCCGAACGTGCCGAAGTTGGTGATCGAGAACGTCCCGCCCGTGAGCGCGGCCGGCGTCGCGCGCCCCGCCCGTGCCGTGTCGGTGAGGTCGCGGATCGCGTCGGCGAGCGCGGCGAGTCCGAGCCGGTCGGCGTCGTCGATGTGCGGCACGACGAGTCCGCGGTCGGTCGCCGCTGCGATGCCGAGGTTCACGTAGTGGTGCTGGACGATCTCCCCGGCCTCCTCGTCCCACCGCGAGTTGAGCGACGGCTCGGCGTGAAGCGCGAGGCACACCGCCTTCGCGACGACCGCGAGGATGCCGATGCGGTGCTCCGCGAGGCGCGGGTCGCTCCGCAGTCGCGCGACGAGCGCCGTCGTCTCGGTGACGTCGACCTCGAGGAAGCACGTGACGTGCGGGGCGGTGAAGGCGCTTCGCACCATCGCGGCGGCGGTCGCTTTGCGCACCCCCCGGATGGGCATCCGCGTCTCGCGAGGCCCCGCGTGGGGGCGTGAGACCGGCGGCAGGGTAGACGCACCGGCTGACGCGTCCGCGGGCGCCCCTGCGGATGCCGCGGTCAGCCGCTCGGCGAACCGATCGACGTCCTCGCGGCGGATGATCCCGGTCGCGCCCGATGCGTCGACGAGGGCGAGGTCGATCCCGCGCTGCTTCGCATACAGGCGGACGGGCGGGGTCGAACGCGGGCGCTCGCGGCGCGCGTCACCGGCATCCTCACCGCCGTCGGCAGCGCCGCCCTCGGCCAGCACGTCGTGCGGCGCCGCTTCGCGCACCGCCGCATCGGCCGCGACGAGGGGCCGTCTGCCCGCGATGCGTGCGCGTCGCTGCGGCCGCCCCGTGCCGCGGGGCGCCGCGCCATAGCCGACGAGGTTCGGGAGCGCGACGTCGGCATCCTCCTCGGTCGAGGCCGGTGCCGCTCCCTCGGCATCGTCCTCCTCGCTCGCGGCCGACCCGACCCCCTCGACCCCCTCGGCCGACCCGACCCCACCGGGCGCGTCGACGTCGTCGGCCGGCCCGGCATCGCCGTCACCCGAGGGCACGTCGATGTCGATGAGCGAACCGCCCACGTCGACGACGTCGCCGGCATCGGCGTGGAGTCGGCGGACCACCCCGGCGAACGGGGAGGGCAGTTCGACGATGGCCTTCGCGGTCTCGACCTCGGCGATCGGCTGGTTGAGCGTGACCGGGTCGCCCTCGGCGACCAGCCACTGGACGATCTCGGCGTCGGGAAGTCCCTCGCCGAGGTCGGGCAAGCGGAACTCGGCGATCACAGGGCCACCTCCGACAGGCTGTTCGGACGGTCGAGGACGCGGTCGACGGCGTCGAGGATCCGGTCGAGGTCGGGCACGTGGTGACGCTCGAGCTTCGCGGGCGGATAGGGGATGTCGTGGCCCGTGACGCGCACGGGCGGCGCCTCCAGGTGGTGGAAGCACTGCTCGGTGATGCTCGCGATCACCTCCGCGCCCACACCCGCCTCACCTCCGGCCTCGTGCGTGACGACGACGCGGCCGGTCTTGCGGACGGATGCCGACACGGTGCGGTAGTCGACCGGCGAGAGCGACCGGAGGTCGATCACCTCGATCGAGATGCCGTCGTCCTCGGCGGCGGTCGCGGCGTCGAGAGCGGTGACGACCTGTGCGCCGTAGGTGACGAGGGTCACGTCGGTGCCCTCGCGGACGACGCGGGCGAGCCCCATCGGGGGCGCGTCGGCGAGGTCCGCGCCGAGGTCGATCTCGCCTTCCGCACCCGTGAAGCGGTGGTGGTAGAGCCGCTTCGGCTCGAAGAAGACGACCGGGTCGTCGCTCGCGATCGCCTGCTGCAGCACCGTGTAGGCATCCCGCGGGTTCGACACGGCGACCACGCGGAGCCCGGCCGTGTGGACGAAGTACGCCTCGGGCGATTCGGAGTGGTGCTCGGCGGCGCCGACGCCGCCCGCCCACGGGATCCGGATCGTGATCGGCATTCTCACCTGTCCGCGCGTGCGGTAGTGGAGCTTCGCGACCTGGCAGACGATCTGGTCGAACGCCGGGTAGACGAACCCGTCGAACTGGATCTCGACGACGGGACGGAAGCCGCGGTACGCGAGCCCGACGGCGGTGCCGACGATGCCCGATTCGGCCAGCGGCGTGTCGATGACGCGCCCTGCGCCGAACTCGTCGAGGAGCCCGTCGGTGATGCGGAAGACGCCGCCGAGGCGCCCGACATCCTCCCCCATGACGACGACGCGGTCATCGCGCGCCATCGCGGAGCGGAGCCCGGCGGTCAGCGCTTTGCCCATCGACAGGCGCGTCGTCCCGGTCGTCCCGGTCGTGGCGGTCATCGTGCGACCCCCTCGCCGGCGGCGGCATTGTCGTCTGCGAAACCGTGGAGGTACGCGGCGAACCTCTCGCGTTGCCGGTCGATGCCGCTGTGCTGCCCGGCGTAGACGTCGTCGAACACCTCGATCGGCGGGCGGCTCTGCGCCGTGATGGCCGCCGCGCGCATCGCCGCCGCGAGTCGGTCGCCGTCGGCGGCCACCTCCGCGGCGAAGGCATCGTCGAACTGCCCCGCCCGGCGGAGATACGCCTCGAGACGCGTCAGCGGGTCGCGGGCGCGCCACGCCTCGACCTCCGCCGCGTCGCGGTAGCGGGAGGGATCGTCGGATGTCGTGTGCGGACCCATCCGGTAGGTCACGGCCTCGATGAACGCCGGTCCCTCGCCCGACCGGGCACGAGCGAGCGCCCAGCGCATCGCCGCGGTGCACGCGAGCGCGTCGTTGCCGTCGACGCGGAGACTCGGGATGCCGAAGCCCGGCGCCCGGCCCGCGATGGGGAACCGCGACTGCACCGTCACCGGCTCGGAGATCGCCCACTGGTTGTTGGAGCAGACGAAGACGACCGGCGCCGAGAACGACGACGCGAACACCATCGCCTCGTTCACGTCGCCCTGACTCGTCGCCCCGTCGCCGAAGTACGCGACCGAGACCTCGTCGCCGCCGTCGCGCTGGATGCCCATGGCATACCCGACCGCGTGAAGAGTCTGGGCGCCGATGATGATCTGGGGTGAGGCGACCCGCAGTGCGTGCGGATCGAAGGTCGCGTGCACTTCGCCGCGCCAGCCGAGGACGAGGTCGGCGGCGTTCGCGCCGCGCACGATCAGGATGCCGAGCTCCCGGTAGCTCGGGAAGAGGAAGTCGCCCAGGCTGCAGGCGCGGGCGCTCGCGACCTGGATCGCCTCCTGGCCCTGCGCGGGCGCCCAGAGCCCCAGGTGCCCCTGACGCTGGAGAGCGACGCCCTCGGCATCCGCCCGCCGCGTCAGCGCCATGTCGCGGTAGACCGGTCGGAGGGCGGCCGCGTCGAGGCCGTCGGCCCAGGCATCCAGCCTGTCGTCCGACACGCGCTCGCCGGCCGGCGTGAGCAGCTGCGCGGGCATCTCGGTGCCCGTCTCGTGGGGGGTGGTCAGGGTGTGCATCGTCGTCATCCCTTCGGGGGGCCGCGGCGTCTTGTGGACACCGCCGCGTCCGGTCACCGGCCTCGTCGCCGGTCCCCCGAGGCTACGGCGGGATCGCACGTCGCTCAAGCATTCGGCTCGGCGTTGAGCATGTTGCGCAACATGGCGCCCCACTGCCTGCTAACATCTCGCACTATGGGACCTCTGGACCGTGTCGACCTCGAACTGCTCAGCGCCTTGGCCGACGATCACCGCGCGACCGTCGTCGCTCTCGCCGACCGGCTCGGACTTTCGCGCAACACGGTGCAGGCGCGCATGCTTCGTCTCGAGCGGGCCGGCGTCTTCCAGTCGTTCGAGCGCGCCATGTCGCCGGCGGCGCTCGGGCTTCCGATCGAGGCGATGGTGAGCGTCGTCGTCCGGCAGGCAGACATCCCGCGCATCACGGCGGCGATCGCGGAGATCCCCGAGGTCATCCAGGCGCACGGGCTGAGCGGTCAGATCGACCTGCTCGTGCGCGTCGCCGCCCGTGACACGCAGCACCTCTTCGACGTCGACGCGCGCATCCTCTCGATCGAGGGCGTCGAGCGCACCGAGACCTCCCTCGTCATGGGCGAGGTGATCGGGTACCGCGTCAAGCAGATTCTCGAGGGAGCTCACCGGGAATCGGCTCGATCGGAAGAGTGACCGCCGCCGCGGCGAGGTCGTCCCGTGCTTCCGTCGCATCGAGTCGCACCAGCATGACACCGGCAAGGAGCACCGCACCTCCGACGAACTGGACCGGCCCCGGCGTCTCGGCGAGCAGCAGCCACGCGAACCCGAGGGCGAAGAGCACTTCGCTCAGCCCGACGAACGACGCGAGCCGCGAGCCGATGCGCGGCACCGCCATGACCCCGAGCGCGTAGCCGAGGGTCGTCCCGACCGCGCCGACCCACAGAAGCGCGAGGATGCCGGGCACCTCCACGCCGCGGAACGCGACGGTCACGACCGGTGCCGAGAACGGGATCACGCCCGCCGCGGCGACGAGACCCATGAACGCCGCGCCGACGAGGAGGCCCCCGGCCGCGAGCGCGAGGGGAGGGAGGTCGTCGCCGGTGCGCTCGCTCATCACGAAGTAGACGCACACCGTGACGGCGGCGCCGAGCGCGAGGAGCGTGCCGAGCAGGTCGAACCGCGCGCCGGAGACGTCGACGACGAGCACGAGTCCGACGATCGCGACGACGGATCCGACGATGACGAGGCGCGAGGGTGCGCGGCGCGTGCGCAGCCACACGAAGCCGACGAGGAGCACGGGGGCGAGGTACTGGATGAGGAGGGCGACGGCAACCGGCATCCGCTGCATGGCCGAGAAGAAGAGCAGCTGGCACCCCGCGACGGGGATGAGGCCGAATGCGAGCAGCGCCCGCCAATGGCGGCGGAGGAACGCGCGCTCGCGGCGGACGGCGCGCACGAGCGCAGGAGAGAGGATGAGGCCCGCGAGTCCCATGCGGACAATGAGGGCGGCCGAGAGGGACCAGCCCGCCTCGAGGAGGGGCTTCACCAGCGGACCGCTCGACGAGAAGGCGAGTGCCGAGACGACGGCCGTCACGAGGCCGGATGCTGCCGCGGATGGAGCGGGTCGCGCGATCGCCGGCATCGGTGCGGATGCGATGATCGGAAGAGAAGCGGTGTTCGTCACCGGCGGTCCTGTCATGAGTGAACGATGCCTACACTGGTGACAGTAGCGCCGCCCCACGTCAGGAGTCAACATGGTCTTCATCCATGACACCGAGATGTCGCTGCGCGCTGCGGCCGCTCTCGTCAACACCCTCCCCGAGACCGACACGGAGGGCGTCGACCGCCTCGTCACGCAGGAGGATTTCGACGCCTATCTCGACGAGTACGCCTACACCGGCACGTTCCATCGCGACGACGACGAGCTCGCCGCCGTCCGCGCCAACCGCCCGCGGCTGCGGGAGCTGTGGGACGTCGACCGCGACGGGGCGGTGCCGCTCGTGAACGCGATGCTCCGTGACGGCCACGCCCTCCCCCAGCTCGTGATCCACGACGAGTTCGACTGGCACATCCACGCCACCGAGCCCGACGCGCCGCTGTCGGTGCGCATGCTCGTCGAATCGGCGATGGCGTTCGTCGACGTCATCCGCTCCGACCAGTGGGACCGCGTGCGTATCTGCGAGGCCGACGACTGCGAGTCGGTGTACGTCGACTTCTCGAAGAACGGATCGAAGCGCTATTGCGATACCGGCAACTGCGGCAACCGCATGAACGTCATCGCGTATCGGCGCCGGAAGGCCGAAGAAAGCGCCTGATCTCGGATGCCGCGCGCGCGGGCGTCTCGTAATGGATGAGGTGACCCACCGCCGGGATCTCGACGAGCTCCGCTTCGGGGAAGAGCGTCTGTAGGTGCCGCTCGGCCTCGATCGGGGTGATGTCGTCCTTCTCCGCCGCGATCAGGAGCGTCGGCTGCGCGATGTCGGGGGCGAAGCGGCGGACGTCGTTCGACACCGACGTGACGAAGCCCTCGTGCAGCACGTCGCGGTCGCCGAACAGGGAGAAGTAGCGATCGTGCTGGTCGTGGATGAACGCCCGGAGCGCCTTGTCGCGCGTCTTCGCCATCGACGCGCTCATCACCCGCACGATGAGGGGGTTGCGCAGCAGCGCGTCGCCGAGGGGCTTCGGCAGGCGCGCGCCCGCCCAGTAGTAGAAGACGGCGAGGCGGGTCAGGATGCCGCGGGGCCCTTCGAGCGCCGGCGCTCCGATCGGGTTCACGAGGATCACCTGCGGCGTCTGGAGGCCGCCCGCAACGGCGGCCGACACGACGATCGAGCCGAACGAATGCCCGAGCACCGGAGCGCCGGGCGCGACGGCCGCGGCGAAGTCCGAGAGCCACGCCGCGTAGGCGTCGAGGGTGTGCTCCGCGTAGGCGCCACCCGCGGCGCGGAGCGGCGGGGTCTCGCCGAAGCCGGGAAGATCGGGCGAGATGACGCGGATGCCGTCGAGGTGCGCGACGACGGGCTCGAGCCCGTGGTGGTCGCCCCGGTAGCCGTGGACCATGAGCAGCGTCTCGGGCGCCTCGGCGTCTCCGTAGACCCAGTACGCCGTCGGGCCGCCCGGAAGATCCGCCGTCCGCCGTTCGACCGGGATCTCGGCGAGACGGGCGGCGTACGGAGAGGGCGCGGTCACCGTTCGAGTCTACGAGCGTCGGTCGCCCGCGCCGGCGGGGCCGACACAACTCAGGCAGAACGACGCGTCTCGAGCCCGGGAGGCGCGCGGTGCGCGGTTCTGCCTGAGTTGTGTACGCGCTCTCCGCCACATGCGCGTGGCGGGGCGGCGATGTCGGACGGTGCGCATACCGTCGGTGGCATGGACCACTGGCAGCCGCTCCCGCTGTGGGAGGACGAACCCCTCGCCCCCTCCGCGGCGGAGCCGAGCACGTCGTCAGCCGCTCCCCCGTCGTGGGCGGATGCCGTCGGCGTCTTCGACCTCGAGACGACCGGCGTCGACGTCACGACCGATCGCGTCGTCACGGCGCACGTGGGACTTCTCGGACCCGACGGCTCGGCGCGCATGTCGCGGTCGTGGCTCGCCGACCCGGGCGTCGAGATCCCCGCGGGCGCGACCGCGGTCCACGGCATCACGACGGAGCACGCTCGCACCCACGGGCGGCCTGCTGCGGAGGTCATCGCCGAGGTCGTGGCGGAGCTGAGGGCCCTGTTCGCCGCAGGCATCCCGGTCGTCGCCTACAATGCCCCGTACGATTTCTCGCTGCTCAAGTACGAGGCGCTCCGCCATGGCGTCGCACCCATCGACGATCCGTCGCCGGTCATCGATCCGCTCGTGCTCGACAAGGCCCACGACCGCTACCGCAAGGGCAAGCGGACCCTCGAGGTCGTGGCGGCCCACTACGCCGTGCCGCTCGTGGGCGCCCACGACGCCGCCGCGGACGCGATCGCCGCGGGGCGGGTGGCTCAGGCACTCGCACGCCGCTTCGAGCTCACCGGTCCCGTCGGCGAGCTCCACACGCAGCAGATCGGCTGGGCCCGGGCACAGGCCGAGAGCCTTACCGAGTACTTCATCCGCGTCGGCAGGATCGACCCCGAAGAGAAGCTCGACGGCAGCTGGCCGATCCGCTGAAGCCGTCGGCTCCGGCGGATCGCCGCGGAGTGGTCAGCGAGCCGTGACCTCGCGCGTGACGACGACGGAGCCCGAGTAGGGACGCGCGTGGACGGTCACCGTGATCTCGCTCTCGGTTCCCGCCCCACCGCCGTCATCGACGTGCATCTGCGTGAACCCCCACATCAGCTGGAGTCCCTCGGACTTCGCGACCGCCGTGTCGTCGCATGCGAGGGATGCCGTACCGAAGCCGTCGCTCGAGATGCAAGTCACCTCTCCGCCCTGCTGGGTGCCCCACCACACGGTCATGCCCTCGACCGCGGCGAGGAGAGAGACCCCGCCGGCGTCCCACGTGTTCTGCTTCTCAACGCGCGCTCGCGCCTCCGCCACCGTCTGAGCGGTCACCGAGTCGTCGACGAACGGCGCAGTGCTGCGCGGACCCGCTGAGGCGACCCCCGCGGCGTAGGCGCCGATCGCCGCGATCACGACGACGACCACGCCGGCGGCGATCCACACGAGCCGCCGACCCCACCTCGCCGAGGCGCGACGGGGCTCGGCGTCGGCCTCCGCTCCGTCGTCGCCCCGGGTGGACGAGGGGATGCCGTCTGCGACCGGCTCCTCCGACGCCTCGGACTCGGAGTGCGGGGAGCCCGCGCCCAGCGGAGAGGCCCTGCGCTCACGCTGCTCCAGTTCGCTGAGGCGCGCAGCCTCGGCATCCGTCAAGGCGCCGTCTGGCGAGCGCCCGTACGCACGGGCGCGCAGCGCGGCGAGCTCGTCGTCGGCGATCGCTCGGTCGGCGGGTGACGTCACGCGTTCAGCATGCCACGCGCATACGACCGCACAGCGCCGAGCGCCTCACGCCGCGTCGCGTCGACTCGCGCGTGCCGACACCCGCGTGCCGGGATTTGTCGGTATGCCGGCGTCATGGCGACAGAACTCGGCACCTGCATGCATCTCGCCCCTCCGCCTCACCGGGAAACGCTCACCCGGAAACGACAAAAGCCCCGCCGAAGCGGGGCTTTCGGGGACGCGAAGATTACTTCGAGCCGAAGTTCTTGAAGCGCTGGTTGAACTTCTCGACGCGACCGGCCGAGTCCATGATGCGCTGCTTGCCCGTGTAGAACGGGTGCGACGAGGACGAGATCTCGACGTCGATGACCGGGTAGGTCACGCCGTCCAGCTCGATCGTCTTGTCGCTCGTGACCGTCGAACGGGTGAGGAAGGTGTCGCCGGAACCGAGGTCGCGGAACACGACAGCCTGGTACTCGGGGTGGATGTCAGTCTTCATGGGATTCCTTACGTGGTGCCCTGGATTTTGCCAGGGCGAGGGAAGTCTGCGGTGCGTGGGACTCGGGTGGCCGAGTGCACCAAAGAGCGATTCTATCAGGCCGTGGCGCGCGCGGCGAACCGGCCGTCGTCGGCGGTGAGCGCGATCGGCATTCCGAACGTCTCCGACAGGTTCTCTGCGGTGAGCGTCTCCTCGAGCGGCCCCGCCGCGACGACGGCGCCCTCGCGCAGCAGCAGGACGTGCGTGAACCCGACGGGGATCTCCTCGACGTGGTGCGTCACCATCACCATCGCCGGCGTCGTCGGCGCCTGTGCGTATCCGCTGAGCAGCCCGAGCAGCTCCTCACGCGCGCCGAGGTCCAGGCTCGCGCTCGGCTCGTCGAGCAGCAGCAGCTCGGGGTCGGTCATGACGGCGCGCGCGATCTGCACGCGCTTCTGCTCCCCGTCCGACAGCGTGCCGAAGGCCCGGTCGGCGAGGTGGTCGAGCTTCCACTCGGCGAGCACGCGCCGCGCGCGACGCTCGTCGATCTGCTCGTACTCCTCGTTCCAGCGGCCGAGGACGGAGAACGCCGCGGTCAGCACGACATCGAGCACGGTCTCCTCGGGCGGCACGCGCCGGGCCATCGCCGACGAGGCGAACCCGATGCGAGGACGCAGCTCGAAGACATCCGTCCGCCCCAGCTCCTCACCGAGCACGGTCACGGTCCCCGACGTCGGGTGCAGGAGCGTCGCCGCAAGCTGCAGGATCGTGGTCTTGCCGGCACCGTTGGGGCCGAGGATCACCCAGCGCTGATCGTCGCCGACGCTCCAGTCCACGTGATCGACGATGTTGCGAGCGTTGCGACGGACGACGACGTCGGTGAAATCGAGGGCCTGGGACATGCACTCAGCCTATCGAGTGGATCGCGACACCTCGCGGTAGAGCGCCTCCGTGGCGTCGGCGACCGCCTGCCAGCTGAACTCCGTCGCGGCCCGCTCGCGCCCGGCCTCGCCGTACGTCTGCGCGCGCTCGGGGTCGGTGACGACCTCGGTGAGGGTCGCCGCGAGATCGGCGACGAAGCGGTCGGGGTCGGTGGGTGTGCCGGTGCCGTCCTGCACCTGGTCGATCGGCACGAGCCGGCCGGTCACCCCGTCGACGACGACCTCGGGGATGCCTCCGGTCGCCGTCCCGACGACCGCCGCACCGCACGCCATCGCCTCGAGGTTCACGATGCCGAGAGGCTCGTAGATGCTCGGGCAGACGAACGTCGTCGCGGCGGTGAGGATCGCGCACAGCTGGTCGCGTTGCAGGAATTCGTCGATCCAGACGACGCCCGACCGCTGCGCCTGGAGGTCGCGGACGAGTCCCTCGACCTCCGCCATGATCTGGGGCGTGTCGGGGGCCCCGGCGCAGAGGACGACCTGGACGTCCTGGGGCAGGAGAGCCGCAGCGCGGAGGAAATACGGCAGGCCCTTCTGGCGCGTGATGCGCCCGACGAAAACGACCGACGGCCGCTCGGGGTCGATGCCGTAACGCTCCAGAAGCTCCGGGTCGCTCTGCGGGTGCCAGGCATCCACATCGATGCCGTTGTAGATGACCCGGACCTTCTCGGGGTCGAGGCCGGGGTAGCTGCGGAGGATGTCGCGACGCATGCCGTTGCTCACCGCGACGACGGCCGCGGCACCCTCATACGCCGTCTTCTCGATGTAGCTCGACACCGCGTACCCGCCGCCCAGCTGCTCGGCCTTCCACGGGCGGAGCGGCTCGAGGGAGTGCGCGGTGACGATGTGCGGGATGCCGTGGAGGAGCGACGCCAGGTGGCCGGCGAAGTTCGCATACCAGGTGTGCGAGTGGACGACGTCGGCCCCGGCGACGTCCCCGACGATCTCCAAGTCAACACCGAGCGTCTGAACGGCGGGGTTCGCCGTGTCGAGCTCCACCGGCACGGGATACGCGGTCGTGTCGACCTCATCGCGAGGCGCGCCGAAGGCGCGCACCTGCACCTCGATGCTCCGCCGCAACGCCCGGACGAGCTCGGTCACGTGGACGCCTGCGCCTCCGTAGATCTCCGGTGGATATTCCTTCGTGACGATGTCGACGCGCATGCCTCGAACGGTAGTACAAGCGCAGACGGGGGGCATAGTGTGGGCACATGCCTGCAGCGCCGAAGGTCTTCGGAATCATCCTCGCCGGCGGCGAGGGCAAGCGCCTCATGCCTCTGACGGAGGACAGGGCGAAACCGGCCGTGCCCTTCGGGGGGCAGTACCGGCTGATCGACTTCGCCATCTCCAACCTGATCAACTCGGGGCTGCGCCAGATCGTCGTGCTGACGCAGTACAAGTCGCACAGCCTCGACCGGCACATCTCGCAGACCTGGCGGATGTCCGCCCTCCTCGACTCCTACGTCGCGTCCGTGCCCGCGCAGCAGCGCCTCGGCAAGCGGTGGTTCTCGGGCTCCGCCGACGCGATCCTGCAGTCGCTCAACCTCATTCAGGACGAGAATCCCGACATCGTCGTCGTCATCGGCGCCGACCACGTCTACCGCATGGACTTCCGTCAGATGCTCGCGGCGCACATCGAATCCGGCGCGAAGGCGAGTGTCGCCGGCATCCGACAGCCGATCTCGCAGGCGAACCAGTTCGGCGTCATCGACGTCGACCCCGCCGACGGAATCACGATCCGCGACTTCCTCGAGAAGCCGCAGGATCCGGAAGGTCTCCCCGACAGCCCGGGAGAGGTGCTCGCCTCGATGGGCAACTACATCTTCGACGCCGACGCGCTGATCGAGGCGGTCGAGGCCGACGGCGAGCTCCCGACCTCCGACCACGACATGGGTGGCGACATCATCCCCTACTTCGTCGGACGCGGGGATGCCGTCGTGTACGACTTCAAGCGCAACGACGTGCCGGGGTCGACCGATCGCGACCGCGACTACTGGCGCGACGTGGGAACGCTGGACTCGTTCTTCGACGCCCACATGGATCTCATCTCGACGCTGCCGATCTTCAACCTCTACAACGTCGACTGGCCGATCCACTCGCAGGCGATCAACTCGCCGCCGGCGAAGTTCGTCCGCGACAGCGTCGGGCGCATGGGGAACGCGATCGATTCGATCGTCTCCCTCGGCTCGGTGCTGTCGGGCACGCACCTCGAGCGCTCCGTCGTGGGCCCCTGGACCCTCTCGGCGGGCGGATCGACCATCACCGACTCGGTGCTGTTCGACCACGTCGACGTCGGCGCCGGCGCGCGCGTCCACCGCGCGATCCTCGACAAGAACGTCGTGCTCGAAGCGGGCGCGACGGTCGGCGTCGACCGCGCCCTCGACGTCGCGCGCGGCTTCACAGTCACCGACAGCGGCATCACGGTCGTCGGGAAGAACACGCGCGTCGCGCGGTGAACACGCACGGATCGGTAGGCACGGACCGGTAGGCACGGGCGGGTAGGTTGGTCGGGTGCCTGACGCCCGCTTCCTCGTGGTTTTCGACGCCGATTCGACCCTCCTCCGCAACGAGGTCATCGAGCTCATCGCCGCCGAAGCGGGGCGCGGACCGGAGGTCGCCGCGGCGACAGAAGCCGCGATGCGCGGCGAGGTCGACTTCGCCACGAGCCTGCGCTCGCGCGTGGAGGCGCTCGCGGGCGTGCCGGTGGCGGCGTTCGAGCGGGTCCTCGCGCGCGTCGAGCCGACCCCGGGTGCGGTGGAGCTGATCACCGCGATCCATGAGCGCGGGGGTGTCGCCGCCGTCGTGTCGGGAGGGTTCCACGAGATCCTCGACGCGGTCGCGCCGGCCCTCGGGCTCGACCGTTGGCGCGCGAACCGACTGACGGTCGTGGGAGACGCCCTCGCCGGGACGGTCGAGGGAGAGATCGTGGATGCCGCCG
Source organism: Microbacterium sp. bgisy203 (assembly GCF_965345155.1). Classification (GTDB taxonomy): domain Bacteria; phylum Actinomycetota; class Actinomycetes; order Actinomycetales; family Microbacteriaceae; genus Microbacterium. Next base: position 58,271 of record NZ_CBDRLZ010000009.1, read on the forward strand.
GCAAGGCGACCGCGCTCGGCGCGTGGGCGGCGGAGTTCGGCGTTCCCCTCCGTCGCACGATCACCGTCGGCGACGGCGCGAACGACCTCCTCATGATGGCGCAGGCGGGTCTCGGAATCGCGTTCAACGCGAAGCCCGCCGTCCGCGCGCGCGCCGACCTCGTGGTGGGTCCGGTCGACCTCCGCGAACTGATCCCCCTGCTCCCCTGACGTCCGCGTCGCGACCGCTGAGCGAGCGCAGCGAGTCGAAACACCGCACCCCCTCCCCGATGTCCGACCCGCCGCGTAGCGTGCCAGGCATGGACATCATCCTCATCCCCGGCCTCTGGCTCGACGCCTCCTCGTGGGACGACGTGCTGCCCACGCTCCGCGACGCGGGGCTCACCCCCGTACCGCTGACGATGCCGGGGGTCGGCGAACCGGCATCCGCCAGTTCCGACATCCGCATCGCCGACTGGGTGGATGCCGTGGTCCGCCGCATCGACGAGGCCGACGGCGATGTCGTGGTCGTCGGGCACTCCGGCGGCGGCAACGTCGCGTGGGCGGCCGCCGGCGCGCGCCCTGACCGCGTGGCGCGCGTGATCCTCGTCGACACCGCCGTCCCGTTCGAGGGCGGGATGATCTCCGAGTTCGAGGAGATCGACGGTGTCATCCCGTTCCCCGGCTGGGACTTCTTCGACGCCGACGACGTCGCCGACCTCGACCAGCCGACGCGCGCCGCGACCGCGCCACGCGCCCTCAGCGTTCCGGCGAAGGTGCCGACCGACGCGATCGCACTCGGCGACGAGCGTCGCCGCGACGTCCCGGTGACCGTCCTGTCGGGCGGGCTCGACGACGCGGCGTTCCGCGCGTTCCTCGCGCAATGGGGTCCGTACGCCGACGAGTTCGACGCGATCGCCAACACCGAGGTCGTGCGGCTGGGCACCGGCCACTGGCCGCAGTTCTCGCAGCCTCAGAGGCTTGGTGAGGCGATCGTCGCCGCGGTCGAGCGCTGATCCGACGGGGTGTCAGTGCCCCATGCCGAGGCCGCCATCGACGGGGATCACGGCGCCTGAGATGTAGGCGGCGTCATCCGACGCGAGCCAGGTCACGACGCCTGCGACCTCGTCGGGGGTCGCGAAGCGCCCCGCCGGAATGTTGCGTTTGTACTCGGCCTGGGTGTCTTCGGGCAGGTCGGCGGTCATGTCGGTCTCGATGAAGCCCGGCGCGACGACGTTGGCCGTGATGCCGCGCCCGCCCAGCTCGCGGGTGAGCGAGCGGGCGAACCCGACGAGCGCCGCCTTCGACGACGAGTAGTTGATCTGCCCGGCCGAGCCGTAGAGGCCCACGACGCTGGAGATGAGGATGACGCGGCCCCACTTGGCGCGGAGCATTCCCTTCGAGGCGCGCTTGACGACGCGGAACGTGCCCCCGAGGTTCGTCGAGACGACCGAGTCGAAGTCGTCCTCCGTCATCCGCAGCAGCAGCGTGTCCTTGGTGATTCCGGCGTTCGCGACGACGATCTCGACGGCGCCGAGCGTCTTCTCGACCTCGGTGAAGGCGGCATCCAGCGATGCGGCGTCGGTCACGTCGGCGCGCACCGTGAGGGTGCCCTCGGGGCCTTCGCCCGAGCGCGCGGTGACGGCCGTCTTGTAGCCGGCTGCGACGAACCGCTCGGCGATCGCGCGACCGATGCCGCGGTTTCCGCCGGTGACGAGGACGACTCTGTCAGTGGACATGCTGCTCCATTCGCGCGAGGACCCGGACCAGCCTAGCGGCGCCTGTCGTCGCGCTAGGCTGGGCGCACCGGCGAAAGGAGCCACCATGACCGACACGAACGACACCCCGCCCTACGGCGACGGCGCAACGAATGTCCCGCCGGTGCCGCCCGTGTATCCGGCCCCCGGTGCTGCCGCTCCTGTCACGCCGCCGCCCGCAGCTTCTCCGTATGGCGCCGCCCCCGCCTACGGCGCACCCACTCCTCCTCCCGCCGCCGCGCCGTACGGCTCAGCGCCGACCGGGCCCTACGGTGCGGCTCCCGGCAGCCCCGCGGCAGCACCCGCCTACGGCGCCCCGAATTACGCGGCAGCGCCCGCCTACGGTTACGGCGCGCACGCGCCGGCACAGAAGACCAACGGGCTGTCGATCGCGTCGCTCATCGCCTCCATCCTCGGCATCATCGGCGTGCTGCCCTTCGTCGGGTCGCTCGCGGGCGCGATCATGGGGCACATCTCGCTCGGTCAGATCAAGCGCACGGGCGAGGGCGGCCGCGGCATGGCGCTCGCCGGCGTCATCGTGGGGTGGGCCGGGGTCGCACTGTGGGTGTTCATCGGCCTCCTGCTGCTGTTCTTCATCGGCATCGCCGCGTCATCGGGCTCGAGTTACGGCGCCTGAGCCCTCCGCCCGGCACGGGTTGCCCCGCCGCAGTCGCGCCCGGCGCGGCGTAGGCTTGTCGGACCGTGAGAAACTCCTCCACCCAGTCGGCGACCTCCCTTCCGCGCGCACCCCGTGACGACGCGAACAGCCGCATGGGCAAGTACCTCATCATGATGGTCGTCCGCGTGGCCTGCTTCATGCTGATGCTCTTCATCCAGCCCTACAGCTGGTACACGTGGCTCTTCGCGATCGGGGCGATCTTCCTGCCGTACGTCGCAGTCGTCGTGGCGAACGTCGCGAGCGGTAGCGCCGAGAACGCCATCGCACCTGAGCGGGCGCTCACCGCCGGCCCCGCACCCGCGCCGGCGCCCGCCGCCGCCGCGAACGGCATCGTGAACGGTGCCGGGCAAAGCGGCGTCATCCGTATTCAGGAGTCGCCCCGGCCTGCGACATCCCCCCGCTCTGCGGCATCCCCCCGCTCCGCGCAGACACCGCCCCCGGCATCGACCTCGCCATCGACGGGTGACGACGCGTGAGCGCCGCGATGTGCTCCCGCGCAGGATGCCGAGACGACGCACGCTGGCAGGTGGTATGGCGGAACCCGCGCATCCACACGGCCGACCGCCGCAAGATCTGGGCCGCGTGCGACGCGCACGTGGGCTACCTGCGCGACTACCTGGCCGCGCGGGACTTCCCGGTGGCGGTGGAGCCGATGCCGGCTCCGAGCGTCGAGCGCGCGGAGGCGGCATCGTGAACCGCACCGCTCTGCGCTGGACCGGATACGTCGCCATCGCGGTCGTCTTCGCGATCGCGTGCGCGTACCTGTCGCACTGGCAGTTCAGCCGCAACGAGGAGCGCGAGCGTCAGCTCACCCTCATCGCCGCGAACTACGACAGCGATCCCGTGGCGCTTCGCGATGCTCTGGGGGCGGACGGATCGTTCGACCGGAGCGACCAGTGGCAGCCCGTGACGCTCACCGGTACTTACCTCGCGGAGGACACCGTGCTCGCGCGCAACCGGGCGCACGGCGGGACGGCGGCATTCGAGGTGCTCGTCCCCTTCGAGACGACCGAGGGCGACGTGTTCCTCATCGACCGCGGCTGGGTGCCGCCGGGCGACGACCAGCCCGACCCCGACCACATCCCGGCACCGCCCGCCGGCGAGGTGACGCTCATCGCCCGCCTCATGCCGGGCGAGCAGCTGCGCAACACGAATCAGTCGGCTCCCGAAGGACAGGTGCCGACGATCAACCTTCCGCTCGTCGCGGAGGAGACGGGGCTCGAGAACCTCATCACGAGCGCGTACGGCCTGATGGCCTCCGAGGACCCCGCGCCCGAGACCCGTCCGCACGCGCTCGAGTCCCCCTCGGAAGACCCGGGCCCGCATCTGTCCTACGCGATCCAGTGGATCCTCTTCGCGGTCATGGGCTTCGTCTTCATCTGGTACATGATCCGCACCGAGCTGCGCCATCGCCGTGAGGATGCCGAGGACGCCGCCCTCGAGGCGGCCGGGGCCCGCGGGGGCGACGAGCCCCCGACCGCCGCCGGTGCGGAGAGCGAGCCGGCGGAGGCCGACGCGTCATCGCCCATCGGCGCGGATGCCGAGGCATCCCGCGCCGCGCCGCGCCGCACCCGCCGGTCGGGCGCCCGCCGCCGCGACCGTGACATGGAGGAAGAGGACGCGCTCCTCGACTCGTCGCGCTGAGCCCCCTCGCCGCGAGCCCGTGCCCGCACGCCGCGTCAGCGACGCAGGGGATCTCATGGCCACAGGACGCGTGAGCGCTCCCGCGTCCTGCCTCGGTGACATCTCCTGGCTCCGTGATGCGCGCGCGGCGCACCGGCCGCGAAGTCACTGCCCGGTGACGATACCGACGAGCTCCGAGAGCTCATGGATGCCGGTGACCCCGGCGTCGTCCACCACCTGGTGCCCCCTGGGTGAAGTGGACGAAGCGCGCGCCGAGGTCGGCGGCGAACTCGCGGTCGTGCGCCGTGTCGCCGATCATCAGCACTTCACCCGGCGCGTAACCCGAGGCATCCAGCCAGGCGGCATCGCGATACAGGTCGCTGGGGATGCCGGCATCCGCGTAGAAATCGCTCAGCGGAAACCGGAAGATGCTCCGGTAGTGCGAGGTGGATGCCAAGGGGGCGCGGTCGAAAGCGGCGAGCGTGTCGTTCATGATGCGCATGCAGCGCTCGACGTCATCGAGGAGCGTGCCGTTCCAGTCCCAGCACACCGCGCGGATCGTCGAACCCGACCGCGTCACGCCTACTCGCCCGACCGCGTCACGCCAACTCAATCAGGTCGACGTAGTCGCGACCCCAGATGTCCTCGACGCCGTCGGGCAGGATCAGCACCCGCTCGGGGTTCAGCGCCTGGACGGCGCCCGAGTCGTGCGAGACGAGCACGACGGCGCCCTCATAGTGCGCGAGCGCACCGAGGATCTCCTCGCGCGAGGCGGGGTCGAGGTTGTTGGTCGGCTCGTCGAGGAGCAGCATGTTGGCGCTCGAGACGACGAGGGTCGCGAGCGAGAGTCGGGTCTTCTCCCCACCGGAGAGGACGCCCGCGGGCTTCAGCACGTCGTCACCGGTGAACAGGAACGAGCCGAGCACCTTCCGCGCCTCGGTCGCCGTGATGTCGGGCGCGGCGGACATCATGTTCTCGAGCACCGAGCGGTTCACGTCGAGGTTCTCGTGCTCCTGCGCGTAGTAGCCGATCTTGAGACCGTGGCCGGGTTCGAGGACACCTGTGTCCGGCTCGTCGACCCCTGCGAGAATGCGGAGGAGCGTCGTCTTGCCGGCCCCGTTGAGGCCGAGGACGACGACCTTCGAACCGCGGTCGATCGCGAGGTCGACGTCGGTGAAGATCTCGAGCGATCCGTAGGACTTCGAGAGGTTCTTCGCCATGAGCGGCGTCTTGCCGCACGGCGCGGGCTTCGGGAACCGGAGCTTCGCGACGCGGTCTTCCTGGCGCACCTCTTCGAGGCCGGAGAGCATCTTCTCGGCGCGCGCGACCATCTGGTGCGCGGCGGCCGCCTTCGACGCCTTCGCCCCGAATCGGGCGGCCTGCAGCTGCAGCTGGGTCGCCTTCTTCTCGATGTTGACGCGCTCCTTCTTGCGGCGCTCCTCATCGGCCACCCGCTGGCGCAGGTAGTTCTTCCAGTTCATGTTGTAGACGTCGATGACCTGACGCATGGCGTCGAGGTAGAAGACGCGGTTGACGGTCTCGCCCACGAGTTCGACGTCGTGGCTGATGACGATGAGCCCGCCCTTGTAGTTCTTGAGGAACTCACGAAGCCACACGACGCTGTCCGCATCGAGGTGGTTCGTGGGCTCGTCGAGGATCATCGTCTGCGCGTCGGAGAAGAGGATCCGTGCGAGCTCGATACGCCGCCGCTGACCACCGGAGAGGGTCTTCAGCGGCTGGTCGAGAATGCGGTCGGGCAGCGACAGGTTGTGGGCGATGGATGCCGCTTCGGCCTCCGCCGCGTAACCGCCCAGGGCCTCGAAGCGCTCCATGAGGTTTCCGTAGCGGCGCATCGCCTTGGCGGCGACCTTCTCGTCGGCATCCCCCATCTCGAGCGACGCCTCGTGCATCTGCAGCGCGAGACTGCCGAGGCCCCGAGCGTCGAGGATGCGGGTGCGGGCGAGCATCTCGGGGTCGCCCGACCGCGGGTCCTGCGGGAGGTAGCCGAGTTCGCCGGAGCGCTCGACCTTGCCGTCGGCGGGGATGAGGTCGCCGGCGAGGACCTTCGTCAGCGTCGTCTTGCCGGCACCGTTCCGGCCGACGAGACCGATCTTGTCGCCGTCGGAGACACGGAAGGACACGTCCGACATGAGGGTGCGCGCGCCCACGCGGATCTCGAGATCGTGCACGGCGAGCACAGCGGACGTCCGTTCTTCTGAGGTGGAAAGAGGGGGTGGGTGGGCCGGCCGAGAGGCCGAACCTCCAGTCTACCGGGGCTCCCGCCGACCGCGGCCCGCTCCTCGCCGCCGTCGCCCCGCCCACGGCGTTGTCCATGTCGGATAGGGAGGCCACGTTTCTTTGGTGGACGGCGTCCAACAGGACGGCGCGTCGCGCCCCTAGGCTGAGTCTCGCGCCCGCGCTCCCGCCCGCGCCACACGACACCGCACGACACCCGCTCAACAATGAGGAGCCCGCATGTCCCTCGCCCTTCCCGCCCGCCGTCCGGTCCTGGCGGACCTCATCGCCCGTCCGTCCGACCGCGCGCGCGCGTTCGCGCTCGATGCCGTGCTCGTCGTGGCGGGCGCCGCGGTGGTCGCCCTGCTCGCACAGGTCGAGGTGCCGCTGTGGCCCGTGCCGATCACGGGTCAGACCCTCGCGGTCGTCGTCGTCGGCGCAGCCCTCGGGGCGCGGCGCGGCGCCGCGGCGCTGCTGACCTACCTCGTCGCGGGCCTCGCGGGGCTCCCCGTCTTCGCCGGCTTCACCGGAACGATCGCCGCCGTCGCGAAGCCCAGCTTCGGCTTCATCATCGGTTTCGTCTTCGCGGCCTTCGTCGCCGGGTGGTTCGCCGAGCGCGCGTGGGACCGCAAGCCCCTCCTCGCCTTCGCCGGTTTCGTGCTCGCGAGCGCGATCCCGTTCGTCTTCGGCATCCCCTACATGGCCCTCATCCTCAACGTCGTGGGCGGCGGCTCGTTCGGTATCGGCGAGATCCTCAAGTTCGGGCTGTGGCCCTTCATCGTCGGCGGACTGGTCAAGGCCGCACTCGCCGCGCTCATCATCCCCGCGGCGTGGGCGGGCGTGCGACGTCTCGACCGTACAAAGTCGTCCTGACCCCTTGATCGACCGATGCCCCCGCCGTCCCGCACGGTGGGGGCATCGTCGTTCTCCCGCTTCCCCCCGCCCCATCACGGGAGCGGTTTCGCATCACGGTGCTCGCGGAAGTAAGGTAAGGGTGCCCTTACCGCATCCGAACGAAGGATCGCCCGTGCCCCGCATCCGCACCGCCGCCGCCCTGACGGCCGCCGCCGCGCTCCTGCTCACCGGCTGCGCGAGCTCCGGCTCCGCCCCGTCCTCGACGGACGGCGCCGCCGACTCCGACGCGTTCCCCGTCACGATCACGCACGCGCTCGGCGAGACGACGATCCCCGCCCAGCCCGAGCGCGTCGCGACGATCTCGTGGGGCAACCAGGATGTCGCCCTCGCGCTCGGTGTCGTCCCCGTCGGCATGGACGCGCAGGTCTGGTCGTGGACCGGCAACGCCGACCCGGGCGTCTACGAGTGGACGAGCGACAAGCTCGCCGAGCTCGGTGGCGACGAGCCCACCCTCTTCGACGTCACCGACGGCATCGACTTCGAGGCCATCGCCGACACGACGCCGGACGTCATCCTCGCCGCCCAGTCGGGCCTCACCGAGGAGGAGTACGGCACCCTCAGCGACATCGCGCCCGTCGTCGCCTACCCCGACATCCCGTGGTTCACGCCGTGGCGCACGCAGATCACGATGAACGCCGAGGCCCTGGGGATGAAGACCGAGGGCGAGGCGCTCGTCGCCGATCTCGACGCCCAAATCGCGGACGCCACGGACGGCGCCGGCTTCGACGGAAAGACCGCCGCGTTCTTCTACATGAGCTCGTCCGACCTCTCCTCGGTCTCGCTCTACACGGGCGGCGACTCGCGCACCGCGTTCCTCACCGACCTCGGGTTCACCGAGCCGAAGGTCGCTGCGGACGCCGCCGCGAAGGGCTCGTTCTACCTCGACTTCAGCGCCGAGAACGCCGACCAGCTGAAGGACGTCGACGTCATCGTCACGTACGGCGACGAGACGCTCTTGCCGGCTCTGCAGGCCGACCCGCTGTGGAGCACGCTTCCCGCCGTCAAGAACGGCGCGGTCGTCGCCGTCGGCGAAGGGAATGCCTTCAGCGCCGCCGTCTCCCCCACCGCCCTGTCGATCCCGTGGGTGCTGACCGACTACGTCGCGAAGCTCTCCGACGCCGCGGCGAAGGTGCAGTGACCTCGACCTCCGCGACCCCGACGCCGAGCGCGCGCCGCGCGTCCACCCCGCAGGTGGGCGCGCGGCGTCGCGTCGTCGCCCTCGTCGTCGGCGCGCTCGCGATCGTGCTGTCGGTCGCGCTCTCCCTGGCCTTCGGCTCACGGCCCGTGGATGCCGGGCAGGTGCTCGACGGCATCGGGTCGTGGCTTCGCGGGGAGACCCCGACCGACATCGGCGCGCTGGCGGTGCAGAGCCGCATCCCCCGCACCGCGGTCGCACTCCTCGCCGGCGCCGCCCTCGCCCTGTCAGGTGCGCTCATGCAGGCGATCACCCGGAATCCGCTCGCCGATCCCGGCATCCTGGGGGTCAACACCGGCGCCGCGCTCGCGGTCGTTTCGGGCATCGCATTCTTCGGTCTCTCCAGCGCCTGGGGCTATCTCGGCTTCGCGCTCGTCGGCGCATTCGTGACGGCCGTCTTCGTGTACATCGTGGGGTCGGTCGGGCCGGGCGGCACGACCCCCATCAAGCTCGCACTGGCAGGCGCGGCGACGACCGCGGCGCTGTCGTCGCTCGTCTCCGCGATCCTGCTGCCGCGGAAAGCGGTCATGGACGAGTTCCGCTACTGGCAGGTGGGCAACGTCGCCCGCGCCGATTTCGAGACGCTGACCGTCATCGTTCCGGTCCTCATCATCGGCGGCCTGATTGCGCTGCTGTGCGCGTCGTCGCTCAACGCCCTCGCGCTCGGCGACGATGTCGCGGTCGGCCTCGGCGTGCGCGTCGGGCGCGTCCGCATCGTGGCCGCCGTCGCCGGTGTCGCCCTCTGCGCGGCCGTCACCGCGATCGCCGGGCCCATCGGGTTCGTCGGCCTCATGGTGCCGCACGCCGTCCGCGCCCTCACGGGACCCGACCAGCGCTGGCTGCTGCCGATCTCGGCGGTGGGCGGCGCCGTTCTCCTCACCCTCGCCGACACGCTCGGCCGCGTCATCGGATCCCCCGGCGAGGTCGAGGCGGGCATCATCACCGCCTTCCTCGGGGCTCCCGTCCTCATCGTCATCGCCCGCCGCACTCGGATGAAGGCCCTCTGATGGCCACGGTCACCGCCTCCGCGCTCCTCGGACTCGGCGCCGGCCTCGATGCCGACCTCGACGCCGACATCGCGCGCGTCCGCGCCGGGCGCGCGCGCCGCACCCGCCGCCGCACGATCGCGCTCATCGCGATGGGCATCCTCATCGTCGTCCTCTTCGCCGCGATGCTCATGCTCGGGAACACGATCTACCCGGTTTCCGACGTCATCGCGGTGCTCCTCGGGCAGCAGGTCCCGGGCGCCTCGTTCACCGTCGGCACGCTCCGCCTCCCCCGCGCGATCACAGCGGTCCTCGCGGGCGTCGCGTTCGGGGTCGCCGGATCGACCTTCCAGACGATGCTCCGGAATCCCCTCGCAAGCCCCGACGTCATCGGCATCACGTCGGGCGCGAGTGCCGCCGCGATCCTCTCCCTCGTCATCCTGCACTGGTCGGCGGGCGTAACGATGGCCCTGGCTCTCGGCGCAGGGCTCGCGACCGCCGCGCTCATCTCCCTCGCTGCGCGCGGCGGCGAGTCGACCGGTGGTCGCCTCATCCTCATCGGCATCGGCGTGGGCGCGATGTTGGATGCCGTCGTCGCCTATCTCCTCCTCCGCGCGGCAGTCTGGGACCTCCCGGCAGCGGCGCGCTGGATGACCGGCAGCCTCAACGGCTCGCGCATGGAAGAGGTGCCGCCGCTCGCGATCGCGGTCGTCGTGCTCGTGCCCGTCGTGCTCCTGCTCGCGCGGAACCTCGGGGCGCTGGAGCTGGGAGATGCGACCGCGACCGCCCTCGGCGTGCGCGTCGACCGCACACGGCTCCTCCTCGTCCTCGCCGCCGTCGCCCTCGCCTGCGTCGCGACCGCGACGACCGGCCCGATCGCGTTCGTCGCGTTCCTCGCCGGTCCCATCGCCGCCCGGATCGTCGGGCCCGGCATTCCCCTCGTGCTTCCCGCCGCCCTCACCGGCGCGTGCCTGGTGATGGGCGCCGACCTCCTCGGACAGTTCGCGTTCGACACGAAGTTCCCCGTGGGCGTCATCACCGGCATCCTCGGCGCACCGTACCTGCTCTACCTGCTCATCCGCACCAGCCGCCGGGGAGGATCCTCATGACCATGCCGCACTCGCTCAGGACCGAGGCGCTCGTCTCGGGCTACGGCCGCACGGTCGTCGTCGACGGCGTCGACCTCGAGATCCCCGACGGAGAGGTGAGCGTCATCGTCGGCGCGAACGCCTCGGGCAAGTCGACGCTGCTCAAGACCATCGCGCGCCTCCTTCCGGCGCAGTCCGGGTCGGTGATCCTCGACGGCCGCGCGATCGACCAGGTGCCGACGAAGGAGCTCGCACGGACCGTCGGCCTCCTCCCCCAGCAGCCCGTCGCGCCGGAGGGCATCGCCGTGGCCGACCTCGTCGGGCGCGGCCGGCACCCGCACCAGAAGCTCTTCCGCAGCTGGAGCACCGAGGACGATCGCGCCGTCACTGAAGCGCTCGCCGCGACCGGAACGCTGAAGCTGGCCGACCGCGCCGTCGACGAGCTGTCGGGCGGCCAGCGTCAGCGCGTCTGGATCGCGATGGCGCTCGCGCAGCAGACCGACATCCTGCTCCTCGACGAGCCGACCACGTTCCTCGACGTGTCGCACCAGATCGACGTGCTCGACCTCCTCGCCGACCTCAACGCGACGCGCGGCACGACCGTCGTCATGGTGCTCCACGACATCAACCTCGCCGCGCGCTACGCCGACCACCTGTTCGCCGTCCGCGCCGGAAAGCTCATCGCGTCGGGTGCGCCCCGCGACGTCGTCGACGCCGACCTCGTCCGCGGCGTCTTCGACCTCGACGCGCTCGTCATCGACGACCCGGCGTCGGGAACGCCGCTCGTCCTTCCCCGCGGGCGCCACCGCGTCCTGCCCGCCGCCCCTGTTCAGACCGCCGCCCCCGCCCACACGCCCGTCCAGACCGGAGAACACCGATGACGACCGCGACCACCACCCGCCCGACGAGCCGCTTTTTCCGCGCCCGGGTGAGCGCGATCACCGACCTCAGCCCGAGCTTCCGGCGCTTCACACTCCAGGGCGACGACCTCGCCGACTACGGCGACCCCGGGTTCGATCAGCGCATCAAGGTCGTCTTCCCGACCGCGACGACGTCGATCGACGACATGCCGACGGGCGAGGACTGGTGGACGGCGTGGCGCGAGATGGACGACGACGCGCGGCCGCCGTTCCGCACCTACACGACGCGGTACGTCCGCCGCGAGGCACGCGAGGTCGACATCGACATGGTCTCGCACGCGGTCGAGGGCCCCGCCTCCGCGTGGATCGCGAACGCGCAGGTCGGCGACGAACTCCTCATCTTCGCACCCACGACCGCCCACGAGGGCGTCAGCTACGGCATCGACTTCGTTCCCCCGGCGCACACCGAGCAGCTGCTCCTCGCGGGTGACGAGACCGCCGCGCCCGCGATCGCCGTCATCCTCGAGCAGCTCCCGCCCGACGCGACAGGCGTCGTCGTGCTGGAGGTCCCCGACGACACGGACGCCGCCTACCTCCCCCACCACCCGGGCTTCGAGGTGCGGGTCGCCTCCCGCGCGGGCGGCGAGAGGCACGCGTTCCTCATCGACGCGGTGACGGATGCCGCGGACCGTCTCGCCCCGGCCGGTCGCGGCGCCGAGGTCGAAGAGGTCGACATCGACCGCGACATCCTCTGGGAGGTGCCGCGCACGGCGAAGGGCGGCGCCGCCCTGAAAAGCGCGCCGCTGTACGCCTGGCTCGCCGGCGAGGCGGGAGCGATCAAGACGCTGCGACGCCAGCTCGTCACGGCGCGTGGCGTCGATCGGCGCGCCGTCGCCTTCATGGGCTACTGGCGGCTCGGCCGCTCGGAGGTGTGAGCCTCCGCGGCCGCGGCACCGGTCGCACCCGCCTCGGTCACGGCACCTCGCCCCATTCGCAGGCCCGGGACGACCGCCAGCACCGCGAGGGCCGCGGCGATGAGGAAGACGGCGGGGAATCCGGCATCCGTCGCCGCGAGTGCGACGAACGTGAGCCCCATGACGGCGATGGATGCCGACGCTCCCACCGAATCGGAGATCGACAGCGCCGCCGAGTTGAATCCCTGGTTCTGCGGCGTCGAGTACGACAGTGTCAGCACCGACAGCCGGGGGTACATGAGCCCCATGCCCGCTCCCGCGAGCGCCCACCCGGCGATGATCACCCACGGCGCCAGGTGCCATGCGGCCGTCGCCGCCGCGAGGAGCGTCGCCGCGGCGAGCAGCGCGCAACCCAGGAGCGCGATGCGTGCATCACCGATGCGATCGCCGAAGCGGCCCTGCACGTCGGCGGCGGCCGCCCACGAGAGCGCCGCGGCGGTGAGGCCGAAACCGGCCGCCGTCGCCGAGAACCCGTAGTCCACGATGAGCAGGTAGGGCACGTAGATCTCCGCGCCGAACAGAGCCCCCGCAATCAACGCCCGCATGAGGATGACGCTCGGCAGGCCGCGTCGGGCGACGAGGGTGCCGCGCGGCACGAGCGGCCGGATCGACAGGACGATCGCGACGAGCGCGGCGACGACGACGAGCAGCATCCACGGCCCCGCCTCTCCCGCGAGGCTCAGCGCGAGGGCGCCCGCGGCGACGACGGTGGCGAGCGCGAGCCGCCGCGCGACCGGCTCGCGTGACGGGGTTGCGGTGCGCAGGTCGATGCCGTGGAGCCGCGCGAACACGACCGCGAATGCCACCAGCGTGAGCGCCGCGACACCCCAGAACACCCAGCGCCAGTGCGCGTGCTCGGCGACGAGCCCCGCGAGCGAGGGCCCCACGATCGAGGGGATCACCCATGCGGCGGAGAACGCTGCGAACACCCGCCCGTGGAGGGCCACGGGGTAGACACGTGCCACGACGACGTAGAGGGCGACGGTCTGCCCGCCCGTGCCGAGACCCTGCAGCAGACGCCCGACGACGAGCATCGGCATGGAGGTCGCGAACCCGGCGATCAGGAGCCCCGCGACGAAGAGCGCGACCGACGTCGCGAGCGGCAGCACCGGGTCGCGACGGTCGCACCAGGCGCCGACGGCGACCATCCCGATGACGCTCGTGGCGAGCGTCCCCGAGAAGGCGACGGCGTACAGCTCCGCACCCCCGAGATCGTCGCTCACGAGCGGCATGACGGTCGTGACCGCGAGCGACTGCGTCGCGGCGAGGAAGATCATCGCGACGGCGCCGGCCGTCACCCACACCCAGCGCGGATGCCAGATGCCCTCGACGACCTCCGGCGCCGCGCCCACCGGCGGCGAGGCGCTCACGCCCGCGCGACGGCGCCGATGCGCTCGATCGCCTCCGTGAGGAGCTCGGGCGCGCACCCGAAGTTCAGGCGCGCGAACCCGACTCCCTGCGGGCCGAACAGTGGCCCGTGGTGAAGCGCGACCTTGGCCGCGCGACGCAGATACGACGCAGCGTCGTCGCCCCACCCGTAGGCCGACAGGTCGATCCACGCCAGGTAGCCGGCATCCGGAACCCGATAGACGGCCTCCGGCAGGTGCGCGGCGAGGAGGTCGGCGAGGAGCCTGCGGTTGCCGTCGAGCGTCACGCGGAGCGAGTCCAGCCAGGCATCGGATGCCGGATCGAACGCGGCGACTCCGGCGTTCGCGCCGAACAGCCCCGTGCGCCACTCGACCTCGTCGCTGAGACCGCGAAGCACGGCGGCCGGGCCATCCGCGGCGGTCACCATGAGGGCGCACTTCAGGCCCGCGAGGTTGTACGCCTTGGAGGCGCTCGTGACGGCGTACCCGACCTCGGCCGCGGCCGGCGAGGCGGCGAGGAACGGCGTGTAGACGCCGTCGCCGTGGACGAGCGGCGCGTGGATCTCATCGCTGATGACGACCGCGCCGTGACGCGCCGCGATCTCCGCGAGGGCGGCGAGGGATGCCGCGGAGTGCACCGTGCCGGTGGGGTTGTGCGGGTTGCACAGCAGTACGGCGCGCGCGCCGCCCGCGAGGGCTGCCTCGATCCCTGCGAGATCGAGCTCCCACCCCGACCCGGTGTCGGTCAGCGGGACGGGCTCGACGAGGCATCCGGCCTCTGCCGTGCACATCGCGAACGGCGGGTAGACGGGAGGCGTCGTGACGACGCGGTCGCCGGGGGTGGTCACCGCACGGAGGATCTCGACGACTCCCATCATGACGTCGGCGGTCGTGCGGATGCGCGCCGGGTCGACCTGCCATCCGAATCGGCGCCCGGCGAAGCCGGCGAACGCCGCACGGATACCGGGATCGGGCGGCGTGTACCCGGTGTCACCGATCGCCACGGCCTCGGCGAGCACCTCGGTGATCCGCGGCGCGAGCGGGAAGTCCGTCTCGGCGACGAACATCGGGATCACGTCTGCCGGGTAGGTGCGCCATTTCGTACTCGTGCGACGGCGTAGCACATCGATCGGAAGCGCCTGAAGGGGGGTGATGCTCACCCATCGAGCCTACCGACGGTGCGCGGCCTCGGGGCGGGGCGCCGTCAGATCGCGAAACCGAGCGCGCGCATCATGTCGCGCCCGTCGTCGGTGATCCGCTCGGGTCCCCACGGCGGCATCCACACCCAGTTGATGCGGAACCGGTCGACGACCTCGTCCAGCGCCTGCGCGGTCTGCTCCTCGAGTACGTCGGTGAGCGGGCACCCGGCGGAGGTCAGCGTCATGTGGATGACGAGCGCGTCGTTCTCCTCGTCCCAGGAGAGGTCGTAGATGAGGCCGAGGTCGACGACGTTGATCCCGAGCTCGGGATCCATGACGTCCTTGAGCGCCTCGGTGACGTCGTCGTACTTCTCGGGGCTGAGAGTCGCGGTCATAGATCGATCCTAGGCTTCGATCGGAGCAGCAGGGTCGAGGAATCTGTCGTAGCCTTCGTCCTCCAGCCGCGCCGCGAGCTCCGGGCCGCCCTCTTCGACGATGCGGCCGGCGACCATCACGTGCACGAAGTCGGGCGTGATGTAGCGGAGGATGCGCGTGTAGTGCGTGATGAGCAGCACTCCGAGGTCGGTCTCGGCCTTGGCACGGTTGACGCCCTCCGACACGATCTTCAGCGCGTCGACGTCCAGGCCCGAGTCGGTCTCGTCGAGCACGGCGATCTTCGGCTTCAGCAGCTCGAGCTGCAGGATCTCGTGACGCTTCTTCTCGCCGCCGGAGAAGCCCTCGTTGACGTTGCGGCCGGCGAACTTCGGGTCCATGCGGAGGTTCTTCATCGCCTCCTTGACATCCTTCGTCCACGCGCGGATCGCGGGCGCCTCGCCGTCGACGGCGGTCTTGGCCGTCCGGAGGAAGTTGGTCACGGTGACACCGGGGATCTCCACCGGGTACTGCATCGCGAGGAAGAGCCCCGCGCGGGCGCGCTCGTCGACGGACATCGCCAGGACGTCCTCACCGTCGAGCGTGATGGTGCCCGAGGTGACGGTGTACTTGGGGTGTCCGGCGATCGTGTAGGCGAGCGTCGACTTGCCCGAGCCATTGGGGCCCATGATCGCGTGGGTCTCGCCGGTCGAGACGGTGAGGTTCACACCGTTGAGGATCGGGGTCTGCCCCGCCTCGGTCTCGACGGTCACGTGGAGGTCGCGGATCTCGAGAACAGCCATGTCAGGTTCCTTGTCAGTTCACTTCTTTGAGGACGGTGGGGTCGATGAGGACGTCGTCCCCGTCGATCACGACCTCGTAGACGGGCACCGGCTCGTACGCCGGCAGGTTCAGGGGGCGGCCGGTGCGCAGCGAGAACGCCGAGCCGTGCGCCCAGCATTCGAGCGTCTCGCCTTCGACGAAGCCGTCGGCCAGCGAGATGTCACCGTGCGTGCAGGTGTCGCCGATCGCGTGGACCTCGCCCTCGGAGTCGAGGACGACGGCGATCGGAACGCCGTCCACCTCGACCCGCACGGCGGTGTCCTGGGCCAGGTCGCTGAGGTTCAGGACCTTCTGGGCGCTCACGCCGATGCCTCGGTGGATGCCTCGGCCGCGTCCGCGGTGATGCTGTCGGTGAGGGCGAGTTCCGCTTCGATGGCCGCGATGAGTTCGTCCTGCAGATCGGGGATATCGAGCTTCTGCACGATCTCGGCGAGGAAGCCGAGGACGACGAGGCGCCGGGCCTCGTCTTCGGCGATGCCGCGAGCCTGCAGGTAGAAGAGCTGCTCGTCGTCGAAGCGGCCGGTCGCGCTCGCGTGGCCGGCGCCGACGATGTCGCCCGTCTCGATTTCGAGGTTGGGGATCGAGTCGGCGCGCGCACCCTCGGTGAGCACGAGGTTGCGGTTCGCCTCGTAGGAGTCGGTTCCCGTGGCATCCGGTCCGATCAGCACGTCACCGATCCACACGGTGCGCGCTCCGGCACCCTGCAGGGCGCCCTTGTAGAGCACGTCGCCGACGGTGTGCGGTCCCTTGTGGTGCAGGTACACCTGGCTCTCGAGGTGCTGCCCGGAGTCGGAGAAGGCGAGGCCGTAGAGCTTGCCGTCCGCGCCCGCACCGGCGAGCTCGACCGACGGGTTCACGCGCACGATACCGCCGCCGAGGCTGACGACGACGTGGGTGAGCGACGCGTCGCGGTCGACACGCGCCTGGTGGGAGGCGAGGTGAATCGCGTCGTCGTCCCAGCGCTGCACGCTGACGACGGTGAGCGACGCGCCGTCGCGCACGATGATCTCGACGTTCTGCGCCTGCTGCGCCGTGCCTTCGTGGCGGAGGATCACGGTGCCGCGGGAGTGCGGCTGCGCCTCGATCACGACGTGCGCGTGCGCGACGCCGCCGCGCCCGGTGAGGTGGACGACGATCGGCTCGTCGAGCTCGACATCCGCGGGAATGCGCACGAGCGGCGCCTCCGCCTCCTGCGCCCACGCGATCGCGCTCGGCAGGTCTTCGGGCCGGAAGACCTCGCCGCGCGGAGCCTCGCCGACGGCGAGCCGGCTCTGCTCGACGTCCTCGGGGGCGCGGACGGCGACGTCGATCACGCCGTGCGGGGCGGGCTCGTCCACGAAGAGCGCGGCCAGCTTCTTCAGCGGCGTGTGCTTCCAGTTGACCTCGGTGCCGGTCGGCGTTCCGAAGTCTCCCGGGTCGAACGACGTGGGGCGCTCGGAGCGCGTCTGCACCGGGACGAACGAGTCGCTCTCGGGGATGCCGGGCTGACGACGGTCGGCGAGGCGCGCGGCAGGGTCGATGTGACCCTCCGCCGTGTTCTCGGAGGCGGGGGCCTGGGTGGGTGTCGTCATCAGCCGACGGATCCTTCCATGCCCATCTCGATGAGCTTGTTGAGTTCGAGGGCGTACTCCATCGGGAGCTCGCGGGCGATCGGCTCGATGAAGCCGCGGACGATCATGGCCATCGCCTCGTCCTCCGGCATCCCGCGGCTCATGAGATAGAACAGCTGCTCTTCGCTGACCTTCGACACAGTCGCCTCGTGCCCGAGCTGCACGTCGTCGACGCGGATGTCGATCGCGGGATACGTGTCCGACCGCGACTGCGTGTCGACGAGCAGCGCGTCGCAGCGCACGGTGTTCGCGGAGTGGTGCGCGTTCGCATCGACGCGGACCTCGCCCCGGTATCCCGCGCGTCCGCCGCCGCGGGCGATCGACTTCGAGACGATCGACGACTGGGTGTAGGGCGCCATGTGGATCATCTTCGCGCCGGCATCCTGGTGCTGGCCGGGGCCGGCGAAGGCGACCGACAAAGTCTCGCCCTTCGCGTGCTCGCCCATGAGGTAGATCGACGGGTACTTCATCGTCACCTTGGAGCCGATGTTGCCGTCGATCCACTCCATCGTCGCGCCCTCGTGGGCGACGGCGCGCTTGGTGACGAGGTTGTAGACGTTGTTCGACCAGTTCTGGATGGTCGTGTAGCGCACGCGGGCGTTCTTCTTGACGATGATCTCGACGACCGCGGAGTGCAGCGAGTCGGACTTGTAGATCGGCGCGGTGCAACCTTCGATGTAGTGCACGTACGAGCCTTCGTCGGCGATGATGAGGGTGCGCTCGAACTGGCCCATGTTCTCGGTGTTGATGCGGAAGTAGGCCTGCAGCGGGATCTCGACGTGCACGCCCGGAGGCACGTAGACGAACGATCCGCCCGACCAGACGGCTGTGTTCAGCGCGGCGAACTTGTTGTCGCCCGCAGGGATCACGGTGCCGAAGTACTCCTCGAAGAACTCGGGGTGCTCACGGAGGGCCGTGTCGGTGTCCATGAAGATGACGCCCTGGCGCTCGAGCTCTTCGTTGATCTGGTGGTAGACGACCTCGGACTCGTACTGCGCGGCGACGCCGGCGACCAGGCGCGCACGCTCGGCCTCGGGGATGCCGAGCTTCTCGTACGTGTTGCGGATGTCTTCGGGGAGGTCCTCCCACGACTGCGCCTGCTTCTCGGTGGAGCGGACGAAGTACTTGATGTTGTCGAAGTCGATCTCCGACAGGTCCGCACCCCACGTGGGCATGGGCTTTCGGCCGAACAGCTGGTGGCCCTTGAGGCGCGTCTTCAGCATCCATTCGGGCTCGGCCTTCAGCGCCGAGATGTCACGCACGACCGCTTCCGACAGTCCGCGCTTGGCGCTCGCGCCGGCGGCGTCAGGGTCGTGCCAGCCGAACTCGTAGACACCGAGCCCGTCGAGCTCGGGTCGGTCGATGAGCACATCCGACATGGCTTGCCTCCTTCGTGCCCGCGGTGTCATCCGCTCCGGCATTCCGGGTTCTTCGTCGTTCTCACGGTGGAGGGTCGTGGACGGAGAGCCGGATGCCGCTTTCAGGGCCGCTCTGCGCGCTCCGGCCTGTCGGCCGTCGCGCTCGGGATAGGGCGCACGGGGTGCGCGCCTAGACTGACAGTGGGACCGATGCGATCTGGATCGCCGTCGCTCCCACCGTTCAAGTCTACAGGCAACGCTCCGGCGAGGGGCGTGCCCGGCGCCCGCCCGAGGCGCCCCCTCCGGAGGCGACGTCCATGTCCCAGGCCCCTGTCAGCGACGCAGATCGCGCGACATCACGCACGTCGCTCCGCGATGCGCTGCTGCCCGATCACGTGACCCGTTACACGCGCGTGCTGGCGTGGCTGCTCCTCATCAGCAACATCGTGATCGTCGGCACCGGCGGGCTCGTGCGCTTGACCGGATCGGGCATGGGCTGCGAGACCTGGCCGTACTGCACGTCCGAGTCGCTCGTCCCGACCGAAGAGCTCGGCATGCACGGCCTCATCGAGTTCGGCAACCGGACTCTCACCGGCGTCCTCGTCGTCATCGCCCTTCTCGCCTTCCTCTCCGTCGTCCGCCTCTGGAAGACGCGGCCCGAGCTCCCGAGCCTGACCCTCGCGGTCGGCATCGGCATCATCCTGCAGGCGGTCATCGGCGGCGTCACGGTGCTGCTGCACCTGCACCCTGCGGTCGTGGGGCTCCACTACCTCGTCTCCGCCGCCCTCGTCGCCATCGCCACGGCGTACGTCGTCCGCGTCTACGCGACACCCGGGCCGCAACGCACCGCCGTGCCGAAGCGCTATGCGGTGCTCGTGCACGTGACGAGCGTCGTCCTCCTCGTCACCGTCCTGATCGGCATCCTGCTCACCGGCTCCGGCCCGCACGCGGGCGACGACGCCGCGGCGCGCAACGGACTCGACCCGATCCTCTGGCAGCACGTGCACAGCTGGCCGGCCTACGTGCTGTTCGCGCTCACCCTGATCGTCTTCGCCGGATCGTTCCGGATGCCGGAGATCCTCCGCCTGCCGCTGTGGACCGGTCTCCTCCTCGCCGTCGAGGTCGTCCAGATCATCGTCGGGATCTGGCAGGCGCGCACCGGTCTGCCGATCGCGCTCGTGAACATCCACATGGTGCTCGCGGTGTCGCTCGTCGCTGCCATGACCGCGGTGCTCATGCATCTCAAGGCTCCGCGGGCGGTGCTCACCTTCGACGGCGGATCGACCACCTGAGTCCGATCACCGACTCCTGGGCGAAATCCGTTCCACAGGAGGATCATAGGGAGAACATCGCTCGCACTCGGGCGCTGCGCAGATAGTCGATGAGTCGCCGCGTGTGCGCCGACACGACCCGAAGGAGTCCTCATGTCCACCTCCCGCCTGATCCGCAGCGTCCCGTTCTGGGTGCTCGTGGGCGGTTCCGTCGTCGCGATCGCCGTCGGCGCGTATCTGCTCATCTCGAAGCTCGACGTGATGACGACCGCTCTCAACAACCAGACCGCGACCGGCGTCGAGGTGTACGCCGGTCAGGTGTGGGCCGTCGCCGGCGCACTGCTGGGCGGCATCGGCCTCATCGGTCTCGCGCTCGCGCTCACCCTCGCGGCCCTCAGCGCCCTGATCCCCGCCGCGCCGGAAGCCGTGGACGTCGTCGCGCTCTCCAACGAGCCGCTTTACAGCACCCCGGTCGAGGACGACACCGTCGTGGTCGTCGTCGATGAGCCCGTCGATGCCGTCGCCGAGGACGTGATCGCCGACGACGTGATCGCCGATGCCGCCGCGTCGGAGGCCGAGGGTACGGACACGGCGAAGGGCGCCCCGGCCGAAACCGAGACGCCCCGCGCCTGACCTGCCGTCAGTCGAGCAACGGTGCGACCACGCCCATCAGGGCGTGGTCGTCCGTGTCTTGGCTGAGCTCCCACACCATCGCGCCGCGCAGACCCAGCTTCTCGATGAGCTTCACGCGCTGCGCGATCGACCGGGGGTTCGTGAACGTGATGACGGTGCGGACGGTCTCGGGCCCCGTCGTCAGGTTCGGGTGGTCCGCCGCCGCGGAGTACAAGTACGGCTCACCCGCGAGGATGTTCCACCCGACCGTGTACCCCGCCCCGCCCGTCGTGCCGTCGGCGCTCACGTAGCCCGCGTCGACGAGCGCACGGAAGCTCGGCTGGAAGGCGCTGTCGGCAAGCAGCGAGTCGGCGCTCAAGCCGCGGTTGTCGTAGGCGGTGTAGAGGCCGTTGTTCTTCGTTCCGGTGCGGAGCCACTGCTGGCCGTAGAACCCCATGCCCACGACGATCTTCGAGCGCGGCACGCCCTGCAACAGGTAATACCCGACGGTGCCGACCGTGTTCCATGTCGGGTCCTTCGCGTTCGGGTCGCGCGGGTCGTACCCGAACAGCGAGTTGTGCGCGGCGACCTTGCTCGAGGCGACGTTGTAGTCGTACGACATGACGTTCACCCAGTCGAGGTGCTTCGCGAACTTCGCCAGCTCGTAGTACTTCGTCGAGCTCTTCGCGGCGGGAAGCGCGGCCGTCAGCAGGTAGTGCGTGCCCGTCGTCGCGCCATAGGCATCCAGCTGCGTGCGGAACTCCTTCGCGAGCGCCGTCGCGTTGGCGCGGTCGGCGGGACTCGGGTTGTAGTTGCCGTCTGCGACGGCGGTCGGGTACTCCCAGTCGAGGTCGATGCCGTCGAAGATGCCGGCCGCGGCGCCCTCTCCCCCGGCATCCTCGGGCCACCCGCCGGTGGGCAGGTTGCCCTTGATGAACGTGTCGATGCAGGCCGCGGCGAAGGCGCTCCGCAGCTCGGGCGTCGACGCGAGCGTCGAGAACCACTTCGACTTCGTCCAGCCACCCAGGGAGATCTGCACCTTGAGGTGGGGGTTCTGCGCCTTGAGCTTCTTCAGCTGGTTGAAGTTGCCGTAGAGGTTGCCGTTGTCGCCGACCGTGTCGGCCTGGCCGTCGACGGAGTTCTCGCCGCCCCAGTAGACCATCTGGTAGTCGGCCCACGGGTCGAGGCTGTCGCATCCCACCGCGCCCGTCGCGGGGTCGTAGGTCGCGTCGCCGAAGGCGTACTGGATGACGTTCATCTTGTCGGCGGGGATGTCCTTCACGAAGAACTGACGGTCGTAGACGCTCCAGCTCGTGAAGTACGCGGTCACGACATTCTCGGGGACGTCAGGGACGGCGGGGGTGGTCGACGCTTGTGCGGGGGCGGCGCCGATGGAGCCGGCGGCGACGACGGTAGCGGCGGTGATGCCGACCGCGGCGCGACGCCGGGCGAGGGGAAGAGCGGGCATGCGGATTCCTTCCTGGGGAGCGGTATCGGCCCCACTCTCCGCTTCGGCGAGGGGTCTCCACATCGGGGAAACCCCGTACTCCCGGCATCCCCCGCCCCGAGCCGCGCCTCTCCGAGCCGCGCCTCCCCGAGCCTCCCCGCGCCGCCTCCTCTCCACGCCTCCCCCACCGCGCGAGGGTCGCGCGTTCTCCGGAGATCGCGCGTTCTTCGGAGAGATTCGCGCCGAAAGGTCCGAAGGAGCCCGGATCTCCGAAGAACGCGCGCCCCGGCGGGCTCACCGAGAAAGGTGCAGACCCTGCGCCACGGCCCGCTGGATCGCATCCTGCACCGCCGGCCAGTCATCGACGATCTGCGTGTAGGTGAACCGCAGCACGTGGTAACCCATCAGCGTGAGGGCGGCATCGTGTGCGACGTCGCTCGCGCGCTGCGCACCGACGTGGTGACCGCCGTCGATCTGCACGACGAGCCGGTCGCCGATGAGGAAATCCACCCGATGCCCGCCGATGAAGACCTGCGTCAGGATGCGGAGCCGCAGCCACCGGAGCGCCGTGCGGAACAGCGTCTCGAGCCCCGACTCCGACAGCGGGTCGACCCGGGCAAGCACCGAGCGCGCCGCGGGCGGCAAGCGCAGCCGCGACAGTTCGGCGACGGTAATCAGTCGGCGGTGCACGGCACTGTCCCAGACCGCGACGGCCGCAGCGACCGGCTGGCAGGCGGCCACGAGGAGGAGCGCGTTCTCGATCCTGTCGACGAGGGCATCCGGCTCGCGCGGCACCACCGGGCGCGCCCAGTGCACGGCGGCGCGCTCCGGCTTGCCGCCGGCCGCGCCCGGGTCCGCGGCGACATGACATCTGTCCTCGGTGGCGACCCACAGCCCGAGACGCCGCGCGAGGCTGATGCACGAGAGGACGACGCCGGCTCTCGCCGCGGAGACGAGCTCGGCGTCGGCCCCGGGCAGGGCGACCCAGTCGCGTCGCACGCGCTCGAGCGCGCCGGCGGCGACGGCTCGCGCGATGTGGTGGGGGCTGTGCCCCTCCGCTCGGAGCCGCGACGCGCGCGCGACCCCTCCCGCGGCGGCGACGGACGCGACGAGCGCGTGGCCGCGAGCCGACAGCGCGAGAGAGGGACAGACGGCGGGTGTCGTCGGGATCATGCCCGCCAGGATGCCGGGGCGCAGCGCGTCGCGCGGCCCCGAGGACCCGATCGGTGGACAACTCCCGCGAGATCGCCCCTGTGGAGGAGCGGATGCCGACGCGCACGCGTCGCCGGCATCCCGCGCACCGGCGCCGCGCCGGGTGCCTCCGTTCTGCGGAGATCGGGCGTTCTCCGGACCGATCCGCGCCGAAACCTCCGAAGAACGCTCGATCTCCGAAGGACGCGCACCGCGCGGAACCCTAGGTCACAAGGGCAGGGGGTCAGAAGGGCAGGGGGTCAGAAGGACAAGAGGGTCAGAAGGGCAGGAGCGGGTCGATCGCGATCGCGAGGAAGAGGAGCGTCAGGTAGGTGATGGAGGCGTGGAACACGCGCATCGGCTTGATCTGCTCGCCGCGCGCGGCGCGGTTATACAGCACGTGCGCCTCGACGATGAACCAGCCGCCGAACACGACCGCCGACACCGTGTACACGAGGCCCATACTCGCGACCGGCACGAGCAGGAGCGAGGAGGCCACCGTCGCCCACGCGTACAGGATCACCTGGAGCCCGACCTGCAGCCCATCACGCGTCGCACCGAGCATCGGCACGTCGACGTCCTGGTAGTCGTCCTTGTACTTCATCGACAGCGGCCAGTAGTGCGGCGGCGTCCACAGGAAGACGAGGAGGAACAGGATGAACGGGGGCCACGCGAGCGACCCGGTCACGGCGGTCCAGCCGATGAGGACCGGGAAGCATCCGGCAATGCCGCCCCAGACGATGTTCTGCTCGGTGCGACGCTTGAGGATCATCGTGTAGATCACGACGTAGAAGAAGATCGCGACGGCGCTGAGGGATGCCGCGAGCAGATTCGTCGTGAGAGCCAGCCACACGGTCGAGAGCACCGCGAGGGTCCACGCGAAGATCAGCGCCGCACGCGGAGAGACCTCTCCCGTCACGATCGGACGGTTCTCGGTGCGGTGCATATGGGCGTCGATGTCGCGGTCGAGGTACATGTTGAACGCCGCGGCCGACCCGGCGCTCATAGCGCCGCCGATGACGGTCGCGACGACGAGCCAGAGGCTCGGCATGCCGCCCTGGGCGAGGATCATGACCGGCACGGTCGTCACGAGGAGGAGCTCGAGCACCCGGGGTTTCGTGAGCGCGACGTATGCCTTCAGGGTCCGACCGAAGCCGGGGCGGGAAGCGGTGCGCACCTCTGCGGATGCCGCGCCCTTCCGGGTCGCCCCGCCCTGCATGGTCGTCGTGATGTCCATCGCCCCCGCCGCAGTCCGAAAAGTCGCAGCAAGTCTACGGCATCCGCTCAGCCCGCTCTTCGGCACCTCTGTCAAAACGTCCGGCGGACGGCTCTGTCCCACCCCGTCACAACGGCCCCCCACGACACCCGCTTCGATATGCTGGAACCACATACGCGCGCCCGAGCGCCGATCCCATCACACCTCCCCGCACACCCTGTCCGGAGGCCGCGGACCGGCCGCTGTCCCCCTGGAGACACAGGTGGAGACAGGTGGAGACACCGGACAGGTGGAACCACAGGGCGCTTCTGCAGAAAGGCGACCGGGTGTCCGAGCTGGCCAGTGAGACCACCACCGAGCTGACGTGGGATGAGATCGATCGGCGCGCGGTGGACACCGCGCGGGTGCTGGCGGCGGATGCCGTCGAGAAGGTGGGCAACGGCCACCCCGGGACGGCGATGAGCCTGGCCCCCGCCGCGTACCTGTTGTATCAGCGCGTCCTGCGCCACGACCCGGCCGATACCCACTGGATCGGTCGCGACCGCTTCATCCTGTCGGCGGGCCACTCCTCGCTCACGCAGTACGTGCAGCTCTACCTCGGCGGGTTCGGCCTGGAGCTGAAGGACCTCGAGGCGCTCCGCACGTGGGGCTCGCTCACCCCCGGTCACCCGGAGTACGGGCACACGAAGGGCGTCGAGATCACGACCGGGCCGCTGGGTCAGGGTCTGTCGTCGGCGGTGGGCTTCGCGTACGCCGCCCGCTACGAGCGGGGACTGTTCGACCCGGAGGCCCCGGCGGGTGAGAGCCCGTTCGACCACTTCGTGTACGTGATCGCCGGCGACGGCGACCTGCAGGAGGGCGTCACGAGCGAAGCGTCGAGCCTCGCCGGTCATCAGGAGCTCGGCAACCTCATCGCGATCTACGACTCGAACCAGATCTCCATCGAGGACGACACGAACGTCGCGTTCACCGAGGACGTCGCCAAGCGGTACGAGGCCTACGGCTGGCACGTGCAGACGGTGGACTGGAAGAAGACCGGCGAGTACGTCGAAGACGTCGCCGAGCTGTACGCCGCGATCCAGGCGGCGCAGGGCGAGTCGGCGAAGCCCTCGCTCATCATCCTGAAGACGATCATCGGCTGGCCCTCCCCGGGCAAGCAGAACTCCGGCAAGATTCACGGCTCCGCGCTCGGCGCCGACGAACTCGCCGCGACGAAGAAGGTGCTGGGCTTCGACCCGGAGAAGACCTTCGTCGTCGCAGACGATGTCATCGCGCACACGCGCGAGCTGGGTGAGCGCGCCGCCGAGGCACGCGCCTCCTGGCAGACGTCGTTCGACGCGTGGGCGGCGGCGAACCCGGAGCGGAAGGCACTCCTCGACCGCCTCGAAGCGGGCGAGCTCCCCGCGGACCTCGACGTGCCGACGTTCACGGCCGGAAAGGACGTCTCGACGCGCGCCGCGTCGGGCCAGGTCATCAACGCGCTCGCCGCGCAGCTCCCGGAGCTGTGGGGCGGCTCGGCCGACCTCGCCGAGTCGAACCTCACGACCATCAAGGACGCGAAGAGCTTCATCCCGGCGGAGTGGTCGACGCACGAGTGGTCGGGTGACCCGTACGGGCGCGTGCTCCACTTCGGCATCCGCGAGCACGCCATGGGCGCGATCGTCAACGGCATCAAGCTGCACGGACCGACCCGCCCGTTCGGGGGCACGTTCCTGATCTTCAGCGACTACATGCGCCCCCCGGTGCGCCTCGCGGCGCTCATGGACATCCCGTCGATCTTCGTATGGACGCACGACTCGGTCGCGCTCGGCGAGGACGGACCGACGCACCAGCCGGTCGAGCAGCTCTCGACGCTGCGCCTCATCCCCAACTTCACCGTCGTCCGCCCCGCCGACGCGAACGAGACCTCCGCCGCGTGGCTCGAGATCGTCCGCCGCACCTCGGGTGGCCCGGTCGGCATCGCGCTCACGCGACAGAACATCCCGGTCTTCCCGCGCGGCGAAGACGGCTTCGCCGGGGTCGAGGGTGTCGCGAAGGGCGCATACACGCTCCTCGACACCGAAGGCACGCCGGACGTCATCCTCATCGCGACCGGCTCCGAAGTGCAGCTCGCCGTCCAGGCGCGTGAGACGCTCGCCGGCGAAGGCATCCGTGCCCGCGTCGTGTCGGCGCCGTCGCTCGAGTGGTTCGCAGAGCAGGATGCCGACTACCGCGAGCAGGTCCTGCCCGCCGCAGTGAAGGCGCGCGTCTCGGTCGAGGCCGGCTCTACCCCCCTGTGGCGCGGCATCGTCGGCGACGCCGGCCGCACCGTCGGCATCGACCACTTCGGCGCATCCGCCGACTACAAGACCCTGTTCGAGAAGTTCGGCATCACCGCCGACCACGTCGTCCAGGCGGCGCGCGAGACCGTCAAGGAGAACAACGCATGAGCACCCCCACCGAAGACCTCGTCGCACAGGGCGTCAGCATCTGGCTCGACGACCTCTCCCGCACCCGCATCGACTCGGGCACCCTCGCCGAGCTGATCACGAGCCGGAACGTCTCGGGCGTCACCACGAACCCGTCGATCTTCCAAGCGGCCATCGGCAACCGGAACGACGACTCCTACGACGCGCCGCTCGCTGCGCTCGCCGCCGCGGGCGCGGACGTCGACACAGCGATCTTCGAGCTCACCACGACCGACGTGCGTGACGCGGCCGACATCTTCCGCGGCATGTACGACGCGACCGGCGGCGTCGACGGGCGGGTGTCGATCGAGGTCTCCCCCGACCTCGCGCACGACACCGACGCGACCGTCGCCGAGGCGAAGAAGCTGTGGGCCAAGGTCGACCGCCCCAACGCGCTCATCAAGATCCCCGCGACCAAGGCCGGCCTCCCCGCGATCACCGCGGTCATCGCGGAGGGGATCTCGGTCAACGTCACCCTGATCTTCTCCCTCGACCGCTACGCGGAGGTGATGGATGCCTACCTCACCGGCCTCACGCAGGCGAAGGAGAACGGGCACGACCTCTCCGGCATCCACTCCGTCGCCTCGTTCTTCGTCTCCCGCGTGGACACCGAGGTCGACAAGCGCCTCGCCGCGCTCGGCACCGACGAAGCCGCCGCGCTGAAGTCGCAGGCCGGCCTTGCCAACGCGCGGCTGGCCTACGAGCTGTTCGAGCAGACCTTCGCGACCCCGCGTGCGCAGGAGCTCGTCGCCGCCGGCGGCACCGTGCAGCGGCCCCTGTGGGCCTCGACCGGTGTGAAGGACCCTGCACTCCCCGACACGCTCTACGTCACCGAGCTCGTCGCGCCCGGCACCGTCAACACCATGCCGGAGAAGACCCTCGAGGCGACGTTCGACCACGGCGTCATCACGGGCGACACCGTCACCGGCGGCTACGCCGACGCCCACCGCACCTTCACCGCCCTCGCCGAGGTCGGCGTCGACATGAGCGACGTCGTCCAGGTGCTCGAAGACGAAGGCGTCGAGAAGTTCATCGCCTCCTGGCACGACCTCCAGCAGACCGTCGCCACCGCGCTGGCGGCGACGGCGGAGGCAGCGCGGTGAGCTTCGAGATCCACGTCTCGGGTCACGTCAAGGACGTCGTCGACGAGACCCTTCCGGGCCTCGTCGACTCGCTCGTCGCGAGCGGCCTCACCGCCGGCGACCCGGAGCTGTGGGGACCCGAGGCGACCGACGAGGCATCCCGCCGTCTCGGCTGGGTGAACGCCGTCGGTGTCTCCCGTCCGCTCGTCCCCGAGATCGAGGCCCTGCGCGCCGAACTGGCCGGTCGCGGCATCACGCGCATCGTCCTCGCCGGCATGGGCGGGTCCTCGCTCGCCCCCGAGGTGATCACCGCGACGGCGCGCCTGCCGCTGGTCATCCTCGATTCGACCGCTCCGAGTCAGGTGCTCGCCGCGATCGACGGCGACAGCGAGACGGGCGGCCTGGCCGAGACCGTCCTCGTCGTGTCGTCGAAGTCAGGATCGACGGTCGAGACCGACTCCGCGCGGCGCGCCTTCGAGGCCGCCTGGCGCGACCTCGGCATCGACCCCGCCGAGCACATCGTCGTCGTCACCGATCCGGGCTCGCCGCTCGACGTCTCGGCCCGCGAGGCCGGCTACCGTGTCTTCAACGCCGACCCGAACGTCGGCGGCCGCTACTCGGCGCTCACCGCCTTCGGCCTCGTGCCCTCGGGGCTGGCCGGCGTCGACGTCGGGGAACTGCTGGATGAGGCCGACGCGACGCTGCTCGAGGTCGCGATCGACGATCCGCGGAACCCCGCCCTCGTCCTCGCCGCGGCGATCGCCGGCACCGCCGGCGGTGCGCCGCGCCGCGACAAGCTCGGCCTCGTGACCGACGGCACCCACATCGAGGGGCTGCCCGACTGGATCGAGCAGCTCATCGCCGAGTCGACCGGCAAGAACGGCACCGGCATCCTCCCGGTCGTGCTCGTCCCCCTCTCGCCCGAGGTCGACGTGCAGACGCCGGACGACATGCAGATCGTCCGTCTCGTCGACGACGCGGAGCATCCCCGCCTGCTCGAGAAGCACCCGGGCGAGATCCTCGTGAGCGGGTCGCTGGGTGCGCAGTTCATCGTCTGGGAGTTCGCGACCGCGATCGCCGGACGCATGCTCGGCATCAACCCGTTCGACCAGCCCGATGTGGAGTCCGCCAAGGAGGCCGCGCGCGGTCTCCTCAACGCGCGCCCCGAAGTCGGTGCCGCAGCTTTCAGCGTCGACGGCATCGATGTGCGCGTGTCGGACATCTCGCTGACGGCATCCAACACGCTCGCCGGCGTCTTCGACGCGCTGTGGGCACGGCTCGGCCCGACCGGATATGTGTCGATCCAGGCATACGTCGACCGGAACGAGATGCCACAGCTCGCCGGCCTCCGCGAGATGATCGCGGCCGACAGCCGCCGTCCGACCACGTTCGGCTGGGGCCCCCGCTTCCTCCACTCGACCGGGCAGTACCACAAGGGCGGCCCCGCCGAGGGCGTCTTCCTGCAGATCATCGGCCCGGGAGAGGTCGACCTCGAAATCCCCGGTCGGCCGTTCACTTTCGGGCAATTGATCGCGGCGCAGGCCGCGGGAGACGCCGCCGTGCTCATGTCGCACGGGCGCCCCGTCGTCACCCTGACGCTCACCGACGCCCAGGCCGACGTCCTCGCCATTTACGAAGCAGCGCAGTAGGAGTAACCGATCCGATGACTGTCGAGATCTCGCGCGGGAACAACCCCCTGCGCGACCCGGATGATCGACGCCTCAACCGCATCGCGGGGCCGAGCGCGCTGGTCATCTTCGGCGTGACGGGAGACCTGTCGCGCAAGAAGCTCATGCCCGCCGTGTACGACCTCGCCAACCGCGGGCTCTTGCCGCCCGGGTTCGCCCTCGTCGGCTTCGCCCGGCGCGACTGGGAGGACCAGGACTTCGCGAAGGTCGTCCACGACTCGGTGAGGCAGTACGCCCGCACCCCGTTCCGCGAGGAGACGTGGAAGCAGCTGCTGCAGGGCATCCGGTTCGTCTCGGGCGAGTTCGGCGACGCCGACGCGTTCCGGCGGCTGCGTGAGACCGTCGAGAAGCTCGACGTCGAACGCGGAACGATGGGGAACCACGCGTTCTACCTGTCGATCCCGCCGCGCGACTTCCCGATCGTGGCGAAGCAGCTGAAGGAGTCCGGTCTCGTCGACGACAAGTCGACGGGGGCGGATGCCTGGCGCCGCGTCGTCATCGAGAAGCCGTTCGGATCCGACCTGCAGACGGCGCGCGAGCTCAACGCGGCACTCGAGGTCGCGTTCCCCGCCGATTCGATCTTCCGAATCGACCACTACCTCGGCAAGGAGACGGTCCAGAACATCCTGGCGCTGCGCTTCGCGAACGAGCTGTACGAGCCCATCTGGAACGCGAACTACGTCGACCACGTCCAGATCACGATGGCCGAGGACATCGGCGTCGGCGGCCGCGCCGGATACTACGACGGCATCGGAGCCGCGCGCGACGTCATCCAGAACCACCTCCTGCAGCTCATGGCCCTCACCGCCATGGAGGAGCCGAACTCGATGGAGGCCAAGGACCTCCGCGCCGAGAAGGAGAAGGTGCTCGCCGCCGTGCGGCTGCCCGCAGACCTCTCCACCGCCGCCGCGCGCGGGCAGTACGGCGGCGGCTGGCAGGGCGGCGAGGAGGTCACGGCGTTCCTCGACGAGGACGGCATGGACCCGCAGTCGACGACCGAGACCTACGCGGCCGTCAAGCTCGAGATCGCCACGCGCCGCTGGGCGGGCGTGCCCTTCTATCTGCGTACCGGAAAGCGTCTGGGGCGCCGCGTGACCGAGATCGCCGTCGTCTTCAAGCGGGCGCCGCAGCACCTGTTCCAGCGGAACCAGACACTCGAACTCGGTCAGAACGCGCTCGTCATCCGCGTGCAGCCCGACGAAGGCGTGACGATCCGGTTCGGCTCGAAGGTACCCGGGGCCGCGAACGAGGTGCGCGACGTCACGATGGACTTCGGGTACGGCCACGCCTTCACCGAGTCGAGCCCCGAGGCGTACGAGCGCCTCATCCTCGACGTGCTCCTCGGCGACCCGCCGCTCTTCCCCCGTCACGAGGAGGTCGAGCTGTCGTGGAAGATCCTCGACCCCGTCGAGCAGTACTGGGCTTCCGAGGGAGGGCCGCTCGAGCAGTACGCCCCGGGGTCCTGGGGACCGCCGTCCGCCGATGAGCTCTTGGCCCGCGACGGCCGCGTCTGGAGGCGTCCATGATCGTCGACCTGCCCGACACCACGGTGTCGAAGATCGCCCGCTCGCTCGTGAGCGTCCGCGAGGAGGGCGGCGCCGTCGCGCTCGGCCGCGTGCTGACGCTCGTGATCGTGACGACCCACGGCGTGCAGGAGGAGGCCATCGAGGCCGCCAACGACGCCTCCCGCGAGCACCCGATGCGCGTCATCGTGCTGATCGCCGACCCCGACGGCGAGGCGCGCCTGGACGCCCAGATCCGCGTGGGCGGAGACGCGGGCGCGAGCGAGGTCATCATCCTCCGTGCCCACGGCCCCGCCGCCGAGAGCCAAGAGGGCTTGATCACCGGCCTGCTCCTTCCCGATGCGCCCGTCGTCGCGTGGTGGCCCGACTACCCGCCCGCCGTCCCGTCGACGTCGGATGTCGGACGCATGGCGCAGCGGCGCATCACGGATGCCTCGACGAAGCCCTTCACCAAGGATCGGCTCTCCCAGCTCGGCGCCTCCTACGCTCCGGGCGACACCGACCTCGCCTGGACGCGCCTCACGCACTGGCGCGAGCAGCTCGCCGCCGTCCTCGACCAGCCCCCGTACGAGACGGTCACCGCCGTCGAGGTCGTCGGTGCCGGCAGCTCGCCGTCGACGGGGTTGCTCGCCGCGTGGCTGCGCCTCAAGCTCGACGTCCCCGTGGCGTGGCGCTACGCCCCGGCCGCCGAGTGGGAGCACGGCATCCGGAGCGTTCGACTGACCCGTGCCAGTGGCGACATCGTGCTCGAGCGCAGCAACGACATCGATGCGACGCTCACCCAGCCCGGCCAGCCCGCGCATGACATCGTCCTCCCCCGCCGGACGCTCCGCGAGTGCCTGGCCGAGGAGCTCCGTCGCCTGGACCCGGACGTCCTGTATGGTCGAGTGATCACGGAGGGCTGGTCGCTCATCGGCCCGCCGGAGCAGGCGGACTCGGCGAACGCGTCGGAATCTTAGGAGTCTCGATGGCGCAGATGTGGACCGAGAAGCGCGTGGTGATCAGCGAGGACGCGCCGCAGCTCGCCTCCGCCGTCGCCGACCGTCTGATCGTGCGGCTCATCCGCCGCTCCCTCGCCGGAAAGACCTCGCACCTGCTGCTCACGGGCGGGGCGATCGGCACCGAGGTGCTGCGCGCCGCCGGGGCGCACGAGCGCCGCGGCGAGGTGGACTGGTCGCTCGTGCACCTGTGGTGGGGCGACGAGCGCTTCCTCGCCGCCGACGACCCGGAGCGCAACGACGTCGGGGCACGCCGCGCGTTCATCGACCACATCGACATCCCGGCCGACAACGTGCACCCGCTGGCGACATCCGACGACGTGTCCGACATGGACGCGGCTGCGGATGCCTACGCCGCCGACCTCGCCCGGTACGGCACCGACGAGCACCCGTGGCCGTCGTTCTACCTGTGCTTCCTCGGCGTCGGACCCGACGGCCACATCGCCTCGCTCTTCCCCGACCGCGGCGAGATCCAGATCACCGACCGCACGGTCGTCGCGGTGCACGACGCACCCAAGCCGCCGGCCGACCGCCTCACCGTGACGCGACCGGTCATCAATTCGGCGCGGTGCGTCTGGCTCGTGCTCTCGGGCGTCGACAAGGCGGCGGCGCTCGGACTCGCCCTGGCCGGCGCGAGCTACGAGACGGTGCCCGCCGCGGGCGCCAAGGGACGCAAGCGCACGCTCTTCTTCGTCGATCAGGATGCCGCGGCGAACGTTCCGCCGGAGCTCATCGACCAGGAGTTCTGACGCGCGGCGGATCACTGCCGCCGCAGGCGCGCTCAGGCCTGGCCGCGCCGCTCGCGCAACTGGTGCAGTGCGTCGTCGAGGAGGGCATCGGCCTCTTCCTCGGTGCGACGCTCCTTCACATAGGCGAGATGCGTCTTGTACGGCTCGGTCTTCGCGACCGCCGGCGGGTTGTCCTTATCGCGCCCGGCGGGAAGGCCCGAGTGCGGCGAGTCGATGACCTCGGGGATCTCCTCCTCGGCGATGCCGGCCGCGAAGTAGCGGACCGTTTCGTTGCCGAGTCCGTCCCAGTACGACACGGCGATGCGGTCGGCGTGGTGTCCGTGGTCCTGTTCGCCCATCGGACCGGCACCGACACGGGTGCCGCGGATCGCGTTTCCTCCGGTAGCCATCAGATCCCCTGGAATTTCGTGATCAGGCCGAGAGCGACGATCGCCAGGAACCAGATCAGTGCGAGCACGACGGTGAATCGATTGAGGTTACGCTCCGCGAGGCCCGACGAGCCCATTGCAGAACTCATTCCACCGCCGAACATGTCGGACAGGCCGCCACCGCGGCCCTTGTGCAGCAGGATCAGCAGGGTCAGCAGCAGGCTCGTGATGCCGAGCACCACCTGCAGGACGAACTCGAGGATGTCCACCGTCGTTGAAGCCTTTCGCGGCGCCCGGCTCGGGCGCACAGGTTTTCGGCACCCGCTTCGGGGCGCACAAGGATCGAGTATACCGGTCGTCGCGTTCGCACCCGCTTCGCCCGCTCGACGACCGGGTACGGGTGTCCCCGTCCGGTCGTCGAGCGCGCAGCGGAGCGCCGCGTCGAGAGCCCTCAGACCCCGACGTGCTTCTGGTAGCGGATGATCGCAGCGAACTCGTCGACCACGAGACTCGCCCCGCCGACCAGGGCGCCGTCCACGTCGGGCTCGCGCATGAAGCTCGCGATGTTGCCCGACTTGACCGATCCGCCGTAGAGGATGCGGGTGCGCGCCGCGGCGTCGTCGCCGAGCTTCGCGGCGATGACGGCGCGAAGCGCGGCGCACACCTCCTGCGCCTGCTCGGGCGAAGCGACCTGACCGGTGCCGATCGCCCAGACGGGCTCGTAGGCGACCACGATGTCGGCATCCGCCGGCACGCCCTCGAGGGCGACTTCGAGCTGTCCGACGGAGACGGCGGTGGGGCCGGACTCCTCCCGCTGCTCGAGCGTCTCGCCGACGCAGATGACCGGCACGAGACCGTTGCGAAGCGCGGCCTGCACCTTCTCCGCGACGATCTCGTCGGTTTCGTGGTGGTAGTCGCGACGCTCGGAGTGCCCGATGATCACGTACGCGCAGGAGAGCTTCGACAGGAAGACGCCCGACACCTCGCCGGTGTATGCGCCCGAATCCTTCGTCGACAGGTCCTGCGCGCCGAGGGCGAACGGGATCTTGTCGGCATCCAGCAGCGTCTGCACGGTGCGGAGATCGGTGAACGGCGGGAAGAGCCCGACCTCGACCGAGGCGTCGTCGTGTCCGGCATCCTTCAGCGTCCAGTGCAGCTTCTGCACGAACGCGACCGCCTGCAGGTGGTCGAGATTCATCTTCCAGTTGCCGGCGATGAGCGGTTGCCGCGCCATCAGCCCTCCCATCCCAGGACCTCGAGACCCGGGAGCTTCTTGCCCTCCAGGAATTCCAGGCTCGCGCCGCCGCCGGTCGAGATGTGACCGAACTGGTCGTCGGTGAACCCGAGCTGACGCACCGCCGCGGCGGAGTCGCCGCCGCCGACGACCGACAGACCGTTCACCTCGGTGAGCGCCTGCGCGACGGCCTTCGTACCGCTCGCGAAGGCGGGCATCTCGAACACGCCCATCGGGCCGTTCCAGAACACCGTCCGCGACGACGTGATGGCGTCGGCGAAGATGCGCTCGGTGGCGGGGCCGATGTCGAGTCCCATGCCCTCGGGGCCGTAGGGCGTGTCCTCGAGCGCGTCCGCCTGGGCGACCACGTGGTCGGCGTCGGCGGAGAACGCGGAGGCCATGACGGAGTCGACGGGGAGGATGAGCTCGACGCCCAGCTCGTCGGCCTTCGCGATGTAGCCCTTGACGGTGTCGAACTGGTCGGCTTCGAGCAGGCTCTTGCCGACCTTGAAGCCCTGCGCGGCGAGGAACGTGTAGGCCATGCCGCCGCCGACGAGGATCTTGTTCGCGCGCGGGAGGAGGTGCTCGATGACGCCGAGTTTGTCGCTCACCTTCGAGCCGCCCAGGACGACCGCGTAGGGCCGCTCCGGGTTCTCGGTGAGGCGGTCGAGGACGTCGACCTCCTTCTCGATGAGGAAGCCGGCGGCCGACGGCAGGATCTCCGCCAGCTCGTAGACGGATGCCTGCTTGCGGTGCACGACCCCGAAGCCGTCGGAGACGAGCGCCTCGCCGAGGGCCGCGAGCTGTTCGGCGAACGCGCGACGCTCGCCTTCGTCCTTCGCGGTCTCGCCCGGGTCGAAGCGGAGGTTCTCGATGACGGCGACCTCGCCGTCGGCGAGGCCGGCGGCGGTCGACTGCGCCGCGTCACCGACCGTGTCGCCCGCGAAGGCGACGCGCTTGCCGAGGAGTTCGGACAGGCGCTGCGCGACCGGCTCGAGGCTGTACTTCGGGTCGGGGGCGCCGTCGGGGCGGCCCAGGTGCGAGCACGCGATGATGCGTGCGCCCTGGTTGATGAGGTAGTTCAGCGTCGGAAGTGCCGCCCGGATACGGCCATCGTCCGTGATGACGCCCTCTTTGAGAGGGACGTTGAAGTCAACACGGACGATGACACGCTTACCGGCCAGCGAACCCAACGATGCGAGGGTACGCAGAGCCATGGGGTCTACCTCAGAGCTTCTCGGCGACGAGCTCGGTCAGGTCGACGAGACGGTTGGAGTAACCCCACTCGTTGTCGTACCAGCCGACGACCTTCACCTGGTTGCCGATGACACGCGTGAGCCCCGCGTCGAAGATGCAGGAGTGCTCGTCGGTGACGATGTCGCTCGAGACGATCTCGTCTTCGGTGTACTTGAGGATGCCCTTGAGCGGACCCTCGGCGGCGGCCTTGTACGCAGCCTTGATCTCGTCGACGGTCACGTCCTTGCGGAGCTCGACCGTGAGGTCGGTCGCCGAGCCGGTGGGGACGGGGACGCGCATCGCGAAGCCGTCGAGCTTGCCCTTGAGCTCGGGCAGGACGAGGCCGATCGCCTTGGCGGCACCGGTCGACGTCGGGACGATGTTGATCGCGGCGGCGCGGGCACGGCGGAGATCCTTGTGCGGGCCGTCCTGCAGGTTCTGGTCAGCCGTGTAGGCGTGGACCGTCGTCATGAGGCCCTTGACGATGCCGAAGTTGTCCTCGAGCACCTTCGCGAGCGGCGCGAGGCAGTTCGTCGTGCACGACGCGTTGGAGATGATGTTGTGCACGGCGTTGTCGTACTCGCCCTCGTTC
Organism: Microbacterium sp. bgisy203; assembly: GCF_965345155.1. Classification (GTDB taxonomy): domain Bacteria; phylum Actinomycetota; class Actinomycetes; order Actinomycetales; family Microbacteriaceae; genus Microbacterium. Next base: position 94,904 of record NZ_CBDRLZ010000009.1, read on the forward strand.
GCACCGATGACGAACGTGCCGTCCTCGCCCGACGCGGGAGCCGAGATGATGACCTTCTTGGCACCGCCTTCGATGTGCTTCTTGGCGTCGGCGGCGTTCGTGAAGCGGCCCGTCGACTCGATGACGATGTCGACGCCGAGCTCGCCCCACGGCAGCGCTGCCGGGTCGCGCTCCTCGAAGACCTTGATGGTCTTGTCGCCGACAGTGATCGAGTCGCCCGTGTAGCTGACCTCCTGGTCGAGACGGCCCAGGATCGAGTCGTACTTCAGCAGGTGGGCGAGGGTCTTGTTGTCGGTGAGGTCGTTCACCGCCACGATGTCGAGGTCAGCTCCCTGCGCGAGAGCCGCGCGGAGGAAGTTGCGTCCGATGCGGCCGAAGCCGTTGATTCCGATCTTGACAGACACGTTGTCTCCCGGTTCCTGTCGCGCCGTGGTCGCCGTTCTCGGCGACCCTGGGACGCGATCGCTGATGTGAGAAAAGGATGCCGGGTCTCCCCCGTCGCCGGGAGGGACCCGGCATCCTCACCTGGTCATGACACTACTACTAGAGCAGGCCGGCCGTCTTGTCCTTCGCCGTCGAAAAGCGCTCGACGACGTTCTGCCAGTTGGCGATGTTCCAGATGGCCTTGACGTAGTCGGCCTTGACGTTGAGGTAGTCGAGGTAGAAGGCGTGCTCCCACATGTCGACCTGGAAGATCGGGATGGTGCCCTGCGCCGTGTTCGACTGCTGGTCGAAGAGCTGCTGGATGATCAGCTGCTCGCCGATCGGGTCCCAGCTGAGGACGGCCCAGCCGGAGCCCTGGATGCCGGTCGCGGCCGCGGTGAAGTGCGCCTGGAACTTGTCGAAGCCGCCGAAGAATTCGTCGATCGCGGACTTCAGCTCGCCCTCGGGCTGCTCGCCGCCGCCCGCCGAGGCGGGGGCCAGGTTGGTCCAGAAGATCGAGTGGTTGACGTGCCCGCCCAGGTTAAAGGCGAGGTCCTTCTCGAGCTTGTTGACGTTCGCGAGGTTGCCGCTCTCGCGGGCCTCCGCGAGCTGCTCGAGGGCGGTGTTGGCTCCGGTGACGTACGCCTGATGGTGCTTGTCGTGGTGGAGCTCCATGATTTTACCGCTGATGTGCGGCTCGAGGGCCGCGAAGTCGTACGGGAGGTCCGGGAGTGTGTACTTCGCCATCTTCTCTTCTTCCTGTTCGCGCCGCGTCGCACGCGGCGAGGGGACGTGTTTCATCCTATTGACGTCCAACGCCTGCGTCAGGGGGTTGTTCCCCGTGTGACGCCGTTGTACACGCGCCTCCCCTGCTCCCCTCCCCTGCTCCCCTCCCCTCCGACCGCCTTCCTCCCGCGCCCCGCCCTTCCTCCCGCGCCCCTTCTCCCCGAGACCGCGCGTTCTCGACGAGACCCGCCGCACGAACCCCGGGTCTCGTCGAGAACACCGGGTCTCGGGGCGGGACGGACGACGGCGGGGGGCGGCATCGTCCTCTCCACAGCACGCCAATGTGCGGGATCGTCCACAGATCCCGCAGATCGGATGCCGAGGCGGAGCCGAATGGGTTTGGGTGGGCGGATGACTCTCGTCGCCGACTCAGCCACCGTGCCGCCCCCGCCCGTCCCGCTCTTCCGCCGCGCCGATGTCGCGAACGCGGCGCGCGCCGTCCGCGCGGGCGAACTCGTCCGAGTCGGGCGAGGAACCTACGCGCCCGCCGAGTCCTGGCGAACGCTGGCGCCGTGGCACCGCTACCTCGCCCGCGTGCACGCGGCTGCACGCAGTCATCCCGACGCGGTCCTCGTGCTCGAATCCGCCGCGGCGGTGCGCGGTCTCCCCGTCTTCGGCGAGCCGCCCGACGTGCACCTCCTGGTGTCCGATCCCGCGAAGTCACGCAGGCTGCCGGGGGTCCAGGTGCACACGACCGAACGGATGCCGACGGTCGAGTGCCGTGGCGGCATCCTGATCGCCTCTGCCGCCGACGTCGCGGTCGACATGGCGCGCCTGCGGCACCCGGCGATTGCGTTGGCCGTCGCGGGCAGTGCGCTGCGTGCGGACCCGAACCTCACCGTGGGAATGATGGCCGCCGCCAGCGCCGCGCGGCCGACTCCGCGCGGCGCGCGGGCGGTGCCGTGGGTACTCGAACGCGCGTCACCGGTACCTGAGTCGCCGCTGGAACACGTGAGCATCGCGGTCATCGAGTGGCTCGGATTCCCGCCTCCCGAACTGCAACGCTGGATCCTCGGCCGAGACCCGCACGACGAGGACCGCGTCGACCTGTGGTGGGAGCAGTGGGGCATCGCCGGCGAGGCGGACGGCGACATCAAGTACAGCGGCGTGCTGGGCGATGCCCGCGAGGCACTCAACGCGCGAAACGCACGCGACGCCCGATTGTTGCGCAAAGGCGTCCGCGCGACAGCCCACTGGGCGCTCCGCGATCTCGTGGCGTGCGAGCAGGTCCGCGCCATCCTCCCCGCCGCAGGTCTGCCGATCATCCGCCCGGAGCAGACCGGACCGCTCCTCAGCTTGGCGCGCGCCCTCCGCGGCCATCCCGCGCGCGGCGTCCTGCCGGTGACCTAGCGCCGCGCCGCGCCGCCCCCGTCGCCGGCCCCGGCCCCCGCCCTAGGAACCCCGAGACCGCCTGTTCTCGACGAGACCCACGCCCCTGAGACACGGTCTCGTCGAGAACGCAGGGTCTCGCGGGATAAACGCACCCCAAGACGCGGCCTCGTCGAGAACGCAGGGTCTCGCGGGAGAACGCGGCGAGGGGGCGGTCAGTCCTCGAAGCCCTCGGGGACGGCGGATTCGGTGCCGGGAATGCCCTCGGCGGTCGCCTTCTTGTCGGCCATCGCCAGGAGGCGCCGGATGCGACCTGCGACGGCATCCTTCGTCAGCGGCGGATCGGCGTGGTGACCCAGCTCGTCGAGGCTCGCGTCGCGATGCGCGAGGCGCAGCTCGCCGGCTTCCTGGAGGTGCTCGGGAACCTCGTCGCCGAGGATCTCGAGGGCGCGCTCGACGCGCGCGCAGGCGGCGACGGCGGCCTGCGCCGAGCGGCGGAGGTTCGCGTCGTCGAAGTTCACGAGACGATTCACGCCCGCGCGCACCTCACGTCGCTGACGCATCTCATCCCACGCCTGGGCCGTCTGCACGGCGCCCATCTCGGCGAGGGCGACACGGATGGCTTCGCCGTCGCGGACCACGACGCGCGGCACGCCGCGGACTTCGCGGGCCTTTGCGGCGATCCCGAGCCGGTGCGCGGCGCCGACGAGCGCCATCGCCGCCTCGCCCGACGGGCACGCGATCTCCAGGGCGGCAGAGCGCCCGGGCTCCGACAGCGTGCCGGCGGCGAGGAACGCACCGCGCCACACCGCGGCGAGGTCGGGGCGCGCGCCGGTGGTGAGCTTGTTCGGGAGGCCGCGGACCGGGCGGCGACGCTGGTCGAGCAGTCCCGTCTGACGGGCGAGCGTCTCACCGCCGTCGATCACGCGGACGGCGAAAGACCCACCCGCGCGGCCGCCGGATGCCTGGACCCGGTGCAGCTCGGGGCGTACCCCGTACAGCTCCATGATGTCCCGGGCGACGCGGCGCGCGAGGAGGTCGGACTCGAGTTCGGCTTCGACGGCGACGCGGCCGGCGATCGAGTGGAGGCCACCGGAGAAGCGGAGGATCGCGGTGAGCTCCGCCACGCGAGCCGTGGGACGAGGGTCGCGGACGGCGGCCAGCTCGGTCTTCACGTCTGCAGTGGGGGGCACGGCGGTCCTTTGGTCGAGGTGGGGGTGGGAACGGCGGCGCGCTCTGCGGTGAGGCGGCGATCGAGGCCGTCAGCCAGGGACAAGGGTCCAGCCTACTCGCGTCCGAGGTCGCGATGCTTCACGCGCACGGCCACTCCGGGCACGTCGGCGAGGCGTGAGGCGAGCTCGATCGCGGTGACGACGGAGCGATGCTTGCCGCCCGTGCAGCCGACGGCGACGACGGAGTGACGCTTGTTCTCGCGCTGGTAGCCCTCGAGCACGGGGTGCAGTGCGAGGGCGTAGGCGTCGATGAAGGCGAGCGCTCCCGGCTGTGACAGCACGAAATCGCGGACGGGCTCGTCTTCGCCCGTCAGCCCTCGGAGCTCCGGAATCCAGTACGGGTTCGGCAGGAAACGCATGTCGGCGACGAGGTCGACGTCGGTCGGAAGGCCGTACTTGAAGCCGAAGCTCATCACCGTGACGGTGTGCCGGGCGGTGCCCTCGTCGCTGAAGAGCTCGACGATGCGGGTCGCGAGCTGGTGGATGTTGAGCGTGCTGGTGTCGACGATGACGTCGGCGTTCTCGCGGATGGCGGTAACGCGCTCCCGTTCGCGGTGGATGCCGTCGAGGATCGTCCCGTCGCCCTGCAGCGGATGGGGTCGGCGCACCGACTCGAACCGACGGACGAGCACCTCGTCGGACGCGTCGAGGAAGAGGACGCGCAGCTGGCTGCGGTCGCGCAGCGAACTGGCGATCGCGGGCAGCTCCGCGAACAGGTCGCGCCCGCGCACGTCGACGACGGCGGCGATCTTCGGCAACGCGGCGCCCGCCATCTCGGTGAGGTCGAGGAGGGGGCGCAGCATCTGCGGCGGCAGATTGTCGACGACGTACCAGTCGAGGTCTTCGAGGGCATTGGCCGCCGTGGTGCGGCCGGCACCGGACATGCCGGTGACGATCAGGATCTCACCGGGCGATCGGTCCTCGCTCACGTGTCCTCCCCAGGCTCCGCCCCCAGCCTACCGATTCGGGATCGCGACGGCTCACACGCGGGCTTCGCTGCCGGCGAGCGTGCGTTCGATCGAGGCGGCGAGCTTCGGGCCGATGCCGGGAAGCTCCATGATCTCGTCGGCGCTCGCACGACGCAGCGCCGTGACGGACCCGAAGTGTTTCAGGAGCGCCTTGATCCGTGCGTCGCCGAGCCCCGGGACCTCGGCGAGCACCGTCGTGATGTCGCGGCCGCGCTTCTTGCGCTGGTGGGTGATGGCGAAGCGATGCGCCTCGTCGCGCAGCCGCTGCAACAGGTAGAGCGCCTCGGAGGTCCGCGGCAGGATGACGGGGTACTCCTCCCCCGGCAGCCAGATCTCCTCGAGGCGCTTCGCGATGCCGCACAGCGCGATCTCGGTGTGACCGGCATCCTCCAGCGCCCGCGCGGCGGCGGCGACCTGCGGCGCGCCGCCGTCGACGACCAGCAGCTGCGGACGGTATGCGAACCGCGGACGCTTCCGCTCGGTGACGACCGGTTCCTCGTCCGAGGCTGCTCCGACGTGCTCGACGGATGCCTGTGCCGCTGCATCCCGTTCGTCCGCCGCCTCGTCACGGTCGACGTGCGCGAGGCGGCGCGTCAGCACCTGGTACAGCGAGTCGGTGTCGTCCGTGGTCTCGGCGACCGAGAACGAGCGGTACTGGTCCTTGCGCGGCAGTCCGTCTTCGAAGACGACCATCGAGGCGACGACATTCGTGCCGGAGAGGTGCGACACGTCGTAGCACTCGATGCGCAGCGGCGCCTCGTCCATGCCGAGGGCGAGCTGCAGGTCGGTGAGTGCCTTCGTGCGGGCGGTGTAGTCGGAGGTCCGCCGCGTCTTGTGGAGCAGGAGCGCCTGCTGCGCGTTGAGCGTCGCGGTGCGTAGCAGGTCGGCCTTGCGTCCGCGCTGGGCGACCTGCACGCTGACACGCTTGCCGCGCCGCTCCTGCAGCCACTGCTCGAGTTCCGCCGCGTCGTCGGGCAGCGTCGGCACGAGGACCTGCCGCGGGATGTCGCCGGCGCTCGCGCCGCCGTAGGTCCGTTGGATGACCTGGTCGACGAGGTCGGCGCCCGAGATGTCGAGCTCCTTGTCGATCGTCGTCGCACGCACACCGCGTACGCGGCCCCCGCGGACGACGAAGTGCTGCACGGCCGCGGACAGCTCGTCTTCGGCGATGCCGAACAGGTCGGCATCCGTGTCGTCGGACAGCACGAGCGAGCTGCGGCTCAGCACGGCGTCGATCGCCTGCAGCCGGTCGCGGTAGACAGCCGCCGACTCGTAGTCCATGGCCGCGGATGCCTCACGCATGCGCGCCGTCAGCTCGCGCGTGAACCGGGCGTCGCCACCCGACATGAACGCGACGAAGTCGTCGACGATCGCCCGGTGCTCTTCGACGGTCACCTTCATCGAGCACGGCCCGCCACACCGACCGATCTGGCCGGGGAAGCAGGGCCGGCCGGTCGCCATCGCCTTCTTGTACGAGGCGTCCGAGCAGGTGCGGATCGGGAACACCTTGATCATGAGGTCGATCGTGTCGTGTACCGCCCAGATCTTCGGGTACGGCCCGAAGTAGCGGGCGCCCGGGATGCGGCGGTTGCGCGTGACGATGACGCGGGGCGCCTCGTCGGCGAGCGTGATCGCCATATAGGGGTACGACTTGTCGTCTTTGTAGCGGACGTTGAAGGGCGGAGAGAACTCCTGGATCCACATGTACTCGAGCTGCAGCGACTCCACGTCGCTCGCGACGACCGTCCATTCGACGGATGTCGCCGTGGTCACCATGCGGCGCGTGCGCTCGTGCAGCGTGTGCAGCGGCGCGAAGTAGTTGGACAACCGGGCGCGCAAGTTCTTCGCCTTGCCGACGTAGAGCACGCGCCCGTCGGCGTCGCGGAAGCGGTACACCCCGGGCTGAGTGGGGATCTCGCCCTTCTTCGGTTTGTAGGGCAGCGCCTCGGCCACGTCAGCCCGCCTTGCGCGCCGGTTCGACCGCCAGCACCTCCGCGAGGAACGCGCCGGTGTGGCTGCCTTCGACCTGCGCCACCTTTTCCGGCGTTCCGGTGGCCACGATCTGGCCGCCGCCCGATCCGCCCTCCGGGCCGAGGTCGATGATCCAGTCGGCCGACTTGATGACGTCGAGGTTGTGCTCGATGACGATGACCGTGTTCCCCTTGTCGACGAGTCCGCCGAGCACTTCGAGCAGGCGCGCGACATCCTCGAAGTGCAGGCCGGTCGTCGGCTCGTCGAGGACGTAGACGCTGCGCCCGTTCGAGCGGCGCTGCAGCTCGGTCGCAAGCTTGACGCGCTGCGCCTCACCGCCGGAGAGCGTCGTGGCGGACTGACCGAGGCGGACATAACCGAGGCCCACGTCGACGAGCGTCTTGAGGTAGCGGTGGATGGCCTGGATCGGCTCGAAGAACTCCGCCGCCTCGGAGATCGGCATCTCGAGCACCTCGGCGATGTTCTTGCCCTTGTAGTGGACGCTCAGCGTGTCGCGGTTGTACCGCTTGCCGTGGCAGACCTCGCAGTCGACGTAGACGTCGGGCAGGAAGTTCATCTCGATCTTGATCGTGCCGTCACCGGAGCACGCCTCGCAGCGCCCACCCTTGACGTTGAAGCTGAACCGGCCCGGCTGGTAGCCGCGCACCTTCGCCTCGGGCGTCTCGCTGAACAGCGTGCGGATGCGGTCGAACACGCCCGTGTACGTCGCCGGGTTGGAGCGCGGGGTGCGGCCGATGGGCGCCTGGTCGACATGCACGACCTTATCGAGGTTGTCGAGGCCCGTGACGCGCGTGTGCTTGCCGGCGACGCGGCGCGCCCCGTTGAGCTTCGTGGCGAGCACTTCGTACAGGATGCCGTTGACGAGCGTCGACTTGCCCGACCCGCTCACTCCCGTGACAGCGGTGAGGACGCCGAGGGGGAACTCCGCGGTGACGTTCCGGAGGTTGTTCTCGCGCGCGCCGACGACAGTGAGCATGCGCTTCTTGTCGATCTTGCGTCGCTTCGCGGGGGTCTCGATCGCGCGCCGACCGCTGAGGTACGCGCCCGTCAGCGAGCGGTCTTCCGTGAGCAGCGAGGCGAGCGGCCCGGAGTGGACGACCTCTCCCCCGTGCACGCCCGCGCGCGGACCGATGTCGACGATCCAGTCGGCGGCGTGGACGGTCTCCTCATCGTGCTCGACGACGATGAGCGTGTTCCCGAGATTCTTCAGGTGCACGAGCGTCTCGATGAGGCGGCGGTTGTCGCGCTGGTGCAGGCCGATGGACGGCTCGTCGAGGACGTACAGGACGCCGGTCAGCCCCGACCCGATCTGTGTCGCGAGACGGATGCGCTGGGCTTCGCCACCGGAAAGCGAGCCGGCGGATCGGCTGAGGCTCAGGTAGTTGAGGCCGACCTGGATGAGGAAGTCGAGGCGGGCGCGGATCTCGCGGAGCACCGCTGCCGCGATCTTCGCCTCGCGCTCGGTCAGTTCGAGCTCGTCGAAGTACGCCTGCGCGTCGCCGAGGCTCATGCGCGAGGCATCCGCGATCGACTGGCCGTGCACGAGCACGGCGAGCACCTCGGGCTTGAGGCGGTCGCCGCGGCAGACCGGGCACGGTACCTCGCGCAGGTACTCGGCCCAGCGCTGACGTTGCGAGTCGCTCTCGGCCTGGGTGTACTGGCGTTCGATGTAGGGGACGACGCCCTCGAAGCCCGACGAATAGCGCATCTCGCGGCCGTAGCGGTTCTTCCACTTGACCGTGACCTTGTAGTTCTCACCGCGGAGTACGGCATCCTGCACGTTCTCGGGCAGCTCTCGCCACGGGGTGTCGAGCGAGAAGTCGAGATCGTCGGCGAGACCGATGAGGAGCCGCTCGTAGTACTGGTACAGCCCCTTGCCCTGCGTCGTCCAGGGGATGATGACGCCCTCGTTGATGGAGAGCTCGTCGTCGCCGAGCATGAGCTCGACATCGACGGACATACGGGTGCCGAGTCCCGAGCAGGCGGGGCACGCACCGAACGGGGCGTTGAACGAGAACGTCCGCGGCTCGATCTCGGTGAGCTGCAGGGGGTGACCGTTCGGGCAGGCGAGCTTCTCGCTGAAGTTCTGCCACGCGTCGTCGCCCTCTTCATCGACGTAGTTCACCTGCATGATGCCGCCGGCGAGGCCGAGGGCCGTCTCGACCGAGTCGGTGATGCGGCCGAGGATGTCGGGGGCGGCGACGAGACGGTCGACGACCACGGCGATGTCGTGCTTGTAGCTCTTCTTGAGTGCGGGCGGCTCGGCCAGCTGGATGAGCTCGCCGTCGACGACCGCACGCGCATAACCCTTGGCCGACAGCTCCTTGAAGAGGTCGACGAACTCGCCCTTCTTCTGGGTGACGACGGGCGCGACGACCTGGTAGCGCGTCCGCTCGGGGAGCTCCATCAGCTGGTCGGCGATCTGCTGCACGGTCTGCCGCTGGATCTGCGCACCGCATTCGGGGCAGTGCGGCACGCCGATGCGCGCCCAGAGGAGGCGCATGTAGTCGTGGATCTCGGTGATCGTGCCGACCGTGGAGCGCGGGTTGCGGTTGGTCGACTTCTGATCGATCGAAACGGCAGGCGAGAGCCCCTCGATGAAGTCGACGTCGGGGCGGTCGACCTGGCCGAGGAACTGGCGCGCGTAGGCGCTCAGGGACTCGACGTAGCGGCGCTGTCCCTCGGCGAAGATCGTGTCGAACGCGAGGCTCGATTTGCCGGATCCGGACAGCCCCGTGAACACGACCATCGCGTCGCGCGGGATGTCGAGATCCACGTTCTTGAGGTTGTGGACGCGGGCTCCGCGGACGCTGAGCTTCGAGGAGGCGACGGGGACGATAGGCACCCCTCAAGTTTAGGCGGGGGCTCCGACACGGCGGCCCGGATGCGCTGAGGGCGAAGTGGGCACGGGCCGGGCGGGTGCCGTCGGCGCGCGCAGTCAGGCCGGTCGGCGGCCCGCGAATGGGGCGAGGCCGTCGCGGACGGCGACGATCTGCGCCTCGATCATCCCGGTGGCGGCCATCACCGCCGCGGGCACGTCGAGCGCACGTTCGCGCAGGGCCTCCCCCGCGCGGGTGAGCGCGAGGTCGAGCACCCGTTCGTCGCCGGCGCGGCGGGAGCGGGTGATGAGCCCCTGCGCCTCGAGGCGCTTGACGAGCGGCGACAGCGTCGCCGATTCCATGGCGAGGTCGTCGGCGAGTTCGCCGAGCGCCCGCGGCGCGCGCTCCCAGAGCGCGAGCATGACGAGGTACTGCGGGTGGGTGAGCCCCAGCGGCTCGAGGATCGGCCGGTAGATCGCGACGACGTTCCGGGCTGCCGTGACGAGCGCGAAGCAGAGCTGGTTGTCCAGGCGCAGCAGATCGTCGCGCGGGTCGGAGGTCGTGGCGGAGGTCGTGGCGGAGGTCGTGGCGGAGGTCGTGGCGGAGGTCACGGCATCCATTCTATGGATTCGTTAGTACACTAACGATCATGACGGACAAGGGTCGACAGCGACCGCCTCTGCGCGAGCGGGTGCGCGCGGCGGGCGGCTGGTACTCCTACTGGAACAGCCGGCTCATCAGAGTCGCCGGCCCCGCCTCGGTCGGCCCGTACGACACCGAGCCCGAACCGGTGCGCACCGAGCGTGCGTGCCCGCTGTGCGGTGCGGCGATGTCGCGCCACAGCGTCGATCGCTCAGGGCCGAAGCCCCTCCTGCACTGCCCGTGAGCAGCGGGCGGCCGTAAACCGGCCGCCGGGAGGCGGGTCGGGTGATCAGGCGTGCCCGGCCCGCTCCATCGCGCGCAGCTCCTTCTTGAGGTCCTGCACCTCGTCGCGCAGGCGCCCCGCGAGCTCGAACTTGAGCTCGGACGCCGCGGCGAGCATCTGCGCGGTGAGGTCTTCGATCGTCGCCTCGATCTGGTTCGCGCCCTCGGCGGCCAGTCCCTCACGCCGCAGCTGCGGCGTCGGCGACTTGCCCTTGCCGGACTTGTTCTTGGCCGTCGCCTTGCCGCTCAGCATGGCCTGCGTGTCGGAGGCCTCACGCGCGAGCGCGTCGGTGATGTCGGCGATCTTCTTGCGGAGCGGCTGCGGATCGATACCGTGCTCCGTGTTGTACGCGATCTGCTTCTCGCGGCGCCGGTCGGTCTCTTCGATCGCCGAGCGCATCGAGTCGGTCATGTTGTCGGCGTACATGTGCACCTCACCCGAGACGTTGCGGGCCGCGCGGCCGATCGTCTGGATGAGGGAGGTGCCGCTGCGGAGGAACCCCTCCTTGTCGGCATCGAGGATCGCGACGAGCGAGACCTCGGGCAAGTCGAGGCCCTCGCGCAGGAGGTTGATGCCGACGAGCACGTCGTAGACGCCCTGACGGAGCTCGGTGAGCAGCTCCACCCGGCGGAGCGTGTCGACGTCGGAGTGCAGATAGCGCACGCGGACGCCGTGCTCCCCGAGGAAGTCGGTCAGCTCCTCGGCCATCTTCTTGGTGAGAGTCGTCACGAGCACACGCTCGTCGCGGTCGACGCGCACGCGGATCTCCTCGAGGAGGTCGTCGATTTGCCCCTTCGAGGGCTTCACGATGATCTCCGGGTCGACGAGGCCGGTCGGGCGGATGATCTGCTCCACCACGCCGTCGGCGATCCCCATCTCGTAGCGTCCGGGAGTCGCCGAGAGGTACACGGTCTGCCCGACGCGCTCTTTGAATTCGTCGAAGCGCAGCGGGCGGTTGTCCATCGCGCTCGGCAGCCTGAACCCGTGGTCGACGAGGGTGCGCTTGCGGGAGGCATCCCCTTCGTACATCGCGCCGATCTGCGGAACGGTCACGTGCGACTCGTCGATGACGAGGAGGAAGTCGTCGGGGAAGAAGTCGAGGAGCGTGTGCGGCGGCTCACCGGGCTGGCGACCGTCGAGGTGACGCGAGTAGTTCTCGATGCCCGAGCAGAAGCCGAGCTGCTGCAGCATCTCGAGGTCGAATGTCGTGCGCATGCGGAGGCGCTGCGCCTCGAGGAGCTTGCCCTGGCCCTCGAGCTCCTTCAGCCGCTCGCCGAGTTCGTGTTCGATCGTGCCGATCGCGCGATGCACCGTGTCGGTGCCGGCGACATAGTGGGATGCCGGGAAGATCGGCACGCTGTCGAGGCGCTGCACGATGTCGCCCGTCAGCGGGTGCAGCATGTAGAGCGCCTCGATCTCGTCGCCGAACAGCTCGATGCGCACGGCGTACTCCTCGTACACCGGGATGATCTCGATCGTGTCGCCGCGGACACGGAAGTTGCCGCGCGAGAAGTCGACGTCGTTGCGGTTGTACTGCATCGCGATGAACTTGCGGATGAGGGCGTCGCGGTCGTACCGCTCCCCCACTTGCAGCGCGACCATCGCCCGCAGATACTCCTCCGGCGCGCCGAGGCCGTAGATGCACGACACGGTGCTCACCACGACGACGTCTCGGCGGCTGAGAAGCGAGTTCGTCGTCGAGTGGCGCAGCCGCTCGACCTCGGCGTTGATCGAGGAGTCCTTCTCGATGAAGGTGTCCGTCTGCGGGACGTACGCCTCGGGCTGGTAGTAGTCGTAATAGCTGACGAAGTACTCGATCGCGTTGTTCGGCATGAGCTCGCGGAACTCGTTCGCGAGCTGTGCGGCCAGCGTCTTGTTGTGCGCCATCACGAGCGTCGGCCGCTGCACCTGCTCGATGAGCCAGGCCGTCGTCGCCGACTTTCCGGTTCCCGTCGCGCCCAGGAGCACGACGTCGGTCTCACCCGCGTTGATGCGCGCGGCGAGGTCGGCGATCGCCTGCGGCTGGTCGCCGCTCGGGGCGTACTCGCTGACGACCTCGAAGGGTCGGACGGATCGCGTGGTCTGCATCCCTCCAGAGTAGGCGGGGCCACCGACACGGGGTCGGGTGTTCACCGTCGGCGCACTCGGGCGGGATGCCGAGGACGCTCAGATCTCGTCGTCGTCGCCGGACTCGAAATCGCCCATGGCGAAGTCGTCCCATTCGAACTCGGGGTCGGACCGCTGCGCTGCGTCAGGAAGGTGGGGCATGGTCGTCTCCGATCTCCGGATGGCGCTCAGGTCATGCCGACAGGCTACCGAGGCTGCGTGAACGCACCGTTGCGGCGCGGTGACACCTCCGTGTCAGCGCAGGCGTTCCCAGAGCGCGTCCGCCTGGGCGAGGGTCTCGTCCAGCGTGCCCGAGGTGTCGATGACGACGTCGGCGATCGCGCGGCGCTGCTCGTCGCTCACCTGTGAGGCGATGCGCGCGGCGGCATCCGCTTCGGTCAGCCCGCGGAGCGCCACCAGCCGCGCGGCGCGTTCGGATGTCGGGGCGTCCGCGACGACGATGAGGTCCCACGGGTCGTCGACACGCGCCTCGACGAGGAGCGGGACGTCGTAGACGACGACGGCGTCGGCATCCGCCGCGAGCGCCTCGGCGAACCGGCGCGCGGACTCTTCGCGGACGGCGGGATGCACGATTGCGTTCAGCCGCGCCAGCGCGGCGTCGTCGCCGAAGACGATCGCTCCGAGCGCGGCGCGATCGAGCGAGCCGGTGTCGCCGAGCAGATCGGCGCCGAACTCGGCGGCGATGGCGTCGAGGACGGGCGAGCCCGGCTGCTGCACGTCGCGGACGATCGCGTCGGCGTCGACGATGACCGCACCGTGATCGGCGAGGCGACGGGCGATGGTGGACTTTCCGGAGGCGATGCCGCCGGTGAGCGCGACGAGAGGCATGGATGCGAGCCTACCGACGCCGAACGGGGCCGGAACCCGAAGGCTCCGACCCCGTTCAGATGGATCAGCGGATCAGCGACCCGACAGCTTCTCGCGGAGCGCGGCCAGCGCCTCGTCGTCGGCGAGGGTGCCGCTCGACGCGCTGTCCGAGGAGAACGACGACGCGCCGGTCTCGACCGGGGCGGCAGCCTCGGCCTCGAGCGCCTTCGCGACGGCGACCTTGTGTGCCTCCCAGCGAGCCTGGGCGGCGGCGTACTCCTGCTCCCACTTCTCGCGCTGAGCGTCGAAGCCCTCGAGCCAGGCACCCGACTCGGCGTCGAAGCCCTCGGGGTACTTGTACTCGCCGTTCTCGTCGTACTCGGTCGTCATGCCGTACAGCGCCGGGTCGAACTCGGTGCCGTTGGGGTCGACCGACTCGTTGGCCTGCTTGAGCGACAGCGAGATGCGGCGACGCTCGAGGTCGATGTCGATGATCTTGACGAAGACCTCTTCGCCCACCGACACGACCTGCTCGGCGAGTTCGACGTGCTTGCCGGAGAGCTCCGAGATGTGCACGAGGCCCTCGATGCCGTCCGCGACGCGCACGAACGCACCGAACGGAACGAGCTTGGTGACCTTGCCCGGCGCGACCTGACCGATCGCGTGGGTGCGGGCGAAGACCTGCCACGGGTCCTCCTGCGTCGCCTTGAGCGACAGCGAGACGCGCTCGCGGTCGAGGTCGACCTCGAGGATCTCGACGGTGACCTCCTGGCCCACCTCGACGACCTCGGAGGCGTGCTCGATGTGCTTCCAGCTGAGCTCGGAGACGTGCACGAGGCCGTCCACGCCGCCGAGGTCGACGAACGCACCGAAGTTGACGATCGAGGAGACGACGCCCTTGCGGACCTGACCCTTGTGCAGGTTGTTGAGGAAAGTGGTGCGCGACTCGGACTGCGTCTGCTCGAGCAGGGCGCGGCGCGAGAGCACGACGTTGTTGCGGTTCTTGTCGAGCTCGAGGATCTTCGCCTCGATCTCCTGGCCGAGGTACGGCGTGAGGTCGCGGACGCGGCGCAGCTCGATCAGCGACGCGGGCAGGAAGCCGCGGAGGCCGATGTCGACGATGAGACCACCCTTGACGACCTCGATGACCTGACCGGTCACGACGCCGTCGTTCTCCTTGATCTTCTCCACGTCGCCCCACGCGCGCTCGTACTGCGCGCGCTTCTTGGAGAGGATGAGGCGGCCTTCCTTGTCCTCCTTCTGGAGAACGAGGGCTTCGACCTCGTCGCCGACCTGGACGACCTCGTTCGGGTCGACGTCGTGCTTGATGGAGAGCTCGCGCGAGGGGATGACGCCCTCGGTCTTGTATCCGACGTCGAGGAGGACCTCGTCGCGGTCGATCTTCACGACGGTGCCTTCGATGAGGTCTCCGTCGTTGAAGAACTTGAGGGTCTTCTCGACCGCGGCCAGGAAGTCTTCAGCAGATCCGATGTCGTTGATGGCGACCTGCTTGGTGGCCGGGGCGGTCGTTGCGGTAGTCATATAGTGGGTTGTCCTTGGGTGGTCGGGGTGTCGGGCCGAGTCCCGTCCGAACGCGCGAGGCGAACGGATGCACGGGGCTGCAGCGGTGGATTGTTCGTTCGATGTCGTGCACGCAGGCCGAAGCGGCCACACGCATGACATTTCATGATATCAGAGTCCGCCGGGCCTCTGCCGCGCGGAGGATCAGCCGACGAGCGGGTCCGCGGGGTGCGCGGGGTCGAGCGCCGGCGCCCCCGGCCGCGACAGCGTGAGCACCACCCAGGCGACGTTCTTGCTCGCGCCGATCTCGTCCTCGACGGCGTTGAGCGTCGCCGCGACCTCGTGCTCCGCGAAGTCGCCCATGAGATCGACGGCGGCGACGATCATCACCTTGCCAGGGCCCGAGTACTCGATGTGGAGGTAGGTGACCTGCGCCACGGACGGGTGGTCGAGGAGTCTCTGGAGCACGGCGGCGCGCAGCACGGGGTCGATCGACACCCCGACGAGGAACCGACGGTTCTGCCGGATGAGCACGATCGCGACGATGCCGAGCAGCACGCCGACGAGGATCGATCCGATCGCGTCCGGCACCGACGAGCCGGTGACCTGATGCAGCAGGATGCCGAGGAAAGCGATGACGAGACCGATCAGCGCCGCGGCATCCTCGAAGAACACCGCGCGTAGCGTCGGGTCGGACGTGCGCATCACGTGGTCCAGGACGTCGCGGTGCGATTCGGCGGCCTGGCGTCGCGACTGTCGGAGCGCCTGCAGGAACGATATTCCCTCGAGCACGAACGCGACCGCGAGCACGATGTAGGAGATCTCGAAGCGCTCCGCCGGCTCGGGATCGATCAGCTCCTGGATGCCGTGCATGATCGACACCCCGGCACCGACCGCGAACAGTCCGAACGCGGCGAACAGCGACCACACGTAGGCCTCGCGGCCGTAGCCGACGGGATGCGTCGGGTCGGCGGGCTTCACGCTGCGGCGCGCTGCGATGTAGAGGAACACCTCGTTCCCGGCATCCGCCCACGAGTGCGCCGCCTCGGCCACCATCGATGCCGCGCCGGTGAGGAGTGCCGCGACCGTCTTGGCGATCGCGATCAGCAGGTTCGCGCCGAGCGCGATGAGCACCGTGAGCATCGACTCCGGGGCGGCGTCCTCGGTGTCTTCGGTCTCGGAGGCGGAGGCGACGGCGGTGGACCGATCGGGACGGAGGGGCGACATATGCTCAAGCTACGCCCGCGCAGGCCCGGGATGCCGCAGTGTCAGCGATCTCCGTGGTCGAGGATGGCCCCGTCGAGGATGTCGCCGTCGAGGTAGAACCAGCGCCCGCCCGCGTGGCGGAAGCGGCTCCTCTCGTGGAGCGAGCCTCTCTCGCGGGTAGCGGTGTCGGTCCAGTGGGCGTCGAACTCCACGACACCGCGTCGGTCGCCCACGCCCCCGTTCTGCGTGTCGATGATCTCCAGCCGATCTCAACGCAGGGATGAGCCGGCGAGGTCGAGGTCGTCGGGCGCGGTCGCCGGATGCCACGTCGCCCGGAGGTGCGCCGCGTCGCCGAGCGAGAACGCAGTGAAGCGCGACCGCATGAGCTGTTCTGCGGTCGCCGCCGGCTCACCCGCGAGGAGCGGCCCGCAGCATTCCCCGAAGGCTCCGCCGCCGCACGGGCACGGGGCGTCGGCCGGAAGCGCGCGGCCGCGTTGCGCGGCGGCTCCGAAGGACATGGGACCAGCGTAGGCGTCTGTGGATAACCCCGGTCGATGTCGGATGCCTCTGGCTACGGTATGGACCATGCGACGACAGCACCGATGGGCGATGACGGGTGGAGCGCTGCTCCTCGCCGCGGCGCTGACCACCGCTTGCTCCCCCGAGCCTGCACCCACACCGACGCCGACGGGGTTCGCGTCCGAGGAGGAGGCGTTCGAGGCGGCGGAGGCGACCTATCGGGCTTATGTTGATGCCGCGAATCAGGTCGACCTCAGCGAGCCGGCGACTTTTGAACCGGTGTATGCAACGTTGTCCGGTGAGGCTCTCGATGCGGCAAAGACGAGCTTCACTCAGATGCACGCTGACGAATGGGTCGTGGACGGGCAAAGCGTCGTGAAGCAAATCGTCCCTGAGCGACTGGGGCAAGACAGCGTCAGACTATCCATCTGCGTGGATGTAGGGAGCGTAACGCTGGTGGACAGCACCGGGGCTTCGCAAGTTCAGGACCGGCCCCAGGAACAAGCGTTGGCTGCAATCGTCGACAACGATGATGGGAGCTGGTCCATCAGCTCCTTCTCTGGCCGAGACGGCGACCCAGAATGCAAACGTTAGTCGTCTCGGCCGCGTTGATCGTTCTCGGCCTGTCGCCCACGGTGGGGCTCCCCGCAACGAAACCTCCTTGCGCCGATGGGCTGGGGTGGTCTACCGACTGCCCGGCGGTCGCGAACGACGGCGCCGCCGTCGAGATCAGCGCGACGCGCCCCGGCGGTGGAGGCGATACGAACCGGGAAGATGGATTCGTTGATTCAGGCCAGGGCGGCCTCATCACAGACCCGTACGTCCCCTACGTCCCGCGCCCGGGAGACCCGGTCCCGGTCGAGTGCCCCGCGAACGACCCGAACCTCTGCGAAGAGTTCGTCGCACCGCCCACCGACCCCACCCCGGCGACCATCACCCCGACCCTGTCCGACGTCGCATCCTTCGCCCCCGCATCCCTCCCGCTCGTCGACGAACCGGACGGGGTCGGGATCGTCGGGATGCCCGTGAACTTCGTCGTCGACGCCGCAACGCACCAGCAGGACGGCACCCTCCTCGGCTCCCCCCTCACCGTCCGCTTCACCCCCACCGCGGTGATCTTCCACCG
>NZ_CBDRLZ010000010.1:0-85636 GCF_965345155.1 Microbacterium sp. bgisy203
CCCCCCCCCCCCCCCCCCCCCCCCCCCCCCCCCGCTGCCGCGCCCGCCGAACCCTGAGGAGCTGTCATGCCGACATTCACCGATCCCCAAGCGGATGCCCGCGAAGCCGCTGAGGCCTTGCGCGGGCTTGCGCACGCCACGATCACCATCGAAGATCCGCGCGTCATGTATGAGGTCATGGGGAACCTGCTGGCCAGCACCCGGTACCTGGCGCAAGTCACCGATCAGCTCGCCCAGAACCATCACCGCAGTGCGGCACGGGCGACGACCGATCACGGCGATCCGATCGCCGCACGAACTCTCCTCAGCGACACGATCGACGCGCTGCGCACCGCGTCCGCCCACATGGATCAAGCCGAAGTCTCCCTCGACCAGGCATCCGGGAAGGCGGGGCAGATCGCCTGGAAGCCCGACGATCCGCAGCACCGGTGGGTCAGCATCGTGTTCCTCCAAGGCGAGGACGCCGACCCCGTGATCGAGATCATCGACCGGCAGGGCACCGACGCCGCGATCGAATACCTCGCCGCCTGGGATCACGGCGAGGAGACGGTCAGCGATGCGATGGAGAACGGGTACGTCTACGACACCGCCCCGCACAGCGCCGCCGACCGGCTCGCCACCTCCGGCGACTACGCCCTCACTTACAGCTCCGCCCTGGGCTACGTCGGGCTGTCCCGCCGCATCGACGCCCCCAACCCCGACCCCGAGGCTCCAGCCTCCAGCAACATGGCATCGCCCGCACCGGAAGCCGAGCTGCAGAGAGGGCGGCATCGCCGGCCGGCACGGTCGGAAGCGTCGTCGTGGTTCCGGCCGGACGCGATCGACGAGGTCGCCGAGAACCGGGGGCTGTTCCGGTGAGCGGCGACCGCGAGAAGCTGCACTCCGCCGTCCTCGTCGCCCCCGCCAAGGAACGCCGCCGACTCCGCAAGCAGCGCCGGCAGGCCGCCGCGGAGCTCGTCGCCGAACAGCGCACCCGCGAACGGGCCGAGGCCAGAGCGAAGCGGGAGCGCGAGCGGGCCGAGCGGCGCGCGACCCGGTATCTGCCCGCAGCCGGCGAGCCCGGCCCCGCCACCTTGCGCACGCCGGGCCGGTTTCGCCTCCCGAAGCATCAGGACACCAGCGCGATGCTCGCCGGGGCGTATCCATTCCTCGCCGAAGGCGGCTTCGGCTCCCAGGGCGTGTTCATCGGCCAGGACCTCTACTCCGGCGGGTCATTCGTCTACGACCCGTGGGTGCTGTATGCGAACGGGGTCATCACCGCCCCGAACATCGTGGTCGCCGGCATCGTCGGCTCAGGCAAGTCGAGCCTCGCGAAAAGCCTCTACACCCGCTCGCTCGGATTCGGGCGCCGCGTCTACATCCCCGGTGACCCCAAAGGCGAACACACCGCCGTGGCGGAGGCCGTCGGGGGCCGGGCGATCAAGCTCGGCCACGGCCTGCCCTCCCGCCTGAACCCCCTCGATGAGGGATACCGGCCCGCCGGGATGAGCGACGAACAATGGACAGCCACCGTCGTCTCCCGGCGACGCGACCTGATCGGGGCGCTCACGGAGACCGTGCTGGCGCGCCCCATGTCGCCGTTGGAGCACACCGCGATCGACACCGCCCTGGCCGCGACCATGCGGGCCAACTCGGTGCCGATCCTGCCGATGATCGTCGACCACCTCCTCGACCCCGAAGGCGACGAGGACGGCAGACTTCAGGAGGACGGGAGGATGGTCGGACATGCCCTGCGCCGCCTGGTCGCCGGTGACCTGGCCGGCCTGTTCGACGGCCCCTCGACGGAGGTGTTCGATCCGTCGCTGCCGATGATCTCCCTCGACCTGTCCCAGGTCACCGAGAACTCCACCCTCATCAGCGCGCTCATGACCTGCTCGTCGGCGTGGATGGAAGCCGCCCTCCTCGACCCCGCCGGCGGGCAACGCTGGTGCATCTACGACGAAGCCTGGCGCCTCATGTCCCAACCGGCCCTGCTGAGGCGGATGGACGCGCACTGGCGCCTCGCGCGGGCGTATGGGATCGCGAACGCGATGATCTTCCACAAAGTCTCCGACCTCGACAACGTCGGCGACCAAGGCTCAGCCATGCGCGGCCTCGCCAACAGCCTGCTCGCGAACGCGGAGACGCGGATCATCTACCGGCAAGAATCCGACCAGCTCGGCCCCACCTCCGCCGCGCTCGGGCTGACCGGCACCGAACAGGCCCTGCTGCCCACCCTCGGGGTCGGGCAAGGGCTGTGGAAGATCAAGGGCTCCTCCTACGTCGTCCAACACCAGCTACACCCCGCCGAAAACCGACTCTTCGACACAAGCTCGCGAGCAGCAGCGCGCAGCTAGGAACACCAGGAGGGGCGGGTGCACCTGGCGGGCATGAGACACGCACACACCCCTGCCGATTCAACCAGTCCCGCACCGGTGTCGGTGCCGCATCTCGTGCTCGACGTACACGAGGACGGCACCCTCACCGCGACCCTCGACCACCACCCGGTCGCCGCGCCGGAGGATGTGGGGGCGTGGCGGCGGGCGATGTTCGCGCAGATCATCGATCACGTCACCGACGATCGGGCGATCCCGGTGCGCGTCACCGTGCACGAGGTGGACGGCAGCTCCTTCACCGATATCCTCCCCGCCGTCAAACGCCCCACCCCGAAGCGCGACACGGACTCGGAGCCGGAGCCGGTGAAAAGGCCGGGCCGGCGTCGTCGCGGGGCCGGTCCCATCGAGGTCGACGGCGGTGACGGGTTCATCTCCGGCGAAGACATCGCCGTCGCCCTCATCGTCGCCCACACCGACGCGACCCCCGATGGGCGGGCCGGCGCCCTCCTCGACCCCCAGGTCATCGCCGCGGCGAAGGCGGCGGAGGTGGTGCTGGTCGGGCGCGTCTCGGGCACGATCGCCGTCCGGGGCCTGCCGTGACCGGCGCGCAGGGCCGCCCCGGCCAGCCGATGGGTGATGAGCTCACCAACCTCCTGCTCATCGCGATCGGAGGGCTGCTCGGGGTCGCCTTCGTGCTCCGCGCCGCGGGCAGTGTCGCCGCGTTCGTCACCGGCACACCTCAGCCGACCGCCGGGGCGACCGGCGGGGTCGCGGTGTTCTTCCACCCGGCCGATCCGGGCGGGCAGCTCGGCGCCACCGGCCTGAACCCGGTCGTCTACTGGATCACCGCCGCCTTCATGCTCACCATCCTGACCGTGGCGGGGTTCTGGGCCTGGACCATGATCCACCGGTTGACTCGGCAGAACGCCGCCGATCCGCACCGGCAGGAAGGCACTGCCACCGGTCACGAGGTCGCCAAGGCCGCGTCGGCGAAGGCGCTCATGCGGCGGGCCGGCACCCTGCGCCCCAGCCTGGAGAACCCCGGGCCGGGCGATGTCGGGTATCGGCTCGGGATCGCGCATCGGCACGAGGTGTGGGCGAGCGTGGAGGACTCGATCCTGTTGATTGGGCCGCCCCGTTCCGGCAAGGGCCTGCACCTGATCATCCCGGCGATCCTCGACGCGCCCGGCGCCGTCGTCACCACGAGCACCCGGCCGGATAACGTCACCGCCTGCCTCCGGGCAAGAAGGCGTATTGGCCCGGTGGCGGTGTTTGACCCCCAGCGTCTCGCCCAGGGCCTGCCGGCGGGGATGCGGTGGTCACCGATCCGGGGCTGCGAGTCTCCGCAGACCGCGATGATCCGCGCCGCCGGCCTGGCGTCTGCCACCGGCTTGTCCGCGGGCGGGGTCGAAGGCGGCGACTTCTGGGAGGGCAAGACGAAAGCCGCGCTGCAGGCGCTGCTGCACGCTGCCGCCCTCGACGGCCGATCACCGTCTGAGCTGTTCCGGTGGACTCTCGACCCCACCAGCGCGGCGGATGCGGTCGCGATCCTCACCAACCACCGGCAGGCCGCGACCGGGTGGGCGGACTCTCTGGCGTCAATGATCGATGCCGACTCGCGCACAAGGGATTCGATCTGGCAGGGCGTCAGCCTCTCTCTCGCGGCGCTGGCTGATCCGCGGGTGCTCGATGCGGTCTCACCCGGTGAGGGTGAGGAGTTCGATCCCGAGGCGTTCATCCGTGAGCGCGGCACCCTTTTCCTCCTTGCCACCGGCGCCGGCGCCGGGAACAGCGCGGCACTCGTGGCTGCGCTGGTCGAGGACGTGGTGGAGACGGCCCGTCGCATGGCCGCCCGCTCGACGGGTGCCCGGTTGGACCCGCCGCTGCTGTTGTGTCTGGATGAGATCGGGAACCTGGCACCTCTTCCCAGCCTTCCGACGTTGATGGCCGAAGGCGGGGGCACCGGCATCACCACCCTCGCGGTGCTCCAGTCTCTCGCGCAGGCGCGGGACAAGTGGAACGAGCACCAGGCCGGCGCGATCTGGGATGCGTCCATCGTGAAGATCATCCTCGGCGGCGCCTCCAACAGCCGCGACCTCCAGGACCTCTCCACACTGATCGGGGAACGCGACGAGCTCACCGACACCACCACCGTCGGTGACCACGGCTCCCGCTCCAACCAGCGCAGCGTGCGGCGGGTCGCGATCCTGCCGCCCGATCACATCCGGCGCCTGCCGTTCGGCACCGCGGTGACCCTGCTGCGGTCGGCACCGCCAATCATCACCGACCTGCGGGCGTGGCCCGCCCGCCCCGATGGCAAACAGATCCAGTCGGATCGAGCCGAGGTCGAACGGCTCCTGCACGGCGCCCACCGCGAGTAGACGACGCGGGCGTACCGGGGTGGTCGAGTGCACCTGCCTGCCACGAGCAGCCCCGACGACGAGCGGGCGGCATGAGCAGAGCAGGAGCACACGATGAGCGATCAGCAGCCAGACGTCGACCCGGAGATCGGTCAGGCCTTCTACGGGTTCGTCGCCTCCGAACCGCAGCTGACCTGGCACGACGGCAAGCCGCGCCTGTACGTCAAGGCCGGGCAGGAGCATTACGAGTACGGCCCGGACGGGTCGCGCACCAAGCTGCCGACCACCTTCCACGATGTCGTCGCGTTCCGCGGCGCCGCGAAGAGTGGTGGCGAGATGCTGTCGAAGCAGGACTGGTTTCTTGCGCACGGCCGTCTCGAAACCAGCACGAACCCGAACACCGGGGTGGAGAGCAAGGAGTTCATCGCCAACCGGTTCGGTCCCGACGCCGCCCGGATGAACATCGAGATCGGCACCCCGCGCCGACTGTCGCAGATGGAGTCCCCGAACCGGCAGCAGCCGCAGCGGCAGGGCGGGTTCGAGCCGCCCGAGCAGGAACAGCCCGCCCGCGAGCAGCCCGCACGGGCCCTGTGAACGGAGGCGGACGCGATGAACGACACCACCACCCCGCCCGACCTCCCCGAACCGGAAGAGTGGGAGGACGAGGACTTCGGTCCGACAGGCCCCGACGATGATGTGCCGGGGCCGCCGCGGCCAGTGAACTGGAACCTGCTGCTCGCGCACGACCTGGAGCAGGAATGGCTCGCCCTGAACCGTTGGGTCGAGTGGGTCAGGCGAGAGTACGCGCTGCCCGCATCGGTGATCCCGCCGTTGTGGCACCGGCATCCGGCGCTGAAGTGGGAGCTGTCCGCGCTGCACCTGCACTGGCTGGCCGCGTACGACCCGGAACAGGACGCCTCGGCCGCGATCGGGTGGCACCGCGACTTCGCCGCCGCCCGGCAGCGGCTTCGCGACTGGGTCGCCGCCTCCGGCACCCGCCTGGATCGCGACCGCCCCGACCGGCAGACCGCCTGGCCCGGCGAGCCCCCGGCACCGCCGGTCGAAGACATCCCGATCACGAACCGGCGCGAGGACTTCGTGGCCTTCGTGATCGAACAGGTCGCCCGCCGCAAAGCCGCCGAGGACGCCTTCTTCGCCCGCCTCGACGACGCCGACATCGACCCCGACATGGGTGCCGATTCCGAAGGCGGGTGAGCGGTGATGGTGCGGAACTATCAGCGCAAGACTCAACGCCCATCATCGGACCGGCGGCTGCGGGTCACGTTCACGAGGCGGGAGCAGATCGACACCGAGAAGATCGCCGAAGTCCTCATCCGCGTCGCCCTGCGCGAGGCCGGCACCGGCAGCCCGGTCGGTCAGGCCGGAGACCAGCTCCGGGCGCTGCTGGCCAGCAAACGGTAGAATCCCTGTTGTACGTCCATCCAGGGCGCTACCGGCTAACCCAATCTGTTGCCCGAACCCGTCGCGGTTCGGCAGGCCTTCCCATCTGTGTCGTGACCGCCAGTCGACGCCCGCACCCAACCCCGCTGTCGGGGCTGGGTGAGAGCCCGAAAGGCAGTCACGACCATGACGCTCATCGACCTCCCCGCCGGCCTCGACCTCCCCGCCGGCCTCGACCTCCCCGCCGGCCTCGACCTCGGCGCACTGCGCACCCTCGCCGCCGGCCCGAAACACTCCCACGAGGCGACGACCCTTCCTGATGGGAAAGTGCCCGCGATCTCGTACCTGCGGGTCTCCACCAAGGACCAGGCCACCCGCAACGGTCTCGAAGAAGGCCTCTCCATCCCCGCACAGCGCGACGCCGCGCAGCGCAAGGCCGACCAATTGAACGCCATCATCGTCGCGGAGTTCATCGAGCCCGGCGAGTCCGGGAAGACCGCGCGCCGCAAAGCGCTCCAGGAGATGCTGGACTACCTCGCCGAGCACCCCGTCCGGTACTGCATCATCAACAAGGTCGACCGCATCGCCCGTAACCGGCTCGATGACGCGATCATCCACGCCACCCTCCGCCAGGCCGGGGTCACGCTCGTGTCCGTCATGGAGAACATCGACGAGACCCCCTCGGGGATGCTGATGCACGGCATCATGGCCTCCATCGCCGAATTCTACTCCCTGAACCTCGCCCAGGAGGTCACCAAGGGGCTCGTGCAGAAAGCCACGATCGGCGGCACCCCGCACCGGGCCCCCATCGGCTACCTCAACATCCGCACCACCGATGCGAACGGGCGCGAAGTCCGCGAGGTGCGGCTCGATCCCGACCGGGCCGAGCTGATCCGGTTCGCGTTCACCGCCTACGCCACCGGGGACTGGTCGCTGTCGAAGCTCGCCCGCGAGCTGGAGACCCGCGGCCTCACCACGAGGCCGACGCCGTCGTTCCCCGCCAAGCCGGTCACCACGACCGCGCTGCACAAGATCCTCACCAACCCCTACTACCAGGGCATCGTCACCTTCCGCGACGTCACCTACCCCGGCACGCACGATCCGCTCGTAACACCGGAGACGTTCGAGCAGGTGCAGACGATCCTCCAGCAGAACCACGTCGTCGGCGACAAGCCGCAGAAGTACGACCACTACCTCAAAGGCTCGATCTACTGCGGCTGCGGGAAGAAGCTCATGTTCGAGCGGCCCCGCAACCACCAGGGCGTCGCCTACGACTACTTCACCTGCACCGGCCGCCGGTTCAAGCGCAACGACTGCCAGCGCACCGCCATCCTCACCCACCGCGTCGAGCAGGCCATCGAGACCGGCTACCAGGGCATCTCCCTCAGCCCTGAGGAGGCAGCACAGATCCAGGGCGTGCTCGGACAGGTGTTCGACGCCCTCTCCGAATCCACCAGCGACGAGAAGAAACTCCTCGCCGGGCAGAAGGCCAAGCTCGAAGCCGAACAGGTCAAGCTCCTCCAAGCCCACTACGCCGACGCGATCCCCCTCGACCTGCTCAAGACCGAGCAAGACCGCATCCGCGCGAGCCTGCAAGCGATCACCGGTCGGCTCGACACGTTGGAAACCACTTACGACAAAGCGAAGGTCGGACTCGACGCAATCCTCGGGCTCCTCACCGACATCGGCGACGTCTACGCCAAGGCCGAACCCGCCGAGCGGCGGATGCTCAACCGGGCGCTGTTCGACCGCATCACCATCGATGACGAGGACGAGGCCACCCTCCAGCCGACCGAAGCGATCCAGACCATCCTGGCCACCACTCTCAGGCCACACAACGAAAGAACCTTGCCCCGCGATCACGCGGGGCAAGGTTCGAACATTCAACTTTGGGTGGAGCCTAGGAGATTCGAACTCCTGACATCCTGCTTGCAAAGCAGGCGCTCTACCAACTGAGCTAAGGCCCCGTGAGGGGAATGTCTGTGGGGAGATGGTGGGGCTACCAGGACTTGAACCTGGGACCTCTTCATTATCAGTGAAGCGCTCTAACCGCCTGAGCTATAGCCCCGTCTGGAGGCCGGCGTCTCCGCCGTCAACCTCCAAGACTTTACCCGATGATCCAGATATCCAGAAATCCGGGTCAGTTCGAAGTGAAGCCGACGAGGAGTCCGCCGGTGACCTTGACCATCAGGTTGTAAATGCCGGCGACGACGGCACCGAGCACCGTGACGACGACGAGGTTCAGCAGCGCGACGACCGCCGCGAACGCCATCACCTGCGAGAGGCCGATGTAGTCGCTCAGTTTGAAGTTGTCGTCGAACGCGGTGAACAGCTCATCGAGCTGGCTGATCATGCCGGTCGTCTGGATGACCATGAACACCAGGAACGACGCCACGATCGTGACGATCGCGAGCGCGACCGCCGCGAGGAAGGACAGCTTCACCGCCGACCAGAAGTCGATGTACACGAGGCGCAGGCGCACCTGCTTCGCGCTGGTCTTGCTCGATGACTTTTTG
Source organism: Microbacterium sp. bgisy203 (assembly GCF_965345155.1). Lineage (GTDB taxonomy): Bacteria > Actinomycetota > Actinomycetes > Actinomycetales > Microbacteriaceae > Microbacterium. The sequence goes on from NZ_CBDRLZ010000010.1 coordinate 8,593, forward strand.
GCCAGCTTGTCGGCTACCGTGCTCATGCGTCGGTGTCACTCTCTTCGGGGCTCGCAGGCTCAGTGTTGTCTGCGGTGTCGTCTGCGGCGGCGGGGGTGGTGGCCGGCTCGTCGGTGTCCGGAGCCTGTCCCAGGGTGCGCTCTCCGTTCCGGGCGATCGCAAGGATGCGATCGTCGTCATCGGGGCGGGCGAACACGACACCCATGGTGTCGCGACCCTTCGCCGGGACCTCGGCCACGGCAGAGCGTACCACCTTGCCGCTGGCAAGAACCACCAAGACCTCGTCGTCCTCGGAGACCATCAGACCCCCCGCGAGATCCCCTCGATCCTCGCTCAGTTTGGCCACCTTGATGCCCAGTCCGCCACGGCCCTGCAGGCGGTATTCGCCGACGCGCGTGCGCTTGGCGTACCCGCCCTCGGTGACGACGAAGACGTACGCGTCGTCCTTCGCGACGGATGCCGACAGCAGCGAATCGCCCTCGCGGAAGCTCATCCCCTTGACGCCCTCGGTCGCACGGCCCATCGGGCGCAGCGACTCGTCGGTCGCGGTGAAGCGCAGCGACATGCCGTGCTTGGAGATGAGGAGGATGTCGTCGGAGTTGTCGACGAGCAGGGCACTGACGAGCTCGTCGCCGCCCTCCTCGTCATCCTGCCCACGCAGGCGGATCGCGATGATGCCGCCCTGACGGTTCGTGTCGTACTCGCTCAGGTAGGTCTTCTTGATCTTCCCGTCGCGTGTGGCGAGGACGAGGTGGGTCGCCGCCTTGTAGTCGCGGATGTCGAGGATCTGCGCGATCTCCTCGCCGGGCTGCAGGGCGAGGAGGTTCGCGACGTGCTGACCCTTGGCATCCCGCCCCGCCTCCGGCAGCTCGTACGCCTTCGCGCGGTAGACACGACCCTTCGTCGTGAAGAAGAGGAGCCAGTGGTGGGTCGTCGTGACGAAGAAGTGCTCGACGACGTCATCCGCGCGCAGCTGCGCACCCTTGACGCCCTTGCCGCCGCGGTGCTGCGAGCGGTAGTTGTCGCTGCGCGTGCGCTTGATGTAGCCGGCGCGGGTAACGGTGACGACGACCTCCTCCTCGGGGATGAGGTCTTCCATCGACATGTCGCCGTCGAAGCCGTGCAGGATGTGCGTGCGGCGCTCGTCGCCGAAGCGGTCGACGATGCCGGTGAGCTCGTCGGAGATGATCGTGCGCTGGCGCGCGGGATCGGCGAGGATCGCCTGGTACTCGGCGATCTGCCGCTCGAGCTCGGCGAGCTTGTCGATGATCTTCTGACGCTCCAGCGCAGCGAGCCGGCGCAGCTGCATGGAGAGGATCGCGTCGGCCTGAACCTCGTCGACGCCCAGCAGCTCAATGAGGCCCTGGCGAGCGGCGTCCACGTCGGGCGAACGTCGGATGAGTGCGATGACCTCGTCGAGGGCGTCGAGCGCCAGCGCGTAGCCGCGCTGGATGTGTGCGTCTTCCTCCGCCTTGCGCAGGCGATACTGCGTGCGCCGGACGATGACCTCGATCTGGTGTTCGATCCAGTACGCGATGAAGCCGTCGAGCGCGAGCGTGCGCGGCACGCCGTCGACGATCGCGAGCATGTTCGCGCCGAAGTTCTCCTGCAGCTGCGTGTGCTTGTACAGGTTGTTGAGGACGACCTTCGCGACGGCATCCCGCTTCAGAACGATCACGAGACGCTGGCCGGTGCGGTCGCTCGTCTCGTCGCGGATATCGGCGATGCCCGAGAGCTTGCCGTCACGCGCGAGGTCGCGGATCTTCGCGGCGACGTTGTCGGGGTTCACCTGGTAGGGGAGCTCGGTGACGACGAGGCACGTGCGGCCGTGGATCTCCTCGACGTTCACGACGGCGCGCATCGTGATCGAGCCGCGGCCGGTGCGCTGCGCCTCGCGGATGCCCTTGGTGCCGAGGATCTGCGCGCCGGTGGGGAAGTCGGGGCCCTGGATGCGCGCCATGAGCGCGTCGAGCAGCTCATCGCGTGTCGCATCGGGGTGCTCGAGCGCCCACAGTGCGCCGTCGGCAACCTCGCGCAGGTTGTGCGGCGGGATGTTCGTCGCCATGCCGACGGCGATACCCACCGAGCCGTTGACGAGGAGGTTCGGGAACCGAGCGGGGAGCACCGTCGGCTCCTGCGTGCGCCCGTCGTAGTTGTCCTCGAAGTCGACGGTGTCCTCGTCGATGTCGCGGACCATCTCCATCGCGAGCTGCGCCATCTTGGTCTCGGTGTACCGGGAAGCCGCGGCGCCCATGTTCCCGGGAGTGCCGAAGTTGCCCTGGCCCTCAGCCAGCGGGTACCGGAGCGACCACGGCTGCACGAGACGAACGAGCGCGTCGTAGATCGCCGAGTCGCCGTGCGGGTGGAACTGGCCCATGACGTCGCCGACGATGCGCGCGCACTTCGAGAACGCCTTGTCGGGGCGGTATCCGCCGTCGTACATGCCGTAGATGACACGGCGGTGCACGGGCTTGAGTCCGTCGCGGACGTCGGGGAGCGCGCGGCCCACGATGACGCTCATCGCGTAGTCGAGGTAGCTGCGCTGCATCTCGACCTGCAGGTCGACCTGGTCGATGTTGCCGTGGTTGTACCCGGCGTTCGGGTCGGGGCGTTCTTCGTCAGTCATGGTGTGCTTTCGTCTGCGTCTGCGTTCAGGAGGCTCCGGAACGCTGATCTGAGGGCAAGAGCGGGGGCCCCGCCGCTTCGCGGCACCCCGATTGCCCTCAGATCAGCATTCCTCCGCCTCTCGCGATCGATGTTCTGGTCGTCGTCTCAGATGTCCAGAAAGCGGACGTCCTTGGCGTTGCGCTGGATGAACCCGCGCCGCGACTCGACGTCCTCTCCCATGAGGATCGAGAAGATCTCGTCGGCCGCGGCCGCGTCGTCGATCGTCACCTGACGGAGGGTGCGGGTGTCGGGGTCCATGGTCGTCTCCCACAGCTCCTTGGCGTTCATCTCGCCGAGGCCCTTGTAGCGCTGGACGCCGTTCTCCTTCGGGATGCGCTTGCCCTCGGCGGCGCCCTCGACGAGCAGCGCGTCGCGCTCGCGGTCGCTGTAGACGTACTCGTGCGGCGCGTTCGTCCACTTGAGGCGGTACAGCGGCGGCATCGCGAGGTACACGTAGCCCGCTTCGATGAGTCCGCGCATGTAACGGAACAGCAGCGTCAGCAGCAGCGTCGTGATGTGCTGACCGTCGACATCGGCATCCGCCATCAGGACGATCTTGTGATAGCGCGCCTTCTCGACGTCGAAGTCCTCGCCGATTCCCGTGCCGAACGCGGAGATCATCGCCTGGATCTCGGCGTTGCCGAGGGCGCGGTCGAGGCGCGCCTTCTCGACGTTCAGGATCTTGCCGCGCAGCGACAGGATCGCCTGACGCTCGGGGTCGCGGCCCGAGACGGCCGAGCCGCCGGCCGAGTCGCCCTCGACGAGGAAGATCTCGGAGATCGACGGATCCTTGCTCGTGCAGTCCTTGAGTTTCTCCGGCATGGATGCCGACTCGAAGACGCTCTTGCGGCGCGCGGTCTCGCGGGCCTTGCGGGCGGCCATGCGGGCAGTCGCGGCGTCGATCGCCTTCATGATGACGCGCTTGGCCTGCACCGGGTTGCGGTCGAGCCAGTCGGTGAGCTGGTCGCCGACGATCTTCTGGACGAACGCCTTCGCCTCGGTGTTGCCGAGCTTCGTCTTCGTCTGACCCTCGAACTGCGGCTCGGAGAGCTTGATCGAGATGACCGCGGTGAGTCCCTCGCGGATGTCGTCTCCGGTGAGGTTGTCGTCCTTCTCCTTGAGGAGGCCCTTCTCGCGCGCGTACTTGTTGATGTACGTCGTCATCGCGGCGCGGAAGCCCTCTTCGTGGGTGCCGCCCTCGTGCGTGTTGATCGTGTTGGCGAACGTGAAGACGTTCTCGGTGTAGCTCGTCGTCCACTGCATCGCCATCTCGAGCGAGATGTGGCGGACGGTGTCTTCGGCTTCGACCTCGATGATCTCCTCGTTGACCACCTCGGTCTTGCGCACCTTGTTGAGGTACTCGACATAATCGACGAGACCGCGCTCGTAGAGGAACTCGTCGTGCGGCTGGCGCTCCTCGGGCGTGCCGTCCTCGAGGTCGACCACGTAGCGCGAGGCGGGGCGCTCGTCGCGCAGCGAGATGCGGAGTCCCTTGTTGAGGAACGCCTGCTGCTGGAAGCGGGTGCGGAGCGTGTCGTAGTCGAACTCGATCGACTCGAAGATTCCGGCATCCGGCCAGAAGGTGACCGTCGTGCCGGTCTCCTCGCTCGTCTCGCCCTGGGCGAGCGGGGCCTCCGGCTTGCCGCCATCGCTGAAGGACTGCCGCCAGACGTAGCCCTGACGCTTGATCTCGACCTCGAACCGGGTGGAGAGAGCGTTCACGACCGACGATCCGACGCCGTGGAGACCACCCGAGACGGCGTACCCGCCGCCGCCGAACTTGCCGCCGGCGTGGAGGACGGTGAGGACGACCTCGACGGTCGACTTCGTCGGGTCGGACGCGTGCGGATCGACGGGGATGCCGCGGCCGTAGTCGACGACCCGGAGGCCACCGTCTTCGAGGATCGTGACCTCGATCGCGTCGTTGTACCCTGCGAGGGCCTCGTCGACGGCGTTGTCGACGATCTCGTAGACGAGGTGATGCAGACCGCGCTCACCGGTGGAGCCGATGTACATGCCGGGACGCTTGCGGACCGCCTCGAGGCCTTCGAGCACCTGGATGGCGTCGGCCCCGTACTCGTTCTCGACCTTCTTCGGACTCTGATGGTGAACCGCGGGGGTGTCCGTGGGTTCGCCGTCGGGAACGCTGTCGGGGGTATCGGACGTCATAGGCTTCGAGCGCTCCTGAATCACATCTGGTCGAGAAACCGGTCGTCTGTCATTCTATCGTGCTTCACGCCGCGAAAGCCCGCTGAACGCCCCTGTGGCGCGATGAAATCACCTGGGATGCCGACGGACCTGCCTTATCCGTAGGTATCGCGCGGGCCGCGCCCTGGAACGGCTCTGGGGCCCCATTTCCAGGAGGGGACGTCGGGGCCGACGAAGCGGACGTTCTGCACACCGGCGTCGGGGAACCGTCGCATGAGCTGCGTGACGATCTCGGCGCGCATGAGCTGCAGGTTCTTCGCCCACGCGGTCGAGTCGCATTGCACGGTCAGGATGCCGTCGGCCAGCGCGACCGGATTCGCGTGCCGCGCCGTCTCGGCGCCGGTCACCTCCTCCCACTGGAGGACCAGGTCCTCACGGGCCAACTGCGGATCCCAGCCGGACTGACGGGTGAGATCGGAAAGGATGTCGCCGACCCCCTTCGGGTCGCGACCGGGGGCGAAGGGCTGCTTGTCGTCGTCGTCCGCCTGCCGCTTGCGCTTCCGTCGCGCGGCACGGGGCGAGGGCTCCAGTCCGCGCAGGCGCAGGTAGGTGGCGATCGTCTCGGGAACGCTGTCGGTCACCGTTCCACCACCTCCGGCTCCTCATCCCGCTCCTGAGTCGGGTCCGTGACGATCCTGCCGGCGACGACGCGCACCGTGCGCGCGCGGAGCGCGGGCGGCACATCCTCTTCGACGGCCGCGGTGACGACGACCTGCTCATAGCCCTCGACGAGGGCCGCGAGCCGGGCGCGACGGTCGGCGTCGAGCTCGGCGAAGACGTCGTCGAGGATCAGCACCGGGTCTCCGAGCTGCGACTGCGCGCGCAGGAGCTCGGCCGAGGCCAGGCGTAGCGACAGCGCGACCGACCACGACTCGCCGTGCGACGCGTAGCCCTTCACCGGAAGCCCACGCACGCGCAGGACGAGATCGTCGCGATGCGGACCGACGAGCGTCACGCCCCGGTCGAGCTCGGCGGAACGCCGCGCCGCGAGCGCCGCACGGAACTGCCGCTGGATCTCCTCCGCGCCGCCCGCTTCCCCGCGCTGATCCCCCGCACCGCCCGCACCCCCGCGCTGATCGAGTGCCCGCGGCGCGGCCGTGGGTGTATCGAGATCACCCTCGTCCTCCGGGTCGTGCCCCGAGATCGAGAGCGACCATTCGAGCTCCGGCCGGTGGTCGGCGCCGGCGATCTGCGCGTAGGCATCCGCCACGGGGCCCGCAAGATCCTCTGCCAGGGCGAGCCGGGCACGGATCACCTCGGTGCCGAGCTGGACGAGCTTGTCGTCCCAGACGTCGAGGGTCGAGAGCCCTTCGCCGCGGATGCCGCGGGCGCGCGCCGACTTCAACAGCGCGGTGCGCTGCTTGAGCACACGGTCGTAGTCGCCGAGGACCCCCGCCATGCGCGGTGCACGCTGGATGAGCAGCTGATCGGCGAACCGGCGGCGCGCGGACGGGTCGGCGCGGACGATCTGGAGGTCTTCGGGAGCGAACAGGACGACCTGCGCGTAGCGGGGGAGCTCCGCAGTCTTCACCGGCGACCCGTTCACCCGCGCCTTGTTGCTGCCGGATCGGTTGAGCTGGGCCTCGAGCAGCACGCGCCGCTCGCCGTAGCCGAGGCGCATGCGGACGATCGCGGCGTCCGCGCCGTCGCGCACCATCGGGGCATCCTGCGACACGCGGTGCGAGCCGAGGGTCGCGAAGTAGCCGATCGCTTCGGCGAGGTTGGTCTTTCCCTGTCCGTTCCGGCCGACGAAGACGTTCGCGCCCGCGCCGAGGGTCACGTCGGCGGCCGCATAATTGCGGAAGTCGACGAGACTCAGCTGCTCCACGATCACCCGAACAGCCTAGTTCGGGGGTGCGACGCGGGCAGTGCCGGTCAGCGCAGGAGGAGGTTCGGCTGCAGCAGGTACTTGAAGCTCTCGGGCGTGCCCGAGGTCTGCGGCGTGATGAGCACGGGGCTCAGCTTGTTGGCGTTGTCGCTCGAGGTGAACGTGATGCGCGTGAACTCGCTCTTGACCGCGCCGAGCGCCTCGAGCAGGTACTGCGGGTTGAGGCCGAGGGTGACCTCTTCGCCGGCGAGGGTCGCGTCGACCGACTCCGAGGCGCGCGCCTGCTCGGTGCCGGCGGCGTCCATCGAGACGCCCTCTTCGGTGAAGGTGAAGCGCAGCGGCGCCGATCGGTCGAGCACGAGCGACACGCGGCGGACCGCTTCGGCGAGTTCGGCCGTGTTGACGACGGCGTAGTGGTCGGTCTGCTCGGGGAACAGGCGCCGCACGGGCGGGAAGTTCCCCTTGATGAGCAGCGAGGTGACGGTCTTGTTGCCCGAGGTGAACGCGATGATCTCGCGGTCGCCCGAACCCGAGAACGCGATCTGGATGTCGCCGGAGTGCGCGAAGGTCTTCCCGACTTCGGTGAGCGTTCGCGCCGGGACCAGGGCGGTCGTCGACTCGTCGTCGGCGACGCCGCCGCCATCCCAGGCGACATCGCGCAGGGCGACGCGGTAGCGGTCAGTGGCGACGAGGCTGAGCGAGGTCCCCGCGACTTCGAGCTGCACACCGGTGAGCACAGGAGTGACGTCGTCGCGCGATGCGGCGAAGGCGACCTGTGAGATCGCGGTCGCGAACTCGTCGGCGGGAACGAGGCCCGACTCGCCGGAGACCTCGGGGATGGCGGGATATTCCTGTACCGGCATCGAGGCGAGCGTGAAACGCGCCGACCCGCAGGTGAGCACGATGCCGTCGTCTTCGCCGACCTCGATCTGGATCGGTGCGTTCGGAAGCCGGCTCGCGATCTCGGACAGGAGGCGCCCGTGCACGAGGATCGTGCCGGGTTCGTCGACCGTCGCCTCGATCGTCGTCCGCGCGGATGCCTCGTAGTCGAACGCGGCGAGCGAGAGTCCCTCATCGGATGCCTCGATCAGCACACCGGCCAGGATCGGCTGGGGGTTCCGCTGCGGCAGGAGCTTGACGACGAACGACACGGCCTCGCTGAAGACATCGCGATTCACGTGGAACTTCACTGGCGCTCCCTTGATGGACTCTGGGTCACTCGAACGTGGCGTTCGGAGGACCGAAGCGTTCCCATGCTAGTGCCCACGTCGTCGAACTTCGCTGACCCGATGTCGCCGGGAGCCGCACGGGCCGCGTCGCCGGGTCCCCGCTCACATGGTGATCGAATCGGTTTCCCATTGATGAATCTCTGTCATGGTGTTAACAGCTGTGGAAAGTGTGGATAACCCGGCCGATCCCGCTCGTGGAGCGGAAACCACACGTGTGTAAGTTGTGGGCGAGCTGCGGATGCCTGTGTTCATGCGGCTTCTCGGCGCAGGCGCTTCGGCATCCGTCATCCACAAGGACCCGCGATCCGCCCACAGGCATCCCGGGATGACGACAAGTTATCCACAGGCTCTCCACACTGTGGGAAACGCGCATGATGAGACCTGGGACGGTTCCCTGTCAAGTGCGGCGGGGATCCCGCGCGTGTCAGCGCCGCCTCAGCGACCGTTTGCTCGGGGGCGGTCGCCTCAGCGACCGACGCGACCGAGGAGGGTCGTGATCTCCGAGACCTGGTTGTAGATCGAGCGGCGTTCCTTCATCAGTTCGGCGATCTTCTTGCACGCGTACATGACGGTGGTGTGGTCGCGGTTGCCGAAGAGCTGACCGATCTTGGGCAGCGAGAGGTTCGTCCGCTCGCGGCAGAGGTACATCGCGATCTGTCGTGCCGTGGCGATCGACTGCGACCGGCTCGAGCCGTAGAGGTCATCGACGGAGAGTCGGAAATACTGCGCCGTGGCCGCGATGATGTCGGTCGGCATGATGACGTTCGCCTCATCGGTGTCGACGATGTCGCGCAGCACCGTCTGGGCGAGCGAGATGTCGAGGGTCGATCGGTTGAGGCTCGCGAACGCGGAGACGCGGATGAGCGCACCCTCGAGCTCACGGATGTTGCTCGACACCTTCGTCGCGATGTACTCGAGCACGTCGTCGGGCACGAGGAGCCGCTCGGACTGCGCCTTCTTCCGGAGGATCGCGATGCGCGTCTCGAGGTCGGGCGCCTGCACATCGGTGATGAGGCCCCACTCGAACCGGCTGCGCATGCGGTCTTCGAAGCCGGTGAGGTGCCGGGGAGGTACATCACTCGTGATGACGACCTGCTTGTCGTGATCGTGCAGCGTGTTGAAGGTGTGGAAGAAGGCCTCCTGCGTCTCGGCTTTGCCCTGCAGAAACTGGATGTCGTCGATCATGAGGATGTCGACGTCGCGGTAGCGCGCCTGGAACGCGGAGCCGCGGTTGTTCGCGATCGAGTTGATGAAGTCGTTCGTGAACTCTTCGCTCGAGACATAACGGACGCGGATGCCGGAGTACAGGCTGAGGGCGTAATCGCCGATCGCGTGGAGCAGGTGGGTCTTGCCGAGGCCCGAGTCGCCGTAGATGAACAGTGGGTTGTACGCCTTCGCCGGAGCCTCCGCGACCGCGACGGCCGCCGCATGCGCGAAACGGTTCGACTGGCCGATGACGAAGTTGTCGAACGAGTACTTCGGGTTCAGTCGGGTGTCGCTGCGCGAGTCGGTCCGGATGGCCGCCGGCTCGTCGTCGATCGGCGGGCGAGGGATCGACGGGGCGATCAGCGGCGCCGTCGACTGAACCGGGATTGGGGCGGTGAGGTGCGCGTCGGCGAGTTCGTGATTGACGACCACGCGGAACGCGGTCGCTGCAGGCTCGGCATCCACTCGGCTGAGCGCCTCGAGGATCGGCGCACGCAGCCGCTTGTTGAGCTGCGCCGCGGTCAGGTCGTTCGGCACATCGAGGTAGAGCGTGCCACCCATGACGCCCTGGGCGACGGCGAGGTTCAGAAAGCCCTGCATCTGGGGCGTGACGCGCTCGTCGCCATCGAGCTGCTCCAGCACGGCGGTCCAGACCGGGACATCCGGAACATCGTGCTGTGACATGAGCCCCCCAGGCTGTGGTTCGTGGGTGAAGAATGCGTTTCGTGCGAGCGGGCGAGGGGGATCGACGCTGATTCCCGAGCCTGTGGATAACTACCCGAGCCACGGTAGCCAGCGAGGCCGTCGGGTGCAAAATCCACTGTAGTTCCGGCCCGCGTGTCGTCACCAGACGTCATCCACAGGCAGTGGATAATGCCTGTTCCGCACGGCTCGGTTTGAGTTTCGGCGGCACTCGACGTACCCTAAATCGGTTGACTTATGCCCACACGGGCTGTCCCCTGTACCTGTGTCCCCGGTCTTAGAGCGTTCGGGTGACCCGCCGATCCGGAGTGATCCACATGAGCAAGCGCACGTTCCAGCCCAACAACCGCCGCCGCGCCAAGAAGCACGGCTTCCGTGCCCGCATGCGTACGCGTGCCGGTCGGTCGATCCTGTCGGCGCGCCGCGCCAAGGGTCGCACCGAGCTCTCGGCCTGACGCGACCGAAGTGCTGGCGCGCGGGAATCGCATCACCCGCGGGGCGGAGTACAAAGCCGTCGTCCGTAGGGGCACTCGGTGCGCCGGTCCGCACACCGTCACCTACGTCGTCGCGACGCCCGAAGACCGCCCGGCGCGGTTCGGCTTCATCGTGAGCAAGCAGGTGGGAACCGCCGTGACCCGCAACACCGTTCGCCGCCGGCTCAAGGCCGTCTGCGCCGAGGTCCTTCCCCAGGTGAACCCTGGCGCGGAGGTCGTCATCCGGGCACTGCCCTCCGCGGCATCCGCCGATTTCGCCGCTCTCCGCGCCGATGTCACCCGCTGCCTGACACGCTCTTTCACACCGCGGGCCGCCGCGTGAGCGTCACGACCCTGCCCTCCTACTCCCTGGGGACCGGATCGCTCTCGGCGTCCGGGGTCCTCGGCTCTGTGCCGCTGCTCCCCCGGAACGCCGGACTGGCTCTTCTCCACACGTACCGCGCGACGATCTCGCACCTCTATGGCGACGTCTGCAAGTACTACCCGTCCTGCTCCGCCTACGCCGTCGGCGCCGTGCAGCAGCACGGGCTGGTCAAGGGCAGCGCTCTGACGGCACGTCGGCTCGCGCGCTGTCACCCGTGGGCGCGGGGCGGCATCGACGACGTTCCGCCGCACCGGGACTTCCGTCACGATCTGACCCGGCACGGGTTCGTCGTGCCATCCACAGACGGCACCCACGCTGTGCCGCCGAGAAAGGACTGATCCGTGCTGGATCTGCTGTATCGCTTCGCGGCGACACCCACCCCGGTGGTGCCGACGCCGACGACGCCCGCCCCCGCGCAGGGTCTCGACTTCTTCAGCGCCATCATGTGGCCGTTCAAGTGGGTCGTCGAGGCGATCCTCGTGTTCTGGCACTGGATCTTCACGTCGCTCGGGCTCGCTCCCGACGCGGGCCTGACCTGGGTGCTGTCGGTCATCGGTCTGGTCGTCGTCGTTCGTTCGGCACTCATCCCCCTCTTCGTTCGGCAGATCAAGAGCCAGCGCAAGATGATGGAAATTGCTCCTGAACTGCGAAAAGTTCAGGAGAAGTACCGCGGTAAGAAGGATCAGCTCTCTCGTGAGGCGATGAGCCGCGAGACGATGGCGCTGTATAAGAAGCACGGCACGACACCCGTGTCGAGCTGTCTGCCGCTGCTTGTGCAGATGCCGATCCTCCTCGGCATGTTCTACACGCTCAGCGATGTGAAGAAGCACGCCGAGTGGGGTGTGGGCGGTGTCGGACTGCTCAACAAGGAACTGACGTGGCAGTTCTACGAAGCGAAGCTCTTCGGCGTCGCGCCGCTGCACGTCAACATGATCGAGGCGATCAACACCAACCAGACCGCCACGGTGATCATCCTGATCATCCTCGTGATCCTCATGATCGCGTCGCAGTTCATCACGCAGCTGCAGATCATCTCGAAGAACCTGTCGCCCGAGGCCAAGACCGGCCAGGCGTACCAGATGCAGAAGATCATGCTGTATGTCCTGCCGCTGGCGTTCATCTTCTCGGGCGTCTTCTTCCCGCTCGGTGTCGTCATCTACTGGTTCACCTCCAACATCTGGACGATGGTGCAGCAGTTCCTGGTCATCCGAAACCTGCCCACCCCGGGTTCGGACGCGGCGAAGGCTCGTGAGGAGCGCCTCGCACGCAAGGGCAAGGCCGTGGATGCCTCGGGCAAGGTCGTGCCGCTGGAGAAGTACCAGGCCGAACAGCAGCGTCTGTATGAAGAGGCGCAGAAGGCCAAGGAGCAGGCGCCCAAGCGGCAGCAGCCGGTGAGCAAGCAGCGTGCGAAGAAGCAGGCCCAGAAGAACAAGCCGAACACCGAATCGTGACAGGTGAGACGAGAATGACGAACACGACGGATGACGTGACGACCGAGCGCGCCGATAGCGCACCGTCTGCTCGCGAGGGCGCGACGGTCGAGCAGCTCGAGCAGGAGGGCGACATCGCCGCCGACTACCTCGAGGGCCTGCTCGACATCGCCGATATCGACGGCGACCTCGAACTCGACGTCCGCGGCGGACGGGCGTACGTCTCGGTGGAGAATGAGGATGCCGACGCGCTGCGCCTGCTCTCGGATCCCGACACGGTCCAGGCCCTGCAGGAGCTGACCCGGATCGCCGTGCAGGCACAGACCGGACGGTTCTCGCGACTGATCCTCGATGTGGGCGGGTCGCGCGATGCGCGTCAGCGTCAGCTCGAGAAGCTCGTCGACCGCGCCGTGGCGCGTCTGGACGATGGGGCGTTCCAGGCATCCCTGCCGGCGATGTCGAGCTACGAGCGCAAGCTGGTGCACGACATCGTGGCCGATCGCGGACTCACGTCCGAGTCGTACGGCGAAGGCGCGGATCGCCACACGGTCATCCGCCGGGGCTGAACTCCGCGAGTGCGGTGTCTCACGTGAAACACAGTGGACGTGATGGTCGAGAGTGAGCCCGCCGAGGCATCGGTCGTCTTCGGTGACCGCCTCGAGCTGGCGCGCTCGTTCACGCAAGCGCTCGGGGCGCAGGGTGAGGAACGGGGGCTCATCGGGCCTCTCGAGCCTCCGCGGCTGTGGACGCGGCATGTATTGAACTCCGCCGTCACGGCTCCCCTGTTTCCGGCAGGTGCGCGGGCGGGTGACATCGGGTCGGGTGCCGGCTTACCGGGACTGGTGCTGGCGATCGCTCGCCCGGACGTCCAGTGGGTCCTGATCGAGCCGATGGAGCGCCGAGTCGCGTGGCTGCACGAGCAGAAGGATGCCTTGGGCCTCGACAACGTTGAGATCGTGCGCGGTCGAGGCGAGGAATGGACGCAGGGGCGCGTCCTCGATGCGGTGACGGCGCGGGCGGTGAGCGCGCTGAGGACGCTGATTCCGGTGACCGCGCCGCTGGTGCGCCCGGGTGGCGAGCTGATCCTCCTCAAGGGCGCGAACGCCGAGAATGAGATCGGTGCGGCCGAGAAGGCCATCCGCAAGTTCAAGCTGGCCGACGTGCGCGTGGAGACGGTCGGCGAAGGCGTGATCTCCGAGCCCACCCGCGTGATCCGCGCGACCGTGCGCTGACCCCACTCGCTCCCCGGAGACCGCGCCCCTCGGTGGTTGAGCAGCGGGCGCAACCCGCGTGTCGAGACCACGTGTCGTTTCACGTGAAACATCGACTGCGAGTGATCTCGATACACTGCGGAGTGCGCGGCACTCGATCACCGGCGTCGCCTCGTGCCGCAACGTTTCAGCGGTTGAGTAGGGGGCGTAGCCCCGCGTCGAGCCCACGTGCCGTTTCACGTGAAACATCCAGTCCGGGGTGATCGCGGCACGCCGCGGGCCGCGCGGCACTCGGTCACCGGTGGCGTGGATCGGTGGCTGAGTAGCGGGGAGGTCCCGCATGTCGAAACCACTTCGCAAGAATCGGCTTCTTCCACAACCCACTCGATCACGCCGTTGTTTACGGATGGTGCACACGAGCATCTCGTCCGGTTACACGACGTCGGCGAGGGCGCTGAATGCACGAAAAGACGTCGGCCCGTAAAGCTCGTCGAGTTCGAGGACTTCCCGAACGTTGGGGAGGCCTTCGCGCGCGAGAAGCAGGTGCAGGGATGCGGACGAATGAAGCGGCGAGCGTTGATCGAATACGCGGGACCGAGCTCCCTTGGGCGCGGATCTTGTGTTTCACGTGAAACACAAGACCTTGCGGGTGTGACTCGACACACCGCGCTAAGCGCGGTACTCGGTCAGAGAGAGGGTGGGAGATGCCGTGGTGGAAGGAGTTGAATCTTGCAAGCGACCCCAGCGTTTCACGTGAAACACCAAGCCGAGCCGCTCACTGAACCAGTGTCGTGTTTCACGTGAAACGCGGGACGGCCGCCGTGGTGGCGTCGGGCGTCAGAGGCCTCGACTACAGTGGAAAGGTCCCCCGGAAAGACAGGAGTGCATGGTGCCGGAATCGGAGAACGCGACCACTTCCGCACCCTTCTCCATCGATGACAGCCCCATCGCACGCGAACTGGCTGACCTCACGTCGCGCCGCAAGGCGTTGGATGCCGTGTCGCTGGATTTCGACGGGACGAGCACGCGTGTCCTTACGATTTCGAACCAGAAGGGCGGCGTTGGCAAGACCACGACGACCGTCAACGTCGCCGCCGCGCTCGCCTCGCTGGGCGCTCGCGTCCTGGTGATCGACCTCGACCCGCAGGGCAACGCCTCCACCGCGCTCGGCGTCCCCCACACCGCGGACACCCCGAGTGTCTACGACGTCCTCATCGACGAGTTCCCTCTCGCCGACATCATCCAGACCAGCCCGGAATCGCCCAACCTCCTGTGCGCGCCGAGCACCATCCACCTCGCCGGCGCCGAGATCGAACTCGTTTCGCAGGTCGCCCGTGAACACCGCCTGCGCACAGCCCTCGAGGAGTACCTCGCGGCATCCGACGACCATCTCGACTTCGTGCTGATCGACTGCCCGCCCTCACTCGGGCTACTCACGATCAACGCGTTCACCGCGGCGGGCGAGCTGATGATCCCGATCCAGTGCGAGTACTACGCGCTGGAGGGCCTCAGCCAGCTGCTCGGCAGCATCCGGATGATCCAGAAGCACTTGAACCCCACGCTGCACCTGTCGACGATCCTGCTGACGATGTACGACGGCCGCACGCGCCTCGCCCAGCAGGTCGCCGAGGAGGTCCGCAATCACTTCCCCAACGAAGTGATGCGCACCGTCATCCCGCGCACCGTGCGTGTCTCAGAGGCACCGAGCTTCGGGCAGACGGTCATCGCGTACGACCCGCAGTCCGTCGGCGCGATCTCGTACCGCGAAGCCGCCGTCGAACTGGTGCAGCGCGAGCAGGCGAAGTCCAAGCAAGAGGAGAACTGATGGCGAAGCGAACGGGTCTGGGTCGGGGGATCGGCGCACTCATCCCGACGACCGAGAGTGCGGAGGCGCGCCCTGTCGACGTGTTCTTCCCCGGCACGTCCGCGAGAGCGGCGAAAGCTGCGAAGGAGGCCGACGCCGCCACAAAGGCGGAGGCCGTCGCTCCGACGGAAACCGTCACGCCCGATGACGCGGGGACGGCGGATGCCGAGGCCACGGCTGAGCCGGCGGCTCCGACTCCCGACGCGCAGACCCAGCTCGTCGCTGTGCCGGGCGCACGCCTGGTCCACATCGACCCCAACGAAATCGTCCCGAACCCGCGCCAGCCGCGCACGAACTTCGACGCCGACGAGCTCGCCGAGCTCGTGCACAGCGTGCGCGAGTTCGGTGTCCTCCAGCCGGTCGTCGTCCGCACCAACGAGGACGGCGCCTACGAGCTCATCATGGGGGAGCGCCGTACCCGCGCGTCGCGCGAAGCCGGCCTCACATCGATCCCCGCGATCGTCCGCGACACGGCCGACGAAGACCTCCTGCGCGACGCGCTGCTCGAGAACCTGCACCGCTCCGAGCTGAACCCCCTCGAAGAGGCCTCGGCCTACCTGCAGCTGCTCGAGGACTTCGGCATCACGCAGGAGCAGCTCGCGACGCGCATCGGTCGCTCGCGGCCCCAGATCAGCAACACCATCCGGCTGCTCAAACTGCCGGTCCCGGTGCAGCAGCGCGTCGCCGCGGGCGTGCTCAGCGCCGGTCACGCGCGGGCGATCCTCTCGCTCGACGACGAGAAGGCGATGCAGCGCCTCGCCGACAAGATCGTCAACGAGGATCTCTCCGTCCGCGCTGCCGAAGCGGCGGCGAAGTCGTCGGATGCCGGGAGCCGCACGACCGTCGCCCCGAAGGCCGGCGCGCGTCGGGCACATCTCGACGATGTCGCGGAGCGTCTCGGTGACCGCCTCAACACCAAGGTCAAGATCTCGCTCACCGCGAGAAAAGGCCAGATCAACATCGATTTCGCCACGATCCAGGATCTCAACCGCATTCTTGGTGAACTCGGCGAGACGGAGTACGGCGCGGTCTGACCGGCCGCCGACTCGAGCCCACCGGACAATCCTCCACGTAGGCTGGAACGGTGACCGACCAGCCCCTCGCCCCGCGCCGCGCCAGCCTCGAGCTGCTGCGCGCCGAGGCATCCGATGAGCTGTCGGTGCTGGTCGAAGAGCGCCTCCGCGACGGCGAAGACCCGTGGGACTTCATGGAAGACCTGCCGTCGGTGGACGAGCTGGTCGTGCTGACGCTCCGTGCCGAGAACATCATCGGTGACGGCGGAAAGCGGCCAAGTGCCACGAGGAACTATCGCGTGCTACGCCAGATCGCACTGGAGTATCCGGCGCTCACGCGCGCGGTGTGGCGGCTGCTCGGCAGCGAACCGCACCGCACCTGGTCGGCGCCGATGGACCCGGATGCCCCGGCGCGTGCCGAGGCATCCTGAGCCCGCTCACCTGAGAGTCAGGTGATGTACGCCGGTCAGGCGATGTAGGTCGCGAGGTCCTGCTCGAGAGCGAACTTCGGCTTCGCGCCGATGATCGTCTTCTCGACCTGACCCTTGTTGAACACCTTCATCGCGGGGATCGACGTGATCTGGTACTGCATGGCGAGGTTCGGGTTCTCGTCGACGTTGAGCTTGAGAACCGTGATCTTGTCGCTGTTCTCCGACTGGATCTCGTCGAGGATGGGTCCGACCATGCGGCACGGACCGCACCACGCGGCCCAGAAGTCCACCAGGACGGGCCCTTCGGCGTCGATGACGTCCTGCTGCCAGGTGCTTTCGCTCGTGGCCTTGGCGGTCATGTCCTTCTCCTTACGTTTCCGACGCGGATGCGTCAGGGTGTGGAACGCGGCGTGCGCGGTGATTGTTCCGCCGCACAGAAGAGCCTCAGGCTGCTCCGGTGAGCGCATCGGCGTCGGTGAGGCCGTCGATCTCGCTCGCGTCGCGTTCGGGCGCTCCCGCGTCGCCGCGCGCCGCGAGGAAGTGCTCGACGTCGAGGGCCGCCGTCGTGCCGCTGCCGGCGGCGGTGACGGCCTGCCGGTAGGTGGGATCGATGACGTCACCGGCGGCGAAGACGCCCGGCACCGAGGTGCGTGACGAACGTCCGTCGACCCAGACGGTGCCGTGGGAGGTGAGGTCGAGCTGGCCGTGCACGAGGTGCGTGCGCGGGTCGTTGCCGATCGCGACGAATACCCCGGTGAGCGCCAGTTCCCGCGTCGACCCGTCGACGGTGTCGCGGAGGACCACGCCCGTGACGGCGTCGACGCCGAGGATGTCGATGATCTCGCTGTTCCAGACGAACTCGATCTTGTCGTTCGCGAGCGCACGCTCCTGCATGATCTTCGAGGCACGCAGTTCGTCGCGGCGGTGGATGACGTACACCTTCGAGGCGAACTTCGTGAGGAAGGTCGCCTCCTCCATCGCGGAGTCGCCGCCGCCGACGACCGCGATCTGCTGCTCGCGGAAGAAGAAGCCATCGCACGTCGCGCAGTACGAGACGCCGTGACCGGAGAGACGCTGCTCGCCCTCGATGCCGATCTTGCGGGGTGCGGAGCCGGTGGCGAACACGACGGCCTCGGCCTCGTGGACCGCGCCGCTGCCGAGCGTGACCTTCTTGATGTCGCCGGAGAGGTCGAGCGCGGTCACGTCGTCGTAGAGCACCTCTGTGCCGAACTTGCGCGCCTGCTCCTCCATGCGCGCCATGAGGTCGGGACCCATGATGCCCTCGGGGAAGCCCGGGAAGTTCTCGACCTCGGTGGTGTTCATCAGCTCGCCGCCGGCCTCGACGGAGCTGGCGATGAGCAGCGGCGTGAGATTCGCCCGCGCCGCATAGATCGCGGCCGTGTATCCGGCCGGCCCGGAGCCGATGATGATGACCTGTCGCACGTCGCTACCCTTCGTCTGCGGTGCCCATGAATCGGGCCCCAGTGCGTTTCGCACTGTGCGTTCAACACATGGTAACCGCGCCGCATTCCGCGATCACCCTGCCTCGCCGCTCGCCTCCTGCGCTTCGGCGCGGCGCGCTCGACGGCGCTTGCGGACGGTGCGGACGATGCCCACGATGATCAGCCCGCCGACAAGCACGGCCATGACCGCGATGCCGACCGACTCCCACTCGGCGCGTACGGCGACGTGCACCGTGACCGGGTCGCCGATCGCGACCTGGGTGGGGCTCCGCAGCTGCAGCCCGAGCGTCGCTTCGCCGCTCCCGACGCGCGCCTCGACGGGCACGCCGATGCGCGTGTTCTGCAGAGGACCGGCCTGCACCGGGGTCGCGTACTGCACGACCAGTCGCGGGTCGTCGTTGGAGGTGAGCAGCGTCAGCGTGACGGGCCAGGGCAGCTCGTTGCGCACGGTGAAGGTCAGCGGCGCGCTCGTCGTGGCGAAGGTGATGTCGCTCTGAGGGATGAGCGCGACCGAGCCGAGCGTGGCCGTCGTCTGCTCTCGATGCGCGTCGACGGCGACCTCCCATTGCGTGGGCCGGTCACGCCACCCCGCCGCGAGCAGCTGGAGGATCTCGGCGCGCTCGGGAGAGGTCAGCACCGCCGGATCGGTGAGGATCGACGAGAAGGCGCCGATCTCCGCCTCGCCGGTGAGGAGGCTCTGCGCCGTCGCAGCGCGGTCGGCATCCACCGGCACATCGACCAGCGAGACGGGCTCGGGCGTGCCCGCGGTGAGCGCCGTGAGGTCGGTCGCGGTGCGTCCGGCGAGCCCGGATGCCGTGACGATCGTGTCGCGAAGCCCCGCCGCCGAGCGGGTCGTCGCGCGATCGACGACGACGAGGAGGGCGGCGTCCGGTGCGGCGCCGGCATCGAGCGCGGCGTGGGCGGATGCCGCCGCGAGCGCACCGGCGCGCTCGACGGGCGCGTCGGTGAG
The DNA here is from genome assembly GCF_965345155.1 of Microbacterium sp. bgisy203. Taxonomy (GTDB): domain Bacteria; phylum Actinomycetota; class Actinomycetes; order Actinomycetales; family Microbacteriaceae; genus Microbacterium. The sequence goes on from NZ_CBDRLZ010000010.1 coordinate 27,673, forward strand.
GGAGGCGCGGGCGAGCGCCGCCGAGGTCGCGGCGTCGTAGACGAGGAGCGGCGCGCCCGCGGCATCCGCCCACGCCCCGCCCGTCACGGCGCCGGGTGCGGAATCGATCGAAGTAGAGTCGACGAGCGTCAGCGGGGCGGTGCCGTCTGGCGTCGGCGGCGCCGCGAGGGTCGAGACCTCGCGGGAGCCGGCGGAGCCCGTCGCCGGCCAGAACACCGTGCCGATGGTCGGTCCGATGTCGGTGAGCTCGGCGAGGCTGGGGAGCGCGGGCGCGTCGGGCGACGTCGTCGAGGTGGGGGACGGCGACGCCGCCGCGGTCGGTGACGCTGTGGGTGACGTCGTGGGCGATTCGGACGGCGTGGGCGACGCCGTCGGAGTGGGGGTGCGCGTGAAATCGGATGTCGACATGAACGGCGTCAGGTCGGTGACGGTCAGCGGGGCGGTGAGACCGGCCGCCACCTGGGTTGCCAGGTCGGCGTCGGCGAACTGCAGCGCGAAGCGCGTATTGGGCAGCGTCAGGAGGTCGTCGAGCCACGTCGACGCAACGGGGGGAGCGGAGGAGCCGAGCACACGGATGGCGGCGACGATCGCCGGGTCGACGGCGAGGACGACCGCGGTTCCGGTGAGCGCGTCGAGCTGGACGCGCAGGTCGCCGCCCGGTCCCGTGAGGTCGGTGAGCTCGTCGGAGCTGAGGAGCCCCCCCGCGGCCGGCTCGGCGACGATCGGAACGACGACGCTGAGCGCGCCGCCGCCCGTGTCGCCCGGCACGACGAGAACGCTGACCGCGGCCGACTCGGAGGGCTGGTCGGCGAGCCAGGCGCGCAGCGGGTAGACGCCGGGTGCGAGCCCGGCGACGGTCGCGGGGTCGAGCTCGACCGCGGCGGTGACCTTGCCTCGGGCCGGAGCGCTCGGAACCTCCAGGGTGCCGAGGGGTGATTCGGTGCGGGCCGGATCGGCGTCGGTGCTCGCAAGCCAGGCGGACACCGCGTCGTGCGTGGACAACGCCGTCGCCGACGTCGCAAGCTCGACGGTCACGGTTGAGGTGGGTTCGTCGCTGGTGTTCTGCGCCGACAATCGCACCGTGAGCGGCTGGTCCGCGCGGACCACTCCATCGCCGCCGACAGCGACCGACAGGGTCGACGGCTGCGCGACGGACACCGCCGCGGGGACAGCGGCGGCCGGGGCCGGCGTGAGCAGCAGGGCCGCGGCGAGTATCGACGCGGCGCGCGCCGTCCACCGGGCCGCGGAACGGCGGGCGCGGCGTGCGGCGGCAGGAGCGATGGAGGTCATGGCGGGGGTCGAATCCTGTGCGAACCGGGCCGCACGATCAGGTGCGATTCTAGGGTGGGGTGTCTGTGGGCCTGCCGCAGGCGCACCGCCTCTCACGACTCCAGACCCCGGCGAGCACTCATGATGACCGACCCGATCCCCGACCCGAACCCCGACGCGGCGTTGACAGCCGCGTTACGCGCCGACCTCTTCGACGCCGGCTACACCGCCGACGCCGTGCGCGGCGCCTGGGGCCCCCTCGCCGACGAAGCGGTCGGACACGGCCTGCACGGCCCCGCCCTCGCCGCCCTCGCAGCCCAGCCCGAAACTCCTTCGGCGACGCTCGCGCGTCTCTTGTTTCTGGGCGCGCCCACGCCTCGGGCATCCGTCGACACAGCGCTCCCCCGAACGCGCGCTTCGGGGCTCGTGGCCCTGGGGCTCGCGAGGATCCACGGAGAGACCGTGCAGCCCGCCGCGCTCGTACGACCCCAGGACTTCACCGACACCGACGACGCCGCCGCCGACGCCGACCCGAGCGGGTCGAGCGCGGGCGAGTGGTGGATCGCGAGCGACCTCGATGAGGCGGCCCTCGGCGGACCTCTGCCCACGGGTCATGTGCTCGGGGTCGGTGGCGCCTCGCTGACGCTCGCGGGTCTGCAGCTGCCGACTCCGGCGGGGCGTGTTCTCGACGTCGGCACGGGCTGCGGCATCCAAGCGCTGCGAGCGCGACGGGTCGCCCGCGACGTCGTCGCGACCGATGTCTCGCCGCGCGCTCTCGCATTCACGCGGCTGAACGCGCTCCTGAACGACGTCGATGGCATCGAGACGCGTCTCGGGAGCCTCTTCGACCCGGTGCGCGGCGAGCTCTTCGACCGCGTCGTCTCGAACCCGCCGTTCGTGATCACGCCGCGCGTCGCGGGTGTGCCGGCGTACGAATACCGGGATGCCGGGTTTGCGGGCGACGACCTGGTCGCCGCCTTCGTCACCGGCGTCGGCGAGGTGCTCGCGCCCGGCGGCACCGCGCAACTGCTCGGCAATTGGGAGTATCACGCAGGTTCCGACGGCCTCGATCGCGTGCGCGAGTGGGTGGATGCCTCGCCCGTGCCGCTCGACGCCTGGGTGATCGAGCGCGAGCTGCTCGATCCGCTGGCCTACGCCGAGCTGTGGGTGCGGGACGGTGGGACAGCGCCGGGTGCCTCGAGTGCCGCGGGGACACCCGGCTACGCCGACCTGGTCGGCGCGTGGCTCGACGACTTGGCCGCGCGGGGCGTCACCGCGGTCGGGTTCGGCTATCTGGTGTTGCGGCGCGCGGCGTCCGGGATGCCCACTCTGCGGCGGTTCGAGCGCGTGCCCCAGCCCCTCGGCGATGGATCGCTCGGCGGCCACCTCGCCGAGGCGCTCGCGGCATCGGACGCGCTCGCCGCCCTCAACGACGCCGCCCTCGCGTCCTGCGTGCTCGAGGTCGCGGGCGACGTCACCGAGGCGCGGCACCACCTGCCGGGCGCCGAAGACCCCTCGGTGCTGGAGCTCAGGCAGGGCGGCGCGCTGGCCCGGACGATCGAGGTCGATCCCGCCCTCGCGGCGCTTGTCGGGGCGTCGGACGGCGACCTGCCGGTCGGCGTGCTGATCGACGCGATCGCCGACCTGCTCGACGTGGATGCCGGAGCGTTACGCGCCGACCTCCTGCCGCGCGTGCGGGAGCTGCTGTTCACCGGGTTCCTGCGCTTCGCCTGACGCTGCAGTCCCACCGGACGCCGCAGTCCCACCGGACACCGCCGGCCCCGCCGACCCCCGCCGGCCCCGCCGACCCTCGCCGGTAGGCTGGAAACCATGCTCAACATGGCCGAAGGCCTCGACCGACTGGGGTCGCTCGCGACCTCGCCGATCATGGCGCGGCTGGGAGCGGCGTTCGCCGAGGCGGGCTTCGAGATCGCGATCGTCGGGGGGCCGGTCCGCGACGCGCTGCTCGGCCGCACGACCAACGACCTCGACCTCACCACGAACGCGCGTCCCGACGACATCCTCCGCATCGTGAAGCCCCTCGCGACCGCGACGTGGGACATCGGGCGGGCGTTCGGGACGATCGGGGCGAAGATCCCGGGACCGTCGGGAACCGCCGAGCAGGTCGAGATCACGACGTACCGCGCCGACAGCTACGACGGCGTGACCCGCAAGCCTACCGTCGAGTTCGGCGACGCGCTCGACGCCGACCTCGTCCGCCGTGACTTCACCGTCAACGCGATGGCCCTGCGCCTGCCGCTGCCCGCCCTGGTCGACCCGACCGGCGGGGTCGAAGACCTCGTTTCCGGCACCCTCCGCACGCCGTCCGACCCCGACGTGAGCTTCGGCGACGATCCGCTGCGCATGCTCCGCGCGGCGCGGTTCGCGGCGCAGCTCGGGTTCGACGTCGCCCCCGACACCCTCGAGGCGATGGCGCGGCTGCGGGAGTCGATCCGGATCGTCAGCCCCGAGCGGGTGCAGGCCGAGCTCGTCAAGCTCCTCGCGTGCGACGACGCGGCCCGCGGCATCCGGATTCTCGTCGACACGGGACTCATGGGCGAGATCGTCCCCGAGATCCCCGCGCTCCGCCTCGAGATCGACGAGCACCACCACCACAAAGACGTCTACGAGCACTCGCTGACGGTCCTCCAGCAGACGATCGACCTCGAGCACGCGCGGCACCCGGGCGCCGCGCCCGACGTGACGCTCCGCCTCGCCGCGCTGCTGCACGACATCGGCAAGCCCGCGACGCGGAAGCTGGAACCGGGCGGTGGGGTGAGCTTCCACCACCACGATCTCAAGGGCGCGCGCCTGGCCCGCAAGCGCCTGCAGGCCCTGCGCTTCGACTCCGACACGATCTCGTCGGTGAGCCAGCTCGTCGAACAGCATCTCCGGTTCTTCGGCTATTCCGAGGGCGCGTGGACCGACTCCGCGGTGCGGCGGTACGTGCGGGATGCCGGGGACGAGCTCGAGCGTCTGCACATCCTCACCCGCGCCGACGTGACGACGCGCAACCGCCGCAAGGCCGCGCGCCTGTCGGCCGCGTACGACGACATCGAGCGGCGCATCGCCGACCTCGCCGCTCAGGAGGAGCTCGACGCGATGCGTCCCGAGCTCGACGGCAACCGGATTCAGGAGGTCCTCGGCATCCCGCCCGGGCGCGAGGTGGGCGAGGCCTACCGGTTCCTCCTCGATCTGCGCCTCGACGAGGGCGTCCTCGGGCCGGATGCCGCGGAAGAGCGCCTGCGCGCCTGGTGGGCGGCTCGGGGCTGAGAGCCCGGACCCGCCCACCAGGGCCGCGTCAGTGGTCGATCTTCAAGAGGTGCTTGAGCGCGTGCGCGATGCCGTGGTGCTCCATCTCGTCGCCGGCGGCGCCTCGGCGCCAGTACCCCGTGACGTCGAACTGGTGCTTGTCGAGGCCGGTCGGCGCGGTGCAGCCACCGCACCTCGACCCCCTCGGGCGCGTCGAGAGGCTGCTCCTCGGCGGCGTTCTGCACCTCGATGACCGCGTATCCGCGGGTCGAGCGCGGTAGCTCCGCGACCCGACGGGCGATGGCAGGCAGAGCCGTCTCGTCGCCGAAGTACGCCTGCCACGTGAACTCGTCGGGGATGTGGATGCCGCGGGGCGGACCCGCGACGGGGATCCGCGACCCGATCGGCGCCTGCTGCGCCCACGTCGAGGCGAGCCCCACGGTGTGCACGACGACGTCGATGTCGACCTCGCCGGCACCCGGATCGTAGCGGCGCACCGTGTAGTCGCGGGTCGGAGGCAGCGGACGCGGCCAGTCGATCACGTCGCCGTTCTGCGTCGGGACGTTCAGCTCGCCCGTCTCAGGGTCGGGGAAGATGAGCTTGATGTGCTCGTCAGCGATGTGGCTCTCGAACCCGACGTGCTCCGGGCCGCCGAGAGTGACCCGGAGCATGAGCGGCGTGACGAGCTCGCGCCGCAGCAGCGTGAGCTCGCGGATGCGGATGGGGAAACCGCGTAGCTCCGCCTGCGGGCGGTCGGTGATGTCTGTCATGGGAGAACCTCACTCCCCTGCGAACGCCTGGGCGGCCGCTTCGAGGTCGTCGACCATGGCATCCGCGCCGGCGAACGTGTAGATGACGGACCCGCGCAGCGGGTACAGGTGACCCTCCGTCACTGCGGGGAGCTCGGCGAAGGCCGGTTCGTCGAGCAGCGCCTGCACGTCGGGCGACACCGACCCGTCAAGCGCGGCGGAGTGGAAGAGGATCTTCTGGTCGGCGAGGCTCGGGAGGTTCTCGAGGCTCAGCTGCGTGACGTAGCGCTCGGGGTTGTCGGTGTACACCGGGTTGTAGGTGAACCCTGCGGCGACGAGACGGCGGTACGACAGCGACTTGCTCGTGTCGACGAGCACTGATCCCTGCATGGCGCTGAGTGACGTCGTCAGCGCGCCGTCGAGGGCGTCGCCGTAGGTGCTCTGGATGTCGGCGAGGCGGGCGTCGAGCTCGGCGACCTTCTTGTCGAAGTCGGTCGAACGTCCGACGAGGGCCGCGACCGTCTCGTAGTTGTCCCACACGTCGGTCGGCTCGGCGACCTTCAGGATGCGGACGGGGTACAGCTCGCCGATCGACTCGTAGTCGATGCCGAGACCGCCGTTGTCCATGCCGATGACGAGGTCTGGGTCGAGGTCGATGATCTTCTCGATGTCGACGCCTTCGAAGCTGCCGACGGTCGGCACGTCCTGCGCGGACTCCCACTGCTCGGGGGTGAGCTCGGTCTCGCGGATCTCGTCATCGAGCGTCCCGACCGGGATCACGCCGATGTCGACGAGTTCGGCGCCGGTACGCCACAGGGCGACGACGCGCGTCGGCGAGGCCGGCAGGTCGCCGGCCTCGAAGAAGAAGTCGGCGTCGACCTCGGGCGCGGTCGTCGCTGCGGTGGTGCCCGTCTCGGCCGGGTCGGACGATCCGGAGCATGCCGTGAGGAGGAGAGCGGTGGCGGCGGCCGCGGCGGCGAGCGTCGCGAGGCGACGGGCGCGGCGGCCGGGGAGGGCGAGGGACATGGGGACTCCGATCGCAGAAAGGGGAGGCGGTGCGCCGAGTGGCGCTTTCACTTAGGGTAGCCTAACCTTAAAGACTGCTGAGAACCCGGCGTCATCGACCGCCGCCTCCGCACGAGACGACCCATGACCACCTCGACGCTGACCCCCGCGACCGACGTCGGCACTCTCCCCGCACGCCGGCGTCACCGGCGACGCCGCGATGCGGTCGCGGTCGCGATCGCCGTGATCGCCGTCTTCGCGGCGTTCGCCGTGAGTCTCATGGTCGGGAGCAACGCGATCGCGCCGGGCGATGTGCTCGCCGCGCTCTTCGGCGGGGCGGCGACCCCGGAAGCGACGGTCATCCTCACCCAGCGCCTTCCACGCACCGTCCTGGGCCTCGCGGTGGGTCTCGCCCTCGGCGCGGCGGGCGCGCTCATGCAGGGCCACACCCGCAATCCTCTCGCCGAACCGGGCCTGTTCGGCGTCAATTCCGGCGCGGCGCTCGGCGTCGTCGTGCTGACCTTCGCGTTCGACCGCTCGGGACCTCTCGAGATCGTCGGTGCCGCGCTCGTGGGCGCCGCTGCCGCGACGATCGTCGTGGTGTCGCTCGCGTGGGGAGGCGGCCCGGACGGGCGAACGGATGCCTCGCCGCTGACCCTCACCGTCGCTGGCGCGGCGCTCGGTGCGGTGCTCACCGCGCTGACGACCGCCGTCGTGCTCCTCGATCGGCAGTCGCTCGATGTCGTGCGCTACTGGGCCGTGGGGTCGCTCTCGGGCAGACCGACCGAAGCGGTCCCCCTCGTCCTCGCGCTCATCGCGGTCGGGCTGGTGCTCGCGCTCGTCAACGCACCGGGGGTGACGGCGCTCGGCCTCGGCGACGACGTGGCGCGGAGCCTCGGCAACAACGTCGCCGCCGTCCGCATCGTGGGCGTCGTCGCGATTACCGTCCTCGCCGCGGCAGCGACCGCCGTCTGCGGTCCGATCGCGTTCCTCGGGATCGCCGCGCCCTGGGCCGTCCGGTGGGTGTCTGGGCCGCGCTACGGGGTGCTGGTGCCGCTCGCGGCGCTCGCGGGGGGCGTGATCCTGCTCCTCTCCGATGTCTTAGGCCGCATCTCGACACGCGATGGCGAACTTCCCGTCGGTCTCGTCGTCGCGATCGTCGCCGCGCCGGTGATGATCGCGATCGTGACGCGCAAGAAGGGCGCGACGCTGTGAGCACGGTCGGCGATGTGGGTCGGGCCGAGGGGATGCGCGGCGCGTCGCTGCGCGTCGACCGCGTCGTCCTGGGTCGCACGGGACTGGTTGCAGGGGGCGTCGGCATCCGTCTGCGGCGCCGCTACGCGTTCGCCTTCGCAGGATGCCTCGTCGCGCTCGCTCTCGTCACGCTCGTCGCCGCGACGGCCGGCACGCTGTGGATCCCCCTCGACCGCGTGTTCGACGTCGTCGCGGGGGGCGGTGATCGCGTCGACCGGATCGTCGTGGGGCGCCGCCTCGCTCGGGAGACGACCGGCCTCGTCGTCGGGTTCGCGCTCGGCATGGCGGGCGGCATCACGCAGTCGATCACGCGCAATCCGCTCGCCAGCCCCGACATCCTCGGTGTCACGAGCGGCGCGAGCGTCTTCGCCGTGATCGCGTTCGTCGTGCCGCTCCCCGGCCTCGCGGGCATCGTGTCGGTGCCGCTCGCCGCCCTCGTCGGCGGACTGGTGGTGACGGCGATCGTCGTGGCGCTCGCGTCGCGGGGTGGTCTCGACCCGCTGCGGCTGGTGCTCGTCGGCGTCGGCATCACGGCGATCTGCGGCGCGCTGACGCAGTGGCTGCTGATGGTCGCCGACGTCGAGTGGGCGGCCGTCGCGATGCGCTGGCTCGCCGGTTCGCTCGGGAGTTCGTCGTGGACCGACGTCCTGATGGTGCTGCCGGTCTGCGTCGGAGCGATCGTCGTGACGGCGATCGTGGCGCCGGGCCTCGCGGCACTGCGCCTCGGACCCGACCAGGCGCGCTCGCTCGGAGTGCGCGTCGGCGCGACCCAGGGCGTGCTGCTCTTCGTCGCCGTCGCGCTCGTGGCGGTCGCGATCGCCGCGGCGGGGCCGATCGGGTTCGTCGCGTTCGTCGCCCCTCAGATCGCGATGCGTCTGTTCGGCACGCCCGGACCGCCCGTTCTCGCGGCGGGGGTGCTGGGCGCCGTCCTCGTGACGGCCGCAGACCTCGTGGCGCATCACCTGCCCGTCGAGCTCCCCGTGGGCGTCGTCACCTCGATCTTCGGAGGAATCGTGCTTCTCGTCCTGCTGGTTCGGATCATCCGCGAGGCACGCGCATGAGTGGAGGCGCCATCGTCCTCGACACGGTCAGCGTCGGATACGACCGCCGCACGGTGGTCGCGACGCGAGCTTCGAAGCCCGCCCCGGCGAGGTGACGTGCATCATCGGCCCGAACGGCAGCGGCAAGTCGACGCTGCTGCGCGCGATCGGCGGGCTCAGTCGCCCCCTCGCGGGCCAGGTGCGCCTCGATGGGGACGACATCTCGACGATCGCCCCGAAGGCCCTCGCGCGGCGTCTCGCGATGCTCCCGCAGACCGCGGTCGCGCCCGAGGGGCTGACCGTGGGCGACCTCGTCGCACGAGGACGCCAGCCGTATCAGCCGTGGTACCGGCAGTGGTCGCATGAGGACGAAGAGCACGTTCAGGCGGCGATGGAGCGGATGGACGTCGCCGCCCTCGCCGGCCGCCCGCTCGACGAGCTGTCCGGTGGGCAGCGCCAGCGCGCCTGGATCGCGATGTGCCTCGCGCAGGACACGCCGGTGCTCGTGCTCGACGAGCCGACCACACATCTCGACATCGCGCACTCGGTGCAGATCCTGGAGATCGTGCACGCGCTCGCGCACGAGTCGGGCCGGACGGTCCTGATGGTGCTCCACGACCTGAGCATGGCGGCGCGCTACAGCGATGCGGCCGTCGTCGTGGCCGGAGGTCGTGTCTCAGCGACGGGCGCGCCGGGCGAGATCGTGACGACGGAGCTTCTTCGCGACGCGTTCGGACTGGATGCTCGGGTCTACCCCGACCCCGTCGACGGTGTGCCGACGATCGCCCCGCGCAGACTGCCGCGATCGCCGTCCGCGACCTAGACTTGCCGCACGCTCCTCATCGTCGAACGGAGTCGCCGTGCCCTCGTCGTGGTCGTCTCGTCGCGAGGTCTCACCCGAGACGTCGCGTCTTCTCATCGAGCGCGCGCACGAGGAGTTCGTCGGCGGCAATCAGGCCGACCCGAGGCTGAGCCAGATCCGGAGCCTCGTGCAGGACTCGTGGCGACGCTCGCTGGCCCACCTCGGCGGTGCCGACGGATCGCCGCCGATCGATCTGACCGAGGACGAGCTCGAGGCGTATCGCAGCGCCCACCCGCTCGCCGGGGCGATGGACATGATCCGCGCGCTTCTGCTGCCGGAGACGGATGCCGGGGTGGTGGTCGCCGTCGGCGACGCCGCCGGTCGTCTGCTGTGGGTCGAGGGAGACCGGAACGTCCGCGCGCTGACCGGCGACATGGGCTTCGTCGCCGGGGCGAACTGGTCGGAGGAAGCCGTCGGCACGTCGGCGCCGGGAACCGCGCTCACCCTGGGCCGGTCGGTGCAGATCCACGGCGCGGAGCACTTCAACCGGTTCGTGCAGCCGTGGTCGTGCACCGCGGCGCCCGTCCACGACCCCGAAACGCGGCGCCTGCTCGGCGTCATCGACGTCACCGGCGGAATCGAGGCCGCCACTCCGCAGGCGCAATTGCTGGTGGATGCCACGGCACGCGCGGTCGAGGGCGAACTGCTCGTCGCGCGCCTGCGGGCCCGCGCGGCGACCGCCCCGATTCCGGTGCGCCGGGGCGCGGGGCGTGGTGTCGGGCGTGGAGCTGCGGCATCCAGTCCACCCGAGACGGCGACCCTTCGGGTGCTGGGCCGTGACCGGGCTCTCCTCGACACGACGAGCGCCGGCACGACCTCGGTCGCGGAGATCTCGGCCCGCCACGCCGAAATCCTCCTCATGCTCGCAGTCCACCGCCAGGGGCTGTCGGCCGAGCGCCTCACCGAGCTCGTCTACGGCGCCGGTGCGGGCGAGGGCGCGCTCCGCCCCGAGATGGTGCGCCTGCGGAAGGTGCTCGAGCGGCTCGCGCCTCAGCTCATCCCAGCCTCGCGCCCCTACCGGCTGACCGCGGATCTGGACACCGACGCGCACCAGGTGATCTCGCTGCTCGACCGCGGCGCCCACCGCGTCGCGCTCGCCGCCTACCGCGGCCCCGCGCTGCCCGACTCGGTCGCCCCGGGCGTCGAGGAGTTCCGCGACACGATCCGGCTCGCGCTGCGCGAGGCGCTGCTGAGCGAGGCATCCGTCGACGTTCTTCTCGCCTACGCCGACACGGAAGACGGTGCGGAGGATGCCGAGGTGCTCCGCCTCGCCCTCGAGATGCTGCCCGCACGCTCGCCCCGCCGCGCGGGCCTGGTCGCACGCCTCGACGCGCTCGAGCGCTGAGGCGCTCGCGCGCCGCCCTCCTGCGCGGCCTGCGCCTGGCAGGATGGCGAGCACGGACTCTCCCACGGAGGCAGCCATGACCGACGACGCACCCACCCCCGACCTCATCGCGCTCGCCGAGGCCCACGGCGTCGCGACGTCGTACTGGTCGTTCTTCGGCGACCGGGTGACCGTCCCGGCATCCACCCTCCGCGCCGTGCTGCGGGCCATGTCGGTGGAGGTGGAGACGGATGCCGAGATCAGCGCCGCTCTCGCCGCCGCGGAAGATGCGCCGTGGCGCGAGCTTCTTCCGCCGTCGTTCGTGTCGCGCATCGGCGCGCGGAACCTCCTCGTCCACGTCGCCGACGGGCACGACGTGCGCGTCTCGCTGACGCTGGAGGACGGATCGTCGCGCGAGGTCTGGATCCCCGATCAGCAGCCGCAGTCGCGAGAGGTCGACGGCGTCCGCCGGTGGCGCGTCGAGGTGCCGGTGCCGGGCGACGTGCCGCTCGGGTGGCATACGGTCCACGCCGTCGAGACCGCGTTCGGCGGTGACAGCCAGAGCGCGGAGCCGAGCCGCACGGCATCCGTCCCCTTCGTCGTCACCCCCGAGCGCCTTCCGAAGCCGCCGACGCGGCCGGGCCGCGGTCGCGGGTGGGGGCTCATGGCACAGCTGTACTCGGTGCGCTCGCGCTCGTCGTGGGGCATGGGCGACTTCGCCGACCTCGGCGATCTCGCCGCGATCGCGGGAGATCAGGGCGCCGACTTCCTGCTGGTGAACCCGATCCACGCGGCCGAGGTGACGAGCCCGATCGAGGCGTCGCCGTATCGGCCCGCGAACCGGCGCTTCCTCGCGCCGCTCTATGTGCGTCCCGAGGACATCCGCGAGGTCGCTTACCTGACCCCGACCGAGCGGGCGGTCGTCGAGGCCGCGCGGGCGCCGGTCGCCGCGTCCGATGACGACCCGACCCGCATCGACCGCGACGGCGTGTGGGCCGCCAAGCGCGCCGCCCTCGACGCGATCTTCACGGCTCCCCTCTCGCCCGGCCGCCGGATCGAGCTCGACGCGTTCGCCTCCCGCGAGGGGAAGGCGCTCGAGGACTTCGCCCTCTGGTGCGCGCTCGAAGAGCACTACGCCGGCGTCGCACCCGAGGATCGCCCCGCCGAGGCGTGGGACATCCACTCGCCCCTCGTCGCCGAGCTGCGCGACGAGCTCTCGGGCCGCGTCGACTTCCACATCTGGCTGCAGTGGATCGCCGATCAGCAGGTCGCGCGCGCGCAGGCGGCCGCGAAGGCGTCGGGTATGGCGATCGGGATCATGCACGACCTCGCCGTGGGCGTCCACACGGAGGGTTCGGATGCCTGGTCGCTCCGCGACCTGTACGCGCAGGGCATGTCGGTCGGTGCCCCGCCGGACATGTACAACCAGCAGGGGCAGACCTGGGATCAGCCGCCGTTCCTGCCGCACGCGCTCGCGGAGGTCGGCTACGGTCCGGTCCGCGACATGGTGCGCGCGCTCCTCCGGCACGCGGGGGCGCTGCGGATCGACCACGTCATCGGGCTCTTCCGGCTCTGGTGGATCCCCGCGGGGCTCTCGCCCGCCGCGGGAACGTACGTCCGCTACGACCACGAGGCGATGATCGGGGTGCTGACCCTCGAGGCGCAGCGAGCGGGGGCGGTGCTCATCGGCGAGGACCTCGGCAACGTCGAGCCGTGGGTGCGCGACTACCTGTCCGACCGCGGCATCCTCGGCACGTCCGTGCTGTGGTTCGAGCGCGAGGGCGACGGTTTCCGCCCGCCCGAGCAGTACCGGCAGGCGCTGCTCGCGACGGTCAACACGCACGACCTCCCGCCGACGGCGGGGTATCTCGCCGACGAGCATGTCGCGCTCCGCGCGCGGCTCGGGCTGCTCACCCGCCCCGTCGAAGAGGAGGTCGCCGACGCCGACGCCGAACGCGCCGCGATGCTCTCCCTCCTCCGCGAGCGCGGACTCATCGGTGAGAACCCGACGGAAGAGGACGTGATCGAGGCTCTGAACGTCCTCATCACGGCATCCCCCTCGGAGCTGCTCGGTGTCGCGCTGGTGGATGCCGTCGGCGAGCGGCGCACGCAGAACCAGCCGGGAACCGACAAGGAGTACCCGAACTGGCAGATCCCGCTCGCGGACGGGGACGGGCAGGCGGTGCTCCTCGACGACCTCGCGGAGAACGAGCGGTTCCTGCGACTGACCCGGGCGGTGGACTCGCATCTCTGACGTCGATGACGGAAACCGGACGACGGCTTTGCGCGACAAGAACGCATGCATAGCAACTAAACCGCCGTTATTGTTGCATTGTGGACCTCACAATGTTCGACACGCGATCTCCGGGATCCCTTGTGCCTATCCAGGGCACGCATCCCACGCTGGGCGCGTGGGCGTACTCCGCCTTCGTTCCCGATCCCCTCGCGGGCGACGCCCCGAGCCTGTCCGGCTCGACATACCTGGCCGTCGGGAACGCGCGAGCCGCGCTCGCGGCCCTGGACAGCACCACGCGTCAGCTGCCGAACCCGACGCTGCTTCGCTCGCCCACGCTTCGTCAGGAAGCGCAGAGTACTTCTGAGCTGGAAGGGACCTACTCACCGTTGCGCGACGTGCTCACCGCGGACGAGGACGACCCCGACACCGCGGAACTTGTGGAGGTCCTCAACTACGTGCGCATGGCCAACGCCGGCTTCGATGCCATCGCGAGAGGTCAGGGGCTCTCTCCCGCCTTTCTCAGCGAGTTGCAGGGAGTGCTCATGCGCGGCTCACCTCTTCATGCGGTCTCGGGTCGGCTGAGGGACACGCAGGTCGTGATCGGGGTGAGGTCGGACGCCGACCTCACCGGCATGCCGATCGAAGCGGCGCGCTTCGTTCCCGCACCCCCCGGCATCGCCCTCGAGACCGGGGTGTCGGACCTCATCGCCTGGATGCGCGCCGATCACTCCGATCGGATAGACCCCGTCGTCGCTGCGGCGATGTCCCACTACCAGTTCGAAACGCTACATCCCTTTCGTGACGGCAACGGTCGGCTGGGGCGCTATCTGATCGTCGTGCAACTGCTGACGAGCGGGGTGCTCTCCGAGCCCACCCTCACGGTCTCGCCGTGGTTTGAAGCGCGGCGCGCCGAGTACTACGACCGCCTGCTCCGTGTGAGCGCCGCCGGCGACTGGGACGGGTTCGTATCGTTCTTTGCGGAAGGCCTCCGAAGTGCCGCTGATCTGACCCGCCGGCAGATGGTCGCCCTCGTCGCTGTGCAAGGTGAACTCAAAGACAGGTTGCGCGGGGCTGGTGTTCGCGCCGAAACCACGCATGCGGTGGTGGACTTCGCCATCGCGAACCCGTCCTTCACTGTGCGCTCGGTCGAGCGCGCGCTCGGCCTCTCCTATCAGCGGGCGAACAAGATCATCCGGCAACTCGTCGAGCTCGACATACTCATGGAGCTGGATCCGACGGCCTATCGCAGGCGCTTCGTCGCCCCGCGTGTGATCGACCTCTTGACGGCCCGATAGACCCGGGCGGTGGATTCGCACCTCTGACGCACGGGCGACGCGCGCAACCGAATGCAACGTTGCGGTGCGTACAGTCTCCGGCATCCGAAACCGCGGCGACGGAAGCCGCGGAATCATGCGTCGAAGGAGACCACCATGACCATCGTCGAAGAAGGCGTCTCGAGCGTCTACGCCGCCCCGGGCCAGCGCGGAGCGCTCGCCGAGTACCGCTCGCGGTACGGCCACTACATCGGGGGCGAGTTCGTCGACCCCGTGAAGGGTCAGTACTTCGAGGACATCACCCCGATCACCGGCAAGCCGTTCACCGAGGTCGGCCGCGGCACCTCCGAAGACATCGACCGGGCCGTCGACGTCGCCTGGAAGGCGTTCGAGTCGTGGAAGAAGACGACGCCCGCCGAGCGCGCCAACATCCTCAACAAGATCGCCGACCGCATGGAGGCGAACCTCGAGTCGATCGCGGTCGCGGAGACGTGGGAGAACGGCAAGCCGATCCGCGAGACGCTCGCCGCCGACATCCCGCTCGCGATCGACCACTTCCGCTACTTCGCGGGCGTGCTCCGCGCGCAGGAAGGGTCGCTGAGCCAGATCGACGAGGACACCGTCGCGTACCACTTCCACGAGCCGCTGGGCGTCGTCGGCCAGATCATCCCGTGGAACTTCCCGATCCTCATGGCCACGTGGAAGCTCGCCCCGGCGCTCGCCGCGGGCAACTGCGTCGTGCTCAAGCCCGCGGAGCAGACCCCGGCATCCATCCTGTTCCTGTTCGAGATCATCGGCGACCTGCTGCCGGCGGGCGTCGTGAACATCGTCAACGGCTTCGGCATCGAGGCGGGCGCGCCGCTCGCGCAGCACAAGGGCATCCGCAAGGTGGCCTTCACCGGTGAGACGACGACCGGCCGGCTCATCATGCAGTACGCGTCGCAGAACCTCATCCCCGTGACGCTCGAGCTCGGCGGCAAGAGCGCGAACATCTTCTTCGAGGATGTCGCGCGGCAGAAGGATGCCTACTACGACAAGGCGCTCGAGGGCTTCACCTTCTTCGCGCTCAACCAGGGCGAGGTGTGCACCTGCCCGTCGCGCGCGCTGATCCAGCGGTCGATCTACGACCAGTTCCTCGGTGACGGCCTCGACCGCGTGTCGAAGATCGTGCAGGGGAACCCGCTCGACCCGGCCACGATGATCGGTGCGCAAGCCTCGAACGATCAGCTCGAGAAGATCCTCAGCTACATCGAGATCGGCAAGGCGGAGGGCGCGAAGCTCCTCGCCGGCGGCGAGCGGGTCGACCTCGGCGGCGAGCTGAGCGGCGGCTATTACGTGGCGCCGACGGTCTTCGAGGGGCAGAACTCCATGCGCATCTTCCAGGAGGAGATCTTCGGGCCGGTCGTCTCGGTCACCTCGTTCGACGACTTCGACGACGCGATCTCGACCGCCAACGACACCCTGTACGGCCTCGGGGCCGGAGTCTGGAGCCGCTCGGCCGACACGATGTACCGCGCGGGCCGCGGCATCGAGGCGGGACGCGTCTGGACGAACACCTACCACCAGTACCCCGCGCACGCGGCGTTCGGTGGGTACAAGCAGTCGGGCATCGGTCGCGAGAACCACCTGAAGATGCTCGACCACTACCAGCAGACGAAGAACCTGCTCGTGTCCTACGCCGAAGGCGCGATGGGCTTCTTCTGATGCACGACACACTCAGCAGGGTCGCCGTCACCGACGCGGCGGCGGCCCTGCTGCGCCAGCTGACGGGGCAGCACGGGAAGCTGATGTTCCATCAGTCGGGGGGATGCTGCGACGGCAGCGCCCCGATGTGCTTCCCCGTCGGGATGTTTCTGACCGGTCCCTCCGACGTGAAGCTCGGCGAGCTCGACGTGGGCCTCGACGACCCCATCGAGGTCTTCATCTCGGCGGCGCAGTTCGAGTACTGGAAGTACACGCACCTCACGATCGACGTCGTGCCGGGGCGTGGTGCCGGGTTCAGCGTGGAGGGCCCGACGGGGAACCGCTTCATCATCCGCAGCCGCATGCTGACGGATGCCGAGCTCGACGCGTTCGGGCTGGCATCCGCGCCGGGATCCGGCGAGTCTGCGCCCTGACACCTCACGGAGACAGGCGATCTCACCGAGACAGGACCAGGCGGCCCAGAACGACCTTCCTTCGTGAGATCGCCTGTGTTGGTGAGGTGAGAAGGAACTCGCCGCGCGTGGAGTTGTTCTGCCGCCCTGCGGGACGGACGTGCGTCACGGATCCTCCGGAGCGAGCCACAGCTGGGGGGAAGCCGCGAGGACGATCTCGACGGCACGGTCCACATCCGTCGCTCCCGTGCGTAGCCACTCCTCGACGGCGCCGATCGTCCCCGCCGCGGCGTAGGCCACGGCCATGCTCACCGCGACGGGGTCGCCTGCGATCTCGCTCGGCACGAGCTCGGGGCGGCGCGCCAGGAGATCGGTGAGGCCCGCACGGAGGGATCGATCGAGCCAGTGCCGGACGGGGGCGATCAGGAGCGGGTTCATGGCGTGGCGATAGACCAGGGCCCGATCGGCGACGTGTGTGAGCAGCGCACGCTCGGCGACTCCGACCGGCTCCGTGGGGGGCACGCGAGCCAGGGCGGCCTCGAGCTCCTCTCCGAGGGCTGCCGCGAGCAGGTCGGCGACCGAGGGCGCATGCCGGTAGAACGTCTCGCGAGTGACGCCGGCGCGGCGGCAGAGCTCGGCGACGGTGATGTCGGCGACGGGACGCGCGGCGGCGAGCTCGAGGGCTGCGGCACGCAGGAGCGTCCTTGAGCGTACGAACCGGGCATCCATACCGGGACTGTAGTGGACTCCGGATTTATCTGACATGTGTCCGATAACAGGAGTAGGCTGAGAGTGCGGCGCCGACCGCGGCGCCGGTCACGGATCGACGCCACAGTGGCGCCGGAAAGGGGTTGTGTCATGGCTCGTTTCGAGGGAAAGGTCGCGGTCGTCACCGGCGGCGTGTCCGGCATCGGCGCGGCGATCACGCGTCGACTGGTCGACGAGGGCGCGAGCGTGTTCGTCGCCGACATCAACGCCGACGCCGTCGCCGCCGCGCCGGAGACGTTCGGCCCCGCAGTCGAGGGAATGGTCACCGACATCACCGACGAGGCCGCGATGGAGGCGCTCTTCGCCGCCGCCGTCGAGAAGTTCGGCACCATCGATGTCGTCTTCAATGTCGCGGGCGGCTCGAAGGCGGGCCCGATCATCGAGACCGACCTCGCCACGTGGGACTTCAACATCAGGCTCAACCTGTACGGCGCCTTCCTCGGCACCAAGCTCGGTGCGAAGCAGTTCCTCTCGGAGAAGAAGACGGGCAGCATCGTCAACATCGCCTCGCTCAACTCACAGGTGCCCATGTTCGGCGGCGCCGGCTACTCCACCGCGAAGGCAGGCGTCGTGATGCTCACCCGCAACGCCGCCCTGGAACTTGCGGCCGAGGGTATCCGCGTGAACGCGGTTTCCCCCGGACTCGTCTCGCCCCTCTGACGGGCGGCCTCGTTCAGGTTCCGGGTGTGATGGATGCCTACCTCGAGCGCATCCCGGCCGGACGCCCTGCCGCGCCCGAGGAGATCGCGGCCGTCGCGCTCTTCCTCGCCTCGGACGACGCGTCCTACGTCAACGGCGAGAACATCCTCGTCGACGGTGCGTGGAACACGAGTGGCTACCCCGACCTGCGCAAGGCGCTCGCGGCGCTGCAGGGATGAGTGCGCCGATCGGCATCGACGACGGTCACGGGATGTAGGGGGCCGGCGGAGGGTGACGGGCGCAAGAAGGGGACAATGGTCCCCATGGCCTCCGCACGCACGACTCGTCGACGCCCCGCCCGCCCCGGCGACGTCGTCGGGAAGGTCGCCGCCGGCGCCATCGGCGCCCTGCTGCTCACGGCGTGCAGCCCGAGCGGGATGACGGTGCGCCCGAACCCTGAGACCTCGGGTACCCCGGCACTCGTCGTCGGCACGACGGAGCGCATCGGCTCCCTCGACCCCGCCGGCCCGACAGACCCGGCGTCCGCACTCGTCCAGGCGCAAGTGCTGCCGACCCTGCTGCGGCAGTCGGATGCCGGGGGCGACGCCATCCCCGACCTGGCAGAGACCGCGGAGTTCACCGCTCCCGACGAGTACACCGTGACCTTGCCCGGCGGGCTTCATTGGGCGAACGGACACGAGCTCACGAGCTCGGACGTCGCGTTCTCGATCGACCGCCTCCGCGAGATCGACGACCCGAACGGCGCGGCGGCGCTGCTGGAGCGCGTCACAGACGTCGACACCCCGAACGCGCAGACGATCGTCTTCACACTCGTCGACGACGATGACGAGTCCTTCCCGCTCGCCCTGACAGGCGCCGCCGGGACCGTGGTGGACGAAGAGGTCTTCGCTCCCGACGCGCTCACCCCTGACCGGGACATCGTCGACGCCGACGCGTTCGGGGGCGCCTACCGCATCACCTCGTGGGATTCGGAAGGCCTCGTCGAGTTCACGCCGTACATCGACGGGGCGCGCACGCAGCGCGACGACGGCGACGATGAGGAGGGGCAGGACGGGGAGGACCAGGAAGATCAGGACGAGCAGGAGGAGGATGCCTCGCCGCGCGGCGTCGTCATCCTCACGCGGTTCGACACGTCGGAGAATCTGGCGCTCGCCCTGCGGCAGGGCGACGTCGACGTCGCCTTCCGCGGGTTGTCGCCGGCCGACCTCGCGGCCGCGCGCGGCGGCGCGTCGCAGAGCGTGATCGAGGGACCCGTGCGCGATGTGCACGCGCTCGCGTTAGGCGGCGACGGTCCGCCGCCCGCGGTTCGCGAGGCCATCGCGCTGCTCGTCGACCGCGACGAGCTCGCCCGGGCCGGCTACTCGGGCCTCGATGCGCCGCTGTTCGCCTTCCTCCCCGACGAGGTCGAGGGATCGCTCGACCTGTTCCGCACGGGCGACGTCGACGGCGCGGGGGGCCCGGATGCCGCGCAGGCGCGCGAGGCGCTCGACGCCGCCGGCATCCCCCTGCCCGTCGATCTCGAGATCACCGTCGACGCGGCGTATGCCGGCGACCCGATCCGCGATGTGCTCCGGGTGCTCGAGGCGCAACTCGAACGCGACGGGCTCTTCGCCGTGGAGCTGACGGAGCCGGCACCCGCGACGCCCTCTCCCACGCCCACGATCACGGCAACCCCCACGGCCACGCCGAATCCCACCCGGACCGCGAGCCCGACGCCCGCCGAACGGTCCGCGCCTCCCGTGTTCGCACGGAGCGTGGTCCCCGACTCGGCCGATCCGCTCGCGACGCTGCTGCCGTTTCTGCGGCTCGATGACCGCGCCCCGACGCAGCAGGGCGATCTCGATCTGGGCGCTCTGCAGCGCCGGCTCGCCGCCGATGCGGTTGCGATCCCGCTTCTGCAGGGCGCGCAGACGGCGGTGGTGCGGGACGGCGTCACCGGCGTCACCCTCGACGGATCCGCACGCCTGCGGTTCGAGCAGATCCGGTTCGCGGCGAACGGCGGGTAATGCTCGCCGCCCAGCGGTCGGGCTCGGCGCAGGCGACGGGTCCTGCTCAGAACAGCGTGGCGCTCAGATACAACACGCCGTAGAGGCCCGCGACGATGACAACGGCGGCGAGCGAGACGGTGCGCACGAAGCGGAGGCGTAAGCGCCGGCCCGGAAGCTCGACCGCTCGCGGGGGCGGCGTGATCGTCGCCGGGTCGATCGGTGCGGGCGTCGCGATGCCGTCGGAGGCGGCACGTGTATCGCGCCAGCGTTCCCACTGTGCCAGCTTGACGTCGAGGGTGGCGGTCACCGAGAACAGCCACTCCCACGTCTCCGGATCGAGCGTCGACAACGGTCGCCGGGAATAGAGGAAGAGCCAGTCGTCGACGATCTCGATGTCGAAGGCGGCGGCGCGGTCGATGAATCGCGTCATGATGTCGGGCGTGAACAGGTAGAGGGCGTCGCGCTCGTAACCACGTGGGCAGTAGAGCGTGAAGAAGCGGTCGAAATCGCCTTCGAGCCGGAGGCGCTGCCGGCGGTCGATGCGCGTGGGCAGGTTCGAGCGCAACAGGGAGTCGTTGCCTCGGGAGACAGCGCGATCGCGAGGATCGACACCGTCGGACCGCCGATGAGGAGGCTGAGGATGATCGAGGTCACGACGGCGCCGCGGAGCGATTGTGCCCGGTAACGGGGCCACCGCCCTTCACGTCGCAGGCGTTTCGCGTACGCGCGCGCCAGGTCGGCGTCGTAAGGCTCGGTCAGGGCGGACGTGTCCAGCGCGGTCGATTCCGAGATCCTCACGCGACCATTCTGGGTGAACGGAGCCGGGCGCAGCACGGGGATGCGCGACGCACCGGGAAGAGTGCCCGCGGCGCTACGATCGCGGCATGGTCGAGAAGGCGACGTCCCGCCGGGGAGACGAGGCACTGAGCCCGGAACGGACTGCGGCGTTCATCGACGCGGCCGTCGCCATCGCGATGACGCTGCTCGTCCTGCCGCTGATGGAGAGCGTCACCGATCATGCCGACATCGATGAGCACACGGCCGCGGCGTGGTTCGGAGACCACCAGCAGCAACTGATCAGCTTCGTCATCAGTTTTGTGATGATCCTGATGTTCTGGATGATCCATCACCGGTTGTTCCGGCGCGTCACTGCGGTGCCGTCGGGACTCATGTGGCTCGTCGGCGCGTGGCTGCTGACGATCGTCTGGCTGCCGGTCGCGACCGCGATGTCGGGCGCATTCCCCGCAGACGACGCGCTCACGCGAGCGGTCTACATCGGCAGCCTCCTGCTGGTGAGCGTCGCATCGTTCGTCATCCGCCTCTATCTGCGGGCGCACCCCGAGATCGACGGGCGCGCCGAGGCGAACGCGCGTGACGGGCTCGCGCTCGATTCGTCGCTCATCCTCCTGTTCGGCATCGCGCTCGTCGTGTCGGTGCTCGTGCCGCAGATCGGCTATTGGTCGCTGCTCATCATGTTCTTGAGTGGCGTGACCCAGCGGCTTCTGCGCCGGCTCTGGCGCTGACCCGGCATCCGAACTGCTGAGCGAACCGTCGCGGGCGCGAGGCTCCGTTCACGACGGGAAGAACATCGCGCGCAGGCCCAGCACCGCAGCGATCCCCAGGGAGATGAGGACGACGACCGTCGGCCACGGAAGCGTGCGCCGCAGTCGCCGGCCGGGGGGTGCGACGCCGATCGGGAGCGGTTCGAGGGGTGAACGGCGGTCGGCGGAGTCCTCGAGGCGCTCATCGCGCCAGCGTTCCCACTGGTCGATCTTCTCGGTCAGCGCCTCGATGACCGAAAGGATCCACCGCCACCGCTCCGGATCGGTCGTCGAGAGGTCGCTCGTGCTGTAGAGGAACACCCAGTCATCGACCAGCTCGATATCGAGGCTTGCGGCGTTGTCGATCACGCGCGCCATGATGTCGGGGGTGAAGAGATAAAGTGCGTCGCGTTCGTAGCCGACCGGGCACGACAGCGAGAAGTGGCGGTCGAAGTCGCCCTCGAGGCTCAGGGTCTGCGCACCGGCGAAGGCGATCGGTGTGGACGCGCGGGCGAGGCTTCCGTTCTTCCGCGCGTCGAGCACGATGTGCGGCAGCTCGTTGCGCACACGGAACGCCGCGTACCCCCACCGGGCGACAACGTCGACACGACCGCTTTCGATGCGGTAGCGGAGGGACCCGACCTCGACATGACGCGGGCGATCGTACGAGACGACGTCGAGGCATTCGCTCTCGGCGGTGATCTGGAAGAGCATCCCGGGGTAGCGCGGAAAGCGGCGGAGCGCCGTGTAATTCAGTCCGTTCGCCTGCGCGAACCGGCTCAGTCGCAGACGTCGTGCGGCGCTTCCTGGGCGGGCGGCGCGCAGAAGGCGCGCGGCGACGAAGGATGCCCCCACGCACATCCCCGCGGAGAACAGTGCGAAGACCGCCGGCCCGAGTTGCGGGGGTGGGGCCGCAGGCGACAGGTACGAGAACCACACCAGAGCACCCGCGAACACACCGCTGCCGACCGCTGTCGCGATCATCAGCGCGACCTGCCACGGCGAGAACCATCGCGCGGGCAGCTCGCGCGCCGCGGCGAGCCGGTCGGTGAATCCCCGCACGTCGTAGCGATCCAGCGGCTCCGTGAGCGCCCGCGTGTCGAGCGTCTCGGGGGAAGGTGCCCGGCGCATGGTCAGGGCGACCCGAACATGTCGACGGCCTGCGCGTAGATCCACACTCCGAAGAACAGGACCGCGAGCAGCAATCCGATCCACGAGAACCGGCGCCTGAGGCGGCGTCCCTGCGGCGCGACCCCGGGCGGCGGGGACAGGAGCGGAACGGGTGCGGCGGCGGTGGCCGAGGCATCCGTCACGGGCACGGCTGCCGGCGGGGCCGCGAGCCGGTCGTCGCGCCAGCGCTCCCACTGCGCGAACTTGTCACTGAGCGCCCCGACGACCGAGAAGAGCCACGCCCACCGGGCCGAGTCGAGCGTCGAGACGAGCGAGCGCGTGTAGAGGAACATCCAGTCGTCGACGATCTCGACGTCGAGGACGGCGGCCTGGTCGATGAAGCGCGCCATGATGTCGGGCGTGAAGAGATAGAGGGCGTCGCGCTCGTAGCCGGCGGGGCAGTACAGCGTGAAGTGTTGGTCGAAGTCGCCCTCGAGTCCGAGGCGCTGCGACGTGGCGAAGGATGCCGGAAGGTTCGATCCGAACAGGCCGTTGTTCGATCGGGCGTCGAGCACGATGTGCGGCAGCGGTGTCGAGAGCCGGACGGCGACGTACCCCCAGTGGTGCGTCGACTCGTTCTTGCCCGACCCGGTCTTGTAACGGAAGTTCCCGAACTCGGCGAACCGCGGGTGTGTGCCGCGCACGGCGTCGGTGGCGGCGCGGGTGTGCCCGAGCGAGAAGATCATGCCGGGCAGCGGCGGGTCGTCGATCTCGGCGTACCAGGTCATGCCGTTCGCCTGCGCGAACCGGTCGAGCCGGTAGGCGCGGATCCCGCTCGACCCGATCCGCCCGGTCGCGAACGCCCAGATGAGCGCGGCGACGACGCCCGCGACGACGAGGAGCACGAGCGTTCCCCCGACCGCCGCCGCGCTTCCCACACCCGAAAGGAGGAGCCCCACGACGATCTGGGTGAAGGTCGTCCCGAAAACGAAGAGGAAGAACACGCCGACCACGATCGCCACCACGATCCTGCCGACCGGCAGCGGCGGCATCCGACCGGCTGCGCGCAGCGCCCGCACGTAGGCGCGGACCGTGGCACGGTCGACCGGCTCGACGAGCGGGCGAGCGTCGAAGAAGGCCTGGGGCGCGGATGCCTCGGGAGCGCTCATGCGCCTCACGCTACCGGGCCGTCCGGGCGCATTCGGCGGAGAGCGCGCGCGTCCGCTAGACTGTTGTGGTTGTCTGCCCGCGCTCCGCCGCGGACACGACACGTGCATCAACCCTCCTGATGCCGGGAAATGCCCGGCATCCGTTCTAGTCCGAAGGAGGTGGGTTAGTGACGCACTCACACCAGTACGAGCTCATGGTCATCCTCGACCCCGAGATCGACGAGCGTCAGGTCGCCCCCAAGCTCGACGGGTTCCTCAAGGTGATCACCGGTGACGGTGGCACGATCGAGAACGTCGACGTCTGGGGCAAGCGCCGCCTGGCATACGAGATCCAGAAGAAGAACGAGGGCATCTACGCCGTCGTCAACTTCACCGCCACGAGCGAGACCACGCAGGAGCTCGACCGTCAGCTGAAGCTGAACGAGCAGATCATGCGTACCAAGGTCCTGCGCGCCGAGGAGGCGATCGCCCAGGTCGCCGCCGAGAAGGAGCGCGCCGAGGCCAAGGCCGCCCGCAAGGCAGCGAAGGCGTAACGGACGATGGCCGGCGAGACCGTCATCACCGTCGTGGGCAACCTCACGGCAGACCCCGAGCTGCGTTACACGCAGAACGGCCTGCCCGTCGCGAACTTCACGATCGCGTCGACGCCCCGCACGTTCGACCGTCAGGCGAACGAGTGGAAGGACGGCGAAGCGCTGTTCCTCCGCGCGTCGGTCTGGCGTGACTTCGCCGAGCACGTCGCCGGTTCGCTGACGAAGGGTGCCCGCGTCATCGCGACCGGTCGCCTGAAGCAGCGTTCGTACCAGGACCGCGACGGCAACAACCGCACCGCGATCGAGCTGGAGGTCGACGAGATCGGCCCCTCGCTGCGGTACGCGACCGCGCAGGTGACCCGCGCCGCCTCTTCGGGCGGCGGCGGTGGCGGCAACTACGGGGGCGGCCAGCAGTCGCGCCCGCAGGTGCAGCAGGAGGAGCCGTGGGCGACTCCCGGCTCCGCCGCACCGGATGCCTGGTCGGCTCCCGGCTCCTACGGCGACGACACGCCGTTCTGATTCACACTCTCTCCCGGTCGTTGAGCGAGCGCCGCAGGCGCGAGTCGAAACGTCGGAACAACTCGTAAGGAATACCAATGGCTGGAAAGGCTACCGGCGATCGCCGCAAGCCGCGGAAGGGCGCGAAGAACGCCGCCCCCGCGAAGGCGATCCGCGTCGGCGTCATCGACTACAAGGATGTCGCCACTCTTCGCAAGTTCATCTCGGAGCGCGGCAAGATCCGCGCCCGTCGTATCACCGGTGTCTCGGTGCAGGAGCAGCGTCTGATCGCCAAGGCGATCAAGAACGCGCGCGAGATGGCGCTCCTGCCTTACGCCGGCGCTGGCCGCTAAGGAGCACCCATCATGGCAAAGCTGATTCTCACGAACGAGGTTGCCGGGCTCGGAAGCGCCGGCGACGTCATCGAGGTCAAGAACGGGTACGCCCGCAACTACCTCATCCCGCAGGGCTTCGCCGTGGCCTGGAGCCGCGGTGGCGAGAAGCAGGTGGCGTCGATCCGCGCCGCCCGTGACGCCCGTGCGATCCACGACCACGAAGAGGCCGTGGCCCTCAAGGACTCCCTCGAGGCCAACAAGGTCAAGCTGTCGGTCAAGGCCGGCAAGGAAGGCCGCCTCTTCGGCGCCGTCAAGACCGCCGATGTCGCCGACGCCGTCAAGGCTGCAGGCCTCGGTGACCTCGACAAGCGCAAGATCCACATCACCGCGCCGATCAAGGCCGTGGGCGAGCACGAGGCGACCGTTCGCCTCCGTGACGACCTCACCGCCGTGATCACCCTGCAGGTGGTCGCCGCGAAGTAATCCTTCGCTGCTGAGCGGATGCCGTGACACCTCCCCGACGGGAGGGTCACGGCATCCGTCGTTCGCGGGGGTCGACTCCAGCGACCCGTTCGACGGAGGCCTGGAGCCACGTCGTGTACTGGTCCCGCGACCAGCCCGACCCTTCGACGAGCTGCTGGTATCCCTCGGGCGAGAGCAGGAAGGACAGTTCGGCAGCGGTGCGCGTGCGATCGTCGAACCGTGCGCCCCGGTCGGCGAGCTCGTCGACGAGGCGCAGGTAGTCGGCGCGGCGATGGGTGAGGATCGCCTCGAGGGCGTCGGCGACCTGCGGGTCCGACATCGCGGCGCCCAGGAGAACCGTCCATAGCGCGTGGCCGCGGGCGTTCGCGTCGGCGATGACGCCGAGGACCGCGGGGAGGAAGTCGTCGCCCTCGCCGACGCGGAGGTCGCTGGCAACAGGGGCGTCAGCGAGGCTCTGCTGTCCCTCCGCGCCGGCGAAGAGCATCTCGAACGCGGCGATGAGAAGCTCGGCCTTTCCGGCTGCAGCCTTGACCGTCTCCGCCGAGACACCCGCTTCCCGTGCGATCGCGGTCATGGTCGTGGCCTGATAGCCGTGCCGGGAGAACAGCTCTCCTGCCGCTCGGATGACACGGGCGCGCGTCTCCTGCGCTTGGCGCTCGCGCAGCGCGGAGCGGTACGCACGTGGGACAGGCTCGGAATCCACTATTGACTACCTTTCCAGGGTGGTGAATACTCTGACGGGTAATCCGAATCTATCTCAAAGGACCCGCTCATGTCGACGCTGCTCGTCTGCTGCACCCCGGCCCACGGTCACGTGCTTCCGCTTCTCACCATCGCGCGACACCTGCGCGCACAGGGACATCGCGTGCTCTTTCTCACGAGCGAGCGGTACGCGGCGCGCGTGCGAGACGCGGGTGTCGAGTTCGTGCCTCTCCCGTCCGCCGCCGACGTCGATCTCGACGACGCCGGATCGTTTCCGGGGCGTGCCGGTCTGACCGGCACCGCTGCGCTCCGCTTCGACATGCTCAACCTGTTCCTGCGTCCGGGCGCCGCCCAGTTCGACGCGGTGCGCGAGATCCTCGTCACCGAACCGATCGATGCCGTCCTGGCTGAGCCGCTCTTCGTCGGCGCCGTGCTTCTCACGGAGCTGCCTCGCGCCCAACGTCCGCCGGTGATCGCGCTCGGCATCTTCCCGCTGGGCGTCCACAGTCGGGACACGGCGCCGTTCGGACTGGGCATCCCGCCCCTGCGCGGAGCGATCGGACGACTGCGCAACGCCGCGCTCACGGCGATCTCGACGCGTGTCGTGTTCGCGCCGGTGAGTGCGGAAGCGAACCGAATCTCCGTCGACCGGGTGGGACACCCGCTCAGCCGGTTCTTCCTCGACTGGCACTCGGGGGCGGATGCCGTGGTGCAGTTCACCGTGCCGGAGTTCGAGTATCCCCGCACCGACCTGCCGGCGAGTGTGCGCTTCGTCGGACCGTTGCCGACGACGCCCACGAACTCGGAGGTTCCCGCCTGGTGGGAGGACCTCTCGAGCGGGCGCCCGGTGGTGCATGTGACGCAAGGGACCGTCGCCAACACCGACCTCGATCTGCTGATCGGACCGACGATCGAGGCGCTGGCGGACAGCGACGCGCTGGTCGTCGTGAGCACGGGCGGGCGCCCTCTGGATGCGCTGGGTGGCCCACTTCCGGAGAACGTCCGTATCGCGAGCTACCTCTCGTACGACCGCCTTCTTCCCCTTGTCGATGTGGTCGTCACGAACGGTGGGTACGGCGGGGTGCAGCAGGCGCTGGCGCACGGCATCCCGCTCGTCGTGGCCGGGCAGACCGAGGACAAGGTGGAGGTGACGGCGCGGGTCGGCTGGTCGGGTGCGGGCATCAACCTGCGCACACAGAGCCCGACGCCCGCCGCGGTGCGCCGCGCGGTGAGGAAGGTGCGCGAAGAGCCCGGCTACGCCGCTCGGGCGGGGGAACTCGCCGCGGCGTTCGCGGGGGCCTCCGCGCTCGAGGGACTTGATGCCGTCCTCACCGAGCTCGCCGACGTGCCGATATCGCCGTCGTCTCCGTCGCGGGCCTGAGCGCCGCCGCGCGGCCCTCGCGCCCGAGGCATCCGCTCCGCCATACTGTCCCTCATCCGACGAAGATGGGCCGAGGTGGAGGGCGCGTGGCCGAGAACGGAACGACGCCGGGCAAGTTCGTCGCACGGCTGATCTGGGTCGTCATCGGGGTGCTCGTCATCGGGCTCGGGCGCGGTCTGCTGAAGGCGATCAACGTCGGCGTCGACCCCTACACCGCGGCCAACATCGGCATCAGCAACCTGATCGGCTGGGACCTCGGCAGCTACCAGCTGCTGAGCAACATCGTCCTGTTCATCCCGATGCTCATCTGGGGGCGCAAGTACATCGGCATCGGCAGCATCGTCAACATGGTGTTCGCGGGGTATGCGATCCAGTTCTTCGCCGGCATCCTGACCCCGCTCGTGCCGGACGACCCGAAGCCGGTCGTCACGATGGTGCTGTTCGTCGTCGGCATCCTGGTGTTCGCGTTGGGAGCCTCGCTGTATTTAACGGCCGCGCTCGGCACGTCGCCGTACGACGCGCTCGCACCGATGATCGTCGACCACACGGGCGCGAAGTACCGTGTGGTGCGCACGGTGCAGGATGTCTTCTTCCTGCTTCTCGCCGTCGTCTTCCAGGGCGCGATCGGCGTCGGGACGATCGTGACGGCGTTCTTCACGGGGCCGCTCATCGAGTTCTTCACGCAGAAGGTGTCGACGCCGCTCATGGCGTCGGTTCTGCCGCCCGCGACGGTCGACGAGCCCGTCTCGACCGCGGGCCCCGTGGAGGAGACCGAGGGCGGGAAGGCCGCCTCGGCCTGAGCGAGATCAGGCGTCACAGGGTATTGACAAAACCCCGGATCGTCCGACGGCTCTGCGCGGAGTTGTCCCCACCTTGGTGGGGATCGTCGAACCTTCAACCCGCACTTCAACCACATTGCCCATCCACAGGGTGTGGAACAGGAAATACCTGGTCAAGCCGAAATAGAAATGTGATGTGTGGGCGAATCCCGGGCGTTTTCCACACCTGTTGTCCACATGACGTGCGGCGTTTCGCGCACATTCTCCACACAGTTATCCACAGGGCGGTTTGCGGGTGTCGGAACCCCTCCCTAACGTTGCGGGAGGTTCCTCGACGGAGCCATGGGTGGAGCCGGGGAGCGGCTCGAAGAGGAGGCGCTGCATGTCGATCGCGGACATCCCGGAAGAGCGCCTCGGGGGGCCGCGAGACCGCAGCAACGACCGCACGCCGCCGCACGATCTGCTCGCTGAGCAGTCGACGCTCGGTGGCATGCTGCTGTCGGCGGATGCCGTGGCCGACGTCGTCGAGTCGCTGCGCGGCACCGATTTCTACGTGCCCAAGCACGAGCTCATCTTCGAGGCGATCCTCACCCTGTACTCCCACGGCGAGCCGACGGATGTCATCACCGTCACCGACGAGCTGATCAAGACCGGCGACCTGCAGCGCGCGGGGGGCGCGGATTATCTGCACTCGCTGACGTCGATCGTGCCCACGGCGGCGAACTCGTCGTACTACGCGTCGATCGTGCGCGAGCGGGCGCTGCTGCGTCGCCTCGTCGAGGCCGGAACGCGCATCGTGCAGATGGGCTACAACGGTCAGGGCGAGGCGCTTGACCTCGTGAACAACGCGCAGGCCGAGATCTACTCGGTGACGGGCGCGGAGCAGGCCGAGGACTACGTGCCGCTTCAGGTCGCGGTGGATGCCGCGATGGAGGAGATCGACGCAGCGCGCGGGCGCGACGGGCAGATGACCGGTATCCCCACCGGCTTCGCGGGGCTCGACCAGCTGACGAACGGCCTGCACCCGGGCCAGATGATCGTCGTGGCGGCGCGGCCTGCCATGGGCAAATCGACGCTGGCTCTGGATTTCGCGCGCGCTGCGGCGATCAAGGCGAACCGGCCTACCGTGTTCTTCTCCCTCGAAATGGGCAAGAGCGAGATCGCGATGCGTCTCATGAGCGCTGAAGGCGCCGTGCCGCTGCAGTCGATGCGCAAGGGCACGCTCGACAACCGCGATTGGACGACGATCGCGTCCACGCGCGGACGCATCAACGACGCGCCGCTCTACATCGACGATTCGCCGAACATGACGCTCGTCGAGATCCGCGCGAAGTGCCGCAAGCTCAAGCAGCGCGTGGGGCTCGAGATGGTTGTGATCGACTACCTGCAGCTCATGACGAGCGGCAAGCGGGTCGAGAGCCGTCAGCAGGAGGTGTCGGAGTTCTCGCGTGCGCTGAAGCTGCTCGCGAAGGAGCTGCAGGTTCCGGTGATCGCGCTGTCGCAGCTGAACCGTGGACCCGAGCAGCGTGCCGACAAGAAGCCCGCGATCAGCGACCTGCGCGAGTCGGGCTCGATCGAGCAGGATGCCGACATGGTGATCCTCCTGCACCGCGAGGCCGCCTACGAGAAGGACAGCCCTCGCGCCGGCGAGGCCGACCTGATCGTCGCGAAGCACCGCAACGGTCCGACCGACACGGTGACGGTCGCGTTCCAGGGTCACTTCTCGAGGTTCACGGACATGGCTCCGGGGGACTTCGGGTAGTTGTTGTAGGTTTTTTTTGAAGTTGTCCATTTCGCAGATGAAATGTCCACGGTGTGTCCATCTGGACATTTCGGGCTTCGAAGTGCTGCGCGCCCACCGTCTACGAGTCAGCTGTGGTCGGCCATTGCTGGTAGCAGCGCCGCGAGTTCTGGTGTCCCATACGTAAGGAAGACCAGGTCGGCGTCGTCGCTCTCATCCCAGGTAGCACGATCGAATGTCACCGGCAGCGGGGCGAGCGGCGACGGCTCGAAGTACTCCTCGATGTCGTGCACTCCATCGTCTCTCAGGAAGGACAGAGCTGAGAGCGCTTCCGCCGGAGGCTTGAGCCAATACACGCGAGGACGGGAAGGGTCGGGCTCGAAAGCGTCGCTGGTAAGGCCGTTCACCGTGAGCACACGTTCCAAGTCTCGCAGAGAAGTGCCGCCCTCCAGCGTTGGCGGCTGCTTGATCCGACCGCCATCGCCGGCTTCGCCCATGTCGTCGTTGCCGACAGGCTCATTCTTGATGTCCTCGACCTGCTGTCGAATCTGTCCGACTTCGGAGTCGATCTCGGTGGCCGTCGCGTGGCCAGTCAACGCCAAACGCTCGATGGCCTTCTCAATATTGGCGAGCACTGGGGCTGCGTCGCCCACGATATCGGTGAAGTCACCGTAGTCCTCGGCGATGCCCTTGTAGACCTGCTCCTCGACGGTGTCAGCGTAGAAGTAGTTGCTGATGCGAATGTCCTTGTATGACGCACCGATGCGGTCGACGCGCCCGATTCGCTGCTCGACGCGCATGAGGTTCCAGGGCATGTCGTAGTTGATAAGTCGCCCGGACGTTTGCAGGTTCAGACCTTCACTCATGGAGTCTGTGCCGATGAGGACCTCAAGCTCGCCACTGCGGAACCTGGTCTTGATCTCCGACTTCGTAACCTCGTTCCAACTCCCAGACTCGACGTTGTAGACCTCACCACCCCGGCCCGAGTAGCAGCCAAGTCGGCGGTACCCCGCCGTGAGCAGGCGCTCGCGGACGTAGTCCATCGTGTCGGCGTACTGCGTGAAGACAACCACCGACGAGTACGTGTTCAGTGCCTCGGTCACGTCGGCAACGAGTTTGCTGGCCTTGCTGTCTTCGCCGGTGATGCTGTCCAGGTCTTGGAGGAATGACTTGAGTTCGGCGATCTCATCGCGGAGTCGATCGGCCCTCGTATCGAACGCCTCCGGCTCGAACAGCGAGCCTTCGACATCTACGTTGTCGTCGTCGGTGAGCAGCTCAGCGAGGTTCTTGCCGTCCTCCAGCACACTCAGCCTACGGCGAAGAGACCGTTTGATCGCTTCGAACGAAGATGTCAGTCGGCGGCGATAGACAGTCATGATGAACCCGAGTGCCTGATTGCCCGCCTCGGCCATGTACGCGTTGTAGTGGCGACGGATGTACTCCTCGATCCGCTCGTACAGGCGTCGCTCGTTCGGTTGCAGGGGGATGAACTCGTCTTTGACGTGGCGATACGGGATCACCACGTCGTCAGGGATGATCCCCGCTGCCTGGTACTCGCGCATGGTCTTTCGAGTGTTACGGAAGACGCGATCCCGCATCGGAGTGTGGCGACGGAGCCACTTGTCCATCCACTCGGACGTCTCGTTCGGAAACTTGGCCTTCAGGTCTGCGCTCGGCGGGTTCCCCGCTAGAGCTGTGACCACGTACGCGCCCGTCCAGCCGAGTGCGTCGTCGATCTCCCGTTCGAGGTCAGCGTCCCGCTCGGCCTGTGGGTCGGCGAAGTAGTCCTCCAGCATCGCGCACAACAGGTCCCAGTGCCGGTGCATCGGGTCGATTGCGAGCAGCTTGAAGTACCGAATGAAGTCCTCGGCGCTGACGCCCCACCGACCCTTGAGCCCGAGCAGGGAGATCAAGTCCCAGGCTTCATGAGGGTTCATCTGCATCGGTGTTGCCGTGGCGAGGTACAGCGCCCGCCACATCTCCTTGTCGCGCATCTCTTGAAGTAGCGCCAACAATGAGTTCGGAGTGTCGGTCGGCTTGGAGCCGCGTCGCCGGGCGTGATGAGCCTCGTCAACCAGGACAACGTCCCACGGGCCGGCGTCGAGTATCTGCCGCCGGCGGTCGCGACGGCGAGCAAGGTGCGACGAAGCGAGCACGATGGGGAACGCGGACCACGGATTCGCGTTCGGATCGACGGGGATTGGTTCATCGTGACGATCTACGAAAGCACCCTTGTCGAAGCGGGCAACATCGAGGTTCATCTTCTCGTGGAGTTCCTCTTGCCACTGCTTCATCACGGAGGCGGGGACGAGCAGCAGTGCCTTCTTCGCCCGGCCTGATGTGAAGAGTTCGCGGAGGACCATGCCCGCTTCCACGGTCTTGCCGAGCCCAACCTCGTCGGCGAGCAGGTAGCCGCGCGGGTAGGTGCTCACGACACGGCTGATGAGCTCGGCTTGGTGCGGAAGGGGCTGCGCCCATGCTGATCCGACGCCCGTCCAGGGCGATTCACGCGGCGCGTCACGCAATGCGACGAGCTCGTCCCACGCTGCCTCGACATCGAACTCCTCGGTGTCGTCTTCCGACGAGGTCGGCGCCTCCACAGGCTGCAAGACAACGCCGGGTGGTAGTGGCGGGGTCTCGGGTGCGTGCTCGATGAGGTGCATCCGCACTGCCGACGGCAGGTCTATGACTGCCCATCCTGCATCAGCGTTGTCGGTCCAGTGCTTCTCGAAGTCGAGCACCTTGTGGACACCCACGTAGTCCCAGATCGGTACATTCCAGGATGGGTAGGCGTCGAACGTCTCATGGTTCCTCGCCCAAGCTGTCACTGATGAGTTGTTCGATCCGTTGAATGCGACTCGGTTCCCGTACCGATCCGCGAAGATGCCGTACTTGGTGTGGAAGTAGCGTCCCGACTGTAGATGCGTCAGTAACTCACCGTCTTCTCCCCTTGGGACACCGACACGAATCTCAAGCCTGTCCGTGGCGACCATCCACGCAAGCACGCTCAGATGCTCGCTCTGCACGATCCGCGCCCCGGCAAGGTCCGGGTCGGCCAGCAGCCTCTCCGCCACTACGTCATCGAGCGGCTTGCCTTCGATAGCGGCGTCCACGTCTCGCTGCGCGAGTTGCGCACCGACGATAAGGCGCATCTTCCCGCCGTTCGCGAGGAAATGGGCGGTGCCCTGTGCCGCGTACTGAAGCTCGGACGCTGACCAGTAGCCCACGGCCCTGTCGTAGGCCACCGCCCGAGACAGCAGCGGTAGATAGAACGTCTCGAACGGGTGGTCGTCCGGCGAGTAGGTTGCTCCGAGATCAACAGCGTGGAACGAGTCGGGTGACGAGACAGGGTCGTATGGAAACAGACCGGAGATCACCGGCACTACCGATGGTGCCGGCAGTTCAGGAAGTAGTGCGTCGCTGTCGTCTGAGTCCATGTCACTCCACGTCAAACAGCGTGTTCTCGTTGGGGTCTGCCAGCGCGGCCATCTCCTCGGCCTCCGGCAACACAACATCATCGAAGTAGAGGGTGCAGAGCGTGTCGATAAGCCCAGCCTCCGGCACCACCCAAGCGCCTTTGACCTTGGTACGTGGGATCGCGTTCGCCAGACCTTGCAGGGTGGAAATGAACCCGGCGTCACTGGTGTATCCATGACGATCGAGGAACCGCTTTGCAGCCTGCTGGCCGTCTACCTCTGCAATGTAGAGGGCAGTGTCAACAGCGTCGATGACGTAATCGAACGACGACGCTTCCGGCGTAACGCCAGGGAGCCCAGAGTCCGCTTCCCGACGTAGTCGTTCTTTGGGGGTCAAGAGCTTGACCTTGCCAGATGCCTTCGAGACGATCTTCGAGCGTTCCAGTTCATCGACGTCCAACCCTCCTACTGCGAGGGCGAGTAGGCGTGCTGTGTCGAAGGGGAACTCGCGCGCACCGAACGTGTCCCACGCCAAGAGAACAAAGTCGGTGAGGCCATCCACCTTTACGGCCTGCCCGACGAGGCGGGAACGGCGAAGGTCCACGATCTCCTCGCGCGCCAGAGCCAGGGCATCTTCAGGGCGGAGCAACTGGTCCCGCCCGTCAGCGTCCGGAGTAGACGAGTAGACGGGCCAGTTCTGCGAGATCACCGACAGCGTGGGTCCATATGTGGAGAGAAGAAGGTCAACACCGTCGATGCCGTCGTGCTGGAATCGTGTCGCAGCCTCACGGGCCGCCTGGCGGATGTCGTGCTCGATGTCATCGAGGTAGACCTGGTGCTCATCGTTGCGCTTAGCACGCTTGCGACAAACCAGCATGATGGTTGACGCGGCAGAGTTCATATTCGCTTGGTGAAGCGACTGCTCGGATTCGGTGTTCACCGGCCATGATGTCTCGATTGTGAACCCTGCTTGAAGCAGACTCATGCCCAAGGTGTCCCACGCCTCGGCGCGCTTGTGCGTGAACATCACGGACAGAACCCCCGCATCTCGGAGTACTCTGTGAGCCTCCTCGAAGATGGTGGTCATTTTCGTTTCGTAGTCGAGGTCCGCCAACTCCTGGCGACGGCGACCCATCGCAGCAAAGCGCGCGGGATTGGCTACTGCTTCGTTGTCCTTATCGGTGAGGCTGTCAACAAAGAACTCTGGTAGCAGTCGGCCGAGCGTGCGCTTCTCCCACACATAGAAGTAGTCGGCGAGTTCCGCGTACATTACGTTGTCGTAGTACGGCGGATCCATGCACACATGGGTAACCGATCCGTCCTCAAGCGGGAGACTCGCGGCACTGCCCTGAGAGACCAGGACGTTCCTCGTAAAGCCATCGCCGTCGACGAGATCCGCTCCGCCGGACTCGCTTAGTAGGCGTGAGATTTCCTCGTACGCATCAACCAGCTGCTCTAGACACCAGCTGTAGAGAGCCCCAGCTGCATCGAATTCGGCGAACGTCCACTTGAAGCCAAGATTGTGTGTGTCGAACGTACTCCGCACCTTCTGTCGCGAGACATCCCAGGACGACAGGCGGGAGTTCCAGTTCAGTGCCTTCCCCTGCATCATTGCGAGTTCAACCAGCACATCACCAGCTTCATCGCCGAGGTCGGTTTGGATATCAGGGATCAGCCCTGCAAACTCCTCGGCGAATATCCCGTGAGCGAGTGCTTGGCGTGGGGCAAAGAGGTCCGTCCAACGCGTCAAGCCCATGCTGATGGGTTCTGCGGTCTTGGCTCCCTCGGGTAGTTCTTCAGTGGGAAGGATGCCGTGCGCTTCCCAGATCGGTGCCTGCTCGGCGTACGCGCGCCTCGCCGCCGCAATCGCTTCAAGATCAGCGCTTGTTGGCGAGCGGAAGCTGCGTTCGCCCGACGACGACCGTACAGCGACGGCATACAGCACCTGCGTCATGAGGCCGTCCTGCGCAGCAGCTTTCAGATACGAGCTATCAATCACGAGATTGTCGTAAGGGGACGTTGCTTTCCCGCGCGCTACCGTTCCCGCTGCGGCATCCTGCCGGTCGATGTCGCGCCCGAAGACGACTTCGAAGTGCGGCTCGCGCAGCTCCCGCCCGTCGAGCTCCAGCGTCATGGTCACGGCAGCCTCTCTGCCCGCTGCCTTCTGTAGCCACTTGTCTTTGATGAGCGGAACCAGGCGACTCGTGCGAGGACATGGCACAGCGTTGGCCCAGATGTAGGCCACGATGGTCTCACCATCGCCGCGAGGGAAGTATGCGCCCAGCCGGGCTGTCACCCGGTCGACCAGTTCCTGACCCCAGCGGCGTATGTGGGGAGTGAGCGCGCCTGCCCGACGCGCCGGAACCGCCACCCCCGCGGTGAGCACGCTCGCAGCGACACCGTTCAGGTCGTTCGCTACGGCGGGCAGGCCCATGCGCGAAGCCACCCAAGGGATTGAGCCACCTCCCGCAGTCGGATCGCAGACGACTGGCACCTCTCCCCAAGTGTGAGTGAGGACGTCGTGCAGCAGTCGGAGCTCAGTGCTCGAAGGGGAGTTCTTGAACGCTGGCTTATAGCCGTATCCGTTCCCTTTCAGTCGCACGCCGGCGGCGTTCGCTGCGTCGAGGGCGCGGCGTGCCCGCACTGGGTCGCCCCAGATGCCGACCAAACGTAGGAGCCACTGACGGTAGGAGACTTCGTTCTGCAGCTCTGGTGCCGTCGGGAACGCACTTCGGAGTTCGTCCGACCAGGAGGGAAGAAGTCCTGCCAGCACTACGGCGGACGAGGCGACAAGTGGTCGCCTGGCCCACCACACGTGGAGGGTCTTCAGCTTCGGGAATTGTCCCGGGATCGGCGCGGCCTCCCGCCGCGACTCGATTCCGAGTTCTGCGACGGGTAGCCAGTCCTCGATGAGGACCCGTGGTCTTGAAGTGGTCACGTCGTGTCCTTAGTCGGCGAGGAGGGTTCGGAGTGCCTTGCGGGCGCGGTTGCCATCGAGTCCCATGCACTTCGAGTACCAGTAGTAGGTCTCCTCGACGCTCATGGCATTGATTCCGGCGACGAGCGCCCGAACTCGCTCATGCTTGGCAATGGGTTGTGTCGCGAGCAGGATCAGCGCAAGGCGGACTCCCTCGGCTTCGCCTAGGCGAATGGGCGCTTTACGTTTGAAAGCCAGCACGCTCGGCTGGTGGCCTGCTTTGCGAACCGCGACGAACAGCGCATCGACCACACGGCCTGCCTGAACGGGCGTCGCGATGCTTACGGGAGTGGTCATTGCGCCGCCGTTCTCCCCGAATGTCTCCTCAAGGGTCACACCAAACGTCTCGCCTCGACCCGGCGTTACGACGAGTCGGAACCCTCGGACCCCTTCCACGAGCGCGAGATGGGATGCGGCGCGGAACCGCTTGACGGCACTCACTTGGTCACCTCGGCCGTCATGGTGGTGCTCTTCATGCCGAGGTTCTTGACGACCGTGTGAATCTGGCCGAACTGAGCATCGGTGATGTCCAGAGCGGGGGCGAAACGGAAGACGAGGGTGACCTCGCCCGCGACCTTGTTCGCGCCGGCGATGGCCTTCTTCACATGGTTGTACGCGGACTGGAAGTCTTGACGGTCGGCGGTGGCCTGGAACTGGACTCCGCCAGTGACTCCCTTGAACTCGGCGCGGATCATCGCACGAACGGTGATGTTCTGCTTCTGCAACATGCCAAGCGATGCGACCGCGAGGTCGATGTCGCTGGTGCCGGATGCTTCGTCGGCGGTCACCTTCAACGTCATCGTGCTCACGGTCGGCACCGTAAAGTCCGAAATCTGATCGAGAAGGCTCTGCATTGCAGCGCCGCCCGGGCCAGCTGCGTTGAAGGTCTTCGAGTTCGGGGTGCGGGTCGGTACCTCGATCTCCTGCGCATCGGCTGCTTCCCGGCTGAGGATTCGTAGGCCGTCGAGACCCTTGTCCTTGATCGCGGATGGCGACAGCGCCCGGATGCCCGGTGCGGGCTCTGCATCGAGGACGACGAACCACTTGTAGTCGCTGGCTTGCACCGCAGTGGCGAGCAGCTCTAGGACGTCCGTCTTGGTGGGCTCACCGCCGCACTGGGCTTCGAGGCGGGAGCGTATCTCGGCCCCGGTGAGGTCATCGTTCGTGATGACAGCACGCAAGTCGGTCTGGGTCGGCTTGCGAACGAGCAGGCCTCGTGACTGTGCTTCGGAAGCGGTCATCACCTCGGCGTCAGGCTTCATCTCGGGTGAGAAGCCGGCCATCGTGCTCGCCGTGAAGGTCTTGCCCGTGCCCGCGTCGTAGTAGACCCAGTTCTCGTTCTTGACGCCGTTGACGATCGCTTCGCGAATCAGGTTTGGGTTGCGGACGATCTGGATCGTGTGGTCTGTCCAGAAGTAGTCGGCGATTGAGCGCGTTGTGGCCGAGCTCGCGGCGTGCCACGTCTTCGACCGGAGGTATGAGGCGGTGAAGGGGCTGCTACGAATCTTGTCTTCATCTTCAAGCAGGCTCAACACTGCTGAGGTCGCGTTCTTCGTATCGCCTTGCGCCTGTGCTGGGAGCTCGCGGTGGCGGAGATAGCCGGTGGCTTTATCGCCGGAGGGAAAGTAGATGTGTTTGTAGCAGCGG
The DNA here is from genome assembly GCF_965345155.1 of Microbacterium sp. bgisy203. Taxonomy (GTDB): domain Bacteria; phylum Actinomycetota; class Actinomycetes; order Actinomycetales; family Microbacteriaceae; genus Microbacterium. Next base: position 65,762 of record NZ_CBDRLZ010000010.1, read on the forward strand.
GTCACCGCGATACGGGCGTTGAGAGTGGCTTCCTTGTTGAAGACCTCCACCTTCTTGCGCACTTCGTCGCTGAACTGTGCGAGACGGGCGGCGTCGCTGGCGAGGTTGCTGGATGCGATCAATGCTCGTGCTCGGTCTTTCAGCACTTCGACTTGCTCTTCATCGGGGACCGCGAACACCACGGCATTGCGGTAGGTCCGCGGGCTACCAACGGAGCCGACCTTATCCAGCATCTCGACGACTGCAGCAGGTGGCTGCTCTGCGCTCTTCTGCGTGACGGCCACGACGTTGTAGTCAAGCACGACCACTCGCAGCCCGGCTTCGTCGTGAACCTCGGCAGGACCCGACGGGAAGTGCACGGCCTTGGCGCCACCATCGTTGGCGAACGCATTGCGGATGAGTGTGTCTACCATCGCAGCAACTGCGGTATTGGCGACGTTGCGCTTCTCGGTCTCGATGATGGCGTTGACGTTCGGTTCGATGTTGAAGCGCCAGCGCCCACCGTCGAACGACAGATGCCAGAAGACCTTCTCGGACTCCGTGAGTGCCTTCTCGAAGATGGCGGTGTCCTCGCCCGGGCGGAGCGTGCCGACTATCCAGTCGTTGCGGCCGGCTCCTGCGGTCGCCACCATTTCAAGCGAATGTGTGAACACGGTGCGGGCGACGCGAGTGGTGTAGGCGGGTTTGCCAGGGAAGACATCGGCGTCCACTGCTGCGGCGTGCGACTGCTTGCCCGCGAAGTCTCCCTCGGCCACGGACGCGTACTCGGCCCGCCCGAGACCATCGGTGAGGTGATTCAGCACCGGATTGTTGTCGTAGTCGATGTCACCAACGTTGATGATCGCCGTGTCATCGTTCGTCGCGTAGATGTTCGCCACAACCTCGGCCAGCAACTTCAAAGCGCCGCGTGCTCGCTGGAACTGTGTGATGTTGCCGAGGCGCTTGTCGAGGACGCGGACGAGCTCGGGGTGGAATGGGTACGTCTTGGTGACCAGCTCGCCGTATGTCGCAGGGTGTTCGGCGCCCCCTGCCAACTGCTCGGTCTTGCCGAGTGTCTCGTACAGGTCTCGGTAGGCGCCGCCAGCAGCGGTCGCAGCATCCTGATCGACTGAGGCAAAGATGCGCTTCTTGAGGATTTCGCCGATCTCGTTGTCGTCGGCAGGGCGGATCACCGCGGATGGTTGCACGGCGCGGGTCAGTACGTCGCCGGTCTCTTCAGCTGCTTTGACGGAGGCCGCGTTCGCTGCATCGGCCCGTTCCTTCTCATCGCCAGTGAGGTCGCTGATCTCGGTGGTCTCTGCGCCGAAGGCGTTGGTGGTTGCAGCCAAGGTGATGATGACTGAGACCCGATTGGTCGGGTCAGACGCGACCTCGAACAGGTTCCCCAGGAACACCGGGATCGCGCGGGCCATACGACGCACGTCCTCGCTGCCCGAGGAGGACACCGCTCGCAGGTACTTGGCGATCTCGTCCACGATGACGATCGTTGGCTTGCCGCCGAAGGCCGCCTTGATGGTGCCTGTTCCCGGCGCCGTGCGCTCAGCGTCATTGGCAGCCATCACCGAGAAGGCGTCGTCACCGATCTGTGCCGCCATCTCGCCCCACAGCGTGTAGGTGCGGTGACCATCGGTGTCGACGCCGGCGGTGGGGTCGAGAGCATCGCCGACGAGCGCGGCAACTTGAACAGCCCCGTCCGGAAGCAGGCTCGGGTCGATGAACTCTGCGATGTTGGCGGGTCGCGCCCCGCCAGCTAGGTGGTAAACCGCGGTGAGCCCGTGGGTCTTGCCGCCACCAAAGGAGGTGGTGGGCCGCAAGACGCCGTTCTCTCCCGCCACGCCTTTCGCCCCAGCAACACGGCCGAAGGCCTTGGTGAGAAGGGTCTTCAGCCCGGAGGTCGGGTAGGTCTGAGCGAAGAATGCCTCGGCGTCGCCGTACACCGGGTAGTGCTCGGCGTCACGTACAACCTTGTCGAGCTGTGCCGCGAAGTGGTTGTCGGCGAGACCGCCCTGAAGTACGTCGTCTCGCGGCACGCAAGCGGTGCGCAGTGGGACCAGATTCTGGTTACTCATGCGTCTTCCTTCCCGGACCCGGATTCAGCAACTTCCCGAGTCGCAGCGCCGCCGCCCCGGACCCAGGCATCGACCTCGCTTGCTTGAAACTTCCACAGGCGTCCGACCTTGTGCGCCGGCATCCCCTTCTCGGAGATGCACGCGTAGATCGTGTCTTTCGTCACGCCCAAGTGCTCGGCAATGTCGTCGGCAGAGAGCCACGGCTCGGACATTCACGCCCCCATGCGGATTGAGCCGGATGTATCCGGGTATGGCCGATCCTATCTGCCCCTTTCGCGCCGACGTGCTAACCAGGCCAGGCGACGTACTCGACCGTCTGCCCATGGTCATGCGCCATCGAAACGAAGGCGCTCGGATTCGTCGTGCGGACTGTGATCGGGTCGTCGGGTGCGTGGTGCGGAAAGAGCTGCCCCAGTCCCAGTCGGACGTCGAGGATTCCGATCGCGCCAGGAGTGGGGTTGTTGCCGACAAAGATCAGCCATGCCGACCCACCGAGGACGAACCCGCGATCTGGAATGAATCGGAAGCCGCGGTCGGTCGTGCCCACGCGGAGAGTGATCCCGCCAACGGTCGAGACGAGCCCGAACGAGGTCAACGCCTGCATCGCCGTCATCACGCGGAAGGGGACGTCATTGGCGGCCGAGGTGTTCACCCACTCGTTTGTGAAGCGCTTGCTGAACTCCTTGTACGCTTCGGGTTCACCGTCCCACGCCATCTGGTGCGCGGTGCGGTCGTACGCCGCGCCGCTTCGAACCTCCCACAGACGGGCAGGACCGAGAGCAGCAACGACGAAGCCCGCGACCGTATCGTCCTTCAGTTGTTCCAGGACGACGTCAACTGGCTCATCACGTAGGGCGATGACATCTCGAAGCCGGCCATGTGGGTCGCACCCCGTCACACCTACGGCGAGGTCCGAGCGCAGGATGGCGAGCTTTGCAAGGCTGGAGTCCTGCGGGGGCCGACGTACGCCGTCGTCCCAGGTGACGAGTGTGTCGGCGGCCATGGTGATTCGGCTCTCGTCGTGGATTGCGGCGACAACCAGCGTCATGGTCGTCATGGTAGCCCCGGGCAATGACTCGTCCGGATCGAGGTGGGTTTGGGTACCCGCGCTATTCACGATCGCGAGATCCGTGGGCGTCGGCGTCCATACCGAAGGCACGCAGCAACGTACGTTCGAGGTCACTCATCGGCTCCGACGTCACTCCGGTGATCTCTGCACGCAGCTGGCCGAGCGCAGCGTCGATCGCAGGCCGGTTCTCATCGCGCCAGGCGCGGACGCCGGGGTCGCGGAGGAGGCCAGATTCGGCGCTTCCCTCGTGTTCGAGGAGTAGCTCCGCGTCGATCACCGACGCCATCACACGGGCATCGACTTCGGCGGATGATCGCAGGATCGACAGGTGGGTGACGGCGTGCGACCCGGACATCTCGATGCGAAATCGCTGGATGTCGCCGAACTCGGTTTCCTCTGTTCCGGCATGGGTGACGACGACAGAGCGGTCACCGATGACGATCTTTCGCACGCGCCCTCCTTCATCCGAAATGAGCCGGCCTACTCGGCTTCAGCGCGACCCGCGTCGGTCGTGATCTCGATACGGCCGGGCCTGACGATGTCGTCGTGTCCGGGGATGAATGAGATCGTGCCCACCCTCGTCCAGTAGCTGATGAGCCAGCGGTGCAGGAGCTCGAGCTGTTCTCGACGCTCGAAGGCCGTCCGTCCCGGATCCACGATCGTGGCGTCCCAATCGTCGATCTCGAAGACAGCGTCGATGAGCTCGGCGCAGGTTGGTCCCGTTCCGTGCGCGTCCCACCACTCGATAGTCGCCAGCCCAGCGCGATTCGCGGTAAAGGCGCCGCCCGGCTCGTCGATCGTTCCCAGGAGCGCGCCGAAGTACGGGTCCTCCACTGCGGTCGCGAACGACTCGTAGCGATCTTCACCGACGCTCATAGAGGAAGAATGCCATACCGATTAGGCATCCAGGTGCTCGGTTGAAGTGGGAGCTACCGTCCCGCGGGCGTTGGCTCCCATTGGATCGTGAAGGTTCCGGCTGCTCGCGCGTCAGCCTCGGCCTCGAGTCGCAGTGCGTAGTCCCACGTTGGATGCACTGCACGCTGGTAGATCCTGATCCGCTCAGGTGTGACCTCGTCGGTGCGCCGGACAAGTCCCAGCTGCTTTAGGCGTTTGAGCAAGGCGTGGATCGTGCTGGTCGACAGTCCAGTGGCATTCGCTACGGACGGAGTAGAGAACTTTCCGTCCGAGGAACGCGCGATCTCGGCCATCAGCGCGAGCATGTGGTTGCTGCCAAAGGCAAGCTTCGAGAGCTCCTCGCTCTGTTCGCTCGGCACGGTCTCCACCGCCTCATTTTCGCATGGGGCGCTCAACGCAGCAGGAGCATCGCGGGACGTCATCCAACGGCGTGGCGCATGTTGTGTATCTGACGCCCCCAAGCGTAAATGTCACATTCACTACTCGCCTCCTCCGCCGTGCGAGAAGCCCCAACACGAGTACCTCGGCCCGCGTGTCGAAGCTCCGGATCTTTGATGATGTCCGTACGTTAACGACTCAAGAGTTATGACTCTATGTTCGTGATTTTTAGGAGATCGACATGTCAGCGTCCTCGCCGCGTTACACGCTGAGATTTGATCGGGATGACCTCGAACGGGGCGACCTCTCGGACCTAGACGCTCGCCACGTCTTCGAGGCCGAGCCTCGGCGGACGTTCCGCTGGCATCGCGGACAGCGCCACTACCCAGGGCGCTACTGGTCCGCGACAACCGAGGGCTTTGTCGGATACGAAAGCCGCCTCGAACTCGCGGCGCTGCTCCTCGAGGACTTTGACCACCGAGCCGTTCGCATCGCCTCGCAGCCGTTCGAGCTGATCGCCGACCGGGACGGTGTCGATCGAAGCTACGTGCCCGACTATCTGATCGAGCACGACGACCACCGATTCACGGTCATCGAAGTCAAGCCAAAGCGCCGGCTCGAGGACCCTGAGATCGCGGGTGCTCTCCGGTGGGCGGGCGACATCATCCAGTCGCGCGGGTGGGCATACCGGATCGTCACAGAACCCGCCCCCGCACTGCTCTCCAACATCCGGTTCCTAGCGGGCTACAGGCGTCCCTGGCAGTTCCCTCAGCGAGACGTCGACCTGGTCGAGGAAGCCACTCGCGAGGCACCCACACTCGGCGCGGGTCTGCGGAGTGCTGGCGTCGCCTTGGGTGACGCTCCCTATGCGCGAGCGGTCGTGCTGCATCTGCTCTGGCGCCGCTCGATTCTCTGCGACCTCACCTCCGCCCTTGCCAACCACACCCAATTAGAGATGCCATGAGCCATAGCTTTGATATCCGAGTCGGCAGCACCGTCTCGTACGACGGTTGCCTCTGCACCGTCATCGAGATCGCCGGCGATGCCGTCGTCCTCGTCGACGGCGCCAAGAGAACCCGACGGGTTCGACTCGTCGAGCTCCTTCGCGACGTGATGGACGCATTCGGACTGCCGTCGGAGGAGGCCGCACTCACACCGCTCGCGCTGATCTGGGCGGACGCGACGGAAGCGCAGCGCGATGAGGCGCGAACAAAGGCCGCGCACATCCGCGAGATGCGCACGGGCTTCGCGTCGGGGCTGCCGACACTCGCTCAGCCGCACGAGCCGCGACCGGAGTACAACCCGAAGCTCACAACCATCCACGAGCGTCGCCGCACGAAGGCTGTTGAGCTCGGTGTCAGTCCGAAGACGTTGAAGCGCTGGGATGATCGGTTCGACGAGGGTGAAGATCTCGCGCTGCTCGACTTTCGGAAGACATCGTGGACGCCGGCGCTCTCCGGTCTCGATCCTCGCTGGGTCGACATGTGCCGACGAGTGGTCGAGGAGAACGTGCGCGGCGCGAAGCGCAGCGTCACGACCACGCTCGCGATCGTGTTGGCGAGGGTCAACCGGGAGTACCCGGATGCCGATGTGCGGATCCCCTCCGAATCCACCGCTCGCGACGCGGTCGCCGAGCTCACCCGCGGCAAGGGAACGTTCGGTGCGAGCATGCGGGCACAACGATCCATCAACACGCGGCCGCCCGTGCCATACGGACGCTTGGTCGCGACAAGACCCGGTGAGTATGTCGTCCTCGACACAACACCCCTCAACGTCTTCGGCGTCGCCCCGGTCACTGGCAAGTGGATGCGCGCCGAGCTGACCGTTGCCCTCGACCTCTACGACAGGTCGATCCTCGGGCTTCGCCTTGCGCCTGTCTCGACCAAGGCGGTGGATGTCGCGGGAGTGCTGATGGAGGCGCTCATGCCCCGCGAGATGCCGGCGGAGTGGGGAGACCGAGCGACCTGGCCGTTCCACGGCATACCCGAGAACATCGTCATCGATGTCGAGAACCTCAAGGCGCTGCGGTTCCGGCGTCCAGGCATCCTTCCCGACACGATCACCATCGATCACGGTAAGCCGTTCATGTCGATCCACGTGGCGAGCGTGTGTCAGCGACTCGGGATCTCCATCCAGCCGGCGCACGTCTATACCGGCACCGACAAGGCGTGGGTGGAACGGTGGTTCCGCACCATCAACGAGGTGCTGCAGGAGCTACCCGGCTACAAGGGCTCAGACATCGCGTCGCGGGGGGAGGCGCCCGAGGTTGAAGCCGTCTACACGATCCCGCAACTGGAGCAGATTCTCCGGGAGTGGATCGCGACGATCTACCACGTGCGCCCTCACGACGGACTTGTCGACTCGCAGCTGCCCGCGGCCAAGATGAGCCCGGCGCAGAAGTTCGAGCAGGGCATCGCGGTGGCCGGCCGGATCCGCGTGCCGTCGAACCCGAATCTGCTGCTCGAGATGCTCCCCGTCGTGAAGCGCAAGTTCAACCACTACGGCGTCGAGGTAGGCACGCTTCGCTACAACGGCGACATCGTCGGGAAGTACTACGACCGATCGCGGGCGATGGCGAAGAGCAAGCGGAAGTGGCAGTTCTCGGTGAACCCCGACGACTTCTCGCAGATCTACTTCAACGACCCCGACGACAACTCCTGGCACGTGCTGCGTTGGGAGCACGCGCCGAAGGTCCCGGTGCCGTTCAGCTTCGACGCCCTCGAGTACGCCAAGGGCATCGCTCTCGACCGTCGCAACGGTGTGAATGTGTCCGAAGTGCTCGGTGAACTCCTCGAACGGTGGGGTGCCGGCCGTGCGAGCACGCCCGCCGAGAAGCGCATCAGCGCGCGACTTGCCGCCCAGCTCGCTGAGACCGCGGATGGTCCGGACAGCCCGTTCTTCCCCCACATTGCAAAGCAGATCGCCGCGCAGATGGCCGAACCGGACCTGGGTGAGGAACTGGGGCTGGTCTCGCTCTCACCAGCACTCGCGAGCCAAAACGACGATCCTCTCGCCCCCACCGCTGACGAGCTCATCGACGAGGACCTCGACGACATCGACCTCCTGGAGGACCTGTGATCCTTCCCCTCGAGCGCGACGAACTCCTCTCTCGCTGGGAGGGGTGGCGGGACTTCGCCGAAGCGCCAGCCCTTGAGCAGCCCGAGCGGCTGTCGGCGAAACAGATCGAGGAGCTCAGCGAGGACGCGCGTGTCGCCTACGACTACCACCGCGAGCGATACCACGCGAACTTCCTGGTGAAGACTCCGCAGGTCGTGAGGCTGAACGGACGCCTCTGGGACCTGCTCAATGCGAACCAACAGGGCCCGTCTCGGGTGAAGGGCGCCGCGGTCATCGACTCGCCACCCGGACTGGGCAAGACCACCGCAGTCGACGCGTTCGGGCGGGCGTTCCACCAACGGCAGATCCTGCGGCACGGGCGTGACTTCGACGACGGGCAAACGCTCCACATCCCCGTCTGCAGAGTGGCGTTTTCCGGGAACACGACGACGCGTGCGTTGAACGAGTCCATCCTGAACTTCTACAACCATCCTTCCGCCGACGCCTCGAGGAGCCGATACCTGCGCAACCGAAACCTGGCTGCTTTGGCAGCCGAGTCGGTCCGCCGTCACGGCACGCGGTTGATCATCGTCGATGACGTGCACTTCCTGAAGATCCACACCGACGAGGGAGTCGCGCTGGCCAACGAGCTGAAGTGGCTCGCCAACGAGTACCCGGCGACCTTCCTATTCACGGGCGTCAACATGAGCAGCACAGGGCTGCTCAGTGAAAGCAAGACCGACAAGAAGCTCGCGATGTCGCAGATTGCGCGGCGTTGGACACGCCTGACCCTCCCGCCATTCGCGCACCCGGTCGGTGAGCACCGCAAGACCTGGATGACCTTGCTCGGCGCGATCGATGCGCGCCTCGTGCTGGCCAACGCGCGACCGCACATGCTCCGTGAGCAAGCGGACTACCTCTACGAACGCTCAACCGGAATGATCGGCTCGCTCTTCAAGCTGATCACCCTCGGTGCCGTGCACGCCATGCGTGACGGCACCGAGGAACTGACCCGTGCGGTGTTGGACGAGGTCGACATCGACGTGGCGGCGGAAGATGCGCGGGAGGTCGTTGCGATGGAGCTCGAGGAGAAGAAGCTCGCCGCCGCCAAACGGAGCAAGCCTCGGCCCGTCGCATGAGCCTCCGGCGCTTGCTGCACGTGGCTATGCCGCTCCCGGATGAACCTTTCGACTCCTGGGTCGAGTTCATGGCCCACAGCTATGGGGCCACCGTCGGCGAGATGGCTCGAGCGCTCGGACTGATCGGGAGCGACGGGTTGCCCGCCGCTGGATCCCAATCCTCACGGGCGTGGTCCACCGCGCTCGAACCCCAGCAACTCCGCAACCTCGAGCTGACGACCGGCCGATCGGGCGACGAGTTCCGTGCCATGACCCGCACCACGTTCGCCGCGAACGCCATCCGCCTCACACCTCAGGGACGCATCAGCGCGTCCTGCCCGGCCACGGGAGTAGCCGCCCGCTACTGCCCCGAGTGCCTCGCCGACTCGGGGGGCCGCTGGCGCCTGTCCTGGCAATTCCCGTTCGGGTTCGCCTGCCCACGCCACAAGCGCCTCCTCGTCGACAGGTGCCCGGGATGCACCCAGCCTCCCCGGCTCCTCGCGCATCACCTCACGCTCGTTCCGGAACCCGGGCACTGTCACAACAGACCGCGGACCGACCCGCCGACGTTCGGCGCGCGTTGCGGAGTCGATCTCACCTCGAGCGAGGAGTTCGTGGCGGCGGACTCCGAGACTCGCGAAGCGCAACGTGCGATCTTGAGGGTCATCGCTACCGGCGTCGGCGAGTTCGGCATCTACGCCGGCGGTCGACCGAGCACCGTCCAGGTGCTGTCCGACATGCTGCTGCTGTCACGCGCGGCACGACAAGCGCTCGTCGACGGAGAGCAATTCGAGTGGATGCCTGCGGGTCAGGTTGACGTGAGACCGATCGCGTCTCACAAGCGCACCGGCAAGGTGGATCTGCGGCCAAGCACTGCCCGAGAAGTTGCTCTCGGCAACACGATCGCCTTCGTTGCGCTGCAGTCGGGCGACCGGGTCACTGACCTGCTGCGCGGACGCGTCAGCGTCCACACCGCGCTCGATCACTACTCCCCGCCACTGCGCGATCACGTGAGCCGTGCGCTCGGTCGAATGAGGCGTCCTACTGCGACCCTTCAGGCGGTGACGATGTCGGTGGTGGATCCGGCCGCGAGAGCCGCAAAGCTTCCCGCCGTCCTGTGGCCCGAATGGACCTCACGCCTCGCACCGCGGCGTCTGGATGCGGAGATCGCCGGCGGTGCGCTGGCGGCGGCCGTGGTCTTCGTGGGCACCCGCCTCACTCACGGCTCGGCCATCAAGCTCCTCGATCCCGCAGCTCAGGGACGCCAGGTCAGCCACGTCATGCGCTCGCTCGGACGCAACGCACCGGAGGCTGACACCATCCGCGCGATCGCTCGCCTGGCTGCGCTCCTCGATGAGACCGCGACCCCGATCGACTTCTCACGCCGGCGGGTCATCGACTACTCCGGCCTCCTGCCCCGCGACGCGTGGCACGAGATCTGCCGGACCGCGAACGTGCTGCCCGGTGGGGATCGGCGATGGCAGACCGCTCGCGCGCACCTTTATGCCCTACTCAGCGGCAATCGCGTGGCGCGGGCGCCCTTCGCTCACGAGGCGAGCTACCCCTCGTTCGCCGAGATTCGTTCGTTCCGTGACGGACTGCCGGAGGTCGTGTCCAGTGTGCTCAATGATTGGGCGACCGCATTCCTGAAGGCACGGCACGTCGACGAGCCAGTGGAATGGATGCCGGACCTCGAGTTCGCCGGTCTCGCTGTTGATGTCTCCGCGTCGGGTCGAAGCGAATGGCCGCAGGCTCGCCCCGCGCGGGGCGTGGTTAGGCCGAACCACGCGGTCGCGGCATACTCCGCGGGACGGTCTGTGCGAGAGATCGCCTTCGAGCACGGTGTCGCCCGTCAAACCGTTAGCCGCGTGCTCGATGAGGCTGGCGTCGAGCCCCGCATCGGTCGACGGAGGGCTGACATCGATGTGGATTGGCTGCGGCAGCGGTACATCGACGAGCGCCACACCATCCCCGAGATCGCCGCCGAAGTCGGCGTGACGATGACCACGATCAACCGCCACCTCGAGGCCGCCGGGATCCCGCGTCGAGCCCGCGGAAGCGCGAGCAGAGCGACCGCGATACGGGTTGACCCGCGCGCTGGCGACTCACCGCTGCTGCGCCGGATCCTCGTCGGACAGGACGCCACGCAGCGCGCCGAACGATTTCTCATCGTCGCCCGTCACGACACCATGACGGCCGCCGCGGCCGAGCTTGGAGTGACGCTCAGCATCCTCGCGAACCAGATGAGACGGATAGGGGTCGATGCCGGCGGCCCGCTCATCCAGCGTGCGCTTCGAGGTCAGCCCCTCACCCTCACCGAGCTCGGCGTCGAGGTACACAACGAGTTGTCGCGCGCCTTCGGCCTCAGCGAAGCCGAAGATCCGGCGCGTCCGGCGGAAGGATCTCAGTGAGCTCGACGCCGAGCGCCTGCGACATCGCGAGCAGAGTGCGGATCGTCGGGTTCGCCGGCGTGCCCGGCTTTGACTCGCCCTTCTCGTACTTCTGGTACGTGTAGCGCGTCAGCCCCGACCGGTAGGCGACGTCCTCCTGGCTGAGTCCGCGCTCGTGGCGGAGTCGTTGAAGGTTCGTGGCGAGTTGGCCGGCGTAGTCGCTCCAGGCTGCATCCTCGGGTCGGGTCCGCTTCGCCACCGATCCAGCGTTCCCGCGACGGGAGGTCGGTATGGCCTAATCGGTATGGCTTTCCTGCGCGGTTTGCGCATACGAGATGTGGGGCCCGACGTTGGCCGTGCGCTCAGGCCCCACAGTCGCTAGCTGCGGATGCGCTGCGATGCGGCACCGGCCTCTGAGGCGATGCTCTTGAAGAATCGCTTTGCGTCGCGCCGAAGTGCGGCTTGGAAGCCTGGTTCGCGCCACACGTCGAGGGCATGCTGGGCGGCGCTGGCGAAAGCGGTCGCGAAGGCGCTTCGCGGGGTTGCGTCGATGAGGGCCATGGGGTCACCTCCTCCCGAACTCGTGGGTGCCGACTAGGACCACGCTGGATCGGTGGTCGATCGCGTGACTTCGAGCTCGAATCGTCCCGCGCGCGACCGAGAACGCAAAGTCGATCAGGATATGCCCGTCGGCGGAGCGGGTCAAGAAGCGGTGCGACAGCGGCGTCGGGAATTCGGTGTTGACGGCGAGTCAGCGTTGCCCATATTCTGATCAACTTTGCTTCGCGCTGAGCCGACCTTCGAGACGGATGGCGTGACCCAATGATTCAGCGGGCGACTACTCGATTCGAAAGGAGGTGAACTCATGGGGAAGTACAACCGCGACCAGAACTGCTGGTCTCGTGGGGAGGTGAGCGACGCCCGTCTGCACCAGCACTCCGGACCCCAGCACGCTTTCGGCGGCTGGGAGAAGGTCAGCAACGGGGACGGCTCGTACTGGATGCGCGAGACGCACTAGTGGCCCCGCGTGTCCCGCTCGCTGCACGCCTGGACGTCAGCGAGCGGGACACGATTACGCGCTGCTTCGTAAGAAGCAACCGACTCAATAGCATCAGACCGCGGCAACGAAAGGGCGCACGGTGGAGAACCAAGATGAAGTCGTCGAACGGGACTCGGCTGGCGACCCAGGGGCCGTGGCGCGCAAGCCCTACGGATCGGACTGGGTAGGAATTGACGGACGAGCCATGCGTGCTCGTCGGGACGCTCAGCGTCAGCGCGCGAAGGAAGCCGTTGTGCAAGAACGAGAGCGCCGCGAGAAGGCAGAGGCCGAGATCCTCGCGATGTCTGACGACGGTGTCCTGGGCTCCGTCAATTCGGCTCCGCACGATTCCGCAACGGCCCCACACGATTCCGCACCGGCTCCGCGTGCTCCGCAGCAGCGCGCGCGCCCGACGGCGCTGATCGAGCGACTCCACATCGAGAACCTCCGGTCCTTCTCAGGGGCTCACGACGTGGAGTTGGCGCCGCTCACTCTGGTCTACGGGCCCAACTCCGCCGGGAAATCGACCGTCCTCAAGGCTCTCAGGCTTCTGATGCAGACAGTCGACGCAGGACGGACCGATGCTCTTCGAGCGTGGGACAAGGCCTTCGAAGAAGCAAGCGCGCGCAACCTGATTACCTACACCGAGCCCGATCCCGAGGATCCGAGTGGGTTTCAGTGGCAGTCGCCGCTTGTCCTCGGTGTCGACTTCCGAACCCGGGACGGGCGTCTCGCCACAGCGGAATTGAGCTACGACCTCAACCCCGTGGGATCGATTGACTTGCATTCCACCGCCCTGGCAGTAGTCGGGGAGGAGGAGGCTTCACGCAAGCGATTCATCCCGGAGGACTTCACGGATGACCGCGACCCCTTCCACCCGTCCGACTTCGGCAACGGTCTTCTCACGCGCTATCGGGTCGGCGAGAGCCACGGAGGGTCCGACTGGGTAGAAGAGTCACGACTTGTGGACGCCGAGCTGTTCGCACATGAGGATCGGAAGCTGCAGTCTGATCTGTTCGAGATGGCGTTCCTGCTTCGTTACTTCGGGCCTCACCGTGGCGAGCCAGGCAAGAGCTACGACCCGGAGCGAGGTGTCTACAACTCGGACTGGTTTGAGTTCTTCGGCAAGCCTCGGCGCGCCGGATTCAGCGAGTTCGACCTCTTGAACCAGATGCTCGCCCAGCTCGAGGTGCCGTATGTGTTCGAACAGGACGCACTCGCGCGACTTCGGAGCCCGATCCAGCAGACGTGGATCATGAAGGATGTCCGCTCCGGCGCCCCAGTGGCACTGGACCAGGTCGGCTATGGCGTAAGCCAGTTGCTCCCAGTCGTTGACGTCGCCGTTCATGCCGAAAGGCAGGTCATTTGTGTCGAGGAGCCCGAACTGCACCTCCACCCTCGCCTCCAAGCGCGGCTCGGAAACTTGTTCGCCACAGCTGTACTTCGCGGGCGCAACCAGGTGATTGTAGAGACCCACTCGGAGAACATCCTTCTCCGTGTTCGAAGGCTGATTCGCAACGGGAAGTTGCGTCCTGATGAAGTTGCAGTCCTGTACGTGGACAACGTGGATGAAGCCGGTGCAACAGTTCGCCGCCTGCGACTCGGAGATCGTGGCGAATTGCTCGATCCTTGGCCTACGGGATTCTTCGACGATGGTCTCGCAGACATCCTAGGGATCACCGAGTGAGTACCTCTCCGCAGGCACTTTTCCCAGTAGCCGTCGATCCTGATGCTCTCCGGGACTACCCGACCGATAGAGATCGAATCGTGCATCGCGAGGTCATCAGGACCTTGGAGCGTTGTGGGGTCTTGCATGTCGCAGAGGCCGATAGCGCGGAGCTGTTCGAGGCAATCAAGGGCCTCGGTGACCTTTCGAAGACTTTGTGGCGAAAGCTCCTCTATGCGCTCAACGACCTGAATAGATTTGAACAGCCTGACGGCCCAACCGTTCGAGAGTTGCTGAACCAATGGACACAGGGCACTGGTGCGTATGGCGACGTTCGCCTTGTCGTGGTCGGCCGCGAGGCTGCGGGCGAGTGCGGCGTTGATGACGTCACCGGGTTCCGGTCCGGTGGGGGCGTCGATATCGCGATCGCCGACAGCATTGACCGAGCACCGTCAGTAATCGAGGCGGAGCGCGCTCACTTTGCGCCGGGCACCCCTCGCCAAGCGATCGCGGATTTCATCCTCCACCCACTCGCAGCGCGGTCACGGTCTGTGACTGTCTTCGATCCCCATCTCTTCGACCACATGCTTGGGACGGCAACGCCTCGTAGAGCGAAAATAGGTGCCGAGTGGGTTGAGCAACCCAGCGACCATGTCGAATGGTTGGTTGGAGAACTGTCGGTCACGCTGCCGGCAAATGCCACGATCATCCTGGTCGGTGATTATCCGACCGATCGACGAAAGGACGGCGCGCTGCTGACCAAAGAAGTAGCTCGCGCCAACATCGAGGCGGCATTGGCGAAGTCGTTGGCGAGCCGAGACCAACCAATCAACGTCAACTATTGCCTCGTCCAGGCGCCAAAGCGGGATACCAAGGTCAGCAATCGCTATCTCACATTCGATTGCGGGTTCGCCTTCTTGGTCGATCACGACTTCTTTCGGCTTGGTGCAAGTCATATCGAGGGACCGGAAGACTTGCTTCTATCTCTATTGGGGCAGGAGGCGCAGCAGCGGGTCCGCGACCTCGCGACCGGGTACGCGAACTACACACCAGAGAGCGCCCGACTCGCCGGGCAGGTTAGCGCCGGCCAAGCAACGGGTTCTTAGGTGGTCAGCACCCTCGGGCGATGACCTTGTTCGAGGCCTATTCGCTGCTCGGGTGCTCAGTCCCGAGCGATTCAGCGAACGAGCATAGGCACGGCCAAGTCAGAGCCGCGTCATCAACTCCGCCAGACTACGCTTGGCTCGAACTGGGCGGGACCGGAACCATCGGTGAGACCGTCCGACGAAGACCTGCCGATTGTGAAGGACGAGGCCCCATAGTGTCAGCTAGTCTGCTGCCCGGCGAGCAGATCAGTCTCGCGTCCGCCGAGCCAATCAGTGACTCGGAGATGTCTGACGCGGATATCGCTGCGCGCTATGCGAGCGGTGAGATCCGGATCGTCACCGATCAAGCTCGCACCCAGTTGGCGGAGCTACCGGCCGTTCTCCGCTCAGGGCGGTGGCAACTCCAGCCCGATTTTCAGCGCCGCAGTCGTTGGTCTCCAGGGAAGCAGTCGCGTCTGGTCGAGTCGTTCATCATGAACGTGCCGGTCCCGCCGATTTTCCTTTACGAGTACGAGTACTCGAAGTATCAGGTCATGGACGGGCTTCAGCGACTGACAGCCCTCTCCGCCTTCTACAACAACGAACTCGTCCTTACAGACCTCGAGTACTGGCAGGTCCTTGAGGGCAGAACGTACGAAACGCTTCCCCTTCAGTTGCGTCAGGGGATCGATCGTCGCTACTTGTCGAGCATCGTTCTGCTGTATGAGACGGCCCAGAATGAATCTCAAGCCGATCGCCTCAAGGAGCTGGTGTTCGAGCGGATCAACAGTGGGGGTGAGCCGTTGACGCCCCAGGAGTCGCGGAACGCACTCAGTAAAGGTCCGCTGAATATAGTTCTCCCCCGGCTTGCGCGCACTCCGAGCTTTTGCCGCGCTTGGCGGATTCCAGTCCCGGACGATGATGAGGTGGAAAACGGACACTTCGCCGAAGAAGTGCTACAGGACGAACGCTTCCGTCAGATGGAAGACGTTGAGATGGTGTTGCGCTTCTTCGCTCATCGACAGCGCGGTGCCGAAGCTGCGCCACGGCGCCTTCGTCCTTTTCTCGACGAGTACTGGACGCGCGGGAACCGAGAGTATTCGATTGATCTGGTTGAGCAGATCGGCGCGATCTTCACCGCCACCTCTGATCTCGCCGAAGAGGTCCTCGGCGAACGGGCGTTCTACATTCGGCGCGAGCGCAACGGACAGCGCTCGTGGGTTCCGCGGCCGACCCTGCTCGCGTACGACTCAGTCATGGCGGCGTTTAGCAAGCACCTCGAGCACGGGCCGGTCTTGAAGGAGCAGCGCCATGAGGTGTTGGCAGGACTAGAGCGCTTATATGACGAGAACGCCGCCGCGTTCGATGGTCGCCGCACAGACCCAAAGGACCTCGCGATGCGCGACGAGCTGATCGAGCAGCTTCTCGACTCAATCGTCGCCGAACACTAATGGACGCCATCTCCGAGTCACTCGATATCGACATTCTGAGGCTACGATCCGAGCTGGAGCTCCACGCAGTCTTGGACCGGGCCTTGCAGGATCGATTTAGCTCCGATGTCAGGGCGCTGACCGAGTTTGACCGGCGCGCGCGCCGCATGACGTACGCGAGCGTGGTCGTCGGTTGCTACGGACTGATCGAGCAGACCATGGATCAGCTGCTAATCGCTGTAGCCGAGTGCCTGAACGAAATCTATGCAACTTCCGGCGACCTGCCCGAGACCGTGCGCGTGGAGCACCGTCGGCTGATACTGGAATGCCTTCGGAACGGCGACCGCGTGCGAACGAGGGTCGCCGTGGATGAGCTAATCGCAATCGCGGCACTTGCCGCACGTGATGACGAGCCTCCGAACCTAGTTCCGGGCGTCTTCACATATGCGACCGCGAACTATCGCTACCCATATTCGAACGACCTTCTCGCTCGACTCTCGATGCGGATGGATCGGGAGCCGGATGCGCATGAAGCAGCCGACGCATTGAACAAGGCGGGATTCGCAACTTATGAGTCCTTCCTCGAGGACCTAGTCCAGCGCCGCAACGAGCTCGCCCATTCGTATGCAGAAGATGCGATCGTGAACCCCGATCTGCTCGAGGCCTACGTGAGCATTGTCGCGGCCTATCTCCGAGCCGTGGTCCGACATGTCGACCGCGAGCTACTTGCGCGCGTCGCGGTGGAGCGTGAAATGAAGATCGGCTCGGTCGTCAAGGTCTGGACTGGGCGCGTGGGCATCGAGATGAGCGCACGATCAATCTCTGTCGGCGATAGGTTGCTCCTGGTCAAGTCCGGTCGCCGGACGCTTCACCGGGTTGCCTCGCTCCAGAGCGAGGGCGAAGATGCTGAAACCTTCAGCGTGGATGGCCCCACGCCGATAAATGTGTCGGCGCAGGTCGAGCTCGTCGAGCAGGCGGCCGAAGGATCGGAAGCGTTTGTCGTCCCTGAGGCGTGGCTACGGTACTGGATCGATGACGAAGTCGCGGTCGCAACGCAGCCGTCAGATGAAGGTTGACTCGCGGTTGCGTGATTTTGCAACGGCGAAGTCGGTCGCACCTCCTCGCTGAACAGGTCGTCGTGGACAAGTCGACTGAGGAATCGGGCCCACCATCGTGGACATCTTCGGATCTACTCAGGCGGTTTGCTGCGGCTCCGGGAGACATCTCTGAGCGGTTCCTACAGTTGTAG
The DNA here is from genome assembly GCF_965345155.1 of Microbacterium sp. bgisy203. GTDB lineage: Bacteria > Actinomycetota > Actinomycetes > Actinomycetales > Microbacteriaceae > Microbacterium. The sequence goes on from NZ_CBDRLZ010000010.1 coordinate 83,227, forward strand.
GTTCCACGCCGAAATGACATATTCCACGGGTAGTTGGCAGGCACTTGGCATCTCTGCCAAGTGCCGTGGACACGCGCTTGTGGCTGAGGCGTGTGGTTCTGGGGAGGGAGTCGGTTCCAGTCCGTAGGGTCGGAACGCTGGCCTGGGTTGAGTTGCGAAGCACTGGGGGTTGTTGTGGGGTCAGATTTTCGGTTGTGGTCGGATGAGCCATCGGCGACAGACTTGCTGTCGTTCGATGCGATCGCGGACACCGTGGTCGATGCGCTATTCGACGGTGAGCTGGATCCAGTTGCTCTCGGTCTTGAGGGCGCTTGGGGTAGCGGCAAGACGACGGTGCTGCATCTGATTGAAAATCGGATCGCCACGGAGAACGTGGATGGTCAAGTGGTTGTCGTGGTTCGGTCGAACCCTTGGCAGTACGACCCGGCAGTGGGCGCCAAAGAGAGTTTGATAGCCGAGATCCTCGGTGCGTTGAGTGCTGAGTTTGACGCGTCCGACCCTGTGGGATCGGCGGGTCTGACTGCACTGAAGGCGCTGGTGAAGCGTGTCAACTGGTCCAAGGCTGTGAAGACGGCGGCCCGAACGGCTTTGACCTTGCAGCTTCCGTCGTTGGACGACGTCTTCGACTTGGTCAGCGACGACCCTGAGTCACTCGATTCGCCCAAGGGCATGGCGTCTTTCAAGGAGGAGTTCCAGAAGCTGCTGGCCGACCCGGCGTTGGCGCATGTGTCGCGAGTCGTCGTGTTGGTCGACGACCTCGATCGATGTCTACCGCCGACTGTGGTCGAGACTCTCGAGACGATCCGCTTGTTCCTGTCGGTCCCGGGGATGTGCTTCGTCGTGGCTGCGGATGAGGCGCGGGTCGCGGAGACGATTCGGATGCATCTTGGAACACCGCTTGTCGGGGACGGGCGAGAGAGTGTTGCGAGCTTGTATCTCCACAAGATCGTGCAGACGACGGTGCCAGTTCCGGCATTGAGCGCGTTCGACACGCGGGCATACTTGTTCCTACTTCTGGCGAAGCAGGAGTGCGGCAGTGATGATGCGTTCGCAGAGCTGGTGCGGGCGTGTGGTGAGCTGCGCGTCGCTGCCGGGAGCCTCGATGACCTGGAGCTGCCGGCGGATGGTTCGTTGCGGTCTGCGATGCAGAGCGCGGCGAGGTTGACCCCGATTCTGTATGAGAAGTTGCAGGCGAACCCGCGTCGAATCAAGCGGTTCATGAATGACTTGAACGTCCGGCAGTCGATCGCGGATCGGCGAGGGATTGCATTGTCGCCGGATGCGGTCGCGAAACTCATGGTGCTGGAGCGCACGTTGCCGACCGACTTCGACACTCTGCTCGGTTGGCTGAGCGCGGGGGTGCTGCGTCCCCGGCTGGAGCGTTTGTCCGAGGTCGCAGAGTCCGGCGCCGCCGCCGATCGCGGGGACGCAGATGATGGGGAAGGTGTCGACGAAGAGTCGTTCTCGGCAACCATGATCCGGTGGGCCAAGCTTCCGCCTGCCCTCGACGCGGCTGCGGCTGGCGGGTACTTGACGCTTGCGGCGGCGTTCCATGGTCGGCTGCTCGTCGACGAGGGGCTTCCGGAACAGTTGCGGGATATCGCTGCGGCATTGGCGTCAAGGTCGCAGATCGAACGTGAGGCGGTATCTCAGGACGAGCTACAGGCCTTGCCTCTGGGAGATGTGTCGGTGCTGCTCGATCATCTCGGCCGACGCCTCCAGGACGAGCCGGGCGTGCAGTTCGCGGCGGTGAACGCGATCATCACACTGGCGCGACTGCATCCGGCGGTACAGCAGGAGGCGCTCGTCGCCCTGGCTCGGCTGCGCGCGACCGATGTGAATGCCTCGACGGTGATGCTGTTCCGTTCCATCGAAGCTCAGTACGTCGATGTCCTTGAGGGGTGGCGCGTGGTGGGTGCCGACGATACCGACACCTCGAAGGCGCTGACATCGCTGCTCGGGCCGGTGGTGGCGTCCTGATGGGAACTAGTGGTGTGTACAAGGGAGGCGGCGGTGCAGCGGCTGCCGGACTGAGGGATGCGCTGAGCGACTGGCTTGACAGCGCATCCGCGCCATCGGCTCCCGCAGCTGGCGGCCCGACGATCGACGGGCGCCTGGATCCGAAGCGTGTGGGCGGGGCGTTGCGGTTGTGGTCCGGCCCGTCGGGTGGTGGCCGATCGGGTCGCGCTGGAGGATCCGGGAGCTCCGGTGGCGGCCGTTCTAGCGGCGGCGCGCAGCGCTCGGCCGCACGCGTAGCCGGCCCAGCCGGCAGCGCTGCGACTCTGTCGACCGCGTACTTGCGGGGTGAGCGCGCACCGTTGGAGGCGGCCGGGCTCGACCTCGATGAGCTTCGCGCCCTTGATGATCCGCTCGAGGTGCGCCGGCGCATCGTCGAGGCCGCGTTCGAGTC
>NZ_CBDRLZ010000011.1:0-85534 GCF_965345155.1 Microbacterium sp. bgisy203
CCAGCCGATCCGAGACTCGTCCAGGTGTCAACGTGGGTATCCGGCTGGGTGAGCGCGAAGGCGAAGGTCGGCGTCCCATAGGAGTATCCGACCCCATTTACCTGAGCGTCAGGGCGAGCCGCGTCGACTCGGCGGAGCGCAGACGCAAGACTCTCGCCGCCCGCTCGCGCGAGGTCGTTTGCGAAGACCTCCGGGCTACCGACCGCAGGAGCCTTGTACCCGACCCATGCCACGACCGCATGCTCACGGGTCGGATCGGCATTCTCTTGTGCTTGTTGGAGGTAATTCGAGGACCGTGCCCATCTCGGCAGTTCAGCGCTTGAAGAGCCCATGCCAGGCACCGCCCAGGTGACGTTATCGGCAGCATCCAGATCACCGATCGCCACCGCGGCGAGCGGAGGCCGATCGTCCGTCACGAGACCAGGAATCGCGACTCGCCGCCGCGAGGCCGTCCACGTTGAGGACTGAGGAGAGACCGCTCATACATGGGGTGGCGCACGATCCGCGCATGTATCCTAGTCGACGTACTCCTCGCCGATGATCTGGCTAAGGTCGCCCGGGACGCAGAGTGACGTGCCCGCGATCTGGTAGGTCCCTGGTCCGGTGGAGAAGCTGATGCCGTGCAGGTCGCCGCCGGTGGCGTATACGACTGGGTCTGGAGTCTGGTCGATGCGTACCGTCATGCCGAGTCCTTCCCAGTACTCGGCAACCGTCTGCGCGTTGGTGAGATGGTCGGCATCGGGTATCGGAGAGCTCTGTCGATAGCTCCAATCCACCTCGTCAGATTCACACGGGCCGACAGACGGCTCGCTCGACGATTTCCACCCGTCGTTTCCAAGGAGCGCGGCGGTGTCTTCGGTGATCCGTACGAGCGCGTCACGCGCTTCATCGGGTGTCATCTGCTCTCCCTGTGATGCGCAGCCCGTGAGTGCTACTGCCGCCACCACACCGAAGAAGAGGGCGAGTGTGGATTCCGCGTTAGTGCGCACGTTCTCTTCTCTCGATGTACTCACGATTTGGGGATCCCGGATAGTCGTCGGGACCGGGCGTGAGCTCATCCAGCTGGCCCGTGTCGCCAACGCGTCACGGCGTTGTCGGGTTGTCTCCGCTCACTCTGAGCCTTAGTCGACGTACTCTTCGTTGATGATCTTGTCCGCGTCACCGGGAACGCATATCGATGTGCCGGCGATGTTGTAGGTGTTCGGTCCTGCCCCGAAGCTTATGGCGGCAACGGGGCCACCCGAACCGAACACGACCGGGGATTTCTCGGTGTTGACCTGAACGGTGAGGCCCAGGCTCTCCCAGTAGTCCGCGACGATCTTTACGTCATCGAGTGGGACCGAGTCCGGCACGGGCGCGTACTCGGTGTAACCCCAATTCACCCCGTCTCGACACGATCCAACGGATGCGCCACCACGGCGCTTCCAGCCGGAAACGCCGAGCTGTGTCGCCGTGTCTTGAGTGATCTGAATCAGCGACGCACGTGCCTCGTCAGGCGTCATCTTCTCCTCCTGCGTGCAACCCGTCAGTGTGATCATGGCAAGGAACGCCGCCAGGAGGCTGAGGGATCTCTCGGGTCTCGCCACCTTGCAACACCGCCAGACGCATCTGTTCGAATTCGGTCGGCTCGTGTGTGATCGTCGCTGTGACGCGGCGGCATGCGGCGAGCGAAGCTTCTCCCCGGGGTTGCTTATCGCCATTGGTCTACGTCTCCCGAGACGCATCGTGTGGTCCCGGTCACGTCGTAGAGGCCGGGTCCCGTCGCAAGACTCAGCAAGCTGACCGGGCCTCTCGTTGCGTAAACCGAAGGCGGGGTCGGTGACGCCCGTAGGCGCCCGGCGCGGTCTGGAAACTGATGGCCATTACGGGACCGCATGAACCGAACCCGACCGAGGACTTCTCCGTGTTGATCCGAACAGTAATGCCGCGGCTTTCCCGATGATTCAGCCATGTCGGCGAGCATAACCAGAAGCGCATGCGTTGCGCGTCCGCCGAAAGGGGGACAACGAGCGGCATGACTCCGATGGGCGTACGCCTTCGACAGGACTGTGGGCGATCGCGGACGTAAGGATGCTCGGCGCCGTCGAATTTTCTCCGGCGAGGGAAAGGGCGGATGCCGCGGCACGCGCGTACTCTCGGTGCCGTGGAAGAGCCGAACCCCTGGAGTGAGCCGGAGCCCATCACCGAGGCCATCTGCATCCTCGGCTACGACTGAACCCTGCCCACCGCGATCCACGCGCACCTTGTCCGCGTGACCCCGCGGCGGAGGAGGCTCCGAGTAGGCTGAACCCTCGTGTCCTCTGCTGCGTCGCCCCGCTCCTCAGGAGGCAGCTCGGAAGGCAGTTCCGGAGGCGGTGCGGGTGGCGCCTCCGTCCCCGCGTGGGCGGCCCTCAGCGGTGCAGTGCTCGTTGGCATCCTCACCGCCCTGCAGGCGCGGATCAACGGGCAGCTCGGCCTGCGCCTGGGCGACGGTTTCGTCGCGGCCGCGATCTCGTTCGGATCGGGCCTCGTCGTCCTCGTCGTACTGACGATCCTGCTGCCCTCGGGACGGAGTGGATACCGCGCTCTCTTACGCGGCGTGCGAACGGGCACGATCCCGTTCTGGATGCTGTTGGGCGGCGCTGCCGGCGCGCTGACCGTCGCGACCCAAGGCCTCGCCGTCGCGGTCATCGGGGTCTCGCTCTTCACGGTCGGCGTCGTCGCGGGACAGACCTTGTCCGCCCTCCTCCTCGATCGCGTCGGGTTCGGCCCCGCCGGCGTGGTCGCGGTCACCATGCCGCGCGTCGTCGGGGGAGCGCTCGCGCTCGTCGCCGTCGCGATCTCGCTGCAGGGCGGCATCCTCGAGCGCGTGCCGTGGTGGATGCTCGTCCTCCCTGTCCTCGCCGGCATCGGCATCGCCTGGCAGCAGGCGACCAACGGGCGGCTCCGCCAGCGTGTGGGCACGCCGCTGACGGCGACCTTCGTGAACTTTCTCGGTGGGACGCTGATCCTCGTGACGGTCGCCGTGGTCCACGTCGCGATCGTCGGTCCGCCGAACGCGCTCCCCACCGAGGTCTGGCTGTACCTCGGCGGTGTGATCGGGGTGACCTACATTTTCTTGTCGGCCGCGCTGGTCGTGCACACTGGCGTGCTGCTGCTCGGACTCGGCGCGGTCGCGGGGCAGCTCGCGACGGCGTTCCTGCTCGACCTGTTCTGGCCTGCGGACGCGGGTCCCGGGTGGCAGACGGAACTGCTCATGGTGCTGGTGGCGGGTGCCGGTGTCGTCGTCGCGGCCGCGCCGTGGAAGAGGCGCAGTCAGCGCTGAGGTGGTGTCAGCCCTCGTCCTGCGCCTGCGCGGTCTGCGCATCGGCCTTCGCCCGCGCCTTCAGAGCCTTTGCGGCGGCCTTCGAAGCCTTCCGCGCGGCCTTCTTCGCCTTGCGTTCCGCCTTATCGGCCTTCGCAGCCCAGTCGGTCGGCTTCTTGTCGCCCTTCGCGCTCTTCTTCTTCTGTTTCTTGGCCGACGTCGCGGCCGGCTTCTGGCGCCAGTGGGCGAATTCATCCGGGGATGCCGTGATGCCCGGCATCCTGCTCACGTGCGACGGCGCGTCGACGGCCTTGCGGCGCGACGGGCGGTCGCGTTCGGGCTTTCCGCCCACGTAGAGCCAGCCGAGGAGCTCCTCGTTCGCGGCGAGTCCGTGGGCGCGCGCGACCGGCTCGGTGCGGGTGTAATGGCCGGTGCGCCAGATGACGCCCCATCCGGCCTCGTCGAGCAGCAGGCTGAGCGTGTGCGCGACACCCGAGGCGACCGCCTCCTGCTCCCAGCGCGGCACCTTCTCGCTGGGTTTGTAGCTCGCGACGATCGCGACCAGCAGCGGCGCGCGCAGCGGCTTCGTCGAGGGTTTGTCGTCGCCCTGCGCCTCGGCGATCGCGGCGCCGAGCACGCGCCGGTCATCGCCGCGCAGCTCGATGATGCGCCACGGGCGCAGCGACGAGTGATCGGCCACGCGTCCGGCGTCCGAGACCAGCGTCAGCAGCTCGGCGCGGGTCGGCGCGGCGTCGGTCACCTTCGACCACGACCGCCGCGCCCTCACCGCATCGAGCGCGGGGTGCGAGGCGTCGGCGCTCACGACTCGGGCGTGAACGACAGGGACAGTGAATTCATGCAGTAGCGGTCGCCGGTGGGCGTGCCGAAGCCGTCGGGGAAGACGTGCCCGAGGTGCGAGCCGCAGTTCGCGCAGCGCACCTCCGTGCGCACCATCCCGTGGCTGCGGTCCTCGATGAGCTCGACGGCCTCGGGGCGCACCGACTCGTAGAAGCTCGGCCACCCGCAGTGCGAGTCGAACTTCGTGCCGCTCGTGAAGAGCTCGGCGCCGCACGCCGCGCACGTGTAGAAGCCGGCACGACTCTCGTCGAGCAGTTCGCCCGTCCACGCCCGCTCGGTTCCCGCCTGCCGCAACACCGCGTACTGCTCGGGGCTGAGCTCCTGTCGCCACTGCTCGTCGGTCTTGTTCACCTGGTACGTCACGTCGCGTCCTCCCGTTCGCGGAAACTCTTCGCTCTATTCAACCGGAACGGGGGCGTCGGTGTTCCGGGTTCCTCATCACGCACCCGCGAGAATGGACGCATGGATACCGAAGCCCGCGCGGTCGCCGAACGTTTCGACCGCTTCGCGCGGGAGGAGGCTCCGGGACGCTCGGAGGTCTACGCCGCCTGGGCGCGTCTCGTCGCGGACGATCCGGAACTTCAGGCCGTGTTCGCGCGGATCCCCGCCCGTCACCGCCAGCCGCCGCTCGTGTTCGCGGTGACGCGTCTGCTCGGCCTGGGATCGGACGATGATGGGGCAGCGCAGGATGCCGCGCACTGGCGCGACGGGGTCCTCGCGCGAGCCGACACGGTCGTCGCCGAGTGCGCGCAGCGTTCGCTGCAGACCAACGAGCCGCAGCGCTGCGCCGCGCTCCTGCCGGCGCTGAGCCGCATCTCGGGCCCGATCGCGCTCCTCGAGATCGGCGCGAGCGCCGGCCTGTGTCTGTACCCCGACCGTTACTCGTACCGCTACCGCGCCCCCGGCGGTGTGGTGGCGCTCGATCCGCCCGACGGCGTGTCCGAGGTCGTCCTCGAATGCGCGGTGCGCGGTGACCGGATGCCGGAGGTCGCCCTTCCCGAGATCGTGTGGCGGGCGGGCATCGACCTCGCCCCACTCGACCCGCGCTCGCGGGACACCGACGCGTGGCTGACGGGGCTCGTCTGGCCGGGGGAGGAGGGCCGTGAGGAGCGCGTGCGCGCGGCGCTCGGCATCGCGGCATCCGACCCGCCCTTGCTCGTGGCAGGCGACGGCGCCGACCTCCTCGCGGACCTCGCCGCCCAGGCGCCGGCGGGGGCGACCCTGGTCGTGCAGACGCAGGGGGTCCTCGCGCACATCCCGTGGGCGGGCCGACACGCGCTGATCGACGCGGCGCGGCGCGCCGGGCGCTGGATCACGCTCGACGCGCCGACCCTCCACGAGGGGTGGTTCACCCCGGTCGATGTCGACGGGTGGCCGGGAGGGTTCGCCCTCGGCCTCGACGGTGAGGTGCTCGCCGCAGCCGACCCGCTCGGCGCGTGGATCGCCGTGCGTTGAAATGCGCGGCGTCGAGTGGCGGTCCCCGGCATCCCTCTCTTCCGCGCCTAGCCTGGACGCGTGCCTCTTTCCGACCGTGACCGTGCGCTCCTCGACTTCGAGGCGCGTTGGAACGGCCACGGCGCGGCCAAGGAGGAGGCGATCACGCGCGAGCTCGACCTCACCGTCCCGCGGTACTACCAGCTGCTGCAGAGGGCCGTCGATCAGCCGGATGCCGCCGCCTACGATGCCCTGCTCGTGCACCGCCTCCGCCGCCTGCACGACGCGAACGTACGCGCTCGCGCCGCGCGCGGCGCGGTTCGCACAGGAGCGGCCGGGTAGCATTCTCTGGTGCCCACCTCCTCGGTTCATCGGACCCCCCCGACGAAGGACCGCTTCGACGACCTGCCCGCCGACGACGGACGCGTCGGCGCGCACCGCGCCGAGAACCCGCGCATCCGCGGCGGCGTCGTGCTGCTGTGGTCGGCGATCGCGACGATGGTGATCGTGGGCGCCGGCATCTTCGGAAGCATGGTGAGCACGGGGAGCATCACGTTCTTCCCGACGCCCGAGCCGACCGTGCCCGCCGCCCAGCCGACGGCCGAGCCGGTGCTCGATACGACCTACAAGGTGACGGTCCTCAACGCGACAGGCCAGCGCGGTCTCGCCGGGCAGATGCGTGACACCCTGGTCGCCGCGGGGTGGAGCGCCGACGACGTGAACGCCGGTGAGGCATCCGAAGAGTTCGACACGACGACGGTCTTCTACACCTCGCCCGACGATGAAGGCCCCGCGCGCGGACTCGCGGAGGCCATCGGCGGTGCTCCGGTCGAGCTCAGCGAGGCGTACCAAGGCGTCTGGGGCGACGACTCGCCGCAGCTGGTCGTCGTCATCGGCGCCGATCGCGCGACCTCCGGATAGCCCGGCGAATGCACGGTGTTTCGCGCGTGTGAACTCTTCGATGCGCGCGTGTCAAAAGTCGTCGGAACGGGGATTTCGCCTCTTCCGCGCTGGTTAGCATGGCGACGTCCCACCGCAACATCAGGAGATTCGCATGGCAGGAACGACGCAGGGCACCGTCAAGTGGTTCAACGCCGAGAAGGGCTTCGGGTTCATCACCGTCGCCGACGGCCAGGACGTCTTCGTGCACTACTCCAACATCGACATGCCCGGCTTCCGGGTGCTGGAAGAGGGGCAGACGGTCGAGTTCACGGTCGGCGCCGGCCAGAAGGGCCCGCAGGCCGAATCGGTTCACGTCGTCGCGTGAGGTCGGCCTGATCGGCGACGATCGCCCCTGAGAGCTCGCCCTCCCGCCGCGCTCGTCGCGCGGCTTGCACTCGCCATGCCCGAGTGCCAGAATGAGTTAGCACTCCGTCATGCTGAGTGCTAAAGACTCATCCTCACGTCCGGGAGGGACGACACACTTATGTCAAAGATCATCGCTTTCGACGAGGAGGCCCGCCGCGGCCTCGAGCGCGGCCTGAACATCCTGGCCGACGCCGTCAAGGTGACCCTCGGCCCCCGCGGCCGCAACGTCGTGCTCGAGAAGAAGTGGGGCGCCCCCACGATCACGAACGACGGTGTCTCCATCGCCAAGGAGATCGAGCTCGAGGAGCCCTTCGAGAAGATCGGCGCCGAGCTCGTCAAGGAGGTCGCCAAGAAGACCGACGACGTCGCCGGTGACGGCACCACGACGGCCACCGTCCTCGCCCAGGCGCTCGTTCGCGAGGGTCTGCGCAACGTCGCGGCCGGCTCCGACCCCATCTCGCTGAAGAAGGGCATCGAGAAGGCCGTCAAGGCCATCTCCGACGAGCTCCTCTCCTCGGCCAAGGAGGTCGAGTCGAAGGAGGAGATCGCCGCCACGGCATCCATCTCCGCCGCCGACACCGAGATCGGCGAGCTCATCGCCGAGGCGATCGACAAGGTCGGCAAGGAGGGCGTGGTCACCGTCGAGGAGTCCAACACCTTCGGCACCGAGCTCGAGCTCACCGAGGGCATGCGCTTCGACAAGGGCTACCTGAACCCCTACTTCGTGACGGACCCGGAGCGCCAGGAGGCCGTCTTCGAGGACCCGTACATCCTCATCGCGAACCAGAAGATCTCGAACATCAAGGACCTTCTGCCGATCGTCGACAAGGTGATCCAGGACGGCAAGGAGCTCGTCATCATCGCCGAGGACGTCGAGGGCGAGGCTCTCGCGACCCTCGTGCTGAACAAGATCCGCGGCATCTTCAAGTCGGTCGCCGTCAAGGCTCCCGGCTTCGGCGACCGTCGCAAGGCTCAGCTCCAGGACATCGCCATCCTCACCGGCGGCCAGGTCATCACCGAAGAGGTCGGCCTCAAGCTCGAGAACGCGACGCTCGACCTCCTCGGCCGTGCGCGCAAGGTCATCGTCACCAAGGACGAGACCACGATCGTCGAGGGTGCGGGCGACCACGCGCAGATCGAGGGTCGCGTGACCCAGATCAAGCGCGAGATCGAGAACACCGACAGCGACTACGACCGCGAGAAGCTCCAGGAGCGTCTCGCCAAGCTCGCCGGCGGCGTCGCCGTCATCAAGGCGGGCGCGGCCACCGAGGTCGAGCTGAAGGAGCGTAAGCACCGCATCGAGGACGCCGTCCGCAACGCCAAGGCGGCCGTCGAGGAGGGCATCGTCCCCGGTGGTGGCGTCGCGCTCATCCAGGCCGGCAAGGCCGTCTTCGGCACGCTCGACCTGTCGGGCGACGAGGCGACCGGTGCGAACATCGTCAAGGTCGCCATCGAGGCTCCGCTCAAGCAGATCGCCCTCAACGCCGGTCTCGAGCCGGGCGTCGTGGCCAACAAGGTCGCCGAGCTCCCCGCGGGCCAGGGCCTGAACGCGGCCACGGGCGAGTACGTCGACATGTTCCAGGCGGGCATCATCGACCCGGCGAAGGTCACCCGTTCGGCGCTGCAGAACGCCGCGTCGATCGCGGGCCTGTTCCTCACCACCGAGGCCGTCGTCGCCGACAAGCCCGAGAAGGCCCCGCTGCCGGCCGGCGACCCGACCGGTGGCATGGACTTCTGACGCGAGTCGGAACCACGGATCGGTGTGATCCACGCAGAAAGGGCCCCTCTTCGGAGGGGCCCTTTCCCGTACCCGGGGAACAGGGGACATCGTGGAGACAGGTGATCTCGCGGAGACAGGACGCGAACGTGCTCAGGCATCCTGTGCTGGTGAGATCTCCTGTCTCCGTGACGTGGATGAGGTCGGCGGGATCAGCGGAACAGCCCGGCGGCGGTCGCCTCCGTCTGCAGGTACTGGTTGCCCGCGTTCGAGAGGGCGAGGCCGATCTCGCCGAGCGCCGACTCGAGGTCGCGCTGGGTCAGGCGCCACCGGTCGACGACCGACTGGAAGGCGATGGCGGCCGAGCCGGTCCACGAGCTCTGCAGCTGCGTGAGCTGACCGAGCATCGCGGCGGTCTCGCTCTGCAGCCGATCGGCCGTGTTGCGGATGGCACCGGTGGCGGTGAGGACGGCGTCGGAATCGACGGAGAACTGGGCCATGAGGGGCTCCTTTCGTTCGGATGCCGCCACGCTAGGCGCCGCGGACGGGCGGCGGGCGCCCGCACGCGCGATCGGTGGACAACTCCGCGAAACACCCGCCTGTGGAGGAGTCGATGACCGGATCAGAGCTCGTCGGGTCGCAGGCGCCGCAGCGGCTGCGTCTCGATGAGGAGGTGCTCTCGGGCATCTCGCCGGAGCGCCAGGGGGAACGCGACGCGGAACGTGGCGCCGCCGCCCGGGGTCTCGGTCACCTCGATCGAGCCGTGCAGCGCTTCGACGACCGACGCGACGATGGACAGACCCAACCCCGACCCACCCGTCTCGCGCGTCCGTGACGTATCGGCGCGCCAGAACCGCTGGAAGATCTTGTCGCGGATCTGCTCCGGGATGCCGTCGCCGTGGTCGATCACGGAGATCCAGCCCATCTCGGCGGCTTCGTCGACGCCTGTGGCGAGCTCGATCGGCGACCCGGCGGGCGTGTAGCGGCGGGCGTTGCCGAGGAGGTTCGCGACGACCTGGCGGATGCGGTTCTCATCTCCTAGCACGATCGGCTCGGGCTGCGGCGGGCCCGTCGGCGCCTTCGACCCTTGCGGCGGAGCGGCGACCTCGACCACCGCGGTCGTCGGCGCCGCATCGGGGCGGGGCCGACGACGGAGCAGGCGTGTCGCCCCGGCGAACCCACCGCGACGCACGGCCGCCGTGGTCGGAACCTCCGTGTCGCCGGCGTCGAGCGGCCGCGGCTCCGGCGCGGTGCTCTCGAGCGCCGTCACGGTGCGTTCGGGGTCGGTGGCTCGGGCATCCAGCGCGGCGTCGCGCGCGATCGGACGGAGGTCGACGTCGATGACGACGATGTCACGGCGCTCATCGAGGCGAGCGAGGGCGAGGAGGTCCTCGACGAGACCGCCCATGCGCACGGCCTCCTTCTCGATCCGCTCCATCGACTGCGCGGTCTGCTCCGGGCCTGCGATCGCACCCATGCGGTAGAGCTCCGCGTACCCGCGGACGGTCACGAGAGGGGTGCGCAGCTCGTGGCTCGCGTCGCCGATGAACCGGCGCATCTGTTGGACGGTCGCATCACGCTGCGCGAGGGCCTGGTCGATGCGGTCGAGCATGATGTTGATCGCCGTCTTCAGGCGCCCCACCTCGGTGCGCGGCGACATGTCCGTCATGCGCTGGCTGAAGTCGCCCGCGGCGATCGACATCGCGGTGTCTTCGACCTGGCCGAGGCTTCGGAAGGCGAGGGTGACGAGCCATCGGGTCGCGAGCGCGCCGCCGAGGATCGTGAGGAGGGCGAGCACCGTGTAGATGCCGACGAACGTCGCGACCGTCTGATTCACGGGCGTGAGCGGCAGAGCGAGCAGCTGCACGTTGGAGGTGCGCGTCCCGGGGATGTCGAGGATGTCGACGGCGGCGTGGAAGGTCGTCTTGCCGTCGGCGGAGTGCAGCTCGAAGATGTCGGTTCCCTGCATGATCGTCTTCTCGAGCGGGTAGGCGTCGGGGAAGACGGGCGCATCGCCCGCCGCCGAGCCGCCCGTCTGCAGCAGCGTGCCGTCGGCGGCGTAGACGGCGATCGAGAACGACGTGAGCGGCGGCGTCGAGGGGCGCGAGAACTGCGCGACGCCGTCGACGACCTCGACGGTGAGCAGGCTCGACGCCTGGTTCAAGGTCACGGCCTGCGCGATCGACACGTCGCGGTCGGTGATCTGCGCGTTCCGCAGGAACACAGCGCTGCCGATGCCGACCGCGACGAGACCGGCCGCGAGGACGGCGACCGTGACCCCGGTGACCTTCGCGCGCAGGCTGACCGATCGCCACCAGGCGGTGACGCGATCGCCTTTCTTGGCGTGTGCGGCGAGGACCGCGGCCACGGCGGACCTCCGTTCCGGAAGGGATCAGGCCGTCTTGCCGGCTTTCAGCATGTACCCGAAGCCGCGCTTGGTCTGGATGAGCGGCTCGGACGAGTACGGGTCGATCTTGCGGCGCAGGTACGAGATGTAGCTCTCCACGATGCCGGCGTCGCCATTGAAGTCGTACTCCCACACGTGGTCGAGGATCTGCGCCTTCGACAGCACCCGGTTCGGGTTCAGCATGAGGTAGCGCAGGAGTTTGAACTCGGTGGGGGAGAGGTCGATCGACACGTCGCCGACGGTGACGTCGTGCGTGTCCTGATCCATCGTCAGCTCGCCCGCCTTGATGGTCGACTCCTCGTCGGCCTGCATCGTGCGGCGGAGGATCGCCTGCAGGCGGGCCACGATCTCGTCGAGCGAGAAGGGCTTCGTGACGTAGTCGTCGCCGCCGGCGTTCAGGCCCTCGATCTTGTCCTCGGTCTCGTCCTTCGCGGTGAGGAAGAGGATCGGGGCGGTGTACCCGGCGCCGCGGAGGCGCTTGGTCACGCTGAACCCGTTCATGTCGGGGAGCATGACGTCCAGGATGATGAGGTCGGGCTCTTCCTCGAGGACGGCGGAGATCGTCTGGGCGCCGTTCGCGACGGCGCGCACCTGGTACCCCGCGAAACGGAGGCTCGTGACCAGCAGGTCACGGATGTTCGGTTCGTCGTCGACGACGAGGATGCGCGGTGCGGTCATATCCCCATACTGGCACCGGTTTCCTTCCATCCGCTGGATATCGGTGCAGGCCGTCGTGGCTGCGATCGGCGAAGATGGATGCCATGATGCCCCCCGCCTCCGCCCCGCCGTCCCCCGCTCCGGCGCCCCGCCCCGCCGACACGCTCCCCGCGGACGCCGTCGTGGGCGGGCTCGCATTCCACCGGCTGCTGTTCGCCCGGCAGCGCCGCGGGTGGTGGACACCGCTCGCCGTCGCGGGTATCGGTGTCGTGCTCTACGGCATCCTCATGGTCGTCACCGTCATCGTGATCATCGCCGTCGCCTCGTCCGACCCGACCGTGCTCGATCGCCTGCTCGCGCTCTCGGAGAACCCGACGATCGACGTCCGCGACCCGTTCGTGCTCGCGCTGACACTCGGCACGATCGTGATGATGCTGCCTTGCTACGTGATCGCCTCGCGCATCGTCAACGGCAAGCGCCTGGGCCTCATCTCGTCGGCGGCGGGTCGCCTGCGCTGGGGGTGGATGATGCGGTGCGTGCTCGTCGCGCTCGCGCTCTATGGGGTGTTCGTGGCGATCTCGTTCCTCCTCCCTTCGGAAAGCGGTGCGGATGCCGCCGTTTCCGCCCCTCCGACATCGGTGTGGGTGACCTCGCTCGTGCTGATCCTCGTGCTCGTGCCGGTGCAGTCGGCGACGGAGGAGTACGTGTTCCGCGGGTACCTCATGCAGTCGATCGGGCGGTGGCTGCGGCATCCCGCGTGGGCGATCCTGCTGCCGGTGCCGCTGTTCGTCCTCGGGCACCTGTACGACGTGCTCGGCCAGATCAACGTGGGGGTCTTCGCGATCGCTGCGGGATGGCTGTCGTGGCGCACCGGCGGGCTCGAAGCGGCGATCGCGTTGCACGTCGTGAACAACCTGACCGGTTTCCTCGTCTCCCTCGTCGCAGGCACCGACCCCGCGGCGAGCGAGACGGGTCTGTTCAGCTTCGTGACCTCGCTGCTGCTGATGGGAGGGTTCGTCGCGATCGTCGAGTGGATGATCCGACGGAAGCCCCTGCCGCGGACGCTCGTGCTGACGCCTCCGGCGCCTCCGGCACCGCCCGTCGGTGCGGTCTGGACCCCACCGGTCTGGCCCGAGCCCGACCCCGCGACGCGCGCGTAGCCGCACCTGCGATTCAGGCGGCTGCGATCCCCTCAGCGTCGAGGATCGTGTAGCTGTAGCCCTGCTCGGCGAGGAAGCGCTGACGGTTCTGTGCGAAGTCCTGATCCACCGTGTCGCGCGCGATGAGCGTGTAGAAGCTCGCGGTGTGCCCGCTCTTCTTGGGGCGCAGGAGTCGCCCGAGACGCTGCGCCTCCTCCTGCCGCGACCCGAACGAGCCGGACACCTGGATCGCGACGGAGGCTTCGGGGAGGTCGATCGAGAAGTTCGCGACCTTCGAGACGACGAGGACGGGGATGCGCCCCTCGCGGAACGCGCCGTACAGCTCCTCGCGCTCATCGACGGGGGTCGCGCCGGTGATCTGCGGGGCGTCCAGCGCCTCGGAGAGCACGTCGATCTGGTCGAGGTACTGGCCGATCACGAGGATCTGCTCACCCGTGTGCCGAGCCACGAGGTCTTTCACGACGCCGATCTTCGCGTGCGCCGTCGCGGCGAGCCGGTAGCGGTCGTCGTCGGCGGCGGCCGCGTACTCCATGCGGTCGCCTTCGGGAAGGTCGACCCGCACCTCGTAGCAGACGGCGGGGGAGATGAAGCCCTGCGCCTCGATCTCCTTCCAGGGCGCGTCGAAGCGCTTGGGGCCGATGAGGCTGAAGACATCGCCCTCGCGTCCGTCTTCGCGCACGAGCGTGGCGGTGAGGCCGAGGCGGCGGCGCGCCTGGAGGTCGGCAGTGAGCTTGAAGACGGGGGCGGGGAGGAGGTGCACCTCGTCGTAGACGATGAGACCCCAGTCGAGCGCGTCGAGGAGGGCGAGGTGGGCGTACTCGGCCTTCCGCTTCGCCGTGAGGATCTGGTAGGTCGCGATCGTGACCGGCTTGACCTCTTTGACCTGTCCGGAGTACTCGCCGATCTCCTCGGGGGTGAGGGACGTGCGCTTGAGGAGCTCGTCGCGCCACTGCCGCGCGCTCACGGTGTTCGTCACGAGGATCAGCGTCGTCGTCTTCGTGTCGGCCATCGCGGCCGCTCCCACGAGCGTCTTCCCGGCGCCGCAGGGGAGCACGACGACGCCCGACCCGCCCTCGCTGAAGATGTCCACGGCCTTCCGCTGGTACGGGCGGAGGGTCCAGCCGTCCTCGGCGAGGTCGATCTCGTGGGGTGTGCCGGGCGTGTAGCCCGCGTGGTCCTCGGCGGGCCAGCCGACCTTCAGGAGCTCCTGCTTGATGTGGCCGCGCGCCCAGGCATCCACCGTGAACACCCCGGGTGCGGGATGGCCGGTCAGCAGCGGCTGGATGCGCTTGTTCTTCGCGACCTCGGCGAGGACTGCGGTGTCGGTTGCGCGCAGGACGAGCGTGCCCTCGTCGTCGCGCTCGATGACGAGGCGCCCGTAGCGGTTCACGGTCTCGCGGATGTCGAGAGAGACGGATGCCGGAACGGGAAAGCGCGACCAGCGGTCGAGGGTCTCGAGCATGTCGTCGGCGGTATGTCCCGCCGCCCGGGCGTTCCAGAGCCCCAGACGCGTGATGCGGTACGTGTGGATGTGCTCGGGGGCGCGCTCGAGTTCGGCGAAGATCGCGAGCTCGTGTCGGGCGCTCTCGGCGTCGGGGTGCGCGACTTCGAGCAGCACGGTCCGGTCGCTTTGCACGATGAGGGGTCCGTCAGCCATAGCGTTCGATTCTACCGGCGGTCGGGCGGCGCGGGCGCGGCGCGCCGGGACCGCGAGCGCGCGAGACCGCGCGGATCGCGGGAAAGCGCGGGGGAGAGTTCGGGACGCTCAGGCCCGCGCGACGCGCGTGATCGACGACACCGGAAGCGTCCGCTCGACGTCGACGTTCCGGTCCAGTCCGCGCAGGCGCCCACCGCCGAGACCCGTCGCCTCGATCGTGAACTCCCGCTCGGTGCCGTCGGGCAGGCGCACCGCGACGACGAGGGTCGCGCGGGCGCGTACGGCCTGCTCGAGCTCCCGGCCGAGCCACGCGGCATCCGCATCGCCCGACTGCGCGGCGCGCAGGCGTGCGAGCAGATCGGCGTACACGTCGATGGGGTCGGGCGCGGGTTCGGGAGGCGTGCCGAGGCGGTGCCGGTCGAGCGTGCGGTGCTCGCCGTCGGCGTCGACCGCGATGACGGGGTAGCGAGCGTCGGCGATCATCCAGAACGCGGTGTCGGGGCTCGAGCGGGTGATCAGCGCCTCTCCGTCGGGGATGAGGCCGAGCGGCCGGAGCGCCTGGTCGACGGCGATCGTCCGCAGGAGCGCGGGGTCATCGCTCGTGACCCGGGTGCGCGCCTCCCCGTCCGGCCCGACGCGCAGCGCGCCGTGCCGACTCGCCGAGCGGTCGATCTCGTACGCGAGCGGCTGCGGCAGCCCCGTGAGGGAGAGTTCGGTCAGGAACGCGCGGAGCGACTCGGCGCTCTCGCCGGCGGTGAGCGCGTCGGCAAGCGTCTCAGCGGTGAATCGATACGAGGATGCCTGGGCGCGCGACTCGCGCCGCGCCATCGACCGCAGGCGCACGTCGAGGTGAGGTGCGAGCGATCCCGGCGCGATCGCGGTGAGGTCGTTCTGCAGGAACACCTTGTCGACCTCGGGCGGGAGGAGCGCGATCAGCGCGTCGAGGTCGAGGTCGCCGCCGCTCGCCGACGGCGCCGACCACGCGGTCGGGGTGCCCGCGGGGCCGGTGATCGCCCACCGGCGCAGGAGCGCCGCGAGCGCGTCGGCCTGGGCGGGCCAGGACGGGTCGTAGGGGTAGGCGCCGGTCCATTCCGTCGGAGGCATCCATCCGCCCGCGCGGCCGCGCACGCCCGAGGGGAGGGCGTCGAGCAGGCGCGTCGCCACCTCGGCCCAGCGTGAGAGCGTACCGGTGCGCAGCCATTCGACGCCGGCAGGCGTCACGAGGAGCGTGCGCCCGTCCGCCGACAGCAGGCCTGCCCGTTCGGCGATGTCGACGATCTCATCGGCCGCGTCGGCGTCGGGGACGGCACCCGCCTCGATGAGGCGGCGCCTGTCGGCGGCGCCGAGGCTCCCCGCGCCGATGCGCGACAGCGGTGCGGCGAGGGTCTCGTGGAGGACGTCGGCGAGGGCGCTGACCGCTGCGAACGCGCGTTCCGCCGCGGCCGCATCCGGGTCGGCGGGCGGGCGCTCGGGCGATGCGGGCGGGACGACGCGGGGAGTCTGCGCGAGGGCGTCGGCCACGGCATCCCACACCGCACCGGCGTCGTCGACGAGCGCGAGCTCGTGCAGGCGCTCGCGCTCGGGACCCGCGGGGAGGGCGCCGGTGCCGACCGCCGCCTCGAGCGCGGCGACCTCGTCGGCCGTCAGGGTCGTGAGAGCACGTCCTATCGAGGCCGCGTCGAGCAGCTGCTCGGCCGCGTCGAAGGCGTCGGCCCACGACGCGGAGGGTGAGACGCGGCGGGCGGCGAACAGGCGCGCGAGGGCCGCATCGTCCCGCGTCGCGAGATCGTTCGCGAGGGTGCGGGCGTCGGTGGCGGCCACGGTCAGCGGCCCTTGCCGACCCGCGCCTTCCGGATGAAGGTCATGATGAGCACCGCCAGCAGGAGCAGGAACGCGACGATCGGTGCGATGTAGACGATCGTCCCGACGGCGGGCCAGACGCCCGAGCCGAAGTCGGCGCCCGCCTGCGTGCCGATGATGATCGCGAAGAAGCACACGATCGACAGCGCGAGCAGCCCCAGCGACATGAACGCGAGGATGCGGTCGATCCGCCGGACCGGGAGGTCTTCGGACGGAGCCGGTGTGCGGGGCGAGGAGGGCGACATCGGCACCAGCCTACTGCGTCGAGTCGCCCGCCGTCGCCGCCTCGGGCGGGGGTGGTGCCGTAGTCTGGTGCGGGGGCGATCCGTCCCCGGTCACGACAGCGCCCGCGCACCGCGGGCACGATCAGCGAGGTTCCAGATGCCCACCGGCAAGGTCAGGTTCTACGACGACGAGAAGGGGTTCGGCTTCATCACCACCGATGACGGCCAGGACGTCTTCCTGCACGCCTCGGCCCTCCCCGCGGGGACGGTCGTGAAGACCGGCACGCGACTGGAGTTCGGCGTCGCCGATGGCAAGCGCGGACTTCAGGCGCTCTCGGTGCGCGTGCTCGATGCGCCCGTCACCCTCGCCAAGCGCAACCGTCCCAAGCCCGACGACATGGCCGTCATCATCGAAGACGTCGTGAAGCTCCTCGACAAGGTCGGGGGCGACCTCCGCCGCGGGCACTACCCGAGCGGCGCCCAGGGCGCGAAGGTCGCGGCGATCCTGCGCAAGGTGGCCGATGACCTCGACGCCTGACGTACCCGACGCCGACGCACGCCTCGTCGCCGCGCACGACCTCGCGCTGGCTGCGCTGCACGAGATCACCCCGGCATTCACCGTCGGCACCGCCTCGGGCTACACGGTCGAGGATGACGGGGTCGTGTCCCTGCGGTTCTCCAACACGATGGAGGGCTACCCGGGCTGGTTCTGGACCGTCTCGGTCGCCGTCGTCGATGACGCCGAGCCGACGGTGCTCGAGGCCGAGCTGCTGCCCGGCCAGGGCGCGCTGCTCGCGCCGGAATGGATCCCGTGGGCCGTGCGCCTCGCGGAGTACCAGGCCGCGCAGGCGGCGCTCGCCGCCGAGGCGGGCGACGGTGATGACCTCGACGACCTGGGCGGTCGTGACGCAGCGGACGGCGAGGATGCCGAGGACGACGTCGACGACGCGGACCTCGACGATCTCGAGGATCTCGACGCGGCCGATTTCGATGACGACGGCTCGCCGATCCTGCACGCCGGGGACGTCGACGGCGTCGACATCGACGAACTCGACGAGTCCGGCGACGACGACGAGGATGAGGACGAGTCTGAGGCTGACGAGGACGACGAATCCGAGGCTGACGAGGACGACGACGAGTCTGAGGACGATCCGGCCGAACGCTGACCGGCACCCACCGCGCCTGCGCCCGACCGGACCGTGTCGTGGTCAGCCGGTGACGGTGAACCGCACCGCCTGAAGCACCTCGTCGCGCGACGACGGGCCGATCAGCAGGTCGAAGTCACCCGGCTCCACGACGCGCTCGCCTCGTGCGTCGACGATCGAGCAGTCGCGGACGGGAACCATGATCTCGACGATGCGCTCCTCGCCGGGGGCGAGTTCGACGTGGGCGTAGGCCTTGAGCTCCTTGTCGGCCCAGCTGGCGGAGGTCACAGCATCGCGGACGTACGCCTGCACGACCTCGTGCGCTCGCCGGCTTCCGGTGTTGCGCACGGCGACCCGAGCACGCACGGTGTCGGCCGCCGTGAGGAGGGGAACCTCGATCTCGGGTTCGCCGTAGACGACGGTCGAGTACGACAGTCCCTCGCCGAACGCGTGCGGCGGACGCTGCGTCAGGTCGGCGTACCGGTCACCGTGCTGACCACGGATCTGGTTGTAGTACGTGGGCTGCTGACCCGCGTGGAGGGTGAACGAGATCGGGAGACGGCCCCGAGGCTCGATCTGCCCGAGCAGCAGCTCTGCGATCGCTCGTCCCCCCTGCATGCCGGGGTTCGCGACCCACACCAGTGACGCGTCGGCGACCGCGGGCGGCAGGACGAGCGGCTTCGAGGCGAGTAGGACCACGACGAGGGGCGTGCCGGTCGCGGCGAGCGCCTCGAGCAGCGCGCGCTGCCCGCCGATGAGTTCGAGGGTCGCGGTCGACCGTCCCTCGCCGACGAGCTCGATGCGGTCGCCGACGACGGCGACGACGACATCGGCATCCCGCGCCGCAGCGACCGCATCGGCGATCTGCGCGTCGTCGGGCTCGGCGGGAACGACGATCTTCGGCCGAGGCTGTCCGTCGGGGAAGAGCGCACCCGCGGGGTCGTCGACGAGGTGGAGGATGTCGGCGCCCGCGCGGTGGGTGACCGTCCAGTCGGCGGCTGCGAGCTCGCGGAGCCCGTCGAGCACGGTCGTGATCTGCGCGCGCGGTTGTCCGTCGGGCAGCCAGTCGACCTGTCCCGACGATCCCGCCCAGTCTCCGAGCTGCGTCTGCGCGTCGTCGGCGAGGGGGCCGACGACGGCGATCCGCCGCGGCGCCGACGCGGGCGCGAGAGGCAGGGTCCCGTCGTTGCGCAGCAGCACGAGGGAGCGCCTCGTGATCTCGAGGTTGAGGGCCGTGTGCTCCGGCGCGGCGACGACCTGCGAGATGCGAGCCATGTCCGGCATCCGCGGGTTCTCGAACAGACCCAGCTCGAACTTGAGCGTCAGGATTCGGGCGACGGCACGGTCGATGTCGGCTTCGTCGAGCATGCCGTCCTCGACCGCTTTCAGCGCGCCCTCGTAGAAGCCGGGCGTCGTCATGACGACGTCGTTGCCGGCCCGCACCGCGGCTGCCGCCGCGTGGGCGTAGTCGGGCTGCACCCGCTGTTCCCACACCATCCGACCGACGTTGTCCCAGTCGGTCACGAGCGCGCCGGTGTAGCCCCACTCGCCCCGCAGGACGTCGCTCAGGAGCCAGTCGTTGACGGTGATCGGGACGCCGTCGGTCGTCTGATAGCCGAGCATGAAGGTCGCGCACCCGGCGCGGGCGACGCGCTCGAACGGCGGCAGGAACCAGGACCTCAGCTTGCGGCGCGAGATGTCGGCCTCCGTGGCATCCCGCCCGCCCTGCGTCTCCGAATAGCCGGCGAAGTGCTTCGCGGTTGCGAGGATCGCCGTCTCGTCGGCCAGACCCTCGCCCTGATAGCCGCGTACCATCGCGGCGGCGAGCTCGCCGATGAGGAACGGGTCTTCCCCGAACGTCTCGTCCACGCGTCCCCAGCGGAGGTCCCGCGCGATGCAGAGCACGGGCGAGAAGGTCCAGTGGATGCCGGTGGCCGCCACTTCGATCGCGGTCGCGCGCGCGACCCGTTCGACGAGCTCCGGATCCCACGAGGCGGCCATGCCGAGCTGGGTGGGATAGATCGTCGCGCCCTCCCAGAACGAGTGCCCGTGGATGCAGTCCTCGCCGACGATCAGCGGGATGCGCAACCGCGTCCGGGCGGTGAGCTCGGCGGCGCGCAGCACCTTTTCGGGAGAGGTGTGCAGGATGGAACCGGCGTGACGTTCGAACACGATCTCGGTGAGGTCCTCGCGCGCGTCGGACTGCATCATCTGGCCGACCTTCTCGGGCAGCGTCATGCGTCCGAGCAGGTCGGCGACGCGCTGGGCGACGGGGAGCGTCGCGTCGAGATAGGGCTCGGTGCCCTTTGACGTGGTGCTCTGTGCGGCGGTGGTGGCCTGTGTGGTGGTGGCCTGTGCGGTGGTGGTGGGCTGTGCGGTGGTGGTCACGAAACGGATTCCTTGTCGGGGCGGGGAGAGACGGCGGAGCGGGCACGGACCGCGGTGACGGTCGACGTGGTGCTGAGCCCCTTCTTTCGGAGTGCGCGGGCCCGCTCGCCGGCGGAGCGCAGGCGCGGGTTGACGTACTCGTCGATGCCGAAGTTGATGAGGGAGAGGGCGACGCCGATCGCGGCGATGCACAGCCCCGGGGGCAGGTACCACCACCACTGGTTCTGCTGGAACGCGCCCTGCGCGGAGGCCCAGTTCAGGATGGTCCCCCAGTTGTAGGTGTTGACTGGGATGACGCCGATGTACGACAGGGTCGTGAGCCCGAGGATCGCCGCGGTGACGGTGCCCACGAAGCTTGCCGCGATGAGCGCCATGAGGTTCGGGAGCATCTCCACCGTGATGATGCGGCGGAGCGGTTCGCCGTTCGCCTTCGCAGCCTGGACGAAGTCGCGATTGCGCAGCGACATCGTCTGGGCGCGCAGCACGCGTGCGCCCCACGCCCACCCGACCAGCCCCAGGACGGCGGCGATCGCCCACAGCGGCGGGTCCTCGAAGATCGAGGCGACGATGATGATGAGCGGGATGCCGGGGATGACGAGGAACACGTTCGTCAGGGCCGAGAGGGACTCGCTCTTCCAGCCGCTCAGGTACCCCGAGATGACGCCGACGGTGATGGCGATGACCGTTGCGATCGCGGCGGCCAGGAAGCCGACCACGATGACGCCGCGGGTCCCGTGGATGACCTGGCTCAGAACGTCTTCGCCGATGTGGGTCGTGCCGAGCCAGTGCTCGGGCGAGGGCGGCTGGAATCGCGCCGCGTTGTTCACCTCGGTGGGGGAGTAGGGCGCGAGCACATCGGCGAAGATCGCGACGAAGACGAACACGGCGAGGATGACGAGTCCTGTGATCGACTTGCCGTTGCGGAACATCGCGAACGCCTCGCCCATGCGGGCACCGAAGCTCTTCGTGGTCGCCGGCGGGGGAGTCGTGTCCGCCTCGGTGACGGTCGCGGTCGGGGGCACGGTCATGGCTCAGACCTCCGTCTGACGGGTACGCGGGTCGAGGAACGCGTAGGCGATGTCGGCGAGGATGTTCGCGACGAGCACCGACACGGTGATGACGAGGAAGACGCCCTGCATGAGCGCGTAGTCCTTCGCATTGGTGGCATCGAGCAGCAGCTTCCCGACTCCGGGGTAGCTGAAGACCATCTCCATGACGATCGTGCCGCCGACGATGAAACCGATCGACAGGGCGAAGTTCTGGATCTGAGGGAGGACGGCGTTGCGGGCCGCGTACGCCCACAGCACGCGACGCTCCGGCATGCCCTTGGCCTGCGCCACCATGATGTAGTCCTCGTCGAGCACGGTCAGCATCATGTTGCGCATGCCGAGCATCCATCCGCCGAGTGAGGCGATCACGATGGTGACGGCGGGGAGCGTGCCGTGCAGGATGACCGAGCCGATGAACTCCCAAGACCACTCGGGAGACATGCCCACGCCGTACGCCTTGCCGATCGGGAACCACCTCAGGTTGACCGCGAACGCGGCGATCGCGAGCATGCCGAGCCAGAAGTAGGGGATCGTGCTGAGGAAGGTCGTGATCGGGATGAACACGTCGGCACGGCTGCCGCGGCGCCACCCGATGAGCGCGCCGCCGACCGTTCCGATCGCGAACGACAGGATCGTTGCGATCCCGACCAGTCCGATCGTCCACGGCAGCGCCTGCGCGATCACCTCGGTGACCGGCCGGAGTCCGCGCAGGAGCGAGACGCCGAGGTCGCCGCGCACCAGGTGTGCCCAGTAGTCGACGTACTGTTGCCAGAGCGAGGCATCGGTGTCGAGCCCCAGCATCGCGCGCAGGGCGTCGGCCGCCTCGGGGCTCACGTTCTTGTTGCGGGAGAGGTAGGCGGTGACGGCATCGCCCTTCATCATCCGGGGGAGGAAGAAGTTGATGGTGATGGCCGCCCACAGGGTGAACAGGTAGAACAGCGCCCGGCTGCCGAGGAACCGCCAGGGAACGCGCGTGCGTCCCTTCGCCGCTCTCGTCGCTGTCGTGCCGACCTCGAGCGCGTCGGCGGCGTCGGGATTCTCGGCGCTTTCGAGGAGGGGTGTCTCCATGGTGCTCATCGGGTGCCTCCGGAGTCGTGGGTCGCCGCGGCGGCGAAGTGCTTCTCGGGGTCGGGGGATGCGGCGCGAAGCTCGCGTGTGTAGGCGTGCTGCGGGTTCAGGATGACGTCGTCGGCAGGCCCCTGCTCGACGATGCGGCCCTGGTTCAGGACGATGATCTCGTCGCTGAAGTGGCGCGCCGTGGCGAGGTCGTGTGTGATGTAGAGCACCCCGAGCCCCTCTTCGCGCTGCAGATCGGCGAGGAGGTTGAGGACGCCGAGACGGATGGAGACGTCGAGCATCGAGACCGGCTCGTCGGCGACGAGCAGTCGCGGGCGCGATGCGAGGGCGCGGGCGATCGCGACGCGCTGGCGCTGGCCGCCCGACAGCTCGTGGGGACGGCGGTCGGTCACGGCATCCGGGCTCAGCCGCACCCGCTCCAGCAATCGGCGCACCTCTGTCTCGACCTCCTTCGACGGGACCACGTCGTCGAGGCGCAGCGGCCGCTCGATGTGGTAGCGGATCGAGTGATACGGGTTGAGCGAGGCGAACGGGTCCTGAAACACCATGCGCAGCTGCTGACGGTAGCGGCGGAGGCTGCGGCCGCGCCGGGGGATGGGGGACCCGTCGAGGAGGATCTCGCCGCTCGTGGGGCGTTCGAGCTGCGTCAGGATCTTCGCGATCGTCGACTTGCCGCTGCCGGACTGCCCGACGAGCCCGATCGTCTGCCCGGAGCGCAGGGTGAACGAGACGTCGTCGAGCGCCTTCATCTGGCCCGCTCCGCGGACGTTGTAGGTCTTGGTGATGTGGGAGAACTCCAGCACGGTCATCGCGCCACCACTCCTCTCTCGCCGGTGAGGCGCGGGAACGAAGAGAGCAGCGTCTTCGTGTAGTCGTTCTGCGGATCCGTCCAGATGTGCTCGGCGGTGTCGAGCTCGACGATTTCGCCTTCGCGCATGATGGCGATGCGGTCGCTGATCTCGAGGAGCAGGGGCAGATCGTGGGTGATGAAGATCACCGAGAAGCCGAACTCATGGCGCAGCTGGGAGATCTGACGGAGGATCTCCCGCTGCACGAGAACGTCGAGCGCCGTGGTCGGCTCATCCATGACCATGAGCTGGGGCCGCAGCGCGAGTGCCATGGCGATCATGACGCGCTGGCGCATTCCGCCGGAGAGTTCGTGCGGGTAGGATCGGGCGCGCTCCGCACCGACCTTGACGATCTCGAGAAGCTCGGCGATCTCGGTGCGACGCTGCTTGGACGTCATCTCCGGGCGGTGCACGATGAAGACGTCTTCGAGCTGGTCGCCGATGGGAGCGACCGGGTTGAGCGCGTTCATCGCCCCTTGGAACACCATCGAGATCTTGTCCCAGCGGAAGCGCCGCATCTGCTCGACGTCGAGCCCGTTGATGTCGACGTTCTCTCCCGAGGCGTCGTGGAAGACGACCGAGCCGCTTTCGATGACGGCGGGGGCCTTGAGCAGGCGCTGGATGCCGTAGGCGAGGGTGGTCTTCCCGCAGCCGGATTCCCCGGCGAGACCGAGGATCTCGCCGCGGCGCAGTTCGAGGGTGACGTTCTTGACGGCTTCGACAGGGGGATCGACGTCGTATACGACGGAGAAGTCTCTGATCGACAGGAGGTGTTCAGGCATGTGGGTGCGTGCTTTCGTGATGATCGCCGTGCTGCGGGGGCGGGCGGCCGCCCGCCCCCGCAGTCCGATCAGTTGGCCGGCTTCAGCTTCGTGAGAACCTGGACGATCCCCGGCTGGGTCGGGTCACCCGAGGTGTACTGGTCGTCCTCCGACGGCCAGCCCACGTAGTTGCGCGTGTTGAACTCGCCCAGCAGCGGGTGCGCGCCGAGCGGGATGGCCGGGACGTTCTCGACGAACGCCTTCTCCATCACGGCGAGGGCGCCCTGGCGCTCATCGTCCGACGAGGCGTTCGCGTAGGTGTTCAGCGCTTCTGTCACCGCCGGGTCGTCGAACCGACCGAAGTTGAACTGCGCCTTGCCGTCGACGATCCACTTCGGGTCCATCGTGGAGGTGTACAGGCCGTACGCGTTGCCGGTGTCCTCCAGCCAGTGGATGATCATGTCGAACGTGCCCTCTTGGCGGGCGGCGTCCCAGCCGCCCCAGTCGGGCTGGTCGATCTTGACTTCGATGCCGAGGCCCTTGTCGAGCTCTTCGGCCAGCAGCGACTGCTCGGTGTTCCAGTCGCTCCAGCCGGCGGGAACCGACACGGAGAATGTCACGACCTCGCCGTCGGGGTCGACGAGCTTGTCCGAGCCGTTCCACGTGTAGCCCGCGTCGGTGAGGATCTGCTTCGCCTTGTCGATGTCGACCTTGTACTCCTTGCCCTGGTAGTCGGGCAGGATCTCCTTGTCGAGGATCTCGCCGAGACCCGTCGGGCTCCAGATCGCCTGGCTCGCGCCTTCGCGGGCGATGTCCACATACGCCTGGCGGTCGATCGTCCACGCGAGCGCCTCGCGCAGCGCGACGTTGTTGAACGGCTTCTTCTGCAGGTTCATGAAAAGCGTCGCTGCACCCGCGGTCGGCGACACCAGGAACTGGTTGTGCTCGTCGGCGGCGAGGAAGCTCTTATCGATCTGCGGGATGAACGCCTGCGCCCAGTCGGCCTCGCCCGAGACGAGGGCGGTCGTCAGTGCGGCGTTGTCACCGTAGGAGACGTAGTGCAGCTCGGGGACGGCGAGGTCGCCGCCCCAGTAGTCGTCGTTGGCGGTGAGAGTGACCGACTCGGTCGACCAGTTGCTCAGGACGTACGGGCCCGTGCCCACCGCGGTGCCCTCGGCCGTGAGGGGGTCGGTGTTCGGATCGGAGATGTCCTTCCAGATGTGCTCGGGCACGATCGGGAAGTGCAGCACGCGGGCCTGCGCGGTGTACTTCGAGCTGTCGAACTCGATCGTGACGGTGTCGCCGTCGACGGTCACGTCCTTCAGGCCGAACGCGTTCGTGTCGTTGAGCTTGCCGTCGAGCACCTGGTTGAACGAGAACGCGATGTCCTCGGCGGTGAAGTCCTCGCCGTCGCTCCACGTCACGCCGTCGCGGGCGACCGCGGTCAGCTGGGTGTAGTCGTCGTTCCACTCCACCGACTTGGCCAGCCACGGCGTCGTGCCGAGATCGCCCGTCGGATTGACGAGTGCGAGCGACTCGAAGATGACCTTCGCGTAGCCGTACTTCGAGGCGGACGAGTCGCCGAGATAGGGATTGTTCGACTCCGTGGTGATCGCGCCGTCGGGCTTGGCGATCGTGAGCGCTGCGCCCGAGCCGGACGCACCGCCCTCGGAACTGCCGCTGCCTGCGCATCCGGTCAGGGCGAGGGCCGCGACCAGACCGACGGCAGCGAGGGAGGTTCTGAGCCTCATTGCTTCTCCTTCGTTGTGGACTCTCATAGCCGCCGGACGAAAGAGGACATCGTCACCTCGGCGCTGAGTGTGATTGCGGATTTAACTTACAATCAAGTAAGCAAGTAGGCAAGTGGTCGCACAGACGAGCCGATCGGGGTCGATAGACTCGCACCCGCCGCGACGAGAGGAGGGCGACGATGACCGCGACGCGACGTCAGCCGCGCTCACGCCCCGAGACGCTCGTCCGCCGTCGAGAGATCCTCGACGCGGCGGTGGACATCTTCGGCGCCAAGGGCTTTGCAGGAGGGACGCTGCAGGAGATCGCCGATCAGGTCGGCATGACCCACGCCGGCATCCTGCACCACTTCGGCTCGAAGGAGCAGCTCCTCCTCGCTGTTCTCGCCCATCGCGACGCGACCGACGTCGCGCACCTCGACGGTCAGCACATTCCCGACGGGATGCCGCTGTTCCGCCACCTCGTGCAGACGGCGTTCCAGAACGCCGACCAGGGTGGAATAGTGCAGGCGTACGCCGTGCTCTCCGCAGAGTCGGTGACCGACGACCACCCCGGCCGCCCGTACTTCGAGGAGCGCTACGCCACGCTGCGCGCCGAAGTCGCCGAGGCGTTCGCGGTGGTCTGCGCCGAGCGCGGGATCGACGATCCACAGCAGGTGGCGGATGCCTCGGCGGCGATCCTCGCCGTCATGGACGGCCTCCAGGTGCAGTGGCTCCTCGATCGCCGGTCTATCGATCTCGGTCGCGCATCGCAGTTCGCGATCGAAGCCATCGTCTCAGCGGTGCTCTCTCCGCAGTCGTCGCCGCTGGACGCGGACGGCTGAGGAGCATCCGGCGGCAGTCAGCCCCGCTGGCCCTCGACCGTGTACTCGATGCACTTGACGAGCTGACGCACGTCGTCGGGCTCGATCGACACGAACGTCGCGATGCGCAGCTGGTTGCGCCCCAGCTTGCGGTACGGCTCGATGTCGACGATGTCGTTCGAGCGGAGGCTCGAGGCGATGGCTGCGGCATCCACGCCCTCGTCGAAATCGATCGTGACGACCACGGGCGAGCGGTCTGCGGGGTCGGCGACGAACGGCGTCGCGTAGGGCACCGACTCGGCCCAGTCGTAGAGGACCGACGAGGACTCCGCGGTGCGCGAGGATGCCCAGCCCAGCCCGCCGTTCTCGTTGATCCACTCGAGCTGCTTGTCGAGGAGGAAGAGCGTCGCGACGGCGGGGGTGTTGAGCGTCTGGTTGAGGCGCGAGTTGTCGAGCGCGTTCTTCAGGCTCAGGAACTCGGGGATGTACCGGCCCGATGCGGCGACGCGCTCGATGCGCTCGATCGCGGCGGGGGAGACGGCGGCGAACCACAGGCCGCCGTCGGAGCCGAGGTTCTTCTGCGGGGCGAAGTAGTAGACGTCCGCCTCGGTGATGCGGACGTTGATGCCGCCGGCGGCGCTCGTCGCGTCGATGACGGTGAGCGCGCCCTCGTCGCCGCGCACGCGGGTGACGGGGGCGGCGACGCCGGTCGAGGTCTCGTTGTGCGGCCACGCGTAGACGTCGACGCCCGCGACGGCCTCGGCGACCGTGCTCGTGCCCGGCTCCGCCTTGCGGACGTCGGGGGCCTCGAGCCAGGGGGCGGCGGCCGCGGCGGCGAACTTGCCGCCGAATTCGCCGAAGACGAGGTTCTGCGCGCGCTTCTCGATGAGGCCGAACGCCGCGGCATCCCAGAACGCGGTCGAGCCGCCGTTGCCGACGATGATCTCGTACCCGTCGGGAAGGCGAAGGAGATCGGAGAGGCCCATGCGCACCTGGCCGACGAGGCTCTTGATCGGGGCCTGGCGGTGCGAGGTGCCCATGAGGACCGAACCGGGCCCGGCGAGGGCGGCGAGCTGGGCGGCGCGGACCTTCGAGGGTCCGCAGCCGAAGCGTCCGTCGGTGGGCAGGATCTCGCGGGGCAGCGTGACGTGGGCCATGGGTCCGATTGTAGGGGTGCGGGCGGGGGCGTTCCGCCGCCGGGCCGTCACAAACGGATAGGCTGGAGGTCCACCCCCGCACCGCGCTCCGACGCACCACCGAGGCATCCATGACCGACCTGATCGACACCACCGAGATGTACCTGCGCACGATCCTCGAACTCGAGGAGGAGGGCATCGTGCCCCTGCGCGCCCGCATCTCCGAGCGCCTCGGCCACTCCGGCCCCACGGTGTCGCAGACGGTCGGGCGCATGGAGCGCGACGGTCTCGTCGTCGTCACCGACGACCGTTCGCTCGCCCTCACCGACGACGGGCGTCAGAAGGCCGTCGACGTCATGCGCAAGCACCGCCTCGCCGAGCGCCTGCTCTCGGATGTCATCGGTCTCGACTGGGCGTACGTCCACGACGAGGCGTGCCGGTGGGAGCACGTCATGAGCGAACTCGTCGAGCGTCGCCTGCTCGAGCTTCTCGGCCACCCGACCGAGTCGCCGTACGGAAACCCGATCCCCGGTCTCGACCAGCTCGGCGATGTCCCCGCGCGCACGTTCGACGAGGGCGTCGTGGGTCTCGTCCGTCTCCTCAACGAGGTCGGCACACCGGTGACCGGCACCGTCCGTCGTCTCGCCGAGCCCGTGCAGGTCGACCCGGAGCTGCTCGCCCAACTGCGCGATGCGGGCGTCGTCCCCGGCGCGAGCGGCGATTTCCGCTTCAGCGAGGGGTACGTGCTCGTGCAGATGGACGGCCAGGACGAGGGCATCGAACTGCCCATCGAGGTCGCCTCGCACCTGTTCCTGGTGGATGCCGCACCGCAGGTCTGACCCGTTCGCGGTCGCTCGATTCGGCGACATCCCCGGGGCGAGATTCTGGGCATCCCGTGGAAAAGACCTGGGCGCGCCGGTCTCTGCGTGACATATTCGTTACCTTCGGGTAGCCTGCAAAGGTCCAACTGGCGAGAAGCCCGCCAAGGATCTCCGCACGAATTGCCTCATGGGTTCGTCGTTCGCGCGGTGACACCCGTACATCTGTGCCCGACACCGAGTGCCGACGAACCAACGATCCCCCGCCCCCGCGGGGGGCATGCGGAGGCGCCGGAGGACCATTGGCTGACACGTTCGACTCGTCGCGGGAGAACCCCGAATCCGAAGCGACGAACACCTCTTCCCAGCGACGCGCCCGAAAGTCCGTGAGCGCGCGACCGGCGCCCGGAGCCGCCCCCGCCCTTTCGCGAGCGGCTGCGCGCCGTGCGGCAGGCAAGCCGCACCCCGCCCGCAGCATCCTGACCCTCGCCGCCGTGGCCGGTCTCGTCGCGACCGTCGCCGTCCCCGCTGCGCTCAGCGCGACGGGCGGCGCCGCTCCCGCCGAGGCCGCGGTGACGACGCTGCAGCAGGTGGCCGCCGACAACGCGCAGTCACTCGTCGTGGCGTCGGAAGAGACGCCGGCCGCGCTCGACCGCGGCAGCTACAGCGCGACGACGCCCGAAGAGATCCAGACGAAGAAGGATGAGGAGGCCGCGAAGGCCGCCGCCGCCGCGCGCATCGCCGCGGCGAGCAAGGTCGCCTCGTCGTCCTCGTCCTCGTCGTCGTCGTTCACCGGCGCGATCGCCGAGTCGATCGCCCCCGCGGGGTCGGTCGTCCGTCCGCTCGTGTCGTTCAACAACTTCGGCACGCCGTACGCGGGTCACAAGGGCACCGACTACATGGTCGGCGGCGGCACCCCGATCTACGCGATCGCCGACGGCGTCGTCGTCGCGTCGAGCGAGAACGGTCCCGGCTGGGGCGTCTACGTCAAGATCGCCCACAACGTCGGCGGACAGAGCGTCACCTCCCTCTACGCCCACATGACTTACGGCACCCGCCGTGTCGAGGTCGGCCAGACCGTCAGCGCCGGACAGCTCATCGGCCAGGTCGGTCAGACCGGTCGCGCCTACGGCACGCACCTGCACCTCGAGATCTACGTCAACGGCGCGTGGACCAATGCGGAGAGCTGGTTGCAGGCCAACGTGCACTGACTGCGTTAGCCTGATCCCGACGCTCGCAGAAGCCGAGGGGGAGTCGATGGACGTCGCAGGAGCCCGCATCCGCACCATGGATGCCCTCTGCCGGAACGCATCCGGCCGCTACGTCCTTCGGCATCGCGTACACGACTGCCGCGGCGAGAGCCGTGCGATCAAGGCGCTGTCTTTCGACAGCGCCTTTTTTCGTGCCCGTGCGCCCCGTCGTCTCCTGCGATCGCACACCGAGAGGCCACTGAAGCCGTCAGTGCCGTTCGAGAGGACAGAGACCGCATGCGCACACTGGTACTGAACGCCGGCTACGAGCCGCTCGCCGTCGTCTCCTTCAAGCGGGCACTCGTGCTCGTCATGAACGAGAAGGCGACCGTCATCGAGCGGATCGACGACAATCCCGTCTGGAGCCTCCACGGCGCCACCGATCGCCCCGCCGTGATCGTCCTCACCCGCTACGTGCGGGTGCCGGGCGCGCGGCGCGTGCCGGTCACGCGCCGCGGGGTGCTGCGTCGCGACGCGCACCGCTGCGGGTACTGCGGCAAGGCGGCGACGACGATCGACCACATCCTGCCGCGGTCGCGCGGCGGGGCCGATTCGTGGGAGAACCTCGTGGCGTGCTGCCTGCGGTGCAACAACGTGAAGGGCGACCGTACGCCGCAGGAGATGAGGTGGGAGCTGCGCTGGGTGCCGCAGCCGCCGCGCGGCGCGCAGTGGACCGTGCGCGGCACGGAGCGCTCCGACCCGGCCTGGGAGCCGTACCTCTCGCTCGCCGCGTGACCCTCGCGGCCTGACGCCCACAGCCCGACGCCCACAGCCCAACGCCCACAGCCCGAGGCTCCCGGGCCTCCCGCGGACGATGTCGGAGGCCGAGCGTATCTTCGACCTCACCGGATTGAAGAACTAGAACAGAAGTTCTAGCCTGGTGAGATGAGGTCGATCATGGGTGAGGCGCGGAGCGCGGCGGGCACCACCGTCGACACGGTGGCCGCTCTGCGTGCGCAGCTCGACCGCCTGCAGGGGCGGCGGCTCGACGTGCCCGTGCTCCCGGTGCCGCAGGCCCTGGCATCCCTTCTGCCCGGGGGTGGGCTCCGCCCCGGCTCGTCGTACTCTCTCGGGCGGTCGACCTCGCTCCTCTTCTCGCTGCTCGCCCGCCCCTCGCAGGACGGCGCGTGGTGCGCGGCGGTGGGCATGCCGCATCTCGGGGCCGAGGCGGCGCGCGCGGCGGGGGTCGACCTGTCGCGCCTCGTGCTGGTGCCCGATCCGGGCGAGCGCTGGCTCGCGGTGACCGCCGCCGTCGCCGATGTGCTGCCGGTGGTCGCGGTGCGTCCGCCCGCACGCGCGAAGGATGCCGACATTTCCCGGCTCGCCGCCCGCATGCGCGAGCGCGAGGCGGTTCTGCTCGTGCAGGGGCCGTGGCCGCAGACGGAGGCGATGATCGATGTGGGCGACCCGTCGTGGTCGGGCCTCGGCGACGGCTACGGCATCCTCGAAGGACGTGAGCTCACCGTCACCGTCACGAGCCGCCGCTTCCCCGTGCCGCGGACGGGGCGTGTGCTGCTGCCGGATGCCGCGGGCGGCGTCGCCGGCGCCGCGGGCGGGATGCCGGGACGTGCGTCGGCGGCGCCGGTTCGAACCGGGCTGAGGGCCGTCGGATGAACGCCGTCTCCTCCACCTCCGTTTCCGCCCCGTCGGCCATCGCGCCGCGACACCTCGTGGTGTGGGTGCCGGACTGGCCGATCGTCGCGCTCGGGCGCGACGGCGACGACCCGCTCGATCCGGAGCTGCCGATCGCCGTGTTCGACAAGGGCATGGTCGTCGCCTCATCGCCCGCGGCCCGCGCCGAGGGGGTGCGGCGGGGGCAGCGGCGTCGTGACGCACAGGCGCGCTGCCCGCACCTCGAGGTCGTGCTGCACGATCCGGTGCGCGATCATCGCGCGTTCGCGCCGCTGATCGCGGCGGTCGAAGAGGCGGCACCCGGGGTGCAGCTGGTCGCGCCGGGGATGTGCGCCCTGCGCGCCAAGGGGCCGGCGCGGTTCTACGGGGGCGAGGCGGCCGCGGCGACCGTCCTCGCCGGGGCGATCGCCGGGCTCGGGGTCGACGACGTGCGCGTCGGCGTCGGCGACGGCACGTTCACCGCCGAGCAGGCGGCGCGCCGCGGCACGCGGGCGAGCGACCCGGTGCGGATCGT
The DNA here is from genome assembly GCF_965345155.1 of Microbacterium sp. bgisy203. Lineage (GTDB taxonomy): Bacteria > Actinomycetota > Actinomycetes > Actinomycetales > Microbacteriaceae > Microbacterium. The sequence goes on from NZ_CBDRLZ010000011.1 coordinate 31,735, forward strand.
GCCGGCGGGGCGGGCGGCATCTTTCCTCGCGCCGCTGCCGGTCGGTGTCCTCGACGACGAGACGGTGGGGCTCTTCGCCCGCCTCGGGGTGCAGACGCTCGGCGAGGTCGCCGCGCTCGGCGCCGAACGCCTCGCCGAACGGTTCGGCGCCCGGGGCGCGCGCCTGCACGCCCTCGCGGCGGGGGAGGACCCGCGCCCCGTGTCGGTGCGGACGCCCCCGCCCGAACTGCACCGCGAGATCGCGTTCGAGCCGCCCGTCGCCCTCGCCGACCAGATCGCGTTCGGCATGCGTGTGCCCGCCGAGGAGTTCGTCGCGCGCCTCGCCGCCCACGACCTCGTCTGCACGGGACTCCGCGTCGTCCTCACGGGCGAGCGCGGCGACCGCAGCGACCGGGTGTGGCTGCACCCCGGGGCGTTCGACGCGGCAGCGGTCGTCGATCGCGTGCGCTGGCAGCTCGCCGAGCAGGGGGTGGGGCGCGGGGGGCTCCGCAGCGCCGTCACGAGCGTCCGGATCGAACCCGACGGGGTGGATGCCGCCGCGCACCACACCGCGCGCCTGTTCGGCGCCGGGCCTGACGAGCGCGTGCACCACGCCCTGTCACGCGTGCAGGCGATGCTCGGGCATCAGGGAGTGCTCACTCCCGAGATCGGCGGAGGGCGCTGGCTCGCCGAAAGACAGCACCTCGTTCCGTGGGGAGACGTCGACGTGGCCCTGGCAGGTTCCGCAGCGGCCACCGCCGACCGCCCCTGGCCGGGGAGCCTCCCCGGGCCTTTGCCTGCGACCGTGTTCGCCGAAGCCGTGCCGGTCGCGGTGCTCGACGAGGAAGGCGACATGGTCGCCGTCGGCACGCGCGGCGAGCTGACGGCCGAGCCGGTGCGCTTCAGCGTCGGGGGGCGGGAGCGCGGCATCCGGCAGTGGGCGGGGCCGTGGCCCGTGATCGAGCGGGGGTGGGATCCCGCACGCTCCCGCACCGCGCACCGTTTCCAGATCGTCGACGCGGCGCAGAGCGCGTGGCTGCTCGTCTGCGAAGAGGGGACGTGGCACGCCGAGGGGGTGTACGACTGATGGGCTTCAACAACCCCGGGGTGACCTGGTCGGAGATGGAGCGCGTGCTCAGCGGGCGCTCCGCCGAACCCGACGGCGGCGACGGGCCGGCCTTCTCGCGCAAGCGCGGGAAGTACGAGAAGCCCCCGATCGAGCGGCCCGACGATGCGGTGCCGTACGCCGAGCTGCACGCGCACTCGTCGTTCTCGTTCCTCGACGGAGCCTCCTCTCCCGCCGAGCTCGCCGAAGAAGCCGAACGGCTCGGGCTTCACGCCCTCGCGATCTGCGACCACGACGGGTTCTACGGCATTGCCCGTTTCGCCGAAGCGGCCGAGCAGCTGACCGTGAAGACGGTGTTCGGGGCGGAGCTCTCGCTCTCGGTCGACGGGTACTCGCGCGCGCCGGCGCGCAGCGGCCCACCCGACCCTGAGGCGCAGCACCTGCTCGTCCTCGCCCGCGGTGAGGAGGGCTACCACCGTCTCGCCGCGGCCCTCACTCACGCGCAACTCGCCGGCGGGGAGAAGGGCCGCCCCCGCTACGACCTCGCCGACCTCGCCGCGCGGGCGGAGGGGCACTGGGCGATCCTCACCGGGTGCCGGAAGGGCGCCGTCCGGCGGGCGCTCGCCGGCGCCGGCGGCCGGGCGGCCCCGGATGCCGCCGCGGCGGCGCGCGAGCTCGACCTGCTCGTCGACCTCTTCGGTGCGGATGCCGTGAACGTCGAGCTCATCGACCACGGCTCTCCCACCGACACGCGCGACAACGACATCCTCGCCGCGCTCGCCGCCGACCGCGGTCTGCCGATCCTCGCGACGAACAACGTGCACTACGCCGTGCCCGAGCGGGTGCACCTGGCCGCGGCGGTCGCCGCAGTCCGCGCCAATCGGGGCCTCGACGAGCTCGACGGGTGGCTCCCCGCGCACGCGAGCGCGCACCTGCGGTCGGGGGCGGAGATGGCGCTGCGGTTCCGCCGCTACCCGGGAGCGATCTCGCGCACCGTCGCCCTGGCCGACGAGCTCGCCTTCCCGCTCCGGCGCGCGAAGCCCGCCCTCCCGAAGCTCCCGGTCCCCGAGGGTCACACGCCGATGACGTGGCTGCGGAAGCTCGTATGGGACGCCGTGCCCCGCAAGTATCCCGACGCCACCGAGGCCGACCGCGCCCGCATCGACCGCGAGCTCGCCGTCATCGAGCAGAAGGACTTCCCGGGGTACTTCCTCATCGTCCACGGCATCGTCGCCGAGGCGCGGCACCGCGGCATCCTGTGCCAGGGGCGCGGCTCGGCGGCCAACAGCGCCGTCTGCTACCTGCTCGACATCACGGCGGTCGACTCGATCTTCTACCAGCTGCCGTTCGAGCGGTTCCTCTCCGCGATGCGCGAGGAGGAGCCCGACATCGACGTCGACTTCGACTCCGACCGGCGCGAGGAGATCATCCAGTGGGTCTTCGACACGTACGGACGCGAGCGCGCCGCGCAGGTGGCGAACGTCATCCAGTACCGCCCCAAGAACGCGGTGCGCGACATGGCGAAGGCGCTCGGTCATTCGCCGGGGCAGCAAGATGCCTGGTCGAAGCAGGTCGAGCGGTGGGACGGCCCGGTCGCCGGTGCCCATGACATCCCCGACCGGGTGCTGGAGTACTCCGCGGCGCTCATGAAGGCGCCGCGGCACCTCGGCATCCATTCGGGCGGGATGGTCCTCACCGAGCGGCCGGTGGGCGAGGTCGTGCCCATCGAGCACGCGCGGATGACGGGGCGCACCGTCATCCAGTGGGACAAGGACGACGCCGCCTGGATGGGGCTCGTGAAGTTCGACCTGCTGGGGCTCGGCATGCTCGCGGCCCTCCAGTACTGCTTCGACCTCATCCGCGGGGCGACCGGGGAGGAGTGGTCGCTCGACGCGATCCCGAAGGAAGAGGCGGCGGTCTACGACATGCTGTGCCGGGCCGATTCGATCGGGGTGTTCCAGGTCGAGTCCCGCGCGCAGATGGGGCTGCTGCCGCGCCTGCAGCCGCGACGGTTTTACGACCTCGTGATCGAGATCGCCCTCATCCGGCCCGGTCCCATCCAGGGCGGCGCGGTGCACCCGTACGTGCGCCGGAAGGTGCAGGGCGAGGAGGTGACGTACGCGCACGACAAGCTGAAGCCGGTGCTCGAGCGGACCCTCGGCATCCCGATCTTCCAAGAGCAGCTCATGCAGATGGGCATGGCGGTCGGTGACCTCACGGGGGAGGATGCCGATGTGCTCCGCCGGGCGATGGGATCCAAGCGCGGCATCGAGCGCATCGAATCGGTCAAGGCGAAGCTCTACGCCGGCATGAAGCGGAACGGCCTGGTGGGAGAGGTCGCCGACGACATCTACGCGAAGATCCAGGCGTTCGCGAACTTCGGCTTCGCCGAGAGCCACTCGCTCTCGTTCGCCCTCCTCGTCTACGCGTCGTCGTGGCTGAAGCTGCACTACCCGGCGGCGTTCCTCGCGGCTCTTCTGCGCGCGCAGCCCATGGGGTTCTACTCGCCCGCGACCCTCACCGCCGACGCGCGGCGTCACGGGGTGACGGTGCTCCGCCCCGACATCCACGCCTCCGGGGCGGACGCGGGGCTCGAGGCGATCTCGGACGGAGAGAGGACACCTACCGGACGCGACGCCTGCACCCACCGACACCAGCCGCCCGTCGGCCCGTTCGACCGCGACGCGCCCGACGCGTCGGCCGCGCACCGGCGCGACGGGGCGTTCGCCGTGCGTCTGGGACTCGCCGCGGTCACCGGCGTCGGGCAGCCGCTCGCGCAGCGGATCGTCGCGGCGCGCGCGGCGGAGGGGCCGTTCCGCGACCTGCGCGATCTCGTGCGGCGGACGGGCGCGACCGAGGCGCAGGTCGAGGCGCTCGCGACGGCGGGGGCGTTCGAGAGCATGGGCATCGGACGGCGGGCGGGTCTGTGGCTCGCGGGAGACGCGGCGAAGGACCGCCCCGAGTTCCTCGCCGGCACGCTCATCTCGGTGCAGCCGCCGCTGTTCCCCGACCCGTCGAGCTACGACGTGCTCGCAGCGGACCTCTGGGCGACGGGCATCTCGACCGACGACCACCCGCTCGTCCACTACCGGTCGCAGCTCGACGCGCGGGGCGTCCTCACCTCGCGGGGGCTGCGGGAGCACGAGGTCGGGCGGCGCGTCGAGGTCGCGGGGCTCGTCACGCACCGGCAGCGCCCGGCGACGGCATCTGGCATCACGTTCATCAACCTCGAAGACGAGCACGGGCTCGTCAACGTGATCTGCTCGAAGGGCGCGTGGGACAGGTACCGACGGGTGCTGCGCGATGCGCCCGCGCTCATCGCGCGCGGCATCCTCGAACGCTCGCCCGAAGGGGTGACGAACCTCGTGGCCGACGCGTTCGAGGATCTCAGAGTGGGCGTGACGCACCGCTCCCGCGACTTCCGCTGAGGAAGCCGCGGGAGCGGAACCGGACGAGGGAGCTACCGGGTCGCCACGGGCGTCGCCCCGGCATCCGTCCGATGAGACGTGTCGCCGTGCGCGTTCGTCGCGTCGTCGAGTGCGAGGTTCGCGTCGCGGACCGCGATGTACTGCGGGAGGTCGGTGTACAGCTCCTGCGTCAGCGGGTTGAGGCGGCGAGTGATGATGCGGTGACCTTGGTAGACGAGCACCGCGAGGTTCGCCGCGAGAGAGATCGCGGAGACGGTGAACAGCGCCGCCGGGTCGTGGGATGCCTGCACGGAGAACGCGGAGCTCGTCACGAATGCCGGGACGGCCATCGTGAACATCATCCAGAGGGCGAGCGTCGCGGCACGGTGCTGCAGCCACGCACCCTTCTTGATGAAGAACGCCGGGATCGTGCAGGAGATGAGCAGAGCCGCGCCCGCGTAGAAGGAGTGGTCGCCGACGCAGTTGTAGACGTAGGCGAAGTTCCACAGGTCGTACGCGATGATCCAGAACCAGAGCATGTCGGGCCACACCATGTCGCGCGAGCTGTCGCGGGAGATGATGATGCCCATCCACCCGCAGATGGTGATGAGGTTGATGATGCCGGCGACGCCGTTCATGTAGTTCCAGGGTCCGGAGACCATGAAGACCCCGTCGATCATGCCGTCGGCGCCCATCGCGCCGACCTGGAAGTCGCGGATGCAGGCCTCGAGGATGTTGAGACCGAGGATCGCGGGCGGGAACAGCAGCGCCCACTTGTTCGCCGCGAGACGCGGGATGTAGCGGATCGCCATGAACCCGAGGACACCGGCGAGGGCCGAGTAGACCTTGACCCAGTGGAACCATGTGCCCGTCGAGGAACCGGCTCCCGCCGTCGTCGGCCACACGAAGATCGTCAGGATGATCGGCAGGGCGACGAAGAAGCCGAGACCCACCCACTTCCAGCGACGGGTGACCTCGTTCAGTAGGATCAAGCCACCCAGGACGGCGAACCAGGCGATCCAGGAGTACCAGGGGATGGACTCGTACAGGAACATGATCTCGATGCCTCCATGGTGCGGGGGATCGGGCTCCTTCGCCGATGCTTGCTGTCGTCCCGCACCTTCTGATCCCCACGGTAGGAAGCGGCGGGTGCGGTGACCATAGACAATTCCCCGGAAGTGTCGGGTCGACCCGCCCGCGTCGCCCCCGCGAAGTTCGCGCTCGCCGGGGCTCTCAAGAACGCGCTCCGCACCGAGCCGCTCTCACGGGTGACGGTGTCGGGCCTCGCGGATGCCGCGGGGGTGCACCGGCAGACCTTCTACGCCCACTTCCATGACGTCTACGACCTCGCCGCATGGGTGTTCACCGCCGACATCGCCGACCGTGTGCTGCAGGATGCCGGGCACGAGACGTGGACCGAGGGGCTCACGGCGTTCCTCCGCTACCTGCGCGACAACCGGGACGAGGCGGTCTCGGTGATCGATTCGCTCAGCCACCGGGAGCTGCAGCTGTTCCTCTTCCACTCGCTGCGGAGGATGATGCGTGCGGTCACCGACGACGTCGAAGGGGACCTCCGCGTCCGACCCGAGGATCGCGCCTTCATCGTCGACCACTACACCCTCGCCGTGCTGGGCCACGTGATCCAGTGGATCGCCACGGGCATGACCGACGACCCGCAGGAACTCGTCGACCGGCTGCGGTTCTTCATGCACGGGCAGGTGCGCGAGAGCCTCGAGCGTGCGGCGACGGCGGCGCGGAACGCCCGCTGACACGACGGCGCCCCGGCCGGTCGGGGGAGTGACCGGGCCGGGGCGCCGCTGTGCTCATCGTCGCTGCGCGGTGTTCATCGCCGCTGCGCGGTGCTTACCGTTGCTGTGCGAGGGCGAAGCCGACGGAACCGTCCTCGGAGAGCTGGGCGTCGAGCACCCGGTCGTCGAGCTGCGCGTTCGCGAGGGCATCGACGTACACGCGCGCTCCGGCATCCTCGACGACGGCGTCGCCCTCCTGCGGGCCGTCGGTGAGGCTGACGGCGTACCCCTGGTCGGGGTTCTCGGCCTTCGCGATGCGCAGGCCGGCGGTGTCGGCGGGGATCTGCTGGGTGAGCTGCGCGATGGCGGCGGTGGCGTTCTCGGTGAGTGTGAGCATGATGCTCTCCTTCCGTGGATGGCGTCCGGGTCTTGCTCCGCGGGGTTGCGGACCGGCCACGATTCCGAGAATCCGGGCCTTGCGCAACCTCTGACACACCATGCCTCGACTCTCCCACCGGATACGGAGGTTTCTTTCCCGGTGCAACCCCTACCTCTACCGCGTCCCGCGGGCGTAGCGTCGGAACATGGCAGATGTTGCGGACTTCTTCGTCGAGACCCTCAAGCGTGCCGGAGTGACCCGGGTGTGGGGCCTTCCCGGCGACTCCCTGAATGCGTTCACCGACGCGCTGCGGCGCGACAGCGGCAAGGACGGCGGCATCCGCTGGATGCACATGCGGCACGAAGAGGCCGCCGCGTTCGCGGCCGGGGCCGATGCCGAGCTGAACGGCGAACTCGCCGTCGTCGCGGGCTCTTGCGGCCCGGGCAATCTGCACTTCATCAACGGACTGTTCGATGCGAACCGCACGCGCGTGCCCGTGCTCGCGATCGCCTCCCACATTCCGTCGGCCGAGATCGGCAGCAGCTACTTCCAGGAGACCCACCCGCAGGAGCTCTTCCGCGAGTGCAGCGTGTACTCGGAGCTCGTGAGCGACCCGTCGCAGCTGCCCTGGGTGCTGGAGATCGCGATGCGCACCGCCGTCGAGAAGCGCGGCGTCGCGGTCGTCGTCGTGCCGGGCGACGTGTTCTTCGCCGATGCGCCCTCGCGACGGGCGACGGCGCCCATCGTCGCGACGTCGTCGGTCGTCGTGCCCGACGACGCGGGTCTCGCCGCGGCGGCGGACGTCCTCAACGGCGCGAAGAAAGTGACGATCCTCGCCGGTGCCGGCGTCGCGGGAGCGCACGACGAGGTCGTCGCGCTCGCCGCGAAGCTGCAGGCGCCGATCGTGCACGCCCTCCGCGGCAAGGAGCACATCGAGTGGGAGAACCCGTATGACGTCGGGATGACGGGGCTTCTCGGCTTCGCGTCGGGGTACCGGGCGATGGAGAAGTGCGACGCGCTGCTCATGCTCGGCACCGACTTCCCGTACCGACAGTTCTTCCCCGAGAACGCGAAGATCGTGCAGGTCGACATCCGCGGCGAACAGCTCGGGCGGCGCACCCCGATCGATGTCGGACTCGTCGGCGGCGTGCGTGAGACGGCGGCGGCGCTCCTCCCGCGGATCGATGACGGACGCAGCGACTCCTTCGTGACGGATGCCGTGGAGCACTACCGCAAGACCCGGAAAGGCCTCGACGAGCTCGCGGTCGACGACGGCAAGGCGCCCATCCATCCGCAGTACGTCGCGGCGCTGCTCGACGAGCTCGCGAGCGAGGATGCCGTGTTCACCGCCGACGTGGGAAGCCCCGTCATCTGGGCGGCGCGCTACCTCACGATGAACGGGCGCAGACGCCTGCTCGGGTCGTTCCTACACGGTTCGATGGCGAACGCCATGCCGCAGGCGCTCGGCGCGCAGGCGGCCGACCGTTCGCGTCAGGTGATCGCCCTCGCCGGCGACGGCGGCCTGGCGATGCTCATGGGCGATCTGCTGTCGATCCGGCAGAACGACCTGCCGGTGAAGATCGTGGTGTTCAACAACGCATCGCTCAACTTCGTCGAACTGGAGATGAAGGCGGCCGGCATCGTGAACTTCGGCACGGGGCTCGAGAACCCGTCGTTCGCGGCGGTCGCCGAGTCGGTCGGCATCACCGGCATCCGCGTCGAGCAGCCGGGCGACCTGCGCGCCGCGCTCGAGCGCGCGCTCGCCACCGACGGGCCCGTGCTCGTCGACGTCGTCACGGCCCGCGAGGAGCTGTCTATGCCCCCCACGATCACGGCGGCGCAGATGAAGGGCTTCACCGTCTGGGCGCTGAAGACCGTGCTGTCGGGTCGCGGCGACGAGTTGCTCGATCTTGCCGACACGAACGTCTGGCGGCGCCTCACCCACCGGTGATTCACTAGGACCAGCTGTTCGTCTGGGGCGGGGGCGATGACATGGTCCGGAATCTGGTGGTCTGTTTCGACGGGACGTCGGCGCAGCCGCGCGCGGGTGTCAACACGAACGTCGTGCGGCTGTATGGGATGCTCGATCTCGCCGACCCCGCGAAACAGGTGGCGTACTACGACCCGGGCGTGGGCACGTTCGCCGCAGCCGGCGCGTGGACACCGCTCGCGCGCTGGTGGTCGCGCGTGATGGGTATGGCGTTCGGCTCGGGACTGAAAGAGAACCTCGGCGAGGCGTACACGTGGCTCATGCGCACGTGGTCGGTGGGCGACCAGGTGTACGTCTTCGGGTTCAGCCGCGGCGCGTACAACGCGCGCGCACTCGTGGGCATGCTGCGGACGCTCGGATTGATGCGCCCGGGATCGGAGAACCTCGTCCCGTACGCGGTCGCCGCGTACTCCGGAGGCCTCGACGACATGCACAAGATGGCCGAGATCTTCGCGCAGCGGGTCGACGGTGACCGCACGACCGTGCCGATCCGGTACCTGGGCCTCTGGGACACGGTGAAGGCGGCCGGCATCCTGCGCCGCAGCATCACCTGGCCGTACACGCGCATCCTTCCCAACGCGCAGCGCATCCGGCACGCCGTCTCGCTCGACGAGCGGCGACGCCCGTTCCGTGAGTACCTCATCGACGATCCGAACGACAAGACCCGCGAGGAGGTGTGGTTCGCCGGCATCCACTCCGATGTGGGCGGCACGTACGCCGACGATGACGAGCTGTCGACGATCGCGCTGAAATGGATCGTGGATGCCGCGGTGGCCGAAGGCCTGCTGGTGCGTGCGCGCAAGCGCTCGGCCGAGTGCGCGGTCACTCCGGCATCGGCGTCGGGGCGCGCACATCGCAACGGCATGATCTGGGGGCTGCTCGACTGGCGCCGCCGGCCGGTCGCCGACGGCACGCGCGTGCACGCGAGCGTTGCGGCGCGCGCAGCCGCCGACCCCCGCTACGACGCGGTGCGCGGGCGGAAGGTGACGTACGTCGACGACGGGTGGGCAGGCTCAGCCTGAATCGCCGGGGAAGTGGACCTCGGTCCAGAGACCGTCGGGCCCGACGGTCACGATGTCGCTCGGTTCCGGGGCGGAGGCATCCACGATCGTCGCCGCGTCGGCGCGGAGGGCGTCGAGCAGCGTCGTCTTCGGGATGTCCTTCCACTGCGCGACGCGGCCATAGGGGAGCATCGCGATCGTTCCGGCGTGGCCGAGCACGTCTTCGACGAATGCGCGCGGGGTCGCGTTGTGCGACCCGTGGTGGCCGATCTTGTAGAACGCGGGCGCCGTGAGCAGCTCACGCGACTCGGGGTCGCCGAGCACGTGCTCCTATGCGCCCTGCTGGGCGTCGCCGACGAAGAGCAGGCGCGTTCCGGCGACGTCGAGGACGAAGAACACGGAGGTGTTGTTCACCGACTGCTCGAGCACGGATGCCGCAGCGAGCACGTCGTCGGCGTCGGAGATGTTCTGGTCGAGCTTCAGCGACGCGCCGGCATGGATGAGTTCGGGTTCGAGCACCGACTCGGCGTCCTCGCGCGCGATGACGAACCGCTCGTCGAACAGCGGCGGGGGAGCGCCGGGCGGCTCCGGCGGCGCGTCGGGATCGGAGGGGAGCGCGCCGGCGAGGGTGAGCCAGCGTGATGCGGCCGGCGGGTTCATGCGTTTCAGGGTCGCGGGATCGCGCGAGGGTCCGAGGACATGCACGACGGCCCCGGGGATGCCGGTCGGGATCGTGTTCTGGTCCGCGTCGGTGCTCGGCAGGTACCGCACCGTCGGGGTGTTGCGGAAGGAGCGGCCGTTGCCGAGGAGGCGGTCTGAGGCATTCTTGTTCGTCATCGAGTTGACGGCGAGGACGCCGGCGAGCTCGAGCTTGTCGGACTGCGCGGACGTGTTGACGCCGAGGCGGAGGTTCGCGACGACGCGCTGCAGGTTGGCCGCGGCGGAGGTGAGGCCGTGGCGGAGGGTGTTCGCGTCGGGGTCGGAGCGGTCTTCGACGAACGGCACCCACACTTCGCCGACCTCGACGGCCTCCCACTGCGGCGACGCGAACCCGATGATGTGGTCTTTGTGGTGATGGGTCGCGACGATGACATCGAGTGCGGGCGGCTCTCCGGCGGGGGCGACCGCGGTGAGGTCGGCGATGACGGCGGCGACCACGTCATCGATCGGGCGGGCGCGCCCGTGCGGGTGGACGCCGCAGTCGACGAGCATGCGCCAGGAGCGCTCGCCGTGCGTCACGGTGACGAGGAAGCAGTCGCCGAAGCCGACGTTGTACATGCGGACGGTGGCGGTGGGGGCGCTCATCACGTCGCCGCCTCGGCGTGGAGGCGGGCGAGGTCGAGCCGCAGGGCGGCGTCGCCGTCGACCCACGAGGCGAGCGGGTCGCGGTCTTCGACGTCGCCGAACCAGGAGCGAATCGCATCGAGGCGTCTTCGGCCGCGTTGGTCGTAGGCTGCGGCGAGTGCGCGGACCGGGTCGGGCTGTGCCTGGAGCAGGGGGGAGTCGGTGATCGGGAGCGGCTTCGTGACGAGGTAGCGCACCTCGCCGTCGACGCGCGCGATCACGGTCGCGCTCGCGCGGATCGCGGCGCGCTTCTCGCGCGGGATCTGCGTGCCCTTCGCCGTGAGGGTCTGGTCTTCGAGGTCGTCGCGGCGCTGGGCGTACTGCAGCACGACGATCGGACGGGGCTGGTCGTCGGCGCCGCGCTGGTACACGATGCGTGCGCCGACGAGTTCGATCTTATGCGCGGCATCCAACCCCAGCTCGTACGCGTGGAGCACCCCCCACTCCTGGAAGCGGGCGAGGTAGGCGCGACCGCGCGTCGCACTCTTCGTGCGCGGCGGTGCGTCATCGGGCGGTGTGTCATTGGTCGGTGGGTCATCGGTCGGTGCGTCGTGCGGCTGATCGAAGGATGCCGTGCCCTTGACGTCGAGGTCGAGGGTCGCCTCGAGGATGAGCGGGGCGAGATCGACGTTCGCGGCGTCGCCGGTGAGGCGCAGCGGCGATCGCGGACGCTCCCACAGGAGTGCGTCGTCGGCGAGGGAGGAGACGCCGGGCGGGTAGATGCCGCGGCGGCGGAACGACTCGATGAGCGTTGCGCGCAGGTGCATCGCGTCGTCGGGGTAGAGGCCCTGGTCGGCGGTGACGATGGCGCGGACGACGTCGCCGAAGGTGACGTCCACGACGGGGAGGTACTGCAGGCCGCGGATGACCATGCCGAGGATTCGGTCGGCGTTGCTGACGGCCTCGGATGTGACGCGGTCGACGAGGTCGGGTGGGAGGGCTCCTTCGGGGAGGACGCCGGTGCCGTTCGAGGCGAGGCGGCGGAGGTCGCCGATGCGGCCACGGTAGGTGTCGAGGAACGCGTCGAAGACGGCGGCGACGAAGCATGCGCCCCGCTCGTGGGGTTCGGTGGCGTGCAGGAACGCGTCAGGGGTGCGCTCCGATCCGATCGCCGAGCGCAGGGCGGCGCCGCGGCCGGTGGAGACGCCGAACTCGGATGCCAGGTCGAGCAGGGCCGAGCCGGTCTCGAGGTCGCCGCGGGATGTGGCGACGGCTTCGGCGACGACCTCGCGGAACGTGAAGTGGTGGAAGAGGGCGACGAGGTCGGCGAATGTCTCGTGGAAGGCGAGGACGTCGGGGTGGGTGGGTTCGGAGAAGTACTCACGGATGCGCTGGATGATCGCGTGCGTCACTTCGTGGGCGACGACGTCGACCGAGAGGCAGGTGAACATCATCTGGCCGGGGAGGTTCGCGCCGGGGTCGCGCTCGTCCGCGCGGTAGTAACCGAACAGGACCGCGCGCAGTCGCTTGTCGAAGTAGGCGTTGCGACCCTCGAAGGCGTGCGGGACGATGCGGAGCTTGTCGTCTCCCTGCCAGCGGAAGCGGAAGCCGCTGAACTTCTCGAAGCGTTCGAGCACGCTCATCGCGACGGCATAGACGACCTGCTGGTGGGTGCGGGGGTCGGCTTCGGAGGGGCGGAGGCCTTGCTGGACGAGGACGGTCGGCGCGTTGAGGTCGACGGGCGTGTACCAGACGCCGTGCGGGGCGTCGTAGTCGACGACCTGGACGAGGCGGCCGCAGGGGCCGGGGGCGAGGTCGCGTTCGAGGGGGACGTCGATCGTGAGGAAGCGCCCGGACAGGCGCGTCGACATCGGGTCGAACGCGAAGGAGCGCAGTAGCCGCCGATCCGGCCACGGCACTGTGAGACTTCTCGATCCGGTCGCCGACATACGTCCCCCGATGTGGATGCCGCTCTCGGAGGGCGCTGTTCCCCGCAGCGCGACCTCCGATATACCGCTCAGGATAGAACGCTGGGCGGGCCGGCGACAGGGGAAATGCGAGGTTCTCCGGTGAGTACCTCCCCGGACGTTGAGCGGGGAGCGCAGGCATCTGCCCGCGGTCGTTGAGCGGGGAGTGCAGCGCCGAGTCGAAGCGCGGCGAGCGGCTCAGAACGGCGGCGGGTCGACGTACGCGACGAATCCCGACGGGCTGGTCCATCGGAGCGTCCCGGTATCGGGATCTCGTTGAGATCTCCAGAGCGTCTCATCCTCGACCCGATGGTGTGGGGGACACAGCGGCCCGATGTTCTCCGCCGAGGTGCTGCCTCCGTCGGTCCATCGTTTTCGGTGGTCCATGTCGCAGTCGCTCGACGGACGCAAGCAGCCCGGAAAGACGCACGTCGGGTAGCGGACGCGCAGGAACCTCTTGAGGTCTGCCGGGAGGCGGTAGCTACGCCGCTCGACGTCGAGAACGGTGCCCGTGAACGGGTCCGTGAGGACGCGGGTGATGCAGTCGACGCCGCCCGCCATTTCTCGCGCCGTGTCGAGGTCGATCGGACCGTAGCCCGCGAGGGTGGCGGGCTCGTCGGCGCGGCCGACGAGGGCGAGCGCCGGGATAGTGACGTGCACCGTCGCGCCGATGCGCGAGCCGGGGCCTTCGGGTTGGCGTGTCAGGAGGTCGACGAACGCATCGGCGCGTAGCTGCGCCTTCGTCCGCGTCTCGTCGTCGGCGGAGGCGAGGTCGCGCGCGGCCTCGTCGAGGTGCGCATCGATCGCGAGCGCCTGCGCCGCGGGAATCAGCGCCGTGAGGTACGCCATGCCATCGACGGCGGGGTCGACGTCGACGCGTCGGTCCGCGGCGGCGCGGGTGTGACGCTCGGTGGCCGACTCACGGTGGGCGCGCTCGCGCGCTGCGCGGGCACGCTGACGGAATCGGCCTGGGGTGAGGGTGGTGGCCGCGAGGTGGATCGCCGAGTCGAAGGCGGCCCAGGCATCCGGATCGTCGTCCGGCAGGGTCGTGGCGAGGGAGTAGGCGATGGCGACGTTCGCCTCCGACACGGCGCCGGTGACGCTGCGCTCCCAGAGCAGCGGCGTGCGTGTCGACAGGGTGGCGGCGCGGTGGGCGCGGCCCCGGACCTGGTTGTCGCTCAGTCGTACCCGGGCGCCGACGTCGGCAGCGGCGGCGCGCACGGCGAGGTCCCGCCGGTCGTCGCGCACCTGTGCGGTGCTGCGCCCCCTCGGGTCGCGCCACGCTCGGTCGAGGGTAGGGTCGGGTCCCACCCAGGCATCCGGCTCTGCGGCAGCCCGCTCGAGCGCCTCGTGGAACAGCACGTCCTGCGCGACGGCGAGGGCGCGGGCACTGCGGACCGTACGGTCGAGTTCGGTCCACTCGTCCTCGTCGGGCGGAAGGACGAACGGGTCTTCGTCGACATCGAAGATCGGGTCGTGGTCGGCGTCGAAGCGCGCGGCATCCTCATCGAGCGTGCGGACGTACGCGTCACGCAGCTCGGGATCGCACAGCAGTGGATCCCGGTGCGGGTCGCGTGCCGTGAAGAAGCTCATATCTGAACGCTACGCGGGGGTTCCGACATTGCCGACGAACGTCTCGTCGAGCGGGGCGCTGTCGCGGCGGCGGCTAAACTCGGAGGGCTGGCCTCTGTAGCTCAGTGGAAGAGCGGGCGCGTCCTAAGCGAACGGTCGGGGGTTCGAATCCCTCCAGGGGCACATCTCTTTTTTGCACCTGACCAGATATTTCTTCTGTGGTCAGACCTCTCGAATCGCGTTTTTGCCCACTTTTTGCCCACATTTCCAAACGCTATGGGCCTGAATCGAGACCGATTCGAAGGCCTTCGCCAGGCTTCATTTGGGGGCGCAGAACGCCGAAAACGAGCGTTTCGAGCGTCCTGAGTACAGTCGAGAAACTGAGCAATGTGCTCTACGGCCGCTTCGGTCGCGCGTACCGAGTGTGCGGACCGGTAGGCAGCGCGATGAGGGGCATGGCGTCGTTGAGGCGTGATGCGACGGCATCCAGATCATCGTCGAAGAGGTCGGCGTAGGTGTCGAGAGTCATCGCCGCCGAGGCGTGCCCGAGCATCCGCTGCACGGCCTTCACGTTCGCGCCCGAGCTGATCGCGAGCGATGCGGCGGTGTGGCGGAGGTCGTGCGGGGTGAGTCGCGGGATAGACGGATCGATAGCCTGCGCGCGCTTCACCGCGTTCGCGAACCAGCCCTGGCTGCCCGAGTTGCGCATGTGGTTGACGCCGTCGCCGAAGAGCAGCCCCTCAGGTCCTTTGCCGGCGCAGGCCTGCTCGATCATCGGAGCGAGGCGATCGGGGTAGGGAACCGAGCGCTTCTCATGCGTCTTCGGCGTGCCAACGTGGATCTCGTAGCCGATCATCACCGCGTTCTCCTCGATGACGAAGCGCTTGCGCAGCCGGTTCACACTTCGCACCCGCAATCCGGTCGCCTCGCCCCAGCGAAGGCCGGTGTAGGCCAGCGTCAGCACCATCGTCGGGTGTGCCGAGCAGGCCGCCAACGTTGCCACCTGGTCGTGCGAGAGGTAAACGCGCCGCTTGCCGGGACCCTTCCGCGGGAGATTGCGGATGTGCCTCGCGGGATTGCTCGCGAGCCGACGGTCGTCGATGGCGACGTCGAGGATGCCGGCGAGCACCCCGAGGGCACGTTTCACGACGGTGCTCGACTTCTGCGTCGCGAGCTCGGATACCCAGTCCTGGACCTCCGAGCGCCGGATGGACCAGATCTCCCGGTGCGCCCACACCGGAGCCACGTGGTTCTTCCACGCCCGCTCGAGAGTCATGTAGTACGACGGCTTCGACATCGGCGGCTGCTTCGAACGCAGCCAGCTGTCGGCGAACATCATGACCGGCACCCGCGACGCAACGGGATCGATGTACTCGCCCTTCGACTTCGACACCGTGACCATCGAGAGGTAGAGCTTCGCCTCGCGCATCGTCGTGAAGCCGCGCTTCTCCGCCAAGGAGCGATCCGGTTTGCGATAGCGCACGCGGTAGCGGCGGCCCTTCACTGTTTCGTACGGCGAGATGCTGCCCATCTCGACCTCCGCTCGTGTCGACTTGGTGGCCAGTATTGGGCCAGTGTCGGACACTCACGCGATGGCGTCAACATCGCTCAAGGGGAATCCGCGGCGATCCTGGAGAATATCGCGCGTGTCGGTACCGCGGGTGCGTTCGGCTCCCGCCGACGTCGAGATTTCACTGCGCCGACGATCGCTGGGCCGGCCAAATGTCGGCGGTAGGTGAGGAGCAGGCGATGACCTGCGCGAGGTTGATCACCGACTTGCAAACATTTCGAACCTCTTAGCGAGTCGATCTCGGTCGGGATACGCCGCTCGACTAGAGGGGAGCACAATGCGCTTGCCGTGCATGTCCTGGAGGCCGTGCCGAAGCATTGGACCGTCGATCTCGTCGAGCAGCTCTTGATCGATGCGGACCTCGTAGTCGGGGGTAATTCCCATGAGCGACCGATCGTAGGCGGCGTGGTGAATCTTGCACATCGCCAGCCCGTTGCTTACGTGGGCGACGCCCTCGGAGTCTGCGTCCGGCGCGATGTGAGCTGCATCGAGGAGCTCGGAGTGCTTAAGTTCGCAGACTGTGCACGAACTTGCATACGCGTGAAGCACTTGCGCACGGAAGATCGGCTGATGAAGTCGCGTGCGAACGATGCCATCCGCGTATCGCCGTTGCTCCTCCGAATAATGAAGCGGGTCGCCCAGGAAGCTGAGGCCCTGGTCGAGTGGAAACCTCACGACTCTTGCGATCGGATCGTTGTGCGAGATCACGACTGGGTAGAACGGGACGAAGAATCCGGGACGGACCCCCTTGAAGTAGACGATCGGATCTCGGTTCTCGACCGCTCGCGCAAGCTTGACGTTGTCGCCACCTTTGCTCGATTGGTAGTGGTAGGTGACCCAACCGTCAGCGTTCTCACTATCCTCGTAGGGGTTTCGCCGACCTGCTGACGTCATGATCGTGAGTGTGGAGGAGAAGCTGGCAGGGTTGCGAATCCCGCGGCCAGTGTCGAGGAGTTTGATCGGCTCGCCGTTGAATCTGTACGACTCGAGGAGTTTGCGCGACAGCTCGTATCCGCCGTTCTCGCTGTAGCGAGCATCGAGCCAGCGGAATACGTCTTGACGGATAGCGGCTTCCTCCGCGCTGCTTCTCAGTGCCATCGGTGATCCAATAGATGTCTAGAGTGCGAGGTAGTAGTTCTTGATGACCTGAGCCATTAGGAACCGCCGTTCCCTGAGGAAAGCCTGGTACGACTCGGCGGTAGTTGTGCGCAGACTCTCGGGGATCGCGTTGGCCTGCAAGTTTGCCTCGAGCTCGCGCTCGGTCGTGATCTCCCCGAGCCGCAGGACACTATCGTCGATCTGTGCATCGATCTGTGACATGTAGTCACCTGGCGCCCTGTCCTTTATCGTGATGTTGATCGGCGTCTCTGTGAGAGCGAAGTTCGCGATCTGGTTGTAGACGCTGCGGTCGTTCTCTCCGTGCTTGACTAGGTAGTTCTTCGGGACGACGTGGTGAATGTCGCCGACTTCCTCGATCATGCTCGCCACGGTCACGTTCTTGGAGAGGAACCCTCGGGATCCGGCTTGGATCTGTGCGGCAAGGAACGCGAGGAAGTACGGGCTCCGAACGCTCGAAGTCTCCATGTCCATCGGGAGCGCGACCGTCCAGAAGTTCTCCGAAAGCTGCGAAGCCTCGATGTCCTCGAGAGCCTGAAGCGCGCCAACCTCGTTGATACGTCGGATATCCGCTTCGAACGCGGTCTCGAAGCTGCCCGTGTAGCGACCGGTCAGCACCGACATAACAAACCAGCGTCGCGTGACAAACTTGATCTCACCCTCGTTGAGCTTCTTCTCCGTGCGCAGCTTGAGGTAGAGCGCATAAGCGAAGTTCAGCGCATTCTTCGAGCTGATCAATCGCGGCGAGATGAACCCGGCGGACTTGATCGTCAGGGTGAACTGCTGGAAGTTGTGCTGATTGACGATCTCGAGCAGCACGTGCTCGAGCCGGTCGAAGGACTCTACGGCCAGCTCCTCGCTGAAGGTACGAGTCTCGAAATCCCGGCCCGAAAGCACGCTTACAAGCGCGGCCACCTTGCCGCGAGAAAACTCTTTGATTCCTGCAACACGTATCACGTCCGTGTAGCTGGGGTCGTAGAGATCGGAGGTGTCGTTTCGCAACCAAGAGATCGATGGAAGATAGCCGGACGCCGCGAAGCTCGCGTCATTCGTGGCGATGTCGCTGAAGACGTGCGGCGCGACGGCGAGGTGACAGAAGTAGTCGATCAGCTTCCGTAGGTTGCTGCCGAGTTGACCGTGGCTCGAAATCTTGCTCATCGCGAAGTCAGCACTACTGAGTGGGACACCTTTGGAGTTGATCCGGATGAAGATCTCTGTGACAGTCTCTATATCGAGGTCCTCAGCCAGGTTGATGATTCCGACCTGCGCCTGCTTGATCGCGGAGAGCCGCTGCAGTGCTTGCTCGACGTGGTGCCCGTCGACTGTCGGGTTCGCATCCATGTAGGACTTGGTCGCCGCGTAGTTCGACGGAGCGTTGACGAACTCGGCGACGTCCGGGATCCAGCTGCTGTCTTTTTCAATGACCGGAGTGAGCGTAGCGAACTGTTCGGTTGTCGGATTGAAGGCAACCTTGATGCGCTTCTTCTTGTACCTCTTGTCAATCACGTGCTGACCGACGAGTGCAGCGGTCATTGCCGTGATTCGTTGTTGTCCGTCGATGAGAATCTGACGGAAGGATGACTTGGAGCCGTCCTTCAAACCGACATCCGCGCTCTGCCACGTGATGAGGTATCCGATGGGGAACCCGTTGTACAGGGAGTCGAGAAGGTCCCGCACCTTCGTCGAGTCCCACACGAATGGGCGCTGCATCTCTGGGATTGCGACCTGGCCAGACTTGACCCATGTGAGCAAGGTCTCGACCGAGTGTTGCTGAACGGTGTACTTCGACAAGCTTCTTTCCTCCAGAATGGTCAGGCGAACCGATGACAGCATTGAACGGGCAGAGATGCCACCTCAGCGGCACGGTCACCGATTGTTTGCTCGCTCGTCCCCATAACGCGGCGCCATCGACTCCATCTGGTCCATGACGAGCTTGATCGCCTCGGGTTGCTTGTCTGGTGGGTACTTGTACTTCACGAGCAGCCGCTTGATCGACGAGCGCAGCTTGGCGCGGACGTCGTCGCGCACGGTCCAGTCGGTGCGGACATCGCGGCGCATCACGGCAACGAGCTCCCGGGCGATCTGCGCGAGCACGTCCTCACCCTGCACGTCGACCGCCGACTCGTTGGTAGCGACGGCGTCGTAGAAGGCGAGTTCGTCACTCGAAAGCGGCGGGGAGAACTGCGTGCCGCGGGATGCCTCGGCGGCGACCTCCTTCGCCAGCTCCACTAGCTCCGCGATCACCTCGGCCGAGGTCAGCTGCTGGTTCGTGTACCGGTTCATGATCTCGGCAATCCGCTCCGAGAACGCCCGCTGACGCACGAGGTTGCCACGGGTCGCGCTCGCGCCGGCATCCGTCAGTGATTTGCGGAGCGCCTCGATCGCGAGGTGCGCATTCGGCGCCGCCTGCGCTTTCGCGAGGAACTCCGGTCCGAGGTCGTCGAGGGCGAGCCGCGGAAGACCGGCCGCGTCGTAGATGTCGAGGACCTCGCCGGGGGCGATGGAGTCGGCGACCAGCGATCCGAGCAGCCGCGAGATCTCTTCGGGGATCGGTTCGTCGCGTGACTGCCTTTCGGCGGCATCGAACTTCGCCATCCACACGCGGACCTCTTCGTAGAAGGCGATCTCGTCGTGCAGACGGGCGAGTCCGTCGCGACCCGACGCAAGGGCCCATGCCCGCGCCAATTGGCCGGTGGCGGTCCGATACTTCACCGAGAGGCGGTCGTTGCCGAGGTCCGGATCGTTCAGCGGGTTCGTCGCGTCTCGCAGGAAGTTGGTGGCGGTGGTCGCCGCTGTTCGCCATGCACGTGAGCCGCCGCGCGCGACGATCGCCCGCCAATCGCAGCCGGCAAGCATGTCGCGGATTTGGGCGACGAGCTCCATCGCGATCGCGACCGCTTCGTCGACGTTTCGTCCGACGGGCTTGTTCTCCTGATCCGATGTCGTGTACTCCGCGAGGGCATTCGCGAGATTGTCGGCGAGCGGCGCGTACGCGACGAGCAGCCCGTCCTCCTTGCCTCGGAAGGTGCGGTTGACGCGCGCGAGGGTCTGCATCAGCAGCGCGCCCTTGAGCGGCCGGTCGAGGTAGAGGGTGTGCAGCGGCGGGGCATCGAAGCCGGTCAACATCATGTCCTTGACGATGACCAGTTCGAGCTCGTTGTCGGCATCCTTCAGCCGCGCTTTGATCGCCTTGTTCTCAGAGTCCCGGCGGACGTGATCGCTCACGGGCGGCTGGTCGGATGCCGACCCCGAGTAGACGACCTTGATCTTTCCGGCGTCCAGCGCATCGGAGTGCCAGTCGGGCCTCAGTCGGACGATCTCTGCATAGAGTCGCGCGCAGATTTCGCGCGTGCCGCCGACGATGAGCGCCTTGCCGGGAGACTCGAGGAACGGCTTCATCCGCTCTCGCCGTTCCTCCCAGTGCTGCACGAGGTCCGCTGCGAGTGTCTCGATGCGCTCCGGCGCCCCGTAGACGGCGTTGACGACGGCGACGGACGCCTCGAGGCGAGCCCGCTCGGTGTCATCGAGCCCCAGGGTGTACTCATCGGCGGCGCGGTCGATGTCGTCTTCGCTCGCGCCGTCGGCGAACGAGACCTTGATGAGCCGCGGCTCGAAGTAGACCGGCACCGTCGCGCCGTCGTCGACGGCCCGGGTGAGGTCGTAGATGTCGATGTAGTCGCCGAACACCGCACGCGTGTTGCGTTCGGCGAACGAGATCGGCGTGCCGGTGAACGCGATGAGTGTCGCGTTGGGCAGCGCGTCGCGCAGGTGCCTCGCGTAGCCGTCGAGGTCGTCGTAGTGACTGCGGTGCGCCTCGTCGACCACGACGATCACGTTGCGGCGGTCGGTCAGGAGCGGGTGCTGCGTACCTGACGCCTTCTCCGTGTCGGTGAGACCGAACTTCTGCAGCGTTGTGAAGTAGATGCCGCCCGTGACACGGTTGCGCAGCTCGTCGCGTAGTTGCGCGCGTTCACGCACCTGGACGGGCTTCTCGGCGAGGAGGAGGCTCTGGTCGAACGTCTGGAACAGCTGCCCGTCGAGTTCGGTGCGGTCGGTGACGACGATGACGGTGGGGTTCTTGAGCTTCGGATGCCGCGACACGAGATTCGTGTACAGCTCCATCTCCATGGACTTGCCCGACCCCTGCGTGTGCCAGACCACGCCGGCTTTGCCGTTCGTCTCGACCGCCTGCACCGTCGAGCCGACCGCCTTCGCCACGGCGAAGTACTGGTGCGGCTTCGCGATGCGCTTCGTGAGCCCGTCGGCGTTCTCGTCGAACGCGGTGAAGTTGCGGACGAGCTGCAGGAACCGCTCCTGATTGAACAGGCCGTTGAGCGCGTCGTCGATCGGCTCGACGGAGACGCCGTCCTCGACCCGCGGCTGCGCGAGCGGCAGGCCATCGTCGTCGACGTTCCACGGCGCGAAGTGGTTGAGCGGCGTGAAGGGCGTGCCGTACTTCGCGCCGATGCCATCGGTCGCGAGCGTGAGCACACAGAACCGGAATGCCGTCGGGAACTCGCGCAGGTAGGTCTGCAGTTGCTTGTGCGCGTCGGCGACTCCGGCGGATGCTGAGCCAGCACGCTTGAGCTCGACGACGACCAGCGGCATCCCGTTCACGAACAGCACAATGTCGAAGCGGCGGTGCAGGTCACCGCGCCGGAGCGTCAGCTGGTTGACGGCGAGCCAGTCATTGTCGGATGGGTCCGTGCCGAGCAGTCGGAGCCGCGGGTTCTGCTCGATGCCGTCGACGTCGATGTAGCTCAGCGGATATCCGCTGACGAGGTATTGGTGGATGCGGTGGTTCTCGGTGATCGCATCCTGCGACTTCGGAGCCGCGATCTCCGCGACCGCCTGCTGCAGATACTCGCCCGGGATGCCCGGGTTCAGTCGCCGAAGCGCGTCGAGTAGGCGGGGCCGGATCAGCAGGTCATCCCACGTATCCCGTTCGCCCGTGCCGGGCGCGACGTGGTCGCCGTGAACCGGGCGCCAACCGAGAGGCTCGGCGAGTGTTTCCAGGGCGTCGTTCTCCCAGTCAGCCTCGGACAGTGCTGTCATGGTGTGCCGCCTCCCTCAACGCTCTCGCCGAACGCGTCTTCGCTCGACACTGCAGCCCACACTTCAGTGGCGACCCAGCGCTCGCGGCCCCCGCGCCCCCACCTGCCGGCGGATCGCACCCAACCGCGCTCCTCCGCCCGTCGAAGCGCGGCTGAGCCTGCGGGCCTGCTGACCCCGGCATGCCGCATGACCGTCGCGACCGTGACGACCGGGTTGCGGAAGATCAGGTCGATCACCGAGCTGAGTGCCGATCGATCGCCGATGGCCTCGCGCCGATACCGCTCCCGTATCTCCACGAGCGCTTGGATACGGGCGGCTGCCTGGTTCGCTTGCTGTTCGACGCCCTCGCAGAAGAACTGCACCCACTCCTCGATCTCGCCACGCTCGCGAACTGCCTGCAAGCGGTCGTAGTAGGCGTCACGATTTCTCTCGAAGTAGCCAGAGATCGGCAGGATCGGGGCACTGAGGACGCCGTCTGCGACGAGCATGAAGCCGATCAGCAGCCGACCTATTCGGCCATTGCCATCGAGGAACGGATGGATGGTCTCGAACTGATAGTGCATGAGCGCAGCGCGCAGGACGGGGGGCATCGTCGAAGGCTCGTTGACGAATCTTTCCCAGTCCGCCAAGAGGTCGCCGATCCTGTCTTGATGTGGAGGGATGAATCGCGCCGTTTCGGGGCGCGCATTGGGCGAACCGATCCAGACGGGCGACCTGCGTAGTTCCCCAGGGAACTTCTCCTCACCACGCACGTTCGCCAACAGCGTGGCATGCAACGCGCAGAAGAACCGCTGCGTCAGGGGCCATTTCTCGAGAAGTGCCCTGCCCTGGGCAGCCGCATCCAGGTAGTTGTTCACCTCGCGCAGGTTCTCATCCTCGATCGGCTCGTCCGAGCTCTCCGCGCTGAGAACGTCGCTGAGTGACGCCTGCGTTCCTTCGATACGAGAACTCGAGACAGCTTCCTGCGCCATCGAGGGACCCAGCAACAGTTCAGGATCGTTGATGAGCATCGCCAGCCCCGAGAGTCGCCCGAGCGCGATGTCGGCCCGCGACACGGCCGCCATCGACTCCGGCGAAAGTTGAAGGGCTCGAGGGATCGCGGCGGGGAGGAAGTAGGGATGCGTCCATGCGCCGGTCGGGTTCGTTGTGAGCTCGCCAAATCGCGTGCTCACGTAAAGCTCGGTTCGCACCAGGTCATCCCTTTCGAAGCGCTCGCGAAGAAGTAAGAGAAATCGTGACTACCTTACTTCTTCGTGCTGTTTTGGAAAGACGATGGTGGCCAGCCACCCTTCTCCGACGATGGGGATGCCGTAGTCGCGGGCCTTCTTCGCCTTGCCCGACAACGAGTCGGGATCTGCTGCGACGACGAGTTTGACCTTCTTGGTTACTGACGGATGCGGCACGAACCCGCGCTCGCGCAAGTCCGCCTCCCACTCGCTCCGTTCGCGCAGCATCTCTCCCGTAAGCACTACGAGATCCCCGGGCGACAGCTCGAACGCCGACGCGGCCTGACCCGTGCCCGCGACCGGAGCGACGTCATCCACCGCAGCGGCGACAGCCTCGTCGTCGTGCCCCAGAAGCGCACCGACGTCACGGAGCGTGGCGCGCTCGTCCTCGGTCAGGATGCCGTCCGCCCAGGCCCGGCGTTCGAGCTCGACGAAGTAGTCGCGGTGGATCTCATCAACGGCGTCACGGGTCAGCCCGAGCTCGGCCGCGACTTCGGCGAGCTGGGCCCCTTCGCTCACCGAGATCAAGCCATCGATCAGGCAACGGTCGAGCAGAGCGACGTATCGGGCTCCGGCGCCCTCCACGCGCGCTCGTTGGGCATCCGACGAGATCCGCTCGAGAAAGCTCACTGGCGCCGCGCCGGCATCACTTCGAACCTTCACCGCGACGCCGGTCCGGCGTCCGGTGGGATAGCTGTAGGCGCGGCCGGACTCGGCGGCCTGCTGCCAGTAGTCCAGCCACTCAGGCCGCGTGCTGCTCTCAGCGTGGAAAGCCGCCAGCAGTCGCGCGGCGGCGAACGAGTCGGCGCCCGCGCTGTGCGCGTGTCCGATATCGATGCCGTAAGTGGTGCAGGCGTGCGACAGGGAACAGGACCCGCCGAGCCCGAACCTCGAGCCGAGAGTCATCGTGCAGACATGCGGCGTTCCGCCGCCGAGCCAATAGCCGGCGCGCTCGAACTCTGCCTGCAGGAAGCGCAGGTCGAACGAGGCGTTGTGCGCCGCGAAGACACGGCCCTGCAGCAGCTCGGCGAACTCGGCCGCGACGTCGCTGAACGTGGGTGCGTCGAGCACGTCCGCCGCATGAATCCCGTGGATACGCTGCGGCCCGAGATCACGCTCGGGGTTGATCAGCGTCTCCCACCGCAACGAGATCGTGCCGTCATCCTCGACGTGGGTCACGCCGATCTCGACGACCCGGTGGTGGTACGACGGCAGGATGCCGGTGGTCTCGAAGTCGACGACAGCGAATGACATCTGGCTGGGTCCTCTCGGTCGGCTACTTGGTGAGCTTCTGCTCGGCCATCTTGCGGACGACGTCGAGGAAGCCCGGGACAAAGTCGGACCAGGAGCTGCTCACTTTCTCGACGTCGAGCTTCCCGGTGTGGACTTGCTCGCATAGGCGCATCCACCCCTCACCGGTGGCGGCGGTGAGTGCGCCGGCGACGCCGGCGTTCATGACGCTGCCAGCGCCTGGGATCAGCTTGAGCATGCTGCTCGCGAGGGCGCGCCCGGCGAGCTGCGCTCCAACTTGGGCGAGAGCACCGGCGGACATCATGGTCTTGATCTCGAGGTCGTAGATCGTGGCGATGCGCGCCATCATTCCGAGCTGGATCGGCGCCAGGATCGCGGCATCGGCGATCGGAACCGGGACAGCGGCGGCACCTGCTGCCGCAGTCGTTGCAGCGGCGATGACGGGACGGGCGAGTTCTCGCTTCCAGGGGAGGTTGAGTCGTTGTGCGATGCGAAACGCGTCCTTCTCGTTGTCCGGCGAAAGGGCGAGGGTTTCCGCGACGAGCTCACCGAGACCATGCCCTTTGCCCTTCCCGTGCTTGTCCTGCGTCGAGGTGAGAATCACGCTGCGGTAGGGGATGTCGATCGGCAGGCCGGTCTGCGGGTCGACGGGCTCGTTGAGCCACTCGACGAACTTCTCCACACCCTTGGCCACCCCGTGCTGACCCGTGATGGGGTTCTTGATCCAGTCGACTTTGGTCAGCACCAGGATGACCGGAAGACCTTGCGTGTCGAGCTCGCGGATCATCGCGATGTCGGCCGGTGTCAGGCGGTCATCGTTGGCCTTCACGCAGTACCAGACGACCGAGATCTGCTGGAGCTGCGGGCTCTTCGAGATTGTGTCGAGGTGAGCTCGCAGTTGTTCCGCGGGCGGCACCTGTGACCCGATCTCGAAGCCTTCGACGTCCCAGATCCCGAGCGAGTCATCGTTGAAGTACTGGACTCCCCGGGTCACGGGAAGGCCCTTGCCGACCTTCGCCCAGTCCCGACCGAACACGGCGTTCACGAGAGAAGACTTGCCGACGCCGGAACTCCCGATGATCGCGAGGTTGAAGCGCCCGAACTTCGATCTCGCTTCGGCTGTCGCGTCGAGGAACGGCTGTTCGTCGATGTCGAGTTTCTCAGGCCGGGGCGTCAGACCGTCGGTCATGGGGCGCTCTTCTCCTTCGGATGCGTCGCCGGGCGTCACTTGGTGAACTCGAACGTGAGGGTCGCCTCGGGCTCGATACCCTTGACGATTCGTGTGTAGAAGGTCTCGGCCTGGACCTCGAGCAGGGATCGGTAGTCCTCGATGTGGGAGGCGATCACGTCATCGGTGAGCAGGTCCTCGACAGCGGCGATCTTGTCGATCTCCGGAGTCGTCCAGCTGAGGATGCCGTTCGACTCGGTCGCGACGCTGAACTTCGGATCTGAGTAGCCGAGGTAGATGAACGTCGGGACGGTGATCGTGTAAGCCTTGTCACCGGTCTCCACGATCTTGATGTCTTTGCCTTCGATGCCGAACTTGGCGTCGAGGTCGTACTGGATGAACACCTGCCGGTCGGAGAACGGGATGTCGAAGAGTCCGAAGAAGCTCTGGTTGTCGCTTTCGGTCTCGATTCCGCCGACCCCCGCGGTCACGAGGATCACCTGCTCTTCGCCCTTCACAGAGCGCACAACTTGGACCGAGCGCTCTTCGCCCGCACCGAGCATCTTGCCGACAGCGATTCCCCCGAACGCTGCGGCTCCGATAAGCAGCAGGACGAACAGGACGAGCAAGAACTTGGCCCATCCCGGTGTCTTGGCGTGCGGCTTCTGCGGTTGGGCGGCAGTAGGTGAGGCGGTGGACGTCATGCGGCGGATCTCCCCAGATGGATGCGGCGGTGCATTCGTACTTCGAACCTAGAGGCTGTGCAGGCGAGCTCGTTCATACGCCCGCCTGATCAATCAGATTCTCCGCGTCGTGAACACGGAGTTTGCCCGACATGAGCTGCGGCAGCAGCGCGTCACGGGTAGCAGTGAGGGTATCGTTCTCGGCGCGGGCTGCGTCCTGGCACGCAGAGAGAGCTCGGAGCTTCGCGCCGAGATGCTCGGCCCGCTCACGACTCGGTATCCGAACGCGGGCGCGTCCGAGTTCGATTCGGCTGAGCTCGGTTTGACCCGTGCTGCCCTCACCGAGGGCTTCGATGTCTGCTTCGATAGCGAGGATCGCCTGTCCGATGACCGCGGGATCGCTGACGTCGGGGTCGGGTCTGACGATCGTGATGTGCGAGTCGACCGTAGCCCGCTCTGCGAGAGTCCAGCGCGCGACGCGTCCGAGAGTGCCTTGTCCTGTCGAGTTGACCAGGATGTCGCCGACGGCAAGGAGCTTCTCCTGCTTCACCTTTGCATCATCTGTCCACCGGGATGGCTCAAGCGAAACCAGCTGATCGCGCACACACTTCTGATTTAGCACTCGCGTGCCATCACCGTCAGGCAGATACCGCGGCGTGATACCCCGCGCGAGCAGGATCGAGACTTCATCGATCGGCAGTTCAGGGCCCCCGTCGCGGATTGCCGAGCGATATTCCGCTATGGCGACCGAGGCGGTGTTGGCGGCGAGGGCGGTGTTGGCGGCGATCTTGTCGTCGAGGGCGCCCAGCACCTCGGCGATCGCCTGCTGCTCGAAGAGTGACGGGAGATCAAGTCGCCAACGTTCGCGGAACAACTCGAACTGGAAGTTGGCGATTCCTGTCGACTGATTCTGGAATTCCCAGGTCCCGCCGCGGTTGTAGAGGTCCTGCAGCGCGTAGTAGACAAACGCTGGAGACGCCTTAGTTCGGTTGATACGCACCAACCGGCAGAAGCTGGCGGGAATCACGTCGTCGTCAACTGACGAAAGGAGCTGGGGCGAGGCAAAGATCGATCGGCCGGTGGGGCGGTCCTTTGTGCCCCCAGAGACCTCAAGGACAATGTCGCCCTCGCGCAGTATGCGACTCGCGGCCTTCTTTGACGGCTCATAGCGCAGGGGTGCCGACGCAAGATCGCGAGACTCCGCAGCGGGGAAGTCGGCGCCTCGCATCACTCGCACCGGCACCATCCCATCGGAGGGCTGGTCCTCACCCCACCCACCACCTACCGCGAACTCGACGAGTTCACCGAACGCAACGTTCACGAGATCCTCGCGAGCTGCTCACGCACGACGTCGGCAAGTCGCGCCGACTCCGCAAACTGCGCCTCAAGCTCAACTTGCAGTCGCGCGAGCTTCTCCTCGATCGGCTCGCCGTCTGCCTCAGCTTCGGCGGCGCCGACATAGCGGCCCGGAGTCAGTGCATAATCAGCGGCCTTGATCTGAGCGAGCGTGGCCGAGTAGCAGAACCCCGGAACGTCGGCGTACTCGTCGGGCGCAGCATCCGATTCGACGCCCCGCCACGTGTGGAACGTTCCCGCGATCCGAGCGATGTCCTCGTACGACAGCGCACGCTCGGCGCGGTCGACCATGTGGCCGAGGTTGCGGGCGTCGATGAAGAGCACCTCGCCGGCGCGCTTGCCCTTGTCCTTCGCGAAGAACCAGACGCACACCGGGATGCCGGTCGACCGGAACAGCTGGGTCGGCAGCGCGACCATGCAGGAGACGAGGTCGGCTTCGACGATCTCGGCGCGGATCTGGCCCTCACCACCCGAGTTCGACGACATCGAGCCGTTGGCCATCACGACGCCGGCCTGACCGCCGGGTGCTAGCTTCGACAGGATGTGCTGGATCCACGCGTAGTTCGCGTTGCCCGCCGGCGGCACGCCGAATCGCCAGCGCGGGTCGGACTCGTTGCGTGCCCAGTCTTTGATGTTGAACGGCGGGTTCGCCATGACGAAGTCGGCCTGCAGGTCGGGGTGCAAGTCACGGGCGAACGTGTCGCCCCAGCGGGGGCCGAGGTTGCCGGTGAGCCCGTGGATGGCGAGGTTCATCCTCGCCATGCGCCACGTGCGCTCGTTCAGCTCCTGCCCGTAGACCGAGATGTCGGATCCTTCGCCGTGGTGGGCGTCGATGAACTTCTCGGCCTGCACGAACATGCCACCCGACCCGCACGCGGGGTCGTACACGCGCCCGTGCGTGGGCTGGAGCATCTCGACGAGCACCCGCACGACGCCGGCGGGCGTGTAGAACTCGCCGCCGCGCTTGCCCTCGGCGGCGGCGAACTTCTCGAGGAAGTACTCGTACACCTCGCCGAGCAGGTCGCGGGCACGACGCCCGTCAGACCCGCCTTGCCCCTGCGTCGTGAACCGCGCCGAGTTGAACAGATCGATCAGCTCGCCCAGCCGACGCTGGTCGACGTTGTCGCGGTTGAAGATGCGCGGCAGCGTGCCCGACAGCTGCGGGTTCGCCTGCATCACGGCATCCATCGCCTCATCGATGAGCAGGCCGATCGTCTTGTCGACACCGTCGACCGATCCGCCCTTCGCGTGCTCGGCGAGGAAGCCCCAGCGCGAGTTCACGGGCACCCAGAACACTCCGCGGCCGGTGTACTCGTCGGTGTCGTCGATGAGCTCCGCGATCTGCCCCTCGTCGTATCCGTCGGCGGCGAGTTCGGTGTGGATACCGGTGCGGCGCTCGTCGAAGGCGTCCGAGACATACTTCAGGAACACGAGGCCGAGGATGACGTCCTTGTACTGTGAGGCATCCATCGAGCCGCGCAGCTTGTCTGCCGCCTTCCAGAGCGTGTCCTTCAGCTCTTTCATGGTCGACGGCGCCGCGGGCGCGGCTTTCGGTGTGCGGGGCATGGGTGTTCCTTACTGCGTGTCTGCCGCGTCCGCGGCGTGGTCCAAGTCGATGATGGTCACCGCGCCTGACGTCGCACCGGCGACGATCAAGGCGGCATAGTCAGTGAGGCTCGCGGCGCGGACCTCGAGATCTCGGCGGGCGGTCGCGATATCGGCGATTGCCTGTCGGAGCGGCGCCATCGTGCGCGGGGCGACGCGACGCAGCGTCCACCGCTTCCACGCACCAGGCCCGGCGGGCCCACCTGTGATGTCTGCGGCGACGATCTCGGGCACGAGACCGCCGGGATCAGCGGCCGTGATGCGCAGCACACGGGCCGGGTAGGCGACGACCTTCGAGCCGTCGGTGTCGACCCACGCGGCGGCGGTGGGGCTGGTGCGGAAGATCACGTCGCCGGGGCGGGTCAGCTGCGCGGACGGATGCTGGGTCGCGAACGCGAACTGGTCGACGCGCGTATGGCCGATCGACGCGGGCTGGTCGAGGTCGGATGCGGTCACGACGACGAGTCCTTCCGAGCCCAGCAGCACAGGGTCAAGGCGGGTGCCCTGAACCCTCCTCACGTGTCCAGCACTGATCAGCTCTGCCACGGACATGGCGCGCGGCACGTCGTGCGGATCGGGCGCGATCTCGATCGGGGTGATGTCGGAGCGAACTGCCTCGGCGGCGATGTCGAGGAGGGCGGGAAGTTCTGCCGCCTCCTCGGTCATGGCCGAGGGCTTCCGTGTCGCCGATGCCACCAGTGAGCCGCTTCGTGCCTGCAGGGAGGTCGTACGCACGAATGTGGCAAACCGGAACTGGTGGGCACGCAGATCGCGACCACTGCCCATGCCCGCCATCAGGTCCGAGATCAGGTCGGCGCGCGTCGCGGCGGTGAGTTGCACGCGCGTGAGATCCGCGACCGCGGTGATTCGTCGCGCGGGTGCGACCTCGACGGTTGGCTCTGTGAGAATCCAGAGCGCGAGGGATTCTCGCACCGCGCTGTCGACGAGGCCGGTCGACAGGCGTGCGATTCCCCGCACGCGCCCGGAGCGAAGGACGTCAGCGCGCGCCCGCTCGTCGGTGGGGGCCAGCGGGTCTACGAGTGCCCGCGCGGGGCCGATCACGACCGCCGCGTCCGAATCCCGCAGCGACAGGGAGATGTCGTCCACCGCTCGCAAGATCGCGGATACGTCCTCGCCCCGGTGTGACGGGACGCGCGCAACCACGACCGAGCGCGCCGCTGGGGCCGCTTCGTCGGCGAGCCAGTGCCCGTCGACGAGCAGTTGGCGTCGGACGTCGCGGGAGTCCGCGCCGGTGGGCAGGACGATCGTCACATCGTCATCGAGTTTGCCGGCAAGCGTCGAGGAGAGAATGGCGTCGCCGGCATCCAGCGTCACCGTCGCGTCGCCGCCGGCGAGGGCGATCGTCGCGTCCACGACCAGGGCGACCGCGTCGGCGAGAAGCGGTCCAGCGGATCCCGCCGCCCGGTTTGCTGCTGCGTGGCGGCGGGCGATGAGCGTCAGCGCCGCCGACGGCGAGTATGCCGCGTCGACCAGGCGGGTCGCATAGGCGAGCCACGGCGCACCGCGGTCCACGTGTGCAGAGATCTCGCGCCGGAGCACGCGATCGAGCGGGTCGACGTTGGCGGCCACCTCTTCGATCTGTGAAGGCGTGAGTTCGTCGAGGTCGTCGGTCTGCGCGTGCAGGGCGACGAGCGCCTGCAGTTCGGCGACCGCGCTCGCGTCGGAGAAGGAGAAGTCCGAGGGAGCTGCAGCCGCCGCGGCGTCCTCACGTGCCTCCGGATTGTTCCCATGCGCGGTGCGCACCAGCCAGTCGGCGACCTGCGCAGCCTCGAAGCACGGCCGGCCCCTCACGTCGGTGACGGCTGACGGAAAGGGATCCGGGGTCGACGCGAACCGCGAACGCCACATCGATGCCACGGGCCGCTGCACACCGGCCAGCCGGGCGACGCCGGTGAGGTCGAGGAGAAGCGGGGGCGCTGTGGACATGAGGTCAACCTACTCCCAAACTCTGCGCCACATCCACGATGACTGATAAGCAGCCTTATCAGTGATCTAGAGCCAGCCGCGTCGATTCCTGGTCCACGATCTGTTCGGCGGCATCACGTCGCTGTCACAGGCGGGGCGTTACTGGGGGGCGCCCCGCCTGTGGGATCCACTCCCCGCCCCTTATTGGAGACACTCATGACCCACGGCACACCGACCACCGCTGCGAACGAGATCAAGTGCCCGCACTGCGGCACCCTCTTCACCATCGACGAGGCGCAGTACGCCGACATCGTGCAGCAGGTGCGTACGACCGAGTTCGAGCTCGAGCTTCACGCACGCCTCGCCGCAGCCGAGAAGGCCAAGGAGATCGAGATCGCTCTCGCCGTGGCGAACGCGGCGCAGCAGGCACAGAAGGTGAGCGCTGCGAAGGACGCCGAGATCCAGCAGCTCACGTCCGCGCTCAAGTCGGCGGCGACCGACCAGGAGCTCGCCGTCGCGAAGGCAGTGTCGGCGGCGGACAAAGACCTCAACGAGGCGAAGAGCAAGCTGGACCTCCAGGCGGCCGAGCAGAAGGTCAGGGACGCCGCGCTCAAGGAGTCGCACACCAAGGAGCTCGCTCTCAAGGATGAGCTCATCGCCCGCTACAAGGACATGAAGGCGAAGCTCTCGGTGAAGCTCCTCGGCGAGACCCTCGAGCAGCACTGCGAGATCGAGTTCAACCGCATGCGCTCGCTCGCGTTCCCCAACGCCGTCTTCGGGAAGGACAACGACGCATCCGCCGGCAGCAAGGGGGACTACGTCTTCCGCGATTTCAGCGATGACGACGTGGAATACGTCTCGATCATGTTCGAGATGAAGAACGAGTCCGACGTCACCGCCACAAAGAAGAAGAACAGCGACTTCTTCGCCAAGCTCGACAAGGACCGCAACGACAAGGGCTGCGAGTACGCGGTGCTCGTCTCGATGCTCGAAGAGGACTCCGAGCTCTACGCCGGCATCACGGACGTGTCGCATGAGTACCCGAAGATGTTCGTCGTCCGCCCGCAGTTCTTCCTCGCGATCATCGCCCTGCTGCGCAACGCCGCGCAGGACACAATCGTGGTCAAGGCCGAGCTCGAGCAGATCAAGAAGCAGAACATCGACATCACCGACTTCGAGTCAGAGCTCGAGGGCTTCAAGTCGGCGTTCGGCCGCAACTACCAGCTCGCCAAGGGCAAGTTCGATACCGCGATCAAGGAGATCGACAACGCGATCGACCGGCTCCAGAAGGTCAAGGACAACCTGCTCGGATCTGAGAACAACCTCCGCCTCGCGAACGACAAGGCGACGGCGCTCACGGTCAAGAAGCTGACCAAGGGAAATCCGACCATGGCGGCCAAGTTCGCCGAACTGGACGCGACCGATGAGCAGGACGCGGCCTGAGTGCCGGCGCCGGAAAACCCGCTCGCTCCATCCCCTTCTTGCTGCACAACCCGCCGCTCACAACCAGTCACGGGGGAGAACCGTCTCCCGTTGTCTCACTCTTGTAAAGGACATCACCATGCGCACCATTACATCCATCTCGACGATCGCCGCGCTCGCGCTGTCGCTTGCCGCCTGTTCGGCCGCGGCGCCTGCGGATACGGGCAAGACGCCCGACACTACGCCGGCAGCGACGGCGACGCCTACTCCGAGCGAAGCTGCCTCGGAGTTCGGCGAAGCGGTCAAGAACTCCCGCGGCAATCTCGTCAAGACGATCGGGCAGCTGGCGGGTACATCCTCGCTGACCTCGGACGTGGTCACTTCGCGGTTCGCGGTGACGGATCTCGTCCTCGACCCCACCTGCGACAGCGGATTCCCTGACAGCCCCGCGAACGGCCACTACCTCGGCATCCACCTCAACGTCGAGTCGACCCCGGAACTCGCCGAAGAGGAGTTCCCGTGGGTGTCATTCACGCAGTACGACTGGCAGGCGTACGACGCCGATGGCAAGCGGCTGAACGACCCCATCGGCAACGCATGGACGTGCCTCGACTCGTCTCAGCAGCTCCCCGCGCAGATCGGACCTGGGCAGAGCGTCTCCGGCTGGATCGTCCTTGATGTCGCCTCGCCGACCGGCGCAGTGGTGCTGGCCATGGGCGGAAGCCCCGTCGGATGGGAGTGGGCTTACTGATGCGCGGCATCATCCGGCGGACGATCAGATGAGGGGCGGTAGGGGGCATCGGTCGTCGAGGGTGTGACTATGACCCGCGGAATCACGTCGAGGTAGCTCTCGACTCTGTAAGCGAGGGGCTCGGTCCCGGTCGTCGTGCCCCGCCTCGGGGCGCTCGCGCCGGAGGTGTCCGATGGGACGGAGATCCTGGCGACGACAGAGTGGCAGGCAGGACGCAGCGCAGCCCGCTACAACCCGCGCGATCTCTCCCTCATCCTTCGCGCCAAATGAGAACGAGTAGGACAAGGAAGAATAGATCAATGCACGCAGGCATCCGTGATGGTCGGAACCATCTAGACGCATCGCGCTCCACTTGCCTACATCAACGAAAAATACCTGGATAATCGGCAAATCACGAGCTTACTCTGGCGTCATGCGCGGGGGACTGGAGCGGTGGAAGCGGGGCGTCGATTCGCGCGGCGTCCGACAGGCGATCGCCTACGCCCTCGAGGGAACGTGCGACGCACACCGAGCGCACACGAGCGGCGCTGAAGCGCTCGAGGCGTACGCCGAGGCATCCGAATCGACCGTCACCCGGTTCATCGTCGCGAGTGGCCGGATCGGGAGCGATCAGCTCACCGCCGGCGGGCTGCGTGTCTGGATCACCGGTCACGACCCGATCACGGGGGAGGAGCGCGGCCACCAACGGCTGAGCCCCGACGCCGACCTACTCCTCGACGGGACGATCAACCACCCCAAGACCTACAGCATCGCCGCGCTCCTGCACCCCGAGCTCGCGACCGAGTTCGAAGCGCTGCAGGATCGCCTCCGCGACCGCATCCTGCTGACCTGGCAGACCGAGCTCAACGCCCGCCGCGGACACAACGGCGTCTTTCGGGAAGACGTGATGCGCATCGAAGTGGTCGAATTGCAGCACCGCCGCTCACGGGCGCTCGACCCGCACATCCACCGCCACCTGTGGTTGAACATCAAGGTCCTCGGCGCGGACGGCAAGTGGTCGAACCTCGACTCGCGTGTCGCGATGAAGCTGCACACCGTCATCAACGCCGAAGGCGAACTCGCCGCCCGCACCGACCCCGCATGGAGCGCGGCGCTCGCGCGCCACGGGTACACGCTCAACGATGCGGGGGAGATCGCCGAACTCGCCGGCGCTGTGCGTCCACTGTCGCGTCGATCGGCGCAGATCGAGTCCAACCGTGCGCGCCTGATCGCGGAATGGTCGGCCGAGCACGGAGGATCGGCGCCGAGCGTGGAGGTGCTGCAGCAGCTCGACCGGCGCGCGTGGGCGGTGGCACGTCCGAACAAACCCGCCGACATCGATGAGGTGTCGTGGAAGGCGACGGTCCGCGACGAGATCGCGGCGGTCGATCCGAATCTGATCGCGCCGCGCGCGGCCGTTCCCCTCGCGGCCAGCCAGCTGGAGGCCGTCGACCTCGATCCGCTCGCTGCGCAGGCCGTTGTCGACGCGGACCAACGGTCGACCTCGAGCGGTGGGAGGTTCAGCGTGTTCGACCTCCGTGCGGGCGCGATCCGCGCACTCTCGCGCACGGGCGTCGTTGCCGATCGTGACCGGCTCGACGGAGTCATCTCCGACGTCACCGAGCGCGCCACTCGTGCCGCGCACCGCGTCATCGCTGATGCTCTACCCGCGCACGTGAAGGCCTTCATGGCTACCGCGACCGTGCGCGCCAAAGTGCGCCTCGCTGGCCGTCTGGACGTGATCGCCCGACCAGGGCGCTCCCTGCTGCCGCACGAGCTGCGCTGGTTCGCGCACGACGAAGATGCTTCGGCTCTGGATGCATCGCAAGCGGTCGCGGCGTGCGCTATCGCCGGTACCGACGGTCTCGTCACGGTGACCGGCCCCGCCGGCACAGGCAAGACGACAATGCTCCGCATCACGTTCGCCGCGCTCGCGGCGCAGCGCCGGCGGATGCTCGTCGTTGCTCCGACGCGCAAGGCGGCGTCGGTGGCGTCTCGTGAGGTCGGGGCCGCGGCATCCAGCCTGCACGCACTTCTCTTGGACCACGGCTATCGATGGGGCCGCGATGAGGCGGGCGCGATGGTCTGGACGCGGCTTCGCCCAGGGGATGTCGACGTCGCGACGGGCGCCGTCTACGGCGGCCCGACTCGATACCCCCTGCGCCCACGCGATCGGATCGTCGTCGACGAAGCCGGCATGGTCGACCTGCAGGCGGCGAACGTTCTCGTCGAGCTCGCGATCGAGAACGGTGTCGGCTTGGCATTCGTGGGGGACACGCATCAGGCGGTGCCGGTCGGGCACGCGGGCGCGATGGGTTCCGCGATCCGGCACGCGAACGCCGCCGTCGAGCTCGACACGGTGCACCGGTTCCGCGATCCTGACTACGCGGCGCTCACGCTACGGCTGCGGAACGCGGGTGAACGCGAGCAGGCGCTGTCGGTGGCGCGCGAGCTCGCGGGGAGTGGTCACGTCGACCGGGTCGATCATCTCGACGCAGCACGCGACCAGATGATCGAGGCGTACTTCGAGTGGCATGCGCGCGGCAAGCGCGTGACGCTCGTGTCCGGCACGAATGCCGAAGCGGATGCCATCAACGACGCCATCCAGCAGCGGCGCGTCGAGGAAGGCGAACTCGACTCCGGCACAGTCGCTTGGGGGATGGGGGAGCAGCGCCTCCTCGTGGGCGACACCGTTCAGACCCGCCGCAACGACCGGCGCACCGGCGTCGAGAACCGTGCACAGTGGATCGTTCGCGAGATCCGCGACGAGTCCGTCGACCTCGTGTCGGTGGGCGACAGTGGCGAGCTGGCGCGTGTGTCTGCCGACTACGCGCGCGAGCACCTGCAGCTCGCGTACGCGTCCACCGTGCATGGCGTGCAGGGTGACACGGCCGACGCGTCGGTGGTCGGTCCCGGTGTCGATGCCGCGGGGCTCTACGTCGGCCTCACCCGCGGGCGGCTGCACAATGCCGCGATCGTCGTCGCGCGGACGGACGACGAGGCCCGCGAGTGTCTCGCTGATTCGATGCAGCGCGGCACGCCCGAGTTGACGATGCAGGATGCGGTGCGCGCCGCGGCGGCCGAGTTGCGACGTGCGGCGAGGGAGCAGACGGTACAGGCGGCTGCCGGGCCGATAGTTGGAGGGCCGACCGCGGGACGGGGGATCGGGAGATAAAGCCGCTCGATTAGCGGGCGGTCATCGAGAGAGCTTGCGGGCGGACTATCCGTGCGCCTGGGAGGGCGTATCGGTGTGGTTCGCGGACTCTCCCCGATTGCTGCCCTGAAGGACCGGCAACCGCGCACCTACTCTGTGAGTGGAGCAAGGTGATCCCCACACCTTGATGCGCCCGATCCCGCCCACGGTGCCGGCCGACGAAATCGACGGGTGCGTCGCGGCGCCAATCGCCGCTCACGGCTGACCCCAGCCCCCATAACACCTCCCGGCGTCGGGGCTCAGCCGCGTTCAGCCCCTCGCGCGAGGTATCAGCCGTGCGAGGACGTCTATGGGCCACGGAGCGGCGACGACCATTAGCTCCCATGTGTCGATGCTGAAAGTTCGTGGCTGTACTCGTACGACGTCGACGTCAATGAGTGTCTTGTTGGCGATTCGAACAGTCGGCTCACCGTTGGAGATGAAGTCGATTTCGAGCGTCGCCCGTCGATGAATGAGCTGCGGCCCCACGTGAAACTCCGCCCACTCCCACCCGTCGCCGTTGCCATAGGTAAGCATGATGTCTCCGCGTGCGCCTCAGTCGCCCACCACGAGTGCGCCGCCCGGTTCAACGCGGAATGTCAGATCGCGCCCTGCATCAAAAGCGCTTGTGGGGATATCGGCGCGACTGTTCGACCGCAACCGGAACTCGACCAAATGGGGGTCCGCGATCTCGACGCCGTTGACGCGTACTTCAAGGCCGAGATCTGGCGTGGACTGTATGAGCCTTCGCGTCGTGACGGTGTATTCGAGCCGACGTTTCGGGTGGTCTCTAAAGTACCCGGCGACGGCGAACGCGCCCACAACGAGAGCGACGGCCACGCCGATGATCGTCCACGTCAATGTCCAGTCCCACGCGTCGGACGCGGGCGTGTTTGCGGCTCCCCAGTGCATGCGTTCACACTATCGGCGGGCGCGACGCGACTCGGCGTCAGCCTCGTGCAACCGGACGGCCGCCTCTTGCTGCAAGCCGGCCTGTTGGATCGCGGGCCAGGCGCGCGTAAGAACCGCGTGCGTGCCGCGTAGCGGCGGGTGCCTGGCCAGCTCTAGCACGCAGGAGATCGCCGCCGCCCTGTTGAACTCGAGCATTGTCGGGCCGCCACCCCATGGTCGCTGGAAGTCACTCACGACCTTCGGATTCGCCAAGGTCGGGCAGATCGCAGTTGCTGTACTTCGCGAGAATCTCGTCAATCGTTGCGCGATCCTCCGGCGAGAGGTCGGGCATGTGGGGCTCGACGCTGGTCACGGTGCCTGACATCGCCGCAAAGATTGGGTATCCGTCCTCGGGATCGTGGGGGCCTAGACGGTTGACCCAGGCACACCGCATTGACTCTGGGCGGAAGCGGTGACTGTTGATCCGAGGAAATAGCGCGTTCATCTGCACAGCGAGGCAAGTCAGCACGAGATCTTCGTCTGGTGCGTAGAAGGCCCAGTCATGGTCCTTCGGGAAAGGGGTGTCGCCCAGTAGCGGCAGGGCGCCATCTGGGAAGTTCCCGCTCTGACCGGCGGGACCGTGCAGCACTGCCCGCACAAGCCCCTCGGACTCACGGACCACCGTGCCCCACTCGTAAGGCTGGGCACTCGCTTTGTGGTCGAGGACGGTGCGGAACTGTCGCGCGTCGGTCAACACATCGAAGTGCGATGGCAACATTGCGTGCGGCTTGAGCCAGGCGAGAAACTTCGAGTTGCTCCGGTGAGGAACTTCGCCCATGCTGTCGTGGAGTTCCGGACGGAAGCGCACCGCGACGCCAACTAGGGCGGATAGTGCCGAGTAGTACATCAGGAAGAATCCTGACGTTGCGTCGAATAGCTCGCGCTGGAACTCGGTGCGTTCGGCGAGATTCGGTTTGTAAAGGCTGCTCGCGGGGACGAACTTCCGGCGCGCATCCTCCACCTCATTGCGCCGCTTCATAAGCTGACCGAGGTTGTAGCCGAGTTCGCGGACAGCCTTGAGCTCGGACTCCGAGATGGTCCAGTGTTCGGTGGCCTCGTGCAGCCAATAGTTGATGTAGCCGGGCCCGACCCGGAACAAATCGTCGACACGCCCCCACGCATCCTCGTGATTCGGCGTCTGTTCGTGTTGCTCGTGCATGATCCTCCCCAGGAATGGATCACAGCGTAGCGAAAGCCCAGTACATCGCGCCGAGCTCGTCTTGCGTCGTGGCCTCTCGGGCTCGCGCTCCACGCCAGGGACCTTGCCAGACGCCCGCTGAGTCCCCGCCAGTCTTCAGCGGAGCAGCGCGCTTCGCCTCGTGACTGTCGAGGAATCTAGCGCACGATCGGGCAAAGTGGCGGCAGGCCCCCACGCGACGACCACCTCTCAGATCCGTCGCACCGCGGCTGAGCATCGAACTCGAGGCTTTCGTCGGCGCGAGGAAGCGTACGCCCATCGACATCTTCCGCGGCGCGCTTGTCGACCCGCGTTCGTTCGCCTGCTCCCCCATCGCAATCACGCAACCTGGCGCGGCGGATGATGCGATCGATCCGCGCGCAAGGGTAGTCTCGCGGAGCGGCGTGGCCATCTGCCGCGCACTGCGATGGGGAGCATCTGGGTGTCACGCAAGACTGAACCGGTTGGCACGATCACGATCAACTACTCCGATGGGAGTTCCAGGGATGTCGCGATCCAGCCCCCCGGAGCCGCGATCCGGTTCTCGCTGGGGACCGCGGAAGCGCACGCCGTCATTTGGCGCATGTGGACAGGATCAGCGACGACAGACATCTACCTGTCGGTGCGTGACGGTCGGAACGGCGGCAACTCCAAGTACTCCTTTCACGCGTCCGGCGACTGGCGTTTGCAGTATGAGTACTCCGAAGCAATCAAGCGCGGAGTACCGCGAGTGATAGATCAGTGGGACAAGCCCGTCGTAGATTCAGACGGCTTGATCTTCGTGACCCGGATACTGACGCCCTCAGACGACATCGTCGTCAACGCGAAGCCAGAAAAGGACGCCGCCAAGATCGGCTGGATCACACCGGCGCCGAACGGAATGCTCAACGGCCTGGCGGTACTCATGGCACCGCCGGGTCGTGCACCGTTACTACCTGCAGATGCGCATCTGGTCGCCGCCATGAGCTTGGCCGACGGTTCGCTTGTGTTCGTTCTTCATTCTGCGAGCGAACTTCAGCCCTACGAGGAGGACATCTTCGCGCGGATGCGTAGGGAGGCCGCGAAGAACCCGCCGCCTGGTGCGCCCGCGACATACGTTCCGCGAGCCGACCCCGAGTACAGGTGTCAGGTCAATGCGCACGAAGGAGCAGAGAAGGGCCCGCACAGCATCTGGGATCTTCTCATGTAGCTCGGCTCGACCGCGCATCGCGCACGTACGCGGATCGCCGGACGACTAAACGGACGCGACTGCTTGCGTTCGGGCCAGGCGAATCCTCGGCCGTGTTCATGCCAGGCAGAGACGACACCGATAGGACCGATGGCGATGCGGGCTGCAGTGGATGAGCAGACACTGGCCAGCACCCCGCACGGAGCAATAGGGCCCAGTAGCCTTCGTAAGCGACGCTCATCGACTAATTACCACTCCACACCGTGAGCGCACACGAAGGGATGTCATGAGGGGACTGCTCGACCGGGAGAACCTCGAGGGCCTGCACAAAGCGAGAATCACTGTTCGCCTCAGCCGGGAAGCTTCTGCCATTCGGAGGAATGAGGATCAGTTCCTCGTCGAGGTTGAACGGCTTTGTTCATTGTGGGGTGGTGCGGTTACACCGATAGTTCCAATGGATGAGGCGGGTGCGCTTTCACCCCTGTACGTATCCAAGCTCGCCGGCGCTGCGGTCGATGGCGTCAAAGGACTTCACCCATTCGACCTATTCGAGTTGAGCAGTGCGGTCGTTCAGCCAAGTCCGTCTCGTGAGGCGTTTCATGAGCAGCTGGCTTTGCCCTTGCTCAAGTACCGAAAGCTAGACAGGTATGCCCCGTTGGAGGTGGTGACGCTTGATGCCACGGACCCTTGGCGCTTGATCTATGCTGCTTGCCTCGGATCGATGCCTGCGGCGTTCGATCCAGCGTCTCTCCGACGAATGAACCTCGTCCCCTCGGTCAAGATGGAGGACTTCATCAAAGTCGATCGCGTGTCGACGCGGGGATCACTTACCGATCTGCTCAACCGACTTACCGCGCGAGATCGCAACAATTCTCGCGTGTTGTCGATGGTTCATCTCGCGTATGGCGGATCGGGAAGTTCAAGCCTGAGATCTGGCATGAGGGTTCTCCCCGAGCCGTGGTTTCCGGCCTTCGATGCGGGCCCCAACATCGTGGTGGTCTGCTCGCCCGGCGACGTCGACGACGCGACGTTGCTATGGAATCTGAGGGGTGCCCACGGCGACAGCCGGCACGTGCCGATTGGTGTGCCCCTGTCGGAAGCCACCCCCGAGTCGATCGCCGAAATCAGCTTTCACCCGCACCTCGCGAGGAACGGCTCTTCAGCACATCCGCTCTATGTCACGAGCGCGAGCGTGACATCGGAAGAGTTGAGCGCGCGCCTCGGCGACTCGGATTCGTTCGCCGTGGCGCCCCCGGACGCGCTCCTTTCTTTCGGGACGTTTGGGTGGAGCCGAGACGAGGTGCTCGTCTGGGCGGACGGTCAATCGCACTTCGTTCCACAAGGTGTCGATCATCAACACAAGGTTCTCCGCAGCCGTGCGCTCAATGACGCCGTCTACTTCAGGATCGACCTCAGTCTCGTCGATGCTCCCTTCCCAAGCGGGGATGACATCCGCGTCGACGCCGTCGACGGCGACTTCTACGCGGGATCCAAAACAACGTGGGGGATGTCCAGAATACTGACGGAGGCTCGCGAGGTTTCATGGCCAAGTCGGCTGCTGATGGCGCGCGCGGTGGCGGCGCGGCGCGGCGCGGACCTTACTGAGTCTGAGCCGGGGCGAGCGGCCAGGGTAATGGTCGAGCGACTTGAGGATCTGAGCGAGATCCGGAATCTCGCCCACGCGCCCATCCTCAAGCTCCTTGAGGAGATGGCCGCACGTCACGGCTTCGGTTGGTACAAGCAGAGGTTACGTGGTGTCGGAGACATAGCGGACCCGATTCACTCGGTGGGGCCGACCGTGGATGAGCTTCCTGAGCGATCTTTCGGCGAGTTCAAGAAGGCGCTTGGTAACAGCGACAAGGCGACCCGCAATTGGCTCATGTGGGCAGAGAAGTCCGGAATGGTGATGAAGGGGTTCCCACTGCGGTGCGAACTCTGCCAGGCCAAGCAGTGGGTCCCCGTCGACGCCTTCTCGCCACCGGTGATCTGCAGGGGATGCGCCCAAGAGATCTCGATGCCATTCGGGAATCGCCAATCAATCGAGTTCAAGTTTCGCCTATCGGAAAGGCTTCGTCGCGTCTACGAGCATGACGCGATGGGGCACTTGCTGACCGCCAGTTTTCTTGATTCGGTGCTGGACAAGCGACTTGTCGGAGTGCACCCGGGCCTTGAGGTCCAGAGAACCGGCTCGAGGCAGGTGCTTGGCGAGGCTGATGTCCTTCTCCTGACACGGCACGCAGAACTTATTCCCATCGAAGTGAAGCGGAGTGCAACGGGAATGACGCAAGGCGAACTCGACAAGCTCGAAGCGCTATCCGTCGCCCTGAACTCGCCTTGGTCAGCAGTCGTCGCGTGTCAATATGCAACAGACATGAGCGATGATTTCGCGACGCACGAGCTCCGAGCGGAGGATGGCACCTACCTGCGGATCCCACTTTCGTATGACCGGCTCCTTTCTCCTCATCCCTACTGGGCGTTGTCCGATGATCCATTCGCTTGGAAGCCGCTCGATGACGATGCCATCAAAATGAGAGAGGGTGAGTTTGTGAAGAGGTTCGAACAGTGGGATCCACATGCACACCGGAGCTGGTCTGAAGAGACCATGTTGAGCAACCCCGCCGCGCGCCTCAATGATCGACGAGCAGCCACCGATACCTCCCCGCCGCTCGAGACGTAGGCGCCGCTGTCGGAGAACGTCGCACGATCTGTTGGACGAAGCGGCCCGATCAGCGGGCACTGCCCGTACAGGGATCCTCGGGTTCGCTGTCAGCCCGGCCTACCGCGCTCCGCGCACAGTCGCCCGGGTGTCGGCCGCGCCGACTTGGTCAGAGGTTGATGGGACCTGGTGACGGTACATCGTCTGGAAGCCCGGCGTCGAGGATTCTCGTGACCATGTCGAGCGCCCGATCGGTGAGTAGGTCGCCAGGGTAGAAGTCCTCGTACAAATCCTCGGCTTCCTCGATGGTGGTGATCGCGCAGAGTTTCAGCAGTTGGCGGATGTCGTTCGTGTCGCGTCCGGGACGGTTGGCGCGAAGCTTCATCGCGAGCATCGCCTCTTTCGCGGCGACCTGGATGACGATCCCGTCGTGGTCGTAGATCGACTCCCACTCGACTGCCCGCCGACCGAACGCGGGGATGGCGTCCGCCTGCTCGACGGCGAAGTTGAGCCAGGTAGCATTCCACCCTCGCCGGTCCGCGACGCGCGCGGCGGCAGCAGCCACGGCCTCGTCAGGCCCGGGCTGGATGTGCAGAGAGTCGAGATCCTGCGTCGTGCCGCGGTCGAAGTATCGCAGCGCGAGGGCTGCGCCACCCACGAGTCGGATGCGGGCCACCTCGCCAGCCGTTCGAAGTTCGGCGACGAGGTCGCGGAGCCCGCCGATGATGTCTGCACGATCCAGCACCGTCGCCATGGTCACACGCTCGTGAACGTGTCACGCCAGACGAGCACCCCGCGCTCAGCTAACGCGTCGGGCACCTCAGTGAGCGGCGGCACGGGGTCGGACGAATCGACATCGAGGCTTCGGGGCGCGGTGAGAAAGCGTGCAGGCCGGTTCACCCACTCCGGAACCGGGAGCCCTTCCTCTCGAAGTCGCCATGCGACGAGTCCGGCGATGGCGGCATCCCACACCGGATCGCGGGTGGGTTCCGGTTCGGCCAGACCCAGCACCCCACGGACGAGTCCGTGCTCGGCGACGAGGTCGTCGTTCAACTGCAGCAGAGCGCGCAGGGCGCGCTCCCGGTCGCCCAAGCGGAGATGCCCACGGATCTCGGCCGCGGCCGTCGCCGCGTCGCCGCGTTGAGTCGGTGCCGAGTACAGTCGGTGCCCCGCGCCCGCGAGCAGCCGCGCGACGGTGCTGAACTCAGCACCCCGCCCGCGCTCGGAACGCGACACCCGCGCCTGATCGATGCGAGTGCGCTCCGCCAGGCGCTGCTGAGTTAGACCGCGACTCTTTCGAGCCGCGCGCACCAGTGTTCCCGCATCCGCCATTGCAACACCGCCTCAGAATAGGACTACTGAGTCATATTCTAGCGGGCGAACGACAGAGTCTGAACAGCTGGATTGGGCAGCGACCGCGTCACCAGCTTCAGGGGTTGATCCCGAATACTCGCAGCAGGGGGATGCGAGGGATCATCCGGCGCGGGCCGAGCTGGATCGTGGGGATGGTTCCACTCTCGATGCCGAGCTTGATGGTGCGGTAGTCCACGCCGACGAGCTTGGCGGCATCCTTCATCGTCAGGGCGAGTGAGTTGCTTGAATTGTTCATGTCCTTCTCCTCGGTGAGCAATGCGTGTCATCACTTGCCCACACCGTACTCCTGTCGTGAGCAATCCGCGACATGTATTGCTCACCAGCCGGGAACCGTGCCAGGCTCGTGGCATGAGCGACGTTGAGATCGAGGTCATCGACGGCGAGCGGATCGACGTCGGCGACGGCGTGAGCATCCCCACGGCGTGGGATGCCGTCGCCACCGGTGAGCCGAACGTCGCGGGAGTCATCCGGCTTCATGTGGTGTTCGACAAGCAGCTCCGGCGCACCGCGGCCGCATCCGTCCGCCTCGACCGCGCGGGGGAGGGCGACGAGGCGACCGCCGCGGCGCTGCGCGAAGTGCGCGTGCAGTACCTCGTCGC
The DNA here is from genome assembly GCF_965345155.1 of Microbacterium sp. bgisy203. Classification (GTDB taxonomy): domain Bacteria; phylum Actinomycetota; class Actinomycetes; order Actinomycetales; family Microbacteriaceae; genus Microbacterium. The sequence goes on from NZ_CBDRLZ010000011.1 coordinate 76,354, forward strand.
CTACTCGTCGATGCGCGTGGTCACCGTGACCCGTGAGAGCGGCAAGGCCGAGTCCCTCAGCCAGTACCTCACGGAGGTGAGGTCCCGCACCGACCGCACCTACGAAGAGACGGTTCGCGAGGCGGTGCGGCTCTACCGAATCGCAACGACCGTGAACCTGGCTCCCCTCAAACTCGTCTCGGAACAGCTCAGTGTGAGCGTCAGCACGGCGACGCGCATGATGGCTCGCGCACGCGAATCCGGCCTCGCTGACGACCTGATCGCGCGCGAGACGTACAACCGCGTGCGGGCGGACGAAGAGGAACTGACCCATCCGCACCTCGGCCCGCCGTCGCCGTCTGGCCCCTCGATCGGGCGCTGACGACAATCTGAAGCAACGAAAGCCATTTCTGCACTCTGCTCGACAGATCGCGTCAGAGCGAGCAAACTGCTCAAATCAGGCGCATTTTGCGCAGGCCGAATTCGTTCTTGCCCGCATTCGTTTTCGGCATACGCCTGAGCACCGCACCAGCACTGGTGACTCTTGCCCGCCTTTTGCCCACATTCCATTTCCAACTGGCTGTTTTCGGACGTCGCTGAATGCCGGAGCGCTCCGAAGAACCCGCGTAATTCCGCGGATTTCGTCGTTCTGCGTCGCTATGCAGAATGCTCAAAACGTGTTCGAATCCCTCCAGGGGCACGGTAATTTTTGCTACTTGATCAAGTATTTACGGCGATACTCTCCCTCGATGCGCCCAGTCGGCGTTGCCGAACGCGCCGCCTACATCAACACCCTGCAGTGATATTTCGCACGTGTGAGCCCGACGTACAGAAGGTCCTGCCAATCGAGGCCCTCCGACACGACAAAGTCCTTGGCCTCCTCGCCGAGGTCTGTGATGATCACTGCGTCGGCATCGAGCCCCTTGAACTTGAAGATGGAGCGCCAGCGGACGCGTCCAGGCATCCCTTCCGCCTGCAGTTGCTTCCGCAACCATCGCTCGTCGGCGCTCTGCTCTCCGCGCGCGAGGAATCGCCCGACGAGTGATCTCCGCTCGGCGAACGGACTGAGAATCACGATTTCTTCCGGAGAGTACTGCTGGAGCAGCGACTTGAGCGCGCCTGCGAGAGCGGCGGTTTCGCGCCCCTCTTTGACGGGAACGACATCGAGTCCGCCCGGGGTGCTCTTGGCAACTCGATGCCCGGTGAACCCGATTTTATGCCCGAGCACGTGCTCGACTCCCGAAAGCAATTCGGGGGCCGACCGGCAGTTGCGTCGCACCCGCACGTGCACGAGGTCAGGGATGCGTTCCCGCGCAATCGTGTACGCGTTCACTTGCTCGTCGGTGCGGCGCATGATCTGCTGCCGGGAATCGCCCGCGAAGACGATGTGTGTGCCGTCGGGACGCTTTGTGCCCGCGAGCGCGAAGATCAGGTCGAGCAGGAGGGGATTTCCCGCGATGTCTTGAAACTCGTCGATGCAGATGGCTTCGTAGTCGCCCAGGTATGGCTTGTCTGTCAGCGTCTGCAACGCCAGCTCGGGCAGCTCGCGTGTGTACCAATCGCGCCCCGCGTCGAGTGGGTTCGTCGGGAGTCCGGCGAGCCGCAGCATGAGAGCGTTGACGTCGGTGACTTCGACGTGCGGAAGCCCGCCGACGAACTGTTGGAGTTCTTCGGCCATGAGGACGTTCCAGCAAGCAACGAGCGTCTTTCGGCCCTCTCTGTTGAATCGGCGGGCGGTGTTGGCGATGAGGTAGCTCTTGCCGGTGCCGGCGGGGCCATCGAAGTAGACGTGGTCGTTCGTGTCGGTGAGTTCGAGCACCACCTGTTGGCTGGCGAGGAGTCGTGTTTCCGTCGATCGGCGCTCTTGGCGACGTTCGGCCTCCGTCTCCTTCGCGGTGAAGTCTCCGACGAGTGCCGCCGTGATCGCTTGAGCGTGCTCGGACGTGAACGCGGCCGGATCGTTGCTCACTTCGTCGACGGTCGCGAACCAACCGCTGTACTCATCCAGCGTCTTCTCGATGAGCCAGGCCGGCTTCGCGAGATCCTCTTTCCATCCGAGTTCCCACTCGAAGAACTGCAGATCGCCGGGCGTTTTGTTCTCGAACTGGTAGCGACCGAGCGTCGTGAACCACACGAGCCGCGCGATGGGCTCGTCGCCGTGCAGCAGGTCCGCGTTCTTCAGGTAGCCGCGGATACTCCTCCGCACGCCGTCCAGCTGCTTCAGGGGATCCTTGTGTGGGCTCGGAACGCGGTCGAGGTACCAGTCGCCGGCCTTGTACTCGACGTAGCTCGGCGCTTTGGCCTCGATGACGAGGATGCCGCGCCCCGGAACCAGAACGATGAAGTCCGCTTCGCCGGCGAACGCCGTCGCGTGCCGCGCGACGCTGAGCGAGTGGATCGCTATCCAGTCGTCGTGCCCCTGCAGACCGTCGAGGGCGTCGAAGATCTTCTGCTCGGAGACGTTCGCTCCGTCGCGTGCGTACGGGGGGATCATTCGCACCATGTCAGGAGCCTATCGACGGTGCCGTAAGTCGATACTGCCGGCACATCACAGTCGGTCGATCCACGAACGGTCAGGGTCTAGAGACCGAGGTAGTAGTTCTTGATGACCTGGGCCATCAAGGACCGGCGCTCCTTGAGGAACGACTGATATGACTCCGCGGTCGTGCTCCGGATGCTCGAAGGGATCGCGTTGGCACGCAGATTGGTTTCGAGCTCGGACTCGGTTGTGATTTCACCCAGTCGGAGGACTCCATCAGCGATCTGTGCATCGACCTGCGACATATAGTCGCCGGGCGCTTTGTCCTTGATAGCGATATTGATCGGGGTCTCGGTGAGCGCGAAGTTCGCGATCTGGTTGTAGTTGCTGCGGTCGTTCACACCTTGCTTGATGAGGTAGTTCTTCGGAACTACATGGTGAATGTCGCCCACCTCTTCGATCATGCTCCCGACGGTCACGTTCTTCGAGAGGAAGCCGCGTGATCCCGCGTGGATCTGCGCGACCAGGAAAGCGAGGAAATAGGGACTACGAACGCTCGAGCTCTCCATCTCCATCGGCAGCGCAACGTTCCAGAAGTTGTCGGAGAGCTGCGAGGACTCGATATCGCGGAGAGTTTGAAGCGCACCCACTTCATTGATCCGACGGATGTCGGCTTCGAAGGCGGTCTCAAAGCTCCCTGTGTACCTCCCCGTGAGCAGTGACATCACGAACCATCGGCGCACAACGTACTTGACCTCGCCTTCGTTGAGGTTCTTCTCGGCGCGGAGCTTGAGGTAGAGCGCGTACGCGAAGTTCAGCGCATTCTTGGAACTGATCAGCCGCGGTGCGATGAACCCCGCGGATTTGATTGTGAGCGTGAACTGCTGGAAGTTGTACTGGTTAACGATCTCGAGGAGGACGCGCTCGAGCCGGTCGAATGACTCGACAGCGAGTTCCTCGCTGAACGTTCGGGTCTCAAAGTCGCGACCCGAGAGGACGCTCACGAGCGCGGCCACTTTACCGCGCGAGAACTCTTTGATACCCGCCACGCGGATGACATCCGTGTACGTCGGATCGTAGAGGTCCGAGTTGTCGTTCTTCAGCCACGAGATCGCCGGAAGGTATCCGGATGCCGCGAAGCTTGCGTCATTCTCGGCGATGTCTGAGAACACGTGCGGTGCGACCGAGAGGTGGCAGAAGTAGTCGATCAGCTTTCGGAGGTTGCTTCCAAGCTCGCCGTGGCTGGAGATCTTGCTCATTGCGAAGTCCGCGCTGCTGAGAGGGACACCCTTGGAATTGATCCGGATAAAGATCTCGGTCACGGTTTCGATATCGAGGTCCTCGGCGAGCGTGATTATGCCGACTTGTGCCTGCTTGATCGCGGATAGCCGCTGTAGCGACTGCTCGATGTGAGCGACGTCGACCTCCGGATTGGAGTCCATGTAAGCCTTCGTCGCGGTAAATGTCGACGTCGCGTTCACAAACTCGGCGACGTCAGAGATCCACGCGGTGTCCCGATCGATGACCGGCGTGAGCGTCGCGAACTGCTCGGTGGTGGGGTTGAAGGCGATCTTGATGCGCTTTCGTTTGTAGCTCTTGTCGACGACGTACTGGCCGACCAGAGCGGCAGTCATCGCGGTGATCCGTTGCTGCCCATCGATAAGGATCTGCCGGAACGATGACTTCGACCCGTCCTTGAGTCCCACATCGGCACTCTGCCAGGTGATGAGGTATCCGATGGGGAAGCCGTTGTACAGCGAATCGAGGAGGTCGCGGACTTTGGTTGAGTCCCATACGAATGGTCGCTGCATCTCGGGGATCGCAACCTGACCCGTCTTCACCCACGTCAGGAGCGTCTCGACCGAGTGTTGCTGAACCGTGTACTTCGACAAGATGCTTCTCCCATACTCCCCAAGCGACCGCCGGGCGTGTGCTTGATACCGCGCGCCCGCGACGATGCGCCGAGTTCCATCCTGCCGCAGTCCCGATCCCCGTCCTTTCCCTCACACCCCAACCAACAGCCCACGGTGCGTCGCGGAGTCGCGCAATCACCTGCTCAGCGGTCGTCGCTACGGTTGGAAGCAGTCCATCGTCAAGGGAGCAGTCCGTGCCTGAATCGCTCATCTTCACAACCGAGCCGCTCGCGACACGCGCGCTCGCAGCGGAGATCCGTCACGATGAAACACGCTTCACCGAGAAGCTCTCGACTCACGTCGGCTCCGACCGTCTCGGTCGGTTCAGGGGCGTCAGCGCAGAATACGGCGACCAGAAGATCGACATCGCGCTCACCTTCGACGAGCCGGAGTACACGGTCGGAATCGAGGCGAAGTTCGATCACACGTTGACCGAGGATCAGGTCGACCGCGAGTTGACAGTGGCGGATCACTTGGTGGTGCTGCTGCTCGCGAAGGAACACGCCCCGGAGTGGCTCCCGCGCAAAGAGCACGTCACGGTGATGACGTGGGAGGAGGCACTCGAGTGTTTTCCGGAATCGCGCCTGACCCTCGCAGAAGTGCGGGCGGCGCGTTCCGGCAAGAGCGCAGTTGAGGCGAGGCTTCGTCAACTCATCGAGCCCGCGCAGCAGCGGTTGGGATCCGGTTGGACGATCGATAGTCGACGCGGCGGCTCCGGGATGCCTGCGATCAACTACTACTCACCCTGGGTCGGCGATGCTCAGCTTCGAGCAGTGCTACAGGTCGCCCAGCGCGCGATGCCCGCGGCGGGTGAACCCGTGCCGCTCCGATTCAGCGTCGGCGTCAGCGTGAAGGCGGACTCGGTCAGCTACCCCGCGAACCCTGCTGCAACCCCGGCGTGGATTGGCGCTGTCCGACGGCTCCAGAACGACGTGATCGGCGATCGGGTCGACGAGCTGCATCTCAGCACGCGTCGGCCGAGCTCTGCACATGTGAACCCCAAGACCGTCAACGGGAGGGCTCACGCCCGCAAGCTTGCGATCGTCGGTCATCACTTCGCAGACGACGAGCGTTGGTTGACCACCGGATACATCGACTGGATCGTCGGACCCGCCTCGCAGCGAGTGTCACTCGAGCACGTTGACGTTCTTGCCGATGCGCTCGTTGACATCTTGGATGGTTGGTACCGCGTCGAGACCGCTGCCCTGACTAGTTCGCGAGGCTGATCCTCGAAGCACGCGGCGTCGTCCGGCAGCGCGATCATCTGACTCGCACGTCGCGAGACCCACCGGCATTCACCCCCTCAACCACGCGCCGGACCCCCGATCGAATCGGACCGCGATAGTAGGGTGCCGTTCGAGGTCGCCCGGCAGTGTTGATGGGGAAGGAGGCCGCCATGATCGCCGAGCTGAACGGGTTGGTGGACGTCGTCGAGGAGCGTCTCGACGACGACATCGATGTCGCTTCGCTGGCGATGACGCTCGGTATCACGGAGACCCCCCGGGCGCGTGGGCGGTGTTCCGCACCGAGGGCGCATATCCGGCTGCGCTGCAGGATGCCTACGCTGCGACCGCGACCGAATGGTTCCCGTCCAACCCCTGGCGCCTGCGCCCTGGTCCGTCGATCGTCGCCGTGCTCGAGCGCGTCGAGGACTTCAGCACCGCCACGTGCGAGCTCTGGTTGCCGGTGGAACGCGCCTGACTCAGGGCGGTTCGCCGGCGCTGCGTGGGCTGGCGGGCCACCTCTCGAAATGATCACGGGGATGTGCCGACGACCTGACATTCTTGAGCCATGGCTCAACCCACCGAACTGCTCGCCGTGCTCATCGATGCCGACAACGTGCCGGCATCCAAGATCGGAGCGGTTTTGTCAGAGATTGCGCGGTTCGGCACGGCATCCGTCAAGCGCATCTACGGCGACTGGACGAGCAGTCAGCTCGGCAGCTGGAAGACGGCGGCGAGAGAGCACGTCATCCAGCCGGTGCAGCAGTTCGCGAACACCGTCGGCAAGAACGCGACCGACAGCGCACTCATCATCGACGCCATGGACCTGCTGTACACGCGCCGGTTCGGCGGGTTCTGCATCGTCTCGTCCGACAGCGACTTCACGCGGCTCGCGACCCGCATCAGGGAAGACGGCGTCACGGTGTACGGGTTCGGCGAGAGGAAGACTCCAAAGGCATTCCGAGACGCGTGCGACTCGTTCACCTACCTCGAGGTCCTCGAGCAGACGGATGCCGAGCCCGCGGCCGCTCCGCCTGCGCGCACTCCGACTCCGGCTCTGCGGCAGGACACGAAGCTCGTCTCAGGGCTCCGCTCCTGTGTGACGACCGCGTCCGGCGAGGACGGGTGGGCGAACCTGTCGGCGGTCGGCTCCCTCATGCGCAAGCAGCACCCCGACTTCGATTCGCGCAACTGGGGATACGCGAAGCTCTCCGACCTGGTGCGCGCGATCGGGTTGTTCGAGGTCGAGCCGAGGCCGAGCGGTGGGCTCCAGATCAGGAACAAGTCGAAGTAGGTCGGCAGCGTCGTCCGCTACATCAGGTACGCGGCAACGTAGCCACCGCCAACCACCAGCGCGACAAGTGTGCCGACGGTGGACCAGGCGATGATCCGTGGCCAATCAATCCATCGTCGTGTGCGGATGCCGGGGCCGAAGCCTGCCGCATCCGCTGCACGGACGAAATCGTCGAAGCGTACGGTCACGCGCGGGGCCTCGGGCTGCGGTCGGGACTCGCTCGTGCGCGGACGAGCGCGCTCACGGCGCGGCGGGGGAGAGTTGGTCGGCGAAGAAGGCGTGCTCGCGGGCGGGGCCGTCGACGGACGAGGGCGCTCATCCGTCCTCGAGGTGCCCGCACCCGCCGGCGCGGGAGCGGCGATACGCGCGGAGTCGTTGGTGAACTTCACGAGGATGTCCCGTGCCTCGCGCGCCCGATCGAACTCGCGTCCGAGCCGCCTGCGCGTCGCGTCATCTTCCGACGGATGCCGGTCCGGGTGCACCTCGCGCGCCCGACGTCGGAACGCATCGCGTATCTCGGAGACGCTGGCGCCGCGGCTCACGCCGAGCGCTTCCCTAGCCTCGTCCAGTGTCACGAGGCATCCATAAGGTATCGCTGGTACTCCCGTGCCAGACGCTCCGCTCGCGCGCGATCGGCGCCCCGCGTCACGTGGTCCATCAGCTCGGCGGTCATGCGTCGTCGACGCGCCTGGTGCACGATGAGGCACGAGAAGGCGATGAGGAAGAGCAGTAGAGCGGCCAGTCGCAGCGCGGGTAGCTGCGTGACCATGGAAGCGATGAACGTGGCGGTGGTTGCGAACGAAGCAGTGTTGAACGCGCGCATCCAGCCGTTCAGCGAGGCGTAGTACTTCGTCGCCGCGGCATCCCAGGTCTTGTTGGTCGTCCAGAACCGCCAGTCCTTCGGCGCCGGCTTAAGTCCGGGCAGGGGCGTCCAATCCGCCGGGGGCTGCCAGAACGTGTTTGCACGTATCCAATGGTCGGTGGGAGTAGGCCAACCGGGCGGCGTGCGGAAGTCGCCGCGCACGCCGGCGACACGGATTCGTCGGGGGGTCACCGAATCGGGTCCTTCACTGTGAAGAGATGCTGAGCAGCAGATTAGCGGGATCTTCGACGCGCTCGTTCGACGCCCCTGGGGGTCGATTGCGCGTACGAGATTCAGCCGCCGAGCACGCGCCCGTAGTAGTCGAACGCCACCGGGATCGCGATCGCGAGCACGGTGACGAGCACCGCGACGCCCCACGCCATTCGTGTCTTCCGGGCGCCCTCGACTTCGCGGCGCAGGGCGTCGAGTCCGGAGGTGCTTGGCAGCGGCTGCGGCACGGTCGACCACGTCTCTGCAGTGCGAACGGCCGTTGCCGCGTCAGCGACCTGCGCGGCTCCGAGGACGGCCTTCTGCTTCTTCAGCCATCGCACGAGCTGAGCAGCACCGAGGACTGCGACGTCGTCCGGCTGCTCGCGAACCGTGACCTCCTTAGCGTCGACGATCGCGATCACGCCTCGCACCGGGACCTCTGTGCCGATAGCGGCAGACAACAGCTCCTGGGTTCTCGCTGCCTCGTAACGTGTATTCCGGAGGTGGTCGGTCTTCTGGCCGTTGACGAGGATCCGTCGACTTCCGACCCAGACGCGTGCGCCCTGGTGATTCTTCGCGTTGATCGTGAAGACACCGGCCGCGCCGAGAACCACATGGTCGATGTCGCTGCCGCGCGTGCCGACCGGTATCGAGTGCAGTACGGTCCACCCGTCGTCGAGCGACTTCAGACGTGCTGCCACCTCCAGCTCGCCGAGGGCACCTTGGTACCAGGGGAGCGAATCGGCGGACAGGGGCGAGCGGCCGATCAGCCGGGCGAATGCTGAGCGCGGGCGGACGTCGGCCTGAACGCGGAGACACTCGGCCATGACGGATGCCGCCGCGACGGTCCCGAACCACGATGCTGTGGCGGGGGAGTCCGAGGGCAGCTGAGGGGGGATTTCAGTTGTCATCGCGTTGATTCTAGGGATGCGGCGTGGGTCACGGTCTCCCGCTCGTAAGGCGTCCGATCATCGGGGATCGCAGCGGACGTACGATACGGGCGCGTGCGGGTTAGCCGCGCGACGACCGTCTATCTCGCTCCTCGCTTACGGTCTGCCGGATGGCTACCTCGTCGTGCGCGTCGTCGGACCAGGCGCGGTTGCCGTCTCACGCCGACGCTCCCGAATGCGTCCACAGACAATCAGGTCGCGCTGTTTGCAGACGAAGCGGCTGCACTCAACTCAGCCTCAGCGCCCCACTGCACGAAGTACGCGAAGAAAG
>NZ_CBDRLZ010000012.1:0-41282 GCF_965345155.1 Microbacterium sp. bgisy203
CTCGCGTGGGCGCGGCGCCGCCCCGGTGCAGCACGCGCTCATCGCCGGTGACCGCGTGACCGGCGCGGCCGTGTTCCAGCTCGTGCCCGCCCTCGATGCCGGCGACGTCTACGGCGAGGTCCGCTACGACGTGCCGCGCGGGGCGACCGCGGGGGAGGTGCTCGCCAACCTCGCCGACGTCGGCGCGGCGCTCCTGACCGAGGTGGTCGACGCCATAGATGCGGGCACCGCCCGCGCCGCGGCACAGACGGGAGAGCCGACGCTCGCCCCGAAGCTGACCCTCGCCGACGGCGCGCTCGACCTCACGGCATCCGCCGACCGCGTGCTCGACCGCTACCGGGGCACGACGCCCGAGCCCGGGGCGTTCGTGACGATCGACGGGCAGCGCCTCAAGATCCTCGCCGCACTGCGTGGCCCCGACGGCGCGGCGGCAGCGGGCGAGTTCGCGCTCGTCGGGCGCGATGTGGTCATGGGCACAGGCGACGGCACGATCCTGCTGAAGAGGGTCCAGCCCGCCGGCAAGGCGGCGATGGGTGCCCCCGACTGGTGGCGGGGGCTCCGCGGCGCGACCCCGCGCGCCGACCTTCCACGCGAACACGACGACAGCGACGCCGCCGACGGGGGTGAGTCGTGAGCGCCCGCGACGCGTCGGGCGCCGAGGCGCACGCGCGCGGCCGCGCGCAGGAGGCATCCGGGCGGTCGCCGCGCTGGGTCGCCTATGACACGCTCCGCGCCGTGCACACCTCCGACGCCTACGCGAACCTGCTCCTGCCGCGGGCGATCGCCCGCGCGGGACTGAGCGGCGCCGACGCCGGGCTCGCGACCGAGCTGACCTACGGCACGCTCCGCCGCGAGGGCACGTACGACGCGATCATCGCGGATGCCGCAGGTCGCTCGGTCTCGGCCATCGACCCGGCCGTCCTCGACGCGCTGCGCCTCGGCACGCACCAGCTCCTGTCGATGCGCACGCCCTCGCACGCCGCGGTCAACGAGACGGTGCGCCAGGTGCGGCAGGCTGCGGGAAAGCCCGCGTCGGGCTTCGCGAACGCCGTGCTCCGGCGCGTGTCGGAGAGGTCGATCGACGAGTGGCTCGCTCGACTCGACGCAGCCGCCCGCTCGGAGGACGAGCGCCTGGGCCTGCGCTACGCGCACCCCGTCTGGGTGATCCGCGCGTTCCGCCGCGCCCTCGCCGCGGAGGGGCGCGCCGACGAACTCGAGTCACTTCTCGAGGCCGACAACGTCTCACCGGTCGTGACGATGAGCGCTCTCCCCGGGCTCGCCGATGTCCCCTCGGATGCCGAAGCCACCCCCTACTCGCCGATCGGCTTCCGCTCGCCCGGCGGCGACCCGGGCGCCCTCGTCGTCGCCTCGGAAGGGCGCGTGCGCGTGCAGGACGAGGGCTCGCAGCTCGCCGCACTCGCGCTCAGCCGGGTTGCGCCGGTGCGTGCGGGGGAGCGGTGGCTCGACCTGTGCGCCGCTCCCGGCGGCAAGACCGCGGTCCTCGCCGCGGAAGCGCTCGCGGGAGGCGCCCTGCTGGAAGCCAACGAACTGTCCCCGGCGCGCGCCGGTCTCGTCCGCGACTCGGTGGCCGGCGTGCCACTCGACGTGCCGGTCTCGGAAGAGGACGGACGCACGCGCGCGGGGAAGGGGCGGTACGACCGCATCCTCGTCGACGCGCCCTGCACCGGTCTCGGCGCGCTGAGGCGACGCCCCGAAGCGCGCTGGCGCAAATCGCCGGCCGATGTACCTGCTCTCGCCGCGCTCCAGTCGGAGCTGCTGGATGCCGCGCTCGCGGCGCTCGCGCCGGGAGGAATCGTCGCGTACGTCACCTGCTCGCCGCACCTCGCCGAGACGGCCGCAGTCGTGTCCGAGGCGCTTCGTCGTCACGGCGACGCGGTCGAGGAGCTCGACGCGCGGGCCGTCGTCGCGGAGATCTCCCGGCATCCGATCGACCTCCCGGAATCGGGGGGTAGCGGACGTGCCCAGCTCTGGCCGCACCGCCACGGCACCGACGCGATGTCAATCTCGCTCTTGCGGCGACGCTGACACTCCCGCCGACTCATCCGAACCCGAAGCGGAACGCGGTTCGCCGCGGGTCGGGTTCACGGGGCCGGGTTCACGGGGCCGGGTTCACGGGGCCGGGTTCACCGGGTCGGGTTCACGGGGCCGGCTTACGCGAACGGGCGCCGGGGCGCTCCGCGAAGGAGTGCCCCGGCGCCCGTCGGCGCGTGATGCGTCAGTCCCAGCGCACGGTGAGCGGCGTCGTCGTGAAGTCGACGAGCGGCGAGCCGATCGACGGTGTGAAGAAGAACTCGCACCCCGTCATCGTCTGGCCATCGACGATGCAGTCGGCCACGACATCGACCGAACCGATGTAAGGCCCGCTCACCTGCATCGGGTCGCCGTAGATCTCATCGGGCTGCAGGTTCGCGAGCTTCGCCTGGGCATCGGCGCTGAGCGTACGCGTCAGGGTGCCGTCAACGATCTGGGTGCCGTCACTGAGTGTTCCGGGAACGGTGAGCCCGCAACCCGCCTCGAGCGTCTTGGAGGCCACGCAGGCGTTGACCGAATCGTTGACTGCCGTACGGAAAGCGGTGAGGCCCGACTCGCTCAGGCCGACGGTCGCTTCGAGGTCTCCCTCCGTGTAGTCGGCGGGGTCGCTCACGACGGCCGACGTGGTCCCGCTGAGCGCGTAGTTCTCGTTCGAGACGGCCAGCTCGTACGTGCCCGGGAAGACGGTGACGCTCTCCGCGTCATCGATATCGATGCCGTTGATCGTGGAGCCGAGCCCCTTGTAGCGGTCGCCCAGGTAGATGTCGATCGTGCCGACGTAGATCTCCCACTCGCCCTTGCCCGAGTAGTCGGCCACCCGGAACGTGCCCGAGACCGGCTCGCCGCCGACCGTGAAAGACGCCTCGACATCAGCCGAATAGGAGTCCTTGTCGGTCTTCGGCGCGGTGACGTCGATGTCCGCGATCTCACCGAGCTCGTTCGACGCGGCGAGCGCCTCATCGGTGAGGAGCGTCGTATCGGACGGCTTGCTCTCCATGAGCCCGAGAGCCGTCTTCGCATCGCCGTCGGCGATCGCCTCGAGGTACGACGTGACCACTTGTTCGGGGCTGGACTTCTTCGTGTCGTCACCGCCGCCACCACCGGAGGGAGACGAGCCGCCCGCTGCGCCGACGAGTGCGACGATGCCGAGCACGATGAGCAGGAGGAGGACGACGCCACCGGCGATGATGCCGATGATCGCGCCTGTGCCGAGCTTCTTCTTGCTGGTGGTGTCGGTCTGCGTCGGGTACGCCTGCGAGCCGTACGGCTGGGCAGGGGATGCCTGCTGCTGGCCCGGGTAGGCCTGCTGCCCGGGGTAGGACTGCTGGCCCGGGTGGGCCTGCTGACCGGGGTAGGGCTGCTGACCCTGAGCGGGGTAGGCCTGCGGAGACGTCTGCTGACTCGCGTACGGCGTCGCCGGAGCCTCTGCGCCGGTCGTCGGCTGCGAGGGCGTCTGCGGCGTGGCGGGCGCCTCGGACTCCGCAGCGGGCGCCGCGTCGCTCGCGGGCGCGGCGTCGCTCGCGGGCGCCTGCGGCGCGGGCGGGGTCTGAGCGGCGGTGTCGCGCGCGACCCATTGGCCGCTCGCGGCATCCCACCGGTGATCTCCGGACACCCATTGTCCGGCCTCAGCGTCCCACTGCGGCTGCGGTGCGCCGTCGTTGCTCATGGCTCTCCTTCTCGATACCTGTGAGGACCCTATCGGTTTCGACGCGCCCACAACGCCGTTTCCCGCGGCGGTGTGGATAATGGGCGCGTGAGCGAGCCGCGCATCAACCCCAGCATCCTTTCCGCCGACTTCGTGAACATGCAGGCCGATCTGGAGCGGATCGCGAACGCCGATTTCGTGCACGTCGACGTCATGGACAACCACTTCGTGCCGAACCTCACCTTCGGCCCCCAGATGGTCCAGCGCATCCAGGAGACCAGCCCCGTCCCGCTCGATGTGCACCTCATGATCACCGACCCCGACACCTGGGCGCCGGGGTATGCGGAGCTCGGCGCGGCCTCGGTGACCTTCCACCTCGAGGCGGCCGCCGACCCGCTCACCCTCGCGCGCCGCCTCCGTCAGATCGGCGCGCGGGCGGGCGTGGCCGTCAAGCCGGCGACACCCGTCGAGGGGCTGTTCGAGGTGCTCGACGAGTTCGACCAGATCCTCGTGATGACCGTCGAGCCGGGCTTCGGCGGGCAGAGCTTCATGGCCGACCAGATGCCCAAGCTCGCGCTCCTGCGCGACGAAGCACGACGTCGCGGCTCGCAGGTGTGGCTGCAGGTCGACGGCGGCATCTCCGATTCGACGATCGCGCAGGCCGCCGAAGCCGGAGCCGACACGTTCGTCGCCGGGTCGGCCGTCTTCGGCGCCGACGACCCCGGGCGGGCGATCGAGGCGCTCCGCTCCGAGGCATCCGCGCATACCCACTGACGCAGACGGCCAGCCGGTCAGCCTTCGACGCGCACGCGTCTGTCCGAGTCGGATACCTGCCGGCGTAGCACGTCGATCGCCATCGGGTGCACCTGGGCGAGGCCTCCGGCGTCGATCACGATCGACCGACCCGGCAGGTCGATGTCCCTCAGGCGCGTGAGCACCCGCTCGACGCCGCTGAAGGAGAGCTCACCGCCGAGGATGACCCGCAGTTCGTCGCCGTCCTCCCGAATGGCGACCTCGGGCGTCGCAACGGCTTCGTGAGCCTCGAAGACGTGCATGCCGAATCGCTCCGACAGCTTCTCGAGGACCATCTGCCCGCGCACCGTGTTGCCGCGCGCGTTCAGACGCGGACTGAACACGCCGACACCGAACTGCGACGGCGAGATCGCGATCAGCCCGCCCGCGACGCCGCTCTTGGCCGGGAGGCCGACACGCAGCAGCCATTCGCCGGAGTTGTCGTACATGCCGCACGACGACATGACCGCGACGGTGTCACGCGCACTGCGCTCGCTCACCACCCGCTCCCCGGTGAGGGGGTTTCGGCCCCCGAAGGCGAGGGTTCCCGCCATGACGCAGAGGTCCTGCACCGTGACGAGGGCCGAGCACTGTCGGAAGTAGGTCTCGACGACGTCGTCCACCTCGTCGGTGAAGATCCCGTACGAGCGCAGCAGATGCCCGAGCGCACGATTGCGGTCACCCGTCGCCGACTCCGATCGGTACACGTCTTCGTCGACGGCCAGGTCGCGCCCCGCGAACGCCGAGAAGCCCGCGAGGATCGTCGCCGACCGCTCGACGATGTCTGCACCCGGGATGAGCGACGTGACGGCGAGCGCGCCCGCGTTGATGAGCGGGTTCGCGGGGCGCCCCGTGCCCTTCTCGAGGCTGATCGCGTTGAACGGCTCGCCGCTCGGTTCGACGTCGACCTTCTGCATCACGGCATCCGGACCCCACCGGTCGACGGCGAGCGCGAACACCATCGCCTTCGAGATCGACTGGATGGTGAACGCCGCGTCCGCGTCGCCGACGGCGCTGATGCCCGCGCGCGGGCCGATGATCGCCAGTCCGAGGCGGTCCGGATCGGCGGAGGCGAGCTGCGGGATGTAGTCGGCGACCGCGCCGGAGGCGTCGGGGCGGACCTCGTCGAGAACGTCGCAGAGCAGCTGACTGATGGCATCCATGTCTCGACCCTAGCCAGCGCCCCTGCGCGCGTGTCCCCGTGCCCGCGCCCCGCAGCGCACCGTCCGTGCGTCCGACCCGGGCGGGGACCGGTAGCCTGTCAGGGTGAAGACGTTCGAGGGCCTCTTCGCGGAACTGACCGCGACCGCAGCCTCCCGCCCCGAGGGCTCGGGCACCGTCGCGCAGCTCGACCGCGGCGTGCACGCGATCGGCAAGAAGATCGTCGAAGAGGCCGCCGAGGTCTGGATGGCCGCCGAGTACCAGACGGATGCCGAGACGGCCGAGGAGATCTCGCAGCTGCTCTACCACCTGCAGGTGCTGATGCTCGCCAAGGGCCTGTCACTCGAGGACGTCTACCGACATCTCTGAGCGCGCCTCGTCCTCCACACACTCCGACACGAAAGCTCCCGCCATGCTGCGCATCGCCGTGCCGAACAAGGGCTCCCTCGCCGACACCACCGCCGAGATGCTCGCCGAGGCCGGGTACACCGGTCGTCGCGACCCGAAGGACCTGCACGTCATCGACCCCGTGAACGAGGTCGAGTTCTTCTACCTGCGCCCGAAGGACATCGCCACCTACGTCGGCTCGGGCGCGCTCGACGTCGGCGTGACCGGTCGTGACCTACTGCTCGACGCACGGATGCCGGGCGCGCGGGAGATCGAGCAGCTCGGCTTCGGTGGCTCGACGTTCCGCTTCGCCGGCCCTCCCGGTCGGTTCCGCGACGTCACCGACCTCGAGGGGCTCCGCGTCGCGACGGCCTACCCGGGCCTGGTCGACGCATTCCTCGACGAGCAGGGCGTCGCCGTCGATCTCGTGCCGCTCGACGGCGCCGTCGAGTCGGCCGTCCAGCTCGGTGTGGCAGATGCCGTGGCCGACGTCGTCTCGACCGGGACGACCCTCAAGCAGGCGGGCCTCGAGATCTTCGGGCCCGTGCTCCTCGAATCCGAGGCCGTCCTCATCGGCGCACCCGTCGAGGCCGACGGCGTCGAGACGCTGCTGCGGCGCCTGCGCGGAGTCATGGTCGCGCGCCGCTACGTGCTGATCGACTACGACCTCCCCGCCGACCTCGTCGACGAGGCGGTCGTGCTCGCACCCGGTATCGAGTCGCCGACGATCTCTCCGCTGCGCGACCCCGCCTGGGTCGCTGTGCGCGTCATGAGCCCCCGGAAGACCGTCAACCAGGTCATGGACGCGCTGTACGCGATCGGCGCGCGGGCGATCCTCGTCACTCCCATCCACAACGCGAGGCTCTGAGATGAGTCTCGCGTGCCGGGTGATCCCGTGCCTCGATGTCGCCGCGGGCCGCGTCGTCAAGGGCGTCAACTTCGAGAACCTCCGCGACATGGGCGACCCGGTCGAACTCGCCGCGCTGTACTTCGCGCAGGGGGCCGACGAGCTGACCTTCCTCGACGTCACGGCGACGGTCGATGACCGTGCGACGACGTACGACGTCGTCCGCCGCACCGCGGAGGAGGTGTTCATCCCTCTGACCGTCGGCGGGGGAGTGCGCACCGCCGACGACGTGGCGCGCCTGCTCGCCGTCGGCGCGGACAAGATCGGCGTGAATTCCGCCGCGATCGCCCGCCCCGAGCTCGTCGGCGAGATCGCCGACCGCTTCGGCTCGCAGGTGCTCGTCCTCTCCCTCGACGTCAAGCGCGCCCCCGGCACCCGGTCGGGATTCGTCGTGACGACCCACGGCGGACGCACCCTGACCGACCTCGATGCGCTCGACTGGGCGAGCGAGGCGATCGACCGGGGCGCCGGCGAGCTGCTCGTGAACTCGATCGACGCCGACGGCACGAAGGACGGGTTCGATCTCGAGCTCACCTCCCTCATGCGGGAGATCTCTTCCGTACCCGTGATCGCGTCGGGTGGTGCGGGCGCGGTGGGCGATTTCGCCCCGGCCCTCCACGCGGGAGCCGACGCGGTGCTCGCGGCATCCGTCTTCCATTCCGGCGAGCTCACGATCGGCGAGGTCAAGAACGCGCTCGCCGCCGACGGGATCGAGGTGCGCCGATGAGCGACGTCGACGACCGCATCGCCCGGGTGGCCTTCAACGCCGATGGCCTGGCGCCCGCGATCATCCAGCAGCACGACACCGGCGAGGTGCTCATGCTGGGGTGGATGGATGCCGAAGCCTTGCGGCGCACGCTCACCGAAGGCCGCGTGACCTTCTGGTCGCGCTCACGTCAGGAGTACTGGCGGAAGGGCGACACCTCCGGCCACGCCCAGTACGTCAAGGGCGCGCGCCTCGACTGCGACGGCGACGCGCTGCTGATCGCCGTCGAGCAGATCGGTGCCGCGTGCCATACGGGCGACCGCACGTGCTTCGACGCCGACGATCTGCACCCGGTGGCTGGCGATCTGCACCCGGTCTCCGGCGACGAGCCCGAGGGCGTCTCGTGACGGCGAAAGGACGTCTGTACGCCGTTCTCACGATCGTCCTGGGCGGCGCGCTCGCGCTCATCGCGTCGACGCAGACGTGGCTGACCGTCACGCTGCAGGCGGGAACGGACGAGGCGCTCGAGGTCGCGGGTGCCGACGCGTTGCCCCTGCTCGCGCCCCTCGCCCTCGCCGCGCTCGCGCTCGGGCTCGCGCTCACGGTCGTCGGGCGCGTGCTGCGCTACGTGTTCGGCGTCCTCGCCGCGGTCATCGGCGGCACGATCCTCGTCGGCGCGCTCCGCATCGCCCTCGGCCATCCGCTCGACGCGGTCGCTCCGGCCGTCACCGCCGCGACCGGCCTCTCGGGAGGGCAGGCGATCGCCGACCTCGTGACCGCGATCGAGGGCACCGTGTGGCCCTTCGCCGCCGCGCTCGGCGGCCTCCTCATCGCGGCGGGGGGCGTGTTCACCCTCGCCACGGCGCACCGGTGGCGCAGCGGCGGGCGCCGCTACCGGCAAAGCGGCGAGTCCTCTCCCGGGCGAGGGCAGACGGCGAGCGCCGGCCCCCGCCCGTATGACTCGATCAGCGACCGCGCGATCGACTCGTGGGACGAGCTGTCGCACGGCGACGACCCGACGGCGCGCTGACCTCGACCGGCGTCATCGCGCGACCGATCACGGCAGCCAGCCGAGATGGCCGCAGTTGCCGAACGCGGGGAGGCCGACGAGCCGGTCGACCAGCCACTGCTGGCTCGGCAGCGCCCGCGTCACGGCCGGACCGAGGTGGTTGACCGATGTCTTCACCGGCTGGATCACCGGCACGTAGGTGACTTTCGCCCCGCGCGCGCACCAGTCCGCCGCGAGCTGCTTGGCCTGGGCGTGCTGGACGACGTCGTCCTTCGTGCCGGTGAGCACCTGCACGGGGGCGTTCGGAACACCGAGACCGATGCGCTGGTCGGCGATCGCCTGCTGAGCCGCCGGCGAGCGGCCGACGACCTGCGCGAACGACTCACCGGTCGTCGTCCACTGCGACGTCGTGACGCCGCGGTAGGTGAGGGCGGCGTCGACCGTGCACGCGCGGGAGAGTCCGTCGAGGGCCGCGCGCCCGGCGTCGTTCAACGCGCCGTCGAGCTCCGCCTTCGCCGCGGGGTAGTAGCTCAGGATGCCGTTGAACGCGTAGCCGACCGCCGCGGTCAGTCCGCCGTCCGCGGTCTGCAGCACGCCGAACAGGTCGGCGGGGGGAGCGCCGGCGAAGGTGCCCTTGATGTTGAGCTCTGGCGCGTAGGACGAGGCGAGCTCCGCCGCCGCGGCGACCGCGCCGCCGCCCTGCGAGTAGCCGTACAGCCCCACCGGCGAGGACGCGTTCACCGACGCACCCGGCACCGTGAGCGCGGCGCGCGCGGCATCCAGCACAGCGTGGGCGAGATCTAGCCGCACACCGTACGTGTGCACGCGGTCGGGCGTTCCGAGACCGACGTAATCGGTCACGACGACCGCGATGCCGCGGGCGAGGAACGCGTAGATGTTCGGGATCTCGTAGTTCAGGGAGATCTGCGTGTCGTCGACGACGATGAGCGACTCGAGCGACTTCGACGGCGCGCACGCGTCGCCCTGGCCCTGGGTGCCCGCGGCGAGGACGACGAGGGGGCGTTGCCCGTGCGCCCACGGGGCCGTCGGCTCGATGTACGCCCCCGTCACCGCGACGGGGGCGCCGAGGGCGTCCGTGGAGCGGTACGCGATGCGGGTCGCGGTGCCGGGGAGCGAGGTCGCGCCGCCGTTCTTGCGCACCTGGGCGAACAGGTTCATCGGTTCGGACTTCACGAGCGCGCCGTTGGCAGCGGGCAGCTGCGCCGGCGGGTCGTAGAAACCCGGCGTGGGCGCGGCGCTCGCGGGCGTCGCGAACAGGGCGGACAGGGACAGTGCCACGATCGCGGCAGCGGCGGACATCGTCGTTCGACGCATGCAGACCTCCATTGGTGTGCGGATTCGGCGTCACCCTAGCGCCACCCGGAGCGGCGCGCGCGGATTGTCCACAGCCGCACCCGAGACGGCGTCCCCCGCGTACCGGCCGCAGCGCGCCCGCCCGCTAGACTGGGCGCGACCCGCCCACGCCCGCCTTTCCAGAGGAGCATCATGAGCTACGACATCGAAGATCCCGGCCACGGACACTCGCCGGCCGCCTGGACCTCGGTGGTCATCATGCTCGTGGCGATCTCGCTGGGAACGCTCTTCTTCTTCCTCGACAAGCCCGCGCTCGTCTGGGCGTCGGTCGTCCTCCTCGTCATCGGCGCCGTCGTCGGCGTGCTGATGTCGAAGGCCGGCTACGGCGCGCACGGGCCCAAGTACACCCCGAAGCAGCACTGATCATGCTGGCAGGCCTCACCGCCGGTGCGGTGGAGGATGCCGAGGCCCGCGCCGTCGCCCGGCCGCTCGCCGATGTCGAGCGCGCCGCGCTCGCGCAGGCGCACGCGCGCGATGCCCTCGCCGCCCTCGCCCCGGCTGACCGCGTGAAGATCATCGCGGAGGTGAAGCGCGCGAGCCCCTCGCGGGGAGACCTCGCCGCCATCCCCGACCCCGCACGGCAGGCATCCCTGTACGAAGAAGGCGGCGCCTCGGCGATCTCCGTCCTCACCGAGGGACGGAAGTTCAAGGGCTCGCTGGCCGACCTCGAGGCCGTCAAGGAGCGCGTGTCGCTGCCGGTCCTGCGGAAGGACTTCATCGCGACGCCGTACCAGGTGCTCGAGGCCCGCGCGTCCGGCGCCGACCTCGTGCTCCTCATCGTCGCGGCGCTGGAGCAGCCGCTCCTCGGCGAGCTCCACGACCTCGTGCGCGAGCTCGGCATGACGCCGCTCGTCGAGACGCACTCACGTGACGAGCTCGACCGCGCCGCCGACATCGGCGCGCAGCTCATCGGCGTGAACGCGCGGAACCTCTCCACGTTCGAGCTCGACCGCGACCTGTTCGGATCCCTCGCCGAGCACTTCCCGGCGGATGCCGTGAAGATCGCCGAGTCCGCCGTCCTCACCCCCGCCGACGTCGCGCACTACCGCCGCGCGGGCGCCGACGTGGTCCTCGTCGGCGAAGCGCTCGTGACGAACGATCCCGTCTCGACCCTGCACGCGTTTCTGGAGGTATGAGCATGTCGACCAGCCCCGACGTTCAGAGTCCCGGCATCCAGAGTCTGCGGGACCAGCACGGCCCGTTCTTCGGCGAGTTCGGCGGGCGGTACATGCCCGAGTCCCTCATCGCCGCCATCGACGAGCTGACAGCCGTCTATGAGGCCGCCGTCGTCGACCCCGCCTTCCAGGCCGAGTTCGAGGGCCTGCTGCGCTCCTACGCGGGGCGGCCGTCGGCCCTCACCGAGGTGCCGCGCTTCGCCGAGCACGCCGGGGGGGCGCGCGTGTTCCTCAAGCGCGAAGACCTCAACCACACCGGCTCGCACAAGATCAACAACGTCATCGGGCAGGCCCTGCTCACGAAGCGCCTCGGCAAGACACGCGTCATCGCCGAGACCGGAGCCGGCCAGCACGGCGTCGCGACGGCGACCGCCGCAGCCCTCTTCGGCTTCGACTGCACGATCTACATGGGCGAGGTCGACACGGAACGCCAAGCGCTGAACGTCGCCCGCATGCGCCTGCTCGGCGCCGAGGTCATCCCGGTGACGACCGGATCGCGGACCCTCAAGGACGCGATCAACGAGGCGTACCGCGACTGGGTCGCCTCGGTGGAGACGACGAACTACATCTTCGGCACCGCGGCGGGCCCGCACCCGTTCCCCGCGATGGTGCGCGACTTCCAGAAGATCATCTCCGAAGAGGCGCGCGCGCAGCTGCTGGAGGAGACCGGCAAGCTGCCGGATGCCGTCGTCGCCTGCGTCGGCGGAGGCTCGAACGCGATCGGCATGTTCGACGCGTTCCTCGACGATGCCGGCGTGCGCCTGTACGGCGTCGAGGCGGCCGGCGACGGCGTCGACACGGATCAGCACGCGGCATCCATCGAGCGCGGCCGACCGGGGGTGCTGCACGGCGCGCGCACCTACGTGCTGCAGGACGAGGACGGGCAGACGATCGAGTCGCACTCGATCTCGGCGGGCCTGGACTACCCGGGCGTCGGCCCCGAGCACGCGTGGCTCGCCGACATCGGCCGGGCGAAGTACATCCCCGCGACCGATACCGAGGCGATGGAGGCGCTCCGGCTGCTTTCGCGCACCGAGGGGATCATCCCCGCGATCGAGTCGGCACACGCCCTCGCGGGCGCCCTTCGGATCGGACGCGAGCTGGGTCCGGATGCCGTCATCGCGGTCAGCCTGTCCGGCCGCGGCGACAAGGACATGGACACCGCCGCGCAGTGGTTCGGACTGTACGACGGGGAGAGCCCCGTCGAGGCGCCCGCTCCCGAAGAGGGCGCCAAGGGCGAGGGAGTCGAACTGTGAGCCGCGTCGCCGCCGCCATCGATGCGGCGCGCGCCGAGGGACGCGGCGCCTTCGTCGGGTACCTGCCGCTCGGGTACCCCGATCTCGAGACGTCGATCGAGGCCGCCGTCGCGCTGGCCGAGGCGGGCGCCGACATCCTCGAGCTCGGACCGCCCTACTCCGACCCCGTGATGGACGGCCCCGTCATCCAGGAGGCCACGCACGCGGCACTCGAGGCGGGATTCCGCCTGCGCGACACCTTCACCGCCGTCCGCGCGATCACCGAGCGGGTCGACGTGCCGGTGCTCGTCATGACGTACTGGAACCCTGTGCTGCAGTACGGCGTCGACCGCTATGCCGATGATCTCCTCGCCGCCGGGGGAGCGGGCCTCATCACGCCCGACATCACCCCGGACGCCGCCGCCGACTGGATCGCCGCATCGGAGCGCACGGGCCTCGACCGCGTGTTCCTCGCCACACCGACCTCGACCGACGAGCGCCTGCAGATGATCGCCGATTCCTCCACCGGTTTCGTCTACACGGTGTCGACGATGGGGACCACGGGCGAGCGGGCGGAGCTGGATGCCGCGGCGCGCACCCTCGTCGAACGGCTGCGGACGCACGGCGTCGACCGGGCGTGCGTCGGCATCGGGATCTCGACCCCCGAGCAGGTGCACGACGTCGTCGCCTACGCCGACGGCGCGATCGTCGGGACGGCGCTCGTCCGCGCGCTCCGCGACGGCGGTATCGAGGGGCTCACCGCCGAGGCGCGCGCCCTCGCCTCCGGCACCACCCGCTGACCCCCGGTCGTTGAGCGAGCCGCGCCAGCGGCGAGTCGAAACGCCGCCCTGTGGACAACGCCGACACCGCCAGGCATCCCACAGCTATGATCCCGACATGGCGTTCGTGTACATGCTGAGATGCGCCGACGGCACGCTCTACATCGGCAGCACGCTCGACCTCGAGCGTCGGCTGGCGCAGCATCAGGCGGGCGAGGGCGCCGAGTACACGCGACGGCGGCGCCCCGTGACCCTGCTGTGGTCGGAGCAGATGGACCGCATCGACGATGCGTTCGCCTGGGAGAAGCGCATGCAGGGGTGGAGCCACGCGAAACGCCTCGCGTACGCGGAAGGCGGTCTCAACGCGATCAAAGGCTGGAGCGCTCGCCACCACGGGCCTCCGACCCCCGGCCGTTGAGCGAGGGAGCACAGCGACCGAGTCGAAACGACGCACCGCCGGAGGGTCACCGCGTTTCCACTCGCTGCGCTCGGTCAACGACCGGAACCCCACCCCCGGTCGTTGAGCGACGCACCGCCGGAGGGTCACCGCGTTTCCACTCACTCCGCTCGGTCAACGACCGGGGCGGCTGCGCTCGGTCAAAGGCCGGGGCGGGCGGGCGGGGATGCTCTCACGGGAGAAGTAGACTGCCCCTCGTGCTTTCTTCCGCGCTCGTCGTCGCCTCGATTCCCAGCCCGCCGATCAGTTCGTTCCAAATCGGCCCGCTGACGATCCATTTCTACGCCCTGTGCATCCTCGCGGGCATCGTGGTCGCGGCGATCATGACGAACAGCCGCCTGACCAAGCGCGGCGCGGAGCCGTGGGTCGTCATCGACATCTGCCTGCTCGCAGTGCCGCTCGCGATCATCGGCGCGCGCATCTTCCACGTCGTCACCCATTGGGACTTCTACTTCGGTGAAGGCAAGGACATCTGGGCGATCTTCCGCATCTGGGAAGGCGGCATCGCGATCTTCGGCGCCCTCATCGGCGGCGCGTTCGGCGCGTGGCTCGGCTGCAAGTGGACCGGCATCCGCTTCTGGACCTTCGCGGACTGCCTCGCGCCGGGACTCCTCCTCGCGCAGGCGCTCGGCCGCTTCGGCAACTGGTTCAACCAGGAGCTCTACGGCCTGCCCACCGACCTCCCGTGGGGCCTCGAGATCGACTATCCGAACCCCGCGTGGCCCGTCGGCCTGCCCGAAGGGACCCTCTTCCACCCCACGTTCCTCTACGAGGTGATCTGGAACGTGATCGGCGTCATCTTCCTGCTCTGGGTCGGCAAGCGCTTCACCCTGCAGTGGGGGCGCCTGTTCGCCCTGTACCTCATCTGGTACAGCGCCGGCCGGATCGTGTGGGAGTCGATCCGCATCGATCCGAGCGAGGTCTTCTTCGGCCTCCGCACGAACGTCTGGGCGGCGATCATCGGCGTCATCGTCGGCATCGTGATCTTCGCCGTGCAGACGCGCCGTCACCCCGGCCTCGAGCCGTCGCCCTATGTGCCCGGCCGCGAGTGGGCTGGTGGGGTCGATGTACAATCGCAGAACAGCGACGAGTTCGTCGACGTCAGCGCACCCCCGACGTCCGACGCCGTCACGGACACCGCCACAAGCACAGTCGTCAGCAAGTAACACAGCAAGGGCCGACGTCGTCCCGATTCAGCACGATTTTGAGGACGGTAGGTATGGCTTCGAGCCCCCGTCGAGAACCGACCACGCGTGACATGTCGGGTTCCGCACCGGAGGTCCCGGTGGGATTCCCCGCCAAGCAGGGAATGTACAACCCGGCATTCGAGAAGGATGCCTGCGGCCTGGCGATGGTCGCGACGCTGCGCGGCGAGCCCGGGCACGACATCGTCTCCCTCGCTCTGACGGCCCTGCGGAACCTCGAGCACCGCGGCGCGATCGGGTCCGATGCGGGAACCGGCGACGGCGCCGGCATCCTCACGCAGATGCCCGACGCCTTCTTCCGTGAGGTCTCGGGTCTCGACCTTCCGCCCGTGGGCGAGTACGCCGCGGGCATGGCCTTCCTGCCGCGCGACGACGACGAGCGCGCCGCCGTCAAGGCGGGCGTCGAGAAGATCGCCGCGTCCGAGGGCCTCACGGTGCTCGGGTGGCGCACCGTCCCCACCGAGGAGGAGCACCTCGGCAAGCTCGCGCACGCCGCGCGCCCCGTCTTCGAGCAGCTCTTCGTCTCGCACCCCGCCGTCGGCGACGCGCCGGCCCTCCGCGGTATCGCGCTCGATCGTCGCGTCTACCGGCTGCGCAAGCGCGCCCGCCGCGAGCACGGCGCCTACTTCGTCTCGCTGAGCTCGCGCACCATCGGCTACAAGGGCATGGTCACGACGCTCCAGCTCGAGCCGTTCTACCCCGACCTGCAGGACGAGCGCTTCCAGTCCGAGCTCGCCGTCGTGCACTCGCGCTATTCGACCAACACGTTCCCGTCGTGGCCGCTCGCCCAGCCGCTGCGCATGCTCGCGCACAACGGCGAGATCAACACCGTCGGCGCGAACCGCAACTGGATGCGCGCCCGCCAGTCTCAGCTCGAATCGGAGCTCATCGGAGACATCAAGCCGCTGCTGCCCATCTGCACGAAGGGCGCGAGCGACTCGGCATCCTTCGACGAAGTGCTGGAGCTGCTCACCCTCACCGGGCGCAGCCTGCCGCACGCCGTCATGATGATGGTGCCCGAGGCCTACGAGAAGCAGGCCGACATCGATCCGGACCTCCGCGCCTTCTACGAGTACCACTCGATGCAGATGGAACCGTGGGACGGTCCGGCCGCCCTCATCTTCACCGACGGCACCCTGGTCGGCGCGACCCTCGACCGCAACGGTCTGCGCCCGGGCCGCTGGACTGAGACGACGGACGGCCTCGTCGTGATCGGCTCCGAGACGGGCGTCCTCGACTTCGAGCCCGAGCGCATCAAGCGGCGCGGGCGCCTGCGCCCCGGCCGGATGTTCGTCGTCGACACGGCGCAGCAGCGCATCATCGAGGACGACGAGGTCAAGCGCGAGCTCGCGACCCTGCACCCGTGGCAGGAGTGGCTGGATGCCGGGCGCGTGCGCCTCAAGGACCTGCCCGAGCGCGAGCACATCGTCCACCCGATCGCCTCGATCACGCGTCGTCAGCGCACCTTCGGCTACACCGAGGAGGAGGTCCGCATCCTCCTCACCCCGATGGGCCAGAACGGCGCCGAGCCGCTCGGGGCGATGGGGTCGGATGCCCCGATCGCCGTCCTCTCGGAGCGTCCGCGCCTGCTGTTCGATTATTTCGTGCAGCAGTTCGCGCAGGTGACGAATCCGCCGCTCGACTCGATCCGCGAAGAGGTGGTCACCTCTCTCTCGCTCGGCCTCGGCCCCGAGCGGAACCTCCTGGACTGGGGCCCCGACCACACCCGCACGATCACGCTCGATTTCCCCGTGATCGACAACGACGAGCTCGCCAAGCTCCAGAACATCGACAAGGCGCTCCCCGGGCGCCGGTCGGTCACGATCCGGGGCCTGTACCGCCTCGATCACGAGGAGAACGCCCTCGAGCAGCGGCTCGAGGAGATGTACGACGAGGTCGACGAGGCGATCGCGCAGGGCGCGGAGTTCGTCATCCTGAGCGACCGCGACTCGAACAAGGACCTCGTCCCGATCCCCTCGCTCCTCATGCTCTCGGCGGTGCACCACCACCTCATCCGCAAGCAGAACCGCATGAAGGTCGGTCTCGTGGTCGAGGCGGGCGACGTGCGTGAGGTCCACCACGTCGCGACCCTCATCGGCTACGGAGCCTCGGCGGTCAACCCCTACCTTGCGATGGAGACCGTCGAGTACCTCGTGCGCGCGGGCTTCATCACCGGCATCACGCCCGAGAAGGCTGTCAAGAACCTCATCTACGCCCTCGGCAAGGGCGTGCTCAAGATCATGTCCAAGATGGGCATCTCCACCGTGTCGTCGTACGCGGGGTCGCAGGTGTTCGAGGCTGTCGGTCTCTCGGAGGAGTTCGTCAAGCGCTACTTCACCGGCACCGAGACGAAGCTCGGCGGCATCGGCATCCGCGAGATCGCGATCGAGAACCAGGCGCGTCACGACTACGCCTACCCCGAGGACGAGGCCGCGCGCGCCCACGAGCGCCTGTGGACCGGCGGCGAGTACCAGTGGCGCCGCGACGGCGCCCCGCACCTGTTCAACCCCGACACCGTCTTCCGCCTGCAGCACGCGACGCGTACGCGGCGGTACGACATCTTCCGCGAGTACACGAAGCTCGTCGACGACCAGGCGAGTGAGCTGAAGACGCTCCGGGGCATGTTCCGCCTCAAGACGGGTGAGCGTCCGCCGGTGCCGATCGACGAGGTGGAGCCGGTGGCATCCATCGTCAAGCGCTTCTCCACCGGGGCGATGAGCTACGGCTCGATCTCCAAGGAGGCGCACGAGACGCTCGCGATCGCGATGAACTCGATCGGCGCGAAGTCGAACACCGGCGAGGGCGGCGAAGACGTCGAGCGCCTGCTCGACCCGACGCGCCGCAGCGCCATCAAGCAGGTCGCCTCGGGCCGCTTCGGCGTGACGAGCATGTACCTGACCCACGCCGACGACATCCAGATCAAGCTCGCCCAGGGCGCGAAGCCCGGCGAGGGCGGGCAGCTCCCGCCCGGCAAGGTCTACCCGTGGATCGCCCGCACCCGCGGCGGCACCCCCGGCGTCGGGCTCATCTCGCCGCCGCCGCATCACGACATCTACTCGATCGAGGACCTCAAGCAGCTGATCTTCGACCTGAAGCGGGCGAACCCCGCCGCCCGGGTGCACGTCAAGCTCGTGAGCCAGTCGGGCATCGGCGCGGTCGCCGCCGGCACCGCGAAGGCCCTGGCCGACGTCATCCTGGTGTCGGGGCATGACGGCGGCACCGGTGCGAGCCCGCTCAACTCCCTCAAGCACGCCGGCACGCCGTGGGAGCTCGGCCTCGCCGAGACCCAGCAGACACTCATGCTCAACGACATGCGCGACCGCGTCGTGGTGCAAGCCGACGGGCAGCTGAAGACGGGTCGCGACGTCATCGTCGCGGCGCTCCTCGGCGCCGAGGAGTTCGGCTTCGCGACGACGGCGCTCGTCGTGGAGGGCTGCGTCATGATGCGTGTCTGCCACCTCGACACCTGCCCCGTGGGCGTGGCGACGCAGAACCCCGTGCTGCGCAGCCGCTTCACCGGCAAGCCCGAGTTCGTCGTGAACTTCATGGAGTTCCTCGCCGAGGAGGTACGCGAGTACCTGGCCGAGCTCGGGTTCCGCTCGCTCGACGAGGCGATCGGGCGCAGCGACCTGCTCGACGTCAACGGTGCGATCGAGCACTGGAAGGCCGACGGACTCGACCTGCGTCCGATCCTCGAGGGGCCCGCGTTCGCTCCCGACGCTCCGCGTCGGCACCGCCGCGACCAGGACCACGAGCTCGACAAGCACTTCGACGTGCCGATCATCGAGCAGGCGCAGGACGTCATCGCGCACGGCGGTCACCTCTCCGTCGACCTCCCGATCCGCAACACCGAGCGCGCGGTCGGCACCATGCTCGGCAACCGCGTCACGCTCGCCCACGGCGAGCACGGCCTCCCCGCCGGCACGATCGAGGTGAACCTCACGGGGTCCGCCGGCCAGTCGTTCGGCGCGTTCCTTCCCGCGGGCATCACGCTGCGCCTCGAGGGCGACTCGAACGACTACGTCGGCAAGGGCCTGTCGGGCGGGCAGATCGTGGTGCGTCCGCCGCGGGATGCCGCATTCGACGCGTCTCGGAACGTCATCGCCGGCAACGTCATCGGCTACGGCGCGACGCAGGGCAGCATGTTCCTCCGCGGCGTCGTGGGGGAGCGGTTCCTCGTGCGGAACTCCGGCGCGACCGCCGTCGTCGAAGGCGTCGGCGATCACGCGCTCGAGTACATGACGGGCGGCCTCGCGGTGATCCTCGGCACGACCGGGCGGAACCTCGGAGCCGGCATGTCCGGCGGCGCGGCCTACGTCTACAAGCTCGATCGCGCGCTCGTCAACCGCGAGGCGCTCGCGAGCGGAGAGCTCGAGCTGCTCGACCTCGGCTCGGGCGACGTCGAGATCCTCCGCGACCTGCTCGAGCAGCACGTCGCCGAGACCGGATCGACCCTCGCCGCCGCTCTTCTGGACGACTTCGAGGCCGAGGCCGAGAACTTCGTCCGCGTCCTGCCGCGCGACTACGCCGCGGTGCTGCAGACCCGTCAAGACGCGGCCGCCGAGGGGCTCGACCCCGACGGCGACGTCGTCTGGACCCGCATCCTGGAGGTGACCGGTGGCTGACCCGAAGGGCTTCCTCAAGACCACCGAGCGCGAGCTCCCGGCGCGCCGGCCGGTTCCCGTGCGCATCATGGACTGGAAAGAGGTCTACGAGCCGGGAGACTCGGCGGTGCTGCGCCGGCAGGCGGGCCGCTGCATGGACTGCGGCATCCCGTTCTGCCACAAGGGATGCCCGCTCGGGAACCTCATCCCGGAGTGGAACGACCTCATGTGGCGCGGCGAGGGTCGCGCCGCGATCGAGCGTCTGCACGCGACGAACAACTTCCCCGAGTTCACCGGCCGCCTGTGCCCCGCGCCGTGCGAGAGCTCGTGCGTGCTCGGCATCAACCAGCCTGCCGTGACGATCAAGCAGATCGAGGTCGCGACGATCGACGACGCGTTCGCGAAGGGCTGGGTCGAGCCGGAGCCGCCCGCGCGCCTCACCGGCAAGACCGTCGCCGTCGTCGGTTCGGGCCCCGCGGGCCTCGCCGCCGCGCAGCAGCTGACCCGCGCGGGCCACACCGTCGCGGTGTTCGAACGCGACGACCGCATCGGCGGTCTGCTGCGCTACGGCATCCCCGACTTCAAGATGGAGAAGCGCCACCTCGAGGCGCGCCTGCGCCAGATGCAGGACGAAGGCACCCGCTTCCGCGCGGGCGTCGAGATCGGCGTCGACATCACGTGGGACGAGCTGCGCGCGCGGTACGACGCCGTCGTCGTCGCGACCGGCGCCACCGCGCCGCGCGACATTCCGATCCCGGGCCGCGACCTCGACGGCGTGCACTTCGCGATGGAGTACCTCGTCGAGTCGAACAAGGCCGTCGCAGGCGACCAGGTGCCGAACCAGATCCACGCCGAGGGCAAGCACGTGATCGTCATCGGCGGCGGCGACACCGGCGCCGACTGCATCGGCACGGCCCACCGCCAGGGCGCGTTGAGTGTCACGAACCTCGCCATCGGCAAGCAGCCGCCGTCCTCCCGCCCCGACCACCAGCCCTGGCCGACGATGCCGACGCTGTTCGAAGTGGCCTCGGCGCACGAGGAGGGCGGGGAGCGGACGTACCTGGCATCCACCGTCGAATTCCTCGGGAACGACGCGGGCGAAGTGCGGGCGCTGCGCCTGGCCGAGACCGAATACCTCCCCGACGGACGCCGCGTCCCCAAGAGCGGCACCGAGCGTGAGATCCCCGCCGACCTCGTCCTCATCGCGATGGGTTTCACCGGCCCGGAGCGCAGCACGCTCGAGGCGCAACTCGCTACCGTGTTCACCGGACGCGGCAACGTCGAGCGCGGTGAGGACTACCAGTCCACCGCTCCCGGCGTGTTCGTCGCTGGCGATGCCGGGCGCGGCCAGTCGCTGATCGTCTGGGCGATCGCGGAGGGTCGGGCGGCGGCGGCGGCCGTCGACGAGTACCTCATGGGACGCACCGCACTGCCGTCGCCGGTACGTCCGACAGACCTCGCCATCGGCTTGCAGCCCGCGTATTCTGGATCCACCCCACAACCGCACACAGACCGGAGATACAGCCAGTGAGACGCGCGAAGATCGTCGCCACCCTGGGCCCCGCCACCGAATCGTACGAGATGATCCGCGCGATCATCGACGCCGGTGTCGACGTCACCCGAATGAACCTGAGCCACGGCTCCTACGCCGAGCACGAGGTCCGCTTCGCCAATGTCCGCAAGGCGGCCGACGACTCCGGCCGCGCGGTCGCGATCCTCGTCGACCTGCAGGGGCCGAAGATCCGACTCGGCAAGTTCGTCGACGGCCCGCACGAGCTCGCCGAGGGCGACACGTTCAAGATCACCACCGAGGACATCCCCGGTACGAAGGAGATCGTCTCGACGACGTTCAAGGGCCTGCCCGACGACGTCAAGCCGGGCGACGACCTGCTCATCGACGACGGCAAGGTCCGCGTCCAGGTCGAGAGCGTCGACGGCCCCGTCGTCACCACGAAGGTCATCGTCCCCGGAGAGGTGTCCAACAACAAGGGCATCAACCTCCCGGGCGTCGCGGTGAGCGTCCCCGCCCTCTCCGAGAAGGACGAGGCCGACCTCCGCTGGGGCCTGAGCGCCGGCGCCGACATCATCGCGCTGTCGTTCGTGCGCGACGCCAGCGACATCACCCGCGTGCACGAGATCATGGCGGAGGAGGGCCGGAAGGTCCCTGTCATCGCCAAGATCGAGAAGCCGCAGGCCGTCGACAACCTCGAGGAGATCATCGACGCGTTCGACGGCATCATGGTCGCCCGCGGCGACCTCGCCGTCGAGCTGCCCCTCGAAGCCGTCCCGATCGTGCAGAAGCGCGCGGTGGAGCTCTGCCGTCGCATGGCGAAGCCCGTCATCGTCGCGACGCAGATGCTCGAGTCGATGACGCACGCGCCCGTCCCCACCCGCGCCGAGGCATCCGACGTCGCCAACGCCGTGCTCGACGGAGCCGACGCGGTCATGCTCTCGGGCGAGACGAGCGTGGGGGAGTACCCCGTCGTCACGGTGCAGACCATGGCGCGCATCGTCGAGTCGACCGAGGAGCACGGCCTGGAGCGGATCCGTCCGTTCTCGGCGAAGCCGCGCACGCAGGGCGGCATCCTCACGCTCGCCGCGAACGAGGTCGCGGAGTTCATCGAGGCGAAGTACATCTGCATCTTCACCGAGTCCGGCGACACCGCGCGTCGCATGTCGCGCCTGCGCCCGGGCATCCCGATGATGGCCTTCGCCGTCGACCCCGCGATCCGTCGCCGCATGGCGCTCACGTGGGGAGTGCAGTCGACGCTCGTCGAGCACGTCGCGCACACCGACCTCATGTTCATCCAGGTCGACGAGTTCTTCCTCGGCAAGGGACTCGCGAAGGAAGGGGACAAGGTCGTCGTGATCTCCGGTTCCCCTCCCGGCATCATCGGCTCGACCAACGACATCCGCATCCACAATATCGGCGACGCCGTCAACGGCAATGCCCCGATCTACCGCGAGTAAACGGTGACGGCGCCCGCGAACGTGGCGGCACCCGCACCCATCGCGACCTGGGTGCGGGTGCTGGCGATCGCGAACGCGGTCTTCCTGCTCCTCGCGATCGTCGGCCCCGTGCTCGCCGCTACGGAGAACTCAGCGGGATTTCTCATCTCGCTGACCTTCCCGCAGGTGGTGATGTGGGCGTTTCCTCCGGCGGTTCCCATTGGAGTGGTGTGCGTCCTCGTCGTCCTGGGTATCGGGGCGACCGGGCTGAGCGGCACCGGTGACGGCGCGCACCGACGACGGCGGGTCTTCACGCGCGTCACCGTGGCCGCCTTCGTGATGTTCGTCGTCACGGCCGTGTCGGTCGGTGCTCTCCTCATGGCGCTGCAGGGTTCTCTCGCATCGACCTGAGAGCGTGTCGTGCCGGTGGTGGGAGTCGAACCCACACGTCCGAAGACAACCGAGTTTGAGTCGGTCGCGTCTGCCATTCCGCCACACCGGCGCACGTGCAATCGACGATACCGCAGGCGCGGGCCCGTCCTGGCTCTAGGATGGACAGGTGACTGAGCAGGAACTGAGCACCCCCACCGGCCCCACGGCGTCCACCGCCCCGCGACGCGTCGTCGTCGCCGAGGACGAGTCGCTGATCCGCCTCGACATCGTGGAGATCCTCCGCGACAACGGCTTCGACGTCGTCGGTGAGGCGGGAGACGGTGAGACCGCCGTGCAGCTCGCGACCGAGCTCCGCCCCGACCTCGTCATCATGGACGTGAAGATGCCCGTCCTCGACGGCATCTCCGCGGCCGAGAAGCTCAGCAAGAATCACGTCGCTCCCGTCGTGCTGCTGACCGCGTTCAGCCAGAAGGAGCTCGTCGAGCGCGCGAGCGAGGCCGGTGCGCTCGCGTACGTCGTGAAGCCGTTCACGCCGAACGACCTGCTGCCGGCGATCGAGATCGCGCTGGCGCGTTACGAGCAGATCATCACGCTCGAGGCCGAGGTCGCCGACATGGTCGAGCGCTTCGAGACCCGCAAGCTCGTCGACCGCGCGAAGGGCCTGCTCAACGAGAAGATGGGGCTGTCTGAGCCCGAGGCGTTCCGCTGGATCCAGAAGGCGTCGATGGACCGCCGCCTCACGATGCAGGACGTCGCGAAGGCGATCATCGAGCAGCTCTCGCCCAAGAAGGCCTGACTCCCTCTTCGCTGGGTCGCGCGCGCGCCTGACGTTCCCGCGCCTGACGCTCCAGCGCCTGACGCTCGCGCGCTTGGCGGTCGCACGTCTAGGTACCGCGCGCCTGCTCCCGTGCGCCTGAATCCCGCGAGACCCGGTGTTCTCGACGAGACCCGGGGTTCGGCGGCCGGGTCTCGTCGAGAACACGCGGTCTCGGGGGCGGCGGCACCGGAGGGTGCCGGCGCGGGCCGGTGCGGTGGAGGGGACGAGCGTCGGGCGGGGGTCAGCGATCCTTGATCATGTTGGTGATGCGGATCGTCGAGCAGCGCCGCCCCTGATCGTCGCTCACGACGATCTCGTGCACGGTTAGTGAACGCCCGAAATGCACGGGCGTGCACACGCCCGTCACGACGCCGGACGTCGCCGAACGCGTGTGCGTCGCGTTGATGTCGACGCCGACCGCGAGGCGGTCGGGGCCCGCGTAGAGGTTCGCCGCCATGGAGCCGAGCGACTCACCGAGGACGACGTATGCCCCGCCGTGCATGAGACCGACGGGCTGCGTGTTCCCCTCCACCGGCATGGTGGCGACGGAGCGCTCGACCGAGAACTCGGTGAACTCCATCCCCATCTTCTCGGCGAGAGCGCCCATGCCGCGCTCGAGCGCCCATTCCAGGCCGTCGGGACCAGGGGCCGAGGCACCGGGGGTCGCAGAATCAGACGTCATCGTTCACCTTCGAGGTCGACCGGCAGGAGTGTCCGACCCGCTGACTACGCTGGAGGGGTGACGGACCCCGCAAAGCCTACCCTTCTCGTCGTCGACGGCCATTCGCTCGCCTACCGTGCGTTCTACGCCCTGCCGGTCGACAACTTCTCGACGAAGGACGGGCAGCACACGAACGGCATCTACGGGTTCCTGTCGATGTTCGTGAACCTCGTGAAGGCCGAGCAGCCCACGCATCTCGCGGTCGCGTTCGACACCTCGCGCCACTCGTTCCGCACCGATCAGTACCCCGAGTACAAGGCGAACCGGTCCGAGTCGCCGGCCGAGTTCAAAGGACAGATCCCCCTCCTGCAGGAGGCGCTGGCCGCGATGAACGTGCCGGTCCTGACGAAGGAGGGCGTGGAGGCCGACGACATCCTCGCGACACTCGCGACGCAAGGCGCCGCCGAAGGGTTCGACGTTCTCGTCTGCTCGGGCGATCGCGACACGATCCAGCTCGTCACCGACGATGTGACCCTGCTGTACCCGAGTGTGCAGGGCGTGTCGCAGCTCAAGCGCTACACTCCGGATGCCGTCGTGGAGAAGTACGGGCTGCCCCCCGCGAACTACCCCGACATCGCCGCGCTCGTCGGGGAGACGAGCGACAACCTGCCCGGTGTGCCGAAGGTGGGGGAGAAGACCGCCGTCAAGTGGCTCACCCAGTGGGGGACGCTGGATGCCCTGCTCGAGAACGCCGACAAGATCACGGGTGTCGTCGGCGGTAACCTGCGCGAGCACCTCGACGACGTGCGCCGCAACCGCTCCCTCAATGCGCTCGTCCGCGACGTCGAACTCGATGCGGCACCGACCGACCTCGCCGTGCAGCCGATCGACGCGCAGGCCGTCCGCGACATCTTCGCGCGCCTCGAGTTCCGCACCCTCCTGCCGCGCGTCTTCGAGGCGATGGGCGACGGCGACGATCCCGGCCACGCCGAGCCCTCCGTCACGGCGCCCGTCGCCGCAGAGCTCGACGCCGACGCCCTGGCCGCGTGGATCGCGGAGAGAACCGCGACCGGTGACGAGGAGCTCGCCCTCACGCTGACCGTCGAGGGTGGGTCGCCCGCGCGCGTCGGCGTGGCTACCGCGGATGCCGCCGTCGAGGCGACCTGGTCGGAAGCAGTGGCCGAGGCCCTGCGCCCGTGGCTCGAGAGCGACGCCCCGAAGGTGCTGACCGACGCGAAGCCGCAGGTGAAGGCGCTGCGCCGCGCCGGCATCCGCCTCAGCGGTCTCTCCTTCGACCCGATCCTCGCCGGATGGCTCCTGCGCCCGAGCTTCCCCGACAAGACGCTCGGCAACCTCGTCGAGCGGTACCTCGACGAGAAGCTCCCGGAGGCCGACCCCACCCAGCTCGTTCCCGAGACCGAGGGAGCCACTCCCGGGCAGCTCAGCTGGTACGCGCTGCGGGTGACCGACGAGATCCGTGAGGAGATGCCGGGGTCCGTGGCATCCGTCCTGTCCGACATCGAGCTGCCGACGCTCGACACGCTCGCCGACATGGAACTCGCCGGCGTCGCGATCTCGCACGACAAGCTCGCCGCGTTCTCCGCGGAGCTCGGCGCCCGCGCCGACGACGTCGCCCAGCGCGCGTACGCCGAGATCGGCCGCGAGGTGAACCTCGGGTCGCCCAAGCAGCTGCAGGAGGTGCTCTTCGAGCAGCTCGAGCTGCCAAAGACGCGGAAGACGAAGACGGGGTACTCGACGGATGCCGCGGTCCTCGCCGACCTGCAGGAGTCGAATCCCCATCCCTTCCTCGACCTGCTGCTGCAGCACCGCGAAGCGACGAAGCTCCGCCAGATCATCGAGAGCCTCGACGCATCGATCGGCGCCGAGGGGCGCACGCACACCACCTACCTCCAGACCGGCAGCCAGACCGGGCGTCTGTCGAGCACCGACCCGAACCTGCAGAACATCCCGATCCGTAACGAGGAGTCGCACCGCATCCGCGCGGCGTTCGAGGTCGGCGAAGGGTACGAGACGCTGCTGACCGCCGACTACTCGCAGATCGAGATGCGGATCATGGCGCACCTCTCCGGCGACGAGGGGCTGATCGAGGCGTTCAACACGGGCGAGGACCTGCACCGGTTCGTCGGCGCACGCGTGTTCGGCGTCGAACCCGCCGACGTGACACCGGCGATGCGCACGAAGGTCAAGGCGATGTCGTACGGCCTCGTCTACGGGCTCAGCGCCTTCGGGCTCTCCAAGCAGCTGCGCATCGACCAGTCCGAGGCGAAGCAGCTCATGACCGAGTACTTCGCCCGCTTCGGAGCCGTGCGTGACTACCTTCGCGAGTCCGTCGCGCAGGCCCGCGTCGACGGCTACACCGAGACGATCTTCGGCCGCCGTCGCCCGTTCCCCGATCTCACGAGCCCGAACCGGGTCCTCCGTGAGAACGCGGAACGCGCCGCGCTCAACGCCCCGATCCAGGGGAGCGCTGCCGACATCATGAAGATCGCGCTCTTCCACATCCACGACCAGCTCGTCCGCGATGAACTGCGCTCGCGGGTGCTCCTTCAGATCCACGACGAACTCGTCGTCGAGGTCGCCCCGGGGGAGTGGGATGCCGTGGAGCAGATCGTCCGGGAACGGATGGGCGACGCGGCCGACCTCACGGTACCGCTCGATGTGCAGATCGGTCGCGGAGCGAACTGGGACGTCGCCGGGCACTGAGCGCGCGCCCACGGACGCTGCACCGCCGGCGCGCACGGGACTCGATGTCGTCGCCGGTGAGACCGAGCCCGAGGGGATTAGGCTCGAGGGATGACTGACGCACTACGCACCACGACCCCGATCGATCAGATCGCGGACGCGTGGGTCGACCGGATCGCCGAACTCTCCCCGACGGCGGCCACCTACATCGGACGCTTCGAGCACAACGCCCGCCTCGACGACCTCTCACCCGCCGGTCACGCCGAGCGCTACGAGGCCGCGAAGGCGACGCTCGCCGCCCTCGACACGGCGGAGCCCGTCGACGACGTCGACATCGTCACGCAGGCCG
This sequence comes from Microbacterium sp. bgisy203, assembly GCF_965345155.1. Classification (GTDB taxonomy): domain Bacteria; phylum Actinomycetota; class Actinomycetes; order Actinomycetales; family Microbacteriaceae; genus Microbacterium. The sequence goes on from NZ_CBDRLZ010000012.1 coordinate 27,361, forward strand.
ACCTCTCCGGCGACCTGCGCCTGTTCATCGAGCTCTACGAGGCGGGGGCGCACCTGCGCGACCTCAACGTCATCGCCTCGCCCGCGCAGGAGCTGCGGAGCGTCTTCGACCTCATGCCGACCGACACGGTGGAGGACTGGACCGTCATCTCCGACCGCCTGGGAGCGATCCCCGCCGCGCTGAACGGCTACGTGCAGACGCTTCGTCTGGGCATCGAACGCGGCGTCGTGCCCGCCCGCCGCCAGGTCCGCGAGGTCATCACCCAGATCGCCCGCTACACCGCCGACTCGGGTTTCTTCGCCTCCTTCGCCCACGACGCCGGCCCTGCCGAGGGCCATCTTCCGGCATCCCTCGCCCGCGCCGTCTCCGAGCATGCCGGCGCCGCCCGCGTCGCGTACGACGAGCTCGCCGCGTTCCTCCGCGACGAACTCGACCCCGCGGCATCCGAGCAGGATGCCGTCGGACGCGAGCTCTACGCGCTGCACTCGCGCCGCTTCCTCGGCGCCGAGATCGACCTCGACGAGTCCTACGAATGGGGTCTCGAGGAGCTCGCCCGCATGGTCGCCGAGCAGGAGGCGATCGCGAACGAGATCCTTCCCGGCGCGAGCGTCGAAGAGGCCGTCGCGTTCCTCGAGCAGGACGAGAACCGTAAGCTCCACGGCACCGAGGCGCTCCAGAGCTGGATGCAGGAGACGAGCGACCGCGCCGTCGCAGAACTCGGCAAGACCCACTTCGACATCCCGGAGCCCATCCGCAAGCTCGAGTGCATGATCGCGCCGACCAACGAGGGCGGCATCTACTACACCGGTCCGACGGATGACTTCTCACGGCCCGGACGCATGTGGTGGTCGGTGCCCGAGGGCGTGGACTCGTTCGACACCTGGCGCGAGCTCACCACCGTGTACCACGAGGGTGTCCCGGGCCACCACCTGCAGATCGCGCAGGCGGTCTACAACCGCGCGGAGCTCAACTCATGGCGGCGCCTGCTCGCAGGTTCCAGCGGCCACGCGGAGGGGTGGGCGCTGTACGCCGAGCGCCTCATGGAGCAGCTCGGCTACCTCGACGACCCCGCGGACCGTCTCGGCATGCTCGACGGCCAGCGAATGCGCGCGGCGCGCGTCGTCCTCGACATCGGCGTGCACCTCGGCAAAGAGCGTCCCGACGGTCAGGGCGTGTGGGATGCCGACTACGCGCTGGAGTTCATGCGCCGGAACGTCAACATGTCCGACGAGTTCATCCAATTCGAGGTGAACCGCTACCTCGGCTGGCCGGGACAGGCCCCGTCGTACAAGGTCGGTCAGCGCATCTGGGAGCAGATCCGCGACGACGCCGCCCTGCGCGAAGGCGATGACTTCGACATCAAGGCGTTCCACATGAAGGCGCTGCGCCTGGGCGGCGTCGGTCTCGACACCCTCCGGATGGCGCTCGACCGCTGAGGTCGGCGCCGTCCGATCGCTGAAGGAGACCGGCGTGCGGCTTCCGGGAATGCCGGGCACCGCGCGCCGGTTCCTATTCACATGCATGAAGTGAAACTGGGCCTGGACACCTTCGGCGACGTCACGGTCGGTGACGACGGCACGCGCCTGAGCGACGCGCAGACGTTGCGGAACGTCGTCGACGAGGCGGTGCGCGCCGACGAGGTGGGCCTCGCGTTCTTCGGAGTGGGGGAGCATCACCGGCACGAGTTCGCCGTCTCGAGCCCCGAGCTCGTCCTCGCCGCCGCCGCCGGCCGCACGGAGAAGATCCATCTCGGCACGGCCGTGACGGTGCTCTCCAGCGACGACCCGGTGCGCGTCTACGAGCGGTTCGCGACGCTCGACGGCCTCTCGAACGGGCGCGCCGAGGTCATCCTCGGCCGCGGGTCCTTCATCGAGTCGTTCCCGCTGTTCGGGTACGACCTCGGCGACTACGAGGTGCTCTTCGAGGAGAAGCTCGACCTTTTCTCGCAGCTCCTCGCCGAGAAGCCGGTCACCTGGGAGGGAACGACCCGCGCGTCGCTTACCGACGCCGACGTCTACCCCAAGACCGAGAACGGCATCACCGCCTGGGTGGGCGTCGGGGGCTCGCCGGAGTCGGTCGTCCGCACCGCCCGCTACGGATACGGCCTCATGCTCGCGATCATCGGCGGGTCCGCCGAGCGGTTCCGCCCCTACGTCGACCTCTACCACCGCTCGCTCGACTCGTTCGGACGCGACCCTCTGCCCGTCGGCGTGCACTCGCCGGGGCACATCGCCGACACCGACGAGCAGGCCTGGGAGGAGCTCTACCCGGCGCTCGAGGCGAACCGCAACGCCATCGGCGCCGAGCGCGGCTGGCCGCCGTACAGCCGCCTGCAGTTCCAGCACGACATCGGTCCGGAGGGCGCCGTCTACGCCGGAGCGCCCGAGACGGTGGCGCGGAAGATCGCCGCGACCGTGAAGACGCTCGGGGCCGACCGGTTCGATCTGAAGTACGCGAACGGCACGCTGCCGCACGCCAAGATGCTGCACTCGATCGAGCTGTACGGCACGAAGGTCGCCCCCATCGTGCACGACATCCTCGCAGCCGGCTGAGCGCCGCAGGGCAGGCATCCCACTAGCATGCAGGCATGACCGATGCCCCCGCCCGCACCGACACCTCGGTCGCGGCCCGCCTCGACGCCCTGCCGTTCACCCGCGCCCATCTGAAGGTCCTCACCGGGTCGGGAATCGGGTGGGCCCTCGACGCGATGGACGTCGGTCTGGTGTCCTTCATCCTCGCCGCGCTGACGGCCGAGTGGGCGCTGAAGCCCGAGCAGGCGTCGTGGATCGCCTCGGCCGGGTTCGTCGGCATGGCGGTCGGCGCGAGCCTCGGCGGCCTTCTCGCCGACCGGTTCGGGCGGCGCTCGGTCTTCGCGGTCACGCTGCTCATCTACGGCCTCGCGACGGGAGCGAGCGCCCTCGTCGGGGGACTCGTCGCGCTCATCGTGCTGCGCCTGCTCGTCGGGCTCGGCCTCGGCGCAGAGCTCCCGGTCGCGAGCACCTACGTCAGCGAGTTCGCCCCCGCACGCATGCGCGGACGGCTCATCGTCATCCTCGAGGCGTTCTGGGCCGTCGGGTGGACCGCGGCGGCCCTCATCGGCTTCCTCGTCATCCCGAGCGTCGCCGACGGCTGGCGCTGGGCCTTCGCGATCGGCGCCGTCCCAGCGCTCTACGCACTGATCGTGCGGTGGGGACTCCCGGAATCGGCGCGCTGGCTGGAGAATCGCGGTCGCCACGGCGAAGCGGATGCCGTCGTCACGCGTTTCGAGCAGTCGCCGTCGCTCGACGGGTCGCGTCGGCGGCGCGTGGGCGGGGCGCCGACACCTGCGGCGTCGCCTGCGCCCGCGGCATCCGGCACCGCGTCGGCACTCGCCGCAGCCACCGCGCCCTCCGCTGCCACCTCGCGCTCCGCGGCCGCCCCCGCATCCTCCACCACCCCGGCGCAGCCGACGGCGTGGCAGCGGATGAGGGAGCTCTGGTCGGTCGAGTTCCGCGTCCGCACCGCGAGCCTGTGGCTCGTGTGGTTCTGCGTCAACTTCGCCTACTACGGCGCGTTCATCTGGATTCCCTCTCTCCTGTTCGCGCAGGGGTACGACCTCGTGAAGTCGTTCGGGTTCACGCTCATCATCACGCTCGCCCAGCTCCCGGGCTACGCCGTCGCCGCATGGCTCATCGAAGTGTGGGGGAGGCGCCTGACCCTGTCGGTCTTCCTCGTCGGCTCGGCCGTCTCGGCGCTCTGGTTCGGAACCGCCGGCACCGAGGGCGCGATCATCACGGCGGGGATGGCGCTGTCGTTCTTCAACCTCGGCGCGTGGGGCGCGCTCTACGCCGTCACCCCGGAGAACTACCCGACGTCCGTCCGCGCGACCGGGTCGGGCTGGGCCGCCGCGGTCGGGCGGATCGCGTCGATCATCGCCCCGCTCAGCGTGCCGTACCTGCTGAACCTCGGCGGCGTGCCGCTGCTGTTCACGGTGTTCGCCGCGTTCTTCGTGGTCGCCGCAGCCGCCACGTGGGGCCTCGCCGACCGAAAGGGCGCGGCGCTCGACGACCGCTGACCGCCCGCCGCCGACTCTCCGTCCGCTCTCGGTCCGGCCCGGGTGCCCACGGGTCGTAGGCTCGAGGGGTGGCATCCGTGCGTTTCGTCGCCATCGGCGACTCATTCACCGAAGGCGTCGGCGACGAACTCCCCGACGGCACCGTCCGCGGCTGGGCCGATCTCGTCGCGCAGGGGTGGGCCGACTCGCGCGGCGAGCCGATCGAATACGCGAACCTCGCGATCCGCGGCAAGCTGATCTGGCCGATCGTCGCCGAGCAGCTCGAGCCGGCAATCGCGCTGAAGCCGACGCACCTGAGCTTCAACGGCGGCGGCAACGACATGCTCCGCCCCCGCACGTCGATCTCGCACATCGCCGACGCGTTCAGCCAGGTGCTGCGCCGCTGCGACGAGGAGGGCGTGCAACTCGTGCTCCTCTCCGGCGCGAACCCCTCCGCGCAGCTGCCCCTCAGCCGCGTCATCCAGCGCCGCGGCGACCTGATGTCGGAGGCGGTCGTCGCACGCATCGCCGACCGCCCCGATGTCATCCGGGCCCTCAACTGGCCGGATGCCGCGCTCACCGACCCCTCGTTCTGGTCCGAGGACCGGCTGCACATGAACGCGCGCGGCCATCACCGCGTCGCAGCACGCGTCCTCGACGCCCTGGGCGAGACGGTGCCGAACGGCTGGTGGTCGCTGCCCGAGCTTCCCGAGTCGGTGCGCCTCGCCCGCGGAGAATATTTCCGCGAGCACCTCGGCCCCTGGGTGAAGCGCCGCCTGACCCGTACGTCGTCCGGCGACGGTCGCGAGCCGAAGTTCGGCGGCACCTGGGTCGACGTCACCCCCGCCTGAGGGCCCCGCGGCGGCGCTCTCGCGGCGGGTCCATCCCGAGGAGCACCCGCGTCTTGCGGCGCTCGACGACGATGAAGATCCACCCGAGCACCCAGAGCGGGATCTGGGTGAGGAAAGCGAGGCGGAAGGCATCCAGCCGGTAGGTCTCCGGCGTGCCGGCACCCTGCAGGTCGAGCGTGAGTCCGATCGCGAAGATCGCGACGAGGGCGGCGAGGAATCCGCCGACGTTCGTGATCCCGGTCGCGGTGCTGAGGCGGTGGGCGGGGTTGTGCGTGCGGGCGTGATCGAACGCGATCATCGATGCCGGGCCGCCCATCGCAAGTCCCAGGGCGAGCACGTACAGCAGCCAGAGCGGAGCCGGCCCGTTCCAGGCGATCACGGCGATCCAGGCGGTCATCTGCGCGGCGATCGCCGGGAGGACGAGAGCCCGCGACCGGCGATGCGGGATGCGGCGCGACAGGTCGCCCATCACCGGGCCGATGAGCATGCCGGCGATGACGCACGTCGACAGCACCGCCGCGGCCTGCCCGCGCGAGAGCCCCTCGCCGGCGGTGAGGAACGGCATGCCCCACAGCAGCACGAACGCCGAGCCGGCGAACGGGGTCGCGAAGTGCGACCAGAAGGCGAGCCGCGTGCCGGGGTGGGCCCAGGCGGCGCGGATGCCGACGCCCTTATCCATCGAGGACCGCACGATCTGCACCGCCCCGGTGTCGGTGTCGACGCTGACGTCGGCGGCGACCGTCGGCGGGTGGTTCCGGACGAGGGCGAACACGAGCACCGCGAACAGGATGCAGAGCGCGGCGATGCCGCCGAACACGATCTCCCAGCTCGTCGCATGCAGCACCGCCGCGAGGGGCGCGAGCGCGAGGAGTTGCCCCGACTGGCCGACGAGGCCGGTGAGCTGGCTCATGAGCGGTGCGCGCCGCGCCGGGAACCACGTCGCAATGAGGCGCAGCACCCCCGGGAAGATCGCGGCGTCACCCGCGCCGAGGAGGGTCCGTGCGAAGATCGCGACCCCGACGCTGGGGGAGAACGCGAGCGTCAGCTGCCCCACCGCCATGAGCACCATCCCGATCGCCATGATCGGGCGCGCGCCGTACCGGTCGAGCAGGAGCCCGACGGGGATCTGCATGCCGCCGTACACGGCGAGCTGGACGACGGCGAACATCGACAGCGTCGCCGCGTCGGCGCCGAAGCGCTCGGCCGTGTCGATACCGACGGCGGAGAGGGAGCTGCGGTTGACCACCGCCAGCATGTAGGCCGCGACGCCGACACCCCAGATGAGCCATGCCCGCCATCCCGGCCCGGTGGCGGGGCGGGTGAGAGCGGACATCACCTCCCACGTTACCCGCGATGGCGTTACAGGCCGCACGTGCGTCGCGTCAAGGGTCGCGCGCGAAGCTCCGATGTAGACCACAATGAGCGGATCAGACCCCCGACTGAAGGAACATTCCCATGAGCATCGGACTCGGCATCGCCCTCATCGCCATCGGCGCGATCCTCGTATACGCGATCAACGTCGACACCAGCCAGTTCGTTGACCTCGACATGATCGGCTACATCCTCATGGGCGCCGGCGCGGTCGTGTTCCTCCTCGGCATCGTGTTCCTGGTACGCCGCCGCTCGAGCGAGCAGGTCACGCGCACCGTCGACCCTTCCGGCGAGCGGGTCACGCACACCGAGTCGCGCGTCTCGGGCGACGGCACCGTCTGACCCCGCCTGGCCCGTGCCCGATGATGGGAGCATGACAAAGCTCCGCGTCCACGATCTCGCCGTCTCTCTGGATGGGTTCGCGACGGGGGAGGGGCAGTCTCTCGATGCTCCGTTCGGCCACGCCGGGGGCCGGCTCATGCAGTGGTTCTTCCCGACGCGCACGTTCGTCCGCACGTCCGGTCACGAGTCCGAGGCGGTGGGCGCGGGGACGCAGGGCGTCGACGACGCCTTCGCCGCGGCATCAGGGTCGCGCCGTGCTGATGCACACGAGCGATCGTGGAGTCGATCGAGACGACCCAGTCGATCTTCCCCGCGGCGTCGCCCTGCCTCTGCACCTCGGCCAGCAGCTTCTCCCAGGTGCCGTCCACGGCCCAACGGTTGAACCGCTTGTAGATCGAGTTCCACTTACCGAACCGCTCCGGCACATCCCGCCACGGAGCCCCGGTGCGGTACTTCCACGCCATACCCTCGACAGCCAACCGATGATCCGCCCACGGCCTCGACCTCCCGGACGCCGTCGGCATCAACGGCTCCATCACGGCCCACACCTCGTCAGAGATCTCCTGTCGCGTCACCGCTTAAGACTCACCCAGCCGGGAGCGAAACCTCTTGATCAACACGGCCTAGGTCCACCCGAGATGGATAAGACATCGCTCAGGCTCTCACGGCGTCGCGCTAGCTTGGGGACTTAGGCCCAGTCCTTGTGCGGCGACGTGCCGCCGATACCGGCGTTGAACGTATTCGTCGGATCGAGCTCCTTGAAGTGCTCTTCCATGGACTCCGGCAGCTTGTAGATGCGACCGTAGTTGTGCTCGGCGGGCAGCTTCGCGCCGCGCTCCTCCAGCAGGTGCTGGATGCGGTCGTGCAGCGCCTCGGGATCCACGCCCTGCTTGGCGACATAGTCCTGGTGCATCACATGGCAGAAGAAGTGCCCGTAATACGCCTTGACCTCAAGCTGGTCGTCGATCTCCTCCGGCAGCACCTCGAGCCAGTTCCAATCGTCGCGACGCAGGGCCACATCGATGGGGATGAGCCCTGCGATGTGCCGGCGCTTCAACGCGGCGTAGCGAGTGGCGGCACTGGCCGCGCCGAACCGGTTGAGCGACGCGCTCTTTTCTTCATCAGACGTGCAGATGAAGAACTCACCAGTGTGCTCGGGCTCTGCGAAGAACTCCTTGAGCAACTTCTCGCTCGCGGCCTTCTGCGACTCGCTGACGGTGAGCAGCAGGTGATGCTCGAAACGGTTGCCGTACTCCATCATGCGCTTGGGCAGCTGGTTGGGCAGCACGCTGAACATGGCTTGCGATACCGTGTCGGCGAAGGTCGGACCAATGCCGGGAATCTTGGAGAACAAGCCGTTGGCCCACGTCTTGAACGAGAACATGCGCGTCTGCAGCGCTGGACTCATGAACTTCAGGAAGACGAAGGTGTCTTTGCCGTACTTCTCGGCCAAGTCGAAGGCACTGCGGCCCATGTACTCACCAGAGATAGGCAGCGGCATGTCGGCTTCGAGGAACAACCGACGGATCTCTTCGAGCTCGTGCGTGTTGTTCGTGCCGATGTAAAACACGGTCGGGTGCACTTCGCGAGGGAAGGTGCGGGTGCGCACCGCGAACACCATCAGCTTGCCGGCCGGGCCGGATGCCTCGAACAGGTACTCGGGGTTCGCATTGTAGCGAGCAGGCGAAGGCACGATCTTGCGCAAGTGCTCGGCGTACTCGGTCTCGTTCGTGTCTTCGGGAGCTGGGGTGACATCCTCGGGAGACCACTCGCCGCGCTGTAGACGGTCGAGTGCGACCTCAGGGTCGTCTCCGAGCGAGATGCCCAGGTGATTGACCAGCTCGACCTTGCCGTCGTCGTTGACGCGGGCGAAGATCGCTTCGCGCGTGAATGCCGGACCCTTGCGAATCTGGCTGCCGCCCGAGTTGTTCGCGATGCCGCCGATGACCGAGGCGCCGATTGATGTCGACCCGATCACCGAGTGCGGCTCGCGCTGGTGCTTGGCGAGCGCGTCGGTCAGGTGTGTCAGCGGGGTGCCCGCGAGCGAGATCGCCTCGCGCGCGTCGTTGATGAGGTGCACCTCATCGATGCGGTGAGTCGAGATGATCACAATGGGGCGATCGTAGTCTTGGAAGCCGGGGCCGGATCCACCAGTCAGGCCCGTGTTCGATGCCTGCGGGATGACGATGAGGTTGTTGTCGACGGATACCTGCAGCGCCCGCCACATCTCGACCAGCGTGCCGGGGCGCACCACGGCGAAGACTGGTCCTCCGCCGAATCGATAGCCTTTGCTGAATGACATCGTGGCACGCTCAGAGGTCAGTACATGTTCGTCGCCGACGATTCTCTTGAACGCATCGATCGCTTCGTGCGAAGTCGTGGTGGTCTGTCCCGGTTGCGTCATCTCTAAGCTTCCTATATTCAGTGTGCATCACAAGCGCGTCATGATGCTGAGGGGATGTCGCCTTGATCCGAGCTAGTCCGCGGTCGTTCATTTTTTGATGGGCGGGGAAACGAGCCAGGGGGACGACGTCTGCGACCGTCTGCCCGGAAGCTCGCTACGGCGTCGAAGGAGTGTGCGTGTGCGTATGCATGTGCATACGCGCATCGGACCGCGGTACTTTCGGACTCCGGTAGGTTCGGACCGCGATAGTTCGGACCGCGATAGTTCGGACCGCGATAGTTCGGACCGCGATGTCGGCCACTGCCCTCACCCCATAGATCGACGCAGCAATCAGACTCGCCTAGCGCCGCTTGAACCGTCCCAGGTTTGGTGCCGCATCTTTTCGAGTTGAGAGGATGGCGTCATGCCGCGCAGCAACTGCGATCCGCCTACCACGCGAAGGATCTCGCCGAGGGCCGCCGAATCGCGGAGCGAGTCGCCGAGACATTCCACACCTGCCCGATCCCGGAGATCGCCCGCCTCGGTCGCACCCTGCGCCGGTGGCGGTCAGCGTTCCTCGCGTATTTCGCGACCGGGCGCGCGAACAACGGCGGCACCGAGGCGATCAACGGAATCATCGAGCTGCACCGGCGCCTCGCCCGCGGCTATCGCAACCGGCACAACTACCGCCTCCGCATGCTCCTCGCCGCCGGCGGCCTCACCCCATGACCCCCACCGAATGTCCGAAGAGCCACTTTGCACCGGACTGAGATGCAACTAGTATCTATCTTGTTCATCAGCACGGGGACGGGGTCATGGAGCATCAGGAGACGGAGGCATCCGCCGCGGATGCCGCGTACGCGAAGGTCAAGGAGCGGATCCTCGACGGCGATCTCGCCGGCGGGACGATGGTCAGCGAAGGAACGATCGCCGACGAACTCGGGATGAGCCGCACCCCCGTCCGCGAGGCGTTCCTGCGCTTGCAAGTCGAGGGGTGGATGCGGCTGTACCCCAAGCGCGGTGCGCTGATCCGCGATGTGACGCCGGGAGAGCTCGACGACGTCGTCGAGGCGCGAATCCTCATCGAGACCGATGCCGTGCGGCGGCTCGTCCGTGACTCCGAACGGGTGCAGGACGTCGTCGACGAGCTCTCCGACATCCTCGACGCGCAACGCCGCGCGTACGAGGCATCCGACCTCGCGCGGCTCGCCGAGGCAGACACGGCCTTCCACGCCCGGATCGTCGCGGCCGGCGGGAACGCCCTGCTCGCAGAGTTCTTCGCGACGCTGCGCGATCGGCAGAGGCGGATGCTCGCGTGGTCGCTCTGGCGACGCGACGACCGAGCCGAGCAGGTGCTCGACGATCACGGATTGCTCGTCCGCCTCATCGGCGATGGCGAGACCGCGGCGTTCGAGGTGGCACTCGGCCGTCACATCAAGAAGACCCACCGGGAGCTGCTGTCATGAGTGAGATGTCCTCCGAGGGAGCCGCCGCCGAAGAGCGGATCGCGATCGTCCCCTGGATGCGCGTGAGCGCTGCCCTGTTCGCTGTCGCGTGGGGTGGAAACGAGTTCACACCGCTGCTCGTGATGTACCGCCAGATCGACCAGATGAGCGCCTTCAGCGTGAATGTACTGCTCGGGGCATATGTCCTGGGCATCGTGCCCGCGCTCCTTCTCGGCGGCCCGCTGTCCGACCGGTACGGCCGCCGACCGCTGTTCGTCCCCGCCCCGATCATCGCGATTGCGGGCAGCACGCTCCTCGCCGTCGGGGCTTCCTCGATGCCGCTCCTGTTCGCCGGGCGGGTGCTGTCGGGTATCGCGCTGGGGCTCGTGATGGCAGTCGGCACGAGCTGGGTGAAAGAGCTCTCCGAGCCTCCGTTCACGACCCGCGCCGTCGACGGCCGTGGCGCCTCACGCGCTGCACTCGCACTGACGTCCGGGTTCGCGCTGGGCGCCGGATTCGCGGCGGCGCTCGGGCAGTTCGGCCCGATCCCCACCGCGTCGCCCTACCTCCTGCACATCGCTCTCACCCTCGTCGCGCTCGTGCTGCTGTGGGCGGCGCCGGAGAGCCGGCCGCGCCGAGACACCTCTGGGCCGCTCCTCGCCGACCTGCGCATCCCCACCGCGATGCACCGCCGGTTCCTCCTCGTCGTCGCCCCGATGGCGCCGTGGGTCTTCGGCACCGCCGCAAGCGCGTACGCGATCCTGCCGGGCCTCATGATGTCGCAGGCGCCGGGACTGCAGATCGGTGTGTCGGGTCTGCTGTGCGTCGTCGCGCTCGGCTGCGGTGTCGCGGTGCAGCGGTTCGCCGCGAAGGTCGACACCCCGCTGTCGGCCCGCGGCATCGGGATCGCGCTGACGGTCACCGTTCCCGCCATGATCCTGGCCGCCGTCGCGGTGAGCCTCAACTCGCTCGCCTGGGCGTTCGTGGCCGCCGCGGCACTCGGCGCAGCCTACGGCATGCTGCTCGTCGGGGGACTGCGCGAGATTCAGCGGATCGCCGGTCCGCGCGATCTTGCCGGACTCACCGCGGTGTACTACTCACTGACGTATCTCGGGTTCTTCATCCCGGCGATCCTCGCCGCGCTCGGCGCGTGGATCCCGTACACGACGATGTTCCTCGCCGGCGCGGTCCTGGCGGCGGTCAGCGTCGGGATCGTCGCGCTCAGCTGGCGCCGGCACCTGCCGGCGGCCTGATGAGGAACCGGCCGGGCGCGGCGTCCTCGCGAAGACCTCGCAAAAAAGGGGGCGCGGGAAGGACATGTCCTCCCCGCGCCCCCTTCGGATGCATCAGTTGTAGAGCATTCCGCCGTCCACGAGCAGCACCTGACCGGTCACGTAGTCGGCCTTCTCGCTTGCGAGGAACGACACGACGTTCGCGACGTCTTCGGGCGTCTCGATGCGGCCGAGGGCGATGCTCTCGACGTTCTCCTTGAGGTTCTGGCCCCGCGGCTTGCCGTTGATCTCCGACAGCTTCTCGTCGATGAGGTCCCACATGCCCGTGCCGACGATGCCGGGAGCGTACGCGTTGACGGTGATGCCCTTCGGGGCGAGCTCCTGCGCCGCGACCTGCGTGAGGCCGCGCACGGCGAACTTCGACGCCGAGTACGCGCCGAGGATCGGGAAGCCCTTGATCGACGCGATCGAGGCGGCGGAGATGATCTTGCCCTTCACACCGAGCTCGATGAACTTGTCGGCAGCGGCCTGGATGCCGAAGACCACGCTGTTCACGTTGATGGAGAAGATCTTGTCGAGCTCTTCCGCCGTCACTTCGAGGATCGGCTTGACCTGCGCGATGCCCGCGTTGTTCACGATGACGTCGAACCCGCCGAGCTGCGTGGCGGCTGCGTCCACAGCGGCGACGACGTCTTCCTTCTTCGACACGTCGGCAGCCACGAAGATCGCACGGCGGCCCAGCGCCTCGATCTCCGCGACGACGCCGCGCGCCTTCTCCTCCTGGAACGTGAGGTCTGCGACGGCGACGTCGAAGCCGTCCTTCGCGAGCTGGAGCGCGACTCCGCGACCGATTCCCTGACCTGCGCCCGAGACGAGAGCGACCTTGGCAGTGGACATTCCGACTACTCCTTCATGGTTCGATGAAGCGCTGTCGCGCTCCGAGAGAAGGTCGCCCGAAGGCACGTTGCTCGGCGCCGCACGACCCTCGACATCCTCGCAAAACTCATCGAGTCGGACGGAGATGGCAAGTATGCTCGCGAAGACCGCGTCCACGAGCTGCTTTTCCCCATGCGCAAGGACTCGAACGATGTCGGGGCCGATGCGTCGAACCTGTGGATTCTGGACGAGCGGCTCGTCTTCCACACTACCTCGCGTCCGACAAGACTCTCAAGAGCATGCCCGTCACGGACGACGCCTCGACGAACCGACCGGACATACTGGCGACACGCGTGCTCGAGGCGGACTCGCCCGTGCTCGCGACCGCGGGGCAGAAGTTGCCGCTGCAGTCGATCGTCGTCGTCGAGCTCAAGCGCCCCATGCGCAACGACGCGACGACGGAGGACAAGAACCCCATCGCGCAGTGCCTTGACTACGTCGCGCGGGTTCGCGAGGGCAAAGTAGCGACGGCAACCGGGCGGCTGATTCCGTCGAGCGCGCAGGAGCCGCCGGCCTTCTGCTACGTCATCGCCGACCTGACGCCAACGATGGAGCGCATGTGCAAGCTGTCGAACTTGACCAAGACGCATGACGGGCTCGGGTACTTCGGCTACGTCGAGCCGTACAAGGCGTGTGTCGAGGTCATCAGTTTCGACGGCCTCGTCAACGCGGCCACGGAGCGGAACAGGGCGTTCTTCGACAGGCTCGGCCTACCGTCGAGCTAGGCCGTGTTGATCAAGAGGCGGGGCCGGGCGCGGCCAGTGATTCCATCCGACGGGAAGGTCGCGGAGGACGGGCTTGGCGTCTTTGAGGCGCTGGGCAGGAAGATCTTGGGAGCGGGATTTCCCGGAGCTCGCGCCGTCGGGATAGGTGAAGGCGTAATCGACCCAGGGGCGAAGTCCGCGTTCGGTCGTCTCTCGGTAGTTGCCGCTGACGGTCGCGAACACTTGCTGCTCGAGTTCATCGGCTTCGGCCTCCCAGTTCGAGTCGCAAGCGTCGCAACCGCAGACTGGGTAGTGGAAGTCGTGCAATAGTCCCGCGTGCATGTAGATCCCCGGATAAGCGGTGGGGTCTGCCCCGAGTTTGGTTGACATCTGAACTGTGAGGATTCGTCCTCGCTGGAAGGATGTTTCTGTGGCAAAGCCCTATCCCCGAGAGTTCCGCGATGATGTCGTGGCCGTGGCCCGGAAGGGTCAAGCGCCGTTGGCGCAGATCGCGAAAGACTTCGGTATCTCCGAAGGCTCGCTGTCGAACTGGTTGAAGCAGGCCGACGTCGAGGACGGCAAACGTGCCGGCCTGACCGAGGACGAGCGTATGCAGCTGCGGGAG
>NZ_CBDRLZ010000013.1:0-25168 GCF_965345155.1 Microbacterium sp. bgisy203
TACTGTAGGTTCCCGCTCGAGATGGCGGAGGATGCCGGGATTCCACGGCAAATGGCAGTGATCTCGAGTTCGAGGTTCCACGCGAAACGGCAGATTCCTACAGTCCTCGATCCGTGGTGGACATCAATCACCTGTCGAGTCGAGATGGCGGGCGAAGAAGCGCGCGGCATCTTCGCTGGCGAATGAGGGGACGCCGGTGTGTCCGCCCATGTTGGCGTAGAGGGTCTTCTCGGTCGATGCGAAGGCATCGAAGAGATCGAGCGCCATCTGTCGATCGTTGCCCTCGTCATCCCATTGCAGCAGCCCATGGAGGGGGATCGTGATCCGTCGCGCTTCGTCCATGGTCGATCGCGGCACGTAGCTTCCGGCGAACAGGCCCGCGGCCGCAATGCGCCGATCGGTCGCGGCCAGGCGCACGGCGACCGCGATGACCCCGCCGGAGATGGCGACCCGATCCCCGATCTCCGGAAGCCCAAGCACTGCGTCGAGTGCGGCCTGCCACTCCGGCACTGCCCGCTCCACGATGGGAAGGATGAGCCGGTCGATGATGTCGTCATCGGGACGCTCGCCCACCGAGATCGCGCGCACGAGGTCGGCACGGGCTTGTTCCGCGCCCGGCAGCGGGTGCCGGTCTCCGGCACCTGGCAGTTCGAGAGCAACCGAGGCGAAACCCTGTGCGGCGGCGCTGCGTGCTCGGACCTCCAGACGGGGGTGCATGCGCCGTAGCCCGAGCCCGCCGGGCTGACCCAACAGGATGAGCGGAACGGGGCCGGCCGTCGACGCGGTGGGTGGTGTCCAGAGGATGCCGGGAATGTCGCCGAGGGTGAACTCGCGTTCGATGGGTCCCTGGTCAAGGCGGGTTTCGGAGGTGAAGTGCATGGTCGTGCCTTCCGGGAGTGCTGCAAGGATGCGGCGCTCCCGGGCGACCTATCGCCCGACCGTGACTCCCGTGGGGAGCACCCACGTCGATTCGTTCACGGGTACCACCTCCTCGAAACTCCTGCACGGACCCCTGAAAGCTACCAGCATCCGCGACACCATCGAAATAAATGTGTCGCCGACGCGATCGCTCAGATGCTCGCCATGTCACTGCTCCGCAGTCTCGGCCAGTGGGCGATCCCGACCTATGCGATCGATGGCCCAGGGGCCGAGGACCGTACCGCTCGCGATGACAGCGGAGAACACGAGGTACGCCGGAGCCCACCAGCCACCGGCGATCAACGCGCCTGCAGCGACCACCCCGATCGCGGCGCCGATCGTGTCGGCGTTCGCCTGCAGACTCATCCCGCGGGCGACGCGGTCGCCGCTCGCCTCCGAGACGAGGGTCTTCTGCAGAGGGTAGAGGAGGCCCAACGCGGCACACACGAAGACCCACAGCGCGGCTATGACGATCACTGGAGGGGAGACCGCCAGCGCAGCTGCGCTCCCCGCAGACGCGATGGACGCGGCGGCGTAGCCGGGTTTGCGACCCCATCGCTCGACGAGACCGTGCAGGAGGCGCGGGAGAATCGTGAGCGCGATACCGCCCGGCAGGTAAACGAGCGCGATCTGCCAGACCTGAAGGTTCAGGGCTTGCAGCTGCAGGAGCAGCGCCAGACCCACGCCCGCCTCGGCGGCGGTGACGAAGACGCCGAGCGCCAAGAGCGGTGCGAGTCGACGGACATGTCCGCGTGTTCCGCCCGCGAACTCTTCCCGCACGACGAGCGGTTCCTTCGGCACGAACAGAAGGCGCACCGCGGCGGCGATCGCCGCGGCGGCGAGTCCGATGAAGACGGCCGAGTATCCGTAGGATGCAAGGAGAAACATCGCGGGCGCCCAGAAGATCCAGGATCCGAGGGCCTCGGAGGACATCAGCCCTGCAAACGTCCCCGAGTCGTCCGACAGGTATTCGGCGGCGATGGCGCGCAGCGAGATCCAGAACAGGGGGCCGGCGACGCCGCCGACGGCAGCCGCGACGAACGCCATCCCGGGCGTATCCGCGAACGCGTAGAGCACGCAGCTGGCGCTGTAGAGGAACGCTCCGACCGCTGCGACTCGGGTGCGCGGTCGCGAATCGGCGAGATACCCGGCAACCGGTCGCATGAGCACCGATACCACCAGCTCCGCGGCCACCAGCCATCCGACCACAGACGTACTGAGCCCGAGCACCGCGCCCCCCCAGAGCGGAATAAGGAAGTCGAGCAGATCGACGGGGCCACTCAAGAGGGTCGCGGACGCCCCGATCGCGCGGCGGCGTGCGGAGGTCGTCGACATTTGACCACCCTAGGGGGATTCTGCGCTGGTACCCCCGTCGCAGCCGGCCCATTCGCAACTCGATCGATGCTCCGTGCCTCCGAGCCGCGTCGACCTGGGTAGCGCTCGACGCGCACACCGCCTTGAGGTCTCGCAACCAGCCGATGTGGATACCGCGCGGCTGCCGGCCCCTCCGACCACAGCACATAGACGCCTGCAAGCGGATCGTCTATCGTACAAGCGTAGGGACGAAGGTTGCTGCTTACGCTGGCGTCTCGAAGATGATCTCTCGGCCGTCTTCCTCACCCCACTGCTCGCCGTTCTCGACAGACCCGTATCCGTCATCTACTCTTGTAGGTTCCCGCTCGAGATGGCGGAAAATCCGAGGATTCCACGGTAGTTGGCAGCCACTCGGGGGGCAGAATTCCACGCGAAAGGGCGGATTCCTACTGGCGCGCCTTTAGGTCAAGAGCGGTCCGTGACATGTCACTGCTTATCTACCGCGAGCGAGCGGTGACTAAGCAGCAAGCTTGCAGTTGAAGGTGGCACGCGAATTCGCTACGCCCCAGTCGAGCAGTTCCTGATACCAGGGCACCACAGCCAATACCCCGCAGTCGACAGCGGACATGAACCCCGACCACAGGAAGTCTGCTCGAACGTTCACGCCGTGATCAACAAGAACTCGCGCCAGAGCTCGGAAGAGGTCATGGTCCCCGGCAAGCACCGCGACGTCAGTGCCTGCGTGCGACCGATGGCCTTCTATCTCGGCTTCCAGCTGCGCGGCAGTCAGCGTTGTGTCTGACCGCTCTATGACGAGCGTTGAGAGATCCGCCGCCGTCGGCACGATCGAAGCAAGACGGCCGAACGGAAAGTCCCTGAGATTGAGGTTGTAGCCCATTCTTTCGTTCACAATTCGGAGTGGTGCGAGGGCCGCCGCGAGAGAGATTGCAGCGTCGCGAATAGATGCGACGTCGAGAGTTCCTCCCCGACGCTCAACGGATCGACCGTAGCTCGCAATCACGCGGTCTAGAACCGCCGGATTCGTGAGCACCACGTCGATCATCGCGTCGTGGTGTTGAGAGGCGACGACGTTGGAGGGATAGCGCGAAGCTGGCTGAGTGAACCTGTCGTAGTCGGCGTCCACTAGGAACCGCACCCCCCGCACACCTCGCTGCTCCGCTTTCACTGCCGCTTCAAGCACCTTTGGCCTCCCACTCCCACCAATCAAGATCACGTCGCCGTCGTTGATGTGCTCCTTGATCATGAAGTGATCGTCGTCACCTTCAACCACAAGGATCAGGGAACTCGACCCTTGGCGCGCCATCGCCACTGTGCCGAAGATGGTCGTGGGCGTTATGGCCCCCCTCATGCGAAGGGAACCTCCTCCGGCCCGAGCGCAGTCGCCCTGTCCCAATCGTCATTGATGATTTGCGGTGAGTGAGTGGCGACAATGAACCGAAAGTCAGCCAACTCGGCAATCCGTTGCACATCCGGAATAAAGGCCAACTGCCAGACCACGTGCAGTGAGATCTCCGGCTCATCAATCATCACGAGGGCGCCGGCGGGCACGTTGAAGAGGAGATCGAACATGAGGATAATCTCGTGCTGCTCACCCGATGACAGCGAGTCAAGACTGATCGGCCGGTCATCGGACTGGTGCTGAACCGACAGCCCATCCTTCGCTGTGATCGCCAAGCGCTTTCGCAGCAGCCGGGAGTTCACAACCTCCTCGAGGAGTTCGACCTTCCGGAGCAACGCCGCAAAGGGAGCGAGCTTCTTCTGAGCATCATCGAGATAGAGATTCAGTAGGCGCAGTTCCCACTCCTCGAGCGGCCTATCGGGCAGTTCGAGCTCATCCGAGAGGTCTACTGAGGCGACGCGTCCCAGCCGGCTTCGAAAGTCATTCTGCTCTTCGTAGCGCCGGCGAACATCGTCGACGTGCGGCACGACGCTTACGCCCGACAGGACTCGCAGCGGAAAGTCTCGGTCCAACTGCTGAGTGATGGTCGAGTGTGCTGTTTGCGCGCTCGCGAGAAGTCCTTGCATCCGCGCGCCGTACTGCACGATCTTGGAGTCGACCCGTCTACGCGCGGGATGCCTCGGGGTCGCAAACCGATTCGTCTGCACCGAAGCAGTCCGAAGCCGTTGCGTCTCAATGAGATAGGTCGGAGTGGCGGCACGCAATCGACGAAACAGTTCTGGAAGCGGCCTGCCCGACTCGGAGCGGGACTGACGTCGATCGACGTCGGCGAACCTATCCTTCAACTCGGATATGTGAACCAGCTCTCCATCCTGGGCGTCCTCCCACAAGCCAGCTTCGTCATACCGTCTCCACGTCGTGTGGGCGTCGAGGTAGGACTCGAACTCGTCTTCCTCGAAGTCCCACGTCGCTGGTTCCTCGTCTGCCTTCTCGATCACAAACTGGAGGCGTCGCGAAATCCACTTTCCGTTGACCGCCACCATGGGCAGATCGATGCCGCGGACCTGGAGGATCGTTCCGTCCGAGTAGTAGAGCGCTGCCGTGTCAAATGGAAGTGCCTGGAGAGTCCCTCCGTCAATCTGCGACAGGGCCCGAATGATCTCCAAGAACTTCGTCTTACCGACGCCGTTGGGCCCGTAGACAATCATGAAATCGTCTTCCGCAGGAAAGGTGATTTCATGGGTGTACTCGCCGAGGACCTGTGTTGCGACAGCGCGAACGAGAGTTAGGCGTTTTCCAGTCACACTGCCACTATGGCAGTGCTCAACCAGATCAGCGACGAAGCGGATCAGTAGTCCGTCACGACCACAAGTTAACGACCGTCCCAGACCGGGCACACCTCTCGCGGGTGGCGACGAACGGCTCGATTTCCGACATCCGCGCATCCGCGCGGGCACGTCTCACGCCAGCACCGCTTTAGGCCGCGTACGGACGTCGCCCATCCAAAGGGCGATCAGCACTGCGGTGACCGACCCGGCGGCCATGATCGCGGCGAGCACGACGATCTGGAATCGACCGGCTTCGAGCGGGGAGATACCGCCGAAGATAGCGCCGACGAAGGCTCCCGGGAGGACGACCAGGCCTGTGGTCTTGGTCTGGTCGATCGAGGGGATGAGCGCGTCGCGCACTGCGCCGCGAGCGAGCGTGATCGTGGACTGACGGGGCTTCGCGCCGAGCGCCAACCACCCCTCGACTTCATCCCAGTGATCATTGACGGATCTCGTGAACGATCTCCCTGTCAAGGTGGCGATGCTCATTGAGTTGCCGATGATGATCGCCCCGATCGCGAGGGCGTACCGCGGGGTGAACTCCAGAGCACCGGTACTGAAGACGATCGACAGGGCGACGACAACCCCCGCCGCGATCGAGGAGGACATCATGCCGAAGTCGCGCAACGACCAGCCGATGCGACCCGTCGCCACGATGCTGGCGATGGTGAACATCACGACGAGCGCCACGGCGATCCATTCGGGGCTCGACACGATCCCCGTGAGAATCACGCTGATCACCGCGAGTTGAGCGGCGCCTCGAACGATCGCAACGGCGGGCTCCCAGAGCCGCGGAACACGGAAGAGCGCCAAGACGAGCGTGGCGACCACTGCGAGCACGACCACACCGACGAGAGACGCGGCGAGGTCGTCGGACAGGGTCACAGCCGGAGCCTACCGAAGGCATGAAACGAGCGGTCATCCGCTAAGAGACGGATTAGTCGCACCTTCGTAGCGTGCAGATCGTGACGAACAACACGACGATCGCGCCCGCTGGTTCCGGCCGCCGCGAGATGCTCAGCAAGGTGCCGGAGATCACGCTGTGGTTCTGGATCATCAAGATCCTCTGCACCACGGTCGGTGAGAGCTTCGCGGACTGGATCAACATGACCCTCGGCGTCGGCCTCGAGATGACCGCGGTCCTCTTCACGATCGTCTTCGCAGGCGTCCTCATCTGGCAGCTGTCGCTGCGACGATACGTGCCGGTCGTGTACTGGCTAACCGTGGTGGTGGTCAGCGTGACCGGCACCTTGTACACCGACATCCTGACCGATGTGCTCGGCGTACCTCTCGCAGTCAGCACAGCCGTGTTCGCGGGCGTGCTCGCAGTGGTGTTCGGAGTCTGGTGGGCCAGCCAGCGCACCCTATCCATCCACAGCATCACCAGCACCCCGCGCGAGTTGTTCTATTGGCTCGCGATCCTCGTGACCTTCGCGTTGGGGACCGCCGCCGGCGACTGGATCCTCGAGGTGACCGGCTGGGGTCCGGGTGTGTCGGTGCTGCTTCCCGCGGCGCTCATCATCGCGGTGATCATCGGCTGGCGCCTGGGCGCGAGCGCGACACTGTCGTTCTGGCTCGCCTACATCCTGACCCGCCCGTTGGGCGCGAACCTCGGAGACTGGATGGGCTTCCCGGCTGACCAGCAGGGTCTCGGGCTGGGAGTCGCTGTGACCAGCGCGATCTTCCTCGTCGCGATCATCGCTACTGTGATCTATCTGACGGTATCGCGCGCGGACGCCATCGACCCCGACAAACTGACAAAGCAGCCTTCGTGGGCGCGGAGCCCATGGTCGAGCCCGAAACGGGAACGGGCGATGCTCGGCTACTTCGGTGGAGTCGCTGTGCTCACCGCCGGCCTGCTGATCTGGGCGTCTGCGCAGCCCCACACGACAGCGGCAGCGAGCGAAGAAGGACCCGCGTCGACCGCAACTCTCGCACCCGGCGAGTCGGCGACCGCGGGCTTCCCCGCCGCAGACGTCAGCGAACTTCGGACGATCTCGCAAGACACCCTCGAAAAGGTGAAAGCCGGGGATCAGGCCGGTGCCGTGGCTCGCGTCAAGGACCTCGAATCAGCGTGGGATGCCGCGCAATCGGTGCTGAAACCCTTGAATCCGAACGGGTGGGCTGTGCTCGACGGGCTGATCGACGCGGTCCTCACCGAGGTGCGCGCCTCCAGCCCGGACGCGGTAGCGGAGGAGGACGCGCTGTCCACCCTGCTCTCGGCACTCTCGTCGTGACCGAGCCGACCGGCCCTGGCGGACAGCGACCCTCAGGGCTGGTCGGCGGGGCGCAGCAGGATCTCGTTGATGGCGAGGTGGCGCGGCTGAGCCAGAACGAAGCCGATGACCGCGGCGATCTCTTCAGGCTTGACGGTGGCCGCGGAGTATCCCTTCAGAACGGCTTCGCGTGTGGCGTCGTGGGTGATGTGCGAGGGGAGCTCGGTGTCGACGACGCCCGGTTCAATGAGGGTCACGCGCACGTTGGGGAGAAGTTCCTGACGGAGGGACTCTGACCAGCCGTTGAGCCCCCACTTCGTCGCCGCGTAGACGCCGTTGCGTGCGCGGGCGGTGCGCCCGGCGACGGACGACAGGTTGATGACGTCGCCGGGCGCTTCGCGCAGCTGGTCGAGGAACACTTCGGTCGCGGTGATCGCGCCGAGGAGGTTGATGTCGATCATGTTGCGGTAGTCGTCGCGTTGGGCGGACGCGAATGGGCCGAGGAGCATGATGCCGGCGTTGTTGACCAGTACGTTCGCTCCGCCGAGTTCCTGCTGCACGCGGTCGGCGGCTGCGACGAGCTGCTTACGGTCGGTGACATCGGCCTGGATCGGGAGTGCGCCGGCCCCCAGCTCAGCGGCGAGAGCCGAGATCCGGTCGGCACGTCGTGCGAGCAATGCGACCCGGTACCCGGCGGAGTGGAGGGCGCGGGCGGTTGCGGCGCCGATGCCGGAGGAGGCGCCGGTGATGACGGCAACCCGAGGGGTGGTGTTCTCGTTCATGGGTTGGAAGGCCTTTCGTTGTGGGTGAGAGCGGAGGCGTATTCCTCCGCGGTGATGTGTTCGGCCCACTTGACAGCGGAGTCCTTCTCAGATGGGGGGAGGGTGCTGACGGCGAGGTGTTCCATGAAGCTGTCGTCCGCGGCGCCGTGCCAGTGCCACTCTCCCGGCGGAGTGTGAACGCTCTGGCCTGGGCCCGCGATGATTGTCCGACCATCGCGGGTGTGCACTACGGCGGTTCCCTGCGTGATGTGGAGGGTCTGCCCATGGCGGTGGACGTGCCAGGCGGTGCGCGCGCCGGGGGCGAATCGGACCAGAGCAACTGTCGCGTATCCAGGCGGTTGGGGGCGGGCGATGGTGTCGACCCACACGTCGCCGGTGAATCGATCCGATGGTCCCCGCACCGTCGCGCCCCGAGGATCGATGTGCATCAGTCCGCCGGCTCTGCGAACACACGCTTCGCGACATGCACGGCCGACATCGCCCGAGGCCACCCCGCGTAGAACGCGAGGTGCACGATCGCTTCGACGAGCTCGGCGTCGGTGAGGCCGTTCTGTCGGGCAAGACGCAGGTGGCTTTCCAGCTGTTCCGTGCTGCCGGTGCTGATCAGGCTGGCGACGGTGACGAGGCTGCGATCGCGCGGAGACAGCTCCGGTCGCCTCCACACGTCGCCGAACAGCACCTCGTCGGTGAGGTCAGCGAGCTTCGGTGCGATGTCCCCGACGAGCTGCTGTGCTCGCGTCTTCTCGGCCATGACGATTCCCCTTTCCGCAACGTTCATCCATGGTCGCCCCCGCGCGGACCACGAGCCAGGTAACGCTGTCACCCCTCGCGAAAATCGCGGATATTCGTATGCTCGGCTCATGGACAACCGGTCGGAGGTCCGCGATTTCCTGATGACGCGGCGGGGACGTTTGACACCCGAGCAGGCTGGCATCACCCCGTTCGGAGGCGCTCGACGCGTTCCCGGGCTGCGTCGGGAGGAGCTCGCCATGCTCGCGGGCGTCAGCGTGGACTACTACGTACGCCTTGAACGCGGAAACCTGACCGGCGTATCCGAGAGCGTGCTGCACTCCCTGGCAGGCGCACTGCGACTCGACGACACCGAGCGTGCGCACCTGTTCGATCTGGCTCGAAACGCAAACAGCGTGGGGCTACGGCCCCGCACCTCGGTCACGAATCGGGTGAGGCCTGGGCTGCAGCGCCTTCTCGACTCGATGTCAGGCCCTGCGTACCTCCGCAATGGTCGGCTCGACCTGCTCGCGTTCAACACGCCCGGCCGCGCCCTCTACAGCCCCGTCCTCAGTAGCGCTGCGCAGCCTGCTAACACCGCGCGGTTTACCTTCCTCGACGCGGGATCCCATGACTTCTGGGACGACTGGGCTGCGATGGCCGACGGGCTGGTCGCCACGCTGCGCGCCGAAGCCGGCCGGTACCCGACGGACAAACGGCTCACAGACCTCATCGGAGAGCTCGCGACCCGCAGCCCTGATTTCCGGAGCCGCTGGGCATCCCACGAGGTGTATCGGCACTCCACCGGGGCCAAGACCTTTCACCACCCCTTCGTCGGTGAGCTGACATTGACGTTCGAAGCGCTGACCTTCCCCGCCGACGATGGGCTGGTGCTCGTCGCCTACGACGCGGAGCCCGCATCACGATCAGCAGATGCTCTCCGGCTGCTGATGGCGTTGACCTCTGCCCCTGTGGGCCCCGACGAGGGCTCCTGGCGGGAAGGTTGACCGCGTCCGGCGTGGCGAAGGAAGCGTGTGTGGTCAGTCGGCGAACTCGTCATCCTTGTCGTCGAGCTGGTCAGCGATGATCGCGGCCAGCTTGACCGCGCCGGCCAACACACCCGCGATGACCACTGCCCCGGCAATGACACCTGCCGCAATGCTCCACATGCGGAGACCTCCTAATTTCTTCACCCGACCCGCGCCCGCGGAGCTTCCCGGGAAGCCAGCGCCGTCGAGGTCTGTGGACGGACGTACATCACAGCGACAAGCACGATCATGATGATCGCGAAGCCGAGGGACACCCACCCCGACCCGACGCCGAGCCCCCCTTCGGCAGATGGCTTGCCGAGCCAGTCCGCGACCGACGCGCCGAGCGGGCGGGTCAGCACGTATGCGAACCAGAACGAGAACACGGCCCCCCAACGCCAATACGTGTACCCGACCGCCGGGAGCATGATCGCCGCGGCGAACAGGAAAACAGACGGCAGGTATCCGAGTCCCAGCCCCACTGCAGTGAGGTCGCCCACTGCGGTACCGAGCGCGAAGGTCCCCACGACAGCCGCCCAGTAGTAGAGCTCGCGACGAGTCGTGGTGATTTGGTGGACGGAAAGCGTCCGCTCGGTGCGCCACCAGAGCGCGAACGTTCCCGCAAGCACGACCGCGTACAGTGCAGCCGTCGCTGCGTACGACAAGCCGAGCACCACGTGCATGACGTCGGCGGCCATCGTGCCGAACACTCCCACTGCGGCCACTGCCAGCCAGTACACCGCGGGGACATAGCGGCCTCGCGTCAGCTGCAAGACCAGGGCCAGGGCGAAGAAGACGAAGCCGAGGAAGACCGCGACGACAGGATCCATGATGCGGATGGAGAAATCCGAGAGGGCCTCACCCAGAGCCGTCGAAGCCGCTTTCGTAGCCCAGAAGACGAGTGTCGGGTCCGGCACCCGAGAGACGCTACCGGGCTCGAGGGCGCCGGTCCGGGGACGGTAGGGAGTCATAACGCCGAGCCTTCGACCCTTCGTCTAAGTCACTTCTAAGAAAGTGCCGCTCGGCGACGGACTGCGACAAGTGACGATCGCGGGGCGCCTCGGACCAGACGCCCCGCGACCGGTAGGGACGAGATGACGATGGGGTTCGTCGTCTCGATTCAGTTGCCGCTCGACGACGAGGAGGCGTCGTCGTTGGTCTCCGTGTCAGTGTCCGCAGCCCCGCTGTCGTCGGCTGTTTCGGTGTCCGTATCGGTCGCACTGCTGTCGTCGGCTGTTTCGGTGTCCGTGTCGGCCGCACCGTTGTCGTCGGCAGTTTCCGTATCCGCGGTCGAGTTGCCGTCGACGGCCGCGGTGCCTGTGGCCGACGTGGAGCTCGCCGGCGCCGGCGTCGCTGCGCTGGCGGGCAGGGCGAGCGCGACACCACCGATCCCGAGGACGAGGGCCGCTGCACCTCCGCCGATACTCGCGATGAGGGTCTTCTTCTGAACAGTCATGTCATGTCTCCATTCCGCGGGCGATTGGTCCCGCATAACCTCACCGTGACGTGCGGCCTCTGATGAGCGTCAAAGAATCAGCCGCCGGCGGTCAGCGTTGAGCAGATCCATAGGCGCTGTGGGACTTCTCAGTGCTGCCTTAGAGCCGACGACGGAGAGTGCATGGATGCCGTCTTCACCACGCCGTTCCGCTGCATGGCTCAGCGTCTCCCTTGCCGCCCTCACCCTGGTAGCCGCTGCGGTCAGTGGTCTGCTCATCGTGGCGTCGCCCACATGGTCGGACGCGGAGGTCGGACTCGTGGGCCTGGTGCACGGGCTGCACAGCACTGCCGGCGACGTCGTCGCCTTGGCGATCAACTCGGCGTTCGGGGTCGGTGGAGCGATCCTTGTGTCGCTGATCGTGCTTTCTTGGATCCTATTGGCGACGCGCTCGTGGCAGGACACGGTGCGCGCGGGCATCGTGCTGGTTGTTCCGTGGGCGTGCGTTGAGGCGCTCAAGCTGGTCGTACGGCGGCCTCGACCAGACCCCGCGATGCTGCAGCCGATGATCGTCGCGGATCCAATGTCGTTCAGTTATCCGAGCGGTCACACAGCCTTCGCGGCCGCGTTGTGCTGTGCTGTGGTTCTCGTCGTGCTGCCCCGACGCGCGCGCGCATGGAGCGTGCCGTTGGCGGTGCTCGTCGTACTCGTGACGGCGTGGTCGCGTGTCTACCTCGGCGTTCACTACCCGACCGACGTGCTCGCGGCCGCAGTGGTCGTCCCTGTCGTATCGTTTGCAACTGCGCGCGCTGCCGCGGCGTGGCCTCTTCTGGCACCGCGGCACGTGACTGCGGTGAACCGGATCAGTTGAGAATCGTGCCCGTCAATCGGGAAAGGGGTTCCGCGAGCGTGTTGATCTGATCGACGAGCGCGCGCTTGTCCGCTGCGGTGAGATCGGTGTAAGGCACGAAGCCCGCACTGAGGGAACCGTGTGTTGCGAGTTCGTTCTCGAGAGACGCGAATCCCGTCTGGATCCGCTCGACAAGTGTGGCCCCCTGCGCGCCGGTTGCCGAGGCGAAGTCCTTCACGAAACAGAACGACATCTTGGCGCCCTCGACGTTCGCGGCGAAGTCGTAGAGGTCGGTGTGCGACCACCAGTCCTCTTCCCCGGTGATCTTCTTGGTTGCGACCTCATCGAGCAGGCTGATCGCTCCATTGGAGATCGCGGCGATGCCCTGACCGTCGAGAGCCGCCTGGAAGTCGTCTGAGTGCACGTAGTCGTACAGTTGGCCGATGTCGGCGACGAGGCGCTCGCCCAGTTGCGCGCGCTGTTCGGGAGTTGACGGGCTCCAGTTCTGCCATGCAGGGGTGACCTGATCGGCGTTGAGCGCATCAGCGGCGGGCACCCAGAGGTCCTTCTCGATGCGGTGGAAACCGGTCCACTCAAGATTCTCCGCGACAGCATCGACCTCGCGGTAGTCGATCTTGGGGTCGAGGTCACCGAGTGTGCTCGCGACCGGCTCGATGCGCTCATAGAAGGCGCGCACCTGCGGGAACTGTGCACGCGCGGTGACATCGTCGCCGGCCGCATACGCAGCGGCGAAGGCCTTCGCCGCCGGAAGCAGTTGCTCGACCTGATCCTTCACGAACGCAGCGTACAGATTCACCGCCTGCTGCTTCTGCTGCGCATCTGCACCGGTAACGGCGACCTGATCGCCGGTGACTGTGAACGCGGCACGCCCGATACCTTCGCCGACCATTCCTGGTTTGCACACGGTGAGGTAGTTGCCCGGTTGCGCGATGACGGTAAGCGTACGAGTCGCACCCGGTGCGATGTTCTCGATCTCACCGACGATACGCAGCCCGTCGGATGCGAGGAGGTAGAACTCGGTGACCTGAGTGCCGGTGTTGTTGACGGTGAATGCGAGAGTCCCGCTGGATGCGCCCGCAGCAGACACGCCACAGGTGTTGTCGTCGGAGGTCACGGTGAGCGCGTCGGCTGTGGTGGCAGCGTCCTTCGCCACACAGCCGGCGAGAGCGACCACCGCCACGGCAAGGGCGGTCATCGCCAGGGGGATGCGAGGGGTCATGATTCTCCGACGAGGTGAGGTACGGGCGAGGGCGAGGCTGCACGGGTGGAGGCTTGGCGGCGAAGTCCGCGCGCGAAAAACGATCCGACGATGGCGATGTATCCGGCCCACGCGATCACCTGAAACCACGACATGCGCGGCATAAATCCGACCGTCGCCTGAAGGACGGTGGCGAGAGTGCCGCCGGGTGCGATCGAGCCACTCAGATCGAACGCCCAGCCGAGCGGGAACCCGGCCCATCCGATGGCGACGGCACCGGTCGCAGGGTCGATAGGTGCACCCGCGGTGAAGGGGCCGGGGACGACGCCCGCTTCTTGCAGGTCTTTGAACGCGTACGCAAGAACGCCTGCTGCCGCGATCACCAGAATGGCGCCCGTCCACGCGAAGAACAGCCGCAGGTTCACGCGCACAAGCCCGCGAGTGAGCAGCCACCCAGCGATCACCGCGGTGAGGATCCCGAGAATCGCGCCCAACAGGGCTGCAGGCGCGTTCCCGAAGGACTGGACCAATGACCACAACAACAGTGTCGTCTCGATCCCCTCGCGGGCGACCGACAGGAACCCGAGCGCGACCAACGCCCACATGCCGCCGCGAGCGAGCGCCCGGTCCACGTCGCCCTCGAGCGTCGACTTCATGGTCTTCGCGGTGCGCTGCATCCAGAACACCATCCACGTCACCATCGCCACGGCCGCCAGCGATAGCACTCCACCGATGATCTCTTGCGCCTGGAAGGTGAGGGTGTACGCGCCGAAGGTGAGGATTGCACCGATACTCACGGCGAGAGTGACCGCCAGCCCGACGCCAGTCCACAGCCGCGGAAGCACGTCCCGCCGACCCAGACGAGACACGTAAGCGACAAGCATCCCGACCACCAGCGCCGCCTCGAGACCCTCACGCAGGCCGATCAGAAAGGTCGCGAACACGACGGCACACTCCGCAGATGAGGTCAGAGGGGGAAGCACCCGCCGAACGAATCGTCGACGAGGCAGGTAAGTCGAACCTCACCGGGAGGTCACGATATCCCCGCTCCCGTCGGCGTGCAAAGCCTTAGTGGGGCATGATTCGTTTCTTAGAGACGTCTCAGAACGGGCCGCGAAGGGTGGTGGTGTGGAGGATGATCATGGCCGATAACCGACCGCGTTTGCTGCTCGCCGAAGACGACCCTCAACTGGGACCCCTCATGGTGAGAGTCCTCGAGGAGGTCTACGACGTGACTCTGTGCGCGGATGGCGCCGAAGCGCTCACGGCGGCGCAGCAGGGCCTCTTCGACGTGCTGATCATCGACCGTCGCTTGCCTAACATCGACGGCGTTTCGATCGTGGAGTCGTTGCGGCGCGGAGGGGCGACGACACCGATGCTGATCCTCACTGCGCTCGGGACGGTGCAGGACAAAGTGCGTGGCCTCGATGCCGGTGCGAACGACTACCTGGTGAAGCCGTTCGAGTTCGAAGAGCTGTTCGCCCGGCTTCGCGCCATCCGCCGCGTCAGTGAGGGTGAGGGCCCGTTCGTGCGCATCGGCACGTGGGAGTTCTACCCCGATTCGCGCGCGGTTTACTCGCCTTACGAGGGACGCACCATCCTCACCGAACGCGAATCCGACCTGTTGCGGCTATTCGCTATGCACCCGCAGAGGACATTCACGCGCAATGAAGTCCTGCAGGCCGTCTTCGAAGCCACCGACACTCCCGGAACTGTCGACACCTACGTGCACTATCTGCGCCGCAAAACCGATCCTGAGATCGTCACGACCGTGCGCGGGCGCGGATACCGGCTGGGGTTGCTGTGAGAAAGGCAGCGCATCGCACCGACGCCGACGCACTGTTGGTGCGACGCACCGCGATCCGAGTCGGGTTGTGGATCACTGTCGCCGTCTCCGTCCTCGTCATCGCCGTGATGGTAGCCGCGATCAGCTTCGTGTTCCACCAGATCCCTCTTACCGCTCTCTTCGACCGGACTCGCCACGAAGAGATGATCGATGTCGGCGGGCTCGACATCATCGTGGGCGGCGTCGCCCTCGGGTTTCTCGCCATCATCCTCGCCGGAACACTCGGTCTCCTCGCCACCCGCCGCGCAGTAGCCCCACTCGTCGATGCGCTCGGCCGGCAGCGCCGATTTGTAGCCGACGCCTCCCACGAGCTTCGAACACCACTCGCGATTCTCGACACCCGACTGCAAGTGCTCGAGCGATCGATGCCCGCAGGAGACCCCAATCGAGAACTCGTCGACGAGCTCCGTGGGGACTCACGCAACCTGATCAACGTGGTGAACGATCTGCTCGACTCCATCGATGTCACATCGAGCGGAGTCGTCGCGTCCGAACCAGTCGCCCCCGTCATCGCCGACGCCGCCACCTCGATGCGACTGATGGCGCATGAACGAGGCATCCAGCTCCACGTTGACACCGTTCCCGCCGACCGCAGCGCCGCCATCCCGCCGACGAGTCTTCACCGAGCTCTCGTCGCGCTAATCGACAACGCCGTGAAGCACTCGCCCGACGGGGGAACAGTGCTCGTCACCACCAGCACGAGTCGGAGTGACACCTGCATTGCTGTACGCGATCACGGGCCCGGCATTCAAGGGATCGATCCCGAACGCGTCTTCGATCGTTTCGCGCGGTCCTCGCTCGCGGTCGACGGCGGGGGCTCCGCGAGTACAGGATTCGGTATCGGACTCAGCCTCGTACAAGACACCGTCGGCCGGTTCGGCGGTACCGTCGAGGTCACCAGCACCTCTGAGGAGGGAACGACGATCACCATGACGCTCCCGCGCGGCCGCCGATAGCTGCCCCATCGGGTCTTCTCGTGAAGGCAGTCGGGCCTACGGTCCCGCTCTGCGGTCGCTGCCACGCTCGAGCACGGCCGCGCCGGAATCGTCGAGAATTCCGACGTCGATTACCCCCGACAGCCTGCAGCCTCTCGCCAATGGTTCGCTATGAACCCGACTCCACTCGGGCTGAGCGGCGGCCCCGGCGCGACCCCAGCACCGCAGTCACCGCCACCGGCGCAACAGTGACGACAACGATGCCGAGCATGATCCACTCAATGTTGGCCGCCACCCATGGAATCGACCCCAACAAGAATCCCGACAAACCGAGCACACCAGCCCACACGACTCCGCTGACGATATTCCACCGTGTGAAAGCAGCTCGAGTCATCGCCGACATCCCCGCGGCCGGTGCGACGTACGTACGGACGATCGGAACAAACCGAGCCAGCACAATCGCGAATGCGCCCCACCGCGCGAAGAATCGCTCGGTTTCGACCAGGTAGCGCCGCTTCAGGACACGCGCATCAGAACGAAACAGCTGACGGCCGTACCGCCGTCCCAAAGTGAATCCGACCTCACCACCAAGGATCGCCGCTGCGCCCGCCACCCCCGCCACGACGCTCCAATGGACGCCGATCGCCGCGGCGATGATGGCACCCGCGAAGACGAGGCTGTCGCCCGGGAGAAATGGGAACAGGATCCCGTTCTCGACGAAGACGATCAACGCAATGAGCACGAGCGAGAAGACGCCGAATCCGGCCAGCACATGAAACAGATCCATCTGCGCGAGCTTCCAGCGCGGGCTCTAAGAAGCCTCGAAGATCGACTACTCCGTCGCATCGAGTCCTCCCCGTAGACGACACCGGACGATGGTGAGAGACTTCTCTGTTCTGCGCGAGGAGGAAGCATGGACACTGACGGGACAGCGGCCGGGGGCTGGGAGGAAATCATTCGCGGACTGATCGCTCGGGCGACCGAGTCGGCCCCGACCGAGCCCGGCGTGTACCGGATGCCGTGCGGTGAGTGCGTGGTCGACTTCTTCATCACCGCGGAGGGCGAGGAGCACTGGCTCGTCGCCGGCGACGAACGCTCCTACACTCGGGAGACCGTCGCGATCGCCCGACACGGAGACTACCCGTGGGAGCGTCTCTACACGCTTGCCGACGCGGCCGAGGAAATCGCGAGACTCGCCGCTGCGAACGGTGGCGGCATCGACCGAATGCTCAAACAGCTGGTCAGAACGGACGACGACCGCGAGGTCGAGCGCAGGGTTCGTGAGCTCGAGGGGGATGAGCAGTGAACCGCTCGAGGATGTTGCGGTGCGCTTCGAGGTCGACCGCGATGAACTCTAAAAGCAGCCGTAACCGCGAACGTGGAGAGCAGCTATGACCGAGTATCCATGGTTCGACTTCGACCAGATCGACTTCGTCACCTCGGACCAGCATTTCAGCCACGCACGCATCAGCGAACTCGCCGAGCGGCCGTTCGCGACCGTGGAGGAGATGAACGCGGAGCTGGTGCGGCGGTGGAATGAGGTGGTGGGACCACACGACTCCGTGCTCCATCTCGGTGATCTGGCGCTCGGGCCGATCGAGGAATCCGTCGGTCTCACCGTGCACCTAAACGGGCGACGGTTCCTCGTCCCGGGCAACCACGACCGGGTTTCGCCGGCAACACAGTCCAAGCGTGCAATCGAAAGGTTCACGCCGCTGTATGAGGCTGCCGGGTGGAGTGTCCTCCCCGAGGTGATCGAGGGCACCCGCCGCGGGTACCAGATCCTGGCATCCCACTACCCCTACAGTGGCGACTCACACGGCACCGACCGGCATACGACCCACCGCCCACGTGTGGACGATGGTGTTCCGCTGCTGCACGGTCACACTCATGCTCGCGATCATGGCCCGCGCGGGCATGAGTTCCACGTCGGCGTCGACGCGCACGACTTCACGCCTATCCGCTTCACCGTCATCGACGAGTGGATCCGCAGCCTCCCGGGCATCGAGACGCGGCTGCAGACTGCGGCCCGTGAAGCGCGCACGGTGCTCGCTGGTGTCGTCGACAGCGAGACGCCCGGTTCGGACGCGCTGTTCTACATGCAGGGGTACAACGAGCTCGTCATTGTTCTTGCGGAGCTTCTCGACGCGCTCCCCCACGACGAACCGAACGGGTAGACGGGAACAGGTCATTCGCGGTCGGGCCGGATCGAAGAGTGCGTGTCTCAGTTCGGTAGCGCACCCATCCCTGCCTGCGCCAATGCACCATCACAAGGCTCCAGACCGCCCGTGACGACCACGCCTCCTCACGATCGACGCGATTGGGGTCTTGTGTGGCGAGTTCGGTGAACAGCTCACGGAACGTCGGCGGTTCGCCGTGCTCGCGGGTGTACCGGTGGATGATCTTCACAGCGCGGCGCGCCCACCTCGGCGCGGTCTTCGCTGACGTGAGCTCGGTGAACAGCGGCGCCAGGTCGGGTACGGACCACGGCTTCTCGGTCCACCCGGAGTTGTTCCACTGCATCGTGTCGTGATGAACGACTGGATCGCCGCCCTCTGGAGCGTCGGGGCTCATGGCCGCGTCTCGCAGTCGACGGACATGCCCAGTGAACCAGCTGGTGTGGTCGGCGGAGAGCTGCGCTCAGTCTGCGATCCGGCGTCCTCCATCACGGCCATCAACGGCGCGGTGTACCTCTCCCCCGTCACCTTCATGCGCTCCCGCGCTGCTTGCTGCAGACGACGTGAGGTCCGCTTCTTCTCGGTCATGACGCCTTCCCTTCTTCGGTCGGAAACGTGGCTTGGGGTCGAGGGTCGGCGGCGAGGGCTCGACGGAGCTTGCGCGCCAGCCTCGCACCAAGTGGGGTGAGGCGCATCGGCCTGTTGCGTGCCGCGGGAACGAACAGATCCCCGCCGGCGTCGGCGCCGAGGCTGGCGAGCTGGGCGCTCAGTGAGCTTTGGGTCGTGCGGATGGTCGCCGCGGCGGCGCGCACGTTGTCGTGCTGCGTGGCGATGAGGAACCGACGCGCCCGTTCGATGGGGTGCCGGCCGACGAGTGCGCGCTGCAGCAGCCGTGACCGGCCGGCCAGTGGGTGAGGGGTGCGGTCGTGTGGGCCGGGTCGCATCGCGATGCCCGCCGCTTGGATGCGGTGCGCGATCGTGGGAGCGCTGCAGCCGACGAGCGCAGCGATCTGTCGCAGCGTCATCCCTTCCTTCTCGTACCGCTCTCGCAGCCAGTCGTCGTCGATGACGAAGGTGATGGGCCGTCCGCGGCGGAGGGTGCTGTTGCCGTCGGCGAGCACACGCGACACCGTCTGCCGCGATACTCCCGTCCGCCGCGCGAGCTCATAGGTGGTCACGCCGTCACGGTACTGGGCGACCAGTTCGCGGCCGCGAGATGGTGTGTCGAGTGCGCCCCGCGCGGGTCTGGCCGTCGCCCAGTCACCGACGCCGTCGCTGCCGGTGGCGGCCGGTTGCGTGTGCGTCACCAGCGGCGGCGACCAACTG
This sequence comes from Microbacterium sp. bgisy203, assembly GCF_965345155.1. Taxonomy (GTDB): domain Bacteria; phylum Actinomycetota; class Actinomycetes; order Actinomycetales; family Microbacteriaceae; genus Microbacterium. The sequence continues at coordinate 19,524 of NZ_CBDRLZ010000013.1, forward strand.
AGCGGCTCGTCGATCCCTCGGCCGAGCAGAAAGGCGCGGCCGACTTCGGCCAATTCGCGGCGCACGGTGTCCGGCAGCGTCTTCGTGAAGGTCGTCACCGTCCGCGGAGACAGTCCGGCCGCGTCCCATGCTTTCGGTGCACAGCGCATCGGGTTCCCTGTGATGGCTCGGTAAAGGTGAGCGCGCGCGTTGCGGTGCCTGGCGCCGGAGCCGGGTCGGACATTCAGCCGGGCGCAGATGCGATGCCATTCCTCTTCGGGAAGCAGCTCGGCACAGTCGAGCCTGCGGCGACGTGCATAGTCGATCCGCGTCTCGTGCGCGTCGAGGTAGGCGGCGAGGTTGAGGATCGCCGCGAGTGCGGGCGTCTCCGCTGTGGGCCGGCCGAGTTCGCGCATCACGTGAGTGACCTGACGGATGGGTGCCGTCGGGTCCAAGAGGGCGAGGGCAGCGGAGTGGGTCAGGCGCGTGCCGGTGAACACGACGGCCGCGGCCAGCGCAGACGCGGCGACGTCGCTGTGGATGCGGCGTGGGGCGAGCGCGTTCGTCCACTCATCCCAGAGTTGCGCGGGCACCTTTCGTGCCCCCGCTTCGGGGTCCACGTCCGAGGTTGGCGCAGCCTGCAGGAACAGTGTCGGTCGCCGGGTGCGACCGAGCGACGCTGCGATCAGTCTCTGCAGCTGCGGCGTCTGACCGGTGTACGACGTGCTTACCGCGAGCCGCCCATTCAGCAGCCGCACGGCACGATCGGCGTCTTCCAGGGCGGCGATCGCGACCGTCGTCCCGATCGCGCCGCCGGCCGCTGTCGGCGGTCCCGCCCACGTCCACTCATGCCCATTTCGGGGCACCGCCGCGAGGAGTTCGGTTCCCAACTCGGGCATATCGATGGTGCGTCCGTCGCAGAGTGCGACGCCTGCGGCTCGGGTCAAGAGGCGGATGTCTTCGAGGACGGTGATTGCGGGTTGCGGGGCGTCCGCGTAGATCCCGAACCGGCCCACGCCGCTGGAAAGGATCTGCATCATGCGGCGCTGCGCGTGGAGCGCCGCGTCGGGTGCGGCGATGCGTTCGGGGTGCGCGGTGAGGTCGCCGCGACAGCGACTCGCGATCGGTCCTGTCCCGGCGCCAGCGACGGGGCCATGACAGTGTCCGGGGTCCGGGATCCCGGCGAGCGGGTGCCCGGTGCGACGCGGCGGGCGGTGACACACCGGGCATTTGTCCGCGAGGATGCGGCGGTGCCTGACGCACGCGAAGGTGAACGGGAACTGCCACGACATCCGCCACCTGCCGCCGGAGTCCGCCAAGCATTCCGGGCAGTACCGTCCCGCCATGCCGCCGACGGGGCAGCGGAAGCTGATCCGTCCCTGCCGGGTGTAGCGGATCGCGTGCCGCGCGAACCGCATCCGCGTCATCTCCTGGAACTGCTCCGCCGGGATCCCTGTCGATCTCTCCAGCCGCGCCGCCTGGTCGTCGGTGAGCTCGGTCGCCCATTGCGCTGCCATCCACGATGTCGCCGACACAGCCCGGCCGCCCTCCTGCTCCACCAGGCCGAGCGCGCAGGCCATCTCCGCGATAGTCGCGCGGGTCGCGGCCGCGGAGGCCTCCAGCCAGGAGTCGAACGGCTCGTCCGGCAGGGGGCGGACCCGGAACGGGAGGACACGCACGTCACCGGCTGCCTCGCTCATCAGGCCGCCTCCTCACCAGTCGCCTGGGAGTCGTCGTTCTTCAGGCGGCGTCGGCGCCGATCGCGGCGTGCCCGATCCTCTCGGTCGTGCTTGGCCTGCAGCTCGGTGCGCTCCGTTTCGGCTCCTTCGTCGATGCGGATGTCGTCGAGGAGCTGGCGGTCGATCCGTTCCGCACCGGTGCGGATGGCGCGGGACGCGCCGCGGCGGATGAGGTCCATAAGCGATCCGATGTTGCCGGTGGTGCGGGCGAACAGGTACCGCGACATGTCGACGAGCATCCCCTCGTGCGCGTCGGCGAGCACGAGGGCCTGTTCGATGTGCCAGAGCAGACTGTCCCACTCCTGGCGGGTCTGCTTGGTGCGCAGGCTGTAGGGGTCGAGGCTGAGAACGGTCCAGCGCCGGAACGTCTGCGCCATCGCCGCTTCTTTCCCGCTCGCTCCCTCGCCGACGAGGCCGCGTTCGCGGAGCGCGACGCCGGCGAACAAGAAGGTGGCGCTGTACTCGTTGGACAGCCATTTCAGCTGGTTCGCGACCTCGACTCCGTCGCGGGTGCGCATCTGGATGAAGTGCAGGTCGTCGATGATCACCAGGCGGGTGTCGTGCCGTTCGATGCAGTCCGCGGCCGCCCGCGCCAGATCCCGGCCGGCCATCGAACGGTGCAGGATGCCCGCGGTCGCGGGGTGTGCGTAGAACCCGAGGATCATCATGTGCAGACCCTTGATCGTGAGCCTGCCCGGGACGGTAATGTGGCACACCGGCAGGTGGAGGATGTCGTGATACTCGTCGAGGTACTCACCCACCTCCGCGATCCGCTGCCGGTGGAAGTCGCGCCCGAAGGTGTTCACCACCGTCGACTTCCCGAGGGCCGGCGGGGCGTCGAGGGCGGCGGCGGATTTGACCCGATCGGAGTCCTGCAGGTTGCTGTCCAGGATGTCACCCAGTTGCAGGTGCACGCCGTGCACCTGCCGGGTCCGCAGCAGGATGTTCGCGTGCCACGCCCGACGCTCCGCGTTGTACTTCGCGAACGCATCCGGGTCGAGCGCTCCGAGCTGCTCCAGGGTGAGCAGCTCGGGCTTGTTCCGTGGGGGACGTTCGGCGAAGTCCTTCCACCCCTCATAGGTGGATAGGCTCCGCTGCCGGCGGGGCGCGTCGTGCTCGCCTGAGACTGTGGTGGTCATTGGATCATCTCCATCGGCTCGAAGTGGTAGTCGGATCGGATCGTGGGTTCGTCGATGTCGTCCTCGTCGTCGTCATCGCCCGTTTCGGGGATGTCGACGCGTTTGCGTGGGTCCCGGACCTCGCCGGTGAGCTCCCGGCCGAGGTCGGTGGTGGGGTTCAGTTCGGCCTCGAGCATCCGCTGCACGGTGCGCAGCGACCACACACCGTCAGAAGCGGGATCTTTCTCGTTGAGCTGCGCGGCCATGCGGGAACTCATCCGCCGCTCCGACGGAGTCAGTGCGCGTCCCGCACCCCAGTCCTCGAGCAGCTGCGCAGCGACATCGTCGACCTGGGAAGGGCGGCCCTGTCGGATTGCGATCTTCTTCGCATACTCCAGCGCGTCGAGGCTGAACGGGGTGTCGAAGGCTCCCTTGTGCTCCCACTCGAGGGTGTGCCAGGTGCCGTCCTCGGGGTCGTGGAAGTAGATCTGCGTCAGGTCGTCGGGGTTGACCACGAACGGCCACTCCGTGCCCTTGTCTCGGTAGATCGATCTGGCACGGTTGCGGTACTTCGCGACCGAGTCTCCGGTGTAGCGCAGCTTGTGGATCTCAACGCCGTAGTGGTTGAACTGCCGTTTCACGACCGGGAGCAGCTCAAGCAGAACGCTCCGGTCAACAGGCATCCGCAGTTGCCCGGCAACGGCGAGCCCCTGGTCGTATCTCTCGGCCGGGCTGAGCTTGACGCCGGGGAGGCGGGGATCCTCGAGAGAGTCGTGGGGTCGGAGGTGGTAGACCGTCGCGACCCACTCTCGGATGATCTGCTCCAGTTGCGGGACGGTGTAGACCGCGTCGGCTTCGACGTCGTCGCCGCGTCCTCCGACGTCCGCGCCCTTGTAGCCGGGGAGTTCTTGGAGGAACGTGTCGAGGGTGCGGAAGAACCTCTCGACAGGGCTCTTGTCGGTGGGCTGGTAGACGCGCGCCGGCTGGATGGATATGCCCAGGCGTGCGCACGCGCTGGTCACATGCTCCGAGAGGTACGGTGCGCCGTGGTCGACGATGATCGTGTCGGGCAGGATCCCCGCACGAACGAACCGCGGGACGCGGATGCGCGTCGGGTCGACGAGCACGGAACCGGCGACGCCGTGGAAAGGCCATCGTGCGCTCGTGCCCCAGTCCGCGGGTGTGTCGAAGGGTTGGCATGCTTCCATGAGCACCCCGGAGACGTCGATGGATTTCGTGGAGCCGGGCGTCAGCCGCATGCCGAGGATGCAGCGGGAGTAGAGGTCGATCGCGACGGTGAGGTCCGCGGCGACCCACTTGCCCGTCACCGGGGCCACGGCAAAGACGTTCAGCGGCGTCGTGTCGAGGAGGACGTACTGGCCGGGCGCGGTGGCGTGCAGGCGGCCGTAGGGAGCGGGCGGCCGGTTTGCGTTGGAGCGCTTGCGTTTGGTGCTCCCGGAGAAGGTCGCGCGGCCTCGGGAGAGCTCGTCGAGGATCTTGTATGCGGCGCTGCGTGAAGGGGCGGCGACGATACCTGGCCCGTGTGTGCGGTCGGCTCGGGCGTTGACTCTCGCGATGATGATGCTCTTCGCGACCTTCGATTCCGGCGTCTGCTCATCGATGACCTCGCGTGCCGCCGTGACCCAGCGGTCGTCGAAGTTGGCGAGCGGGTTTCCGGGCTGCGCCTTGCGGTGATCGATCAGTCCGATCTCGCCGGCGTCTTTGTATCTCGCCACCCACCTCGCGACGGTCCGGCGGCCTTTGCCGAGCTCGAGCGCCTTCGCCGCGATCCGCTCTTCGATGCGACGCTCCGGATGGTAGGCGAGCTTCGGTTCGCCCTCACGCGCGATCTCGGCCGCCCCCGACCGGTAGCCGGTGAGGACCTCTCGCACATGATCGGCGCGCTCGGCGGACACCGCACGAGCCGCGCCGCTGGCATCGGCCCAGACAACACCCAGCGGGGGCGCGTCTTCATCGCGACTGTCTCCGGGGATGCGTGTCGTACCTCCCTCAGCGCGGGGCCGCAGGAGGTCGATCATCCGCAGGCGCCGAACCTGGCCAGTTCGAGTGCGGACGATGACCGCACCATCGCAGATCTCCGCAACTGTGCAAGCGTCGCCGTCGTAGACGAAGTCCACGCCGGGTTTCAGGGTCCACGTGCTGCTCATCGCTATCTCCTTCAGGTGTTGAGGTGGTGTTATCTCAGGCCCGCGTCACGATGCTCGTGCCGCTCAGAAGTCGAGTCAGGTCAGTGCTCAGCCGCCGCGTCCACAGCAGATGCAGGACGAGCGCGCGTGCTGCGAGAAGCCCTTCGACGACGGGCGCGATCGCGCGCACTGCTTCGCCGAACGCCATGGGCGATCTCAGCTCACCGAGCGCGGCCGTGATGTCGCCGTCGGCGAACTGGAAGGGTCGGCGGTAGCCGGCAAGGAACTCGACGTTGCGTAGCAACACCTCATCCGGCTCGGATTGGACGCGGTACTCCCACCCGTGGGGTTCGATCACGCGCCGCGACCAGCTCAGCGAGTCACGCACCTTCGGGATGGTGAGCTTCGCGGCGGGCTTCACATCCACCACGCAGACGGTTTGGTCCGCGTGGACGATCAGATAGTCGGGAATGTGGCGACGGCGTGTGCCCTTGTCCTCCCCCTCGAGGAGGAACGGCTGAGACAGGATCCAGTCGACGCGAGGGTCGAAGTCGGCCAACAGCAGGTTCGCGTACTCGAGCCGCGACTCGTATCCGACATGCGATTGCATGGTTGCCGACCAGTAGCTGCCCGAGAAATGCCGCTGCCCCCGGTACCAGCGG
>NZ_CBDRLZ010000014.1:0-22117 GCF_965345155.1 Microbacterium sp. bgisy203
CGCCCAACCACCCCTCTCCCCCCCCCCCCCCCGGCACCGGTTCCTCGCCCGCGGCCGGCTCCTGGCGGCACTGTCCTCGGCGACGGTGATCGTGGAAGCCGGGGCACGCTCCGGCTCCCAGCACGTCGCCCGCGAAGCGCATGCCCTCGGTCGTGGGGTTGGGGCGGTGCCCGGGCCGGTCACGTCCGCGGCGAGCACCGGCACGCATCTGCTGCTGAGCGAGGGCACCGCTGCCATCGTGACCGGCCACCACGACCTCGCCATCCTCACCAGCGACCGACGACGCCAGGCCCCGGCACGAACCACGGGCCTGAGCACCGCGCGCGATTTCGATGCCGTCGATCAGAACCTGCCCGGCCGCTCCCTCTGATCCGCCGGGTCAGAGCGTGCGCCCCTGCCGGGCCTCCATGGTGAGGTCCGGCTGCTCGGTGTTCGGGGTGTGGCGGCTGAGCTGCTGGGCCCGGGTGAGCGCTGCGGTGGCGCGGGCGGCGTCGAGCTTCTGCGCATCCGATTCCGCAACGGGGCCGAGCGGGGTCTCGTCGGTGATCTGGTACCGGTCGCGGTACGCCGCGACGACCCGGCCGGCCTGTCGCCATCGCTGCGCCGTCCACTCGTCCGCGGGCTTGTTCCCGAGCGCGGCCGTCCACGGCTCGCCCTCGTTCAGGTCGCGGTCGAGGACCGCGGATGCGCGGTGTTCGATCAGCTCTTCGCGTCCGGTGAGGGCGTGGCGCATCTCGGGGTCGATCACGCCGGAGGCATACGGGATGAGCCCGGCGATCAGTCGCGGCGACCGGCGGGTGCGCCCGGACCCGGCAGGTCGGGCGGTTGCGCGGGCGAGGCGGTGATGCAGGACCGAGGCGATGTCGTCGGCATCGGCGAAGCCTCGCGCTGCCACGAGCCGCGGGAGCAGGGCGCCGAGGTCGTGATGGTTGGCCTCGGCGCGGCGCAGCTCCGCGGACAGGGCACCGTAGGCGTCGGAGCCGAGCACGAGATCGACCTGCTCCTCGGTGAGGCCGGACGCGGTGAGGAGGGTGGCCCAGCGGTCGTGCTGTCCGGCTTGGGCGATGGTCTCGTACTCCGCCGCCAACTGGGCGATCGCGCCCCAGCGCTCCTGTTCGGCGGTGATGGTCTCGTGCGCGGACAGCTCGGCGCCGACGTGCTGGAGCACCCCGTACAGGACGGACCGGGCGGTGGCGTCGGGGTTGTCGGAGGGGTGCGGGGCGACATGCGCGTCGTCGGTGGTGTCGGTGGCGACGTAGGCGTAGTTCCCGTGCCGGCCGCGGGTCATCGCGACGTAGAAGTTCTCCCGCGTCGTCGTCGCCGTCACGACCGCGTGCGCGGTATCGACGGTGACGCCCTGGGCACGGTGCCCGGTGATCGCATACCCGAGCTCGACCTGCTCCGCTACATACGTGGCCGGCAGCACGAGCGATCCGCCGAAGCGTCGCCCAGCTGGGCGGACGGTGATCGACCCGTCCCCGGCGACGGCGGTGATCGTCCACCGGTCGCCGTTGCGCACCCACGATCGGCCGTTCTTGGACCGCAGCCGCCGGTCATTCTCCCGCGTGATGACCCGATCACCCTTGGACGCCTGGGTGCCGTCATGCAGGGCGACCTCTCGGCCGGGGGTGATCGTGCCGTCGAGGATGAGGTCGGCGCGGGCACGCTCGTTCAGCTCGGTAACGGTCTCGCGGGTTTCGGCGACGAGGATCGACGCCCACCCCGCCTGCACGTCGCGTCGCCAGGCGGTGTAGGCGGCATCGACCATCGCGCCCTGCTCCCCGCCGCGCACCCGGTCGTGCTCGATGAGCGTGTCGATCGCCGAGGTACGGCCGTGCCGCAGGGCCAGCGAGTTGGACTTCTCCCACGCCTGCGTGAACCGGTGCACGTCGGTGAGTTCTGGGGCGTCGTCGCGGTCGTGGACGAGCATCCCGAACGCCCCGCCCGCATCCACGGCTTGGAGCTGTGACCAGTCACCCACGAGCAGGACTTTCGCGCCGGCTTGTTCGGCGAGGCCGGTGATGCGATCGAGGGAGCCGGTGCCGGCCAGGGATGCCTCGTCGAGGATGACGAGCTGGTCCTTGTCGAACGTGGTCCTGTGGAGGAGGTGCATCTGCCACCAGCGGGCCGTGTTCTCCGTCTCGATCCCCAGTTCCTCGCCGAGCACTTGCGCCGCGTTCTCCGACGGCGCGAGCCCGACCACGCTGCCGGCGCCGTGCTGCTGCTCCCATGCCCGCTTCAACGCGCTCATCGCCGTCGTCTTCCCCGCACCGGCGGGCCCGACGAGCACGTCCACGACCCGGCCCGACACCGCGATCCGCTGGAGGGCGTCAGCCTGATCGGGGCCGAGCCGTCGCCCTTCCGCGTCGGGCCTGCTTGTGATCCGCTCGACGGTGGCCAGTTCCACGGTCGGCCGGTCGTCGCGTGCGAGCGGTCGAGGAGGCGGTCTTCCGCGGCCAGCAGTTCTTCGGTTGAGTACAGCACGGCGCCGGGGTGGCGGAAGCGGCTCGACCCGTCCGGACGGCGGAACACGACCGGGCTCGACGCCAGCTCCGGCGGCGTCAACCGCAGCGACGCCTGCTCGGCCGCGTCGGTCACCATCCCGGTGATTGCCTCCCGATCCTCCGCCGACGCAAACCGCACACCCATGAGCTGCCGGGAGGCTTCGGCGTGGAGGTTCCAGCGCCGCCACGTCGACCGCTTCTCCCCCACCGCCACCACCACCGCACTGCCCAGATCGGCAATCGTGTCGAGTGGCACGTCATCAGCCCGCAACAGCACCGACGGCTCGGCGGCGGTGGCGAGCGTGCGCGCCCAGCCGGTCGCGTCTTCGCCCAGCAGCTCGGTGGCGCGATGCCGCCAGCCAGCGGTGAGGTCCGCGAGCGACTGCACATGCTTCTCCGGACGGGTCGCCAGCGTCGCCTGGGCGCGGAGCTTCAGGATCGTCGCCGCCGACGGCTCACGGCCGTGCTTGGTTCGGTAGGCGTCGATCAGGCGGGTCTTCTCCTCCTCGATCTGCCGGGACCGGGAGGAGAACTCCGAGATCAGCTCGTCGGCCACCGGGGCGAGCTCCCACGCGGGGTTGCGATCCCGGCCTCGCTCCCGGGCCTCCCACTCGATCCCGAACATGCCCGTGATCCGATCCGCCAACGTGGCGTTGTACAGCTCGGACAGGGCGACGACCGAGGCGTGCACCGGGCGACCGGCGAGGGTCCGCCACTTCTGGTCCTGCACGGTGAGGACCTTGTTGCTCACCACGACGTGGGTGTGCAATTGCGGATCGCCACGACGTGAGTCGTAGTGGTCGAACGCGGTGGCGAGGACGCCGGCGACATCGACATGCGCGACCGCCCCGTCCGGGCCGGCGGCGCCGACGCGGGTGGTCGCAACCTCGCGTTCGAGGAACGCAACCACCTCGGCAACGGCCTGATGGTGGGCGTCCGCGATCAGGGATTTCGTGCCTCCGTCCGCAACACCCCACCACGCCGACAGCGACTTCGGCACCGAGAACGTCAGATCGTAGCCCGCGACCACGCGACGGGTGCCGCGCTCGGCTTCCTCCGCCTCGATCGCCGCGACCTGCTCCGCACGAGACACCGGCCCCAGCTCCGGGTCGAGGTCGGCGACCCGACGGTCGACGCGCTCCTGCACGCTTGCGTACTGCCGGTACGCCTCACCCAGCGGCTCCCCGGTGATGGGGTCGCGGCCCATCCCGACCAGGAGCTGGAGCTGCGCTTCGGAGACCTGCCCGCCCTCGGTGAGCTCACCTGTGCCGAGGTACGGCAGGCCCGACCCCATCCAGAAGCCGGGAGGTGTTCCCTCCTCCGTGTAATACCTCGTCAGCGGGGTCGAGAGGTCGCGGTCGCCGTCAGCTGCGGCGACAGTGCGAAGTAGGTACTCATAGCCATCGCCGGCGCTCATTACTCGCATCGAAACCGTCACACCAGGAAGGTGTGCTTCTGACTAGAGGGATCTGGAGAGCCTCGCTACGCGACGAAGTCCTGCCAATCGTCGGTCTTCTCCACGCCGCTCGCACCATCGCGGTTGATGGTGAGCCACGTCTTGGAGGAACCGTCCTCAGCACCCCAACCGAATGCCCTTTCCACGTCTCGCCGACGCGGCTCATCACCGTAAGTCACCACAAGCACGCTGGGTTTCGGATCGCGGTCGATGAACTCTGCTCGAAGTGCGGAGTTCACAGGACCATCCTTGAAGGAATAGCCGATGATGAGCCAGTGGTCGGACGCAGCCAAACCACCCGAGAACATCTCGTAGGCCAGATCGAAGGGAAACTTAGCGACGTGTTCCGCCTTATCTTTCCGGTTCGCGAGAACAACGACTGGTCGGACGTTCGTTGTGTCGTCACGGATCGCACGCCACTGGTCCCCGTCATCGAGCATGTCCTTGGGCAGCTTGGCGTGAATCTTCCGATCACGCGTTGCCCAGAACGTTAGTGATCCGTGAATGTGCAGTAGTTGCACTCTTTTCCCTAGCGGAAAATCCCCGCTGCTGGATCGGAGCGCCTGCACCTCGCGTTCAACTCGGTCGTCAACTAGTACCTTCACACGCCGATACCCGTGCCCCATATCTGCAAGCTCCGATTGGCAGACCGTCAGGAGCGCGGCGAGCATGAGGGTGTCGTAGTTGAGATTCCCGATGACAACTTTACCGTCGAAGGACTCAGTGATCGCGGTCACTAAGTCGTAGAGGCCTTGTGCTTCATCAGCGTAGGCATGTGATCGCTCTGCGATTACTTCAAGAACATGCGAAATGCCGGTGTCTCGCACTTGTTCAGCAAATCGAGAGACTCGCCTGATGGCCTTCCTGAGTTTCTTGTCAGATGGCTTAGTCAACGCAGCAAGAGTATCTAGGACATCCAGTGTGCGTGACTCTGCCCCGAACGCACCAACAAGCACTTCGAAGTCCTCGGCACTACTTGCGCCGTCGGGAAGAGCGCGCTCGGCAATCTCCTTCATGGCGATGACAACGTCACCGCCGTCCGACTCCTCGATGCGACGAAGCACCTCTTCGGTGATGCTCTGGAGGTTTAGTTCGGGGTTGAACGCGATCGACAGACCGTTGCCAACGAGGGCGGCGATGTTCCGCTCAGCCGTCAAATCACACCGCCATCCTGATCGCCCACGCGGACCAAACGCCCGTCGTCTACCATCTCAGGTTAGCCGGTCAACCCTCGCTTGAAAGACGTGTGGCGGCTCGTTGAGGCGGCGAGGACGAGAGTCACGGCGACAGGCAGACGGAGGGTTGTCGGGGCCGACGAAGGCACGGTCGAGAGCCCTTCGGCGTCGCGGTCGTTCGCTGCGTGCCGGGCAGTCGGTGGTGCACCTGGCAGGTGTTCAGCCCGGCAGGTTGGCGCCCGTTCGGCGCGTCGAGGTCCGGGGTTCACGAAGCCTGCGGAGCCCTCATGCGCGACGACCATTCCCATTGCGGCCGCCCTCTCCGGGTCGGGTCGCTGTTCTCCGGGTACGGCGGCCTTGACCTTGCCGTCGAGTACGCCACCGGCGGGGAGACGATCTGGTTCTCCGAGATCAACACCCCCTCTATCCGCGTCTTCGCCGACCACTGGCCGGGCATCCCGAACCTCGGAGACATCACAGCCGTCGACTGGAACGATGTGCCGCCGGTGGACGTGCTGATCGGCGGGTTCCCCTGCCTCAATGTCAAGCCTCTCGGGGCGAGAGCGTGACTTCTGCTGCTACCAGCTTCCACCGCGGAGATCGATGTCTCCCTCCGGCCATTGTTCGGTCATCTTCGCCGTGTTCCTGGTCGGCAACGTCATCGCCGCGCTCGCGTCGACGTACCCGGTCATGGTCGTCGCCCGCGTCATCAGCGGTATCGCGGCGCAGGCGTTCTTCGGCGTCGCGGTGTCGCTGTGCGCGCAGCTGGTCGACGAGCGCATCCGCGGCCGGGCGGTCGGCGTCGCGATGAACGGGCTCATGCTCGGCACGCTGCTCGGCCTGCCCCTGGCGACGCTCGTCGGCGGCAGGCTCGGCTGGCAGTCCGCGTTCTGGACGATCTCGCTGCTGACGGTGATCGCCGCGATCCTCACCCTCGCCGTGGTGCGCAACCCGCGGCCGGAGACCGGCGCCGAGCAGCCCCGGGCTTCCGCCTCCGCAGAGTTCGCGGTGCTGCGTCGGCCGCAGTTCCTCCTGGCGATCGTGTCGAGCACGCTCATCATCGGCGCGACGTTCTCGGCCTTCACCTTCTTCACCCCGATCCTCACACAGGTCACCGGTTTCGCCGAGACCACCGTGCCGTTGCTGCTGCTGGCCTACGGTGCCGCAACCGTGGTCGGGAACATGATCGTGGCGCGCCTGGCCGACCGGCACACCATCTCGACCCTGCTCGCCGGTACCGCGCTCAATGCCGTGTTCCTGGCTGGGTTCGCGTTCTTCACCGATGTTCCAGCACTCGCGTTGGTGTTCATGTTCGGGATCGGCTTGGTCGGAGTCACGATGAACCCGGCGATGGCGGTCCGTGCGCAGCGAGCTGGGAGCACCGCGCCTCTGGCGAACACCGTGCACTCCTCGTTCATCACGCTCGGGATCATCCTCGGCTCGGCCATCGGCTCCGCACTCATCCCGACCTACGGGCTGCGTTCGCCAGTGATCCTCGGTGTTGGGATGGCGATCCTCGCGATCCTTGTGATCCTCCCGGCCCTCGCCAGCCCCTACCTCCGACACGGCGTGCGCGAAGAGCGGACGCGCAGCGTAGAGGTTGACGCCTGATGGCGAGAGTGAAGTGCCGACTTCGGTCTACCGAGGGGCTTCGGGAGCGTTAGCAGTCGCTGAGCCGAGCGGCTGGCCCCTGGCTGATAGCATGGATCGACATATTGCGATGCGACACGGCGAGGAGTGCGGCCATGACAGCCGAGACCGAGGCTCAGGTCGATGCGATCGACGCATTCAAGGCGCTGTCGAACCCCATCCGACTACAGATCCTGACCTGGCTGCGTGACCCGCGCGGCAACTTCCCTGTCGAGCAGGGCATCGCCGACCCGGACGAGTACGGGGTCTGCATCACACAGATCCGCGACCGCACTGGCCTCGCACAGTCCACAGTCTCGTCCTACATGGCGACCCTCGAACGCGCCGGACTCGTGACCAGCACCCGCGTGGGCAAGTGGACCCACTACCGCCGCAACGAGGACCGCCTCGCCGAGCTCGGCGCCCTCTTCACCAGCGTCATCTGACCCACCGCGGCGCCCTCGGCGCACCCTCGACTTGACCTCATATCGAACTTTTGCGATGCTTGACTCTCGCATCGAGATATTGCGATGCGTCGTTGTGACGAGTCGAAGGAGTGGCGTATGCCGTGGGGTTTGATCGCGTTGGCATTGGGAGGGTTCGGCATCGGTCTGACCGAGTTCGGGATCGTCGGGCTACTGCCCGAGATCGCGACAGAGTTCGGCGTCTCGGAAGGTACGGCGGGCATCCTCGTGTCCGGGTACGCGCTGAGCGTGGCCGTCGGTGCGCTCGCGCTGACGGTGACCGTGTCGCGGTTCGACCGGAAGAAGGTGCTGCTGTGGCTGATGGTGCTGTTCATCATCGGCAACCTCGTCTCCGCGGTCGCGCCGACGTACAGCCTCATGCTGACCGGCCGGATCATCGCCGCCCTGTGCCACGGGGCGTTCTTCAGCGTCGGGGCCGTGGTCGCCGCCGACCTCGTCGAGGAGAAGAAGAAGGCCGGCGCCATCGCGCTGATGTTCGCCGGCCTCACCGTCGCCAACGTGCTCGGCGTTCCGGCCGGCACCTTCCTCGGGCAGGCCGCGGGCTGGCGGTCGACGTTCTGGGCGATCACCGCCATCGGGATCATCGCGATGATCGGCATCGCGATCCTCGTCCGCCCCGCACACACGAACGAGGCGAGCGGGGTGCCGAGCCTGCGCCGGGAGCTGGGCATCTTCCGGCGACCGCAGGCGCTCGCCTCCGCGCTGGTGAGCGTGCTCACCTTCGGTGGGCTCGTCGGTGCGTTCACCTACATCGCGTTCACGCTCACCAACGTGACCGGGTTCACTGAGGCGGCCGTGCCGTGGCTGTTGCTCGTCTTCGGCGCGGGTAGCTTCATCGGGAACATCCTCGGCGGCAAGGCCGCCGACCGTTCCCTGAATGGCTCCCTCCTCGCGATCCTCGCAGCTCTCGCAGTCGTGCTGGTCGCGTTCGGCCTCATGGCTGCGGTACCGGTCGCGGTAGTCGTGCTGATGCTGCTGCTCGGCACGGTCGGGTTCGCCGCCGCACCGGGCCTGCAACTACGCATCATGAACGTCGCGGGCGACGCCCCCACCCTGGCCTCGGGCATGAACATCGCCGCACTGAACATCGGCAACGCCCTCGGCGCCTGGCTCGGCGGCATCGCCATCACCACGACCCTCGGCTTCACGGCCCCCCTCTGGGTCGGCGCAGTTCTTGCCGTGGCCGCGCTTCTCGTGCTCCTCGGCGCAGTCGCAGCGCAGAAGCGTGCGAAGCCCTCGGACAGCGAGCCGCAGCAGTCCGGGGTGATGGCCGCATAGCCGGGTTCGCCCGACCAGGGGCAGCTCAGCGGGAGTGTCCGGCGGTTCCCGAGGCCGCCGGACACTCCCGTGGTGCGAAAGGGCTGGTTCCGCTGGTCGCTCGGACTCGCTCGATCCGTCGTCCGATCGGGCCGATGGTCTACGACTGTCTCAAACTCGTGTTCGTCAGGTCGGGGTCGGCGATCGTGTTCAGCGAGTTCGGGCATCAGCCGGTCAGCGTCGGTGATGCGGTCCTGATCGGCCCGAACGTGTTGTTCAGCGCCGAACCCGAAGACCTCGTCACTCTCACCGCGATCTACGTCGATACCGACTTCGCGCTCGATCAGTTATTCTGGCAGCACTCGACGATCCTGCATGATCGGCTCGACGCGCAAGGGTTCGCGGAAAAGGTCTACTCCGAGCCCGCACAGATCCTGCGCCTCGGCCAAGACCGAGCGGGCATGGTGACGCCGTGGCTGGACGAGATGGTCGCCCTCAGTATCCAGGGCTCTTTCCCGCAACGGTTCAACCGGCTACAGGTCCTCTGGTTCGCGGTGATGGACGTCCTCGCCCCGCACATCCGTATCTCCCCGGTGCGGCTGACACCCCTGCAGCGGGCACGCTCACGCCCCGTGCTGCCGCGTACCCGGCGGTTCGCGCCGCTGCGCCGTGAAGCGATGCTCGCCCGTGAAGCCCTCCACGAGAACGTCGCGCACCCGTGGACACTGGGCGAGCTGGCCGAGACCGTGCGGCTGTCTCCGCAACAACTCACGCGGGTGTTCGCCGAGGCGTTCGGGAAGACCCCGATCGCCTACCTGACCATGCTGCGCGTGCAGGAGATGGCCCGGCTGCTACGCGAGACCGACCTGCCCGTGGCTGCTGCGGGCCGGCGCGTGGGCTGGTCGAGCCGGTCACGTGCGACCGAGGCGTTCATCGAGCACACCGGGCTCAGCCCGAGCCGCTACCGCGCCATGCGCCCCGTCACCACGGATCACCCTGAGAACGGCACCGTGGTCCGGTAAACCCTCACTTCGTCCGGCGTCCGACCGGACATCACCGCTTCCCGCCCACCGTCGGAGGGAGCGCTGGTAGGCCGGTATGTCCTACGTCAGGCACGACCACAGTTGTCCTGGCGGCCAACCTACCGATCCCGTAGCTCGCTGACCGTCTCGACTCGCCGGATGTGCCTGGCTCACCTCGCAGGTACAGGGCCAGCCGCCGCCCCTGGTGGCTGGCCCTCCGGGAGGAGGCCGACGATGGTGACGAGGCAAGAGGAGGCCCGCCAGGCGCGGGAGGCGAAGCTCGACGAGCTCCACGGGAAGCTCACCGGCGCGGTCGAGCGGCTCGTCACCGGCGATGAGTGGGCCGACGCGCTCCGGTTCGCCGCGCGGTTCCGGTCGCGGTCGTTCAACAACGTCCTGCTGATCTGTGAGCAGCACCAGGCCGCGTTCGAACAGGGCCGCGTCCCGGAGCCGTTCCCGACCTATGTCGCCGGCTACAAGCAGTGGCAACAGCTCGGCCGGCAGGTCGGCAAAGGCCAGGCCGGGTACCAGATCCTCGCCCCGGTCACCGGAAGATTCGCGTCCGCGAACCCGTCCGATCCCGCGTCGTGGCGGCGCCTGAACCGAGGCGAGAAGCCCAAACCGGGCGAGACGGTGCGCTCGAAGATGGTCGGGGTACGCCCGGCCTACGTCTGGGATGTCTCCCAGACCACCGGCGACCCCCTCCCGAAGAAGCCGGAGCCGCGGCTGCTGACCGGGCAGGCGCCGGAAGGACTGCGCGAGGGGCTGGCGGAGCGGATCGAGGCCGAGGGGTTCGAGCTGCTGTGGGTGCCGCACGAGGGCATGATCGGCGGCGCGAACGGCCTCACGAACTTCGAGACCCGCCAGGTCGCGGTGCGCACCAACATGGACGACGCCGCACAGGTGAAGACCGAGGGCCATGAGCTCGCCCACGTACTGATGCACGGCCCCGACCAGGAGGAGGCCCGCCAGCATCGCGGGATCGGGGAGGTCGAGGCCGAATCGGTGGCGCTGATGATCGGTGCCGCGCATGGGATGGACACCAGCGAGTACACGATCCCGTACGTGGCCGGGTGGGCGGCGGCTGTGGATGGGAAGAATCCGGTCGAGGTGGTGCAGGCCGCTGGGGAGCGTATCCGCAAAACCGCGCTCGACATCCTCGATGGCCTCGACACGATCCAGGTGAGCGACGGCACCCCGCCCGGCCTCGGCCGCGACACCCAGCGTCGGCCGCCGGAACGTGGCTCCGGCCGGCCGGCGCCTGCCGTGGAGTCTGAGGAGGCGCGGCCCGAGCGAGCGGGGCGGGGGCTGTGATGACGGTCCGTGATCTGTCGGCGATCTTCCTCGACGCCATCGACCAGCCCCTCCCGCGGGCCGCGGCCGGGCTCGCGTCTGCGGGGGTGCCGGTGTTCCCGGTCGCGCCGCGCGACAAGGTGCCGCTGATCCGCCACGGCCGCGGCTTCCGGGACGCGACCACGAACCCGCGGCAGGTCGAGACCTGGTGGCGGCGCTTCCCACAGGCGAACATCGGCGTCCCCACCGGCGCTGCCTCCGGCCTGGTCGTGGTGGATGTGGACGTGCACGGCACGAACGGCTACGACGCCCTGAACCGCGCCGACCGCGCCGGCCTCGTCACAGGGTGGGAGTTCTTGGTGCGCTCGCCCACGGGCGGCCTGCACCTCTACTACCCAGCCGCCGACGAGATGGAGCAGCGGTCGTGGCAGGCCGGGGATGCGGGGATCGACTTCCGCGGCGACGGCGGCTACATCGTCGCCCCACCCTCGATCCGCGTGATCGACGGCGAGACCGTGCCCTACCGGATCACCGAGCTCGGCACCGACCCCGCACACCCGCTGGACGCAGACCGGCTCCGGGCTTTCCTCGAACCACCCAAACCGCCGCGCCGATTCCCGGCCCATGCGCGCAGGTCGGGGCGGACCGATCCGGTGAAGCTCGCGAACTGGCTGGGCGGAGAGCGCACCGACCGGAACCGGAAGCTGTTCTGGGCCTCCTGCATCCTCGCCGAGGAAGGCGTGCCGTATCGGGAGGCGCTGGACGCGATGCTCACGGTCGAGCAGCCCGACTTCGGACGGCGGGAGATCACCCGCACCGTCACCTCCGGCTACAAACACATCCACGGCACCCCCGCCCAGTCGGGCTCCGTAGCCCGCCATGGCATGGGTGCGGTGTCTCGGGGTCGCCAGGCCCACGGCCTCGACGCACCCGAGACGCCCGCGCGGGCGCCGGCGGTAAGGGGGCTGTGATGGAGCAGTTCTCGGGGCGTCGGTGGGCGGTGTATTCGTCTGCGTCGGGCACGGTCATGATCGCCGCCGGCGCGTTCTGGCTGTCGTTCACGGCGCTGGCCGACCTCGCCGTGCGCTCGGGGATCGGGGCTGGGCAGGCGTGGATCTGGCCGCTGCTGGTCGATGGGCTGATCGTGGTCGCGACCGTCGCCGTGGTCGCTCTCGATGGGCGCCGGGCGGCGTGGTATCCGTGGGCGCTGCTCATCGGCGGCGCGCTTGTCTCGGTGATCGCCAACGCCGCGCACGCCCTGGTCACCGCCGAGGCGTCCGTGCCGGGCCTGCTCGCCGCGACCGTCGCCGCCGTCCCACCCCTGGTGCTGCTGGCGTCCACGCATCTCACGGTCGTGCTCATCCGCTCCACCCGCACCACGACCACCCCTCCGCAGACCGAGGAGCCTCTGCCGGCTCTGCCGGCGGGCGGCACCGCACCCGAGCCCCCAACCGAGAGCCCGGCGACGGAGCCCGACGATCCCTCACCGCAGCACGAGGACGTGGGCGAAGTAGTCCCGTCCGTGCCCGCGACGCACGAGTCGGCTTCGACGGTGGTTGGTGCGGGTCGGCGGGAGCGGGCGGCGCGGCTGCGGGAGGCGGGCTGGTCGAACAAGCAGATCGCCCGCGAACTCGATGTGCACCCCTCGACCGTGGGCCGCTGGTTTCCCCCGCCCACCCGAGGCCGAGGTGTCTGAGTCGTCCGTCCCGCAGGAGGCCGGCACTGCATCTGAACATTCCGAGGAGGAACTGTCATGAACACCGAACAGCACCCGCACGACCAGCAGTCGCCCGAGCCGCCGCCACCATCCGAGGTGGCAGGGCCGGAGCGGCCTGATCCGTCGGCGGGGATGGCACCGGAGGCGATCCAGGCCGCCGACGTCGACCGCGAGCAGCAAAGCGCGGAGGGCGTGGACGTGGAGAAACCGACCCGCGGGGTGGACTGGGTGCGCGCCTCCGACCTGCTCTCCCGTGGCAGCGGCTCTCTGTCGCGGCGAGGCATCGACCTGGACGCCAAGCTCGCTCGGGGAACCCGGCACGGCATCGCGGTCAGCGCCAAGTATGTCGGCCGGCAGATCGCCGCCGGCGCGAGGCGGCTGCCGCCGCTCTCGGCGTTCGGCCGCGAGGAGCCCGCACCCGAGTCGCCGGGTCTGGGCAGGAAGTGACCCAGGGGTGAGCCGTCATGTCTACGATCCGACGTTCTTTCCCTGACCGCCCCGCTACTCGTGGGAGCCGGTGTGCACCTGCCTGGCAGGAGGTGCCGAGATGATCCCGCACACAACGACCGCCGCTGCTGCCCCGGGAGGCGGCGAGGACTACACGACCGGCGAGGGCCTGCGCGCCCTGCTGGCCCGGCTGCACGCGGAAGGGCCGGGCGCGTGGCGCACCGATCCGACCGCCACGAAGCTCATGGAGTACGCGGCCGAGAAGTACGCCGCTCTGGCGCGCAAGCACGGCCTTGATCCGTGGGAGGCGGCGGCTGCGGCGTTCGATGTGATGCGCACCCGTTCCGCGCGCGAGGCCGATGACCCGTGGGGCGTGGTCACCCACGCGGTGCGGATCACCTGCATCGCCGAGGAACGCGCCCAAGGCCTGCTGTGCTCGACGCATCAGGCGCGCCGCCCGCACTACTCGGTCTTCCACGACGCCGAACGTCTCTCCGATCGGGAGAACCCGCTGGATGACTACCATCCCGCGTTCCACATCACCGACCCCCACCCCGACGACGAGCACGACGGCGAGAGCGGGGGTGAGCGGGAGGTGGTGGAGCCGGCCGGGGTGGTCACGTCGGCCTCTGGTGCGGTGGAGGACGCGATCGCGTTCGTCACTGTCCTCGGTTGGCCGGCGCAGACGGCCCGCGCCGCGGTCGAGCATGTCTGCCACGCCCTCGCCCGTGCCGGATCGCGGCAGTCCGCGTTCGAGGTGCTG
Organism: Microbacterium sp. bgisy203; assembly: GCF_965345155.1. Lineage (GTDB taxonomy): Bacteria > Actinomycetota > Actinomycetes > Actinomycetales > Microbacteriaceae > Microbacterium. The sequence continues at coordinate 13,749 of NZ_CBDRLZ010000014.1, forward strand.
CGCCGCGACAAGCACTCCCGCGCCCTGCTCGACCTGCCCGGCTCCTCGTGGATGGCGCTGCTGCGGGCACTGCTCGGCAACCCCGCCCCCGGTGTCGCCGCGACCTCGGCGGGGCGGGGCATCCTGCTCAGGTTGTTGATCGGTGAGACGGTGCCGGTGCTGCTGCACGACGACGACCTCGTGCTTACCGTGTCGCTGGCGGCACCACGCAAGGGTGGGGGTCGGCGATGAGTATCGAGCTGGAACGGGCCGTGTCGTCGATCAGGATCGGGAACCGGCACCGCACCGACCTGGGCGACATCGACTCCCTGGCCGCGTCCATCGCCCGCGACGGACTGCTCCAGCCCCCGACGATCACCCCGGACGGGGTGCTCGTGTGCGGCAGGCGCCGGCTCGCCGCGATCCAGCAGCTCGGCTGGCGCACCGTGAACGTGTGGGTGCGGCAAGGGATCTCGGACCGGCTCGGACATGTGCTGGCCGAGCAGGACGACAACCTGCTGCACAAGGACCTCACCCCACTGGAAGCCGCGAGCCTGTACCGCGAGCTCAAGACCCTCCTTGCCGAGGACGCCGCCCGCCGACAGGAAGCCTCCCGGTTCAGCAGCGACCACCAGCCGTCCGAGAGCGGAGAGGGCGGGGAGGACGGTGGCGGAAAATTTCCGGCACCGTCACCGATGCCGGCGGGCGAGACGCGGCAGCAGGCGGCGGCGATGATCCCCGGAGCGGCGTCCTACCGGACGCTGGACAAGATCGAGGCGATCCAGCAGGCCGCCGACCGTGACGACCTCCCCGACGACACCCGCGCAGCCGTGGCGGACGCGCTGGCGCGAATCGAATCGGGCGCGCCGGTGCATCCGATCTTCGAGGAGATCCGCACCCTCATCGCAGACCCCGCCCGGAGCCGTAATGCGGAGCTGGACCGGCTCGCGCAGGAGGCAGTCGCCCGCGCCAAGAACCGGCCCCGCCGCACGAAGAAGGCGGCCACTCCTGCAACGGCCGGGCTCACGGTGTGGACGACCCGCTCGTTCGTGGTGATCTGGGGCGAACTCGTCGACTGGTGGACGCATTACGACCCGGCCGTGCTCGCCCGCGAGCTCACCGATGAGCAGATCGAGATGTTCCTGACGATCGCCGACGGCACCGCCCGCTTCGCCACCGCCCTCACCGCCGCACGCGACCACAACCCCGACAGCGGCGACGAAGACCGCGAAGACGGGGACGGTGCGGTGCGGCATCTGCACGCGCTCTGACCCTCGGGCATTTCGCCGCCTCGGACCCTGCGTGGGTGCCGGGGCGGATGTACGTTCCAGCGCACCTGGGGGGCATGAACTCGACAGATGCTTCTCGTTCCCGCCGCCGACTGGTCGTGCTGATCTCGGCCGCTGTCGTCGTGCTGCTGTTGGTCGGCGTCGGCGTCTACGGCCTGGTCTCCGGCCCTCGCACCACCAGCGACCCGCCACCCGCGCGCCCGTCACCGACCACACCGGGCACGACGGACCGCGCGCCGCGGGAGCTCGCGCCGATCCCCGAGACCGATGACCCCGAGGAGTTCGCCCGGCTGGTGGCCGAGGCGCTGTTCGGGTGGGATACGACTAGCGGGTTGATGCCGCTGGACTACACGAGCGTGCTCCTGAAGGTGGCCGACCCTTCCGGGATCGAGCAGGCCGGTCTCGCCTCCGACATCGCCGGCTACCTCCCGACCCGCGACACCTGGGTCGAGCTGCGCAAGTACTCCACCACCCAGCACTTGGAGATCACGGACGTGTTCGTGCCTGCCGCGTGGGCGGAGGCCGAAGCTCAGGCGCAGCCGGGGCAACTGGCGCCGGGGACCACCGCGTACACGGTCGAGGGCATCCGCCACCGGCAGGGCATCTGGAACGACGAACCGACGTCGAGCGCGCATGCGGTGGCGTTCACGATCTTCCTGACCTGCCCGCCCGACGGCGACCCGTGCTATCTGCTGCGCCTGTCCGTCCTCGACCAGCCCCTGCGCTGAGACCTGGGGGACGCTCTGATGCTGCGCAAAGCGATCGCGGGGCTCGCCGCCCTCGTCCTGCTCGGTCCGATGGTCGTGCTCGTCTCGGTCGGGCTGCTCGTCAACCCCTCCGCCGCCTCCTGCGCAGCTCCTGGCGGCAGCGTGCAGGTCGGCGACATCCCCGACGAACTGACCTCCACCACCCGCAACGGGGAACAGATCGTCCTCGGACGAACCGAGCTCACCCACGCGGCCACGATCATCGAAACCGGTTCGACCACTGAGGGGGTCGGACGCGACGGGATCATCATCGCGCTGATGGCGGCGCTGACCGAGTCGCGGATGCGGATGCTCGCCAACACAGGCGCTTATCCCGAGAGCGGCGACTACCCGAACGACGGCAACGGCTCAGACCACGACTCTCTCGGCTTGTTCCAGATGCGCCCGGCCTCCGGGTGGGGCACCGTCGCCGAACTCATGGACCCCGACTACCAGGCCGCCGCGTTCTACGGCGGCCCCGACGGCCCCAACGCCGGCTCACCGCGGGGTCTGCTGGACATCCCCGGCTGGGAGCAGATGGGCAAGGGCGAAGCCGCCCAGGCGGTGGAGGTGTCGGCGTACCCGGACCGCTACGACAACTACGAGCCCGTCGCAGGCGACATCCTCACCGCCCTCACCGGCAGCGGCGACCCCGGCCCCACCGGAGCCGCGGTCCTGGTGAGCGCGGAGCCGGTCGAGTCCTCGCGGGTGGTGTTCCCACTCCCGGAGGGCACCTGGGTGCCGACCAGCCCGTTCGGACCGAGGACGCATCCGATCACCGGGGAGCAGTCTTTCCACACCGGCAGTGACTTCTCCGCCCCGGACGGTACGCCGATCCTCGCCGCCGCGGACGGCATCGTGACGGTCGCGGAGTTCTCCGGCGGTTACGGCGGTCTTGTCGTCATCGAGCACCGCATCGACGGCAAGATCATCGCGACCGCGTACGCGCACTCCTGGGAGCACGGCATCCACGTCCAGCCGGGCGACACGGTGCGAGCCGGGCAGCACATCGCCGACGTCGGCAGCAGCGGCATGTCCACGGGGCCGCATCTGCATTTCGAGGTCCGCGACGGCGGCACCGACGGCGAGTACATCGACCCCGCGAAATGGCTCAACGACCACGACGCCGCCGACCTCGACGAGTCCGACGTCACCCCACCCGGGCAAGACGACTGCGACACCCAGCAGGACACGCCGGGTGATCCGTCGCCGGTGGAAGGCGACCCGGACGAGCTGGTGGACGACCCCACCACGGATGGGCAGATCACCCTGCGGATGCGCAGCGTCTACGAACAGACCCTCGCCGCGTTCCCGGAGTCGACGTGGGCGTGCTACTCGCCCCGGCCGGGATCGAAGTCGGAGCATCCGATCGGGCGGGCGTGTGATGTGGCGTTCGGGAACGCGATCGGCCAGTACCCGACCCCGACCCAGGTCGAGTACGGGTGGCAGGTCACCAACTGGCTCCAAGAGCACGCCGAGACCCTCGGCGTGGAGTACCTCATCTGGCAGGGCAAGATCTGGTCCCTCGCCCGCGCCGACGAAGGCTGGCGCGACTACAACGGCGGCGGGATGCACGACCCCAGCGACGTGACCGGCGGACACTTCGACCACCTCCACATCACCGTGAAGGGCGGTGATCGGTGATGGAGGTGTTTCCGGATTTCGATGGGCTGTCAGGGATCGAGGATCTGCGGGAGGTCGCCGGCGCGCTGTTGATGTTCGTGCTGATCGTGGCGGTGCTGATGCTGATCGTCTCGGGCGTCTGCTGGGCGATCGGCGCCAGCAACGGCAACTACCAGCTCGCGGCCCGCGGCCGGGCCGGGGTGTTCGTCTCCTTCGCCGGCGCGATCCTCGCCGGCGCCGGCGTCGCGTGGCTGAACTGGCTCATCAGCATCGGCAACCAGCTCTAACCACCATCCCTCCTCCTTCTTTTCGGCCCGCCCCGCTGGGGGCGGGCCGTTCGTGTGCCTGGGGGTTGCGGGGTGCACCTGGCGGTCGGAACTGTCTCTCGTCTCGTGAAAGGGCACATCGTGATCGACATCGACCCTAACTCCAGCGGGCTGCCGGGTATCGAGCAGCTGCGTACCATCGTCGGCGCCGTTATGACCGTCGGCCTGATCCTGTCTGTGCTCGCGTTGATCGTCTCCGCGATCATCTGGGCTTACGGCTCCAACTCTTCGAACCCGCACCTTGCCGGGCGGGGGAAGACGGGGCTGCTGATCTCCTGCGGCGCGGCCGTGATCTGCGGTGCCGCGGTCGCGCTGGTGAATTTCGGCTGGTCGGTCGGCCAGCAGGTCTGACCCCTTCTGCGTGTGAAAGGAGGGGTGCGCCGTGAGTGTGTGCGATATCCCCGTCATCTCCACCGTGTGCGACGCCGTCGGTGAGGGCACCGCGTCCCTGATCGCCGCCCCGTTCGACTGGCTCGCCTCCTCGATGGCCGGGGCCGCGGCGTGGTTGATGGAGATGATGTGGACCGTCTTCGACACCACCACCCTGGTCGACCTGAACCAGGACGGGTTCGTCTCGGTCTACAACATCGTCTTCGGGATCGCCCTGTTTATCGTCGCGATCTTCTTCTTCCTCCAGCTCATCACGGGGATGATCCAGCGCGACCCCGGCGCCCTCTCCCGGGCCGCGCTCGGGGCCGGCAAGTCGATCCTCGGCAGCTTCGTGGTCATCACGTTGACGACGGTGCTGCTGGAGATCGTCGACCAGTTGTGCATCGGCCTCATCCAGGCAGCCGGGGAGACCACCGAATCGATGGGCAACCAACTCCTCCTCCTCGCAAGCGCCCTGTCCGGGTTGAATATCGCCGCCCCCGGCGTCGGCGCGATCGTCAGCATTTTCCTCGCCGGGCTGATGATCGCCGCCATCGGCATCGTCTGGTTCAGCCTGTTGATCCGGAAAGCCTTGATCCTCGTCACCGTCGTGCTGGCCCCGCTCGCGTTGTCGGGGGCGTCGTGGGATGTCACGAAGGGGTGGATCGGGAAATGGGTGACGTTCCTGATCGCCCTGATCGTCTCCAAGCTCGTCCTCGTCGTGGTGTTCCTGGTCGCGATCACGCAGGTCGCGACGCCCATCGACGCCGGCCTCACCGCGGTGACCGAGCCCATCGCGGGCATCGTGCTGATGGGGATCGCCGCGTTCGCCCCCTACATGGTCTACCGGCTCATCTCGTTCGTGGGCTTCGACCTCTACAACTCGATGGGCGCCGAGCAGGACGCGAAGAACGCCATGAACCGGCCCGTCCCGATCCCCACCAGGGCCGGCGGTGAGGGCCCGAAGAAGATCCTCGGCAGCACTGATGGCGGGGGCGGACGTGACGGGGGCGGGAGCTCGCCAGCGCCGAAGCCGGCGGCCAGCACCGAGACGGCGGGGACGGAGACCGCGAGCGCGGAGGCGGGAACGGGGACCGCCGCGAGCACCGGGCCTGCCGCCCCGGTCGTGGCCGGCGTCATGGTCGCCAAGGAAGCCGCCGAGGCCGGCCCGCAGGCGGGCCGAGAGCTCGGAAACCAGGCCGACACCGTCGCCGCGGGCGCGCAGAACGCCGGCCACACCACCCCCAGTGACAGCAGCGGCCCGGGTTCGGGTGGGACGCCGCCGGATCCGTCGGCGCCGATGCCGAAGACCTCGACCGAGCGGTCCGCCTCAGCAGACGCCGGCACGGCCGGCCGGAAGGAGTAGGCGATGCCACGCACCGACGACACCACACCGAGCGCCCGCGAGCTGGTGCCGGTGAAGTTCTCCCGCCTCACCCGCCGCGGCCTCATCCTGGGCCTGTCGCTGTCGCAGATGATCGCCCTCGGCATCGGTGGTGCGTCCCTGATCGGAGCGCTCTACGCCGGCGGCGGCATCCTCATCGCCTACTCCGCCCCCATCTGGGCGGCAGCGATCGCACTGACGTGGGTGAAGATCGGCGGCCGAGCACTGGTCGAGTGGATACCCGTGTGCGCCTGGTGGGCCTGGCGCACCGCCGGCGGACAACTCCTCTACCGGCGCCGGATCGTCGCCCCGCGGCCGGAGGGCACGCTCGCGCTGCCCGGTGACATGGCCAGGTTGCGCGAGTACACCGATCCCGAGACGGGGGCCGGGATGATCCACGACCCCACCGCGAACACGCTGACGGTGGTGGTGTCGGTGACGCATCCGGCGTTCGTGCTCCTGGACCCGTCCGAGCAGCACCGCCGGGTCACCGCCTGGGGGCGGGTGCTGGCGACGGTCTGCCGCTCCGGCCGGGTCGCCACCCTCCAAGTGCTGGAGCGCACCTTGCCGGATTCCGGGCAGGGGCTCGCCGAATGGTGGGCCGAGCACGGCACCCACGACGACTCCTGGGCCTCGACCACCTACGCCGAGCTGATTGACCGGGCAGGGCCTGCTGGGGAACGCCACGCCACCACCGTGTCGCTGTCGTTGGATATGAAGGCGGCGGGCCGGCAGATCCGGACCGCCGGCGGCGGCATCAAGGGCGCGGCGAACGTGCTCCGCCAGGAGATGACCACCCTCGTCTCCGCGCTCCGCGCCGCCGACCTCACCCCGTCCGGGTGGTTGAGCCCCGGGGAACTGGCGGTGATGCTGCGCACCGCTTACGACCCCGCCATCGGGCCGACTCTGGAACGCCACGGGCAGCTCGGGCAGGACCTCGCCACAGCCGGCCCCGTCGCCGTCGCCGAGACGTGGGAGCGCCTGCGCACCGACTCCGGCCACCACGCCGTGCTGTGGATCAGCGAATGGCCGCGCGCGATGGTGTATCCCGGGTTCCTCGCCCCGATCACTTTGTCGACGGGGATACAGCGGTCGATATCGCTGCTGTGCACCCCGCTCAGGACCGACCAGGCCGTGCGCGACATCCGCAAGAAGAAGGTGGAGTACATCAGCGACCGCGCCCAGCGGGCGAAGATCGGGCAGATCCAGGACGCCTCGCAGACCGCCGAGTACGAGGACGTGCTGCGCCAGGAAGCCGACCTGACCGCGGGGCACGGGGTGCTGCGCTACACCGGCCTGATCGCCGTCACCGCCCCGACCGTCGAAGAACTCGATACCGCGGTCGCGGCGATCGAGCAGGCCGCGATCCAGGCCTCCTGCGAGACGAGGCGCTTGGTCGGGCAGCAGGCCGCCGCGTTCACCGCCGCCGCCCTGCCGCTGGCGCGGCGCATCTGAGAGGTGGTCAGTCGGTGGGCTTGACCAGGATCGTGGCGCCTGGGTCGACGTCGGCAGCTGCGGCGAGGGTCGGGAGCTCGGCACCGTCCAGGCCAGCGAGTTCCAATGCGGCCTGGCCGGCGAGATGAGCTGACCGGACGGATTGCCCGTTCGCGATGGAGGCGTAGAACTGGGCGGCGTAGTTGATGGCGTCGGCGTCGTCGATGCTGTCGGCCATGCCGATGGCGAACGGGACGACGTCGGCGACGAGTTGATCGATCTGTGCGGCGGACCTGCAGGCGTTGAGCAGCACGAGCAGCGGCGGGTCATCGGTGGCGGCGATCGCGCGTGAGAACGCCCGCGCCGTGACGACGTGCCCGTCGTGCGGTGCATCGGTGTCGTGTTCGAAGACGATCAGGTCTTCGTTGCTATGTCCGGAGAAGTGCACGACGTGCGGTCGGAACTTGGTGATGCCATCCAGCAGGTCGCTCGCGGTCGCGGCAGGGCGAACATCGAGTTCGATCAGGTCTCGGTGCAGCGCGGACTCGACCGCGGATCGGATGCGCTTCTGCTCTCGCCCCACGCGCAGATCCCCTTCGGAGGACGCGCCGAGCAACAGCACCCGCAGCTTCTCCGGCTTGGGTGCCCGCAGTTCCCGGAGCGCTTCGCCGACAGCATGCTCCGTGCGGTCGAAGCGCGCTTCGGTCGCCGCACGTTCGGCAGCCGCACGCCGATCAGCGGCGGTCTGCTCTCGTTTGCGCTTGCGTTCCGCCGCGTCGGCCTCGGAGCGCTCTGCTCGGGCGAGCTTGGTCTGGAGGTCTGCTTCCTGCTTCCGGTAGCCGGAGGCCTTGGCCTGCCACTTGTTCGCTTCGCTTCCGGCGGACGCGGCCTCCTTGTCACGCTGCGCGGCCCGGCTCAACTTCGATTTCTGTGTCGCCGCGCTCTTGGTCTTCGTCGCCTCCTGACGTGCCTTGTCCGCCTCGGCACGCTTCTTCGACTCCTTGTTCCGGTACTCACCGGCCTTCTTCTCCGCGTCGACGCGCTGCTTGCGCTTGCGCTCCAGCTCTCCGCGGTACTGCTGTGATCCCACCTCGGCTCCTCTCGATTCACCTGCGTGGCAACGCTATCCGGCGCCACGGACACAGCAGAGCCGCGCGCACCTGGCAGGCACAGCGCCCCGACCCCCTCACCTCCGCCGGGGTCGGGGGGGTGTCGCGTC
>NZ_CBDRLZ010000015.1:0-9851 GCF_965345155.1 Microbacterium sp. bgisy203
ACCGGCGGATCTCCGCCCAATCTTCCACTGAAATCACCCTCCAAGAGTGTCGGAGGGGTCAAGATTCAACCGTCGCCTCGGGGTCAGTCTTCACCCGTCGTCGACAGCTGGCCTGCCCGCCTCCATCGGCCACGCAGCGGAGCTTCACGCGGACTACGTGTATGCCGGTCAGGCGCGAGATCGCCTCCTCCTCGAGCCAGGCCAGGGAGACAGATGGGCGTTGCTCGGAAGAAGTATCGGCACCCACCCCGTGAATCCCGCCAATCCGTTCTTCGGCGCGGACGTGTTCGGTGTCGATAGCGGTGTCAACGGATTGACGGCGGTGACCGAACATGGATCGAGTAATGACTCAAATACGGGGTATCTCGACCCCGGCACGGAGTCGTTATGGAATGTGGCTCATGCCACCACGGGACACCCGGATATGCTCACCGATGGGCCAGACGATGACCCGACCTCGGCCTATCGAAAGTACCTTGAAGGCAGGTCACCCAGTGAATAGACGGTTCGGCGCGGCCGCGGCCCTGTTCGCTGTCGTCATGCTCGCAGGTTGCGGGCCCCAGGAGGTTTCGATGAGCCCGGACAAAGCCCGCGATGCCCTCGTCGACCTGGCTCAGGAGACGGCCGAACATCTCGAGACCCAGGGCTGGGCAGCATCCAGCGCGCCATTGGTGGGCGAATGTGGGAGCGATGGGCACGTCAACTGGGGCTACTTCTACGCAACTTCCGCTCTGGGCGACGACCGAACGGCGGACACTGAGCGGGTCGCGGAACTGTGGCGGGCGAAGGGCCCAGAGGTCCGACTCGGCGCTGGGCAGGTTCCTGCGGTGTTCGCGACCGGCGGACCCGTGGATGCCATCAGCTTCACCGCGGGCCCAGCCACCTACACGATCGCGGGCACGTCACTCTGCGTTCCGGGTGACCTCAGCAAGATCATCGACGAGGATTACGTCGACTAGATAGTCCCCCGCACCCGCTGGGTATCGACCCGTGCATGAGAGGCCCTCATCTTCTACCAGAGTGAGACCACGCTATGGCGCTGAGCCGTCGCCGGATCCCACCCCAGGAGCATGCCATCGCCGAGGTTATCGACGCCCCGACCACCACCCACTCCCCGACCGAGCCCGCCCCGAAGCGTTTCGGCAAGCGTGGCTGGATCATCCTCGACCTCGCCGCGTCGGAGAAGACGGTCACCGCCTCGCACACCGCCCTGGTGGACGCGACCGCTGAGCTCGACGAGACCCGCACCGGCGCCCTCACCGTCTACACCGAGTCCGGCACCTTCGTAGCCGCGACCCGCCCGGAGCTCGTCTCCGACCTCGCCGCCATCGAGCGGCAACAAAATACCACTTGATCAGGTAATTGTGGTGCCGGCTACAGGACTCGAACCTGCAACCCCCTGGTTTCGACAACAGTTCTGCACTTTCCACCTTTGACCAGGTGTTTCCTCGTCACCGAAGGGTGAAAACCGTACGATCGGTTACCCGTCACTACCCGTGAAGATGGGCGTCTTTCCGCGGACGGCACGTGGAACTGAGCTCAATTCCGTGACGAAAACCGTGATGGATCTCCGATTCTAGATCACAGCAGCTCGTGCAGTCGCGGGCGCACATAACCTCCCGTCCCGTGCGTCCCACCCCGCCGCTGCTCCCCGAGCGCCACCCACTCGGCTGCGCCCTCGATCCGCTCGATGAGTGCGCGTGCGAGCGTTGCAGTCGCGTCCGCTCCGCCGTAAAACCCGGCCCAGGTCCCGGTCGCCTCCGCGAGCAGCTCGACATCCGGGCCGGCGGCGGATCGGAGCTCGTCGATCGCGGCCTGCGGATCGGCATCGAAGCGGTGCTTGCCGAGGATGGCACCGAGGCGCACGGAGAGCTGCGTGCGGGGATCAAGCGGTGGCATGTGGGCGAGGGTAGGCGCGAGGTCGGACGTCGCGCATAGGGCAGACGAAAGAGAGGGCCCGGCTAGCGCCGGGCCCTCAACGGTTGGTGGGCGTGTGTGGTGGTCAGTCACCTCCGTTCACGGTGGCGACACAGACGTCGTCCGGCCAGACATCGACGACGACGGTCGCCTCGAAGCCACCCGGGCCGGTCACCGGCACGTCGTACACGTCAATGTCGGCGTCCTCGTTGTGGAACCTGTAGGTCGGCTCCCCGTATTCGAGGTCGCCGCGGCGGGGTGTCTCCGCGTGGTGCGGCTCCTCGCATTCGGCGGGGATAGTGCCGTCCCGCATCCAGGCACGGGCCGCGTCCTGGCGGGGATCGCCGAGGCTGGGCGAGCAGGCGGTGAGGGCGAGTGCGGTCAGAAGTATGGCGCCGAGAGCGGCGCGTGTGGCCTACGGAGACCGCGACACCGCCAACCGCATCTGGCTCGACCAGCAGTACGAGGAGGCGAGCGAGCACCTCAAAGAACGCGGAACTCGAGCCTCAGCCGCCGACCGTGAGAGAGTTGACGCGCTCGAGGCGATCCTCGCGACGCTCAATCCAGACCAGGTCAGTTCCGAGCGCTTCCTCATCAGCCTGACCTCCGATCGCCCGCCGCTCGCAGCCGTTTCGATCGGCAACCTGGACGCCGCGGATAACGCGACATGGGCTGTGCCCGGCATGGGGTCGTCGGCGGAGAGTCTTTCGGATTGGGCGCGCGCCTCTGAGAATCTTCTGCTCGCACAAGAGATCGCTGACCCGAACCGCACACACGCGGTTGTCGCGTGGGTTGGCTACGAGGCACCGCCCGTTGGACCATTCGAGGTCCTGAGCAGCGACAAAGCAGAGGCGGGCGCAGCCAATCTGAACCGTGCCTTGGTTGGATTCAACGCCGCGCGGCCGGGCATCGACCTCAACGTGGTGGCGCATTCTTACGGAACGACGACAGCGTCGATCGCGCTTGCTCAGACGACTGCCCACGTCGACTCTTACGCGATGATTGGATCGGCGGGTCTGCCACCGGAAATCGACGAGGCTTCCGATCTGCAGGCAGAACACGTCTACGCCGGCCAGGCACGAAATGCTATCCTCGGAGACCCGTGTTTGGGGTCGACTCCGGCTCGGGCGGTGCTCCTACAACTGACCACGAAGCAACACCGGAAGTGGGCAACGGATATCTTGATCAAGCAACCGAATCTGTGCGCAACCTCGCGTGGGCCACGACCGGGCAGGGCGATCAGATGACAGAGCCGATCACACACGGACCGACGGTTTACGAGCAAATGCTGCGGGCGGCGATCATGAATGGGTAAGCCACTGCGGACGGTCGGTGTCCTGATCGCGCTCATCGCGACCGCGTCTTTGGCGGGTTGTGTACAGGAGGAAGAGATGACGCCCGGTGAAGCTCGATCCTCCCTCATACAAATCACCCAGGATACGGCGGCGTTGCTCGACGTCGTCGGATGGGAACGCCACGGCGACGCCACAGTCGGCCCGTGCGGCGACGGGGTCAACTGGGCCTATGTCGAGTCTGCACCTGTTCCGGATTCTGCTCCGCTCGATGACGCTAAAACTGTTGCCGACTACTGGGAGAGCCTGCGCATCACGGTGCGGATCAACACGGAGAAGTCACCGGTCGTGTTCGGCTCTGGTGGCCCTGTGACGGCGATCAGCTTCGGAGCGGGGCCGAACACGTACAACATCGCTGGAACATCAGCTTGTGCACCGGGCGACTTCAGGTCGATCCTCAGAGACGGCATCACGGACTGAGTTCCGCGTATCGTCATCGCCATGATCGGCGATGGCGGGCTCAGCGGTGCGGTTCAGCCGCGGGCATCGCGATCCGCTCGACGAGCGCGAGCTGCCGCCGCGGTTCGAGGGCGGCGCAATCCGCGGTGGATGACGAGAGGCCCCGGCATTGCCGGGGCCTCAGTCTGTCGTCGTCTCTGCGGAAATTAGGTGTGGACCGCGGGCGACGAGGTATTTATGCGCGGTCAGGACGCGGGCACGTTCCATTTCTGGGCCGCGCGACCATCGCAGGGCGCCAGCGTCATGTGCGACCACGGACCCTCCATCACCGGGACCGGCGTCGGCAGCGGCGTTGCCGTCAGGCACTGATCCGGAGACCCCGCCAGCCGAATCGTGTGCGAGGTGCGCGGGTTACCCGTCGCCCCACTGCGGATCCACTGCTGCGCGGCGTCATCCGTTGAGACCATCACGTGGACGGTGCCATCAGGGCGGGCGGTCAGTGCTCTCTCACCACTAGGAGCGGCCACGGTGATGCGCTGCGGCGTACCGGTCTCGGCCCGGGCCCACCGCTGGTTCCATCGAATCCCCGTGTCGGTGCGCCCATCCCGGAAGCACGGCTCGCTTGCGAGGTGCGCAGCGCCAGCGTCCTCGAACGGGACCGTAAGGCAGCGTTGCTCCGCGGCGTTTACGAGCTGGTGTGTGGCAGAGCCAGCATCGCCCGCGCCGACGCCGACGGCGGGAATGAGCTCTGCAGGCCCCGCTGTGGTCTGGCTCCAAAGGACGTTGCCTGAGACCCGGATCCACCCGCTGCGGGTCGTGTTTGAGGCCGAGCGGAAGACGAATTGTCCGGGCCGCTGAGTCCAGCTCGCGGAAGCGCCCTCGGGAACCGCTGGGCCGCCGGGCGCGGCGCCCAAGTAGTCGACGATCTGCGGGCGCGTGATATCGCACTGCTCGAGCGTGACCCGCGCCTGGTGCGTGATGGGCGGTTTGCGCTGATCGGTCAGGCAAAGCTCGACCATCGTCCCCACAGTCTCTGCTAGGCGGATCCGGCCGTCGGCGCTGTGAACCCACAGTGCGAGCGGGTCGGGTGCCGCACTGGCGGCGAGCACCTCCACCTGACTGCCGGCCGTGGCAGCCGCTGCGGTGAGCCGCCCGTTCATGGCCTGGATCTCGCCGCCTGCCTGTGGTGGCGGTGCCGCTCCGCCCTCTACATCGTCGCACTCCGCGGCATCCGGCAGCGAGACCCCGCTGGGAGCGCCACCCGCAGCCGTCACGGCCTCCGCGATCGTGCCGCCCTCGGCGATGCGTCCGCCGTTAATCCGGGCGTGCCAAGTGCCCACGTTCTCGTGCGAGCTTGCGGCGATCCACTCGCTCCCCGCCGCGCTCGTGACGGTGCAGACACCACTCGACGGTGTGACGCTGATCCCGAGCTCCGGGCGGGAGTCGAGCTCGTCAAGAGAGCCGAGCGCATCGCCCGAGATCGAGACCGCGGCCGCCTGTGCGATTGAGGCCTGGGCGAGGTCGTTGAGCGCGGCGGCGTCCTGGGCGGAGCGCACCCAACCGGGCACTTGCAAGACACCGAAGGTGGCGACGACGATGCCCACGGCGATGCCGCCGAGGACGAGGAACGGGTTTGCCATGTGAACTCCTTGATTGATGGCTTATGCGCGGACGAGGAAAACGAATCGGTTGCCCTCCGACGCGTTGGTCAGGCAGGTCTGCAGGGCCAGCGCCGTCCCCGCCGGCGCAGCGTCGAGCGCATCGCTAAGGAAGCCGCCCTAGGCGCCGGTGAAGGTGCCAATCACGCGATAAGTGCCATCCGCCCCGCCGCCCGCGAGCGTCACAACGTCGCCCTCGCGCAGGTCGAGCCAGGCTGCGGCGCCGTGGCAATGGCGGTGCGAGGCAGCGATCGGGAACCGGCCCGTCGAGGCGAGGTAGACACCGGTGCAGCGATCGAGGATGGCCTGCGCGTCGTCGGCAAAATACGCGCCGACGTGGCCGATCTGGACGTGGGTCGCGCGGGGTGCGGGCGGAGCTGAATTGTTGGTCATGGCGTCTCTATGCGCGGTGGAGCGCACAGCGTGGTGACACGTCGTAAGGGTTGCACTTTGCACGGGATTCGATCGCACTGGGACGTCAGCGACGGCAGTATTCCGTACCAATTCCGTGTCAGGAAGGGTGCAGGACGCGATCCAGGCCGCTGCAAAATGGCTCTTGATCAGGAAAATACGGTGCCGGCTACAGGACTCGAACCTGCAACCCCCTGTTTACAAGACAGGTGCGCTACCAATTGCGCCAAGCCGGCAAGGCGCCACCCAGTCTACGGCGCGCGGCGCGCCGCGCCGTTCCGTGACGACCGGAAGCGGTGTTATGGCGCCGGGGTCTCGGTCGCCGTGGGGGTCGGGGTCGGCGACGGCGTCTTTGCGGCCTTGCCGCTCGCGGTGGTGAGCACGAACTGCGAGAACTCGGCGGGGTCGCTCGTGTTGCCCATGTAGGTCTGCCCGTTCACGGTGACCATGGACGTGCCGGTGAGTGCGACGCCGTCGCTGCCGGCCACGGCCCGTTCCGTCGCCTCCTTCACCCACGACGCGAAGGCCTCGGTCTCGATGCACTCGCGGAGCTTCTTCGGGTCATCGGTGCCGTTCGCCTGCGCGATGTCGGCGAGTTCCTTGTCGGAGAACCCGTCGGAGTCGGGCGCGGGCTGGCGCGACAGCAGGTCGGAGGAGAACTTGTAGAACGAGTCGGGCGCGTACGTGGCGACGCACGCGGCAGCGCTCGCGGCGCGCAGCGAATACTTCGTTCCGTTCGACTTCGCCGTGAGCATCGACACGGGGTGGTACGTGAGAGTCGCGGCCCCTTCAGAGACCCACGACGAGAGTTGCGTGGCGTTGGCGAGCTGCCACTCACGCGCCGCGGGCGCGAGGTAGTCGACGTACACGTGGATCTCGACGGGCGCAGTCTCCGTCGCGCTCGGGCTGGGGGATGCCTCGCCCTCCGCGGCGGCCGATTCGCTCGGTTCGGGCGCCGGCGCTGGCGCCGGCGCGATCGCGCCGGTGGAGATCGACGTGACGACGAAACCGTCCTTCTCCGCAGCACCGGGCGAGAGCTGCGGGCGGTTCGCGTCGCCGCCGATCGCCCAGGCCACGACGACGGCGACGACCGCGACGGCGGCCGTGACACCGGTGATCAGTGCTACGCGACGAGCCACTCGCGCGCGCGACTGCTTGGCGCGCACCTGTTCCGCCTTCTCGCGCACCGCGTCGCGGCGTCCCTGCACCGTCGGCGAGCTCGCCGTTTCTGTGACCTCTGCCGAGGAGGCACCGGAGGATTCACCTTCGCGCGATGCGCCCTCGGGGCGGGCGGAGTCGTCGGTGGACATGGGACCTCTCGGAAGGCGGGCGGGGGTGGTCGCCCGCGACGGCTTCGACACGTGCGACGTGGCGCCACCGGGGCGGACGCGACCTCTCGATGCTAGGACCACTGGCTGGGAAATGCCCAGACACGACCTCCGCAGCAGATCACAAGCCCCGCTCGGGGCCGCACGTGCGATACTGGACGTGCGCCTGATGAGGGGCGCGCGGGACAAGCCCCCGCTCATCCATCACTACGGATCGTCCGGCACGTACCTGCCGGTGAAGGAGAAGAAAACATGGCATCCGTCACGTTCGACAACGCCACCCGCCTCTACCCGGGCGGCACGCGCCCCGCGGTCGACAAGCTGAACCTCGAGGTCGCAGACGGCGAGTTCCTGGTCCTGGTCGGCCCGTCCGGCTGCGGAAAGTCCACCTCGCTGCGCATGCTCGCGGGCCTCGAAGAGGTCAACGCCGGCCGCATCCTGATCGGCGACCGCGACGTCACCGACATCCCGCCGAAGGATCGCGACATCGCGATGGTGTTCCAGAACTACGCCCTCTACCCGCACATGACGGTCGCCGAGAACATGGGCTTCGCCCTGAAGATCGCGGGCGTCGGTAAGGAAGAGCGCGCGCAGCGCGTGCTCGAGGCGGCGAAGCTCCTCGACCTCGAGGAGTACCTCAACCGCAAGCCGAAGGCCCTCTCGGGTGGTCAGCGTCAGCGCGTCGCGATGGGCCGCGCCATCGTCCGCCAGCCGCAGGTGTTCCTCATGGACGAGCCGCTGTCGAACCTCGACGCGAAGCTGCGTGTGCAGACGCGTACGCAGATCGCGTCGCTGCAGCGCCGTCTCGGCGTCACGACCGTCTACGTCACGCACGACCAGACCGAGGCGCTCACGATGGGCGACCGCATCGCGGTGCTGAAGGACGGCATCCTGCAGCAGGTCGGCACCCCCCGCGACCTGTACGAGAAGCCCAGCAACGTGTTCGTCGCCGGCTTCATCGGCTCGCCCGCGATGAACCTGTTCCCCGCCGACCTCGCCGAGGGCGGTGTGCAGTTCGGGTCGGCAGTCGTGCCGATCGACTCCGACACGGTGGGCAAGGCATCCGGCTCGCAGGTCACCGCCGGTGTGCGCCCGGAGGACATCGTCGTGAACCCGCAGGACGGCAAGGGCCTGACCGTCACCGTCGACCTCGTCGAGGAGCTCGGGGCGGACGGCTACCTGTACGGCCACACCGAGATCGGCGGCAAGCGCACCGACATCGTCGCGCGCGTCGACGGTCGCAGCCACCCGAGCGCGGGCGAGACGGTCATCCTCGCGCCGGTGCCGCACCACGTGCACGTCTTCGACATCGAGACCGGCGAGCGCCTCACCGACAAGGCGATCGCCTCGGCCTGATCGATCCACGACGGCGCGGGCGACTCTTTCGAGCGTCCGCGCCGTCGTCGTATCCCGGCACGAGAGACCCGACACACCCGCGCACGAAGGCAGCCCGCTCAGTGGATTCCCTCAGCATCACCGCCAGCAGCATCGATCCGGGCCTGCTGGCGCTGCCCTGGTCCGTTCCCCTCGAGCAGTGGCGCAGCGACCACATCGTCTCCCTTCCGAAGGGACTGTCGCGCCACCTCGTGCGCTTTGCGAACCTGTCGGGCCGCGTGGTCGCGGTCAAGGAGACGACGGCCGAGATGGCGCGCCGCGAGTACGACATGCTCGGCATGCTCGGTCGCCTCGACGTCCCGTGCGTCGAGCGGGTCGCCGTCATCGACGGGCGCCGGACGGCGAGGGGCGAGCCGCTGCCTGCGGCACTGGTCACCGCACACCTGAAGTTCTCGCTCCCCTACCGGGCCCTCTTCACTCAGACGCTCCGCCCCGACACCGCCGTCCGCCTCGTCGACGCCCTCGCCGTCCTCCTCGTGCGGCTGCACACGGTCGGCTTCTTCTGGGGCGATGTGTCGCTGTCGAACACGCTGTTCCGGCGGGATGCCGGGGCTTTCGCCGCCTACCTCGTCGACGCCGAGACCGGAGAGTTGCACGAGGCGGGTCTGACGCGCGGCCAGCGCGAGCACGACCTCGACGTCGCCCGCACGAACATCGCCGGCGAGATCATGGATCTCGAAGCGGGCGGCCGCCTCGAGGGCGGCATGGATGCCGTCGAGGTCGCTGACGGCATCGTCTCGGCGTACCACTCGCTGTGGGCGGCCCTCACCGACCAGGAGACCTTCGCCGCGGGTGAGGCGTGGCACATCACCGAGCGGGTGCAGCGGCTCAACGACCTCGGCTTCGACATCGGCGAGATGTCGATCGAGCAGGACTCCGACGGCACGCGCGTGTCGATCCAACCCAAGGTGGTGGATGCCGGGCACCACCAGCGCCGACTCTTGCGCCTCACCGGCCTCGACGTCGAGGAGAACCAGGCGCGGCGCCTGCTCAACGACATGGACGAGTTCAAGGCGCGCGTCTCACGCCTCGGCTCCGACGAGGACATGGTCGCGCACGAATGGCTCACGCGCGTGTTCGAACCGGTCGTGAAGGCGATCCCCTGGGATCTCCGCGCGAAGCTCGAACCCGCGGAGGTGTTCCACCAGGTGCTCGAGCACCGCTGGTACATGTCGCAGGCGCGGGGACAGTCGGTGCCGATCGCCGAGGTGCTCTCCTCCTACGTCGACACGGTGCTGCGGCACCGACGCGACGAGGCGACGCTCATGGGCCCGCCGACCGAGACGGTGTCGATCCCGATCATCACGCAACCGATCGACACCGCGGAGGACGATGAAGAGGATGCCGTCGACTGGCGTGACCTCGTCTGACCCCGCCGTGGCGGATGCTGC
>NZ_CBDRLZ010000016.1:0-8883 GCF_965345155.1 Microbacterium sp. bgisy203
CCTCCGATGGCACCTTCCCGCGGATACTGATAGCTCGTACACGATCCCTTTGCGTGCGCACCGAGCGCGGTTCGAAGCATGATGCTGACGTTGGTGGGTGGTGCGGAAGGTGCTGGTGAGTCAGGTCTGATTTGACCTTGCGCCCTTCATCCCGCCTCGGTCGCGCGAGGAGGGCGACGGCTCGGTGTCGATGATCGATGGTGGCAAGTGGACGGATACTCGCCTGAGCCCTTGCCCGTCGGGGCCGATCGTGGCTGAGCCGCCGAGTTCCTCGGCGCGGGCGTGGATCGATGCCGCGCCGATCCCCGGTCGGGCCGGCGCCGATCGGCCGTCATCTGGCGCGCTGGCCTTGTCGCCGCCGTGGGTGTCCTCGGTGATCGGGTTCTGGACGACGATGTGGAGGGCGCCGTCGGGGGTGAGGGTGGCGCAGGCCTGGACGGGCGAGCCGGGTCCGTGGTGGTCGGCGTTGGTCAGGGCCTCGCTCACAATGCGATAGACCGCGACTTGTCCGGCAGCGGTGAGAACAGGGGGCGGGTCGGGCACGTCGAGGTCGGCTCCGATGCGGTCGGCGCGGCGTGCCAATGCGCCCCAGAGGCCGCGCTCCTGAAGTTCGATCGGCCGCAGCCCGTCGACCACCCGCCGAACTTCCTCGAGCGCGGTCCGCAGGTCAGCCTGCACGACCTCGAGTTGGGCATCGACCTCGTCGGGGTGCGAGCGCAGCAGGTTACGCGCGGCATCCGCACGGAATGCCGCTCCGGTCAGCAGAGGCCCGAGTCCGTCGTGGAGATCGCGGTGGAGGGCCACGCGCTCCCGCTCGCGTGATTCGACAGTGGCGGCGCGGGCGTCACGGAGCTGCTTCGAAAGGTCTGCCTGACGCGACAGCAACGCGAGCGGTAGCGCGACGAGCTCGAGCGCGGCACGATCGTCGGCGTGCAGCGCCTTCTCGCCGGGGCGGAGGGCCACGCGCAGGGCGAGCGAACCGTCGGGGGTGACGGGCACCTCAACCTCCCGGCCGCCGGCATGTCCGCGCCGCACGGTGGCGACCGACTTGTTGTCGACGATCAGCGTCAGCCCGGGGAGGCGCAGCAGTGCAGCGGTCTCGGCGACGGCTGCGGCAACGCCTGCTTCGGATCCGTCGTGCCGTTGCCGGACGCGGCGTGCGGTGCCGGCCGGATCGTCACGCCCTCCGTACAGGGTGCGACCGACGGTGCGGCGAAGCAGTCCGACGACCGGTTGAAAGAGCAGTGCGATCCCGATCGCCGCGACAGTCTGCACGGTCCGTTCCACGCTCGGCGGCACCAGCAGGGAGACGACGGCAACGGCCCCCGCGTAGATGGCGACGACGATGATGATCGCTGCCGAGTAGACGAGAACGGTCGACTGATCGACGAGGATGAGCGCGAACGCCGTCACGTTCAGCAGCGACCCGAGAGCAGCGAAGACGACGGCGCCGGCGGGGACGACCTCGGCGGGGGCGAAGAACGCGGGGATGGCGGTCAGGATGCCGACCAGCTGGAGCACGGCGATCGTCAGGCACGCGCGTGAACCTCCGCGCCAAGCCGGGATGAGGAGAACGAGCGTCGTTACGGCGATCCCGATCGACAGAATCGCCGCCGCGATCGGTAGAACGATCGAGCCTGAGGAGTCCGGTGCGATGTCGAGGGCAGGTGCGGTGCCCAGCACGCTCAGGATCGTGGCGAGCACAAGGCCCACGCGGCGGGCGATCACCGGCCGAGCCCACCCTCGCGGGCCATCACGATCGCTTCAGCCCGTGTCGCAATGCCGAGCTTGAGGAAGATCGCAGAAATGTGATTGCCGACGGTCTTCGCCGCGATCCCGAGCCGCGCGCCGATCGCATGATTGGGTGCACCACGTGCGATGAGGTCGAGCACCTCCCGTTCCCGTGCCGTGAGCTGAGGGAACGGATCGGCCGCGGACCGGCGGAGCGACCCGCCCAGCACGCGCGCGGCGACCTCGGGTGAAAGCACGGCGCCGCCTGCAGCCACGGTGCGCACGGCACGATCGATCTCGTCGGGTTGAGCGCCTTTCAGCAAATACCCCCGCGCTCCGGCCGCGAGAGCATCCGCGATCTCCTCGTCCTCGTCGAACATCGTGAGGATAATCACGGCAACGCCAGGGAGATCAGCCGTCAGGCGTCGCGTGGTCTCCACCCCATCCAGCACCGGCATCCGCAGGTCCACGATCGCGACATCCGGGCGCGTCACCAGCGCCTCCCGGCACGCGGCAGCGCCATCGCCAGCCTCCGCCACCACCTCGACACCCTCGAGCGTGCTCAGCAGCGCAGTCAGCCCACCACGGACGACGGGATGGTCGTCCGCGACCAGGACACGAATCGCGGCGTCTGACATGGACACATTCTGCCGCTGACCGCGCCCCGCATCTGGGGTTCAGCCCCCAGACGTGCCGGGCACGATTTCCCGGACCGTGCCCACGTCCCGGGGGACGGACCCCGCGCCCAAGGCGACGCGGGGACGAGATCGTGAGTCATAGCCGGACATGCCGGCACCCCATCGAGAGGAGTTCGTCATGACCGCAATCACCGCATCCCCTCCGCTGCGCCGAGCCGTGCCGCTTCGCATCGGCCTCGTGCTCGCCACACTGCTCGCCGTCGCCGGAGCCGTTCCCGCACTGATGATCGGACTCGACGGAAGCGCCTGGGACCCGATCGTCATCATCATCGCCGTGCTCTCAGGTGGCGTCGCCCTCGGAACCCTCGCGCTCGTCGCGTTCGCCTGGAACGGCCGGCGCGGGCCCTGTATCGCGATCATCGCCCTGCAAATCGTGTCCATTCTGCCCGCGCTTCCCGCGTTCCTGCTCCCCGCCGAGGAGACCGGCCCTGGCGCGGTCATCGGTGCGGTGATCGGCATCGCCCTCGCCCTCGCTGCGTGCGCACTCATCGTCGTGGGGATGCGCCGCACCGAATAGCCGACCGGTGGCCGGGTCGCGCGCATAGTCGACCCGGCCACCGCGCGCTCGCGGCGACGACGACGCACCAGTCCAGACACTCGGCGCGTCACAACTGATCCCTCCGCGGGCACTGTCAGTACGCGCCCCCGCCGGCGGCGACCCAAGGCCATCGCCGGTAGGGGCTGCGGCCTGGGCTCAGAAGATGTGCGCGTCGCTCGCGGCACGGAACGCTGCCCGGCGACGCTGTAGTTCGCGGTAGACGGTGGCCCGAGAGACACTGAACAGCTCGGCGATCTCGGTTTGGGTGTACTCGCCGCGGTCCTGGACGTCGAACATCAGCTTTCGCTGCGTTGTCGACATCTTCGGCTGCTTACCCTTTAGGTGACCTTTCGCGCGGGCGACCGCCATCCCCTCCTTCGTGCGCATGCTGATTAGGTCGCGTTCGAACTCGGCAACCATCGCGAGCACATTGAACAGCAACCGCCCCACTGGGTCGGTGGGGTCGTACCTGCTGCCGCCAAGACTGAGCGCGACGCCTTTCGTCGTCAGCTCGTCGGCGATGTCGCGCGCATCCTTCACGGACCTGGCGAGCCGGTCGAGCTTTGTGACTACGAGGGTGTCGCCTTCTCGGACTGCGGCGAGCGCTTCGCGGAGCCCTGGCCTGGCGCGGTTGGTGCCGGTCAGCCCGTGATCGACATAGATGTTCGAATCGAGAACCCCGAGCCGCAATAGCCCGTCCCGCTGCGAAGTGAGGTCCTGATCAGCGGTCGAGACTCTGGCATAGCCAATCTGTATTCCATTCATGCCATCGAGCTTGATCCCGGAGGTCGGCGGCGGACCCCGGTCGGATCCGTATCCGGGCGATGCGCAGTCAGGGGGTGTTGCGGGCGTGGCGTGATCGTGCGGGCGAGGGGAGGCGCCGTTCATTCGCGCAGCAACGACGATCGGCGTGACGTCTCCCGCGCCGCCACCACGTAGAGGACGACCCGGGAGGCGGGGTCGCTTGCTCGGGCCCTCTACGTGAGAGGCAGATCGGTGAGGCAGGTGGGGTCATCCGCGCCAGTGGAGATGGGGGTGGTGATCGAGCCGTTCTCGTGCGTGATAGTGAGTGTGGCGTCGATGTCGCGGGGAAGCCACAGTCCGACGAAGCCGTTGCTGTTCGTCGTGCGTTCTTCGTCGAGCAGCACCTCGCCATCGTCGCCGACGACCGTGAGGTGGAGGGGCTCGTCGCCGAGCTCTCCGACGCAGGTGGTCAGACTGTGGAAGTAGCAGTCGTGCGTGGTGTTCCGGTACGGCGCGACGGAGAGGTAGAACTCGTCCTCGAGTGGGACGGAGGTCTCGGGCCCACCGTCGACGGTGAACAGCACGGCGTTCGGGCGCACGGATGCGATCAGGTCGTCGCGTCGGTCGTCGACCGGTGTCGCTTCGAGCTCGTCGATGACCTGGTGGATGGTCTGGTCGGGGAAACCGGCGGCGGCGAGTGGATCGGTGGTCGTACTGTCGGGGGTGGCGGCTGCGCAGCCGGTGACGAGGAGCAGGGTGGTCGCGAGGATCACGCCGAGGTTGGTTTTCGATGCGCGAGGCATGGCAGGGTTCACTTTCGTCGAAGGTTGTGTGGGCGCCCGGGGACGGGCGATGCGGTTGCCGGCGAACAGTCCCGGCGGGCCGCACTCACGTTCGACTGACTGAAAGCTCCCAGAGCGTGAGGGAGCGCGGCGCAGCTGCTCCTTCGGCGGGCGACGGCTGTCGTGCGCCGGGAGACAGCGCGCGGAACCAGGCTCGCGTCGGCACCACGCCCGCATGCACGGTGGGTGGCTGCAACGTCATCCCGCAGTGCACGCCCATCGCGGCGTGCGGGCTGCCGTTTCCATCCGGGCACACCGCGCACCCCGCGCAGTCCGAGAGATCCGGGGAGTGGGTGCTCTCGCTCTGCGTCGACATCGCGGGCGCGGCATCCGCGGCCGTCGCGGGAGAAACATGCAGGGCGAGGAGAGCGACGAGGACCAGCCCGATGACCGCGCACATGCCGCGCCGCCGTGCGTGGCGGCGAGGGCTGGTGGTCCCGGATGAGGGCATGACTCCCTCAGGATGTCACGGCAATCGCGTGTCGCTACCCAGCCTTCTGACAGGAAAAACCAGCGGGCGGTGGGGTGGGGTGAATACCCCGGTGGGGTACTCTGCGAACCAAGGAGACCTGTGGCCCTGGACACGACCCGAACTCGTTTGCATCCGCCGATACTGTGGCGGTGGATGCTGTCGGTGTTGCTCGCGGCGCTGGTGATGGTGGGGCTGCTGGGCATGCACACGCTCATGACCGGGCACTCTGACGCGCCGATGGCGGCCATGGCGAGCATCGACGCCGAGCACGGCCACGGGTCATCGGGCGACACCGACTCCGTCGCCGAAACCACCTGTGCGGACTGCGTGCCCGGTGGGGCGCATGACGCGTTGATGGCGGCGTGCGTGCTAGGTCTGCTGGCGGTGGTGCTGTGGGCGGCGCGCTCCGGACCCGGGGTCATCCGCGGCCGAAGCCGCGGGCCGGGCCCGCTGGCGCGTGTGGTCGGGGTGCTGTTGTCGGTGCTGCCCCGTCCGCCGTCATTGCTGGACCTGTCCATCAGCCGAACGTGAACCGACCGTCCCGGCCCTGTGGCCGGGACTGAGTCATGCCCGCACGCGGGCGAAGTTCACCGATTGATGGAGAAGGGCCAATGGTTGTGAAGAAGTTCCGATGGACGGTATTGGCCGTCGTGCCGCTCACGGTAGCGGTGTCGCTGGCAGGGTGCGCCTATGTCGGCGGCGGATCGATGCCGGGGATGGATCAGGGCGGGATGTCGTCCACGTCGCCGTCTGCCCAGGTCAACGCGGCGGACGAGATGTTCGTGATGATGATGATTCCCCACCACGAGCAGGCGGTGGAGATGAGCGACACGATCCTCGGCAAGCACGGCATAGACGAGCAGGTGCGAGACCTGGCGCAACAGATCAAGGACGCGCAAGGCCCCGAGATCGAGCTCATGCAGTCCTGGCTCACCAGTTGGGGAATGAGCGCTAGCGGCGACATGAGCGGGATGGGGCACGGCGACGGGATGATGTCGGATGGCGACATGGCTGCGCTGGAAGCCGCCGACGGCGCGGAGGCGGCGCGGTTGTTCCTGGAGCAGATGATCGTGCACCACGAGGGCGCGATCGAGATGGCGCAGACCGAACTCGACCAGGGAGCAAACGAGGAGGTGATCGCGCTCGCACAAGCGATCCTGGACACGCAGACTACCGAGATCGCCACGATGGAGAACCTGCTCACCCAGAACTGAGGAATCATTCCGAGGGTCTCGCCCTGTCGAACGCGAGACCCCTCGGAATACCCGAGGGGGGTATCCCGGTTGATGGATGACATGTCGGCAATCCGAGGAAGGGCACCCCGCCTGACGCCGGAATCATCCGACCACAGACCAGCGAGGAGGCTCGTCATGACCGATCCGCACGCACACCACCACGACCCATCACGGGGAACACGCGAGGCGCCGGTCGGCTCTCACGTCGCTGAGCACGGTGGCCACCACGTGAACGGCATGGACCACCCGGCCGGGCACGACCCTCACGGCGAGCATGATCACCCCGGTGGGCATGCCGGGCACGGGGCCGATCATGTGGCACGGTTCCGGCAGTTGTTCTGGATCAACCTGATCCTCGCGGTGCCGGTGGTCGCGTTCTCGAGCATGTTCGCCATGCTCTTCGGGTACTCGCTGCCCGACGCCCCCGGCATCAACCTGATCGCTCCGCTGGTCGGTACTGTCATGTATTTCTGGGGCGGCTGGCCGTTCCTGTCCGGCGCGGTCAGCGAACTGCGGGCACGCACGCCCGGGATGATGCTGCTCGTCGGCGCGGCGATCACCGTCGCGTTTCTCGCATCCTGGGGCGCCAGTCTGGGCCTGCTGCACCATGAACTCGAGTTCTGGTGGGAGCTCGCGCTGCTGATCGTGATCATGCTCCTCGGCCACTGGATCGAGATGCGCTCCCTCGCCCAGACCACATCAGCCCTGGATTCACTCGCCGCGCTTCTGCCTGACGAGGCCGAGCGCGTCGACGGCGACCAGATCGTGACGGTTTCCCCCGCAGACCTCCGTGTCGGCGATGTGGTCGTGGTCCGTCCCGGCGGCAGCGTCCCCGCCGACGGCCGGATCGTCGACGGGCGGGCGGACATGGACGAGTCCATGGTCACCGGCGAATCACGCCCCGTCTCCCGCAGCACCGGCGACACCGTCACCGCGGGGACCGTCGCGACCGACTCCGGCCTGCGCGTCCAGGTCACCGCGACCGGAGACCAGACCACCCTCGCCGGCATCCAACGACTCGTCACCGACGCGCAGAACTCCACCTCCCGCGCCCAGCGCATCGCCGACCGCGCCGCCGGCTGGCTGTTCTGGTTCGCCCTCGGCGCCGCCGCGGTCACCGCCGTCGTCTGGACCCTCGTGGGCAGCCCGGACGACGCCGTCATCCGCACCATCACCGTCCTCGTCATCGCCTGCCCGCACGCGCTCGGACTGGCGATCCCGCTCGTGGTGTCCATCGCGACCGAACGCGCCGCCCGCGGCGGGGTGCTGATCAAAGACCGTCTCGCGCTCGAACAGATGCGCACCATCGACGCCGTCCTGTTCGACAAGACCGGAACCCTCACCAAGGGTGAACCCGTCGTCACCGCCATCGCCCCCGCCGGCGGTCACGACGCCGACACGGTGCTCGCGATCGCCGCCGCGGCAGAAGCCGACAGCGAGCACCCACTCGCCAAAGCCATCGTCCGTGCCGCGCAACACCGTGGCCTCCAGATCGAGAACGTCACCGGATTCACGTCCTCCCCGGCGGTCGGCGTGACCGCCACCCTGGACGGTCACGAGATCCGTGTCGGCGGTCCCCGCCTGCTCGAGGAGCTCGGCGCATCGGAAGTCGATGAAGCGGCATCCTGGCGCGCAGACGGCGCAATCATCCTGCACGTCGTCCAAGACGGCGCCGTGATCGGCGGACTCGAACTCGCCGACGAAATCCGTCCGGAATCCCGCGAGGCCGTCGACGCGCTCCACAAGCTCGGCGTCGAGGTCGTAATGATCACGGGCGACGCCGAGGCCGTTGCCCACGCGGTCAGCACCGACCTGGGCATCGACCGCGTCTTCGCCGGGGTGCGCCCGGAAGACAAGGCCGCCAAGATCGGTGCGCTCCAGGCCGAGGGGAAGAAAGTCGCCATGATCGGCGACGGCGTCAACGACGCCCCCGCCCTCGCAACCGCCGACGTCGGCATCGCTATCGGTGCCGGCACGGACGTCGCGATCGCCTCAGCCGGCGTGATCCTCGCCAGCTCCGACCCGCGCTCCGTGCTGTCCGTGATCGAACTGTCCCGCGCCAGCTACCGCAAGATGAAGCAGAACCTCTGGTGGGCCGCAGGCTACAACCTGATCTCTGTACCGCTCGCCGCCGGCATCCTCGCCCCCATCGGATTCGTGCTGCCGATGGCAGTCGGCGCGATCCTTATGTCCCTGTCCACCCTCGTCGTCGCCCTCAACGCCCAACTCCTGCGCCGGCTGGACCTCGACCCCGGGGTAAGCACGCGCGCGATCCTAACGAGATAGCTCAGAAGCGCACCCGGTACGCGGGATCCCTAATCGCGCAGGGCCCGCAAGCGGTCCGTGGTGGGCGAGTCTTCGCCTGTTCGCTAAGCCTCCGCGTGCGCGCAGAACCCCTGACACGGCTGGTCACGAGCGGGCACAAGCGCGATGAGGGGTCGTCGCAGGGTTGGCCCACAGAATTGACGAAGCCCGCGCGCGACTCGGTCGGGCGAGGGCTCCCTCAGCGCCACCGGGCGAACGGCAAGTGCCTGGGGGAGGGAGCGCCGACCGTATTTTGGCGCTCTTCGCCGGTGATGGGCGATGCACCCTGTGCGGCTTGCAGCACGGACGCCCGCTGCTA
>NZ_CBDRLZ010000017.1:0-8711 GCF_965345155.1 Microbacterium sp. bgisy203
CTCGCCGCCACGCTGATCTGGATCAAGACCGACTTAATCCACACGGCCTAGCAAGACCCGCTGCCCCGCCGCGACGACAACTTCGGTCACTGATTGATCGGTGACCTCACGCAAGGTAACCGGATTGTCTCCTGCGTTGCGCAGGCTCCCGCACCCCGGCAGAGGTCCGCCGCAGCGGTCGCCGACACCGACAGTCCACGCGACTACGAGGCTCCCGGTCACCGCGAGCAGCGGCAACACAACCACTGCCACCGTCGAACCTCGGCGGCCCCTCCTCACCGGCTGGGAATCGGGGGCCAGGGCCGCCGAGGGGTCACGGTCAGTCATCGGAACTCACCTTCCCATCTGCGCGCACTCTGCCCCGGCGGCGGAAGACCGGCTCCGCGGCGGCGAGTTCCTCGTCGGTGGCGAGGCGGAACGCCCCGGCCGCTTCGGTTTCCACCGCGCGCCTTCCTTGGCCGCGGGTGGCGCGGAGGCTGGCGACGATCGAGACGGTGATGATGGTGGCCACCACGGCGAGGCTGATGGTGGTGGGGATGTAGAGGACGTCCAGGAGGAGCATCTTGATGCCCACCCAGATCAGGACGAACGCGAGTCCGACCTTGAGGTAGATGAACCGGTGGATGAGGTCTGCGAGGAGGAAGTACATGGCCCTCAGCCCCAGGATGGCGAACGCGTTGGCGGTGAACACCAGGAACGGTTCGGAGGTGACGGCGAAGATCGCGGGGATGGAGTCGACGGCGAAGATGATGTCGGTGATCTCCACCAGGACTAGCACCGCCAAGAGCGGCGTCGCCACCACGATTCCGGCTTTGCGGATAAGGAACTTCTGTCCGTGGTAGGCATCGGTCATCGGCACGAACCGGCGGAAGGCCTTGAGGATCTTGGATTTCTCGGGGTGAATGTGGTCGTTGCGGGAGCGGAACATCCGCCATCCGGTGTAGATCAGGAACGCGGCGAACACGTACAGGATCCAGGAGAAGTTCTCGATCAGTGCGGCGCCGGCGGCGATGAAGATGCCGCGGAAGATCAGGGCGCCCAGGACGCCGAGGAACAGTACCCGGTGCTGGTACTCGCGGGGCACGGCGAACGCGGCGAAGATGATCGCCCAGACGAACACGTTGTCCACCGCGAGGGATTTCTCGATCAGGTAGCCGGCGAAGTACTGCTGCCCGAATTCCGCGCCCCACAGCGACCACACGAGCACACCGAAGCTCACGCCCAGCACGATCCACACGATCGACCACGCGGCGGCTTCCCGCACGCCGATCACATGGGCTTTGCGGTGTGCGACCAGGTCGACGGCGAGCATCACCAGGATCACCCCCAGGACGGCGAACCACGCCCACAACGGCACTGACATGTCAAAGACCTCCACGAAGATTCGTGAAGGTCTCATCGGCCCTGTCGGGCTCTGCGCACCGGATCCCCTGCGGGAACGTATTGGCGATGCGGAGCGAGGATTACTCCCCTTCTCGCCCCATCAAACAGGAGAAGTATGCTTCACGTCAAGTCGGCTCCCGCCAGAGGGCCCCGGAACCACGGCCAAAGAGCGGCGAGCCTGGGACGCTTCAGCGGTGTTCTGGCAGGACTACGCTGTCTTCAGGCTGCTCGTCGAGCAGCAAGACGAATTGGTGGTGGCGGGTGAAGGGTTCGGGGTTCGACCTCGACGCCGGGTTGCGGCGCTACCCGTGGGTGTCGAGGGCCATGAACGCGGAGGCCGTATACGGCACCGTTCTGACCGCGGGGCTGATCTCCGCGTTCTCTCTCTACAACCCGGGACTGCCGGTTTTGATCGCGCGCATCATCGGCACCGTCCTGGTGTTCTGGGGTGCACACGTCTACGCCGAGATCGTCGGCAACCGTGCAATGAGCTGGCGAGAAGCGGTCCGCGAAGGCCTCCAACGCTCCGCCGGACTCCTGTGGGCACTCATCGTCCCGGTCGCCTGCCTGACCACGGGCGCGCTCCTCGGACTATCGGTAGACGCCGCAGTAGACGTTTCCTTGTGGGGAGGCGTCGTCACCCTCGCCATACTGGGATGGTGGGCGGCCCGGCAACGCAACGACCCCGTCCTGGTGAAGGTGGTCACCGCCGCCGCAACGGCAGGCATGGGACTCGCCCTGATCGCTCTCAAAGCACTCGTACACTAACCGCGCCCCGGCATCCGCTTAGCCGAGCGGGAACAGGCGTGCCTAGTGGATGTGTAGCAGCGCGCGGATTAGGTCGCCCACGGACCTCCCGGTCCATCGTTGGTCGCGCGGGCGAGAAACTATCCCTCAACAGGATTGCAGGGGCCGGCTCGCTGTAACGCGCCGATGGGGAATGTTGCGCCCCGGGTTCATCGGAGGCTCGCGGTGACCCGTTCGCTGTCCGCGACGGGTGCTTGGTGTGAATCGTCGTGGTGCTGCTCAGCCTCGACCGGAGGGATCATCCCGATCGCGGAGTGCAGCCGGCGATGGTTGAACCAGTCGATGTATTCAGCGACCGCGAACTCAAGGTCATCGATCGATCGCCAGGGTCCGCGGTGGCGGACGAGCTCGGCTTTAAAGAGCGAATCGCCCCGGGTTTAGTGGAGGGCGAGTTCTCCCAGCGCCGGCTGACGCTGGGGGTTGATCTCACGGTAGTACTCGTTCTCCTTCTCGATCGGTGTGAGGTATCCGATCGATGAGTGCAGCCGGTTCTCGTTGAACCAGTGCACCCAGGAGAGCGTGGCGAGCTCGAGTTCGTCCGCGGTCCGGAACGGGCCGTCGATCTTCACGCACTCGGTCTTGTAGAGTCCCACGACGGTCTCGGCGAGGGCGTTATCGTAACTTTATCCGGCTAATCGGCCTTGGTGCTGGGGAGTCGCCCAGCGAGCAATGGTCCGAGCGTGTAGCCGAGGCTCTTCCACGACCCATAGCGACCGAAGTAGCGCCCCGTGCGACCAGCGCCGGCCAGGCGGGCAACCGTGGCAGACGACGCTGGCGAGAACGCTGCGGTGGCGGCGCCCTGCCCCCAGTCGTGCAACCGCCAGCATGATGGTGTTGTCAGCGCCAAGCCCGAACGGCGACAGTCCCGCAAACGCGAGGAGACCGCCGACGATCACGGGTTTGGCCCCGATCCGATCCGACAGGGATCCGAACAGCGGCTTCAGCAGGAGTTCGGCGACGTCTTACAGCGCCAGGATGTCCATCACCCGTGCGGCGGCGTTGGCACGGTAGCCGAATCATCATCGCCAGCCGAAGGTTGGTACGCTTCAGGAGTCTCCTGAGGGAGGGAGGACGGCGTGAACCTGGAGCTGGCGGTGGTCCTCGCACTTCTGATCGCGGCGATCGTGATGTTCGCGATCGGCCGGCCGCGCATGGATGTGGTTGCGCTATTGATGATCGTCGCGCTGCCGTTGACCGGCATTCTCTCCGTCCCGGAGACTCTCGCGGGTTTCGCCGATCCGAACGTCGTGCTGATCGCCGCGCTCTTTGTCGTGGGTGAGGGGCTCTCCCGCACGGGGGTCACGTACCGGCTCGGGGATTGGCTGGCGCGTACGGCGGGTGCGAGTGCGACGCGGGTGATCGTGCTGCTCATGCTCTGCGTCGCGCTGCTCGGCGCGGTGATGAGCTCGACGGGCGTCGTCGCGATCTTCATTCCGGTCGCGTTGAGCGTGGCATCCCGAACGGGCATCTCGGTCAGGCAGCTGTTGATGCCGATCAGCTTCGCCGGTCTCATCAGTGGCATGCTTACGCTGATCGCCACGACGCCGAACCTAGTGATCGACGCTGAGCTGCGGCGGCACGGTCTGAGCGGTTTCGGCTTCTTCGCCCCCACCCCGTTCGGGCTTGTCATCCTCGCCCTGGGCATCGGCTACATGCTGGTCGCTCGTCGGTTCCTCGGCGCGGAGGCGATCGCGGATGCCGGTTCGCGCACCTCCTTCGGGAGCCTGATCCTCGACTACGGTGTGGACGCCCGTACGCACCGCTATCGAATCAATGCGGGGTCGCCGCTGATCGGCCAACGACTGGCGGATGCCGAGTTCGGCGGTGGTGCGATGGTCGGCGTCCTGGTGCTCGAGCGCACCCGCCTTTGGCGTAAGACCGTACGCACCTCCGACGACGACACGATCCTCACGGAGGGCGACATCGTGGTGGTGGACCTGGAGGTGCCCAGCGCGGAGAGACGTCGTCTCCGGCTCGAAGAGCTGGCATTGACACCCGACTTCTTCGAATCGTACTCACGTCAGGTGGGTATGGCCGAGGTCATGATCGCGCCAGACTCGTCCGCGCGCGGCCTCAGCGTGCGGAGCATCCGGTTCCGGGAGAAGCACGATCTCGTCGTGCTTGGCGTCCGTCATCGGCGCGAGGCCGCCGGGCCGGCATTCCCCGTGATCCGCCTCGCCGCCGGCGACACACTGCTCGTCGCCGGCGGCTGGGATTCCATCCACCGGCTCCAGGCGCAGCGCCAGGATTTCATCATGCTCGACCTCCCGGCCGAAGTGAAGGAAGTGGCCCCCGCCGCCAACCAGGCCCCCTTTGCGATCGGCGCGGTGCTCGTGATGGTTGCGCTGATGATGACAGGCATCGTCCCCAACGTGATCGCCGCGCTCATCGCGTGCCTGCTGATGGGGCTCTTCCGCTGTGTCAACATGCCCAGCGCCTACCGATCGATCCACTGGCCGACGATCCTGCTCATCGTCGGAATGCTGCCGTTCGCGCTCGCCCTTCAGCGCACCGGCGGCGTGGACCTCGTCGTCGATGGCCTGCTCGGCGAGCTCGGCGACGCGAACCCGACGATCCTGCTTGGCGGCGTCTTCGTGCTGACCGCCGTCATCGGGCTCTTCGTGTCGAACACTGCGACGGCCGTGCTGATGGGTCCGATTGCGATCGGCATCGCAACACAGCTGGGGGTCTCGCCCTATCCGTTCGCGATGGTTGTCGCTCTGGCGGCTTCCGCCGCGTTCATGACACCCGTGTCTTCGCCGGTGAACACCCTCGTGGTCGAACCCGGCCGCTACAGCTTTCTCGACTTCTTCAAAGTCGGAGCACCCTTCACCATCGTCGTCCTCCTCGTCAGCGTGTTCATGGTGCCCCTCGTCCTCCCCTTCTGACCGACACCACGCGCCCGCCGAGGAGTGCACCCCGTCACGGTTTCACCCGCCAAAAAAGTGACGCCGCCCACCGACGGGTTCAGCGACTTCACTTCTCAACCTCGCGCAAGGATGACGGCGTTCCGAGCTGGCGGCGCGCGAGACCGGATCGAAGTGCGTATGCACTCGGGAAGCCCGCAACGCCGGATTCAGAGCGCTGGCGACGACCTCGTTGCACTCCAGCACGCTTCTTTGCGTGGCGCACCGAATTGCCTCTGACGGACGCATTGTGATTATCGAAACGGGTGTCTACAATCAGAGGACTGCAATCGCGTCGGCGGCGCACAGGTCACAAAGCAAAAATGAGCTGGAGGCCGACAGCAGTGCAGTCGCTCGCTCACTGCGGTAGCGCAGCGTGCGCTGGACGGGTGATCATGCGTAACCGCACCCTGCCAAGGAGCACGCCAGATGAGTATTCCTGAGACCGACCGCTCCCGCGCCGAGGCGCCCGCAGCGTCCTGGGCCATCACTGGGGGGGAGGTGTTGCGCGCTGTCGCTAGCGGGCCAGAAGGCCTGACGGAAGGCGAGTCCGAATCCCGTCTCGCGCGCGACGGTCGCAACGAATTGCCGACTCCGCCCGAGCCGTCCGTCTTCAAGCGTCTGCTGGCCCACTACGCTGACGTTTTGATCTACATCCTCATCGTGGCGGCCGTGCTGAAGGCGATTAGGGGTGACTGGGTCGACTTCACCGTGATCGCTGTTGTGATCGTGGCTACTGGGCTGATCGGCTTCATCCAGGAAGGTCGTGCGGCGTCGGCGCTCGCGGGATTGCGCAAGATGCAGTCGTTGAGCGCGCAGGTACGGCGCGACGGGACCTGGGGAGTGGTCGACTCCGCGACCATCGTCGTCGGTGACGTCGTCCGCGTTCGTAGCGGCGACCGGGTGCCGGCGGACGTCCGGCTGTTAACCTCCGGGCGGCTGCAGGTCGACGAGTCTGCGTTGACAGGCGAGTCGGTGGCCGCCGACAAGAGCGATGAGATCGTGGCTGCGGATGCGGGCATCGGGGACCGAACGTCGATGCTCTTCTCAGGGACGATCGTCACGGCGGGCAACGGCGAGGGCGTGGTGGTGGCTACGGGGCGGGACACTGAGATCGGCCGTATCTCGGTGCTCGTGTCCGAGCAGGACCAGATGGACACCCCGCTCGCCCGACAGCTCGCCCACCTGGGTAAGCAGCTGTCGATCCTCATCGGCGTGCTCGCCGTTGTCATGTTGCTCATCGGCTGGTTCGTGCACGGCCTGGATGTTGATGAGCTCATCTCGGCGGCCATCGGGTTCGCCGTGGCTGCGGTGCCAGAGGGACTGCCCGCCCTGGTGACGATCACGCTAGCGCTCGGCGTGCAGCAGATGGCTAAACGCCACGCAATCACACGCAAGATGGAGGCGGTTGAGACCCTCGGCTCCACGACGACCATCTGCTCTGACAAGACTGGGACGCTCACTCAGAACGAGATGACCGCCCGGACGGTCGTCACGGCAGTAAGCACATACACAGTCGAGGGCACCGGCTATGACCCCGTGGGTCGGGTCGTCAACTCCGACGGCCAGACCGCCGACCTCGCCGTCCACCCCGACCTCTCCGATCTCGTGCTGGCCGCCGGTCTCACCAACGACGCCCATGTCGAACAGACGGAAGACCGCTGGCGGGTTGTCGGCGTGCCGACCGAGGGAGCCCTCGACGTCCTGGCGGCGAAAGCCGGCGCAGCCACCGGCGCCGTGACCCGCGTCGGCGCGGTGCCGTTCGAGTCAACCCACAAGTTCGCAGCCACCCTCGACGAGCTCCCGACCGGCTCAACCCCCGACGGCGTGACCCGATTCGTCCACGTGGTCGGCGCCCCGGACCGCCTTCTCGACCGAGCCGACACCGAGCGCTCTGCCGACGGCGGCACCGCACCGCTCAACCGGGCGGCGTGGGAGGAGCGGATCGACGCACTCTCGGCCAAAGGACTGCGCGTGCTGGCCGCAGCCACACGCCCGGCCGACGGTGTCGACAATATCGTGCTGGGCGACCTCGATGGCGGCCTGACTTTCCTCGGCATCATCGGCATCGTCGACCCACCACGCCCCGAGGCAACTGCGGCGATCGCCGAGGCCCACGCTGCAGGTATCCGCGTGAAGATGATCACCGGCGACCACCGCGGGACTGCGACGGCGATCGCCCGTGAGCTGGGCATCGCCCCAGCGGAGGGCGAAGTTCTCGCCCTGACCGGCGCCGACCTCCAAGCGATGGACGACGACGAACTCCGCCGGGTCGTACGTGACGTGGACGTTTACGCTCGTACCTCCCCGGAGCACAAGCTGCGGATCGTGCGCGCCCTGCAGTCTCACGGCGAGGTCGTCGCCATGACCGGCGACGGCGTCAACGACGCCCCTTCGATCACGCTCGCGGACGTTGGCGTGGCCATGGGCATCAAGGGAACCGAAGCGACCAAGGAAGCGGCGGACATCGTTCTCGCCGACGACAACTTCGCGACTATCGAACGCGCTGTCGAGGAAGGCCGGCGGATCTATGACAACATCCGCAAGTCCGTAGTCTTCCTGTTGCCAACCAACGGCGCGCAGGCCCTTGTGATCATCGCTGCGGTCCTGGCGGGGATTGCTCTGCCGCTTTCCCCGGTGCAAATCCTTTGGATCAACTTGGTCACCGCGCTCACGTTGTCGTTGAC
This sequence comes from Microbacterium sp. bgisy203, assembly GCF_965345155.1. Lineage (GTDB taxonomy): Bacteria > Actinomycetota > Actinomycetes > Actinomycetales > Microbacteriaceae > Microbacterium. Next base: position 7,784 of record NZ_CBDRLZ010000017.1, read on the forward strand.
CTTGGCGAGAGAGCCCGCAGAGCCAGGCATCATGCGGCGCATGCCGCGCTCAGCGACGGAGCAGGTCCTGTCGTCGCGGGCGATCGCCGTCGTCCTCACCGCCTCGGTCGTCATCGGCGTCGCGACCTTCGTCGTTTACCTTCTCGAGCGCGACCGCACCGGCGATTACGCCGTGGCGCAGACGTCCGCAGTCCTGATGCTCGCCCTCGGCCAGCTCGCTTTCCTTTTGAACTGCCGTCTGCTCAACGGTTCCGCGTTCACTGTCCGGGTACTTACCGGGAACCGCAACCTGTGGATCTCGGCCGGCCTGCTGATGGCTCTGCAGATCATGTTCACCTACGCGCCGTTCATGAACGACTGGTTCGACTCAACCCCCATCGGTTTCCACAGTTGGGCACTGACAGCTGGCCTGGCCGTCGGCGTTTTCGTGGTGATGGAAGGTGCCAAGGCCGTCATCCGACGGATTGGAAACCGCACGCCGCGAGAGCAGGGAGCACTGCCCGCAGGAAACGCGACGCATCGGGCTTGACGCTAAGCCTGTATCCACCGGTCGACGTGAGATTCTGACGGCTCGTCAAACCGAGAACGCTCATCTGATCAGGTGCAATAGGACTTGTCTAGAGCTCACTAAGGCTGCTCAGCAGCTCTGGACGTCATAGCCTGAACCCATGCGCGCAACTTTGATTGATGAGCGGGATGTCACGGAGGAGATCCATGACGCGGTGTTCCGCGTGTGGGGCCATCTGAATGGCGATGGCGCGGTCGCAGTGTATGAGATGGAGGGCGCCAGCCTGGTTGAGACTATCGACTGGGCGCGCGCGAACTTTCGTGAGGCCTGGTCCCTTTCAGCCGACATCCGCGGGTCGGACCGAGTCACAGCGGTGTGGCTTGTGGGCTCTGACCCGTCCGACCGCGCGGACCGTTCCGT
>NZ_CBDRLZ010000018.1:0-2044 GCF_965345155.1 Microbacterium sp. bgisy203
TGCCGATCAAGGCGATCGTCCGGAGGCTCGGTGTCGCGCGGAACACGGTGCGGGCGGCGCTCGCGTCGGACGAGCCGCCGGTGTATCGGAGGCCGCCGCGCGGGTCGTTGGTCGACGCGGTGGAGCCGGAGATCCGGAAGTGGCTGCGTGTGGACGCGAAGATGCCGGCGACGGTGATCGCGGAGCGGATCGGGTGGGAGCACTCGATCACGATCCTCAAAGACCGCATCCGGCAGATCCGGCCCGAGTATGCCGGCGTCGACCCGGCGGACCGGATCGTGCATCAGCCGGGCGAGGCGGCGCAGATGGATTTGTGGTTCCCGGAGCCGCGGATCCCGGTCGGGTTCGGGCAGGCGGCGATGTTGCCGGTGTTGGTGATGACGCTCACGTTCTCGAGGTTCCTGGCCGCGGTGATGCTCCCGTCTCGTCAGGGCGGAGATCTGACCGCGGGCATGTGGCAGCTGATCGCGCAGGTCGGGAAGGTCTCGAAGACGCTCGTCTGGGATCGGGAATCGGCGATCGGCGGGAAGGGGAAGGTCACCCAGCTCGCGGCCGCGTTCGCGGGGACCCTCGCGACCCGGGTGGTGCTCGCGCCGCCTCGGGATCCGGAGTTCAAGGGAATGACCGAACGCAACAACGGCTTCCTCGAGACGTCGTTCCTGCCCGGCCGTCAGTTCGCCTCCCCGGCGGACTTCAACACACAACTGCAGGACTGGTTGCCGCGAGCGAACGCCCGGACAGTCCGTTCCCTCGGCGGCCGTCCCGTCGACGTCCTCGACAGAGACCTGGCTGCGATGACGGCGCTGCCGCCGCATCCGCCGGCCACCGGGCTGCAGGCGCGGGTCCGGCTGGGGAGAGACTACTACGTCCGCGTCGATGGGAACGACTACTCCGTCGATCCCAGGGTGATCGGCCGGCTCGTGGATGTCACCGCGACCCTGACCCGGGTGATCGTGGTCTGCGACGGGACCGCGGTCGCCGACCACGAACGGTCCTGGGCGACCAGCGCAGTAGTCACCGACCCTGCCCACGTGATGACGGCGAAGGGCTTGCGCAGCCAGTTCTCGGTCGCGAAACGCGAGCGGGAACGCGCGGGCCTCGCCTCACCGGAGCAGCGGGTGATGTTCCGCGACCCGGGCGACTACGACACCCTGTTCGGGGTGCGGTTCGATGAGACCACCGGGGAGGTGCTCTGATGGGCGCCACCACCGATACCGCCGCGACCCTCGGCTACCTCGCCCGCGCGCTCAAGGCGCCCACGATCGGGCGGGTCTGGGAAGACCTCGCCATCACCGCCCGCGGGGAAGGCTGGTCACACGAGGAATACCTCGCCGCGGTGCTGCAACGCCAGGTCGCGGACCGGGAAGCGAACGGCACCAGCCTCCGCATCGCCGGCGCGCACTTCCCCGCCGTGAAGACCCTCGAGGACTTCAACACCGACCACCAGCCCTCGCTGCGCCGCGACGTTCTCGCGCACCTCGCGACGACGACCTGGATCGCGAAGGCGGAGAACGTGATCCTGCTCGGCCCACCCGGGGTCGGGAAGACCCATCTGGGCATCGGGCTCGGGATCAAGGCCTGCCACGCGGGCTACCCCGTCGCGTTCGACACCGCCACCGGATGGGCATCCCGCCTGCAGGCCGCGCACCGCGAGGGGCGCCTCGAGCACGAACTGAAACGGCTCCGCCGCTACCGACTGCTGATCATCGACGAGGTCGGCTACCTGCCCTTCGACGCCGACACGGCGAACCTGTTCTTCCAGCTCATCGCCGCCCGCTACGAACAAGGCTCGATCCTCGTGACCAGCAACATGCCGTTCGGGCGATGGGGCGAGATCTTCGCCGACGACATCGTCGCGAGCGCGATGATCGACCGGCTCGTCCACCACGCCGAGGTCCTCACCCTCGCCGGCGACTCCTACCGAACCCGCGCTCGACGCGAGCTCCTCAAGACCCCGCCCACCCCGGGCGGAGACCGATAACAACAACCCAGGGGGTCAAGATTCAGACGACGAAAAGGGGTCAGGATTCAGCCGACGTTGACA
>NZ_CBDRLZ010000019.1:0-1700 GCF_965345155.1 Microbacterium sp. bgisy203
GCTCAACACCAGGCGCTGGGACACCCGCGCCGACCTCCGCCTCGCGATGGTCACCTGGATCGAGACGAAGTACAACCGCCGGCGCCGCCAACGCGGCCTCGGCAAACTCACCCCCATCGAATTTGAGATGATCTACAAGGACGCAGAAGCGGCCTGATCACCCCAAACCCCGACTGTCAACAAGACTCGGGGCAGACCCATCCCGTAAAGCGGGGGAGCAGCGGGCAAGATCCGCAACAGATGACAAGTCAGGGAATGCGTCTCGCGCATCGGCAATACTCATGACGCGCATACCAACGAAGAGTTCGAAAGTCGCCTGCCTGTGTCGACAAGCGCGATCGTCCGTAGCCAGAGCTGAGCGAAGACATTGCCGCGCACGATTGACTGGTCATAGCCCGTCGCACTAGCGACAGTGGCGACCGTCCAGGCGAGCGTGCGCGCGATCGAACATGCGTCCCGCACTACTTGCTCGGCGTCAGGTGGAAGTCGAAAACGAGTAAAGCGGTACCCAGCGAGCCACCTGAGAACCTGCATGTCTCGATCGGGCGGCAAGGTCGGAATGGCCAAGTCAAGCGATGCCTGCCCGAACGTACGCGCCACGGCAGTGGCGCGACTTTGGTCCGATCGCCGCACAGCGAGAATGAGATCCCCACCGGTGCTACGAACCATCAACCAAGGACGAAGCGGAGGATTTTCGCTCCCGCGTGAAGGCAGAATGATCACAGGATCCCTCACGGCGTCGACCACATCACCCAGATAGTCGAGCAACACAAGAACGTCACGCTCCCACGTCGAGGCGAAAGTGACGTGCTGCTCGATACCGGAGAACCACCAGAGTCCCTCCCGCGCTTGCTTTCCCACCCACGCCGGTACGGGAGCCAGCGGACGAAGGGAAGAAGGCTGCAGCGCGCAGAATTCACTCGCACTCAGATTGCTTGTCGCTTGATCACGATCGCGTCGACACACGAAGCGCGGCTCCGCGAGGAGATTCGTCAGAGATTCCAACTCGAAACACCTCGTCTCACCACAGCCGCATGTCAGAGCAGTATCGCGAAGCGCAACACCCGACGCAATAGGAAGGACAGAGGTCCTGAGAGTGCTGAATACCGGATTTATCTGGACTTTCTCTTGCGGCGGTTCATTGACATGCTCGATGAGACAGAAGATCTAGGAAACCGCCGCATCCGTAGATTGACATGTTCGATGAGAGGAGTGACATGTCTAGTAGGACAAGGCAGCAACAGCGCACCGGGGGTGTGCTCGCCGACACACAATCTGACATAATGCGCATTATCAGCGTTACCGCAACGACCGCACAGCCCACAGCCGTTTCTGCTCGCTGCGCTCGGTCAACGACCGGAAGGTTCCTCACCCCGGTCGTTGAGCGCGCCGGCCACGCCACCGACGTTTCCACTCGCTGCGCTCGGTCATCGACCGGAAGGTTCCTCATCCCGGTCGTTGAGCGAGCCGCGCAGGTCAACGACCGGAAGGTGCCGCACCTCGGTCGTTGAGCGAGCCGCGCAGCGGCGAGTCGAAACGCGACGCCGCGCACCGACGCTTCCACTCGCTGCGCTCGGTCAACGACCGGCGGACTCGGCCATCCCGGTCGTTGAGCGAGCCGCGCCACGCCACCGACGCTTCCACTCGCTGCGCTCGGTCAACGACCAGAAGGTTCCGCATCCCGGTCGTTGAGCGAGCCG
>NZ_CBDRLZ010000020.1:0-1436 GCF_965345155.1 Microbacterium sp. bgisy203
CGGTCAAGTCCCGTGGTGTGGTGTCACTCCGGTTGTTTCCTGTGGTGGGTGATGGTCAGGCGGTGAGGTAGAGCTCGGGGCGTGCGGGTTCGGTGTGCTCGTTGAGGGTGTGGACGAGTTTGCGCATGGAGATGTCGGAGAAGTAGCGGCGTTCGCCGTAGGACCATTCCTCGTGCTGCTCCTGCAGGACGGCGCCGATGAGGCGGGTGACGCTGCCCTGGTCGGGGAAGATCTGCACGACGTCGGCGCGGCGTTTGATCTCTCGGTTGAGACGTTCGATCGGATTGTTCGACCAGACCTTCTGCCAGTGCTCGCGCGGCAGTGGCGCGAACGCGGTGAGGTCGGGTTCTGCGGCCTCGAGCATGGCCGCGATCTCGGGGAACGATGAGCGGAGGCTGTCGGTGACGGCCTTGTATTGCGCGGTGACGGCTTCGGTCGTGGTCTGCGCGAAGATCGTCGAGATCAGCGCATTGACGGGCTTGGAACGCGCGGATCCGATCTTCTGGGTGACGTTGCGGGCGAAATGGACCCGGCATCGTTGCCATCCGGATCCGGGCAGGATCGCTTTCACCGCGGCTTTCAGCCCGGCGTGCGCATCGGAGGTGACCAGCGCGACGCCGAACGGATCGGCGTCGGTGGCGACCTTCAGTCCTCGGTCCCGGAGGGAGCGGAGGAACTCGGTCCAGAAGTCGGTGTTCTCCGCGTCGCCGAGCGCCATCCCGAGGATCTCCCGCCGGCCCTCTCCGGAGACGCCGGTGGCCACGACGACGAGGGCTTGGGAGACGACCCGGCCGCGGTGGCGGACGTCGAGGTAAGTGGCGTCCAGGAACAGGTAGGGGAACCAGGTGTGATCGATCCGGCGGTGCAGGAACTCCTGCACCGACTCGTCGATCTCCCCGCAGATCCGCGACACCGTCGACCGGGAGATGCCGGTGTCGTTGCCCAGCGCCCGGACAAGCTGATCGACTTTGCGGGTGCTGACCCCGTCGATCCAGGCCTGGCAGATCACCGCGTAGAGTGCCTTGTCGACCCGGCGCCGCGGACTAAGCAGCGACGGGAAGAACGATCCCTCGCGCAGCTTCGGAATCTGAAGGTCGACCTCCCCAGCCGGGGTCGCGAGGGTCTTCGGGCGGGTGCCGTTACGACGTGTGGTCCGCTCCGGGGTGCGCTCGTGCGGCGCCGCGCCGATCTTCACCGTCGCTTCCGCGTTGATCAGGTCCTGCAGGCCGGCCTGCAGCATCCGTCGGAACACGTCCGAGTGGGCGAGGTCGGGATCGGCGAGGACTTCGCCGATCAGGGTCGTCAGGGCAGACTGGTGGTGGGTCATCGTGGGATCTCTGCTTTGCTTCTTGCCGGAAACAACTGGTCATCCCACGGTGGCCCTTCGACGACGAGACCCCCGCGGGAAGTGACACCACGCTATGGGACTCACCCCG
>NZ_CBDRLZ010000021.1:0-1298 GCF_965345155.1 Microbacterium sp. bgisy203
GCGATGCTCCTATGGATGTCAAGCGGTGAGGACGTAGTAGATCTCGCGGGCGATGAGGCGTTTGAGGCAGCGGATGATGTCCTTCTTGGAGAGGCCCTGTTCGGTGCGTCGTCGCATGTAGGCCTGGGTTCTGGGGTCCCATCGGAGTCGGCAGAGGACGATGCGGTAGAGGGCGGCGTTGGCTTGCCGGTCGCCGCCGCGGTTGAGGCGGTGCCGGTGGGTCTTCCCGGATGATGCGGGGATGGGTGCGACGCCGCAGAGCATCGCGAACGCCGCTTCGGAGTGGAGCCGGTCGGTGTTCTCACCCGCGGTGACCAACAGCTGGCCGGCGACGTCTGGACCGACGCCGTTGAGTTCGAGCAGTGCCGGGTTGATCGCGGTGACGAGGGGTTCGATCAACTCGTCGAGGTCGTCGATCTCGACCGTCAGTGCGGCATGGCGGCGTGCGAGAGACCGCAGGGCGGCTTTCGCGGCCTGTTCGGGTTCACCGACCCGTGTGGTGTCGGGGCGTAGCCCCGAGCAGGCGTGCAGGAGATCCCGGTCGGCTAGTCGGCGCAACCGTTCTCGCAGTTCGTCGGGAGCGGTGACCAGCAGCGTCTTGATCCGCCGCATGCAGTCAGCGCGATGATCGACGGCGCTGCGCCTCGCGACCCGCAGGTTCCGCAGCGCCTCGACCTGCCCTGTGCGGTCTTTCGGGATGCCGGTTCGTGCCCCAGCCAGCCCCGCGCGCGCTGCTGCCTCCGCGTCCAACGGGTCGGACTTGCCCGCGAACCGGCGGGCCTTGCGGTCGGGCCGGTCGATCTCCAGCAACTCGATACCGGCGCCACGGAGGTGGCGGGCAAGACCCGCCCCGTAGGCGCCGGTGCCTTCGACCGCCGCGACGAGCAGCATCCCGAACGTCATCGCCCAGGTCAGCAGCGACGCGTATCCCTTCGGGTTCGCGGGGAACTGGGCGCACCCCAGCAACCGCCCCGCGGTGTCGATCACCGCGGCGGTATGGGTGTCGCCGTGCGTGTCGACCCCGACTGCGACCTCGACCTGTTGAACTTCTCGTGCGATGGTGGTCATCGCCGTTCCTCTCACTCAACCGGAATGAACGGCACGCACCGCCGAGAGCGAGCGGACAAGACAGTGATGGGTGCCTGCTGGCACAGGCTCCTATGAGGTCACGACCCTCGCACGGTGAGTGCACGGCAGCCCCGCAGCGAATCAACCGACAGATCGCGTTGAAGACCCTCAGTCAGTCAGTAGCTGAGTCAGGAAGACCGCTGCGGGGCTCCCACCACCATCATCACTGT
>NZ_CBDRLZ010000022.1:0-894 GCF_965345155.1 Microbacterium sp. bgisy203
GGCTATCGCGGCGCGGTAGGAGCGGGCTGTCTTGTCTGAGCGCATCGCGATGCCGCGCCATTGCTTGAGTTTGTTGAAGCAGCGCTCGACGACGTTGCGTCCCTTGTAGCGCTCCTGCTGGGCTTCCCCGAAGTCGATGGGCCGGCCAGGCTTCCTGCGGCGGTGCGCGATCTGGTCGTCGCGTTCCGGGATCGTCGCGGCGATCTTCCGCTCCCGCAGCCACGCCCTGTTCTTCTTCGACGGGTAGCCCTTGTCGGCGAGCACCCGATCCGGGCGCCGCCTCGGACGGCCGACAGCTCGAGGGACGTGGATCTGCTCGAGTGTGGCGGTCATCATCGTGGTGTCGTTGATGTTCGCGCCGGTGATCACCCAGCTCAGCGGACGTCCACGCCCGTCGCAGACGAGATGCACCTTGCTCGTCAACCCGCCACGGGAGCGGCCGATCCCGTGATCAGGCGGCTCTTCCCGCGGATTCTTGTGATTCGACACAGCCCCCTGTGTCGCGGCTGAGGGTCGCGCCGTGCTGGTGCACGCGCGCGATCGTCGAGTCGATCGACACCACCCAGTCGAGCTTGCCCGCCGCGTCCGACTGCTTCTGCACCTCGGCGAGCAGCTTCTCCCAGGTGCCGTCCTCGGCCCAGCGCGCGAACCGCTTGTAGATCGAGTTCCACTTCCCGAACCGCTCCGGCACATCCCGCCAGGGCGCCCCCGTGCGGTACTTCCAGGCCATGCCCTCGACCGCGAGACGATGATCCGTCCACGGCCGCGACCTGCCGACCGGCACCGGCATCAGCGGCTCCAGAACAGCCCACACCTCATCCGAGATCTCCTGACGCGTCACACCATCGAGACTCGCCGATCCTGAGCCTGAACCTCTTGATCAACACGCCCTAG